>NZ_JBDPMB010000024.1:0-135077 GCF_039871615.1 Nonomuraea sp. B10E15
CCAGCCGGAGTCCCTGTTCGATCATGAGGACAGATGTACCCGCGATGGCCCCATCCGGCCAGCAGGTAGCAAATCACGGCGTGTCGCTGACCTGGGGAAACATAGGTATTGGCCGGTTAAGAGGGAGCAGAAGAAGGCACGGAATCCCTCCCGTGGCAAACATCAGCGGTGTTGCCGGCGGCCTCCATCGTTGGACGCTCGCGTTCGCCCGCGTAAGTGGTCAAATGCTGCCTATGGCATGAAGCGGCCACCCGCGTTGCCGCCCGACGTATAGCGACTTCATAGCCGCCTCATATCGCCTCTCGCTAGACAGGGCGGAACGGAGGAGTCCAGAGCGCAGGGAGGGCTCATGTTCGAGGCGTTGGGCATCAACGATGTCGCCGAAACGGTGTACCTCGCGATGCTCGAACATCCCCAGGCCGGAGTCGAAGACCTGATGCGGAACCTCGGCATGGAGGAACACCAGGTCCGTCAGGCCCTGGACGACCTGGCACGCATGTCCTTGTTGCGCATCTCCGGATCCGCCGGCGAGGTTCTCGTGCCCGTCAACCCCAAGACCGGGCTCGCTGCCCTGCTCGCCCGGCAGCAGACTGAGATCGCCAAGCGGCAGCAGGAGCTCGAGGAGAGCAGGGCCTCGCTCACGGCGCTGCTGGACGTGTACGCGGAGAGCCGAGTGCACACGTCCGCAACCGGGATCGACCGGCTCGAGGGCGTCGACACCGTCAGGGCAAGGCTCCGCGAGCTGTCCGAGACCTGCACATGGGAGGTCGCTTCCTTCATGTACGGCGGCGCCCAGCCGGAAGCGAGCATGGCCGCCAGCAGACCCCTGGACAGGGACGCGATCGACCGTGGGGTCCGGCTTCGCACCATCTATCTGGACAGCGTCCGTAACGACCCGGCGACCTGCGCCTACGCCCAGTGGCTCTGCGACATGGGAAGCGAGGTCCGCACGACCTCCGTGCTCCCCATGCGCATGCTCATCGTGGACCGGCGGATCGCGGTGGTGCCCGTCGACATGGAGAGGCCCTGCGCCGCTGCCGTGGAGGTCGCCAATCCTGGCCTGCTCACAGGGCTGGTCGCGCTGTTCAACTTCGCGTGGAAGAACGCGGTGCCGTTCGGCACACGGCGGCGGCGGCACGACGACGGGCGGACCGCACAGGAGAAGCAGGTCCTGAGACTCCTCGGCCTGGGCCACACGGACGAGATGGTCTCCAGGCGGCTCGGCGTGTCGGTCCGCACGGTCAGGCGCACCGTGTCCGCGCTGCAGGAAAGGCTCGACGCGAAGAGCAGATTCCAGGTCGGCGCGCGAGCCGTCGCCCTGGGCTGGATCGACCAGGACGACCTGGAGTAGGTCACCTGTCAGAGGACGATCGCCGACCGGATCACCCAGAGGACGTCCGGCGGCATGGCGACGGCCATCGTACGACGGCACAGTTGCTCGGCCGTGAAGCGGGCCGCGTACGGGTCCGCGGCGCGGAGATACACGACCAGGACGAGCAGGCCGTCCCGCGCCTCCATGAAGATGTGCTCCGTGCAGTCGTTACCGGCGGCTGAATCGGTGAGGGCGGCACGCAGGCCGGTTTCCGATGCTCGCCGGCCGGGCGTGTCCACCACGATGAGAACGCGGTACATGGTCAGGCTCTCAGAGCCGGTGGGCAACCGCGTCACGCCCTCAAAGAGAACATTCCCCCACCGCCTTCGGCAGTGGTCAATTCCTGCCACAGGCGAATCCTGTCCATGGCCGACCGGCTTGACGAGAAATGGACGGTTGCTGCCAGGCAGACACCTGCCAGTCACAGCACGCTGATTCGGGGGCGAGCTCTGGTAATAGTCAGAATGCGCCAGGAAACGCACGCAACGCCGGGACGACCGGTGAACGTGGTCAGCACGAATGATGCGGCTCGTATGGTGACCGCCCGGCAAAGGAGGTTCTGAATGACGGAGAAAGCTCCCCCTGATGTGGCGGAGAGCCGCCGGTCACTGCAAATTCTCCGGTACGCGTGCGTCCGCCTGCTGGAAATCTCGGCCGGCGCGCTGGTGAGGGTCGCCGACTCCCGGACCAAGGTGGCCCTCTCGCGCGATGTGTGGAGCCTCGCGCAGGCGGCCGACCACCTCGGCCGGCGGTTGCCCGGCCTTCGTTCCTCCGCTGAGGCGATGACGCCTGTCGCCGGATACGCCGAGTTCACCAACGGCTTGATCCGGATCGGCGATCCGGCGGAGCAGTACGACCTCCTGGTGTCGCAGGCGTTTCCCGAGCTGCGCGACGTCGTCTGCCTCTGTCAGGCCCGGCACGACCAGTTGGCGGACGAGGCTTCTGTGTCGTGTCTGAAGAGCGTGGCGGAGCAGTTGGACAAGCTCACCCCGCCGACCGGCGGCGCCACGTCCGGTGGGAGGGGAGAACTGGCGCGCGGCATCGAGGGCCTGGACCGGGACGAGCAGATCCCTCCGCCGCTGTCCGCACTGGAGTCGATTCCCCGCCGGCCGGGCCGGGAGGCCGGACTCGCCGAAGGCGCTTCCTCTGCTTCCGGACTCGTCCGGCACCTGCACGACATGATCTTCGGCATCGAGATCTGCGCTGCCGAGATCTGCGCGGCCCTCATCGCCCATCACCCCGAGGCTCCATGGGGCCTGCGGTACGACCTGGCCAAACAAGTTCGGGACGAAGGGCGTCATTTCGAGCTGATAGCCAACCGCATTTCCGAGCTCGGCGGCCAGATCGGCGACCATCCCATCAAATTCGACGTGTGGGACAAGTTCACCCTCGGCCGTACGCTGCCCGAACGCATCAACATCGAACAGCGCATGGGCGAGGGCATCGGCCTGGACGGCGGCATGGTGATCTACCGCGCCCTCAAGAAGATGGGCGACGAACGCACCGCCCTGCTCTTCGACTACATCAACGCGGACGAGGTCACCCATGTCGGCAACGGCAACCGCTGGCTCCGCGAACTGCTCGGCAGCGACGAAGCCGTCGCCGCCCTCGACGCGGAGACCCGCCGGCTCCTGGCCGCCGCGAACTGGCCCACCGTCAGCCCGATGCCGCTCAACGTCGAGGATCGTGTCCTGGCCGGCTTCACCGAAGCCGAACTGGCCGAGCTACGCCCCGGCACCTGAGTCGTGCGAAACTCCTTGCCCGTGGGCGGCGTGCGGGCACACCGCGCACGCCGACGTCAACGCGGCGATCAACATCCTCAGGGCAGGGCTTGCCCTTCGCAACGCTGCGTAAGCGGCCTAGCGAGAAGCCGCTCTCTTCTGGGAGCGGAGGAGTCACCACCCGACGAACAAGCACAGCCGGCATCGACAGCGACCCGGAAAAGACCGGGGAAGTCGCCCGGGAGCCCGCTAGCCGGCGGTCGGTGGAGCGTCGCGGGCGGGCGGCCGCGTGAGCCGCCCGAGTTCTTCGAGCGCGGTGACCAGGTCGGCGATCTGGTCGAGTGCGGCGAAGGCATGGCCGGCGCCGGCCGGGTCGACGCCTTCGAACAGTTCCAGCCCGACGAACGCGGCGGAGACCGCCCTGGCCAGCCCGGCGACGTCGACGAGTTCCGCGAGCAGGCTCCCGGCCAGCACCCGTACGAGCACCTGCTCGATCTCCTCGGTCCACAGCGCGAGCCCGGCGGCGGTGGCGGGGGCCAGCCGTGGCTGCGTCTGCGCGCCGGCCAGCAGTTGGGCCAGGACGGCGACGTGGCCGCCGTCGCGCTCCGCGGCGTGCAGGTCCCGGCCCAGCGCCAGGAGCTCGCCGAGGGTGCGCACGTCGTTCAGGCGGTCGCGGTGGGCGGCGACCCGCTGCTCGGCGCCGTGGCGGCAGGCGGCGGCCAGCAACTCGTCGACGCTGCCGAAATGGTAGAAGACCAGCGCCTGGTTGACCCCCGCCGCGGCGGCGACGGCACGCGCGGAGGTCTTGGCGATGCCCTGCTCGGTGAGCGTCGCGAGCGCGCCTTCGAGCAGTTTCGTCCGCGTGTCGTTGCTCATGCTCGCGCTTCCTCGCGGACCGGCCGCAGATCGGTGCGTACGCCATGGGCGGCCACGTCGATGTGCTCGGCCGTGAAGGAGCCCTCGTAGCCGAAGAGCGGCCCGAAGTAGCGGTTGGAGACGGTGACCTGGATGCGGAAGCGCCCCGCCTCGTCGTCGTACGATTCCCTGACCACGGCGTCGCCCCTGATCAGGGCCGGCACGCGGGCGTCGACCGGGCCCTCGCGGAAACGCTGCTCGCCGGAGCGGATGACCAGGGCGCCGCTCGGGTCCGCCCGGACGTGCAGGTCGGTGGCGAGGTGCTGGTGCGTGCCGAGGTAGTCGACGACGCAGCCGCGCTCTGGGCTGAAGATCATCGTGGCGTCGAAGCGTTGCGGCCGGCCGGGGAAGGCGAAGGTTCTGACGAAGGTGACCGTCTCGCGACCGAAGGAGTCGCGGTAGGGGACGTTCTCGATGGTGAAGGGGATGTCGCGGCCGCTGCGCGGCACCAGGATGTGCCGTGTGCCGCCCAGCGCCAGGAAGGGCCGCAGCCAGGCGCCTCCGTGCCAGACGCGATCCATCACGCCGCGGCCGACGCAGGCCTCGCCACTGCCGAGGCCGGCGGAGAAGCGCCGCTGGATGCGCGGGTGCAGCCGGTCGAAGCCGGCGCCCAGGGCCTGCTGGAAGATCGAGATCATGACCACCTCAAGGAGTTCAGGAGGGCGGGCGGGGTGGCGGCTCCGCTTCCGGGCGGGCGGCGCAGGCAGCGCCGGGCCGCCGGAGCGTCACGCGACGGCGGCAGCCAGAGCGCGGCGATCGCCACCGGCACGGCGGCCGGCGGCGCCACCGCCGCGGCGACTCCGATGGCCAGCGCGCGTGCCGCCACGCCGGCGAGCGCGTGCCGCAGCGACCGTTCGGGCGTGATGCCGCGCTCGCACCACAACCGCAGCCGGTCGAACGACCAGGCCGTGGCCCACCCCATGAGCGGGCGCAGGACGAGGCGGTCGGCGATCCGGCCGGGGCGCCCCCAGCGCGGCTCGTAGTCGTAGCCGGTGACGAAGCGGATGCCGTCCCCGCCGGGGAGGTAGCGCCAGTAGCCGCGGCCTCGCGCGATCGGTGAGAGGGGGTGCGGGGAGGCGAAGCGGAGAGCCGAGGTGCGGGTGCCGTCGGGGCGTCGCTTCTCTCCCGACGCGATGCCCGTTCCCGAGACGAGCAGGCCCGGCAGGAGGCGGACTCCGTACCTGAACCGCTGCGGCTCCCCCTCCGCGCGGGCCAGGTGGTCGATGTGGGTGAAGCGCAGGTCCCAGCGCTGGTGGTGTGCCGGATCCTGGGTGCGGTGCCAGAGCAGGTCCAGGTCGGCGCGTATGCGTGCCTCGACGTACAGCTGCATGGCCGCCTCCCCCTGTTTGAGCGATCGCTCAAAACCGAAGTGTACGATTTGAGCGCCCGCTCGAACAGGGGCGCGTCGCAAGCGCATGACCTTATCCGCTCGGTATGTGTCCCGATATGACCGAGTATTTCCACTAGTTACCGATCTAACGTGGAGGCCGGTTCCAGGGGGGACCGAACGAATCGGCACATCGAGGAGCAGGTCATGTTCGCAATCTCACGCCGCCCACTGCGGCGGTTCGCCGGCACAGGGGCAGCCGCTTTCCTGCTCTCAGCGGCAGTGGTCGGCTTGGCGCCCGCACCGGCCTCGGCACATTCCCTGTCCGACATCGTGCGCTCGTCGGAGGGATGCGGCTGGTCATCCGGGTCCTACACCAACCAGGACTCCCGCTCCGCCGTCAACCGCAACGGCTCCAGGTATGGCACGGTGTACCTGCTGTGGAGCGGCACGTACGGGGAGAACTGCGTGGTGACCCGCAAGGAGAGCTGGCACGGCACCCTCACCTGGACCAACGCCGAGCTCCACTACCGCAGCTCGGGCAGCGGCGCCGAGGGCGTCGTGCAGGACGAGGGCCAGTACGGCCACTACGCCGCGATCACCCAGAAGACCTCAGGGCACTGCGTACGGTTCCTCGGCTCGATCAGCAGCGGCGGCCACGGCGGCCCACTCGCCACGGGCAGCCGCGACGAGTGGGGCAACTGCGGCTGACGGCGCCGCGCGAACCGGGTCGTGGCTCAGCCGGCGGCGGGGACGAGCCCGACTCGGTAGGCGAGGACGACCGCCTGCACGCGGTCGCGCAGGTCGAGTTTCATCAGGATCCGTGACACGTAGGTTTTCACGGTCTCGACGGTGATGGACAGCTCCGCGGCGATCTCCGCGTTCGACAGGCCGCCGGCGATCTGTACGAGCACCTCGAGCTCGCGGGGGGTCAGCGCGCGTACGACCTCCTGCCTGGCCGGGTTGGCGGTGTCGGCGGGGCGCAGGCGGGCCGCGTAGTGGCCGATGAGGGTGCGGGTGACCGCGGGGGCCAGCAGGGACTCGCCGCGGACGATCATACGCACGCCGTTGACCAGCTCCGCCGGTCTGGCGTCCTTGAGCAGGAAGCCGGCGGCCCCGGCCCTGAGCGCTTCGTAGACGTACTCGTCGACGTTGAACGTGGTGACGACCAGCACCTTCACCGGAGCGGCGATGCCGGGCCCGGCCAGCTGCCTGGTGGCCTCGATGCCGTCGAGGACGGGCATCCGGATGTCCATCACGACGATGTCCGGGCGCAGCCGCCGCGCGGCCTCCACCGCGGCGCGGCCGTCGGCGGCCTCACCGACCACCTCCATGTCGGGCTGGGCGGAGAAGACGGTGACGTAGCCTGCCCGCACGAGCTCCTGGTCCTCGCAGATGAGCACCTTGATCGGGGTGTCGGTCATGCCTGGCTCCTGGTGGGGATGGAGGCGCGGACACGGAAAGCGCCGTCGGGGCCGCCTGCGGCGACCAGATCGCCATCGAGCGTGCGCAACCTCCGGCGCAGCCCGTCGAGACCGCGCCCGCCCGAGGGCAGCGCGGGGGCCGCGCCGGCGGGCCCGTCGCTGGTCACCTCGATCGCGATGCGGTCGGGATCGTGGTGCACCGTGACCCGGGTGGGCCGCCCTGTCGCGTGTTTCATCGCGTTGGTGAGCGCCTCCTGCACCACCCGGTAGGCGGCCAGCTCCACGTCCACGGCCCGGGGGCGCGGCTCGCCGTACTGGAACAGCTCGACGGGCTGGCCGGACGCGCGGGCCCGCTCGACGAGGTCGCCGATCCTGTCCAGCGTCGCCGCGCGGTCGTCCGCGGCGCCCGACTCGCCGGTCGCCTCCAGCACGCCGAGCAGGTGCCGCAGCTCCGTGAGAGCCCGCCGCCCGGTGTCGCCGATGGAGGCGAGCCCGGCCTCGGCCCGGTCGGGCGCCGCTCCGACCACCAGCTGTGCCGCGTCGGCCTGGACCACCATGGCGGTCACATGATGCGTGACCACGTCGTGCAGCTCACGGGCGATGCGTGCCCGCTCGGCGGCCTTGGCCACGTCCGCGGCGAGCCGCCGGCGTTCGGCCTCCTCCGCCTGCCGGCGGCGCATCCCCACGCCGGCCATCCAGATCACCACCAGCGTCAGGTAGAACGCGAGGAAATCCTGGACGCGAGTGGGCGACCCGAGGCTGCTCAGGACGACCGCCAGCGTGGCATAGCCGGCGCTCGCCGCCGCGGCGAGGCCGGGACGGAACCGCTCTTGGTGGGCTCCGGCCGCGTACACCGCCAGATAGAGCCCGATGCTGGCGAACGTCGGCGGGTAGGACAGCGCCTGGTGCGCGGCGAAGGCGGCGCCGATGACCGCCAGGCAGGCCGCGGGCCAGCGACGGCGCACGGCCAGCGGCGCGGACTGGGCCAGGACCAGCGCCACGGCCGGCGCGTCCGCCGGGCGTCGTGGCAGGTCGCCGAGCTGCGCCGCGATAGCGGACAGCGTGGGTACGAACGCCAGCAGCGTGAGCAGCACAGCCAGCGTGCCGTCCTTGGCGAACGTGGAGCGAGCACGCCAGAAGCCCGGCCAGGAGCGGACGGCGCTCGGGACGTTCGCGAACACCCGGCAAGACTAGCTGCGCCCACCGCCACCGGGCGCCAGAGTGCCGCGCCGGCCGTGGCGCCGGGCTCGCCCCGCGGCTCCGGCCCCGCACGCCTTCACGGCGGGTCGAGGGTCTTCGTGAGCCTGGTCAGCGCCTCGGTGATCCGCTCCGGCGTGAGACCGAGCACCGTGCGCTGGTAGCCGTACACCTCGGGGGCGAGGGGGGCGAGCAGGACGTCGGCCAGCGCGTCCATGCAGGGCGTGCCGGCGGCGGCCAGGAGGGCGCGCACGTGGGCGCGCCAGAAGCCGTATGCGCCCGTCTCGAAGCGGGAGCGGCCCACCTCTGAGCCGAGCACCAGGTGAGAGTGGTCCTCCAGCAGGTCCACCATGGCAGCGTAGAAGGCGGCCAGCCGCTCGGCGGGCGGCGCGCCCGGGCCCAGCGGCGGCTCGCCGCGCAGCAGGCGTTGCTGCAGGTCCCGCTCGTGCGCGTCGAGCAGGGCGACGGCGATCGAGGCCCTGTCGGGGTAGCGGCGATAGAGCGTGCCCCGGCCCACCCCGGCCTTCCTGGCGATGTCGTCCATCGTCACGTCCTCCGGGGACCGCTGCGAGAACAGCTGCGCGGCCGCCTCAAGGATCCGCGCCCGGTTTCGCGCGGCGTCGGCTCTCTCCATGCGTTCGATTGTATGTGGACACATCGTCCACTTATACTCAATCGGACACTGTGTCCAGTTCATGAGGAGAGATCATGCTGCTGCACCTGGACTCCAGCGCCCGCCGGGCGTCGTTCTCACGCGAGCTTTCCCGCCGGTACGCCGAGACCTGGCGCGCGGCGCACCCCCAGGCCGCGTACGTCCACCGCGACCTGGCCGCACACCCCGTGCCGCACATCGGCGAGGCGTGGACGGAGCTGTGCGACCACATCCTGAAGCACGAGATCACCGACATCGCGCGCTATCGGGAGGCCGTCCGCACACCCGCCCAGCGCCAGGCGTGGGCCGTCGTGGAGCCGCTGCTCCACGAGGTGGTCGCGGCCGACGTCATCCTCATCGGCACGCCGATGTACAACTACTCGATCCCCTCGACGCTCAAAGCCTGGCTCGACCAGATCACCTTTCCCCGGATGTCACTCGAAGGCCGCTCCTTCGTGGTGACGAGCGCGCGCGGCGGCGCGTACGGCCCCGGCACGCCCCGCGAGCCGTACGACCATCAGGAGCGCTACCTGCGCGACTTCTTCAAAGGCCACTTCCAGGTGGAGAACGCGACCTTCATCCACGCCGAACTGGTCAACGCCCGCCTCGACCCGGCGCTGGCGCACCTGCGCGAGCAGCACGAGAAGTCACTGGCCGCGGCACTCGAGGAGGCGGCCCGATGAACTGGCTGATCCTGATGCTGGCCGGTCTGATCGAAGTGGCCTGGTCACAGAGCATCAAGCCGACGCACAACTTCACCCGGCCACTGCCCACACTCATCTGCCTGGTCCTCATGGCCGCCGCCGTCTGGCTGCTGTCCCAGGCCATGAACACGCTGCCGGTCGGCACCGCGTACGCCGTCTTCACCGGTATCGGCGCCGTGGGGGCGATCACCCTGGGCATCGTCGTCAACGACGACCCCGTGTCGGCGGGAAGGATGGTGGCGCTCGCCCTGATAGTCGGCGGGATAGTGTTGGCCAGGGTCACCACGTGAAGCCGAGCAGGGACCTGGTTGACTGGGGCCGTCACCACGCGGTCGCTCCATACGGGGGATTTCCATGCGCACTGTCGAACCCCAGGTCTTCGTCGTCGCCCGTCCGTCGCTCGACTACGACGAGCTGGCCCGCTATCTCGCGGAGGTCGGCGGGGAGAGCTGGCTGGAGCGGCTCGACCGCGGCGACCTCGACGCACAGAACCTCGCCGAGTTCGCCGGCCGGCTCTGCTACCGCTCCTTCGAGCCAGGGCTCAATCCCAACGTGGTCCGGATCAGGAAAGATCAGGACGACTACCTGCGTAACATCCTGGCCAGCGCGCACGGCTCGGTCCTCGAGCACATCAGCTTCAGCTTCGTGCTGCACAACGTGAGCCGCGTCCTCACCCATGAGCTGGTCAGGCACCGTCCCGGCGTGGCGATCTCCCAGGAGTCGCTGCGGTTCGTACGCCTGGACGAGCTGCCGTTCTGGTTCCCCGAATGGGCGCAGGAGGACGACGAGCTGATGAAGCGGGCCACAGCCGTCCTGGAGCAGCTGGAGCAGTTCCAGCGGTGGATGGCCGGCCACTTCGGGCTCGACGAGGAGGGCGTGCCGTTCTCGGAGAAGAAGCACCGCACGTCGTTCATGCGCAGGTTCGCCCCCGAGGGCCTGGCGACCGGGCTGGTGTGGACCGCCAACGTGCGCACGCTGCGGCACACGATCGAGGCTCGCACCGCCGTCGGCGCGGAGGAGGAGATCCGCCTGCTGTTCCAGCGCATCGGTGAGCTCATGCGCGAGGAGGCGCCCGCCCTCTTCGGCGACTACGTGGTGGAGGACGGAGCCTGGGTGCCGGGCTGGCGCAAGGTCTGACCCGGCGGACGCCCCCCGGCTTCACCGAAGCTTCACGGTCCGGCGGGTACGCGCCACATGATGCTCCGGTTGGCTGTCCGGGTATGGACAACACCGGTGTGGTGCCTGCGGCTCCCCCTAAGGCGCAGATCCGTCCGCTGACCGATGGCAGAGGCAGCATGAGTACACAGCGCATTCTGGTCGTCGACGACGAGCCCAAGATCCGGATGACGCTCCGCGGCTATCTGGAGGCGGACGGCTTCGAAGTCCTGGAGGCTCCGGACGGGCCGCTCGGCCTCGCCTCGGTCGCACGCGAACAGCCCGACCTGGTCGTGCTGGACGTGATGCTGCCCGGCCTCGACGGGTTCGAGGTCCTGCGCCGGATCCGGGCGACCAGCCAGGTGCCGGTGATCCTGCTCACCGCCCGGACGGAGGAGGTCGACCGGATCATCGGCTTCACCGCGGGCAGCGACGACTACGTCACCAAGCCGTTCAGCGCCCGCGAACTCGCGCTGCGGGCGCGGGCCATCCTGCGCCGCGCCGAGATCCCCGATCAGGCCGCCGAGGACCGGGCCCTGCGCTTCGACGGCCTGGTCATCGACCCCGACGCCCGTACGGTCACCGTCGACGCCGGTCACACGCCGGAGCTGTCCGCGCTCGACTTCGACCTGCTGGTGGCGCTGGCCCGAGCCCCGGGCCGGGTGTTCACCCGCCGCGGGCTCATCGAGCACGTGTGGGGCCACGACTTCTTCGGCGACGAGCGCGTGGTGGACGTCCACATCCGCACGCTGCGGCGCGCGCTCGGCGACGACGCGAGCACCCCGCGGTTCGTGGGCACGGTGCGCGCCATCGGCTACCGCTTCCTGGCCCGCCCCGCCGGATGACTCCAGGAGAACCCGCGAGCGCGGGGGCGACACGCTGGGCGGCCCGCCTGGTGCGCCGGCTGCCGCCGCTGCCGCTGACCGTCCGCCTGGTGCTGTCCCACCTGGCGGTCCTGGTCGTGGCGCTCACGGCGATGAACGTCGCCGCCAGCGTCGTCGACGGCACCGGTGGTCAGACCTCCCCCGCCGCCGGGCGTACGGACTTCGAAAGGCTGCTCGCCGCGCTGGCCGCGCGGCGCGAGGGCGAGGTGGACCTCGAACTGCTCTGGCCCGCGCTGGCCGTCGGCATGGCCGCGGCACTCCTGCTGTCCCTCGTCTTCTCCCGGTTCCTGCTCCGGCCGCTGCGCCAGGTCAGGGCCGCGACCCACCGCCTGGCCGGCGGCGACTACGACGGCGTCCTCGACGTCCCCCGCGAGCCGGGGCTCGCCGCGCTGGTCGAGGACGTCAACCGGCTGGCGGCGGCGCTGGCCGACGTCGAACGGCGCCGCGCCCGCCTGGTCTCGGAGATCGCCCACGAGATGCGTACGCCCATCACCATCCTCAGCGGCCAGATCGAGGGCATGGCGGACGGCATCTTCACCCGCGACGACGCCATGTTCGCCTCCCTCACCGACGACCTGGCCCGGTTGCGGCGTCTCGCGGACGACCTGTCCACCCTGTCCAGGGCCGAGGAGGGGGCGTTCGCCCTCCAGGTCGCGCCCACCGACGTGGTCGCCCTGACCGGGCGGACCGCCGAACGGCTGCGCCCGCAGTTCGACGACGGCGGGGTCACGCTCGCCGTCGTGCCCCGTCCGCCGGTCACGGCCGTGCTCGACCCTGGCCGCATCGCCCAGATCCTGGTCAACCTGATGGGCAACGCCCTGCGTGCCTGCGATGCCGGCGACCGGGTGTCGGTCAGCGTGCGCACCGGACAGGCGCCGGCGCCGTACGTCGAGATCGCCGTCGAGGACGGCGGCATCGGCATCGACGAGCACGACCTCACGCGCATCTTCAACCGTTTCGAGCGGGTGGAGCACCCCGGCCGCCCGGCCCCCGCGGGCGGCAGCGGCATCGGCCTGACCATCGCCCGCGGGATCGCCCGCGCCCACGGCGGCGACCTCACCGCCGCCTCCGGGGGACCGGGCCGCGGGGCGACCTTCACCGTCCGTCTTCCCCTGCGGCAGGACGGGCCGGCCGGCCGCGGTTGATCTTCACGGTGGCTTCACGGTCCGCGTCGTACGGGCCACACGGCCCTCCGGTTGCATGCCGGACATGGATGGTCATCACCTCACCAGAGAACACCGTGCAGAAGCGGGGCCGTCGTGAAGGCGGTGGCGGCGCTCCTGTGCTCCCTCGCCGTCGCCTGGGTCATGGCGGCCCCCGCGTTCGCCGACGGAGCGGCCGACGGCGGGGACATCCACGTCGCGCAGTCCCTCGGCGACCGCGAGCTGACGGTGGTGATCCGCCGGATGGAGCCGGTGCCGGGTCCGCTCCACGTCGACGTGGTCGCGCACGCGGGCAGCCCGCCCGGCTCACTGGCGCTGCGGCTCGGTAAGGACGGCCGGCAGACGGGCGCGACCTCCGTACGGCTGGGCGCGCGGCCGGGCTTCTACCGCGCCGGCGCGCTCTCGGTGTCGGGCGCCGGCCTGTGGGAGCTGACGATCGACGACGGCACGCGGATCGCGACGATCCCGTTCGTCGTGCCCGCACAGGTGCTGTCGCCGCTGGAGCAGGCGACGAACGCGGGATTCGTCGGGGCGGGTGTGCTGATGATCGCGACGCTGGTGGTCGCGGTCCGCCGGCCGGGTATGACCGCGCTGGTGCCCGCCTCGGGCGCGGTGGCGGCGCTGGCCGTGGCGGTGACGGCGGTGATCCTTTCGTGGAGCGCACCGCCGCTCCCGCCGCCGGGCTCGCGGCTGGACCCGACCGCCGACAGCATCGCCGACCCGTACGGCGCCGCGCGCCTGGCCCCGGTGGACGGCTCGCGCCCGCCGGTGAACCTGGTCACGGACATGCGTGACGGGGCCCTGCGGCTGGCGCTGACCGACGGCTCGACCGGGCACCCCGTCGACGACCTGCTGCTGCACGACAGCGCGCTGATCCATTTGGTCGTCGTGTCCCCCGCGGGCAAGCTCTGGCATCTTCACCCGGTCCGTGTGGCGCCCGGTGACTACCGGGTGACGTTCGCCGCGCCGGAGAAGGGCCGCTACGCGGTCATAGCCGAGCTCGCCCGGCGCGGGGGCGGCAGGCAACAGCTCCGCACCACGATCACCCTCGATGCGGCGGGCGGCACGGCGCCGGCCACGGAGAACTTCCGCGTGGACCGCAGCATCGCCCCCGCGGGCTCGCCCAGCACCTTCAACGCGAGGTTCGGCACGCGCGACCTGCAGCCGTGGCTGGGGATGGCCGGCCACATGATCGTCGCCGGGCCCGTCGGCCACGGGATCGCGGACGCGCCCATCTGGGCTCACGTGCACGCGATGATTCCGAACCGGCCGGATCAGCCGGACGAGAGCGTCGCCGCGTTCGGACCCGACGTGCCGTTCACCTACACCTTTCCGCTGCCCGGCCGCTACCTCGTGTGGGTGCAGGCCGAGCGCGGCTACGCGGTGCGGACCGCGCCCATGACCGTGGAGGTACCCGAGCCAGGAAGGCCGGCATGATGCGCACGAAGACCAAGTTCGCCCTGGTGGCGGCGGCCGTGGCGATGATCGCGGCAGGCCTGCTGGTGGTCCCGCCCTGGCTGGCCGGCGCCGGTGGCACGACGATGACGGCCGCCACCGCCGCGTACACCGTGCGGTTGTCCACCGACGGGCCACGCGAGGGCCCCAACACGTTCGACCTCGATGTCACGACCAGGGACGGCGCATCCGCCGACCTGGACGACGTCACCCTCCAGCCCGTGATGCCCCAGATGGGCCACGCGTACCCGCCTGTCACGGCCGTACGGACCGGTCCTGGCCGCTACCGCGCGAAGGACACCGTCTTGGCGATGACCGGCTACTGGCGGCTCAACGTCACGCTGCGCAGCGCGAACGACGTTCAGCACGCCGCCTTCACCCTCCTGGTCCCATGAAAGGACGACCTATGGACATCAGCATGACCAGCACTCCAACGACCCGCAGGCCGGAAGCCGGCTCGAAAGGGCTGCCCGCGGCGGCCTTCGTCCTCGGCGGTGCGATGTTGTCGCTGACCGGGATGGTCTGGGACATCCAATGGCACTACGACGTCGGGCCCGACACCTTCTTCACCGCGCCACATCTCGTGCTGTATTCCGGCAGCACGATCGCCGGCATCGCCAGCCTGGTCGTGGTGCTGGCGACCACCATGGCCGAACGGCGTGGACGCCCGGTGGACCCCGCCGTCGGCGGCGCCGCGATCGGCGTGTTCGGCCGTACGTTCGCCGCTCCGATCGGCTACCTGGTCTCGGGCGTCGGCGCCGCGCTGTTCCTGGTCTACGGCCTTCTCGACGAGTGGTGGCATGGCCTGTACGGCTTCGACGCGGTGATCGAATCCCCTCCGCACATCGGGTTCCTGCTGGCCATCACGTTGACCATGGCCGGAGCGGTGATGGTGTCCGCCGCCGCCGTCGGCCGGAGGTGGGGGGCGATCACCGCGGTCATCGGGCTGGCGCTGCTCCTCGGGTTCGGCTCGATCGTGGTCGAAGGGCTGAGCGCCTTCGGCGTGAGCGTGGTCGACCTCCGTACGGCCGGGATGGCCTTCATGTCCGTGCTGATTCTCGTGGTGGGCGCACGCCTGGTCCGACGGGCGGCCGGCGCGATCGGCATCGCTTCGATCCTGGTCGCGCTCCAGGCGGCCTTCTGGTGGTTCTGCCCGTGGGCCACCCGGGTGTACGCGGACGCGATCGCCCAGCCCTTCCGCGACGACCCGAGCGGCGTGCCGGTGGGGCCCGCCCTGATACCGATGATCCTCCTGCCGGTCGCGGCCGTGGTGGGGCCGGTGCTGGCCCGTACCGACGACAGGCGTGCCGTGGGCTCCGCCATGGTTGCGGGTGGCGTGGGAGGGCTGGTCGTCACCGTCGCGGTGGCCGGGCA
The DNA here is from genome assembly GCF_039871615.1 of Nonomuraea sp. B10E15. NCBI lineage: Bacteria > Bacillati > Actinomycetota > Actinomycetes > Streptosporangiales > Streptosporangiaceae > Nonomuraea > Nonomuraea sp. B10E15. The sequence goes on from NZ_JBDPMB010000024.1 coordinate 15,344, forward strand.
GTCCGCGCTGCTCCTGGGTGGCGGCACGCTCGACGAGCTCCCCGTGTTGCCGGCGACGGCTGCCGCCGGCACGGCGCTCGGCGTGGCCGCCGGTTTCCTCGGTGTCCGCTTCGCCGAGATCCTGCGGTTCCTCGCCCCGGCCAGGGAAGGGCGGTAGCGCCATGCGGAAGATCGTCATCGTGGTGCTCGGCGTCATCGGGCTCATGCTCACCTTGACAGCAACGGCACAGGCCGAAGAGCCGGTGAAGGCCGTACACACCGAACAGGTTCAGGCCGGGCCCTACCGGGTCACCGTCGGATTCAGCGTGTGGCCGCTGAAAGCCATGCAGTCGCTCGACTTCACGTTCATGCCCGACGGCGGCATCGACGGCAAGAGCGGCACGCTCACCGTGACCGGCCCCGACGGCGTCGGCCACGAGATGCCGCTCGTCCGCCACCCCGGCCGACGCGACGTGTGGGGCCTGGACGTCCAGTCGCTCGACGAGCAGGGCCAGTGGTCGTTCCGGTTCGCCGTCGACGGCCCGAAAGGACGGGGAGCCGGCGAGCTGACGCTCGACCTGCTGGAGCAGCCCGGCCCACCACTGGGCATCAGCTGGACCATCAGCACCGGACCGCTGCTCGGCCTGGTCGCCCTGATCGTCGTCGGATGGCGGCGCGTCCGCCCGCGCGAATCGGCGGCAGCCTGAAAGCGCGCGGTGCACGCGGAACACCGGTCCGCGTGCACCGCGCGCTTCCGGCTGTCAGCCGAGGGAGGTGACGATGCCGGCCAGCACCTCGGGCATGGAGAGGAACGGCGAATGGGAGGCGTCGAGCGTGACGACGGAGGTCGGGTTGCCGGGGAAGGCCGCGTCGGCCTCGGCGACGAACTTCGCCTGCAGGGCTGGAGTGATCGCCCTGTCCCTGGTGCACGTGACGTACGTGCGCCGCACCGAACCCCAGCCGTCGCGGGTCAGGGTGGTCGTGCCGAGCATGATGCCGGCCGGACCATCGGGCGTCAGCAGGCCGGTGGCGGCGTCGGCGAGGGCACGGTCCACGTCACCGTAGAACGCCTCGTAGAGCCGCTGGCGGTAGACCGGGTCGTCCGTGGCGAAGTCCAGCCGGATCGCCCCTGTCCGGGCGGGGTCGCCCTGCACCAACGGCACGGCCAAGCCGTCTGCGGCCTCCGGCATCTGCGAGTACGCCGCCGCCGGCACGCCGGACGCCGGCATGTACGCGGCCACGTACACCGCGTGCGCGACCAGCTCGGGCCGCTGCTCGGCCACGCGCGTCAGCACGGGGCCGGCCGCGCTGTGGGCCACCACCGTGACCGGCTCGCCGCCGCCGATCTGCTTGAGCTGCGACGTCAGCAACCCGGCCGCGTCGTCGAGGGTCACGTTCGCCACGGGCGAGACCTCCGTGCCGACGGCCTCTGGATCGTAGGGCTGCTCGGTGAACCAGCGGGGCCGGCGGGCGTACAGCCCGTGCCCCGCCATGTCCACCGCGACGGCCAGGCGGCCGGCGGCCACCACGTGGGGGACGACTTCGCTCCAGCACCAGGATCCGTGCCAGAAACCGTGAACGAACAGCAGCGTGGAGGTGGCGGGCATGGATGCTCCCTGGTGGTAGGGCGACGGATACGAGATGCCGGGTGGCCGAGACGCGTGCACCGGATCAGGGCGCGAGCCTGACGGGCAGGGCGCGGTACCCGTTCGAGACGAACGACTCCAGCGGCGGCAACGCGCCGGGCTCGGCGGCCAGGGCGAGATCGGGATAACGCTCGAACAGGGCGGGCAGCGCGATCCCGGCCTCCAGCCTGGCCAGCGGCGAGCCGAGGCAGCGATGCACGCCGTAGCCGAAGGCCAGGTGGTCCTTGACCGGGCGGGTGACGTCGAACCGGCCGGCGTCCGGCCCGTGCACGAGCGGGTCACGCCCGGCGGCGCCGTAGCAGGCGAGGACGGCCTCGCCCGCCCGCAGCGTGACGCCGTCGCCGACGTCGATGTCCTCGACGGCGAAGCGCAGCGGCATGTTCGGCACGGGCGCCTGGTGGCGCAGCGTCTCCTCGATCACGTCGTCCCAGGTGGCGCCCCCGCCGCGGACGAGGGCGAGCTGGCCCGGGTCGGTGAGCAGCGCGACGACGGTGTTGCCGAGCAGGTTGGCGGTGGTCTCGTGGCCCGCGCTCACGAACAACGCCAGCGTGTCCACCAGCTCTTCCTCCGGCAGCGGCGAGGTGTCGTCGCGGGCGGCGATCAGGGCCGAGGAGAGATCGTCACCGGGTCGTTCGCGCTTCTCCGCCACCAGGTCCCTGAGAATCCGCTGCAGGCGCGGAAAGGCCGCGGCGCTCTCCTCGGGGGCCTTCCCCACGTTGAACAGCAGGTCCACGCAGCGGGACACCTCCACGCGGGTGGCCTCGTCGGCGATGCCGAACAGCTCGCAGATCACCTTGATCGGCAGCTGGTGGGTGTAGCGGTCGCGTAAGTCAACGGGACCGTCCGCAGGCAGGCCGGCCAGGTCGTCCAGCAGGTCGCCGGTGATCGCCTCGATGCGTGGCCGCAGCGCGGTGACGCGGCGCGCGGTGAAGGCGCCGGCGATCAGCCCGCGCAACCGGCGATGGTCGGGCCCGTACGCCGTGAGCATGTTACGCACGGCCACCCATGGAAACAGCGGCCAGTCCGTGGGGATCTCACCCCTGATCCAGGCCGGCCAGTGCTGGTAGGCGTCCTTGGACACGCGCGGATCGACGAGCAGGCGCCTGAGAAGCCCTTGGTCGCTCACCGCCCAGGCCCGCACACCGCCGGGCATCTCGACGCGGGTGACCGGGCCGAGCGCGCGAATGCGTTCGGCCTCGCCGAGGACGTCGCTACCGCTGGGATCGATGACGAAGGGATCGTTGTCCATGCTTTCCTCCGGAGATTTCGGAAGCGGGCCGCACGGCCACGCAGGAAGCCGGCCACGCCCAGCCGGTTAGAACGACATTCTGATAAGCGTGCCGTTTCATTTCGGCCAGACGCTGGTTCGAGTAAACCCTGCGAATGGCGGCTTCCTCCCGCGCGTGTGACGTAGAACACTCATGCCCTCGCCATGAAATGCGAGAATCATGTGGCGCATGCGACCGGGACCGTGAAGTTTTCGTGAAGCGGTCAGGCGCTGAGGCTGCATGTTCTTTCGCGAGAAGAGACGCTTCACGAAAGCTTCACGGCGTACCCCGCATATGACACACGATCCTTTAGTTCCATTTCGAAGCGTAGGCCGGGAATTCGACTTCGAAAGGCTGGCGAATGGAACGCAGGAGTTTTCTCAGGACATCGGCCGCCGCGACGGGCGCCGCCGCGCTCGGATCGCTGGCGACGCCCGCGGCGTGGGCCGCGTCCCGACCGAAGCGCGAAGGGCCGCTGCGGGTCCAGATCCTGATGTTCGAGGGGGTGGAGGTGCAGGACTTCGCGGGCCCGCTCGAAGTGCTGGGTCTCGTGCAGTCCGGCGGCGGGCCGATGCGGGTCGCCCTGGTGAAGCCGGGCGCGCCCGGTCAGGTGACCGCGGCTCTCGGCCTCACGGTCGACGTCGCGACGGCGTGGAACCCGACGGCCGCCGACGTGCTCGTCGTGCCCGGTGGCGGCGGCATCGGCAACCGTCCCGGCATCAACACTTTGATCAAGGACAGGCAGGTCCTCGCGAACGTCGTACGGGCGCACAAGGCAGGGGTGATCATGACCGGTGTCTGCAGCGGAGTCATGCTGCTCTCGGCCGCCGGCCTGACCCGGGGCCGCCCGTGCACGACCCACAGCGCCTCCAAGGCCGAACTCGCCGCCCAGGGCGGAAAGGTCATCAACGCCCGCGTGGTCGACGACGGCGACCTCATCACCTCCGGCGGGATCACCTCCGGTCTCGACCTGGGGCTCTGGCTGGTCACCCGCGAACTGGGCGCCGACATCAGCATCCAGGTCGAAGCCGCGATGGAGTACGAACAGCGCGGCGTGGTCTGGCGACGCTCCTGACGGTGCGGCGGGCCAGCGGCACGGCGCTCGCCGAGAGAGCGGTCCGAGCCGGCTCAGCCGCCGCCGGGCAGGCGGTCGAGCGTGCGGGTGAGGGCGGCGCGGCCGGCGCGCAGAGCGGCGGCGGGGTCGGTCCCGGCCTGGCCTTGCCAGCGGAGCTGGACCATGGTGGTGCCATGGCGCACGCCCACGGCGACGTGCGCGACCCCGTCGAGCGGGGTGGGACGGCCCAGCAGGTCGGTGCGGCGCTGCAGGTCAGGGCCGCTGATGGCGAAGGTTCTCATTTCACCCTTCCACGGCCCCCGGTTGAACGGCTGCAGGACGGGTTCGATGCTGAACAGCATCCCGCTGCCGGCATGGCAGGGCACGATCTCGCCGTCGTCGTCCGGGAAGCCGCCTCCTTCCCAGCTGAGCGGCTGGGCGCGCGCCTGTTCGGCGGCCTGCTCGTCGGGCAGGAACAGCACGTCCTCGCGGACGGAGACCTCGCCGATCAGGCGGCGGGTGACGGCGGGCGCGCCATCGTAGGCGATCTGCTCGTGGGAGCTGTCCACGCAGGCCAGTTCGTGCGAGTGGAGCGAGTTCTCCGGACTGGTCCACGTCGTCATGGTCCTGCCGTACGCCGACGGCGGGGGCAGGGCCGCGGCGATCTCGGCGGCAGCCGACCGCGTCGTGGCAGCGGCGGGTGCCGGCCCGGCGCGGTCGCCGCCCACGGCGGCCAGCACCGACGCCGCCGTCACGGTGCCCCGGAGCAGCGGGCGCCGGTCCGGTTCGATGCCCGGTTCGAACGGCCAGGCCCATGTGACCTCGGCCAGCAGCCCGCCACGCGCGGCCACGATCGTCGCGCCGGCACCCGAGTCGCCGTGCTCCGTCCAGTATTCGGAGGTGACCAGGGCCTGCACGCCGTGCCACCCCCAGCGGTCGAAGTCCGTCACGTCCCTGAGCCTGTCGTCGTCGGAGTGGCCGCACTCCTCGGTGCCGCGGCGGGCCGCGGCCACCCCGCGGGCCGCCTCCTCCGGCGAGGTGATCCAGAATCTCGCCGCCAGCGGCTCGTCCATCTCCGGGAGGAGCAACCTGCCGCTGTAGGCGGGCACGCCTTCGGGCGGCAGCCGCGCGTCGATGCTCTCCGGCCAGCACCACGGCAGGAGAGGGGTGCCCGGGGTCGTGACATAGGGGGCGTAGGTGACGTCGCCGTCCACGTAGTGGCGCAGGCGCGCGGCGATCTCCTCGACCGAGGCCACCGCCCGCTGCGGCATCGGCAGGACGGGCGTCCTCAGCTGGTCGAAGGCGCCGAGGGCGAATAAAAGGGTGACAGCCGCGACCGCGATACGCAGCCCCCGGCGCCTGGCAAGATCCACATCTGGTACGACGCCGCGCACCCGGCAGTGGTTGGCCTGGGTGCCCTCCTTCGCGATCGCCGGGAAGGTTCGCGGTCGCGATGAGAGCCGTCACCGGCGTGGGGCTCACCCGGCGGCGGGCGCCACCGGTTGCCTGAGCATCGTCCTGGGCCGAGGATCGGTGAAATCGCTCAGGTAGATCTCGTGGTGCAGCCCGTGGGGCACCAGACCATGCCCAGCCATGAACGCTTCCATCACGTCGAGGGACGCCTTCTCCTCGCTGTAGGGCCCCTCGTGGAGCAACTCCACGCACTCGCCTTCGGTGAAGGTGACGACCTGCACGCGGTCGACGGCCGCACCGGACGCGCGGGCCTGCTCGCGCGCCGCCTCGGCCGTCCCCGGCTCGGGTACGTCGGTCAGCGGCAGCGTCAGATGCCACCGCCACTGATCACGCGGCACCTCCAGCGGCGGCCGGGAGGTGTCCTCCACCCACCAGCGTCCCTCCAGCGGCCCCGCCGGGCCGCCCATGGCGGAGGCCACGGCGTACAGGGCGCCGATGGCGGAGACGTGCTCGGCGCCTCCGGGCTCTCCCATCCCGGTGACGTTCAGGCAGGTGACGGGTCCGCAGTGGACCACTTTCGGTGTCACGGCTCCTCCAGAGGAATCATCAGATGGGTGATCAGCCGATCGGGCGGGGTGGTCGCCGGGTCGGACACGTACACCTCGCGGATCGGGCCTCGGACGGGGCAGAGCCGCTCGGCGCACCAGGACAGCAGCGCGTACGCGGTCAGCCCGATCTGGTCGTAGGGACCGACGTGCGTGGCGCGGGCGAACCGGCCGCCTGGCAGCACGTCGAGCTCGGCCCCCGCCACCCGTTCCTCGCTGACCAGGGCGACGGTGATGGTGACGGGCTCGCCGAAGTCGAGCGGGAACAGGCCGATGAGCTCGGGAGCGGCGTCCGGCGGCCGGGCCCGCAGCAGGCCGGCGATGGCGGCCGAGGTGGCCGCGCCGATCTGTGACGGGTCCGCCGCCGCCGTCGTGAGCACCGCCACGCGCCGCGCCGGTTCTGTGACCACCGTGACCGGGGTGGACGGCAGGCCTTCCGCCATGACGCGCTCCAGGGCGGCCAGCGTCGACCGGCGCCTGGCCAGCTCGGCTTCCAGCCGCTCGTGCACCTCCTCCAGGACGCCGGACGTGCCGGACAGCACCTGCGCGATGACGGCGAGCGGGACGTCGAGCGAGCGCAGCAGCCCGATCGACAGCGCGTCACGCGCCTGCTCGTGCCGGAAGTAGCGATAGCCGGTGTGCTCGTCGACGTACGCGGGCACCAGCAGCCCGAGCTGGGCGTAGTGCCGCAGCTGTTTGACGCTCAGCCGGCTGAGCCTGGCGAACTGCCCGATCGGCAGCAGTTCCTCGTCCATGCCCCCAAGCATGGTGTCTCCCCTTGTGGGAGGGTCCACCCGGGCGGGGCGGGTGGTCGGCCTGCGCCGGCACGGCGGGTCGGCGCAGGAGCGGCCGGACCGGTGGTCAGCCGGCGCTTCCTGGGGCGGGTACGGCGTGTTCGGCGGCGCGGCTGACCTGCTCCCAGCCGGCCCAGGTCTCCATCCGCCGGCGGGAGATGTCGAAGGCCAGGTCGTAGACCATGCTGCCGAGCAGCAGCCGCAGCGGCGGGTCCGCGCTGTCGACCAGCTTCATCAGCGCTTCGGCGGCCAGCCGCGGCTCGCTGTCGATCGACCCCTCGGCCCACTGTTTCTCCAGCTCGGCGCGCAACGGGCCGTACTCGGGCGCGGGCGACGTCGTCGTCATGCTGGTGTAGAGGCCGGTCCAGTAGCCGCCGGGCTGGACGATGCTGAGCTTGACGCCGAACGGCGCGGCCTCCATCGCCAGCGCCTCGCTCATGCCCTCCAGCGCGAACTTGCTCGCGCTGTACATCCCCGTGCTGGGGAAGCCGCCCAGGGCGCCGATGCTGGAGATCTGCACGATGTGGCCCGAGGCCTGGGCACGCAGGTGGGGCAGGACGGCCTGGCAGACCCACATCGCCCCGAAGAGATTGACCTCCAGCTGGGCGCGCGCCTCGGCCTCGGTGAACTCCTCGATCATGCCCGAGGACATGGTCCCGGCGTTGTTCACCACGATGTCGAGCCGGCCGAAGTGCCCGACGGCGGTGTCGACGGCGGCGAACACCTCGTCGCGATCGGTCACGTCGAGGGGCAGGGTGAGGAGCCGGTCTCCGTAGCGTTCGTCGAAGTCGTGGCGCGCGATGGTCCGGGCGGCGGCGGCCACGCGGTCGCCGCGCTCCAGCGCCGCGAGGGTGAACGCCCGGCCCAGGCCGCGGCTGGCTCCCGTGATGAACCAGGTGCGGGTGGTGACGGTTTCCGGGGTGTGCATGGGCGGAACTCCGATCGGGGTTGTGTGCTCCGTACGATACGAGACGATCCGTCTCGTCTTGCGAGGACAGTACAGGCTCCCCTCTCGCCGAGTCAATACGGACCGTCTCGTCTCTATTTGTTAGGTTGACGGCATGACGACGCAGCGCAAGTCGCCCTCTCCTGCGCCCCGCCGGAACGAGGCCTCCCGGCGGGCCATCCTCGCCGCAGCCTTCGAGCTGGTGCAGGAGGTGGGATACGCCAAGCTGAGCATCGAGGGCATCGCGGCGCGAGCCGGTGTCGGCAAGCAGACGATCTACCGCTGGTGGCCTTCCAAAGGGGCGGTCCTCTTCGACGCCTTCCTCATGCTCAGCGAGCAGCCGGACGGCGAAGCGAGCGCCCTGCCCGACACCGGCGATCTCGAGGCGGACCTGAAGGCGGTGCTCAGAGCCACGATCGAAGAGCTCAACGATCCGCGCTACGACGAGCCGATGCGCGCCCTCAACACGGAGATCACCCACGATCCCGCGCTCGCCGCCCTCTACGCCGAACGGCTGGACGGCCCGATGAGAGAGCTGAAGAAGGGGCGGCTGCGCAGCGCCCAGCGGGCCGGGCAACTGGCCGAGGACCTCGACCTCGACGTGGCCGTCGACATGATCTGGGGGCCGCTGCTCAACCGCTGGCTCCAGCGCGCCGGAGGGCTGACCCCCGGCTATGCCGACAGCGTCGTCGAGACCGCCCTCAACGGGCTGCGCCCGCGTCGCTGAGTCGTACGCCGTCCGGGACGGGCTCGGCGAGCGGATGGAAGCCGCCGACAGGGTAAGGTCGTCGGCGCGCCAACGTCCGGAGCGAGACGTGAGGTCGGCGGCGCGTCGACGACACGACCGAGGCGGCCGATGACCAGCACCGCACACGAGTCCCTGCCGGGGGCCGAGGGCCGGTTACTGGTGCCCTCGTTGATGTTCATCGCCCTGGTCGTCGCAGTGGTGGGCAGCCTGGGGGCACCGCTGATCACCGAGGTGGCGGGTGAGTTCGATGTCTCGCTTGCCGCCGCGCAGTGGACGCTCACCGCCCCGCTCCTGGTGGGGGCGGTCGCCACCCCCGTGCTCGGGCGTCTTGGCGCCGGGCCGCGCAGGCGCCGGGTCGTCCTTTTCACTCTCGCCGTGGTGGTGGCCGGCAGCCTGCTGACCGTGGTGCCGCCCTCGTTCGGCTGGCTGCTGGCCGGGCGGGTCGCCCAGGGCGCCGGCCTCGGCCTGCCCGCGTTGATGATGGGCGTGGCCCGCGACCACCTGCCGGGGCAACGCTCCGGCGCGGCGATCGCGCTGCTGTCGGTGGCGTCCACCGCCGGCATCGGCATCGGCTACCCGCTGGCCGGGCTCCTCACCTCCGTCGCCGGGCTGCGGGTGGCGTACGGGCTCGGCCTGCTGATCACCGCGACCGCGCTGGCCACCGCCTGGTGGGCGGTGCCGCAGCCGCCTCCTGGCCGGTCGGCGGCCGTCGACGTGCCCGCGGCCGCGCTCCTCAGCGCCGGTCTCGTCGCCCTGTCCCTGGCGATCAGCCAGACCACCCTGTGGACCGGGTACCCGGCGCTCGCCGCCGCGCTGCCGGTCGCCGCGGCCGTGCTGCTCACCGCCTGGGTGCTGCGCGAACGCCGGTGCGCCGCCCCGCTGGTGGACCTGTCCCTCCTGCGGCACCCCGCCGTGGCCGGCGCCAACGTGATCATGCTTTTCGGCGGGGTCGGCATGTATCTACTGCTCTCCCTGGTCACCCGCTACGTGCAGACACCCGAGCCGGCCGGGTACGGCTTCGGCGTGGACGTCTTCGTCGCCGGCCTGGTGCTCGTGCCGTTCTCGGTGCTGGGCTTCGCGGGCGGCAAGCTGGTGCCCCGGCTGCGCGGGCGGGTCCAGGTCATGACGGTCCTGGCCGGCGGTGGCGGCGTGGTCCTGGCGGCGCTCGTGGTGTTCGCGCTGGCCCGCGGCCAGCTGTGGCTGGCGTTCGCCGTGATGGGCCTGCTCGGGGTGGGCGTCGGCGTCTTCTCCGCCGCGATGGCGGCCACGATCCTGGCCGCCGTCCCGCCGGAGGAGACCTCCAGCGCGATGAGCGTCAACCAGGTCGTGCGCAGCGTCGGCTTCTCCATCGGCAGCGCGCTCGCCGGGCTGGTGCTCGCCGCCCACACCGGCGCCGGCGCCACCTTCCCCGCCGAGACCGGCTACACCACCGCCGCCTGGGCGGGGACGGCCGCGATGGCGTCGGCGATCCTGATCAGCCTGGTGCTACGGCGTGCCGCCAGAGCCCGCCCGACCTGACAAAGACGCCCGCGAAAAGACCTGCATTCGCATGACCATGCGGCTCGGAATGCATCCCAAGAAGGACGGCCGCACCTCGCGCGGGCCAAAGGCACGCTCTTCGGTATTTATTTGATCCTAAGGTGTGCAACCGTTTGAGCGAGACGAACGCCTGACGGCGTCGGCATCGGAGCGCTAAAGTTTGGCCAAATGCTTCTCACGGAGGTTGCTGAATGAGCACACGCGCGGATCTTCGTACACCTTGGGGGTTGGGGCGGATAACGGTGAACGGCCCCGAAGAAGGTCCGTGGTACGAAAGAGCAATCCTCGACCCCGCGACCCAGGTCAGTCGCTTCTACAACGCGAACGGGGAAATCCTTCCGCTCCAGATGGGTACGACTGTCACGAAATCCAAGGGAGGAGGCGGGGACGGCTCGGGTGGTGCTGCCGAGGTCGCCGACGACAGCCAGAACGACAGCTGATCAGGCGGGAAGATGGCGATCTCGTCCAACGTGATCCTGGTGATCACATCGCCGGAAGACGTCACCGCGAACCGGGTCATCGAAGCATTGAATGAGCGGCAGGCACGCGTCGCGCGTGTAGACCCGGCCGACATCGGTTCCGGCCTCATGTTCGGCGCATGCATGGGAGATGGCCGGACGCAGTGGGAAGGACGTCTCCGGACACCGAGCCGAGACATCGCCATGGGCGAGATCGGGGCGGTGTACTACCGCCGCCCCACCCCATACGCCGCCCGCTTCTCCCACCTGCCCCGGCAGGCTCGGGACTTCGCCGCCACCGAGGCTCGACACGGGCTCGGCGGGATTCTGAACAGTCTTCACAACGCTACATATGTCAACCACCCTGTCTCCGTCACCCGCGCGGACTACAAGCCTGCTCAGCTGCGCATGGCCGCTCAAAAGGGCCTATCCACTCCGGTCACTCTGATCACCAATGATCTGGCGCAGGCTCGTAAGTTCGCCACTGAATACAGTCCCGTCATCTATAAATCCTTCCGGGGAGCGCCGAGTCCGGCAGAGGGCAATACGGCCGCTATATGGACGCAGCGCATCGGAGCAGAGGACCTTGACGATTCGGTTTCTCTGACCGCCCACATGTTCCAGCGGGAGGTGAACAAGACAGCGGACGCCAGGGTGACCGTGGTTGGGCGATCAGTATTCGCGAGCCGGATCACCACGCCTGACGGAGCTCTCGACTGGCGGCGCGGCAATTGGGATGAGCTGGTTCACGAACCCATCGCCGTTCCCGAAACTGTCACGAGGGCGCTGCATGCCTATCTCGACGGCTTCGAGCTGGCATTCGGATGTTTCGATTTCGCTCTGGAGCCTGTTGACACGCACGATCCCGCGTCGGAGGGGTGGACGTTCATCGAGTGCAACCCGAACGGGCAGTGGGGATGGTTGCCTGACTCCGATGCGATAGCGCACGCCTTCGCTGACGTGCTCACGGAAGGATGGTGGCGATGAGCGACACGGCCACGGAACTACGGCTCGCCCTGGCCGCCCGCCTAGGGTCGGCAGGTTGGCGTGAGGCACTGCGGAGGGTGCCCCGCGAGCCGTTTCTCGGTGAGGCCGTATATCGCGCTGATGGGAATCGTGCCGATCGGTGGGTCCCCGTCCGGCGGGCGGAGATGGGTCAGGACGACTGGCTGAGCCTGGCCTACGCCGACCAGACGTGGGTCACCCAGGTCGGCGGGATTCTCGCGGAGAACGCCCCTGACGTCGTGGTCGGGCAGCCGGGTTCTTCCTCCACGCTTCCGAGTCTGGTCGTGCTGATGCTGGAGGCGGCTCGCATCAGTGAGGGTGACAAGGTCCTGGAGATCGGCACCGGTACCGGCTACTCGACGTCTTTGATGTGCGCGCGGCTCGGCGAGAAGGCGGTGACCACGGTCGAATACGATCCCATGGTGGCGGCCAGGGCCGAGAAGGCGATCTCTGCTGTCGGATACGCCCCCACGTGCGTGGTGGGAGACGGTATGAACGGCTACGCCGCGAACGCCGCATACGACAAGGTGATTTCTACATGTTCGGTGAGGGTCATCCCGCTGCCGTGGCTGTGGCAGGTTCGAAGCGGTGGGACCATTACCACCCCGATGTGGGGCTGGATGGGCGGGGTCGCCTTCGCGCATCTCACCGTGGCGGACGACGGTACGGCCAGTGGCCGCTTTCTGGAGGACGATCTATGCTTCATGGCCGCCCGCACCCACCTGGCACCGCCGCGCCCGCCGATCATCACCGGCATCGGCCAGGCCCGCCCGTCAAGGATCGACCCTGCGATCCTCCGGAATGACACGGCCCTGTGGGTGGCCCAGCTCGCCGCTCCCCAGGCGCAGTGTTCCTGGGGTGAGGACACCACCATCCTGCTCGATGTGGGCACAGGATCACGGGCTGACACAAAGCCGGCTCCCGCAGGCGGCTGGACGGTCTACCAGCACGGCCCGCTCCGGCTCTGGGACGCGGTCGAGGAGGCGATTCTGACGTGGCAGGGCGCGGGCAGCCCGCACCAGTCCGGCTTCGGTCTCACGGTCAGTACGGACAGTCAGCGCGTGTGGCTGGGGACGCCTGGCGGGCCTGACTGGCGGCTTCCCGCATAGGCCCATGGGCCGGCTGTGCTCGGCGAGCCCTCGACCTGGCCGAGCTGGAGGCGAGGGCGGAGGGACATGACCGTGGGTGGGGACACCGTTCGTGACCCGCGGGAACTCCAGCTTCTCCGCGTCGGCGGAGCCCGCGGCCACCGTGTAGACGACGAGCCGGACGTCGCAGCCCGGGACGGCGAGCACGTCGCAGTCGCACGTCACGCCTCAGGGCCGCGCTCGCCCTGCCCCGGAGCCGGCGGCTCCTAGCCCTCGATGATCCGGTCGAGCCAGTCGCCCAGCAGCTGGCTCTCGGAAGGGCTGAGGACCTTCAGGTCTCCGAGGGCGGCCTTCAGGGTGATGGCGCCGGCCACGACATCGCCCCCGGCCCGCGCGGAGCCGGCCCGCGCGGAACCGGGGGCCGGGGCGGGCTCGGTGATCGCGTGGATGACGGCTTCGCGGACGATGCGGGCGGCCTCCATGTCGCGGTCGGCCTCAGGCGTGGCGATCAGGGCCAGCGCGGTGCCACGGCCGGCCGCGTGGATCACGCGTGCCGCCCGCTCCTCCGGGACGCGGAGCCGGCCGGCCAGGGCGACGCGGTGCACCAGCCCGGCGAGGATCTCCGCGGCCTGCTTGGCCCCCTCCGGCTCGGCGCCCGGTCGTGAGCTGCCGTAGATCAGGGAGTAGAGGGCGGGCTCGGCGAGACCGAATCCGATGTGCGCGTCCCAGCCGCGCCGCAGGTCGTCCACGGGATCTCCGCTGGGCGTGATGCGGCGCTTCTCCGCGATGTACGACGTGAGCCCCCGGCTGGCCACGGCGTCCAGCAGGCCCTGCTTGTCGCCGAACAGCCGGTAGAGGATGGGCGCCTGCACGCCGGCGGCCTTGCAGACAGCCCTGGTCGAGACGGCGTCCCTGCCTTCACGCGCCAGCAGGTCCGCTGCGGCGTCGAGGATCGTGTCCCGCTTGCTCGAGCTAGCCATGTAGCGATGCTAACAGGCGTTCACCCTTACCGATAAAACATGTGCTAACAGCATCTTGTTATCGACTTCGAAACAGTGCTAACTTGATTTTGTTAGCAGTTGAGCAAGGGGAATGTTCATGGACACCGCATCACGTACCGCCATCGTCACCGGAGGCTCGCGGGGGATCGGCCGCGCCGTGGCCGCCAGGCTCGCCGCGTCGGGCCAGGACGTCGCCGTCCTCTACGCCTCCGACGCCAAAGAGGCGGACGCCGCCGTCGGCGAGATCGAGGCGGCCGGCGCCCGCGGGATCGCGCTCCAGGCCGACGTGGCCGACGAGGACGCGATCGCCGGCGCCTTCGACACCGTCGAGCAGCGCCTCGGCCCCATCGACGTCGTCGTCAACGCAGCGGGGATCATGGCGCTGCAACCGATCCGGGAGCTGGACCTGGCCCAGCTGGACCGGCAGTTGCGCACCAACGTGCGGGGCACGTTCGTCACGGCCAAGGAGGCCGCCCGCCGGATCCGACCCGGCGGCGCCTTCGTCGCCTTCTCCACCAGCGTCACCCGCCTGCACCTGCCGGCCTACGGCGCGTACGCCGCGACCAAGGGCGCGGTGGAGGCGCTCATCCCGATCCTCGCCAGGGAAATGGGCGACCGCGACGTCACGGTCAACGCGGTCGCGCCCGGCCCCACGGCCACGGAGCTGTTCTTCGAAGGCAAGTCCCAGCAGATCATCGACCGGATCGCCGGCCTGAGCCCGATGAACCGGCTCGGCACCCCGGACGACATCGCGGAGCTCGTCGCCTTCCTCGCCGGGCCCGGCCGCTGGATCAACGGCCAGATCGTGTTCGCCAACGGCGGCGCCGCCTGACGTCGCACGCAGCCATCGAGAAGGGACCACCACCGTGGAGACGCACATCAGGACCGCAGCTCAGCACGCCGTGGACCGGCAGGACACCGGCCGGTTCGTCACCTACACCGCCATCGCGGCCGTGGTGGCCGCGGTAGCCGCCTACACCAGCACCGCCCTGGGCCTGGAGGCCTGGGTCATGTTCGCGGGCTGGGTGGCGTGGTTCACCCGGCCGACCTCGGTCCGCCTCGGCATCCACGCCGTCATCTGCCTGTGGCTCGGCATGGCGCTCGCCGTGCTGGGGCACACGATCGTGGGGCTGGCCACGCCTTTCGCCGGCGCCCTGGCGCTGCCGCTCGGGGTCTTCGTCCTGGCCTCCGTCGCGGTCGGCCTGCGTACGACACCCGTCGTCAACAACATGCTCGCGTGGTTCGTGGGCCTGGTCACCTTCTTCGCCGCGGAGCCCGAGCACGTGCTCCCCGGGCTGCTCACCCTGGTCGCGGGCACCGCTCTGGGGGCCGTCGCCGGCTTCACCTGCCAGCGGCTGCAGCACCGGTTCGCCACGTAGCGGCCGCAGCCGGGGGGCGGCGTGCCGTCCCCGGCTCGCCGTGCCTGACCGACATGAAGGACGGATCAGCCATGCTCCTCATCCCACGTACCGGGGGGCGCCTCAGAGCCGCCGCCGCTCTCCTCTGCGTCATGACCACGCTGCCCGGCTGCGCCCCACCGGAGCCCGGCACCGCGCAGAACAGCGCCTCGCGGAACGGGGCCACTCAGGGCACCACGGCTCGGGTCACGCGCGGGCTCGTCCCCGGCGAGGTCACCGAGATCGCCCGCGGCCTGGCCATGCCCTGGGGCCTGGCGTTCCTGCCGGACGGCTCCGCCCTGGTGTCCGAACGGGCCTCGGCCCGGATCCTGCACCTCCGGCAGGGCCGCAACCCCACGCCGGTCGGCACGGTGCCCGGCGTCGAGGTGAGCTCCGAGGGCGGCCTCCTCGGACTGGCCGTCTCGCCGTCGTTCGAGCGGGACCGCACCGTGTACGCGTACGCGTCCGCCTCGCCCACCAACCGCGTCGTCGCCCTGCGTCTGGCCCCTGACCTGCGCTCCCTGCGCCAGGAGCGGGTGATCCTCGAAGGCATCGAGACCGCCGACCGCCATCACGGCGGGCGCCTGCGCTTCGGGCCCGACGGCAACCTCTGGATCGGCACCGGAGACGCCTTCTCCCCCGAGAACGCGGCCGACGACGAGTCGCTGAACGGCAAGATCCTGCGGATCCGCCCCGACGGGTCCATACCGCCGGACAACCCCTCGGGCACCGCTATCTACTCCAGCGGCCACCGCAACGTGCAGGGCATCGCGTTCGGCCCCGACGGCACCGCGTACGCGTCCGAACTCGGTCACCGGACCTGGGACGAGCTGAACGTGCTGCGCCCGGGACGCGACTACGGATGGCCCGAGTCGGAAGGGCGGGAGGGCTCTCACGGCGAACGCCCGATCTTCACCGTTCATCCCGACGACGCCTCGCCGTCCGGCATCGCCATCGCGGGCGGAGCGGTGTGGATGGGCGCGCTCGGCGGGCAGCGGCTCTGGCGCCTGCCCGTGGACGGACCCCGAGCGGCCGGCGACCCGGTCGCCTACTTCGCCCAGCGTTACGGCCGGATCCGCACGGTGGAGGCGGCACCCGACGGCTCCCTGTGGATCACGACCTCGAACACCGACGAAGCGACGTGGGGCGGCACCGATCCCCGGCCGGGCGACGATCGCATCCTGCGCGTCGAGCTCGTCCGCCCCGCCTCCTGACCCTTGACCAAGAACGGAGAACAAGCCATGTCCACCGTCCTCATCACCGGCGCCGCCACCGGCATCGGGAACCTCACCGCCCAGGCGCTCACCCGGGCCGGGCACACCGTGTGGGCCAGCATGCTCGATCCGTACGGGCGGAACGACGTCCACCGCCGTGAACTGCTCGACGTCACCGCCGAGTACGACGGCGCCCTGCGCGTCATCGAGCTGGACGTCACCTCGCAGGAGTCGGCCGACGCGGCGGTGGCCACCGTGCTGCGCGGCGGCGGCGACTTCGACGTCGTGATCCAGAACGCGGGCCACCTGTACGTCGGATACACCGAGGCGTTCACCGCCGACGACGTCACCCGGCTCCTCGACGTCAACGTCATCGGCGCCCACCGGGTGAACCGGGCGGTCCTGCCCCATCTGCGCGGCCGCGGCGGCGGCACCCTGCTGTACGTCGGCAGCACCATCATCGTCACCACGCCGCCCTTCCTCGGCCCGTACGCGGCGTCCAAGGCGGCGTTCGACACCCTGGCGGTGGCCACGTCGTACGAGGCGAACCCGTTCGGCATCGAGACCTGCATCGTCATGCCCGGCGCGATCACCAAGGGCACCCAGCACTTCCCCAACGCCACCCGAGCCGGCGACACGACGGTCGCGGCCGCCTACGCCGAGCTCGACCCGATGGTGGCGCGCAACGAGGAGGTGACCTCCGCGCTGTTCGTGCCCGGGGTCGACCCGAGCCCGGTCGGGGTCGCCGAGGAGATCACCCGGATCCTGGCCCTGCCGCACGGCGCCAAGCCGTTCCGCAGCGTCGTCGACTACACCGAGTCCGGCGTGGACGCGGTCAACGAGGTCGCTCGCGGCACGCGCGAGGGTTTCGTGCACCGCATGGGGTTCGGCGAGCTGCTGACCCCGCGGCCACAGCGGAGCACCGGCACCGAATCCGAGTGACAACCCGCATCGCTCGGCAGGGTCGATGAGTCCACCCATGCTGGGCGGCGGACGTCCTCTGGCGAGTGCTCACGCGGCAGGGGCCGTGCCGAACAGCGGAAACGTCTGGGAAACACGCCCGCCGCGACGATACCGGCCATGAGAGAAACGCTAAGACACCGGGGAAGGTCCGCGACGCGGCGGGCCGCCGTGGCGTCGGCCGGCGTGGCGAGCGCTCTGCTGCTCTCGGGCTGGGCCTTGCCGATGCAGAGCCCTGCCGCGCCCCAGCCGGCCCAGGCGCCCGCCGTCCGAGCCGCCGCGTCCCTGGCGGACGCCTGCACCCCCGGGCAGCCGCCGGAGTCGCCGGAGCTCAAGCCCACCACACCCGAGACGCTGGAACAGGTCTACTACTGCATCCTCGCCAACTCCTACGCGGGTCCGGCGATGGACCATCGGGACCTGCTGGCGGTCGCCTTCACCGCCTTCGCCGAGGAGCTTCACCGGCGCGGCATGGACCAGGCGAACGCCACCACGCCTCCCATGAGCGGCGACCGCGACCGCGACTGGCAGGCGTTCGTCGACGTCTACGAGCGGGTGAAGGCGGACGGCGACACGCAGCAGGCGCTCGCCGCGGCGGTGGTGAACGGCATGGTCGCCAGCCTCGACGACAACCACGCCAAGTGGCGGCGCCCTGAGCGGGACGAGGACGGGCCACGCGGACTCGGCATCTCGGTGTCGGGAGCGCGCAGGACGAACCTCGATCCGGCCGCCACCGAGCCGCTGTTCGTGACCGAGGTGGTCGAGAACAGCGCGGCCGCCAAGGGTGGCGTGCGTCCCGGCGACGTGATCGTCTCGGTCGACGGCGCGCCGCCCTTCCTCGGCGGAACGCTCTCCGAGGGCGTCATCACCCGGCTGAACGCTACCGACGGCGAGCCGGTACGGCTCACGCTGCGGGACCCGGTGAGCGGGCGCGAGCGTAGGGTGTCGGTCGAGTTCGGGCCCCTCGACCCGCCGCCGCTGAAGGCGTCGGGCAAGCTGGTGGACGGCGACGTCGCCTACGTCGAGCTCCCCGGGTTCTACCGGGGTTCGGCCGACGACACGCTGGCGGAGGTGCAGCGGCTGCGGGCGGGCAAGGAACTCCGCGGGCTGGTCCTGGACCTGCGCGGGAACATCGGCGGAGGAACAGACGAGGTCACCCGGCTGCTCGGGGGCTTCGCCCACGGCAAGATCACCAGCTACCAGTGCGACGTCCACGACGAGTGCACCGCCAGCCGCACCGACGACAGCGTGCCGCTGCTGGGCCTTCCCCTCGTCGTGCTGGTCGACCGCGCCTGCGTCTCCGCCTGCGACGACTTCAGCGCCGCGGTCAAGGGGCTGGGCATCGCCCCGCTGGTCGGCACCCGCACCGCGGGCTTCGTGGCCGGCTCGCCGGTGACGTACCCGCTGAACGACGGCAGTGTGCTGGCGATGCCGTCGCTGCACCATCGCGGACCGCATCGGGAACTGATCAACGCCATCGGCGTCCCCGCCGACCACCAGGCCCCGATGACTCCCCGCGATCTGTCCACAGGCCGCGATCCCGCGCTCGCCAAGGCGCTCGCTCTGCTGAAATGAGGCCGCTGCTCAGCAAGCGCAGGTGTCGAGTACTGGCTTCTTCCGGGGTCAGGTGAGCCGGGCGAGGGCCTCTTCTGCGGTCAGGCCGCCCGCGGTGGCCAGGGCCAGGTTGGCCAGGGAGGCACGGTGGGCGTCGTCGTCGGCCGCGGCGACGCAGTCGGAGATCACGTGCACGGTGAAGCCGAGGTCGGTGCCGTGCCGGGCGGTCTGCTCGACGGTGAGGTTGGTCGCCACCCCGGTGATCAGGAGCGTGGTGATGCCGCGTGCGGTCAGCCTCTCGGGCAGGCCGTTGCCCGCCAGCCCGGAGAGCCGCTGGTTGTCCACGACGGCGCCCTGACCGGCCTGCGCGGTCATTTCCTGGATGATCCGCGTTCCGGCGGCGTCGGGCCGGAACGCGGCCTGCGCGTCGCCGACCGACCGCATGAACGGGGTGTTGCGGACGAGCGCGCCTTCGTCGTCGGGCACCGTGAAGCGGGTGAAGACGATGGGCACGCCGCGCGCCATGGCCGCCTCGTGGAACGCCGCGGCCCGGCCGACGACGCCGCTGCGCTCGACGGGCTCGGCGAGCATCCCGCCGAAGAACCCGTCCGGTTTGATCACGTTGACCTGCCAGTGCAGGGCCAGGACCGCGGTGGCGCCGAGCAAGAGAGACATGATCAGATTCTGCCCCGCCACCGGCCGGACCGGACAGGTTTCCGCTGGAACCGGTGCTTCATGCTCCGGCGGGCGCGGAGGCGGTGGACGCGCGGTAGACCATGGACACGGGCAGGACGACGTCCTCCGGCGACGTGGACGCGATGCGTTCGAGGAGCAACCGGACGGCGGCCGCCCCGGCGTCGGAGAACGGCATGTGGACGGTCGTCAGCGGCGGGATGGTCCTGGCGGCCACCGGATGGTCGTCACAGCCGACGACCGAGCAGTCATCGGGGACGGAGAGCCCGCGCTCGTGCAGCGCGTTGAGCACGCCGACCGCCATGAGGTCGTTCTGGACGTAGATCGCGGTGATGCCGCGCGCCCGGTCGAGCAGCCGGTGGGTGGCGGCGTAACCGCCCTCGACCTCCCATGCGCCGTCCTCGACGAGGAGAGGGTCGTAGGGCAGGCCGTGCTCGGCCAGCACCTCGCGGTAGACGGCGGTGCGCTGCCGCGCGCTGTGCCGCTGCTGGAAGCCGGTCACCATGGCTATCCGGCGGTGGCCGAGCGAGAGCAGGTGGCGGATCGGCAGCGCCGCGGTGCCCGCGGACTCGGGGGTGACGGTCGGGACGCCGCCGCCGGCGATGTCGTGCAGGCTGACGGCGGGAGGCCCGGCACGCAGCAGCCGCCCGACCTCCTCGTCCTCCTCGGTGGCCGGCGCGTTCATGATGATGCCGTCGACCCGGCGCTCCATCAGCACGCGCAGGTAACGCACGCAGTCGGAGCCGTCCGGCTCGAGGCTGCTGAGGATCACGCTGAGGCCGTGCCTGCGTGCTTCGCGCTCGACGCCGACGAGGGACAGCGCCGGGGTCGCGTTGCTGAAGTCGACGGTGATCACGCCGAGGGTCAGGGAGCTGCGTGACTGCAGGCTGCGGGCCAGCGCGTTGGGGACGTAGCCGATCTCCTCGGCGGCCTCGATGATGCGTTGCCGGGTGGCGGGGGCGACGGCGCCCTTGCCGTTGAGCACCTTGCTCACCGTCTGGAAGCTCACGTTGGCACGCGCGGCGACGTCCCTGAGCGAGGCCACGAGGGGTCACCTCCCGAAGGCGAACGTTCGCATGTGGTGGCGAGACACCACTGCCGGACAGCGACATTCTGCCACATCGCCAGGTCCGGACGGCTGGTGTTGTGGGGGTTGACGGAGGCAGGTGGGGTGACACAGCATAGGCGAACGTTCGCCTAACGATGCGAACGCGCTCGCCCTGTTTGTTCATCGCTCCCGCATCGGTCCCGGCGGGAAGGAGAGGACCTCCATGACGACGTTCGGCCGTCGGCGATTCCTCGGGCTGTCCGGTGCCGCTCTCGCGGGCGCCTTCGGCGTCGCCGGGTGCACCCGCAGCTCGGAGCAGGAGGCCGCCACGGCGGCCGGAGGCGGCGTGCTGCGCTGGTGGGATCACTTCCAGCCGCTGAAACCGCTGCACGAACGCATCTTCGCCGAGTACGGCAAGGCCAACCCGGGCGTCCGGGTGGAGCACGAGGTGTACAACCCGAACGAGATGGGCCAGGCGCTGCAACTGGCGTTCAAGAGCGACCAGATCGCCGACGTGCACACGATCGCCGGCCTCGGATCGTCCGAGGCGTCCCTCGTCGCGAGCGGCTGGTTCGCACCGCTGGCGGGACAGGAGGCGATCCGCGCGAAGCTTCCCGCCGACACCCTGCTCGAAGGGCTGCACGTCTTCGACGGCAAGCTCTACACCTTCCCCTTCTTCACCGCCCGGCAGTACGCCACGCTCAACTGGTTCAACCGCGAGCTGGTCGAGAAGGCCGGCGGCGACCCCGACAACGGCCCGGCGACCTGGGACGAGTTCCGCTCCCTCGCCGCGCGGATCACCAAGGACGGCGGCGGGCAGGCGTACGGCTGGATCCAGGGCCTGCAGTTCCACGAACGGCTGCAGAGCCACGTGATCGAGCTGGCGATGTCCGCCGGCGCCCCGCTCGCCATGACCCCGGGGGCGAACGAGATGGGCCTGGTGGACCCGCGGACCGGCGACTACGCCTACGCGGGCGACCCGTTCGTCCAGACGCTGGAGTTCCTGCTGTCCCTGGTCCGCGACAAGGTCGTGTTCCCCGCGTCGACCTCGCTGGACGCCAGAACCGCCCGGGCCAGGTGGGCCACCGGGGTGGCGGGCATGTTCTTCGACGGGTCATGGAACATCGGCGTCGTCAACGGGCAGTTCAAGCAGTTCCTCGGCAAGGTCGGCGTCGGTCCCGTCCCGTCGCCGGACGGCAGGCCGGTCCTCTACGGCGCGCCAGCCCCCGGCCAGCTGTTCGTGTCCAGCCAGTCCGAGCACGTGGAGGCGGCCTCCGAACTGCTCGCGCGCTTCACCGGCCCCGAGTTCTACAAGGCGCTGGCCACGTACATGGACCAGGTGCCCCTCGACCTGGAGGCCGTGGCGACGGCGGACGTGCACCCCACCTACAAGCGGGCGGTCGAGCTGTTCGGCCAGGCCGTACGGCTCGCGCCCAGCCCCATCGTCCGCAACCCCGCCGTCGCGCAGGTGCTGACCGAGATGAAGGAGCCGCGGCCCACGCTCGGCGAGATCACCCAGGGCATCCTCAGCGGCGAGCTCACCGACATCCGCAAGACCCTGCGCGAGCACACCGGCAAGCTCGCCGCCGAGCGGGAGCGCGCCACGCGGGCCGTCGCCAAGAAGGGCGTGAAGGTGAGCCTGGACGACTGGAAGTTCCCGAACTGGCGGGCGGGCCAGGACTACACGGCTGAGATGTACCGGACGTCATGAGCAGCGTGACACGACAGGCCCCGGCCCGCCGCCGGAGGCTCGCCGCCAGGATCTGGTCGGAGCGGTGGGCCTACGCCTTCCTGCTGCCCACCCTGCTGTTGTTCGGCGCGTACACGGTCTGGCCGATCATCTCCAGCCTGTACTACTCGATGCTCGACTGGAACGGGCTGGGCGCCGAGCGGCCGTTCGTCGGCCTGGACAACTACCGTGAGGCGTTCGGTGACCCGCTGTTCTGGAAGTCGCTCGGCATCACCCTGACGATCATCGGGGTGACCGTGCCGCTGCGGGTGGGACTGAGCCTGCTGATCGCGCTCGTCCTCAACAACCCGAGGCTGCCGCTCGCCAAGCTGTTCAGGACGGCCCTGTTCGTGCCCGCGGTGACGACCACGGCGATCATCGGGGTCGTGATGGGGTTCATCTTCGACCCCGCCGGAGGCCCGGTGAACCAGCTGCTGCTCGACCTCGGGATCGTCGACCAGCCGGTCGACTTCCTCGGCGACCCCGCGTCCTCCCTGTGGACGGTGATGGGCGTCCACATGTGGAAGTGGTTCGGCATCACGCTCGTCTACTGGCTCGCCGCGCTCCAGACGATCCCCACCACGGTCCATGAGGCCGCCAGGACAGACGGCGCAGGGAGCTGGGCGGCGCTGCGCCACGTGACGCTGCCGCTGCTCAGGCCCTTCCTCATCATCATCCTGCTCCTCACCGCCATCGAGACCATGCAGATCTTCGACCTGGTGCTGACGATGACCAACGGCGGGCCGTTCTTCTCCACCCTCGCCACGGAGGTCTACATCTACCAGCAGGCCTTCGCCACCTCCACGCCCCGGCTCGGCTACGGGGCGGCGCTCGGCGTGCTGTTCGGGCTCGTCACGCTCGCCTTCGCCGCGCTCCAGGCCGCCGGCATCCGCTACGCCAACCGCGTCAGGAGCAGCCAGTGAGCGCCCCCCGTGGCCGCCGGGCCACCCGCCGCCGTCTCGGGATCTGGGCACAGGTGGCCGTGCTCGCCGTCATCTGCGCGGTGTGGATCTATCCGCTGCTCTGGATCGTCTCCGCCTCCCTGAAGGACTCGCTGGGCGTCTTCTCCGGAGGGCTCGGCCTGATCCCCGACGCGTTCCACTTCGAGAACTACGCACGTGCCTGGCGGGACGCCGACTTCGGGCTCTACACCGTGAACAGCGTGGTCATCACCCTGGGCACGGTCGCGCTGGTCGTGCTGCGCTGCGCCCTGGCCGGCTACGTCATCGCCCGCAGGACCTTCATCGGCAGGCGCGCGGTCGTCGCCGTGCTGGTCGCGACCCTGTTCGCGCCGCACGGGCTGACCATCATCCCGGTGGTCGAGCTCAGCGACCTCATGGGGCTGCTGAACTCCCGCACCGGCATCGTCCTCGCCCTCGCGGGCACCGGCCACGTCGCCGCCGTCCTGCTGTACGCCGGCTATTTCAGCCGCGTCCCGCGCGAGCTCGAAGAGGCGGCGATCATGGACGGCGCCGGCTTCCTGCGGACGTTCTTCCGGGTCATGCTGCCGCTCGCCGGGCCGGTCACCGCGACGGTGGGCGTCATGACGTTCCTGGCCGCCTGGAACAACTTCTTCCTGCCGCTGGTGTTCACCTTCAGCCGCCCGGACCTTCGTACGCTCTCGGTGGGCATGCTCGCCTTCCGCGGCACCAACTCCACCGACTGGTCCGGCCTGGCCGCCGCGGGCACCATCTCGCTGATCCCGCTGCTCCTCGTCTTCCTCGCGCTCCAGCGTTACTTCGTCGAAGGCATCGCCGGGGCCGTGAAGTCCTGACGCGCCCACCCTCGAATGAGAGCCATGAACCGACCGAACATCCTGCTCATCTGCACCGACCAGCAGCGCTTCGACGCGATGGGCGCCTACGGCAACGACGAGATCGACACGCCCAACCTCGACCGGCTGGCGGAGCAGGGCGTGCTGTTCGACAACTGCTACGTGCAGTCGCCGGTCTGCGGCCCGTCCCGCGCCAGCCTGATGTCGGGCCGGTACGTCCACGCGCACGGCGCCTGGGCGAACGGCGTCGGGCTGCCCGCGCACGAGCGCCTGTTCTCGCGCGCCCTGGCCGACCACGGCTACGACTGCGGCCTGGCCGGGAAGTTCCACATCGGCGGCGCGTGCTTCGGCGGCCGTCTCGAACCGCGGCTGGACGACGGCTTCCGCGTGTTCCGGTGGGCGCACGACCCCTATCCCGGATCGTCCGAGAACGCCTACCACCGGTGGCTGCGGGCCGTACGGCCGGACCTGTACGAGACCGCCGCCCGGGCCGGATCAGGGACCGGCTTCGACACGCTCCCGACGGAGTTCCACTACAGCCGGTGGATCGGCGACGAGACCGTCGACTACCTGCGGCGCTCGCGCGACGCGGACAAGCCGTTCTTCTTCGTGGCCAACTTCTTCGACCCGCACCACGCGTTCGGCGCGCCGCAGGAGTACGTCGACCGTTACCGCGGCAAGACCCTGCGCGGCCCGGTCACCCGTGACGGCGAGCTGGCCGGCAAGCCGCCCGTGCTGACCGAGGCCTCGCACCGCTCCTACGCCGGCCACGCCCGCGGCTACACCGAATACACCGAGTCCGAGCTGCACGACGTCAGGGTCAGCTATTACGCGATGGTGAGCCTCGTCGACGACGAGGTCGGCAGGATCCTCGCCGCGCTCGAGGAGGAGGGCCTGGCCGAGGACACGCTGGTCGTCTTCACCAGCGACCACGGCGAGATGCTCGGAGACCACCAGCTCATGTTGAAGGGCCCGATGATGTACGAGTGCGCCGTCCGGGTCCCGCTCGTCATGCGCTGGCCGGCCGGGTTGCCCGCCGGTGCGCGCCGGGCCGAGCTGGTCCAGTGGATCGACCTGGCCACGACGTTCCTCGCGGCCGCGGGCGCGCCGCCGCTCCCCCGCGGGCAGGGGCTCAACCTCCTGCCGCTGGCCCGCGGCGAGCGGGACGCGCCGGTCAGGGACTGGGCGCTGTGCGAATACCGCAACAGCGGCCACCCGTACGACGAGCCCGTGCTCACCACGATGCTCAGGCACGACCGCTGGAAGCTCGTCGTCTACCACGGCGCGCCGTCCACGACCCGGGCCCGCTCCGGCGAGCTGTACGACCTGGGGGCCGACCCGGCGGAGCTGGACAACCTGTGGGACGACCCGGCCCACGCGGTGACCCGGGCCGGGCTGCAGGAGCTGCTGCTCGACGTCCTGGTCGCGACCGAGGACCGCAGCCAGCCGCGGGAGGCGCACTGGTGACGGCCGGCCTGCGGTCGGCCCTGGGGGCTCATGCGGCGCGCTTGGCGACGCGCTCGATGGCCTTGACGGCGGCGCCGGGCTGGTCGGTGTGGATGTAGTGGCCGCTCTTGGCGGCCGTGCTCAGCCTGCTCCTGCTGGAGATCGCGAGCCACTTGCGCTGGCCGGCGCTCCACGCCTTCTCCAGGCGCTTGCCGTAGGTGGGGATGGCCGCGAGGTACGGCCGGCCGTGCTTGATCACCTCGACCGGGATCTTGCCGGCGGAGCGGACCTTGCCGTCGGCGATGACGAGCTTCTCGGGGTTCTGGCCGGCGAAGATGGCGAGTTGCTGGG
Organism: Nonomuraea sp. B10E15; assembly: GCF_039871615.1. Classification (NCBI taxonomy): domain Bacteria; kingdom Bacillati; phylum Actinomycetota; class Actinomycetes; order Streptosporangiales; family Streptosporangiaceae; genus Nonomuraea; species Nonomuraea sp. B10E15. The sequence goes on from NZ_JBDPMB010000024.1 coordinate 41,054, forward strand.
CGCGCACCTGGGCCGCCGGGCCCTTGGCCGACTTGGGGATCACCCGGGCGATGTCGGCGCGCATGGTGGAGGGGGTGGCGTCCATGAGCACCAGGCCCTTGACCCGGTCCTTGTGACCGGGGGCGTAGCGGGCGGCGATGAGCCCGCCGAGCGAGTGGCCGGCCAGCACGACCGGGCGGTCACCGGCGACCTGGTCGAGCACGCCGGTGAGGATCTTTCCGGTGCTCGCGAAGTCCTGCGGGCCCTGCGGCTTGTCGCTGGCGCCCGCGCCGAGCCGGTCGTAGGAGCAGACCCGGTTCTTCCCGCTCAGCGTCTTCTGCAGCGCGGCCATCTTGGTCAGGTCGTCGCCGCCGCCGTGCATCAGCACGATGACGGGCCTGCCGTCGGCCGCCGCACCCGAGCAGGACACGTTCACCCTCTTGCCGGCGACCTCGATCTTCTTGGTCCCGGAGACCAGGTCGGCCTCGATCTGCCGCTCCACGGCGGCGAAGGGGTCCCAGTCCTGCGCCATCGCGCCTCCGCAGGTGACGACTCCCGCGCCGATCACGGTGGTGCACAGGGCGGCCACAACGGATGCCTTGATACCGAACATGACGTCCTCCAGGGAGAGAGCGAGTAGGGGGAGCGGCTTCGAGCGCCGCGGCTACGTCGGTAACGCTACGGATCGGGCAGGTGCCGAGGCGTCCCCGTACGGTGGACATTCGCCGGTAGCTCGCACGGGGGACAAGCCCGCGGCGGCGACGCCTGTCCCCCGTGCGAGCTACCCGGGAGTGTCCACCGGGCGGGGACGACTCCAGGGCGCCGGATCTCTAACGTTGTGCGCACAGCCGCGGCGTTCCGGTCGCGCACGCTCGTGAAGGAGTCGCCATGCGACCGTTGAAGCGGCCCGTGGCCGCCTGCGACCGCTGCCCCATCCCGATCCGGCACAGCGCCAGGGTCGAGACGAGCGCTAGGCTTCCCCGATGATCCATCTCCGGCGGATCGCGGACCTGTGGCGGCGGTGCGACGTCACGCTCCGGGATCTTCCGTTGGCGCTGCTGCTGTTCGCCGGCTCCCTCCTGCCGGAGTTCCAGGGCCACGGAACCCAGATCGGCGTCCTGCCGACCCGCGACTATGACGCGCTGGCCGTCCTGGTGGTCGCGCTGGAGTGCCTCCCGCTCACCGTGCGCCGCCGGTGGCCGGGCGTCTGCATCGTCCTGGTGTCGCTCGGCTTCTCCCTCGACCAGCTTCTCGGCGTCCACGCGATGGCGGGCACCGCCCTGCCGATCGCGCTCGTCAGCGTGGGCGCCCATCTGGAGCGCCACCGCCGCGCCACCGCGATCCTCCTGTCCGTCGCGTTCGTGCCGCTCATCGTCGCGCTCGACCAGCTCGGCTCGGGCGAGCCGCTGGCGGACATCGTGCTGCTCTACGTGGTGCTGGTCCTCGCCTGGGCCATCGGGTCCTGGCTGCGTTCCGCCCGCGCCGCCGAGGCCGAACGGCGCCGCCACGTCGCCGCGGCCACCCGCGCCGCCGAACGCACCCGCATCGCCCGCGAGCTGCACGACGTCGTGACCCACCACGTGACGGCGATGGTCGTCCAGGCCGAGGCCGCACGCTACCTGACCGCCGCACCCGAACGCCTCGACGCGACCCTGAGCGCCGTCACCGACACCGGCCGGCGCGCCATCACCGACCTGCGGCACCTGCTCGACCTGCTCAACCCCGACCACGACACCGACGGCCGGACTCCCTCCGCCGGCGACCTGCACGGCCTCATCGAGCAGACCCGCCAGGCCGGGCAGCCGGTCGAGTTCGACGAGGAGGGCGCGCCGCCGGAGTCGGCGGGCAGCGCCGAGTTCGTGGCCTACCGGGTCGTGCAGGAAGCTCTGACCAACGCTCTCAAGTACGCCCACGGCAGCCGCACCGAAGTGCGCGTACGCCATGCCCAGAAGGAGATCAGCGTGGAGATCAGCACCGACGGTTCCGGATCGCGCACCCGCTCCCCCGGCGGCAGCGGGCGGGGCCTGGCCGGGCTCCGCGACCGGGTCGACGCCCTGGGCGGCGAGTTCGACGCGGGCCCGCGCCCCGACGGCGGCTTCCTCGTACGGGCCCGCGTCCCCGCCGGGAGCCCGTCGTGACCGCGCCGGTCAGGGTCCTGGTCTGCGACGACCAGGCGCTGATCCGCACCGGGTTCTCGACCATCATCGACGCGCAGCCCGACCTCGAGGTGGTGGGCGAGTGCGGGGACGGCCGCGCCGCGGTCGAGCTCACCCGCCAGGTGAACCCCGACATCGTCGTGATGGACGTGCGCATGCCGGTGCTCGACGGCATCGAGGCGACCCGCCAGCTGGCCGGCGCCGGGGTCTCGCAGCCCGTCAAGGTGCTCGTGGTGACGACGTTCAACCTCGACGAGTACGTCTACGAGGCGCTGCGCGCCGGGGCCAGCGGGTTCCTGCTCAAGGACGCCCCGCCCCAGCAGTTGCTGCACGGCATCCGCACCGTCGCCTCGGGAGCCGCGCTGCTGGCCCCCGAGGTCACCCGGCAACTCGTCGGCAGGTACGCGGCGCGGATCCGCCCCGCCGAGAGCACGCCGGACGAACCCGCGCTGACCCCGCGCGAGCTGGAAGTCCTGCGCCTCATCGCCGACGGCCTGTCCAACAGCGAGATCGCCGCGTCGTTGGTGATCAGCCAGGAGACCGTCAAGACGTACGTGTCGCGCATCCTCACCAAGCTCGACCTGCGCGACCGCGTCCAGGCGGTGGTCTACGCCTACCGCAGGGGGCTCGTGACCTGAGTTCACCCGGCGTCGAGCACGGTCATGACGTCGAGGTGGAGCCCGCCGACCGAGACGAGCGCCGGATGGCCGGAGGGGGCCGCACCAGCCGGGCCGGTCAGGCGCCCGAGGGCAGCCAGGTGCGGATCTGGTCCATCAGCGGGACGGGCGCGTCGTACTGCATCAGGTGGCCGGCGCCGTCGATCAGCGCCAGGTCGGCGCCGGGGATCAGGGCCTGCAGCCGGTGGCCGATGTCGCTGGAGAGCCAGGTGTCCTGGGCGCCCCACAGGATGCGTACGGGGATGCCGATGCGGCCAAGCTCGCGCTCGTTCTCTTCGAGGAAACGTTCGTCGTAGCCGGCGATCTGCCGGTAGAAGGCCGGCTGGCCGTCGTCCCCCGTCCAGGGCTGCACCAGCTCGTCGAGGTCGGCGTCGCGCAGGCCGCGGTGGCTGGCGCCCTGGATGTAGGCGCGCAGGATCGCCTCGTGGATGTAGGCCGGCAGCCGGCCGAGCAGGTCGGGGTGCTCTCCGACGTACGTGAAGAACGGCGAACCGGAGGGCGGGATGGCGACGACGTCGACGAGCATGAGCGAACTGTAGGGAACGCCGCCGTGCAGATGGGCCCGGAGCGAGACGGCTCCGCCGAAGTCGTGCGCGATCACGTGTGGCCGGTCGAGGCCCCAGTGCCCGAGCAGGGCCGCGAAGGCCTCGGCCTGCACGCCGAAGTCGACCGCATGCCCGGCTTGTTTCGACGACCGGCCGTAGCCCGGCATGTCCCACAGGTGAACGGTGAAGTCACGGCTCAACGCCTCGGCGAAGGGCCGCCACACCCGCGACGAGAACGGGGTGCCGTGACAGAACACCACGTCGGGGCCGGATCCCGCCCGCCCCCAGGCGATCTGCCGTCCCTGCCAGTCGAAACGCTCAGTCAGCTTCATGCCCACCCACCCTAGTAATCGCCTCGGCCTCGCGGCCAACCGGCGTCCTGGTCACGAATGCTCTGACCAGCCGGCCAGCGGCACGGCCGGGCGTCCGTCCCCCCGATCTCACCCTCAGAGCCCTTGAACCATCACGGGAAGGATCATTAGCCTCGATCCGGCCGGTTCGACTCTCGCAGGATGGCCGTCTGGGGCGCCCAGCGCTGGTTTCCACGCATTGGAGGCACGGTGAAGATCCCCGCGATCGACCACATCTCGGCCGGATACGACCCCGACCCCGCGCTGTCGATGTCGTTGCACGCCGACGCCTACACCGATCCGCAGTGGTTCGACGTCGACCAGCGCGCGATCTTCGCTCGTACGTGGCAGTGGTTGTGCCACGTCGAGAAGCTCCGGGAGCCCGGCAGCTATGTGACGGGCACGGTGGCCGGCCTGCCCGTCGTCGCCGTCCGGGACGAGGCCGGCACGCTGCGGGCCTTCTACAACGTGTGCAAGCACCGGGCGCACGAACTGCTGTCCGGCGCCGGAGTCCGGCGCAGCATCGTGTGCCCCTACCACGCCTGGACCTTCGAGCTCAGCGGCCGGTTGCGGCGCGCGCGCAACACCGGCGGCATGCCGGGCTTCGACACCTCCACGGTGCGCCTGGACCAGATCCAGGTCACCGCGTTCGGCGGCATGGTCTATGTCAACCTCGACCCCGAGGCGGCCCCTCTGCTGGAGCGGGCGGCGGGCCTCCATGCGGAGATCGAGGCGAGGGCGCCGGACGTGGCCGGCCTGACCCTGGCCCGCCGGCTCACCTACGACATCGCCTCCAACTGGAAGAACGTCGTCGACAACTTCCTGGAGTGCTACCACTGCCACGTCGCTCACAAGGACTTCGTGTCCCTGGTCGACATGAGCACGTACAAGGTCACCACCCACGGGATCTACTCCAGCCACATGGCGAGGGCCGGCACATCGGAGAACTCCGCCTACGACGTGTCGGGCGCGACGGTCACCGAGCACGCGGTCTGGTGGTTGTGGCCCAACACCTGCCTGCTGCGCTATCCCGGCCGGGGAAACTTCATGGTGTTGCAGATCATCCCTGACGGTCCGGACCGGACCCGCGAGGTCTGGGACTTCTACCTGGAAAGCGCGGAGCCTGACGAAGCCGAACTGGACAGCATCCGCTACATCGACGAGGTCCTTCAGGTGGAGGACATCGCCCTGGTGGAGAGCGTGCAGCGCGGCATGCGCACCCCGGCCTTCACCCAAGGGAAGATCGTTTACGACCCCGGCGAGTCCGGGTTGTCAGAGCACGCCGTTCACCACTTCCACGGCCTCGTTCTCGACGCCTACCGGCACGAGCTCGAACGTTCCTGACCCTCCGGTTCTCGCAGCAGCTAGCTCGGCGGGGGCGGCACCGGCGTGGCGGCGAGCGCCTGGGCGACGGCGTACAGGTTGGACGCCATGGCGCGGGCGGTCTTGTGCGACCACTCGCGGCCCTGCTCGGAGTCCATGTAGTCGGGCCCGGGACCAGGGCCGAGATGCCAGTAGGTCCAGGACTGGCCGGGGATCGTGTAGCCGATGTCGATCAGCGCGCCGGAGATCTCGCTGATCACGTGGTGTGCGCCGTCCTGATCGAGCGGCTCGGCGTGATCAGGATCAACTGGGCCCGCGACGATCCCCGGCAACACGCGGCCTTCAAGGCGCTCAACGCCCACACCTCATCCGACGCCGAGGTCCGTGCCCTGCGGAACCAGCTCCAGCCCGACGAGCCCGCGAGCTTCGTCATCACCGACGCGCGCGGGAACCCGGACACGTGGGGACGGGTGCCGCGCACCTTCATCCGCTTCGCCCGGAACCGGTTCCTTCCCCCCGAGCTGCAGGACCGGTGGATCGCCGAGGCGGACCGGCTCACCCCCGGCAACCCCTTCGACGTGCACACCGTGGACGTCCCGCACTTCGCGCCGCGCTCCCAGGAGGTCGTCGACATCCTGCACGGCCTCGCCACACGCTCTTGACCTCAAGTTTAGTTGAGCTTCTAGCATCCTCGACGAGGAGAGGAGCTCAACGTGACGACATTGGTGACGGGTGCCACCGGGAACACCGGCCGGCACGTAGTGGCGGAACTGCTCCGCCGGGGAGAGCGCGTACGAGCGCTGACACGCGACCCGGGCGCGGCAGCGGGAAGGTTACCGGCCGAGGCGGAGCTGGTGGAGGGCACGCACACGGCGCCGGAGAAGCTGGACGCCGCCCTCGACGGCGTCAGCCGGCTGCACATCACGGTGACCCCGGGCCTCGCCGACGCCGGCTCCGAGCTGGTACGTCGCGCGGTCGACGCCGGCGTCCGGCGCATCACCGTGGTCTGGGGCGGCGCCGTCGGCCCTGTCGAGCAGGCCGTGGCGGAATCGGGTGTGGAGTGGACGCGCCTCGAACCCCAGGAGTTCATGTCCAACACGCTGGACTGGATCGGGTCCGTACGGGCCGAAGGGGTCGTGCGCGAGCCGTACGACACGCCCAGCGCGCTCGTCCACGAGGCGGACATAGCGGCGGTGGCGGCGGTCGCGCTGCTCGACGACGGACACGCGGGACGTGCCTACAACCTCACCGGACCGGAGAGGCTGACCATGCGCGAGCGGATCGCGGCGTTGTCCCGGGCGGTCGGCCGCGACATCGTTCTCGTCCCGATCACGCATGAACAGGCCGTCGAGAGGCTGATGGCCACCGGAGTGTCCCGCGAGGACGCCGACTATGTCGTCGGCTGGTACGCCGCTCCCGACGAGGTCGCCACGACCGTCGACGACACCGTCGAGCGCGTGCTCGGCCGCCCGGCGCGCACGTTCGCCCAGTGGGTGGCCGAGCACGCGGACCGCTTCAAGGAACCGGCGCGCTGAACAGCGCACCGAGCCGGCGCCTCGAGCATCCTTGGACAACGCGATGCTCGATGCGCCGGCTCCGTCACTCGGTGGCCGGCCGCCCGCCCTCCGGCGGCGCCCATCTCATGGTGAACAGCTCGTATCCAGGGGCCTGGCCTGTCAGCGGCCCCGCCGGTGCGGCCCGCAGGCCGTCGAGCGCGATGGCGACGATGCGCTCGCGCGCGTTCAGCGCGGCGTCGTACAGCTCCGTCCGGCCCTGGCGCTGCAACTGCTCCTGAAGGGGGGACTTCGAGAGCTGTTCGATGAGCAGTTCGAGGTCGACCGCGGTCACCCCGGCGCGGAGCACCCCGGCCCTGCGCGCGCGTTCGACGAGCTCGGCCACCGCGCGATCGCCCCGCTCCGCCAGCTCGGCCATCTCGTCGGAGACGTCGAAGGTGCCGGCGACCGGCGCCAGCGATCCCGGGCCCGACCGGATGGACGCCATCGCGTAGTGGATCAGGCCCTCCCACGGGTCGCCCATGGCCAGGCCCTCGTTCGCCGCGTCGAGGTATTCCCGCAGGGCGATCAGGCACAACCGCTGGAACAGCTCCCGTTTCGTACGGTAGCGCCGGTAGAGCGAGCCCACTCCGACGCCCGCCCGAGCCGCGATCGCCGCCACCGACGCGTGGGCGCCGTCCACCGCCAGGACCTCGCGGGCCGCTTTCAGCAGCGCCCGGTCGTTTCTGGCGACCTCCTCGCTGCGCCATGAACGCGTACGTGTCATGGCGGCAGTCTACCCATTTGCGGAGTGATTCGCTCCGCGTCTATGGTTCAGTGCGGAGCGAATCGCTCCGCACTGAAGGAGGCACCCATGGCCAAGGGCACATCGGACATCGAGGACAGCGAGCCGGCGCCCCGGCGCGGCCGGCTGCCCCGGCCCCTCCGGCCGTTCCGCACGGGTCACTACCGGCTCCTCGCGACGTCGCTCGCCCTGAGCCTGGCCGGCAGCGGCATGTGGGCGGTCACGGTGGCGTGGCAGGTGATCGCTTTGGGGGCCGGCCCGTCCGAGCTCTCCCTGATCGCCGCCGCGAGCGGCATCGGACTGGTCGGTACGGCCCTGCTGGGAGGCGTCGTCGCCGACCGAGCGTCCCGGCGGCGCATCATCCTGATGACCCAGATCGCCAAGGCGGTGGCCATCGGCTCGGCCACGGTCACCGGCTTCATGGGCCTGCTCACCCCGGCGCAGCTCATCGCGGTCGCCGCGGTCCTCGGGATCGCGGACGGGTTCTTCTATCCCGCCTACTCGGCGCTCGTTCCCGCCGCGGTCGCCGAGGACGATCTGCTCGCGGCCAACGGGATCGAGAGCATGTTGAGGCCGACGCTGATGCACGTGGCCGGGCCCGCCGCAGCCAGCGCGCTGATCAGCCTCTTCGCACCGAGCATGGCCATGGCGGGAATCGCCGGCGCGCATCTCCTCGCCGCGGCGTGCGCGATCGGCATGCGCCGTTTCGAGCCGCGCACGACGACAGGACGCGGACCGGAGGCGCGCGCGACCACCGAACCCGAGACACGCGCGGCCGCCGGACCCGGGCCGGGGAAGACCTCCCGCCTGGCGCGCGCAGGTGGTCACGTCCGGTCGGCGGCGGGCGACCTCCGCACCGGGTTCGCCTACCTTCTCTCGACGCCGTGGCTGATCGCGACGCTCGCGTTCGCCGTCACGTTCGTCCTGCTCACCAACGGGCCTGTCCAGGTCCTGCTGCCGTTCGTCGTCCGCGACCAGGGAATGGGCGGGCCGCAGGAGTTCGCTCTCGCCCTCGCCTTCCGAGGTCTCGGCGGGGTGGTCGGCTCGCTCGCGATGTCCGCGCTGCCCCTCCCCCGCCGTTACCTGTCGGTCATGCTGCTGGCCTGGGCCGCGGGCTGCCTTCCGCTCCTGGCTCTCGGGTCGACCGACCAGCTGTGGATCATGATGGCCGCGCTCTTCGTCCACGGCACCCTGACCTCCGGCGCGATGGTCATCTGGGGGACGCTCCTGCAACGCCGGGTGCCGGCCGCCATGCTCGGCCGGGTCTCCAGCCTCGACTTCTTCGTCTCGCTCAGCACGGCTCCCCTGTCGATGGCCCTGGCCGGGCCGGCGGCGGCCGCCTGGGGAAACCAGTGGATCTTCCTGGTGGCGGGCGTCGTCCCCATGGGGGTCGCCGTACTGGCCGTCACGCTCGCCCGCCTCCCGCGCGACGAGATCGATCAGCCGCTCGGCCGTGCGAGGTGACCGTCCGCAGAGGCGCGGGGCGCTCAACCAGGAGTGCCGCCCGTCAGGTCCGTGCCGTCGCGCAGCTCGCCGCCGCCCTCTGGGCGTCACGGGCGCTGCTGAGCGCGCTCCCGGACACGCGCGAAGATCCGAAATCCGCCTAGACTGGGCATCGGCATTTCTCGCCTGTAGAAGGATTGATCATGGCTGACGAGAGCCTGAGTGAACACAAACTCCAGCCGCACGTGCCCCACACGGCACGGATCTGGAACTACTGGTTGGGCGGCAAGGACCATTTCCCCGTGGATCGGGAGGTCGGTGACCGGGTCAAGAAGATCTTCCCGGTGGTGGTCGAGCTCGCGCAGGCCGACCGGCTGTTCCTGGGGCGGGCCGTACGCTTCCTGACCGCCGAGGCGGGCATCCGGCAGTTCCTCGACATCGGCACCGGGCTGCCCACCCAGGACAACACGCACGAGGTCGCGCAGGAGATCGCTCCCGAGACGCGGGTCGTGTACGTCGACAACGATCCGCTGGTGCTGGTGCACGCGCGAGCCCTGTTGACCAGTTCGGAGGAGGGCGCCACCTCCTACATCGACGCCGACGCGCGTGACCCGTCCTTCATCCTGCGCGAAGCGGCCAAGACGCTGGACTTCTCCCAGCCGGTGGCGATCATGCTGCTGGGCATCATGCACTTCATCAACGACGACGACGAGCTGCAGCGCATCATCGACGAGCTGATGGCCGCGGTGCCGTCCGGGAGCTACGTGGCGGTGGCCAACACCACCACGGCGGTCAACGGCGAGACCACGGCCGAGGCGGTGCGCGTGTGGAACATCGACGCCCAGCCGAAGCTGAAGCTGCGCACCCCTGAGCGGATCGCCGAGTTCTTCTCGGGCTACGACATGGTGGAGCCGGGCTGGGTCTCCTGCTCGCGGTGGCGTCCCGAGCCGGAGTGGGACGGCAGCCTGCCGGTCGAGGTCGACCAGTGGTGCGGGGTCGTCCGCAAGGCGTAGCCACCGCCCGTCCTTCATCGGGCGACGAGGAAGGGGCCAAGCTCAGCTCACCGGCATACCCGCGCCATACCGGGTGCTCCTACTTTTGGCGGCGTGTCTCTCAACAGATTATGGACGAGGACGTCAGCCGCGTTGGCTCTGGCCGCTCCGCTGCTCGTGCTGGGTCCGCCGGCCGCCGCGGACTCCCTTTCGGATGTGGAGTTCTTCGGCAGGTGGAGCGACGGCGCCTGGGAAGTGGGGCCGCGGTTCTCCTACGCCCACGCGGGCCTCGAGAGCGTGCAGAGCGCCGTCAAGGCCGGCGACTACGCCCTGGCCAAGCGGAGGTTGCTCGACTACTACCGCGCGCGTCCGGCCGCGTCGGCGGGCCGCTTCTCGCACACCGCCTGGCCGGGCGTCCTGGAGTTGACACCCGACCACATCTGGACGCTGGACACCGGCGAAACCTACATCACGACGCTGACGGTCGGCCCTGAGGAGACGACGGTCACGGCCGACGTGACGGGCAGCGTCACCGGCGGGAGAACCGGGTTCTTCCTGATGAGCCGGTACAAGGACGCGGTCGTCGCGCGCTTCAACAGCGAGTCGAAGGGGTCGGGCAAGCCCACGCTGCGCCTGACGCTGGCCGACGGCTCGGTGAAGACCCTCCACCCGTCGCACGACACCTACATCTGGGCGGGCAACCCCGACACCGCGTACGGCGACAAGTACCTGATGCAGGTCAGCGACCAGGGCACGGGCCCGTTCAGCGCGGCGACGCGCAAGGCGTACCTGCAGTTCGACCTCGCCGGCCTGCCCGAGGTGACGAAAGCGGAGCTGTCGCTGACCGGCTCGGCCGACGCGAAGAAGGACGTCATGCTCTACGGCAACGGCGACACCTTCACCGAGGCCTCCCGCACCTGGTCCAACACCGTGCAGTACACCTACTCCTGGCAGGGCGACCCGGGAGGTTTCGACTGGAAGCAGCCGGCGGGGGCCGACAAGGAATATCTGGTGCAGCTGCCCCGCTTCTTCTTCGCCGGGCCGCTGGCGGTGGCCTACCGGGAGACCGGTGACGAGAAGCACGCGAAGGCACTCATCGGCCTGATGACCGACTTCGTCAAGGACGCCGACGCCTACGATTCCGACGAGGGGGCGGGATCGTACCCGAACAGCCTGTCCGTGGCGCGCCGCGTGCAGAACTGGATCGCGGCGTACGAGATCCTGCGCACGAGCCCGTCGCTGACGCCCGAGGCCAACACCGAGATCCTCAGGGCACTGAACAGATCCGGTGTGCACCTCGAGGAGAGCGAGCAGGGCGCCCCCAACTGGAAGCAGACCCAGAAGGTCGCGCTGCTGCACACCGCCGTGTACTTCCCGGAGTTCTTCAGGGCGCCGAAGTGGCGCGCCAACGCGGTCGCCTCTCTGGAGGGACAGCTCCACGACTCCACCCATCCCGACGGGGGCTACTGGGAGGCGACGGACGGCTACGCCCGCGCCTACGCCTCCCAGTACGTGGACACCGCCCTGTTCATGCGGGAGCACGGGATGGAGTTCAGCAGCACGACCAGGGCCAGGCTCCGCAAGCTGGCCCGGTTCCTCATGGACCAGACCTTCCCGAACGGCTACGGCCCTGTGTACGGCGACAGCGAGCCCAGGGACCAGCGCTCGACCCTCAGAAGGCTGGGAGAGCTGCTCGGCGACGAGGAGCTGATCCATGTCGGCACCTCCGGAGCCTCGGGGCGGGAGCCCGCGCACACCTCGTCGCTGTATCCCGACACCCGCGTGGCGGTGTCCAGGTCCGGCTGGGCGGCCGAGGATTCCTACCTGCGGCTCAACGCGGATCGCGGCAACCACAGCCATGCTGACGAGCTGGCGATCACCGCCTACGCGTACGGCAGGCCGCTGCTGCCCGACATGGGGACGTTCAACTACAGCTCGGACCCGCGCGCGCAGTGGCTGCGGAAGAGCACGGAGGCACACAACACCATCGAGATCGACGACCAGGCGCAGGACTCGAAGGCCGCCGGGGCGATCACCCACTGGATCTCCAACCCTGCCTTCGACCTGATCGGCGCGCACACCGAGGCTTCCGAGGGGGCGCTGCACGAACGGTCGGTCCTGTCGCTGCCGTCGGGCCTGTGGGTGGTCTCCGACCGGTTGAAGCCCTCGGACGGCGCGGCGCACCGCTACGAGCAGAACTGGCACTTCGCCTCGGAGGCGAACCCCTCGCTCAGGTCCGGGCAGAAGGCGGCGGCCACGGCCTTCGGCGACGGCGCGAACATCAGCGTCGTGCCCGCCGACCCGGGCAAGCTCTCCGCCTCGTTGAGGGACGGCTCCTACGCCCCGGCCATGTACCGGGTGGAGGACGCGAGATACGCGTCCTATGTCAAGACGGCCGCGGGCAGGACGACCTTCGACACCCTCCTGCTGCCGTCCCGGGGAGCGGCGGACCCCTCCGTGGCGGTGGAGCGCATCCCGGTCGGCTCCACCCCGACGCACCAGGCGACCGCGCTGGGCCTGGGGCTCGGCGAGCGGGGCGACGCGGTCTACTACAAGTCATGGACGACGCCGGCATCGCGCTCGTTCGGGTCGTACACCTTCGACGGGAAGCTGCTCTACGCCCACACCGGCACCGCGGGCCGGTCGATCGTGATGGTCGACGGCACGTCGATCGAACGTGACGGCGAGAGCCTCGTCACGTCGCCGGAGCCGGTGAAGGACCTGGCCGTGCGGGTCGGCGCGGACGGCACCGTACGCGTCGACGGCAGCGAACTGACGGCGAGCGTCGATCCGGCGAGGGCCATCGCGATCGCCGCACCGGACGCCGCCGAGGTCGTGCTGAACGGCACGCCGGTGCCCTTCCACCGGGACGGCCGGCTCATCTACGCGGCGGCGGCAGCCTGATCAGCCACCGCACTTCCCTCGTGGCCGCCGTCATGGCGGCCACGAGCTCGGACTGGTGCTGCCCGCCAGGGTCGCCGGACGGGCGAGGTCATGTGGGGCGCCGGCGGGCCTGCTTCTGTTCGCGGACGATCGCGCCGGTGTCCGCGACGGGGCCCAGGTGCCCGAGCTTGTCTGGATTGACCAACGAGCGGATGGTCTGGATGCGTTCGTCGAGGATGTCGAGGGCCCAGGCGGTGATGATCCTGCCGTCGCGGTCGCGGACGATCGCGCCCGGCTGGCCGTTGACCTCGCGCGGCTCCACCACGGCGCCGATCTGGGTGATGAACGACGGCACGGCGGCGGCCAGAACCCTGATGACCTTGTCCGTGCCGGTGACGCGGCGCGGCCCACCGACCTTGCCGCCGCCGTCGTTGACCAGCTGAACGTCGGCGGCGAGCAGCTCGCGCAACCGGTCGACGTCCCCTTCCTTGAGCGCGTCGAAGAAACGTCCGGCGAGCTCCTCGCGCTTCCTCCGGTCGGCCTCGAACCGGGGCTGCCCCTCCTGCATGTGACGGCGTGCCCGCGACACGAGCTGCCGGCAGGCCGCCTCAGAACGGCCCACCGCCGAGGCGACCTCCGCGAACTCGAACCTGAACACGTCCCTGAGCACGAAGACGGCTCGTTCGAGCGGGCTGAGCCGCTCCAGCAGGAGCAGCGCCGCCATCGACACCGAGTCGGCCAGTTCCGCGGAGCGTTCCGGGTCGTCGTAGGGGTCGGCGAGCAGCGGTTCCGGGACCCACGGCCCGACGTACTCCTCCCGGCGGACGCGGGCGGAACGCAGGACGTCGATCGAGAGCCTGGTGACCGTCGCCGACAGGAACGCCTTGGTGGATCGCGGCTGCGACGAGGAGGTCGCGAAGCGCAGCCAGGTCTCCTGGACGGCGTCCTCGGCCTCGGTCACGCTGCCCAGGATCCGGTAAGAGATCGAGAACAGCAGCGGTCGCAGCTCCTCGAATTCCTGCTCTCGCGTCATCATGATCCACTTCGTGCTCGGCTTCGGCGTGGGGCCTCGTACATGAGACGAGAGGGCCGGCCCGATCTGTGACATCGCAGCGTGGGGCCGCTCACCAGTGTCACAGCCGCGCGGGCTACATCGTCCCAGAGGGCATGACGAACACGGAAGGGACCTCGGTGTTGATCACCGGAGGCAACAAGGGACTCGGTTTCGAAGCGGCCCGGCGGCTCGGCGAGCGGGGCTGGACGGTCTTTCTCGGCTCGCGTGACGAAGGGCGGGGACGGGAGGCCGCCGCCAGGCTCACCGCCGGTGGCGCGAACGTGGTCATGGTTCCGCTGGACGTGACCTCGGACACGTCGGTGGACGACGCCGTACGGCTCGTCAGGAAGCACACCGACCGGCTGGACGTGCTGATCAACAACGCCGGCGCGCCGGGAAGGATCATCGCGCCGGCGGACGCGACAGCCGAGGAGATTCATTCCGTCTACGACACCAACGTGTACGGACCGGTCAGGGTCACGCACGCGTTCCTCCCCTTGCTGAGGGCGGCGGACCATCCGCGGGTGGTGATGGTGTCCAGCGGCGGCGGTTCCTTCGGGGTCGTGACCGACCCGGAGCAGCCCGTGTCGAAGATGCACGAGCTCGCCTACAGCTCGTCGAAGGCGGCACTGAACATGATCACCGTCCGGTACGCCCAGGCGCTCCCGCAGATCAAGTTCAACGTCGCCACTCCCGGAGAGGTGGCCAACCGCAAGTTCGCCGCGACCGACATGAACCGTCACACCGGCGAGCTGACGGTCACCGAGGGCACCGACTCGATCGTCAGGCTCGCGACGGTCGGGCCCGACGGGCCGACCGGGATCTTCGTCGATCGTCTCGGCCCTGTGGCCTGGTGAGGGCGGCGCGCCGGCGCGGGCGGGCGGAAGGCGCCGGTGGCTGAGCGTTTCCCGGATTCGTGATACATCCGAGAAAGTTTCAGACGCAACGATATTCGGTAGCCTGTCGCCATGACCGCCGATGTTCCCGATACCCCGCGCGCGACCGACCGCCCCGGCGACACCTCGCCCTTCGCCCTCGGCCTGCTCCTGCGCCAGGCGCACTGGCGGGCCGGCACGGTGATGGCGGAGGCGCTCCGGCCGCTCGGCATCGAGTTGCGGCACTTCGCCGTGCTGATCGTGCTGATGAACCGCGGGCCCACGGTTCAGCGCGACCTGGCGGCGGCGACAGGGTCGGACAAGGCCGGAATCATGCGGGTCGTGGACGACCTGGAGCGCAAAGGGCTGGCCGTGCGCAAGGCGGTTCCCGGCGACCGGCGGGTGCGGGCGGTGGAGATCACCCCGCAGGGCGTCGAGCTGTTCGACGCCGCCCACGTGGCGGCGGAGCCGCAGGCCGAGCGGCTGGTCGCCGATCTGGAGCCCGGCGAGGCCGAGCAGTTGAAGGAGTTGCTGACCCGGATCGCCTATCCCGGGGGCACGTGAGCACCGCCCGCATATCGTATTGAATGAGACCGTATCGTTTGATACCATCATAGATGTAACCAAGAGAGCCGAGGGAGCGGCGATCATGGATGTCTACGAAACGGTCACGAGCCGGCGGGCGGTGCGCGGCTTCACCGACCAGCCCGTCCCGATGGAGGCGCTCAGGCGCGTGTTGTCAGCCGCCGCCTGGGCGCCGTCCGGGTCGAACCTCCAGCCCTGGCACGTCTACGTGGTGACCGGCGAGCCACTGGCCGAGATCAAGAGGCGCGCCGGCGAGCGCCTGGCCGCCGGCGACCCCTGGGACGAGCGGGAGTACGAGATGTACCCTCCCGCACTGAAGTCCCCCTACCGCGAGCGCCGATCCGCCTTCGGCCGCGAACGCTACGGCGCGCTCGGGATCGGACGCGACGACTGGGAGGCGCGCCAGCGGGCCGCGGCCGAGAACTGGGACTGCTTCGGCGCGCCCGCCGCCCTGTTCTGCTACATCGACCGCGACATGGGCCGGCCGCAATGGGCCGACGTCGGCATGTACCTGCAGACCGTCATGCTGCTGCTCCGGGCCGAAGGGCTGCACAGTTGCCCGCAGATGGCCTGGTCGGTCTATCGCGAGACCGTCGCGGAGGTCCTGCACCCTCCGGACGGGCTCATCCTCTTCTGCGGCGTCTCCATCGGCTTCGAGGACGTCACGGTCGATCACGTCCGCACGGGCCGCGCGCCGCTCGAGGAGACGGTCACGTTCGTCGGGGGCTCCAGCGCGCCGCCACGGCCGATCCGCGCGTACGAGCAGCTCAGGGCAGCGCACATCCGCTGCAGCGAGCCGCGCCGAGGCCGGCCCGGCCTGCCCGGGCAAATCCCATCACACCACTTGGAGAGAGATGACCGGCCACTTCCTGCTCGGCGGCGACCTGACGGTCGGGCGGCTCGGCCTCGGCGCCATGCGCCTGCCCCAGTCCCGTCCGGGTGAGCCGGCCCGCGATCCCGGGACCGGCCGCGCCGTCCTGCGCCGCGCCGTCGAGCTCGGCGTCGACCACATCGACACGGCCGGCTTCTACCGCAGCCAGGACGGCTCCGTACACGCCAACACCCTGATCCGCGAAGCCCTCGCCCCCTACCCGGACGACCTCGTCATCGCCACCAAAGTGGGCCCCGTCCCCGGTCCCGGCGGTCTCGGCGAGGGCAGCTCCGCCGATCTGCGGCCTCAGGTGGAGGCCGACCTGCGGAGTCTCGGCCTCGACCGCCTCGACCTGGTCTACCTCCGCATCGGCACCACGACAACGCCCCAGGGCGAATCGCTCGCCGAACGCTTCGAGACGCTCGCCGCCCTGCGCGAAGAAGGCCTGATCCGCCACCTGGGCGTCAGCAACGTCGACGCCCACCACCTCGCCGAGGCCCGCGCGATCGCTCCCGTCGCAGCCGTCCAGAACCACTTCAACATCGCCGGCCGCGACGACGCGGCCCTCCTGGACACCTGCGCCCAGGCCGGCATCGCCTTCGTCCCCTTCTTCCCTCTCGGGGGTGGAAAGACCGAGATCGACCATTCCGCCGTGGCCAAGGTCGCCGGACGCCACAACGCCACCGTCCACCAGATCGCCCTCGCCTGGCTCCTGGCCAGGTCCCCCGCGATTCTGGCCATCCCCGGCACAGGCTCGGTGGCCCACCTGGAAGCCAACCTCGCCGCCCGAGCCATCACCCTCACCGAGGAGGACCTCGCCGACCTCACCTGACGCCCAGGACGTTCTTCAGCGGCACGGCGCTCACCGTGAACGGCAGCTCGGGATCATCCTGCTCCCACTTGTCGAACTGGCTGTTGGGCACCAGCAGCCGACCCCGGTGGATCACGGCGGCCGTGGGATACCTGAACGTCGCGTCCCGGTAGACCTTCGTGACACTCGCGCCCGAGGCACCGAGCCGCACAGTGACGATCTGGTTCTGGACGTTGCGGGTGATCAGCAACCGGTCCCCGCTCACGGGCGTGATGCTGTCTCCGGAGGAGAGCGGCCCGCCCTTCAGCGGGATCTCGGAGACGTCGCGGGTGGCGAGCCTGATCCGGTAGAGCTTCCCGGTGTTGGACTGGATGACGATCAGGCTCCGGCCGCCGCGGGCCGGCACGACCCCGTTGACGTTGAAGCCCTCCTGGTAGCGCACCACGGTGTCGTTGAAGTCGAGGAACCGCTCCGGGGTGCCCGGCCGCTCCGTCCTGACCAGTTCCGAGGCCGGGACGCGCCACAGGACGGGTGTGTGGGAGTCGGTGAAATAGGCGTTGCCGTCCGCGTCGAACTCCAGGTCGTTGACGAAGGTGCCCTCCCGCAGCCCGGTGTCGAAACGGCGGACCAGCGACCGGTCACGGGTGTCGTACACCCACATCTGCCCGGTCACGCCGCCCGCCACGTAGAGCCTGCCGCGATCGTCCAGCCTCAGCCCCTGCGCCATCGTGCGGCCGTCGGTCCCGCCCGGCAGGTAGACCTCCAGCCTGCGCACGCCGGGACGCCCGCGGTAGATGGTGCCGTCGCGGGCGCCGCTGACGTAGAAGAAGCCGCTCACCGGGTCGGCGCACACGCTCTCCGGAAAGACCTGCCCGCCTGGCACCACATAGGTGGAGGCCGGCATGTACTCCGCCGCGGCGGCGGACACGTCGCCGACGCCGGAAAGTGCGGCCAGGCCCACGGCGAGCACGGTGAGCACCGCTGCCCCGCGGCGTCGGAATGTCGGCATGTTCATCCTTGTCTTCTCCACATCGTGGTTCATGCGTGGCGAGGGCGATCAGCGCAGTGCGAAGGGCGGGGCGTGCTCCGGGCGAGGGCCGAAGGCGATCATCCGCGCGGGGATCCGCTTGAACCCGGGCACCCGGGCGAGGTAGATCGCGATCTTCGGGGCCCCGGAGCGCTTGCCCGCGAACGCGGGCGCGAAGAGGAGCCGGTGCAGAACGCGCTGCATGACCTGCACGAGGTGGGTGGGAAAGCGTCGCCTGCGGCGAACCCTGGCCAGGTCGTGGCCGTTCACGCGCCCCTCCAACAGCGGCTCGGCGAGGTACGTGGCGGCGGCCACCGCGTCCTGGATCGCGAGATTGATCCCCATCCCGCCCGCCGGCGACATGGCGTGGGCGGCGTCGCCGATCATCAGGAGGCCGGCCACGTGCCAGTCGCCCGCCAGCCGGTTCAGCCGGACGTCGAGCAGGTGCAGGTCGTCCATGGACGTGATCTCGTCCACCCGGTCGGCGTACTGGGGACGCAGCCGCGCCACCCGCTCGCGGAACCGCTCCACGCCCTCGGCCCGCAACCGGGGGTCGGCGCCCTTCTCGGTGAAGTACGCGATCTGGTAGTACTCCGGGCGCACGAACGTCAGCAGCACCTCCTTGCCCTGGAAGTCGGGCAGCAGTTCGGCGGCCGAGCCGCGTTCGTGCTCGAACCTGGGCAGGCGGAACCACCAGGTGTCGAACGGCACGGGAAACTCTCGCACGGCGAGCCCCGATTCGCGCCGCAGGATCGAGTGGCGCCCGTCGCAGCCCACCGTCAGGTCGGCCCGGATCTCGCCCATCACGCCGTCGCGGTCACGCGTGCGCACGCCGGCGACCCGGCCGTCCTCTCTGAGCACCCCGGTGACCTCGGTGTTCATCTTCATGGTGAAGGTCGGCTCGCGCCCGGCCGCCGCAACGAGAAAGTCGAGGAACTCCCACTGCGGGATCATCGCCACGTAGTTGTACGGGGCGGGCAGGGCGTCGAAGTCACCGAGCTCGATGCGGCTTCCGTCGGGGGCGGGCATGCCCAGGTTGCCGAGCTTGCTCTGGGGGATGGCGCGGAAGGCCTCCCCGAGACCCAGCTCGTCCATCAGCCGGACCGTCGAGGCGTGCACGGTGTCGCCGCGGAAGTCCCGGAGGAAGTCGCCGTGCTTCTCCAGCACCGTCACGCGCACGCCGGCCCTGGCCAGCAGCAGTCCCAGGATCAGCCCGGCAGGCCCGCCGCCCGCGATCAGGCAGGTCGTCCGTTCCATCGGCGGTCACCTTCCTGCGAGAAGTTCGATCACCGGGGCGAAGGTCTCCATCGAGGCTTCGAGCACGGTGATGTAGCTGAAGCCGAGCCGCTCGCGGTGTTCGCGGAGTTGCTCGGCGATGTGTGCCGCGGTGCCGATCAGAACCGCGGGGAGCCGCAGCAGCTCATCGACCGTGAGGTGTGGCGCCAGCTCCGGCAGCAGCCGCTCGGCGGCGGCACGCCGGTCCCCCGTGACGATCACGGTCCTGGCTCCCACGTTGAGCTCCACCGCGCGGGCCCGCGCGCCGAGCGCCGCCCGGATGAACGCCGCCCGCTCCGCGACTGTGCTCGGATCGGCGAGCGCGGGGCCGGCGGGCCCGGCCGCCATGCTGTTGTAGGCGATGATGTCCGCGTGCCGCGCGGCCAGCCGCAGCAGCCGGTCGCCGCGCCCGGCCACCAGCAGCGGCAGCCGGCCGGCCGGCCTCGGCCGGTACGCCGCGTCGCCCATGACCCGCCCGAGCCAGGTCACCGCGGCCTCGAGGTCGGCCAGCCGGTCGTGTGCGGTCGGCGTGGGCATCCGGGCCCGTCCGTACTCCTCGACGATCTGCCCGGCGCCGAGCCCGACCTCCAGCCGCCCGCCGGTGAGCCCGTCGGTGGTGGCGGCCTCGCGGGCGAGCAGCGCGGGGTTGTAGAACCCGGTGTTGAGCACGAACGTGGAGACCCGTGGCCGTCTGGTCACCTCGGCGGCCAGCAGCAGCGCCGGGAACGGGGCAGGCAGGTCGAGGTGGTCGCCCACCCCGATCACGTCGTAGCCGAGCCGTTCGGCGGCGCGGCACTTGACCGCCCATTCCGCGCGGGTGCCCGCAGCGTTCAGGTTCACCCCGAACCGGAACGGGCGCGTGTGGGTTTCCACGTGCTCGGTCTCCTTGTCGAGTTCTGACGGCCGCGGGCGTCCTGATGTGCTCCTGCCGGACGCCGGCGCGCGCGGAAGGCGGGAGCTCCCCGTCGTCAGGAGACCTTCTCGCAGATGCGGTAGGTCATCATCACGCAGATGCGGTGGAGCTGGCGGCACATGCCGAGGAAGTCCGCGTGCGGGGGCGCCGGAGGGCTGGGGTAGGCGTCGAGCCTGGCCGCGAACTCCGGGTCCAGCCCGCCGGCCCACGGGTCGGTGCAGCGGGCGTAGACCTCGTCGATGGGGACGCCTGCCTGGTGGGCGGTGCTCACCTCGTCCTGGAGGCGTTCGAGGTAGGCGAGCAGCGCGTCGATCGCCTGCGGCCCGTCGCCGATCGGGCCGTGGCCGGGGACGATGGTCTCCAGCTCGGGCAGGCCCGCCTTCAACGCGCGCAGCCCCTGGATGTAGGGCACGGGACCGCCCTGCAACATCATGTGCGCCGATCCGGCCGCGCACAGGTAGTTGCCGGTCCAGGCGGTACGCGCCGAGGGGACGTAGACGATCGTGTCGCCGGGGCCGTTGCCGGGACCGAAACGGTGCAGCTCGACGGTGGTGCCGCCCAGGTCGATCTCGGCGTGGGTGTCGAAGACGACGTCCGGCAGCCGCCAGGTGGTGAAGGCGTCGAATTCGGCCTCGGCGCCGTACATGTTCTTGGAGCGCATCTCCTTCTCGTAGGCCAGGTCGTGCATGTTGTCGCGGTTCTCCCGCGAGGTGATCACGGTCACGTCGTCGGGAAAGGCGATGTTCCCGAACGTGTGGTCGCCGTGGTAGGTCGTGTTGGCGAGGTAGCGCAGCGGCCGGCCGGTCACCTCTTTCGCCGCGCGCTGGACCTGCGCGCCGACCGCCGGGGTCACGCCGGAGTCGATGATAAGCGACGCCTTCGTGCCGGCGACGACGCCGTTGTTGTCCTTGGGCGGGACGGTGGCCATGAGCGCGTGCACGCCCGCGCCCAGTTCCCGCGCCCGGAATTCCAGGCCGACCGGGCTGAGGTTGGGGCCGTAGTAGTCCGGCGGGCGTTCCTTGGTCTCGCGGTCGAGCAGGTGGTGGGAGAGCTCGGACATGAACGGGACTCCTGTCCTCGTGGCCACCGCGGGCCGGTGGCGTACCCCTCAATATTAAGCAAACGATCGATTGATTTACAACCGAAGATCGAGAGGTCGCCCGGCACCCGCTCCGGCGTACCGGGCGACGAGCACGCCGGACGGCCGTACGAGCTGACTGGAGAACTCCAGAGGCCGGCGAGTCGAGGACCCGCGCGTGGCGTTCGGTCCCGGGCAGGCGCAGAGGCTCGGCGACCAGGCGGCCGACGGCGTGGCGAGGGTCGAAGGAGCCGAGCGGGTTCCGGGAGACGAGCTGGATGCGGGGGTGCAGGGGACGGCGGGCGCCAGGTGCGGGTTCAGGAGTCGGGGTGGGCCAGGAAGCGGCCGAAGCGGCCCTGGTGGTAGAGGAGCGGGCGGCCCGCGTGCCGCACGCCGGCCTCCGCGACCAGGCCGACGACCAGGAGATGGTCGCCAACCTCGACCCGCTCGTAGGGCAGGCAGATGAGGTGTGCGGAGACGTCGTGCAGCAGCGGGGCGCCCAGCGGTCCCGGCCGCCAGCGGGTGGGGGCGGCGAAACGGTCGATGTTCTTGCGGGCGAACCGGGCGGCCAGGCCGGCCTGGTCGCTGGCCAGGATGTTGACCGCGAAGTGGTCGGCGGCGCCGAGCTGCGGCCAGGTGGTGGAGGAGCGGTCCACGTAGAAGGAGACCAGGGGCGGGTCGAGGCTGACGGAGGAGAAGGAGGTGGCGGTGAGCCCGGCGGGGACACCGCCGTTCTGCGCGGTGATGATCACGACGCCGGCGGCGTGCACGGCGAGCGCCTGCCGGAACCGGTCGGCGGCCAGGGCGCGGTCGGGCAGGGTGTCGGTCATGCGAGTGGCTCCGTCCGGTACGCGCGGTCGCTGGGGTGGCCTGATGTCGGCGATGGATTGATCACGAGAGGGTTCCTCACGGGGAGAAGGCATGCTCACGCGGCGCCCCGGCGGTCGGTCCGGGGCGCGGGGTCGTCATGGTCGGCGAGGGCGTGGGCGTCGTCGGCCACGCCGGCGGCACGAAGAAGGCGGGCGGCGGGGCCCGCGGCTACATATCCGTGATCAACGACACTGGGCGCTGGCGACGTGGCCGAAGTCCACGTGGGAGCGCTTGGTCAGGAGGGGATCCTGCCTCATGTTGATGACGCTAAGCCGACATTCCGGATAAGTCAACATTTCCTACTAGTTTTGCCGGAAATCCCGGTGCGCCCCTAAGCGTCGAGGTAGCGCTGCACGTTGTCGCCGACCGCGGCGACGAGGTCCTCGAAGTCCATGGAGGCCAGCGGCTCCAGGCGGAGCAGGTAGCGGCCGACGATCACGCCGAGGCCCTGCCCGTGCACCAGGCCCGCCTTCACCTCGATGGCCGGGTCGTCGGGCCTGGCGGCCTTCAGTGCGGGTAGCACCTGGCGGTCGACCAGCCGCTGCACGGCCTCGGCGGCGTCGTCGCGGGTCATCGCGGCGCGGTGCAGCGCGGCCATGGCCTCGTTGCCGCCGCGCTCCCACGGCTCCAGCGCGGCGCGGGCGAAGCGGCGGCCGATCTCCCCGCGCGGCACGCCGGTCAGGTCGAGCGCGGCGAAGCCGGCCTGCGTGGTCAGCGCGAACAGGTCGGCCTTGCTGCCGTAGTAGCGCACCACCATCGCGGCGGTCACCCCGGCGTCGGCCGCGATGCCCCTGATCGTGGTCTTCTCGTAGCCGTCCTTGGCGAACCTGGCCCGCGCCGCCTCCAGGATCGCCCGCCGGGTCGGTGCCGACCGTTCGCTGAAGCGCGCCACCGGCGTCCAGGTCCCGTCGTCGTCCATGGCGTTGACAATATCAGCGCTCGTATGCATACGATCGTTTGCAAACATACGTTTACAGCATGGGAGTGATCGTGAAGGTTCTCCTCAGGGGCCTCGCGTACGTGGCCACCTTCGACGCCGAAGACCGCGAACTGACCGGCGCCGACATCCTCATCGACGGGCCCAGGATCGCCGCCATCGGCCACGGCCTGCCCGCCGACGGCGTCGACCGGGTCATCGACGGCACCGGGCTGCTCGCGCTCCCCGGGCTCATCAACGCCCACCAGCACCTGTACCAGGCCTCGATGCGCACCCTTCCCGCGCTGGAGCGCTCCGGCATGCCGCGCTTCCTCGGCCTGCAGAACGAGCTGGTGCTCCGGCGCTGGAAAGAGGGCAGGTTCGACGCCGGCGCCGTCGGCGCGACCGCCCGCGCCGCGCTCACCGAGTCCGTGCTCGGCGGCGTGACCACCGTCGCCGACCAGCACACGATCTTCCCGGGCGACGACCCGGAACCGTACGTCGAGGCCACCATCGAAGCCGCCACCGAGGTCGGCGTGCGCCTGCACGCGGGACGCGGCAGCGTGACCTTCTCCAAGGCCCGCGGCGGCATGGTCGACGACGTCTTCGCCGAACCGGTCGACGCCATCGTGCGGCACGCCGAACACCTCATCGCCGCCCACCACGACCCCGAGCCGTACGCGATGACGCGGATCGTGCTCGCCCCCTCCGGCGTGGTGTCGGACGTACCGGAGATCTTCGAGGCGTTCGCCGCGCTCGCGGCGGCGCACCCGGGCGTCCGGCTCCACACCCACCTGCACCACCACGAGGACACCCGCTTCGCCCAGGCCAGGTTCGGCTCGTCACCCTGGCGGATCCTGGCCGAGCACGGCTTCGCCAACGACCGGCTGTGGGTCGCCCACGCGGTCACGCCGCCGCCGGAGGAGATCGCCGAGTACGCGGCGGCGGGCATCGGCGTGGCCCACATCCCGGCCGCCGACCTCAAACTCGGCTGGGGCCTGGCCCCCGTACGCCGCTACCTCGACGAGGGCGTCACCCTCGGATTCGGCACGACGGGATCGATGACGAACGACGGCTCCAACCTCCTGGGCGACCTGCGCGTCGCCGCCCTCGCGCACCGCGCTCCGCGTACCGGTCCCGAGGAATGGCCCACCGTGAGAGAGCTGCTGGCGATGGCCACGCGCGGCTCCGCCGCCTGCCTCGGCCGCCCCGACCTCGGCTCGCTCGCCGTGGGCCGGGCCGCCGACGTCTCCTGCTGGGACCTGACCTCCGTCGACCGCGCCGGCGTGCACGATCCGCTGGCCGCGCTGCTGTTCACCGGCCTGAGCGACGCCGCCTCGCTGGTCCTGGTCAACGGCGCCGTGGTGGTGGAGGACGGCCGGGCGACGCGGACCGACGCGGACGCGACCGCACGCGAGGTGAACGCGCTCGTGGACGCGCGATGAACACGTTCGTGTGCGTCGTGGGCGCCGGCCCCGCCGGGCTGGTCACCGCCATCGGGCTGGCGCGCGCGGGAGTGCCCTTCGTGCTGCTGGACGCGGGCCACGGGCCGGTGACGGAGTCGCGCGGCCTGGTCGTGCACGCGGGCGCGCTGGAGGTGCTCGACGAGCTGGACGTGGCCGGCGACCTGCTGCGGGAAGGCACGCTGGTGCGCGACTTCCGCATCGCGGTACGCGGGCGCGCGCTCATGCGCATCCCGCTGGGCGAGGTGCCCTCGCGATTCCCGTACGTGCTGCTCGTGCCGCAGGCCACCACGGAGGCCGAGCTGTACGCTCGCCTCGCCGAGCTGGGACACACCCCCTTGTCCGGCCACCGCGTGACCGGCGCCCGCCAGGACGGCGACCACTACGAGATCACCGGCGAGGACCCCGGCGGCCGGCCGTTCACCGTCCGCGCCCGGCACCTCGTGGGCGCGGACGGCCTGCACAGCACCGTGCGCGACGCGATCGGCGTCGGCCTCCCCCGCCACACCTACGACACGGCGTTCCTCTCCGCCGACGTGGACATGCGCGACGGCCCCGACCCCGGCCTGGCCCACATCATGCCCAGCCGGCACGGCCTGCTGTTCCTGGCCCCGCTGCCCCGCGGCCGGTGGCGTCTGATCATCTCCGTACGCTCCCCCGGCGGCCGGCGCCCCGATCCGCCCTCGCGCGCCGAGGTGCAGGGCCACCTGCGGCAGCGGGGCCTGCCGCGGGCCACGATCACCACCGTGCACAAGAGCGCCGGGGTCCTGCTGCACCACGGCATCGCCGACGACTTCGGCCGCGGCCGGGCAGCCCTGGCCGGCGACGCGGCGCACGTGCACAGCCCGGCGGGCGGAATGGGCATGAACACCGGCATCCAGGACGCCCACGACCTGGCCGCCACCCTGGCCACGATCCACCGGGGCGAGGACGCGGCCACCGCGCTGGCCGGCTACCGGCGCCGCCGGATGGACGCGGCCCGGCAGGTCGTCGCCTTCACCGACCGCATCATGCGGCTGGTCACCCTCGACACCGTGGCCGTGCACGTGCTGCGGACGTCGGCATTCGCGCTGGCCGGGCTCGTACCGGCGATCCGTCGGCGGGTGGCCCTGATGGTGTCCTGCACCACCCGCACCCCGGCCCGCACCGGCGCGCCCGGGCTGCCGTCCGCCTGATCGGGATCACGCCGCGCCGGACGCGAGCAGGGTGCGGCAGGCGCGCAGTTGCCGGGGCATGCCGATGCCGACGAGGCCCACGGTGCGGCCCTCGCGGGAATAGGCGGCCACCAGGCGGCGCTCGGCCGTGCCGCCGTGCCCGACCTCCACCTCGCATCCGGCGCTGACCAGGCCGAACGCCTGGATCTTCAGGTCGTACTGGTCGGACCAGAAGTACGGGATGCCGGTCAGCGGGCGGCGGGCGTCCGGGGCGGCCAGCAGGTTGGCGGCGGCCAGGGCGCCCTGTTCGGCGGCGCTCGTACGGTGCTCGACGCGGATACGTCCGGCGTAGCGCGGGTGGTGCCAGGCGCAGACGTCTCCGGCCGCGTACACGGCGGGGACCGCCTGACCGTACGCGTCGCACTCCACCACGCCGCCGCTCAGGGGGATGGTGCTGCCGGACAGCCACGCCGTCGCCGGAACGGTGCCGACGCCGACCAGGACGGCGTCCGCGGCGATATGCGTGCCGTCGGTAAGCTCCGCGCCCGTCACCTCCCCCGCGGCGGAACCGGTCAGGGCCGCGATCGCGGTGCCGCAGCGGACGTGCACGCCGCGCTCCGCGTGCACCTCGGCCAGCATCCCGCCCAGCTCGGCCCCGAGCACGCCGGCCATCGGCGCGGGGCCGGGCTCGACCATGGTCACGTGCACGCCGAGACCGGCGGCCACGGCGGCGGCCTCCGCGCCGATGAAGCCCGCGCCGGCGACCAGCAGGCGCGCCCCCGGCTGGAGCCGGGCACGCAACGCGAGGGCGTCGTCGAGCGTGCGGAGGTAGTGCACACCGGCCAGGTCGTCGCCCGGCAGGCGGCGGGGCAGCACGCCGGTGGCGATGATCAGCGCGTCATAGCCGAGCGGGCCGCCAGAGGTCACGCGCAGCCTGCGCCCGTCGTGGTCCAAGCCGGTCGCGGCCACGCCGAGGCGCAGGTCGAGGTCGAGCGCGGCGAGCCGATCCCGCGGCCGCAACACGATCCGCTCCGGCGGCCACGCCCCGGACAGCACCTGCTTCGACAGCGGCGGCCGGTCGTAGGGAGCGCGGTGTTCCGCGCCGACGACGGTCAGCCTCCCCCTGTGGCCGTTGCGGCGCAGCGCCTCGGCCGCGGTGATGCCCGCGACCGAGGCGCCCACCACGACCACATGGTCGTGGACGGTCACGGCGCCTCCCGTACCGAGATGGCCATGGCCGGGCAGACCTGGGCGGCCTCGCGCACGGCGTCGTGCAGTCCGGGCGGCGGCGCCGGGTCGAGCAGGACCACGACGCCGTCCTCCGCACGCTGGTCGAACACGTCGGGCGCGATCAGCACGCACTGGCCGGCGGCGCAGCACAGGTCCTGGTCGACGCCGACCTCCATGCCGGCAGGCACGCCGCTCACCACGTCACCGGGAGGCGGTGCAGCCCGTACACGTTCGCGTCCTGCTTGAACGGCAGCTCGTCGAACGGCACGGCCGGCCTCAGGCCGGGGACGCGGCGGAACAGCGTGGTGTAGACGATCTCCAGCTCCAGCCGGGCCAGGTTCTGCCCCAGGCACTGGTGGATGCCGAAGCCGAAGGCGAGATGTCCGCGGGCGGAGCGGTGGACGTCGAGGGTGTCCGGGTCCTCGAAGGCGCGGGGGTCGCGGTTGGCCGACGAGGCGGCGGCGATGACGCCCTCTCCGGCGCGGATGAGCACGCCGTCCACCTCCATGTCCCGCGTCGCCACCCGGGAGGTGGCCTGGTCGACGATGGTGAAGTAGCGCAGCAGCTCCTCGACCGCGCCGGGCATGAGCGTCGGGTCCGCCTGAAGCTCGGCGAGCAGGTCCGGGTTCTCCAGGAGGGCGAGCGTCCCGAGCGAGATCATGTTCGCCGTGGTCTCGTGCCCGGCGATCAGCAGCGTGAGCGCCATCCCGGACATCGCCTCATGGTCGAACATGTCCGCTTCCTGGTATTTCACGACCAGGCGACTCAGCAGGTCATCGCCAGGGTCGCGAACCTTCTCGCCGACCAGCCGGTGCAGGAAGCGGCGCACCTCGCCCATCGCCGCCGCGCGCCGCTCGGCCGTGGTGCCCTTGTTGACGATCTCCGCCGTGCGGGCGTGGAAGAACCCTCGCTCGCCGTACGGCACGCCGAGCAGCTCGCAGATCACCAGCGACGGGACCGGCAAGGACAGCGCCTGCACCAGGTCCGCGGGGCGCGGCCCGGCCAGCAGCTCGTCGATCCGCCCGTCCACGATCTCCTGCACGCGGGGACGCATGCCCTGCACCCGCCTGACCGTGAACTCGGTGGTGACCATCCGCCGGTGGCTGTTGTGCTCCGGCGGGTCCATGGTCAGGATCGAGCCCCTGAGGTGCCGCCCGAACCCGGGCATGACCAGGGGGAAGCCGGGATGCGTACGGTCGGAGCTGACATGCGGGTTCGACAGCACGGCGCGTACGTTCGCGTGACCGGTGACCAGCCAGGCCGTCCTGCCGCCGGGGATCGAGACGCGGGTGACCGGCGCGCTCTCGCGGAGCTCGGCGTACCGGGGCGGCGGGTCGAACGGGCAGGCCCGTGGCATCGGGAAGTCCTCGCTCACGACGTGCCCCCCTTCAGGTACGCGTCGAGCCGCTCCATCGCCTCGATGGACCGGCCGACGCTCAGCTCGGCCATCATGCGCAGCAGCCACCGCAGCTCCTCCCCTTCCACGCCGGCGCGCCGGGCGGCCTCCACGTGCGTGCGGAAGGGCGTGCCGAGCGTCTGCTGGACGACGTCGGCGGCCACGCAGATCAGCGCGCGCTCGCGCGGCGTCAGGTACGGCCGCCCCCACCGCCGCCCGGCCTGATCGGTGGCGAAGGCGGCGAGCCCGGCGTCGGCGCCCTCCGGGTAGGCGGGAGGCTCCCACGCTTCCGGCGCGGGCAGATCTACGCCCTTCACCTCCGGGTGCGCGGCCTCGATCTCGGCCAGGCGGACGAACGCCCGCACCACGGCCGGGTAGCCCGCGTACGGCGCCAGGTGGCGCAGCACCTCCCTGACCGTCTGCCAGGAGGCCCCGCCCGCGGTGGTCAGCACCTTGAGATGCGTCTCGAACGGCAACCCGAGATTGCCGTCGCACACGTCGCTGGTGATCCAGGTGAACATCTTCTCCCGGATGCTCAGTCCTGGTACGGCCAGCATCGACTCGCCGACCTGCAACGCCATCGGAGCGAAGTCCGCGTCCAGCGAGGTGATCGGGTCAGTGGGCAGAGTGGTCATCGTCCATCTCGCTTTCGGGTCGCGGGCCGGGGGCGGGCTTCGTGCCGCCGGCCGCCGAAGGCCGGGTCCATGCCGAGCATCCGCAGGAAGAGCCGGTCGAGCAGGCGGTCGGGCAGCAGCCGGGGCAGCTTGGTGAGCAGCTTGGCGTGCCCGCCCGCGGGATATCGGGTCGCCGGGCGGGGCGCGGTCAGCGCGCGCAGGATCGCGCGGGCGATCACGTCGGGCGGGCTGCCGCGGTCGCTGCGCTCGGCGATCCGGTCGACGACCGCGCCGAACGACTCGCCGTACAGCTGCCTGCCCTGCTCGGGCAGGCCGTCGACGAGCCGCCGGGCGGCGGCGATCATCTTGCCCGGCGCCGCGGTCGCGGTCGCGCCGGGCTCGACCAGCACCACGTGGATCCCCCACGGGCGCAGCTCCATGCGCAGCGCGTCGGTGAGCGACACGAGCGCGTGTTTCGGCATGGTGACCGGGGCGATGTACGGCAGCGTGATCCGCCCGCCCTCGGAGCCCACGTTCACCAGCCGTCCGGCTCCCCTGCGCAACAACGGCAGGAAGGCCTGGGCCACCGCGAGCTGCCCGACGAGGTTGACCTCCAGCTCGCGCCGCAGGTCGTCCAGCGGGATCAGCTCCAGCGGGTACGGCGAGCCGGTGCCCGCGTTGTTCACCACGCCGGACAGCCCGCCGGAGCCCACGTGATCGGACACCGTCGCGACCGCCTCCGCGATCAGATGTCCGTCGGTGACGTCGAGCCGCAGCGGCAACGTCCTGCCCGGCGCCAGCGCCGCCACCTCCTGGGCCGCGGCGTCGCTCCTGACCCCGGCGAACACGGTGAACCCCACCCTGGCCAGCGCCAGCGTGGTCGTCCTGCCGATGCCCGACGAAGCGCCCGTGACGACCACGGCACCGCGATCCTTCATTCCGGCCACCCCCTGACCTCTCGTGATTACGGACCCCGACGGTAGGAGGAGCCGGCCGGGTCCCGAATCCGTCAACCGAACAGTGGGGATGCGGGAGGTCGCGGACCGTGGGCTAGGGTTCCGAGACATGCTGTACGGGCGCGACGCGGAGCTCCGCCGGATCCAGCACCTCATCGAGGCGGTCCGGGCGGGCGGCAGCGGAGCGCTCCTGCTGACCGGCGAGCCCGGCACGGGCAAGACCGCCCTCCTCGACCACTCCGCCGGCCGGGCGGAGGGCGTCCGCGTGCTGCGCGTCCACGGCGTCGAGAGCGAGGCCGACCTGCCCTTCGCCGCTCTGCACCAGCTCCTGCGCCCCCTGCTCCCAGGCGTTCGCGCGCTCCCTGGCCCGCAGGCCGCCGCGCTGTCCCGCGCCTTCGGCCTGGCCGGGCCCGGCGACGGCGGCCCGGCGGCGGAAGGCGCGGGCGGGCGGTTGCTGGTCTCGCTGGGCATGCTCACGTTGCTGGGCGACGCGGCCGAGGAAACCCCCGTGCTCTGCGTGGTGGACGACGCGCACTGGCTCGACGTGCCGTCCGCCGACGCGCTGGGGTTCGTGGGCCGGCGGCTGACCGGCGAGTCGATCGGGCTGCTGTTCGCGGTCCGCGACGGCCACCCCGCACGTTTCCCCGGGCTGCCCGAGCTGCCCGTGCGAGGGCTCGACCACGCCTCCGCCTCCGCCTTCCTCGCCGAGCGGCACCCGGAGCTGGCCGCGCACGTACGCGAGCGGATCGCCGCCGCGGCCGGCGGCAACCCCCTGGCCCTCGCCGACCTGCCCACGGCGCTCACCGCGGACCAGCGCACCGCCCACACCCCGCTGCTCGGCCCGCTGCCGATCCCCGACCACCTGCGCCGCCTGTACGCCGACCGCGTTCGCGACCTCCCCGCGGACACGGCCACGCTGCTGCTCGTGGCCGCAGCCGAGGACGGCGGCGAGCTCGCCGCCGTCCTCCGCGCGGCCGGCGAGCTGGGCGTACGCGCGCAGGCGCTGGACGCCGCGGAGAGGGCGGGCATCGTCACGATCGAGGACACCGCCGACGGCCGCCGCGTGGTGTTCCGCCACCCCCTCGTCAGGACCGCCGTCTACCACGACGCGCCCTTCAGCCGGCGGCTCGCCGTGCACCGGGCGCTGGCCAGAGCGCTCGATCCCGAACGCGGAGCCTGGCACCGCGCCGCCGCGGCGACGGGACCCGACGCCGAGGTGGCCCGCGACCTCGAACGCGGCGCCCTGCGCGCGCTGCGCCGCGGAGCTCCGGGCACCGCGGCAGTCGCGCTGGAGCGGGCGGCGTGGCTGACCGCCTCGGCTCCTGACCGGGCCGCCCTGCTCGTCTCCGCGGCGGAGGCCGCCGGCACGTCGGGCGACCCCGAGCTCGCCGAGGCGCTCGCCGGCCAGGCGGAGCGCGCCGGCGCCGGCCCGGAGGGCCGGGCCAGGCTCGGCCTGCTCCGCGCGAGCGCCGCCTTCGACCGCGGCTCCCCGGCCGACGTCCACCGCCTGCTGCTCGACCGCTCCGCGCCCATCGCGAGGACGCATCCGGAACTCGCCGCCACCATGCTGCTCGACGCCGTGAAGAACGGCTGGTTCCTCAACGACCCGGCACGTACGCGCTCGGCCTCCGAGGCGCTGGCCGCCGTCCCTCTCCCGCACGGCAGCCCGCTCACGCCTCTGGTCGGCACGGTGCTCGCCCTCGGCCAGGTCGTCGACGGCGCCGACCACCCGGTGGACGGCATGGAGAACGCCAGGCCGCCGCTCGGCGCGGTCACCCCCGAGACGCCCCTCGGCGCGATCATGACCGCGGCCGCCGCCATGGTGGGCGACGACGTGGGGCTGACCGACGTGGCGGGCGAGGCGGTGCGGGCCTGCCGGGCCGCGGGCCGCATCGGCTGGCTGCCCCTCGCGCTGCAGCTGCTCGCCTCGGCCGAACTGCTGTCCGGCCGCCACCACTTCGCCGCGGCCACCGCCGCCGAAGGGCTCGACCTGGCCGTGGAGCTGGGCCAGGACAACCGCGCCTGCCACTTCAGAGGGGTGCTCGCCTGGCTGGACGCGGTGGCGGGTGAGGAGGAGTCGTGCCGTGAACGGGCCATGCTCTGCCTGCGCCACGCCGAGGCGCAGCGCATCCCGCCGAGCGCCGCCATCGCCTCGTGGGCGCTGGGGCTGCTCGACCTCTCGCTCGGCCACGCCGACGAGGCGCTGGCCCACCTCCTGCCCCATGCCGCGGTGAGCGGCGGCCATCCGCTGATCGCCATCATGCAGACCCCCGACCTGGTCGAGGCCGCGGCCAGAGCGGGCAGGGCCGACCTGGCCCGGCCGCACCTGGCGCGCTACGCCGCCTGGTCGGCCAGGGTGCGCCGCGACTGGACACTGGCCGCGCTGCACCGCTGCTCCGCGCTGCTCGCCGACCACGACGACGCGGAAAACCACTTCGAACGGGCTCTCGAACTCCATGACCGCGCCGGGCTCTCCGGCCGGCCACGGGCCTTCGACCACGCTCGCACGCGTCTGGCCTACGGCGAGTGGCTGCGCCGCGCACGCCGCCGCGCCGACGCCCGCGAACCCCTGCAGGCCGCGTT
The DNA here is from genome assembly GCF_039871615.1 of Nonomuraea sp. B10E15. Classification (NCBI taxonomy): domain Bacteria; kingdom Bacillati; phylum Actinomycetota; class Actinomycetes; order Streptosporangiales; family Streptosporangiaceae; genus Nonomuraea; species Nonomuraea sp. B10E15. The sequence goes on from NZ_JBDPMB010000024.1 coordinate 73,371, forward strand.
CGAGGCCTTCGACCGGCTCGGCGCCACGGCGTGGGCGGAGCGCGCGAGCGCCGAACTCCGCGCCACCGGCCACGGCTCCAAGCCCGCCGCCACGGCCACGGCCGGACTGGCCGCGCTCACGCCCCAGGAGCTCCAGGTCGTGCGGATGGCGACCACCGGCGCCAGCAACAGGGAGATCGCCGCGCACCTGTTCCTCAGCCCTCGTACGGTCGCCTACCACCTCTACAAGGCCTTCCCCAAGCTGGGCGTGACCTCGCGGGTGGAACTGGCCGCCCTGCTCCACGACCGTCCCTCGGCCTGACGCGGAGGACTCGAATGGTCCGGATCCGTGGCTGACTACTGTGACGTCTGCCGATCGGCGCACTTCACTACCGACTATGCGGGGTCTCTTGTCTCGCCGGGGCGTGGGATGCTGGCGCGCAGAGTGTGTTTGCCGGCCACCGTGCGTTGGTGGCCGAGGATTTCGGGGGGCTGCCAGTGCACGTTGGTGGCCCAGTTCAGGCGTTCGAACAGGCTGATGAGGGCGGCGGAAGGGTCGATTTGTCGGCCGCTTCGGCCGTGCCGGGCGCAGTTGGGCTGGCTGTGGTGGCCGTTGTGCCAGCTTTCTCCGAAGGACAGCAGGGCCAGCGGCCACAGGTCGGTGGAGCGGTCGTGGCGGCGGGTGGTGTGCGGCCGCTCGCCGATCATGTGGCACAGGGAGTTGACGCTCCAGGTGACGTGTTGCAGCAGGGCGATGCGGACCAGGCCGGCCCAGATGAACGCGGTCAGCCCGCCGTACGGGCTGCCGCTGATCGCCCAGCCCGCCGCAAACGGCAGGAGCAGGGAGGCGGCGCACAAGGCGGGGAAGGCGCGTGAGATGCGCAGCATGGCCGGGTCGTTGCGCAGCAGGTCAGGGGCATACCGTGCGGCTGAGGTGGGTTCGCTGGAGAACAGCCAGCCCAGGTGGGCGTGGGCCAGGCCGCGCAGTTGCCCGCCAGGACCGGTGCCGTAGCGGTAGGGGGAGTGCGGGTCGCCGGGCTGGTCGGTGAAGGCGTGGTGGCGGCGGTGGACGGCCACCCAGTCGATGAGGTTGCCCTGGAAGCTCATCGATCCGGCCATGGCCAGGACGATGCGTAGCCAGGGGCGGGCGGTGAAGGAGCGGTGAGTCAGCAGCCGATGGAAGCCGACCGTCACTCCCAGCCCGGTCACGATGTAGAAGACGGCGGTCAGCAGCAGGTCGGTGAGGGTGATCCCCCTTCCCCACGCCAGCCAGATTCCGGCACCCAGCGCGATGAACGGCGCGATGACGATCGTGATCGTCAGTGCCACCTGCCCGGCATGGACATTGAGGCGCTGCTCGGCGTGCGGGAACGGAGATCGCCCGTCGTATGCCGGGGCCTGGGCGCCCACCCCGGTCACGCCACCATCGGCAGGCTGCGGTCCAGGCCGGTGATGTGCAGCAGCCGGGACATGAACGGGCGGGGCGCTTTCAGCGCCAAGGTGATGCCCATCGACCGGGCGCGGCGCTGGATGCCGACCAGGACGCCCACGCCGCCGGCGTCGCAGAAGGACACCTGCGACAGGTCGAGGATGAGCAGGCTCGTGCTGTAGTGCAGCGTGCTCAGCAGTTGACGGCGGAGCGCTGCGCTGGTGAAGATGTCGATCTCTCCGGACAGATGAACGGTGGTCGGCTTTGACCGGTCGGCCACGCCGAGTGGCGCGATGTCGATGACAGTTATGGCGGATTCCTTTGGAGAAGCTGGAATGGGATGAGATGCCTGCCGGCTGGAGATCGGTCCGCCGGAACGGGCGGGTCCTTCTACCGTCTGATCCGGTCGGCAGACGGAACGCGGGTTACGCCGGTGCTGATGGCCGTCTGGTAGGGAGGGCGGCTGCTGACCGGTGACTGACCCGCCCTCATTCTCCCAGCGGGCCGTGCCGTCGGCGGCCGTCCCGCTCAGAGGCGGAACGGGATCGGGCGGCAAACGCGCGCCTGTGAGAGCGTCGTCGACGCTCAAGCCGGCGGTGTCCTGGGCGGTGAGCTTGAGCGTGGCCTCAGCGGGACCGGCGGCGGTGTCCGGCGGGATGACCAGCAGGACGATCGGGTCGCCGGCCGCGAAGATGAGAGTGATCAGGCGCGGGTCGGTGTGGCGGAACCAGCCGACGCGGACCTGACGCCCGCGTGCCGGGATGCGGTGCGGGATGCTCTGCCACGCATCGCCATGCAGGCCGATGCGGAGCGTTACACGGCCAAGCAGCCGGTCGACGGCGGCGATGAGGCCGGGCAGTTCGGTGGCCGCGTCGCGGGAGTAGGGCCACCAGGCCCCGTCCACCACAGCTCGCCGATCCAGCACCGGATGGAGACCGAGCCGTAGCGCAGAATCGACCCGGGGGATCGCGGATGAGGTGGAGCTGAGCGGTGCGGGTGGAGAAAGAAGTGTCGGCGTCATGGTCGCCTGACCTGTCCGGGCCCCCGAAGAGGCCGGTGGTGGTTCGCCGGGGGCGACGCAGACCTGAGTGCCAACGCTCGAAAAGTCCTCGGTACGTTTATCTTACCTCCTACTTCCAGAATTTCCCAATTCTGGAAGTAGGCTGACCAGGTGGTTTCCGGAAACATGCCCTCAAGATCACGCAACCAGCCGGATCAGCTTCCAGAAACACGCCGCTACGCCCTGCCGAGCGAAGTCGACAAGGAAGCCGCCTTGGACGCCCTCATCATCGACCACTGACCAGAGCAACAAACCGGTGCGCAGCGGGTGCCGCGATGGTCACTTCCGTGTCCCAGCTTGATTGGAGGGCACCGCGTCCGCCCCGCAGGAGGCGAATGTGGAGGGCAGCCGCCTACAGCATTCGACCCTGGGCAGGAGGTCCCTTGCGGATTCTGGTGAAAGGAGCCGACCGTGCCGGAGAATGTCGCACTGATCATTCGATTCCACCTGATAAGCGGCGAAGACGTCTCCGTGATGAGCGGGGACTTCGACGGGGAACCGGAGGCGGTGGCGGCGATCGCCCGTGCCATGGACGAGCGGCGCGGCCTGGTGTTGATGCGAGCGAGATATGGCCGTGAGACCGAAGTGAACGGCGTGGTCATCAACCTCGCCAACGTGGTGTCGGCGCGTGTGTCGAAGACAGCCAGCGCCGAGGCGGGTCAGTACCTGTAGCGGCGGGCTGCCACGACACGCCCTGACAGTGGCCAGCCGGGCGATGTCCTCGGTGAACCTCTCACCGGAGCGCGAGCGTCGTCCGAAGATGAAGTCAGTGGCGGGGGAAGAGGGGGTGAGCCCGGCCATGGGCGAGGAGATCGTGGACCGGTCGGAGGGTTTCGGTGAGCGCCTGCTCGGCCTGCTGCTGGACAGGGCACGGCTGATGCCGCCGCAGCTGATCGCCCCGCTGATCGCGGAGGAAGTGGCCAGGGTTGGCGGCCGTGACGTCTCGATCCTGCTCCAGGACTACGCCCAAGAGCTGCTGGTGCCGCTTTCGGGCAGGAAGCTGCACATGGGCCAGCCCAAGCCGATGGCCGACTCCCCCGCCGGCCGGGCCTTCCTGAGCGCGGATGTCGTCGAGGTTGCGCAGGTCAGAGGCGTACGGATGTACCTGCCCCTGCTGGACGGAAGCGATCAGGTGGGGGTGATGGCCCTGACCCTGGACGCCGTCACCGACGACGACCGGCGCCTGCTACGCCGGCTCGCCGGTCTGGTCGCCGACATGCTGGTCACCAAGAACGCCTACACCGACCAGTTCTTCCTGACCCGGCGCCGGGAGCCGATGAGCGTGTCCGCGGAGATCCAATGGAGCCTGCTGCCGCCGCTGTCGATGTCCGTGCCGCAGATCGAGGTGGCCGGCATCCTGGAGCCCGCCTACCGCGTCGCCGGCGACAGCTTCGACTACGCCCTGAACGACAACATCCTGCAAGTGGCCGTGATCGACGCGATGGGCCACGGCCTGGACGCCGCCTCGATGGCGACCATCGCCATCGGCGCCTACCGGCATGCCCGGCGCGTGTTCATCAGCCTGGCGGAGAAGTACGCCTTCATGGACGATGCCATCTCCCGGCAGTTCGGGCCTGACCACTTCGTCACGGCGCAGCTGATGCAGGTGAACATCACCACCGGTGAGCTGGAGCTGGTCAACGCGGGACACCCCGCGCCGCTGCTGATCCGCGATGGCCGGGTCGCGCGCACGCTGGAGAGCGCGACGACGTTGCCCGTAGGCTTCGGCGGAGAGGAGCCCCGGATCGCAGTGCACATGCTCCAGCGGGACGACCGGGTGCTGTGCTACACCGACGGCATCATCGAGGAGCGCGTCGCCGGTGGCGAGCCGTTTGGTGAGGAACGCCTCATCCGCTGCGTCAAGCGCCTGGGGGAAGAAGCGTCGGAGGGAGTGCGGGCGGATCTGCGTCGGCTCTCCCACACGCTGAAGCAGGAACGGAGCGAACGCACCAGCGACGACGCCACCCTTTTCATGATCGAGTGGCACGGGGGCGCCGCCGACCACCTCGCGGTTGTTGACTGAGCGCCTCGACGTCGACCGAGTCCGCACCGGCCAGCACCGCCCACACGGACGGCGGACAGCAGCGCCTCGAACGGGCGGCCACGCGCGCGCTGGGCGATGTACGTTTCATGCGGCCGGTGGCGGCCCTTGCCGGAGGATGTCGCATCACCGCAGGTGAGATGGTGTCAATGGCCTGGCGCGTCAGCTCCGCGCGTACATCTTGATCGCCGCCCTGGTTGGGACGGCGGGCGAGCCTATACCGTCCGATCCGACGACGCCTCGCCTCTGGAGTCCCTCATGCCAGGTAAACGCTGGGCCGCCCCCGCACTGCTCGCCCTGACCCTGCCGCTGCTCGCCCCCGTGGGCGTGCTCACCCCACCGGTCGCCGCGGCGACGTCCGTCTCCGAGGTGCCGCTGGAGGAGATCAACACGGTCATCACCCAGGTCGCCTTCGGTTTACGCCGCCCCACCGCCATCGCCGCACCCGATGACGGGACGGACAGGCTGTTCGTCACCGAGAAGCGCGGGACCGTGCGGGTCTACCACCCGGACACCGGTCTCGGCCAGACCCCGATCATCGACATCACGGCGTCGGTGGACGAGTCCGGCAACGAGCGCGGGCTGCTCGGCATCGCCCTCTCTCCCGACTTCGCCGAGAGCCATGACGTGTACCTCGCCTACACGGCGCTGCCGGACGGCGCGGTGACCCTGGCACGGTACGGGCTGGACGACGCGAACCTCGAACCCCTGCTCTCCCAGGAGCACGCCGAGAACAGCAACCACAACGGCGGCCAGATCACCTTCGGCACCGACGGCAACCTGTACATGAGCATCGGCGACGGCGGCGGCTCAGGCGACCCCTTCGACTCCGGGCAGCGCGTGGACACCCTGCTGGGCAAGATCCTGCGCATCGACGTCAGCCGGAGCTGCGGCGACCTGGCCTACTGCGTACCCGAGGACAACCCGTTCGCCGGCGTCGCGGGCGCGCGCGAGGAGATCTGGATGTACGGCGGGCGCAACCCCTGGCGCTTCTCCGTCGACCCGGCGGACGGCTCGATGTGGATCGCCGACGTCGGCCAGGGCAGGTGGGAGGAGATCAACCACATCAAGCCCGGACGGCAGTCCGGCGCGAACCTCGGCTGGTCCTGCTACGAGGGGCTGGAGGTGTTCGACGAGACCCAGTGCGACTCCGGCGCCGACTACACCGAGCCGGTCTTCACCTACTCCCCGCACACCGGCGGCTGCGCGGTCATCGGCGGGCAGGTCTATCACGGCGAGGAGTTCGCCGACCTGGTCGGCGGCACCTACATCGCCACCGACTACTGCTCCTCCACCGTGTGGGCGCTGCGCGAGGACGGCGCGGGCGGCTATCACCAGGCCGAGATCGGCCAGACGCCGACGCAGGTCACCGCGTTCGGCGCCACGCCGGAGGGCGAGCTGTACGTCGTCAACGACCTTCCCGGGGGCCTGCACCGCGTCTCGTTCGAACGCGCGAAGCCGGCCTGCCTCATCGGGCACACCACGCAGACCTGGGGTGGCGGCATGACCGTCGACCTCACCATCACCAACACCGGCACCACCCCGATCAACGGGTGGACGCTGAGATTTCCCCTCTCGCGCGGGCAGACCGTCATCTCCGACTGGAACACCGACCTCACCCAGAGCGGCGACATCGTCACCGCGGTCAACGCCGCCCACAACGGCTCCATCGCCCCTGGCGGCAGCGTCACGCTGGGTTATCTCGTCAGCCACACGGGCGACACGTCCCTGCCGAGCAGGTTCTCCCTCAACAGGGACGCCTGCGCCGTCGACCGCTGACCGAGGCTCTGTGCAGTGGTATAACTACACTATGTGAGCGCGGCGCCCCGGCGCCGCCCAGCTGCGCCTCCCCATCTCCCTCCAAGGAGCAACCAGCATGCGCGCGACCCCCACGGCCACCGTCCCACCCTCCCCAGCCACCGGAATCTGAGGCCACCATAAGGCGCCCCCAAAACCGGGCGCCTTTCTCCTTTTGCACCCCGCACAACTGGCCACGCCACGCATTGTTTTTGTGCACCCGATTTACCGGTGCCGGCCTTTCGATGACTGCATTTACGCTCCCTTTACAAGGAGTGACATCTTCACTACGTTGAGTATGTCATTGCAGGTCAGAGGCGTTTGACCGTCTCGTGACAACGAAAGGACGACAGCCATGCGCACCCTTTCCCGCATTACCGGAACACTCATGATCGGCGCCGCGATAATCGCGGCGACGGCCGCCCCCGCGGGGGCCGCTCCCGCGATCCCCGGCAGCCCGTCCATTCAGCCGCCGAGCGCCACGTGTTTCGAGTTCCCCTACTTCGGCCCGAAGGGGCACGCGAACTTCGATTTCGGCAACGACATCATCAGGCTCCTCGACGAGCGCGGCGCCCGGGTGGAGGGCCTCGCCCCCATACAGGCCAAGCCCGGCAACAGGGGCATCTACATGCCCATCGGGTGGAAGCAGGACCACATCGACCCGTGCAACGGCGTCTACTACCCCGGCGGGTTCGTCATCAACGACGTCAGGAGCGGGCACAGGGTCGCCATCCACGACATCTACCTGCGCCCCGACGGCGCGCACGCTCAGGTCGAGATCGACGGCCGGCCCCAGGGCGAGCAGCTCGTGGCCACCTACCGGCTGTCGGAGTTCGCCCCGTACGTTCCCACGCCCCGGCCGCTCGAAGGCGGCATCGGGCCCAAGCACTGGCCGTTCTATGTCAGCCCCTACCTCAGCCGGACCGTCAGGCAGCTCACCGGCATCCCGCTGAACGAGGGCGCCTACCTGGCCAACCTCGACGCGGTCGTCCAGTACGTGCCGTAGGGCGACCTCCCCAGACCTGAGATCCGCCCGGCCGTGCCCGCGGGCACGGCCGGGTGCCGGCGAAACGAGAGACAGATGCAAGTGACCAGCGCGAGAAGCCGGTGGACGTGGGCCACCACCGGCGGCGCCGCCATAGCCATGCTGACGACCACGGTGCTGCTCGGCCCCTCCATGCGGCCGGGCACGGCGACCAGCCACTGGGACGCCCCCGCGACCACCCGGGACAAGCAGGTCGACGCGACCGACCTGTACGCCTTCATCAGCCCCGAACGCCAGGACACGGTCACGATCGTGGCCAACTACATCCCTTTCCAGGTGCCGAACAAGCCCTACCAGTTCGACACCGGCGCCCGCTACGAGGTGCACATCGACAACACCGGCACCGGCCGGGCCGCCGTCACCTACCGCTGGACGTTCACCACCAAGGGGCTGCCGGTGCCCTCCTTGGTCCGCAAGCACCAGGCGGGTCCGGCCGACGCCCTGGTCGAGCAGAGCTACACGCTGACCAGGCTGCGCGACAGCAAGTGGGAGACGCTCGTGCGCGACGGTTATGTCGCTCCCACCGACATGGGCGCCCTGGCCACGCCGAACTATCCGGAGCTGCGCCGCAAGGCCGTCCGTGACCTGCCGGGAGGGGGCAAGGTCTTCACCGGCACGGCCGCCGACCCGTTCTACTCCGACAACCACGCGGTCAACCTGCTCAGGTTCGGGCTGCCGTTCTTCCCGGTCAAGACCGGCGTGCCGCTCAACGTCAGCTCGCTGGCCCTGCAGATCCCCAAGTCGGAGCTGGCGCTCGGCGGCGACCCCGCGGCCAACCCCGTCATAGGCGTCTGGACCACCGCCTCCCGCAGGTCCAGCGGCGTGCTCGGCTCAGAGTCCGCCGGCTTCAAGCAGGTCTCGCGGCTGGGCAACCCCAACTTCAACGAGGTCATCATTCCGCTGAAGCAGCGCGACCGCTTCAACACGCTGCGGCCCGACGGCGACGAGAGCGGCGGGCTGGTCGTGCCCTCCACGCTCGACCCCGGCCAGGCCGAGGTCGTCGCGAAACAAGCCAAGGTCGCGGCGCCGCCGACCCCGCGCAAGGACCTGGAGGAGATCTACCTCACCGGCCTGACCACGCGGGGCGACGGGCCGATCGACCGGGACCTCAACTCCCACCTGCTGAACCGGGACGTCTCGCGCATCGCCAAGGCGGAGGAGCTGCGCCTCAACATGAGCACGCCCGTCGCCGCTGAGCCGGACAAGTACGGCCTGCTCAAGGGCGACGAGCAGGGCTACCCCAACGGCCGCCGCCTCATCGACGACGTCGTGACCGTCAACCTGCGCATGCTCCTGGGCGAGCCCGCGGGCCCCGGCGCTCCGGGCCTCATCGCCGAGGACAACCCGGCATTCCTGTACAAACCCATCTCCGGCAGCTTCCCCTACCTGGCGCTGCCCGTCACCGCCGTCTGAGCCCACACCGAGGACACCCGATCAGATGAGTCGTATACGGCGATCGTTGCCCCTGCTGGGATGCCTGCTGCTGGGATGCGTGCTGCTGGCCCTGTACGCCCCCGGCGGCGCCCTGCGCCGGGACGAACCAACGCCCAGGCAGGCGGGGTGGTCGCCGCACGACCTGGCCGGGTCCATCGAGGACGCCCAGAACCGCCTGCGCCGTCACCCGGACGACGCGGCGGCCTGGGCGGGCCTCGGCTTCCTGTACCTGGAGCAGGCCCGCCGCACCGCCGACGGCGCCTACCACGCCAAGGCCAAGGGCGCGTTCGAACGTTCGATGCGCCTGCCCACGGGCGACGGTGAGCCGTACATCGACGCCGTGATCGGCATGGGCGCGCTGGCCAACGCCGGGCACGACTTCGCCGGCGCGGTCCGATGGGCCGAACGGGCCCGCAAGGCCGCCCCCTACCGCTGGCCGCTCTACGGCGTGCTCACCGACGCCCACCTCGAACTCGGCCACTACCGCCAGGCCGAGAGCACGTTGCGGCACATGCTCGACGGCCGCCCCGACTTCGCCTCCTTCACCAGGGCCGCACGCCTGGAGCGGGTGCACGGGCGGCCGGGGCCCGCACGCGAACTGCTGCACCGCGCGTGCGCGATCGCCGGCGACCCCGCCGAGTACGCCTTCTGCCAGGGGCAACTCGGCGACCTGGCCTGGGAAACCGGTGACCCGCGCTCCGCGCTCGCCGCCTACGCCGAGGCGCTGGCCACCGATCCCGGGCACGTGCCCTCGCAGGTGGGCAAGGCCCGCGCACAGGCCGCGCTCGGCCACGTCGACCAGGCGCGGCGCGGCTACGCCGCCGTCGTCGCCCGGGCCCCGTCGTTCGTCGTCGAGTACGGCGAACTGCTCGAACACCTCGGCGACCGGGCGGGGGCCAGGCGTCAGTACGCCGTGTTCACCGCCCAGCACAAGCTCCTAGCCGCCGCCGGGAAGACCGACCACCTGGCCATGGGCACGTACGAAGCGGATCACGGCGATCCGGACACCGCGGTCCGGCACCTGCGGGCGGAGTGGAAACGGCGCCGGAGCATCGAGGTCGCCGACGCCCTGGGCTGGGCACTGCACCGGGCGGGCCGCCATGCCGAGGCCGCCACGTACGCCGCCCGCGCGGAAAGGCTCGGCGGGCACCACGCGCTGTTCGCCTACCACCGCGGCGAGATAGAGCAGGCGCTCGGGCACACCACCTCCGCCCGCGCCCACCTGACCAGGGCTCTGTCCATCAACCCGCACTTCTCCCCGGCTGGGGCCGCACGGGCGCGCAAGCTGCTGGCGGCGACGGCATGATCGTTCCACTGGCCGCCCCTCTGGTCTCCGCAGCGCTGGCCGCGCATCCGCTGGGCAACTTCAGCGTCAACCACTACGACGGACTGACGATTCACCGCGACCGGATCGAGCTCGTCTCGATTGTGGACAGCGCCGAGATCCCGACCCTGCAGCAGCCGGTACGCGGCCCCGTGGACGCCCACGCCCGTCGTGCCTGCGCTGGGCTGCGCGACACCGTCAGGGGCACTGTGGAGGGGCGGCCGCTGGCCTGGCGGGTCACCGAGGCGTCCTTCGCCTACCAGGCGGGGGCCGCGGGGCTGCGTACCAGCAGGCTGACGTGCCGCCTGACCGCGCCTTTGCGGGTGGACCGGCCGCTCACCCTCACCTTCGCCAACACCCACCGCGCCGGCACCGTGGGCTGGCGGGAGATCACGGCCCGGGGAGACGGCGTGCGGCTCAGCGCCTCCAGCGTGCCGGCGCACAGCGTGTCGGGCGGGTTGCGCGACTACCCCGCCGACCTGCTCAGTTCCCCGCTCGACGTACGCCGAGCGCGCGTCACGGTGGAGCCGGGTGCCGGAGACGCCGCAACGTCCGTGACCGTGCCGGGCGTGGACACCATCACCCGCTACACCGCTCTGCTGGCCGACCGGCTGAACACGCTGGTCGGCGCCGACCGGCTGACCGTGCCGCTCGGCATGCTGGCCCTGTTCCTGTCGCTGCTGCTCGGAGCCGTGCACGCGGCGATGCCCGGCCACGGCAAGACCGTCATGGCCGCCTACCTCGCCGGACGGGACAGACGTTTGCGGGACACGGTCGCCGTCGCGGCCACGGTCACCGCCACCCATACGGCGGGGGTGCTGGTCCTGGGCGTGCTCGTCACGCTCACCGCGTCGTTCACGGGGGAGGCGGTGCTGAGGTGGCTCGGGGTGGCCAGCGGCCTCATCATCGCCCTGATCGGCGCCGGCCTGCTCCGCTCCGCCCGCCGCCGCAGCCCCGTCCCCGTCCCCGTCCCCGACCCCGACCCCGACCACGGGCATGGTCACGGCCACGGGCAGGGGCGGCGGTCGGGTGGTGTGGTGGCGCTGGCCGTGGCCGGCGGGCTGGTGCCGAGCCCGTCTGCCCTGGTCGTCCTGCTCGGCGCGGTGGCGCTGGGACGTACCGTGTTTGGTGTCATGACCGTCGTCTGCTACGGGCTCGGCATGGCGTTCACGCTGCTGGCCGCCGCGCTCGCCCTGCGCAAGCTGGGTGACCTCACCCTGGTGGGACGGCTGCAGCGCCTGCGCCCCTACAGCGCCACCATGACCGCCGCGCTCGTCCTGCTCGTCGGCACGGGCGTCACCCTGCGCGCGGTCGCCGCCCTGGTGTGACCGTTCCACGCCGCCCGGCAGGCGAGCGCGAGGCGTTCACCAGGACGGCCTCAGCAGCGCCGCGAGGTCGTCCCATCGCGCCAGCAGCAGTCCCAGTACAGCGCCCAGCGTTCCGGCAGCCGCGCTGATCACCGGGTCGGCGGAGTCGTTCGCCAGCGATCCCACCAGCCCGAGCAGGGACACCGTGACGAGGATCAGGTTGCGCACCACGTGCGCCACGCCGACCGGTGTCTCGGAGGGGCCGAAGCAACGGCACGGCACCGGAGCGGGCCTGCGGGCGACCACGCCCACAGCCAGGGTGAAGCAGCCCAGCAGCACCGCCGCCAGCGCGAATCCCGCCGTCCCGGCCCAGCGTGGCGGCACCAGGACCAGCACGATCACCGCGGCCTCCCCCGCGGTGACGGCCACGGCGGCCATCGGGACGACCGCCCGGCCGATCACGGCCATCTCCCTGAGCGACTCGACGAACCCCTCCCACGCCCGACGGCCGCGGACCTTGCCCGCCAGGGCGAGCGCGAACACCGTGACCAGCAGCAGCCCGCTCGCCACCTCGACGTACCGCATGATCGGCTACCGTCCCTCTCGTGGCGGCAGGGACCTGATGACCGCCACCACATGAGAGGCGGGCAACAGGCCGAAGTGCCGGGAGTCCACGCTCCGGGGCGGGTTGTCACCGAGGACCGCGACGCGCCCGGCGGGCACCAGCCCGCCGCCCAGCACCGCGGGCAGGCGCTCGCCTTCGCAGGCGGCCAGCCGCTTGACCAGCAGCGGCGGAACGGGGTGCGGGTTGCGCACGATCACGACCTCGCCGGTCACGCCCCTGGTGCGCCGGGCCAGCAGCCGCTGGCCCGGGTGCAGGGTGGGTTCCATGCTGGCGCCCTCGACCGTGACCGTGACGAACCGCCCGCGCAGCCACACCAGGACGGCGACAGCGCCCAGCACGACTCCCACCACGTATCTCATGCGGTGTGCTCCGTGACGTAGCCCGCCGACTGCAGGGTGAACAGCCTGGCGTAAGGGCCCTCCCGGTCCATCAGTTCCTCGTGCCGCCCCTGCTCGGCCACCTGCCCCTCCTCCAGCACGACGATGAGGTCGGCGTCGCGCACGGTGTTGAGCCGGTGGGAGATGAGCAGGCTGGTACGCCCTGACCGGCCGGCGCGCATCCGGACGTGGATGTCGTGCTCGGCTTCGGGATCCAGCCCCGAGCTGGGCTCGTCGAGGATCATCAGGTCGGGCCGGTCGCGCAGCAGCGCGCGGGCGATGGCCATGCGCTGCCACTGCCCGCCCGACAGCTCGACCCCGGTGGACGCGGAGTCCTCGTCGCCGTCGCTGAAGAAGAGCCGGGTCAGCAGGGTGTCGTAGCCGCGCGGCAGCGCGACGAGCGTGTCGTGGACGCCGGCCCGCCGGGCGGCGGCCTGGATGTCGGGTTCGGAGCCGATCAGGGGAAGGTTCCCGAGGCCGATGTTCTCGGCGGCGGACAGGTCGTAGGCCATGTGGTCCTGGAAGACGGCGCTGATCCTGGCGCGCAGGTCGGCGGGGTCGCAGCGGCGCAGGTCCACCCCGTCCCACAGGATCGTGCCCTTGGTGGGGTCGTAGAACCGGCACAGCAGCTTGACCAGGGTGCTCTTGCCCGCTCCGTTCAGCCCGACGAGGGCGATGGTGCCGCCGTACGGGATGAACAGGTCGACGCCGCGCAGGATGTAGGGGTGGTCGTCGCCGTACCGGAACCACACGTCACGCAGTTCGATGCCGCGCCGCAGCGCCGGCAGCGGGGCGGTGGCCGTCGCGGGCAGGTCGGGCGGGGTGTGGGTGACGTCGAGGTAGTGGCCGAACATCCTCAGGCTCTGGGCCATCTGCGCGATCATGTGCACCATCGTGTTGAGCCCCAGCTGGGTGCCGGCCACCGCGCCGATGAACATCACCACGTCTCCCGCGCTGATCCTGCCTTCGCGCGCCGCCATTCCGGCCCACACCAGCCCACCGCCGGCGACCAGCGCGGCCAGCAGTTCGAGCGCGCCGTTCGTGGCCAGCCTGCGCAGGTCCAGGCCGCGCTGGGCGCGGTTGACGCCTCTGCGCTCGGCCAGCATCCGCTCGCGCAGGAAGCCGCCGATCCCGAACAGCCGGACCTCCTTGGCGGCCTGGACGCCGGTCAGCAGCTGGCCGTAGAAGAACTCCCTGCGCTGGGCGGGACTGGTCTGCCACATCATCGTCGTGTACTGCCTGGCCAGGCGTAGCTGGGCGGCGAGCGCGGGCGCGAGCGAGACCAGCACGATCACGGCCATCCACGGGTTGATCAGGGCCAGCGCCCCGAGGAACCCGGCGACCGTGAGCGCGGCCCTGCCGACGTCGAAAGCGGATCCGAGCAGCCCGTGGCAGTCGGTGGTGGACTGCTGGGCCAGGCGCAGCCGGTCCAGGAAGGCGGGGTCTTCGAAGTAGCGCAGCCCGGCGAACTTCCCGGTGGCGGTGAACAGCCGGTCGGTGGCGCGCAGGCCGACCGCCCTGCCGAGGGCGCCGTTGGCGTAGGTGGACAGGCTCGGCAGCACGCCTGCGGCCAGGCCGCTGGCGGCCAGCCCGAGCGCCGCGCCGAGCACGGAGCCGCGCTCGGTGGTCAGCGCGTCGAGCAGCGCTTTGGTGAACCAGGTCGTGGAGATGGGGACCGCGGCCTGGGCGAGGGTGGCGCCGACGTAGAGGATCACCGTCACGGGCGCGCTGCGCCAGGCCAGCCCCGTGACGGCGGCCAGGGCGCGCGGCCAGGACCGCTCAGCCACGCGCGGCGGTAAGGGCCAGCACGTCGGCCAGGTCATGTCCCGTCGCGAGCACCGTACGGCTGTCGTCGATGAGGAAGACCCGGGGGAAGGCAGCCACCTTGAACGCCGTGGCCATCGACCCGCCGTCCGGGCCGGCCGTGTCGACCATGGCGACCGGTTCGAGCAGTTCGCGCATCGGCCCGATCTCGTCGCGGAAGCCGGCGATCACGGCGATGACCTGGTCACGCGGCATCGTCGCGGCCAGCTCGGCGAACTTGGGGGCCAGTTCCTTGCAGGGCGCGCACGACGGGGAGAAGAAGCCGACCAGCGTACGCCCGCGCAGCCCGTGCTCCACCTCGAACTCCGCCACCGTCTCACCGGGCAGGAGCGAGGGCGGCGGGGCGCCGCCGGCCTGCTCGTACAGGCCGTTGAGGCGCTCGGTGTGTTCGCGCAACCTGCGGATGATGCCCAGGCCCAGCGCCAGGTTGAGGGCGCACAGCACGGCCAGCACCACCACGGCCGCCCACAGGGCGTAAACCATCACGATCTCCTCATCGCGGTACGGAGGGCCGGGCCTGATCAGAGGGCCCGGCCCGTGGATCACGACACCGGATCGGCGTCTAGCAGTACGACCAGCCGTTGCACCTGGTCCCCGTGTTGTAGGTGCAGCACCTGCGGTACTGGCACCGGCCGCCCATCACGGTGCGATATTCCTCCCAGCAACTGCTGGCGGCGGCCCTGACCTGGGGGACGAGCCGTTCGACGAGCCGATCGGTGAATCTGGTGAGAACCCGCATGACGTCCTGCTTTCTGTTCCCGGTCAGCAGCGGACCCAGCCGTTGCACCTGGTCCCGTTGATGTACTCGCAGCACCAGCGCTTGTAGCACTGCTGCGGCTTGTCGTCCCACTGCCAGTAGCACCCCAAGGCTGAGGCCTTGACCTGGGGGACGAGCCGTGCGACAAGGCGGTCGCAGAGTCCGTGTAAGGCGTTCATGAGCCCTCGCTTCCTGAAGAGGAGCCTTCGCCTGGCAGCCTCACCCGGGCATCTCAGCGATTTCTCAATGACTTCTCAATGCTGTTCCGAACACATGACAACCTGGGAGGAGTCGATCTCCCCTGACTACGCTGGAAAGCCATGTTGATTCGGTTGCTCGGACCGGTGGAGCTGGAGCGCGCGGATCAGACCAGTGCGGTGCGCCCTCCGCAGGCCGCGCTCGCACTCGCTGCCCTCGCCTGGGAGGTCGGCCGGGTCGTTCCCGTCGAGACGCTGCTGACCCGCATCTGGGGCGAACGGATCCCGTCCGGCGCGCGGAACACCCTGTACACGATCATCACCCACCTCCGCCACGAAGTGCTCGGCGACGACGGCGACGTGCTGCGCAAGCTCGGCGGCTACCTGCTCGACGTGGACGAGTCCGCCGTGGACCTGTCGCGGTTCCGCCGCCTCGCCGAGCGGGCGGCAGCCGTACCGGATCCCCGGCCGCCGCTGAGTGAGGCGCTGGCGCTGTGGCACGGTGACCCGCTGACAGGGCTGCCGGGCGAATGGGCCGAGCGGGCCCGCCGGCGGCTGCGGGACGAGCGGAAGGAGATCGTGCTGCGGTGGGCGCGTTCGGTGGCCGAAGCCGATCCGGGAGCCGCGGTGGCGGCGCTGTCGCCGCTGGCGGAGGAGTACCCGCTGGACGAGCTGGTCGCCGTCGCGCTGATCGAGGCGCTGCACGCGTCGGGGCGTACGGCCGAGGCGCTGACCTGCTTCGCCGGCGTGCGCCACACGCTCGCCGAGGAACTGGGCGTCGAACCAGGGACGGCGCTGCGCCAGGTCCATCGCATGTTGCTGCGGCAGGGCGAGGTGGCCGAGGCCGAACGTCCCGTACCCGCGCAGTTGCCCGTCCGCCTCGGGTGCTTCGTCGGCCGGAAGGCCGAGCTGGATGGGCTGGCCGCCGCCGGCGCCGTGTGCGTGATCTCGGGACCGCCGGGAGTGGGCAAGTCGTCGCTGGCGCTGCGCTGGGCCCACCTGCACCGCGACCGTTTCCCCGGCGGCCAGCTCTACGCCGACCTCGGCGCCCTCGACCCCGTCGGCGCACGCGCGGTCCTGCCCCGCTTCCTCGGCGCGCTCGGCGTCGCGGAGAGCCAGGTGCCCTCCGGCGTCGAGGCGCAGATCGGGCTCTACCGCAGTCTGGTGTCCGACCGCCGGGTGCTCGTCATGCTCGACGACGCCCGCGGCGCCGAGCAGGTCGCTCCGCTGCTGGCCACCGCGCCTGGGTCGCTGACGCTGATCACGAGCCGGTCCGAGCTGCCCTCGCTGTCGGTCACCGTCGGAGCGTCCCTCCTCCATCTGGGAGTCCTTTCTCGTGAGGAGGCCCGCGACCTGCTGGCCGCCCGGGTCGGTGAGGCCCGCCTGGCGGCCGAGCCCGAGGCCGTGGAGCTGATCATCGACAGGTGCGGGCGCCTGCCGCTGGCCCTGGCCATCGTGGCGGCGCGGATGGTACGGCGGAGCGAGCTGCCCCTGGCCGAGGTCGCCGCCGACCTCGAACGAGCGGAAACCGGCCTGGAACCGTTCGCCGACACCGACCCCGCGATCGACCTGCGCGTCGTGTTCGCCCGGTCCTACCGCGAGCTCACCGAGGAGGCGGCCGGCCTCTTCCGCCATCTCGGCAGGCAGGCCGGACCGGACTTTCCGGTGACCGCGGTGGCGAGCCTTGCCGCCCTGCCCGTGGAGCGTACGCGGAAGCTGATCGACCACCTCGACCGCGCCAACCTCGTCGACCACTCCGCCCGCGGCCGCGTGCGCCTGCACGACCTGCTGCGCGCGTACGCCGCCGAGCAGGCCCGCGCCACCGACAGCCGCACCGTGCGCCGGTCCGCCACCCGCCGCCTGCTGGACCACTACCTGCACTCGGCCTGCGCGGCCAGCGCCATCTGCTACCCGCACCGCGAACGCGTCAAGCCGGACCCGCCCGCCCCCGGCGTCGCCGTGGAGCACTTCGCCGGGCAGGGGGAGGCCCTGCGCTGGTACGCCGCCGAGTCGGTGGCGCTGCCCGCGGTGGTGTCGGAGGCGGCCGAGGCCGGGCTGGACCGGCACGCCTGGCAGCTGGCCTGGGGGTTCGGCGAGTTCATGCAGCGCCGCGGCCCCTGGGAGGAGATCCTGCACGTCGAGGCGGTGGCGCTGGGCGCCGCCGCGCGGCTCGGTGACCGCCTGGCGCAGGCCGGCAGTCACAGCCGCCTGGCCCGCGCCCGCGCCAAGCTCGGCCACGACGAGAAGGCGGTCACGCACTTCGACCAGGCCATCGAGCTCCACCGCGACCTCGGTGAGCCCGTCCTGGAGGCGCACCTGCACCTGGGCCTGACGGTCCCGGTCAGCCGGGTACGGCCCGGCGAGGAGCTCCGCCACGCGCTGCGGGCCCTGGAGCTCTTCGAGGAGGGCGGGGACACCATCGGCAAGGCCCGGGCGCTGAACAACGCCGGTTGGTGGCGCGCCCAGCTCGGTGAGTACGACCAGGCGCTCACCGACTGCAGCCATGCGCAGGCCATCCTGGCCGACCTCGGTTACGCCCAGGGCGAGGGGCATGCCTGGGACAGCATCGCCTACGTGCTGGACGCCATGGGCGACCACACGCGGGCGGTGGCCGGCTACGAGCGGGCGGCCGAGCTGTTCCAGGAGTGCGACGACCTCCACCCTGCCGCGCAGACGCTGGTCCGGCTCGGGGAGACGCACGCGGCGGCGGGCGATACGGCGGCCGCGCTGGACGCCTGGAAGCGGGCCGTGGAGTGCTACGACGCTCTCGGGGACACGCAGGCGGAGGCAGTCCGCGCCCGCTGCGCGGCGCTGGGCCGCCCCACGTGGCCGTGAGCGCGTGGTTCCCGCAGGGCGATCACCACTCGGCGAGGCCGCCGTCGTCGCGGCGCCAGACCGGGGAGCGCCAGCGGTGGCCGGTCTCGGCGGCGCGTTCGACGGCGGCGGCGTCGATCTCGATGCCGAGGCCGGGGCCGGTCAGCAGCGGCACGTGCCCGTCGGCGTACCTGAACACCGACGGGTCCACCAGGTAGTCGAGCAGGTCGGCGGGCTCGTTGTAGTGGATGCCGAGGCTCTGCTCCTGGATGAGCAGGTTCGGGGTGGCGAAGCCGGTCTGCAGGCTGGCGGCCAGGGCGATCGGGCCGAGCGGGCAGTGGGGGGCGAGGGCGGCGCCGTAGACCTCGGCCATGGCGGCGATACGCCGGGTCTCGGAGATGCCGCCCGCGTGCGAGACGTCCGGCTGGGCGACCGCGATCCCCGCCTCCAGCGCGGGGCGGAAATCCCACCGCGAGTACAGCCGCTCCCCCGCCGCGATCGGGATGGCGGTGGCCGAGGTGACCGCCGCCAGCTCGCCGGTGAGCTCGGGCACGACCGGCTCCTCCACGAAGAACGGCAGGTACGGCTCCAGCAGTGGCAGCACCCTGCGGGCCATGGGCAGGCTCAGCCGTCCGTGGAAGTCCAGCGCGATGTCGACCTCGTCGCCGACCGCGGCGCGCACCGACGCGAGCCGGTCCACGATCGCCCTGACGGAAGCCGCCGTGTCGATGGCGCGCAGGATGCCGGCGGCGTTCATCTTCAGCGCGGTGAACCCGGCCTCGACCAGCCCTGCCGCCGCGTCGGACGCCTCGGCGGGAGAGTCGCCGCCGACCCAGATGTAGACCCGGACGCGGTCTCTGACCGGCCCGCCGAGCAGCCGGTGCACCGGCACGCCGTAGGCCTTGCCGGCGATGTCCCACAGCGCCTGGTCGATGCCGGCGACCGCGCTGGACAACACCGGCCCGCCCCGGTAGAAGCCGCCCTTGGTGAGCACCTGCCAGTGGTCCTCGATGCGCAGGGGGTCGGCGCCGACCAGGTACTCGGACAGTTCCGCCACGGCCGCGGCCACCGTGGCCGCCCTGCCCTCGACCACCGGCTCGCCCCAGCCGGTGATGCCCTCGTCGGTGTCGACGCGCAGGAACAGCCAGCGGGGCGCCACCAGGTAGGTCGTGAGCGAGACGATGCGCATGGGTCCCTTTTCGATCAGTAGCGGCAAGACGGGTTCAGTCGGAGTCCTTCATGACGCTCCAGCCGCCGTCGACGGTCAGCGCGGCGCCGGTGACGAACGACGCCTCACTGCTGGCCAGGAACGCGATGGCGGCGGCGACCTCGTCCGGGCTGCCCAGCCGCCCGGCCGCCGTGGCGCGGGCGCTGCGTTCCCGGCCGGCCTCGTCGATGCCGTCCCACGCCCCGGTCAGGATGGGGCCGGGCACCACCGCGTTGGCGCGTACCTCGGGGCCGTACTCCACGGCGAGCTGCCTGGTCAGCGAGAGCAGCCCGCCCTTGGACGCGGCGTAGGCCGGGCGGCCGGGCAGGCCGAAGCCGGCGTGCACGCTGGAGACCGCCACGAGAGCGCCGCGTGCCCGCCGCAGCTCGCCGATGAACGCGCGCACGCCCAGGTAGAACCCGCCGAGGTTGACCGCGAGCTGGGCGTTCCAGTCGTCCGGCCCCACCTCGTCGGCTGGCCCCTTCCGCAGCACGTACGCGTTGCCGACGAGCACGTCCAGCCGCCCGAACCGGGACAGGACCAGCGTGCGCAGGTCGTCCCACGCCTGCGGCGAGGCCACGTCGCAGGCGGCGTACACGGCCCCGGGGACGCTGTCCGCCACGTCCCGGCCCGCCGCGTCGTCGATGTCGGCGACGACCACCGAGGCGCCCTCCGCCGCCAGCCGGCGGACCGTGGCGGCGCCGATGCCCCGCGCGCCACCCGTGACGACGGCCGCCTGCCCCGCGAACCTGCTCATCGGACGGTGACCTCCGCCGCCGACAGGTAGGACCCGCCGCTGGCCCGGCTGCCCTCCAGCCGCACGTAGCGGGCGTCCGCCGCGTCGAACGAGGCGCTCTTCTGCCGCGCGTCGGCCGCCCACGATCCGCCGGCGACCTCCGTGAACGTCCGGCCGTCTGTGCTGAGGTAGACCTTGTAGTCCAGGATCGTGCCGTTGAGGTTGCCGTCGAAGCGCGGCTGGTAGTCCAGCGCGCTGACCTGCCTGGTCTCGCCCAGGTTGAGGGTGATCGACTGGGGCAGCGGGTGCGGCGGCTGGTACTCCGAGTGCCAGTAGGTCGCGATGTCGTCGTCCACCGCCAGTTCGGGGCCGAAGCCTGCGTGGAAGCTGGTCGCGTACACCTTCGGCTCGACGCAGTCCTCGGTGACGGTGACCGGGATCTCCCGCTTCTCGCTGCCGATCGTCACGGTGACGGTGTGCTCGCCCGGCTCGGTGTCCCTGGGCGCGGTGACGGTCACGATCACGTTCTTCGCCTGGCCGGCGGGCACGTCGAGGGCGGCCTCGGCGGGGGTGGCGGTGAGCGGCTCGGACGCGCTCACGCGGACCGGCCGCGACAGCGGCGCCGCGGTGTTGTTGACGACCCTGGCCATCACGTCGGCGGTGCGCACGGCGAGCTCGCAGTGATCGAGGGCGAGCTTCGCCGGGACCACCGACTGCTGCTCGTCGCGGGCGGCCCCGATGAGCGCCCATCCGAACGGCTCGTCGGCGTAGTACGCGGCGCGGCAGTCCCGGTCCGCCGTGTGCGAGCGCCCGGCGTCGAAGGCCGCCTTGCAGTCCGAGACGTCCGGCATGTCGGTGTCGATCGCGGCTTTCAGCACATCCCCCCTGGCGAAGACGTACCCGCTGTGCCGGCGCGCCTGCGCGTCGCCGCGCTCGAAGTACGCGTCGGTGTAGGCGCGCGGCCCTGTCAGGTCCGCCCAGAACGCCTGCGGCTCGCAGCCGATGGCCTGGTCCTCCGCGGGTACGGCGCAGCGCCCGGCGCGGAAGTCGCCGCCGAGCACGGTGACGCCGTCCTCGCGGGCGAACCGATCGGCGAGCCAGGCGGCGGCCGGCGCGGGATCGCCGCCGGGGTGCGCGGCGACCAGCGGCACGCGCAGCGTGCCGTCCCGCCGCGCGGCCACCACGTAGGCCTGGTCCTCGTCCTGCACCCGTTCGAAGCCGCCGCGCGCGGCGGCGGTCATCGTGCCGGTGTTCAGGATGATCGCGTTCTCCCTGACCGCGCCGTCGGGCAGGAAGGCGGAGCGTTCACCCGCCACCTCGGCCCGGTAGCGCTGCCCGGTGGCCCGGCTCAGCGCGTTCGCCAGGTGGCGGGCGCCGGGGCCGAGGATCTCGGTGAGCAGCAGGGCGTCCGGCGCCGCGGGGGCCTTCTCGGCCAGCAGCCTGGCGAAGTTGTCCAGGTCTCTGGTGTCGCGGGCGTCCGCCTGGCGTACCGAGTCCTGCAGGTTGGCCTGCACCACCAGGACCTGGCCCGCCGGCGTGACGGGCAGCCGCCGCACCGCTGCCCCGGCGGCGGCCGGCCCGGCGGAGGCGGACCCGGCGGAGGCGGGCATCGTGAACAGGCCCGAGCAGAGCGCCACCGCGGCGGCGGCGTGGAACGTCCTTCTCATGATCAGCCTCACATGTCCTGCAGGGCCGGGTGGCCGGATTCGACGACGAACGATCTGCGCACCGACGCGGCGCCACCGGCCGTGGTGACCTTGTCCACCACCACGTAGTCGGTGGTCAGCGTGTCGGCGTCGGCCCGGCAGCGCACGTATCCGCGCTGGTTGTTGAAGAACTTCAGGTGGGGGTTGGAGGCCAGCCACTCCTGGCCTCCCGGCGTGTCGTCGGATCCGTCGCCGCCGGAGGTGATCGAGGTGCCGACGAACTCCACGCCCACGCTAGGCGAGCCGGGGTCGGCGTAGTCGGCCTTGAGCTCCGCGGCGCAGTTGACGTGGGCGTCGCCGGTGAGCACCACCGGGTTGGACACGCGGCGCTCGCCGATGCCGGTCCACAGCCGGTCGCGCGCGGCCGCGTAGCCGTCCCAGGTGTCGGGGTTGAGCTGCTGCAGCCCGGGGTCGGTGAGCCGGTCGAGCTGGAACATCATGACCTGGTTGGCCAGCAGGTTCCAGGTGCTCGACGAATCGGCGAGCCCTTTGAGCAGCCAGCGCTCCTGCTCCTCCCCCAGCATGGTGCGGGAGGGGTCGAGCCGCGCCCCGATGTCGATGGGGCTGCGGAACTGCCGCGCGTCCAGCACGAAGAAGCTCGCCAGCCGCCCGTAGCCGATCCGGTGGTGCATCGCCATGTCGGGCCCGACCGGCAGCGCGGAGGGACGCATCGGGTTGTTCTCGTAGAAGGCGCGGAACGCGGCGGCGCGGCGGCGCAGGAAGTTCTCCGGGGTCGCGCCGGTGGGCGACCGGTCGGCGCCCCAGTTGTCCTCCACGTCGTGGTCGTCGAGGGTGAAGAACCAGGGGGCGGCGGCGCGGGCGGCCTGCAGGTCGGGGTCGGTGGCGACGAGCGAGTGCCGCAGCCGGTACTGCGAGAGGGTCTGGACGAGCGCGCCGTGCGCGGGCGACAGCGGCGTGCCGCGCCTGCCTCCGGTGGCGCCGATCCCGTTCTCGTAGATGTAGTCGCCGAGGTGCCCGACGAGGTCGAGGTCCTGGGCCGCCATGTCGCGGTAGGCGGTGTAGAAGCCTGCGTCCCAGGCCTGGCAGGAGGCGAAGGCGAAGCTGACCGGCGCGGACGAGCGCGGGTCGGGCGCGGTCTTGGTACGGCCGACCGGGCTGTCGTCGGCGCCGGCGGTGAACCGGTACCAGTACGCCCGGCCGGGACGCAGGCCGTGCACCTCCACGTGCACGGCGTGCGCCAACTCCGGGCGCGCGGTCGCCACTCCTCTGCGGACGACCTTGCGCATCCCGTCGTCCTCGGCGACCTCCCAGCGCACCGGCACCTGGGTGCGCGGCATGCCGCCGAGCCCGTCGTCGGCGAGCGGCTGCGGGGCGAGCCTGGTCCACAGGACCACGCCGTCGGGCCGGGGATCTCCTGAGGCGACGCCGAGCGTGAACGGCGTGCCGGGCAGGGCGGGTGAGGAGTCGGTCCAGCCGCCGGGCACCTGGGCCACGGCGGCCAGCCCGGCCAGCCCTGCGGCGTAGGCGAGCATGCGCCGCCTGGAGGTCATGTGGGGGGTGGTCATAATGCGGCTTCGTCCTTTCCGGCCTGCGCGAGCAGGTCCCGCATGGCGGATTCTGCGGCGTCTGGATCGGCGCGGCGGACCGCGTCCAGGACCGCCCGGTGCGTGGCGGCGAACCCTGGGCGCTCGCCGCCGGCGTGCACCAGCCGGTCCCGCGCGTACAGCGCGGCGGCGATCACGATCTGGAGGCAGTCGAGCACCTCGTTGCGCGCGGCGGCGAGCAGCGTGCGGTGGAAGGCGATGTCCGCCTCGGTGTGCGCGACGGGGTCGGAGACGGTGTCGGCCATGCGGGCCAGCGCCGCCTCGAGGACGTCCAGGTCCTCGTCGGTGCGGCGCTGCGCGGCCAGCCGGGCGCCGGCCGGCTCCACCACGGCCCGGACCTCGGCGAGGTCGCGGAGCATCCGCTCGTCGCCGCGCTGGGTGAACCGCCACCGCAGGACGTCCGGATCGAGCATCGACCACTCGGCGCGGGGCCGGACGTACGTGCCGCGTTTCGGCCGCGCGTCCACGAGGCCCTTGGCCGCGAGGGTCTTCAGCGCCTCCCGCATCACCGTCTGGCTGACGCCGTAGTGCCTGGCCAGGGCGGTCGGGTCGAGCGTCCCCCCGGCGCCGGGATCGCCTCCGAGAATGCGCCGGCCGAGATCCTCGACGACCTCACCGTGCATGCCACGCCGTGGATAGCTCAAGGCCGCACATCCCTTCCGATCCCCTTATGAAGATGATAAAAGCATATTTTATGGTTATTTGGCCACGACGCTTGGGATCCCCCCTCCTCAGCCTGGCCGCGGTGGCGATGCTGCTCGTGAGCGCCTGCGGGGGCGGCGCCGCTCAAGCCGGACGGGATCCCGTCCGGCTCACCTTCTGGGCGTGGGTTCCAGGGATGGACAAGGCCGTCGAGCTGTTCAACCGCACCCACGACGACGTCCAGGTCACGCTGGACAACATCCCGCCGGGCCCGAAGGGCGGGTACGCGAAGATGCACGCCGCCGTGCTGGCCGGCGACGCCCCGTGCCTGGCCCAGATGGAATTCCAGGAGTTGCCGTCGTTCCTGCTCAACGTCGAGTTGATGGACCTCGGCCCTTATCTCACCGACGCCGACCGGGCCGACTTCCAGCGCAACACCTGGGACCTCGTGACGTACGAGGGCGGCACCTACGCCGTGCCCCAGGCGACCGGCCCGATGGCTCTCTACTACCGGGCCGACCTGTTCGACAAGTGGGGCATCGAGGTGCCGAAGACCTGGGCGGAGTACCGCGAGGCGGCCGTCCGGGTCCGCGAGGCCGACCCGGACGCGTACGTCACGAACTTCCCCGCCAACGACACCTCGCCCTTCATCAGCCTCGCCTGGCAGGCCGGCACGCCGTGGTTCGACACCCGCGGCGGCGTCTGGAACGCCAGGATGACCAGCCAGGAAACGCTGAAGGTGGCCGACTACTGGCAGGGCATGGTCAAGGACGGGCTGGTCAAGGTCAGCCCGCACTTCGCGCCAGGCTGGTACAAGGACCTCGCGTCCGGCCACCTGGTGGCGATCCCCCTCGCGCAGTGGGCCGAGGCCATCCTCGCGGCCAACGCGCCGGACACCGCCGGCAAGTGGCGGGCCGCGCCGCTGCCCCAGTGGGAGGCGGGCGGCAAGGCCTCCGCCAGCAACGGCGGCTCGTCCACCGCGCTGCTGCGCGGCTGCGAGCATCCCCGCGAGGCCGTCGAGTTCGCGTTGTGGATCAACCGCGACCCGCGCAGCGTCGCGATGCTGATCGAGAGCGGCTACGGCTGGCCCGCCGCGATCGACGGCATGTCCAGCCCGTCGCTGACCAAGCCCTCCGCGTTCCTCGGCGGGCAGCGTACCGACCAGCTGTTCACCGAATCCTCCAACCAGGTGCCGGGCGGCTGGGTGTGGTGGCCCGGCTACGAGGAGACCAGGCAGCGGCTCAACGACAGCTTCCCGCGGGCCGTCGCCGGCGAGGGCACCTTCGCGAGCGCGCTGCGGGCGGCGCAGACGCAGGTGGTCGAGCAACTGAGGGAGAAAGGGCTGAGGGCCCAATGAGGAAACGCACCGCCGCGGTGTTCCTGGCGCCGTTCGTACTGCTGTTCGCCGGGTTCTTCGTCGCACCCATCCTGTACGCGCTGGCGCAGAGCTTCACCGTCATCGAGCGCTCCGGCCTGCTCGGGCTGCGCGGCCAGAGCACGCGCTTCGCCGGCCTGGCCAACTACGGCAAGGCGCTGTCCGACCCGGGATTCGTGGAGAGCCTCGGCCGCATCCTGCTCTACGCGGCGATCATGGTGCCGCTGATGGTGGTCGGCTCCACGGTGCTGGCGCTGATCCTGGAGGCCGGCATGGCGCGCTGGCCGCGCTTCTTCCGCACCAGCTTCTTCCTGCCGTACGGCATCCCCGGCGTGATCGCCTCGATCATGTGGGGCTTCCTGTACGCGCCCGGCACGTCACCGTTCACCCCGGTGCTCAGCGCGTTCGGCATCGAGGTCGACCTGCTCGGACCGGGCACGGTGTTCTGGTCCGTCATGAACATCGTGGTGTGGTTGTTCGTCGGCTACAACATGCTGGTCGTGGTGGCCCAGCTGCAGTCGATCCCGCGCACGCTGTACGAGGCGGCCAGGATCGACGGCGCGGGACGGTGGGGCATCGCCTGGCGCATCCAGATCCCGCTGCTGCGTCCCGCGCTCGTGCTGATCACCGTGTTCACCATCATCGGCTCGCTGCAGCTGTTCAACGAGCCGCTGGTCCTGCTCCCGGTGTCCGGCGGCCTGTCCACCACCTACACGCCCACGCTGACCGCGTACCACGACGCGTTCAACGGCAACGACATGGCCCTGGCCGCCGCGGAGTCGATCATCCTGGCGCTGGTGACCGCCGTGCTGTCCTTCGGGTTCCTGCGCTTCGTGGGAAGGGGACGCCGTTGAGAACGATCAGCCTGCGCTGGCTCACCACCGTCCTGCTGCTGGTGCTGGCGGCGTACTTCCTGCTGCCGCTGTACTGGCTGATCGTGGCGGCCACCAAGAACACCGGCGACCTGATCAACTCCTCCCCGCTGTGGTTCGCCAACCCGCAGCTGTGGACCAACCTCGGCGACCTGTTCTCCTTCAGCGACGGGATCTACCTGCGGTGGATACTCAACTCGGTGATCTACTCCGGGCTCGGCGCGGCCGGCGCCACGCTCGTCGCCGCGTGCGCCGGCTACGCGATGGCCAAGTGCGAGTTCCGCGGCAGGGAGGCGCTGTTCAACGTCATCCTCGCCGGGGTGCTGCTGCCCACCACCGCCATCGGCCTGCCGCTGTTCCTGCTGATGTCGGACGTCGGCCTGGCCAACACCTACTGGGCGGTCCTGCTGCCCAGCCTGGTCAGCCCGTTCGGGGTCTACCTGTCGCGGGTGTACGCGGCCACGGTGCCGGACGACGTGCTGGACGCCGCCAGGGCGGACGGCGCCGGCGAATGGCGGATCTTCCTCACCATCGCCCTGAAGATCATGTCTCCGGCGCTGGTGACGATCTTCCTGTTCCAGTTCATCGGGATCTGGAACAACTACTTTCTGCCGCTGGTGATGCTGTCGGACAGCAGCCTCTACCCGCTCACCCTCGGCCTGACCAGCTGGCAGGGCTTCGCCGACCGGGAGCCGATCCTCCAGACGCTGGTGGTGGTCGGCTCGTTCGTGTCGGTCATTCCGCTGATCGTGTTGTCGGGGGCCCTCCAGCGGTTCTGGCGGGCCGGCCTGACCGAAGGGAGCGTACGCGAGTGATCCGCTTCGGCGGGGACTACAACCCCGAGCAGTGGCCGCGCCCGGTCTGGGCGGAGGACGCCGAGCTGATGCGCGACGCCGGCGTCAATTTCGTGACGCTCGGCATCTTCGCCTGGGCCCAGGTGGAGCCCGTCCCTGGCGACTACCGGTTCGCGTGGCTCGACGATGTCATGGACCTGCTGCACGACCACGGCGTGGCGGTGTGCCTGGCCACGATGACGGCCTCGCCGCCGCCGTGGCTGGGGCACCGCCACCCCGAGTCGCTGCCGGTCGACGCCGGCGGCGTGCGCCTGAGCTACGGGTCGCGCTGCCACATCTGCCCGTCGTCCACCGCCTACAGGGAGGCGGCGCGGTCCCTGGTCACCGAGCTCGCCCGGAGGTACGCGGGCCACCCGGCGCTGGCCGCCTGGCACATCGGCAACGAGTACGGCTGCCAGGTGCCCCGGTGCTACTGCGACCTTTGCGCCGAAGCCTTCCGCGACTGGCTGCGCCGCCGGTACGACACCCTCGACCAGCTCAACGAGGCGTGGACCACGACCTTCTGGAGCCAGCGCTACTCCGCGTGGGAGGAGATCCTCCCGCCCCGCCGCACCACCGGCATCCCCAACCCGGCGCACACGCTGGACTTCACCGCGTTCTGCTCCGACGCGCTGCTGGACTGCTACCGGCTCGAAGCGGACGTGGTACGCCAGGCCACGCCGGACGTGCCGGTCACCACCAACCTGTGCAACGTGGCCCCCACCACCGACTACCCGGCCTGGGCGGCGGAGATGGACGTGGTCAGCGGCGACTGCTATCCCGACCAGCGCGAGCCCGAGCCGCAGCTGCAGAGCGCGCTGTTCTTCGACGTGTGGCGCGGGCTCGGTGACGGCCGGCCGTGGTGGCTGCTGGAGCAGGCCACCTCCGCGGTCAACTGGATGGGCACCAACCCGGCCAAGAAGCCCGGCGGCATGCGGCTGGACAGCCTGCAGGCGGTGGCCCGCGGCGCGGACGCCGTGCTGTTCTTCCAGTGGCGCGCCTCACGCGGCGGCGCGGAGAAGTTCCACTCCGCCATGGTCCCGCACGCGGGCCCCGGCCATCCGCTGCACCAGGCGGTCCGCGACCTCGGCGGCGACCTGCGGTCGCTGGGCGCGGTCGGGGGATCGCGGGTGCGGGCCGAGACGGCGCTCGTGCTGGACTGGCGCAACTGGTGGGCGGTCGAGCAGGAGTCGCACCCGAGTGACCGGATCCGCATGATGGACCGGCTGCGCGACCACTACGAACCACTGTGGCGGCTCGGCGTCACCACCGACGTGGTGCGCCCCACCTCCGACCTGAGCGGCTACCGGCTGGTGGTGGTGCCCAACCTCTACCTGCTCTCGGCGGAGGCGGCGGCGAACCTGGCCGCGTACGTCGAGGGGGGCGGTCACCTGGTGGTGTCGTTCTTCTCCGGCATCGTCGACGAGAACGACCGGGTGTGGCTGGGGGGATATCCGGGGCCGCTGCGCGATCTGCTCGGCCTGTCGATCACCGAGTTCGACCCGCTGCACGCCGGGGCGAGCGTCCCGATCGTCGTGGACGGCTCGGAGTCGCCGGCCACGCTGTGGTCCGAGCGCATCGAGTTGGCGGGCGCCGAGGCGGTGGCCTCGTTCGGCGACGGATCCAACGCGGGTGGCCCGGCCGTCACCCGGCACGTCTACGGCTCAGGCGTCGCCTGGTATCTCGGCACCCGGCCGGACCCGGCGGTGATGCGGGAGCTGACCCGCCGCGCCGCCGCCGAGGCCGGCGTGACGCTGCCCGGCCTGCCGGAGGGCGTGGAGGCGGTCACCCGGGCCGGCGCGGATGGTGTGAGCCATCTGTTCCTGCTCAACCACGCCTTCGAGGAACGCCGCGTGCCGGTCCCCGGCGGCGGGAGCGTGCTGCTCGACGGCGAGCGGTCCGGCGATGTGCTCGTCCTGCCGCCTCGGGGGGTGGCCGTGCTGGCGGCCGGATGAAAGTTTCAGCGGCGGTTGACGGGGGGAAAGCGCTTTCCTACTGTGGCATCCGTTTCTGCTTTGCCCGGGCAAGGGACGCCGTACCCAACCCATTGGAGCAGCATGATGCGCCTCACCTCCGTCATCGCCTGCGCCGGCCTCTTGGCCGGCACGCTCGCCGTCGCACAACCCGCACACGCCGCACCCACCCGCTACGAGGCCGAGACCTCCCCCGCCGTCTGCAACGGCAGCATCGACAACAACCACTCCGGATATTCGGGCAGCGGGTTCTGCAACGGCGACAACGACACCGGCGGCTACGCCCAGTTCACCGTCAACGCCGCCACGGCCGGCACCACCACCCTCGCCATCCGCCACGCCAACGGCACCACCAGCGGCCGCCCCGCCGGCCTGATCGTCAACGGCGCCACCACCCAGACCGTCCCGTTCGCGGCCACCGGCGCCTGGACCACCTGGACCACCACGACACTGACCGTGCCGCTGAACGCGGGAAGCAACACCATCCGGCTCAGCCCCACCACCTCGAACGGCCTGCCCAACATCGACTACATCGACGTGGAGGCGGGCGGCACGACCGAGCCGCCCGCCGACACGTTGTACGTGGCGCCGGGCGGCAGCGACAGCGCGGCCGGGACGGAGTCGGACCCGACCACCCTCACCTCCGCGATCTCCCGCGTCGCCCCCGGCGGGACGATCTACATGCGCGGCGGCACCTACCGCTTCTCGCAGACGGTCACCATCCCGCAGGGCAACGACGGCACCTCCGGCGACCGCACCGAACTGTTCGCCCATCCAGGCGAGACGCCGGTGCTGAACTTCTCGGCCCAGAGCGAGGACTCGGCCAACCGCGGGCTGGCCGTGGGCGGGTCGTACTGGCACATCCGCGGCATCGTCGTCGAGCGCGCCGGTGACAACGGCATCCTGCTCGCCGGCAACAACAACATCATCGAGCGCACGGTGACGCGCTTCAACCGCGACTCGGGCCTGCAGCTCTCGCGCCTGGTCGCCGGGGCGCCCGCGGACCAGTGGCCCTCCGGCAACCTCGTCGTGAGCACGGTGTCGCACGACAACGCCGACTCCGACGGCGAGGACGCCGACGGCTTCGCCCCGAAGCTCACCGTCGGGCCCGGCAACGTCTTCCGCTACACGGTGTCCCACAACAACATCGACGACGGCTACGACCTGTTCACCAAGGACGACACCGGACCCATCGGCGCGGTGACCATCGAGGACTCCCTCGCCTACGACAACGGCACCCTGAGCGACGGCAGCCAGGCCGGCGACGGTGACCGCAACGGCTACAAGCTCGGCGGCGAGGACATCGGGGTCGACCACGTCATCCGGCGCAACATCGCCTACGAGAACGGCAAGCACGGGTTCACCTACAACCGCAACCTCGGCACGATGACGGTGTCGGGCAACGTCAGCATCGGCAACGAGGAACGCAACTTCAACTTCGACGGCGGCTCCTCGGTCTTCCGCGACAACACCTCGTGCGACAGCGGGTCGAACGACCGGATCATCGGTGACGCCGACGGCTCGAACCAGTTCTGGTCCGGCTCGAACGGGTCGCGCTGCTCGTCCTACAGCGGCTCGCTGAGCTGGTCGTTCGCCTCGGACGGCCGCCTCGTCGTGACCTTCGGCGGCAGGCAGGTGACGCCGTAACAGGCATCCCCGTGGCCGGCACGGCGGTGCCCTACCGGCCACGGGGGTCACTGGAGTGTGCTCCAGTCGCGCAGAGCTCTGGGGCCGTCGACCACCGTGTCGGCGTAGGTCTCGTCGGCGACGCGAATCTTCATGTACTGGGCGCCGGCGAACACCCAGTAGTCGTTCCGCTCTCCCGGCACGGGCATCGCCGCGTCGATCCCGTGCCTGAATGCGGGGTGCCGGTAGAACGTGCCGGCCCACCCGTCGAAGCCCGACGGCCCGAAGGCGACCTCGCCGCCGGGGCC
Organism: Nonomuraea sp. B10E15; assembly: GCF_039871615.1. Taxonomy (NCBI): domain Bacteria; kingdom Bacillati; phylum Actinomycetota; class Actinomycetes; order Streptosporangiales; family Streptosporangiaceae; genus Nonomuraea; species Nonomuraea sp. B10E15. The sequence continues at coordinate 104,224 of NZ_JBDPMB010000024.1, forward strand.
CTCACCGGCCAGCCTGGTCCTGACGTACCGGTCACCCGCGAACACCCAGTACTGCTTCTGATCGTCCGGCGTGCGCATCACCGCGTCGATGCCGCCGCCGGCGAGCTCGCCGAAGGCGTCCGCCCAGTCGCGCAGCGGCCGCGGGCCCGTCACCAGCGTGTCGGCGTATCCTTTCTCGGCGCCGGCGATCCGCATGCGGAGGTACTGGCTGCCGGAGAAGACCCAGTACTCGTCCCGGGACCCGGGGACCCGGAGCGTCGCGTCGATCCGGTCACGGAAGCCCGGCAGGCTCTGGAACGTACCTTTCCACGCGTCGAGGTCCGAGGGCTCGGACAGGCGCTCGCCCACCGGGTAGCCCGAGGCCGACATGCGGGCCCGGAGGTAGCGGTCACCCGAGAACATCCAGTAATAGCCGGGGGCCTCGAGGTCGGGATCGTCCGGCACCGGCAGCACGGCGTCGGTGCGGGTCGGGTTCGTGGCCTTCGCCGCCGCGTCGGTGCCTGCCGGGTGCGCGGAGGTCCCGGCCGCGTCGGAGTCGGCGCCGGCTCCCGAGCGGCTCATCAGCGCGCCCGCTCCGACGGCCGCGGCGGCCAGGCCGGCCGCGGAAACCGCCGCCACGCCCAGCAGGCGGCGGCGCTGAACGGCGCCGGACAGCGAGAAGCGCTGCGTGTCCGGCGCCGTCGCGGCCAGGGGCCGCAGCATCTCGCTCGCCTGCTCGACGGAGGGACGATCGGCCGGGTTCTTCCGCAGCAACGCTTCGATGGAGGGACGCAACGGTCCCGCGCTGGCCGGGATGTCAGGTTCGTCGCGGATGACGGCGTTCAGCACGCCGACGGGCTCCGGACGGGCGAACGGGGAACGGCCGGACAGCAGCACGCACAGGGTGACGCCGAGCGAGAACAGATCGCTGGGCGGCCCCACAGGCAGGCCGCTCAACCGTTCGGGGGCGATGTACTCGAACGACCCCACCACGGCGCCGCTCGCGGTGAGCGACTCGCTCCCGGCCAGCGCCGCGATGCCGAAGTCGCAGAGGATCGCCCTGCCGTCGCGGCGCAGCAGGATGTTGCCCGGCTTGATGTCCCTGTGCAGCGCGCCGGCGGCGTGCACGGCCTCCAGAGCCGACAGCAGCTGCAGGCCGATCCCGGCGACGGCGGCGGGATCCATCGGCCCGTTGTCGGCGACGTGCTGCTTCAGCGAGGGCCCGTCCACGAACTCCATCACCAGCCACAACCGCTCGTCGTGGAAGACCAGGTCGTGGATGTTGACGACGTTGGGGTGGGAGATACGGGCGATGGCGTGCGCCTCCCTGCGCGCGCGGGCGGAGTGCTCCGCGCCCTTGTCGCCGGTTGCCCGCACATGCGTCTCCTTCACGGCGACCGTGCGGTTCAGGAGCTGGTCGGTCGCGCGCCACACGGTGCCCATGCCTCCGCTGCCGATGCGATCCAGCAGCACGTACCGGTCGGACAGCGCTAACGGCGTACGGTTATCAGCCACATGACCAACCTACTGATCGTCCGTGTTCCCGGTGCGGTGATCAGAGATCCGTATCAGCGCGAGCCGGCCGACCGGCTCGATCTGCTCCAGCTCGCCATGGTCAACCGGCTGGGGACGGCCCAGGCTGGCGACCGTGATCGAATTAGCGGAATTGCGCTGCTCCTCGACCGTGCGGAGGAGGCCGTCCAGCACCTGACGAGCGTGGCCGAGCTCCATCCCTATGACGAGCGCCCCGCGCCAGAGCACTCAACCATGGCAGCGGACGGCTCACGGGGACATCCATGGTGTTTGGCAGAATCGATGGGGTGTGCGTCCTTCAGTGCCTCTTCGTTACCGGCGGCACCCCGTACCGTGATATTGATGGGCGGCCGAGCTGAGCGCGCGACCCAAGGGGCGGGGTGTCTGACCTCGGTGGACCCAGAGTGGAACGGCGTCGTATTCCTGACGTCAGCTCGAAGATCGCCGGAAAAGTCCGGATTTCGCGAAGGGCTTCCATCAAGATGCGTGAGTCTGTCGTCGCCGTCTCCGCAGGAGTCGGACTGGCGCTTCTCCTGCTCGGCGGCCTCGTGGTGTCCATAGTGAAGTACACCCGCGCCCCGAACGTCGAGGAGCGCCCGCTCGCCATACCCACGACCGCGGATCTTTACCCGGCGGCCAGGCCGTTCACCAAACCGGAGAAGTGCGGCCTGGACGACGCCACCCTCGGGAAGCTGGTCCCCGGCGCCACCGACGATCCGGATGAGAATAGCTGCCTGTTCATGATCCCCCTCCGCGCCTCCGACGAATCTGGGCTGGACGGCCTGCTTCGGGTGGAATTTACGGCCGGCTCCCTTGCCGATGCCATGGACCACTACGACTTGGCGACCGATCAGGGGCGCCACAGCAGGCATGCCGTCGAGGGCACCTGGCAGCCGGTCATCGGGCTCGGCCACGAGGCGATGATCAGCTACGAAACAGACAGGACTTCCAGCGAGGCCGTGCTGCACTTCAGGTCAGGTGCGGTGTCCACGAAGGTGGAATACCAAATGACCCGCATCAAGGGTTATGCCGAGGAACCGCTCGGGGAGAAGCCCACCATGAACGGCGCTCTGGATGCCGCCTCCGAGGTGGCCGCGGCCATCGGCGCCAAGGTGGACGGCCCGGCGGTGGGCGCCAGGTCGGGTCGCCCCGAACCCGCCCTCACCGCGTCGGACCCGTGCGAGCTGGTCGGAGAGGCGGCTCTGCGGGCTGCCGGCGTCGATCCCGCCTCCCGCAGCGTCATGGGCGGACGCATGCGTGGTGTCACAGAGGGTTGCAGCTGGGGCTCTGCCTCAGACGACCGGTACACCTCCGCGGGAGTGTCCATCACGTCGTATCCCAACGGCCGCTATCGCGACGGAGCGGCGGAGGCGGACGGACAATTCATTCACTACTACCACGAATGGCGGAACGCCAGTGCCGCCTTCTACGCCCTGCGAGGTCCCGGCCAGAAAGCCATGGCCGACTACCGGATCGACACCAATGCGCCGCACGTGGGGACGCGCGGGGCGGCCAGGGTCGTGTTCACGGTCCGCAATCTCATGATCACGGTGTTCTACTCCGGCAACGCCGACGGCAAACCGCTCTCCGAGGAAGCCACGCTGAAACCAGCGCACGCCATCGCCGAGGCCGTAGCCGGCAAGTTACCGGCACGAGTGCCGGGGTGATCGGGCCGGAGCGGAATCCAGCCGGACCGGAGGCACGCACGTGACCGTTGACCTCATCCACCCCGCCTCCGGCGGCTCCCCCGCCTGCGCGGTTGAGGGCGCGCACGAGCCCGATCCGACCTCGGACAGGGCCGGCTCGCACAATCGTCACGGACCGGCTCACGCGAGATGCTGCACCTGGGTGAGCGGGAGCCGACTCGCCGGCGGCAGACCCACCGGCCCTCCGTCCACCAGGACAGGGCCGCCGTCGCGCGGCACGCGGACCTGCGGGACACGTGTGTTGAGGACCATGTCCTGGCGGGCCAGCCCTCGCGAGTCGCGAATCGGCAGGTAGCTCGCCCCGGCCGGCAGCGCACGCCGCGCGGCCGCGTCCTCCAGGGCCTCGCGGGCGACGAAGACGTGGGCCAGGCGCCGCGGCGCGTCGCCCATGGAGCCGAAGAACCGCCGGTACGCCCGCGGCTGACCCGCCCGCGTGGACGCCGCGCCGGACGCGCTCACGCCCCAGGCCACGAACCCCGACTTCACGACCAGCTCGGGCTTGGCGCCGAACCAGGCCGGGTGCCACAGAACGAGGTCGGCGACCTTGCCCGGAGCTATGCCGCCGATCTGGTCTGCCATCCCGTGCGCGATCGCGGGATTGATGGTGATCTTGGCGAGGTAGCGCAGGACCCGCTCGTTGTCGTGGCGGTCGTGACGCTCCGACACCGCCTTGGCGTGCGCCGCGAGCTGCCACGTGCGCCGGGCCGTCTCCCCGACGCGTCCCATCCCCATCGAGTCGGAGTTGACGATGCTGACCGCGCCGGCGTCGTGCAGCGCGTTCTCCGCCGCGATAGCGCTCGCCCGCACGCGGCTCCTGGTCACGTCGGCGTCTCCGGGCAGCAGCGCGTTCTGCCGGTGCACGGTCATCGTCATCGGGAACAGCTCCGCCACGGTGTTGACCGTGTACGGCAGCGTGGGCGTGGTCGAGGACGCCAGCACGTGCGGGTGGGAAAGGATCTCCAGCAGGTCGGGATGCCCGCCGCCGCCCTCGACGTGGTAGGCGTGCACCGTACGGCCCCGCGTCGCCTCGATCGTGTCGGACAGCAGGCCCGACTCGTTCAGCGAGTCGGTGTGCAGCGCCACCGGCAGGTCGGCGGCGTCGGCCACCGCGAGGCAGGTGTCCACGACGGCAGGCTGCGCGCCGAAATCCTCGTGCACCTTGAACCCACCCGCCCCGGCGAGGACGGCCGCCTCCAGCAGCGCGGGCCGCACCGACGAGCCGCGGGCCAGGAACGCCACGTTCACCGGCACCTCCCGCCAGGCCTCGATCATCAGGTCGAGGTTGCGCTTGGGGTTGACGCCGACGTCCCACACCCCGCCGAGGCCCATGCCGACCACGGTGGTCACCCCGGCGGAGAGCGCCACGTCGAGGAGCGCCGGGCTCGACAGGTGGACGTGGGAGTCGACCACGCCGGGGGTGACGATCATTCCCTCGGCGGGGATCATCGCCGTGTGCGGGCCGACCACGAGCTCGACGCCGTTCACTGCGTCGGGCGACCCGGCCCGGCCCAGCCCGGCGATCCTGCCGTCCTTGACGCCGATGTTGGTCTTGACCACGCCGAGCAGCGGGTCGAGGACGAGGGCGTTGGTGACGACGAGGTCCAGCTCCGAGCTGCGGGGGCCGCTGGTGAGCAGCAGTCCTTCCCGCACGGTCTTGCCGCAGCCGCCGAGCAGCTCGTCGCCGGCCTCGGTGTCGTCACGCTCGACCTCGACCACCAGCCCGGTGTCGGCCAGGCGCACCCGGTCGCCGGTGGCCGGGCCGTATACGGCCGCGTACGTCGCCCTGTCGAAGCTCATCCTTCGCCTCCAAGCGTGAGCCGGGGCGCGGTGGCCGTTCCTCCCAGCATGACCAGCCGCACGGTGATCGTCACCCCTGGCGGGAAACACAGGCTGCTGCCCGCCGGCACGTCCAGCCGGTGACCGCGCGCCGCCTCCCTGTCGAACGACAGCGCTGCGTTGACCTGCCAGAACGGATAGTGCGACGAGACGTGCACGTCGACGTCCGCGGTGTTGGTCACCTCGATCTCCATCCGGGCGCGGCCCGGCGCCGGTGCCGTCTGCTCCGCCGCCGGGAGGACGGCGCCCGGGTCCGCCGGATCCGGCTCCCGGCCCAGCGGGTCGTCGACGGCCACGAGCGCCGTCCCCGCCGGGAACAGCGCGTCCACCTCGACCCGGCGGACCAGCGCCGCGACACCGGGCCTGGCCTCCTCCGCGCGCACCGCGCCGCGGCCGGCCGCGATCACCGCCTCCATCGGCAGCCCGTCCCAGGCGGCCTCGAACACGGCGTCGGCGACCAGCGCCACGGCCTCGGGCGCGGACAGCTGAGCGCCCCTGTCGCGGCGGCGGCGGGCCAGCTCCGCCACGGTGAAGACGGTCAGGCGGTCGTGCTCCGCCGGAGTCAGATGCATTGGTCCCTCTACCAGTCGCGGACGAGTTCCATGGTCGAGCAGTGAATGCCACCGCCGTTCTTCAGGATCTCGTCGTAGGGCACCGGTACGATCTCCACGCCCTCGGCGACCAGCCGGTCGGCGGTGCGCACACAGTGCGCGGGAAACAGCAGCCGCCGCGGCCGGACCGTGAGCGAGTTGCAGGCGTACTGCTCCTCCGGGTGAGGCGAGACGACCTTGATGCCGAGGCTGTCCAGCCGGGCCAGGAACTCGTACGGTAGGCGGTGGGTGTTGGCCAGCGCCAGGTCCTCGCCGACCATGTGAAACTGCCCGTCCACGTGGATCGTATAGCCCGGCAGCGGCACGGTCACCAGCTCGATGCCGAGTGGTTCGAGGATCCCGGCGAGCTGCCGCGCGCCCTCGGGGTTACACCGGATCGACAGGCCGAACACCGCCAGGTCGCGCCGGAGCTTGACGAACGTGCCGCCCTCCGCGAGCCCCGCACCGATGATCGTGCCGAGGATCGGCATGCCGAGCCCGGCGATCGTCCTGGTCACCGACGCCTCCTCGCCGCGCCGCATCCGCGGGGCCAGGCGGGTGACGACGGCGCCGCCCGGCACGGTCAGCATCGGGTCGCGGGTGAAGACGGACTTGGTGTGGTCGGGCAGCTCGGGCGCCTCGACGACCTCGACGTCCTCGGCCCGCAGCGCGGCCACCAGCGCCGCGTGCTGCTCCATCACCAGTTCCATGTTCGGCGCCTTGTCACCGCGCCAGTACCACCGCCGTCCGGGATCGACCAGCGCTCCGGCGCGCGGGTCCCACGCGTCGGCGGTGATCGCGGCCAGGCCGCTGCTCGGACGGCGTACCAGCACCGTGCGCAGACGGCTCACCTCGTCCGCGGCGCCCCAGCGGCGGCCCCAGTAGCGCTCCAGCTCGGCCGGGTCCTGGAAGGGCGGCTCCGGCTCGGGGCCGACCAGCTTGTGGTAGTAGTGCTCGGGCTGCGCGCCGTCGTCGGCGATCGTGCTCATGGTCGAGTCCTTTCCGTACGTCACAGCTCCGCGACGCGGAGCCGCTTGGCCGCCACGGCGGCGAACAAGGTGATCAGCGAGAACACGCACAACATCGCCGCGACCGGCCACAGGCTCTCCCCTGTCGCGGCCAGCAGCGCGGTCGCGCCCAGCGGCACGAACCCGCTGATGGCCCCGGACACGTTGTACGACAGGCCCACGCCGGAGTAGCGCACCTCCCGGGTGAACATCTCGCTGAGCAGCTGCCCGCACGCGGCATAGCTGACCGACACCAGCACCACGCCGAGCACCAGCCCGGCCGCGACGCCCGCCGCGCTGCCCAGGCCGACCAGCCAGAAGATCGGGAACGCCGCCACGGCGGAGGCCGCCGCCCCCCAGACGGCCACCGGTCCCGGCCCGACGCGGTCGGCGATCCGGCCGAACGCCGGGTAGAGACACAGGTTGATGAAGGATCCGAGGGTGGCCGCGTTGAGCAGCACGGTACGGTCGATGCCCACGGTGTCCGAGCCGTAGTTGACGAGGAACGTGCCGCACAGGTAATAGCCGCCGATGCCGACGAACGACACCGCGATACCGGCGATCAGGCGCCCGCCGCTGGTGCGGACCAGTTCGACGAGCGGCCGCTTGGCGGCACGCTGCTGGGTCAGCATCTCCTGGAACACCGGCGACTCGTCCACCCTGCTGCGAACCCAGAGCGCGATCAGCAGCAGCGGGAAGCCCAGCAGGAAGGGAATGCGCCAGCCCCAGGACTCGAACTGCGCGTCCGGCAGGACGCTGACCAGCGCGAACACGGCCGTGGCCGTCAAGGAGCCGACCGGGGAGCCCATCTGCGGCATGACGCCGTAGATGCCGCGCTTCTCCTTTGGCGCGTGCTCGACCGCCAACGTCGCGGCGCCGCTCCACTCGCCGCCGACGGACAGGCCCTGCAGCAGGCGGAGCGTGGCGAGCAGGATCGGAGCCGCCACCCCGATCTGCGCGTACGTCGGCAACAGGCCGATGCACCCGGTGACGACGCCGATGAGGACGACGGTGACCATCAGAATGCGGCGCCTGCCGTACCGGTCGCCGAGGTGGCCGAAGACGGCCGCGCCGAGAGGCCTGGCGACGAAGCCGACGCCGAACGTAGCGAAGGAGGCCATCGTGCCCGCGAGCGGGCTCAGCTCGGGGAAGAACTGGCTGTTGAAGATCAGCGCCGCCGCCGTGCCGTAGACGTAGTAGTCGTACCATTCCAGCGCGGTGCCCGCGAAGGCGCCCAGTGCGACTGTTCGGGGGTTGGTTTCCGGCTTCGGGGGGTGAGCCGTGGGTTGCATAATGACACCCTGTCGTGCCTCTGATCTGCGGTTCAATCGCAAATCGGCACCCAGGTGCCGCCGTTAGACTGTGCATTCGCACAGCGGGAGGGGGCGCGGATGACGTCCGAAGTGGTCGACCGGCTCTCGCGCGAGCTGGTGCGCGACGTCGCCCCGCTCGCCGACCGTTTCGTCGCCGAGATGATCGGGATCGGCGCACCCTACGCCAGGACGGTCGTTCCCGAGGAGACCCTGCTGGCCGACGCCCGCCGCAGCCTCGAACTGATCCTGCGCCTCGTCGGGCGGCTGCCGGTGCCGGAACACGTCGCGGGCGCGTCCGCCGAGATCGGCGCGGCGCGGGCTGAGGCGGGGGTGCCGCTGGACACGCTGTTGCAGGCCGTACGCCTCGACGCCCGGGTCGTCTGGGACGAGCTGCGCCTGCGGGCCGGCCCCGGCGACCTGTCAAGCCTGGTGGCCGAGGCTCCGCGCGTGTGGGAGGCGGTGGAGCACCACTCCATGGGCATCATGGCCGCCTACCAGCAACGGGTGCTGGAGATGGCGCAGGCCCGGCAGGATGAGCGGGCCCGGTGGTTCGCGCGGCTGCTGGAGTGCGACGGCCGCCATCCCGACATCCGGCGGCAGGTGTCCACCGTGCTCGGGCTCGACGAGAGCGCGTCGTACGTGGTCGTGGCGTTCCCGCCGGGCCGCCTCGCGGCCCTTCGTCCCGTACGCGAGCAGCTCGGCGTCCTCGACGTCCGCGCGCACGAACAGGAGCGTCCCGCCGGGTCGATCGTGGTGCTGCAGCTTCCCGCGCGGGCGGGCGCCGCCGCGGCCGAGGGCTGGTTCGGCGGTGTCCGGTGCGCGGTGAGCCCTGCCGTCGAAGGCCTCGCCGAGGTGCCCAGGGCCGTGCGGCTGGCCGAGCTGACCCTGTACGCGCTGCCGCCGGACGCGTCCGGGCCCGTCGCCGCCCGCGATCTGTGGCCGGCGATCGCGGCGGGGACGCTCGGCGAGTTCAGGACCGACCTCGTCCGCGACGCGCTCGGCGGGCTGGGAGGGCTTCCGGCCCGTGACGTCGCCAGGGTGCTGGAGACCGTGGAGCGCTACCTGCGCACCGGTTCGGTCTCGGCGACGGCCCGGCAGCTCTACTGCCACCGCAACACGGTGCTGAACCGGCTGCGCCAGTTCGCCGTCGCGACCGGCCGCGACGTCATGGCCTCGGCCGACGCCACTGTCGTCACCCTGGCACTCCGGGCACGCACGTACGAGTGACCGGCTCCCCCGGCACCGGCGTGCACCGCGTCGAAAGCGAGAGCGTCCGCGTGGAGGGCCGATCCAGCTCGCCGCGCTCCGGCTTGACCGCCGATCTTCGGTGCACGAGATTGATCGTGACCTTCCACATCATCCGAGGAAACGTGATGAAACGAACCGTCATCGGCATCGTCGTGGTCACGGGCCTGACGCAGGTCACCGGTCCCGCGCAGGCCGCGCCCGGGGTCGATCCCGTCAAGGCAGTCGAGGCCGCGCTGCAGCCCGGCAGGACCGTCACCATCACGTCCACGGCGAAGACCGACCACGGCCGCGGTCTCTCCTACACCACCAGCGCGGACGGCACGATCGGGTTCGGCCCGCAGGACGAGATCGCCGCCGATCTGTCGCAGTCCATACGTTTCGGCAAGAAGGCTTCGAAGGGCATGAAGGACGACCTTGCCCTCGCCGCGATGCCCCTCAGGATCATCTCGTCCGGAGAAGACGACTATGTCTCGGGCGCCCTGGTGGACGCCGCACTGCCGCAGGAGAAGCGGTGGGTGCGTTACCGGGCCACGAACCTGCCGGCCAGCAACCGGCTGCTCGACGTCCTGGACAAGGCCACGCTCAGGGCCCTGGTGGCGCACCGCACCTCCTGGCGGGACGGAGTGCTGCGCGGGACGATCACTACCGGCGAGCTGGTCAAGGTGTCCCGTCCCTTCGTGTCGCGCTTCGGACTGCGGTCCAAGAGCGGGCGGGAGGGCAAGGTGTCCTACGTGCTCCGGCTCGGCCCGACCGGGCTCGTGGAGCGCCTGTCGGCCGAGGCCGTGCTCCCCTTCTACGACGGCTCCATCCGCGTCGAGGCGGACACCCGTTACTCCGGGTGGGGCCGCCGGGCCACCGTGCTCCTGCCGCGGGAAGGCGATGTGATCGACGGGGAGGAGCTGGGGGACGAGCTGCCGTACCCGTTGCCCGGCTGGGTCTCGTAGCCGGCATCCGAGGGCGCGCGGCAGGTCAGTACCGGTTCATCTTGGCGTCCAGGGCCAGACCGGCGTCGATCGCCTTGGCGGGGACCTTGAGGCCCATGTGATCCTTGGCGATCCGCCCGAGCGTGGGCAGGCTCCTGCGGTCCGGCCAGGTCTCCGGATCCCACAACGACGAGCGCAGGAACGCCTTCGCGCAGTGCATGTACAGCTCCTCGACGTCGACGAGGACCGCCAGCCGCGGCCGCTTGCCCTGGACGACCAGGTCGTCGAAGAAGGGGGCGTCCGACACGAGCGTCGCGCGGCCGTTCACGCGCAGGGTCTCGTTCATCCCCGGCACGAGGAACAGCAGCCCGACGTGCGGGTTCTCCAGCACGTTGCGGAAGCTGTCGAGCCGGTGGTTGCCCGGCCGGTCGGCGAGCGCCAGCCGGTGGTCGTCGAGGACCAGCACCGACCCGGCGGGGTCTCCGCGGGGTGAGACGTCGCAGATCCCGCCGGCGTTCGCGGTCGCCAGCAGCACGAAGGGCGAGTGCGCGATGATCGTGCGCGCGTGCTCGTCGATGCGGGCGATGTCCTTGTCCCAGATGGAGCGGGGCGGCTCCTTCAGGATCTCCCGGAGCTCGGCCTCGGTCGCCACGGTACGGATCTCGGAAGGATTCACCATTTTTATAAGGTATGCCTTACTAGAACGAAGCGTCGATCACAGCGGCACTTGCGGTGGAGAGCTCCCATAATGTCCTCACCGAGCGAGGGACGGGAGCACTCCATGAGGCTGGGCATCAACGTTCTGGGGCCGTTCGAGGTCACCGTCGACGGCGAGCCTCTCAAGCTGGCCGGGGAGCGCCGAATCGGGCTCCTGGCCCGGCTGGCCATGAACGCCGGGCACCCGGTCTCCACCGAGCGGCTCCTCACCGACGTCTGGGGCGAGAGCACGGCGTCCACCGCCGGCAAACAGCTGCACATCGTGGTGTCGAAGCTGCGCGAGCTCCTGGACGACGACATCATCGCGACCGTCTCCGGCGGCTACCGGCTGAACCTCGCCCCGGAGAACGTCGACGCCCACCTGTTCTCCCGCCTTGTCCGCCTGGCCCGGGAAGCCCGGGACCGGGGTGACGGCACGACGGCGAGCAGGATGTTCCGGCAGGCCCTCGGCCTGTGGCGGGGCGCCGCGCTGAGCGGCATGTCTGCCCCCTGGACGCAGATCGAGGCCGCCCGCCTGGACGAGGAGCGCCTCACGGCTCAGGAAGACCACGTCGACCTGCGCCTGACTGCCGGCGAACACCGGGAGGTGGCGGCCGAGCTCGCCGCCCACGTCAAGGCGCATCCCCTGCGGGAACGCCGCCGCGCCCAGCTGATGCTGGCGCTCTACCGGGCCTGCGGGCCGTCCGACGCGCTCGCGGCGTACCAGGAGGCCCGGCGCGTCACGGTCGACGAGCTGGGCGTCGAGCCGGGAGCCGCGCTGCGCCGGCTCCAGCAGGCGGTGCTGACCAGGGACCCGGCGCTCGACCTCGCCGCCGGGACGCCCGGCGCGCCGGGCGTCCCGGCCGAGCTGCCCGCCGACACGCGGGTCTTCACCGCGCGGGCCACCGAGATCGCCTGGCTCGACAAGGCGGTCGCCGACGCCGCACCCGGCGCGCCGGCCATCGCCGCGATCGACGGCGCCGGCGGCATCGGCAAGTCGGCCCTGGCCGTCCACGCCGCCCACGCCATCGCCCACCGCTTCACCGGCGGCGTCCTGTACGTCAACCTGAACGGCGCCGCCGCCGGCCTCCAGCCGCTGGAGCCCATCCAAGCGCTCGGCCAGTTGCTGCGCTCCCTGGGCCTGGACGGCTCAGCCGTGCCGGCCGGCCTGGAGGAGGCCGCGGCCCGCTACCGTTCCCTCACGTCGAACCGCAACCTGCTCATCATCCTCGACAACGCCCGCCACGCCCACCAGGTGCGGCCGCTCATCCCCGCCGGCGACGCCTGCGCGGTCATCATCACCAGCCGGCAGGCCATGGTCTCGCTCGACAACGCGAGCCATCTCCGCCTGACCGGGCTCGACCACGCCGACGCCACCGCCCTGCTCGCCCGCATCGCCGGCCCGGGCCGCGTCCAGGCAGAGCCGCACGCCGCCGAGCAGATCGTACGGCTGTGCGGCGGCCTCCCCCTGGCCGTCCGCATCGCGGCGGCACGCCTGGCCGCCCGCCCTGACTGGACGCTCTCCTACCTCGCGGACCGTCTCAACGACGCGGCCCGCCGCCTCGACGCGCTGGAACACGCCGACCTGGCCGTCCGCGCCTGCATCGCCGTCAGCCACCACCACCTGCGCGAAGAGCCCACCGGCCACGACGCCGCCCATCTGCTCACGTTCCTCGGCCTCCTCGACACCCCCACCTTCACCCCGGCCGCCACCGCCGCCCTGGCCGGCTGGCCGGAGCACAGGGCGGAAGCCGCGCTCGACCGCCTCCTCGACGCCCGCATCCTCGAGCCCGCGGGGCCCGGCGGCTGCCGGATGCACGACCTGGTCCGTCTCTACGCCCGCGAGCAGGCCGCCGTGGACCTCACCCGCACCGAACGCGCCACCGCGGTCAACCGCGCCCTCGAGCACTACCTGGCCACCGCCCAGACCGCCAGCCTGCTGCTCGATCCCACCTCGGACGGGCCCATCAAGGCGTACCCGGCCGGCGGGCGCGGCACCGACCTCTCCACCCTCGAAGCAGCGATCGCATGGGCCGAGAGCGAGCGGGACAACCTCCTCGCCGCCGCCCACCAGGCCGCCGCCGACACCGCCGCCCCCCGCACCGCGATCGGTCTCTCTCAGGCCGTCCACTGGCTCTTCTGGCGCAAGGGATGGCTCACGGAACTCCCCGGGCTGTTGCGGAAGTCGCTGGACATCGCCCAGCAGGGTGACGACTGGGTCGGCCTGGCCATGGGACACACGAACATCGGCTCCGTCTTCCAGGAGCAAGGGCACTTCGCGGCCTCGGTCCATCACCTCAACGAAGCCCTCGCCTGCTGGGATCGTACGGACGAGCGTTTCCGCAAGGCGGGGACGTACAACGACCTCGGCATCACCTACACCATGCTCCGGAGGTTCGACGACGCGCTGGCCGCCCTGGACAGCAGCCTCGCCCTGACCCAGGAGAGCGGCCGGCGCGACCACGAGGCGTCCGTCCGCAACAACCGCGTGCACGTCTTCTACCGGCAGCTGAGGTTCGAAGAAGCGATCGAGGAGGCTCGCCTGGTCCTGGATCTCTGGGCCGACCTGAAGATCCCGTCGGGGGAAGGGATAGGCCAGGACACCTTCGCCGACGCCTGCCGGGCGGCGGGCCGGCTCACCGAGGCGGTCGGCCACTACCGGGAGGCCATCCGGCTCCAGCACGAGACCGGCCAGTGGCTCGGGGAGGCGGTGTCCTGCTGGTGGCTCGGCCAGACGCTGTACGACCTCGGCAGGCACGACGACGCGCGTGAGTCCTGGCGGCGGTCGTTGCGCCTCTTGGAGGACGCCAACCTCCTCGCGGCGGAGGAGGTCCACCAGTTCCTCGCACAGCCCGTGCCGGACGTCCCGCTGCCCATCAGGAACCAGCTGTGAGCCGCCGCCCGCAACGTCGCGGGGTCAGGGCCCGCACAGCTCGGCGAAGCGGCGGGCGTCGACGTTGCCGCCCGAGATGACGACGCCGACCCGGCCGGGCAGCTGCTCCACGCGCCCCGCGAGCAGGGCCGCCAGGCCGCCGGCGCCGCTCGGCTCGACGACGATCTTCAGGCGTTCGAAGGCGAAGCGCATGGCCTGGCGGATCTCGTCGTCGGTGACCAGCGCGACGGTCTCGACCAGGCGCTGGTTGATCGAGAAGGTCAGCTCGCCCGGCGTGGGCACGGCCTGGCCGTCGGCGATGGTACGCGGCACGTCGATGGTGACGCGCCGGCCCGCCTCCAGGGAACGTCTGGTGTCGTCACCGGCCTCCGGCTCGACGCCGATCACGCGGATGCCCGGGTGCAGACCCTCGGCGGCGGTGGCGCAGCCGGCGATCAGCCCGCCGCCGCCCACCGGGGCGAGGAGCAGGTCCAGCCGCCCGGCGTCCTCCAGCAGTTCGAGGGCCGCCGTGCCCTGCCCGGCGATCACGTGCGGGTGGTCGTAGGGCGGGATCAGGGCCAGGCCCCGCTCGGCGGCGAGCTCCACGCTGAGCGCGGTGCGGTCACCGGAGTAGCGGTCGTAGGTGACGATCTCGGCGCCGTAACCGGCGGTCGCCTCCATCTTCGACGGCGGGGCGTCCTCGGGCATGAGGACCACCGCGGTGGTGCCGAGCTCCCTGGCGGCCAGGGCGACGGCCTGGGCGTGGTTGCCCGAGGAGTAGGCAGCGACGCCCTTGACCAGCTGCTCGCGCGGCAGGCGCGAAACGGCGTTGTAGGCGCCGCGGAACTTGAACGCGCCCACGCGCTGGAAGTTCTCGCACTTCAGGAACACCTCGGCGCCCACCAGCCGGTCCAGGGTCCGCGAACGCAGCACCGGGGTGCGGTGCGCGACGCCCTCGATCCTGGCCGCGGCGTCGCGGACGTCGTCCAGAGTGACCGGGGGAATGGACGTCATGCGGTGTCTCCCATCGAGAGGTGGCGCGTCGAGCCGGTCGCCGGCGACCTGACGTGAGGCTACCGAAGCCCTTGCCCGCGCTTCGCGCCGCCCGATCAGCTCCCGGTCTCGGCGGCCGCCTCGGCGAGGAGCCGGGCGAGCTCGGCCGGCCTGGTCATCATGGGCCAGTGGCCCGAGTCGATGTCGACGAGGTCGACGTGCTTGGCCCTGGCGAGCTCGGGCAGGTCGCCGGCGTCGAGCCACTCCTGAGCCTGGGCCGGCGTGTATTCGGGGCACACGAGGACGACCGGGACGTCCCACCGTCGTTCGTCCGTCAGCCGTACCACTCCCTTGGACACTCCCTCGGGCACGGGGATCGCGGCGGCCGAGAAGCGCAGCCGCGCCTCCTCGTCGAGGTCGGCGGAGTCCGGCCCCTCGAACGGCCCCCAGCCTGGGAAGGGCATGGCGCCGTCCTCGACCTCGAAGAAGTCGGCGTAGCGGTCGCCGTCGCCGGCCGGGAAACCGCCGACGAGGACGACCTTGGCGACCTGTTCCGGCCGCGCGTCGGCGGCCAGCCACGCCAGGGTGCAGGCGGCGGAATGCCCCACCACCATCGGCCTTCCCCGCGCCGCGTCCACGGCCGCGAGCACCGCCGCCGCCTGGTCGTCGAGCGTGGCCGAGGCGGATCCGTCGCCCTGGCCCGGGAGTGCGACCGGCACCGGGCGGTGACCGAGCGCCCTGAGCTCGGGCACGACCTCGTCCCACGCGGATCCGTCGAGCCACAGGCCGCCGATGAGCAGGATGTCCATCAGAGTCTCCCGAGGGGACCGTCGCCTTGCGGCGACGGGTAAATCGGTAGCGGGAGGGCCGTCAAGGCCCGAGCGTGCCCTGACTTGTCAGGTTCGCGCATCACGGATGTCCTTCCTGGTTTGTCGGCGCCAGCCGATATCGTGGCGTTGTCGTTACCGAACGTGACGGGAGGTGGGGTGTGCGCAGGTCGTTCAAATTCCTGCTGCGCCCCACCGCCCGGCAGGCGGCGGCGCTCGCGGCGTGCCTGGAAGACCACCGCACGCTGTACAACGCCGCCTTGGAGCACCGCCGCACCGCCTACGCCAAGGCGGGCGTGAGCGTCCGGTACGGCGATCAGTCGGCCGAGCTGAAACACATCCGCGCCGATGACCCGGACGGGCAGGGGCGTTGGTCGTTCTCCTCGCAGCAGGCCACCCTGCGACGGCTCGACAAGGCGTTTCGCGCGTTCTTCGACCGCGTCAGGGCCGGACGCGCGCCGGGGTTCCCGCGTTTCAAGGGGCGCGGCCGGTTCGGCACGGTCGAGTGGCCGAAGGACGGCGACGGCTGCCGGTGGGACTCCCAGCCCGGCCACCCCACCGTCACCTACGTGCGCCTGCA
The DNA here is from genome assembly GCF_039871615.1 of Nonomuraea sp. B10E15. Lineage (NCBI taxonomy): Bacteria > Bacillati > Actinomycetota > Actinomycetes > Streptosporangiales > Streptosporangiaceae > Nonomuraea > Nonomuraea sp. B10E15. The sequence continues at coordinate 120,327 of NZ_JBDPMB010000024.1, forward strand.
GGGCGTCGGGCACGTCCGCGTCCACCGGCACCGCGCGGTCAAGGGCCGGGTGAAGACGATCGCGGTAAAGCGGGAAGGCAACCGGTGGTTCGTGGTGCTGTCGTGCGACGACGTGCCCGCCGAACCGCTGCCCGCCACCAGCGCGGTGGCCGGGATCGACATGGGGGTGGCCTCGCTCGTCACCACCTCCGACGGTGGCCGGGTGGTCAATGCGCGCCACCAGGCCGCCACCGCCGGCCGTCTGGCGGACGCCCAGCGAGACCTCGCCCGCAAGAAACGGGGTTCCAAGCGGCGGCGTAAGGCGGTGGCCCGCGTGGCCGCGTTGCACGCCAGGGTGCGCAGGCAACGTCTGGACGGCGCGCACAAGGCCGCGCTCGCCCTGGTGACCGCCTATGACGTGATCGTGCACGAGGACCTGCGGATCGCGAACATGACCCGCTCGGCGGCGGGCACGATCGAAGCTCCCGGCCGCAACGTCGCCGCCAAGTCCGGCCTCAACCGGTCGATCCTGGACGCGGGCTGGGGGGTGTTCCTGACGATCCTCGCGCACAAGGCTGAAAGCGCCGGTCGAGAGCTGATCGCGGTGAACCCTGCCGGCACCTCCCGCACCTGCTCGCGCTGCGGGCACAGCGCACGGGAGAACCGCGTCACCCAGGCCGCGTTCGCCTGTACGGCGTGCGGGCATGCCGCGCACGCCGACGTGAACGCGGCGGTCAACATCTTGAGGGCAGGGCTTGCCCTTCGCCAGGCTGCGCAAGCGGCTTAGCGAGAAGCCGCTTCCTTCAGGGAGCGGAGGAGTCACGTCAGTCCTCTTTCTCCAGTAGACGGACAGATAACGTTCGCTGCAGCGACCTCACGATAGGACCGATTCCGGACGATGTACTTCCGGTTCTTGCCGTGGCCGCCTAGTCTGCTCGTGTGCCGGCCGACCTCAGCCCAACCGCGCGCGCCCTGCGCACGCTCGAAACCCTTCAGGCCCGGCCCGGCGTGACGGCCGGCGAGCTCGCCGCCACCCTGGGAGTCACGGAACGGGCCGCGCGCCGGTACGTCGGGATCCTCAGGGAGGCCGGCATCCCCGTCGATTCGGCCAGAGGCCCCTACGGCGGTTACCGGCTCGGGCGCGGGACGCGACTGCCTCCGGTCGCCTTCACCGAAGCCGAGGCCCTGGGCCTCGTCATGGCGGTGCTCGACGGCCAGCCCTCCGCCTCCGGCACCGACGACCTCGTCGGCGCCGCCCTGAGCAAGGTCATCCGCGCGCTGCCCGAGAGCGTCGGCCGGCAGGCGGCGGCGCTGCGCGCGCACGCCTCGGCCGCGCCCGACCCGCGCTCCGCCCGCCCTGACCCGGCTACCACCGGCACGCTCGTCGCCGCCGCCGCGGGCCGGCGCGGCCTCGTGATCACCTACCGGAGCGAGTCCGGCAACGAATGGGAGGCCGACGTCGATCCCTGGGCGGTCGTCGTCCGCCACGGGCGCTGGTATCTCCTGTGCCACTCCCACCGCGCGGACGCGATCCGCACCTACCGGGTCGACCGCATCCACGCCGTCCGGCAGACGGCCCGCACGTTCGAACCGCCCGGCGACCTCGACCCGGTCGCGGCGCTGGAGGAGAACCTGGGCACGGGATGGAAGTTCCCCACCCGCGTGGTGTTCGACGCCCCGCCCGCTGAGGTCGCGCCCTGGATCCGGCCGCCCATGGGACGCCTCGAACCGTCGGGCGACGGGTGCGTGCTCACCGGGAGCACCAGCAATCCGGCGATGTACGCGCAGGAGTGGCTGGCCTGCGTGCCGCTCGCCTTCCGGGTGGAGGGCGGGCCGGAGCTCCGGGCCGCGGTCGCGGCACTCGCCTCGCGTTTCGCCGCCGCCGTGGCGGACCGCCCCTGACCCCGGCCCGCACGCTCCGTCCCGCCGAGGCGGCGACCTCGGGGAGGGCACCGTCGGGAAGGTGTCATCAGCTCAGGCGCCGCCGGGGAAGGCGCCATCAGGACAGGCGTCCACAGGGAAGGCGCCATCGAGACGGGTGCCATCGGGACGGGTGGCGGAGAAGGTGGCGGCGGCAAGTCCGTCAAGGGCAGCCAGTTGGGCGCGGATCTGGTCGGTGGTCGAGGGGTCGAGGTCGCCGAGGAGAAGGTGGGCGTGACGCCAGTGCTCGCGGGCTGCCGCGTGGTCGCCCGCGAGACGGTGGCAGGCGCCCAGGTGGGCGAGGGTGCTGGCCTCGGCGTACGGGTCGCCGAGCGCCCGGAACAGGGCGAGTGCCCGGTGGTGGCAGTCGACCGCGGCGGCGGTGTCGCCCAGCCGGAGGTGGGCGTCGGCGAGACACGACCACGCGTGGGCCTGGTAGGGCCGGTTGCCGAGCTCCTGGTGCAGGGCCAGGGCCTGCTCGCACAGGTCGCGCGCCTGCCCGTGGTCCCCCAGGCGGCCGTGGTGGAGACCGAGGTCGGTGAGCGCGATGGCCTGGCCTGAGCGGTCGCCCAGCCGGGCGAAGAGGTCGTGGGCGCGGCGGGCGGCGTCGAGGGCTTCGGCGTCGCGGCCCTGGAGAGCGTGGACGTGGCCGCGATAGTGGTGCGTCCACGCCTGGGGGGCCGGGTCGTCACCTGATCGTTTCAGCGCGGCGTCGAGGTGGTGGTGGGCGTCGTCGAAGCGCCCCAGGTCGGCCAGCGCGGCGGCCAGGTTGCGGCGTACGCGGATCTCTTCCGCCCGGTCGCCCAGCCGCCGGGCGGCGGCCACGGCGGCCCGCTGGGTCTCGGCCCGGTCGTGCCAGCGCCCGCGCCGGTGCAGGTGGACGAACAACGCCCGGGCCAGATCGCAGACGTGCCGGTCGAGCCCCAGATCGGCGGCGAGCTTCAGGACGGCGAGCAGGGCGGGGCGCTCGGCCGTGAGCCAGTCCATCGCCTCGTCAGATCCTTCGAAGCCGGTGACGGAGACACCGGGCAGGGGCGCCGCGGGAGCCTCGATCTCCACGGGCCCGTGGAGGTGCAGCGCGGCGGCGTACGCGGTGTGCGCGTAGTGGTCGGCGAGGCGCCGCAGCGCGGCGTCCCTGTCGTCGTCGCGGGCCAGGCAGAGTTCGGAGGCGTAGGCGCGCAGCAGGTCGTGGCAGGAGTAGCGGCCAGGGGCGTGCTCGGCGAGCAGGCTGGCACGGGCCAGCTCGGCCAGCGGCGCCCGTACGCGCGAGACCGGGACGCCCGCCAGGCTGGCGGCGGCGTCGACCGTGCAGCCAGGGCCGGGATGCAGCCCGGCGACCAGCCGGAACAACCGCGCCGCCGCCTCGCCGCCGAGCGTCTCGTACGACCACGAGAAGATCGCTCGTACGCCGGCGGCACGGTCGAGCGCGCCGAGGGTGTCCCGGAGCTCGCCGGCCAGCTCGCCGAGCGGGTGCGCGGGCTGGATCGCGGCACGGGCGGCGACGATGGCCAGCGCCAGCGGCAGCCCGGCGCAGCGGCGGACGATGGTGCCGGTGGCGTCGGGGTCGGCGGCGATGCGGTCATGGCCGAGCCGGCGGGCCAGCAACCGGCGGGCCTCGTCCGGAGGCAGCAGGTCGAGGGTGAGCGGGCGCGCGCCGTACGTCATGACCAGCCCGGCGAGGTGGTCACGGCTCGTGACCAGCACCAGGCATCCCGGCGCGCCGGGCAGCAGCGGAGCCACCTGGCCGGCGTCGCGGGCGTTGTCCAGCACCACGAGCATGCGCCGCCCGGCCAGCAGGCTGCGGTAGAGCCCGGCCTGCGCGGCCGGTCCGTCCGGTATCCGGTGCGGCGGCACCTCCAGCGCGCCGAGGAACTCGCGGACGGCCGTCTCCGGTCGTACGGCCTCGCATGACGGGTCGTATCCGCGCAGGTCGGCGTAGAGCTGGCCGTCCGGGAACGAGCCGGCGACCCGGTGCGCCCAGTGCACGGCGAGCGTGGTCTTCCCGACGCCGGCCGTGCCGGCGATCACGGCGATCCGCGCCGACCCGGGCCTCGGCTCGTCGGGCGGGCCGAGCAGCGCGTCGAGAGCCGCCCTTGACCTCGGCTCGTCGGGCGGGCCGAGCAGCGCGTCGAGCGCCGCCAGCTCGGGCTCCCGCGCGGCGAACCCGTCGAGGGCGGCGGGCAGCTGCCTGGGCACCACGCGTCCGCGGGGAGCGGCTCCGCCCGCGAGCAGGTCGGCGTGGACCTGCCGCAGCTCGGGGCTGGGATCGGCGCCGAGCTCCGCGGCGAGCCGGCGCCGGATCGTCTCGTAGCGCTCCAGCGCCTCCGCGGGGCGGCCGGCCGCCTCCAGGGCGCGGAGCAGCCGCGCCCAGAGGGATTCGCGCAGCGGGTGCCGCTCGGCCAGGTCTGCGGGCTCGGTCAGGTCGGGGCACGATCCGCCGGCGAGGTCCAGGTCGATCCGCCGCTCCCACGCCGTCAGGTACCGCTCCTGCAGCGCCGGCGCCACGGACTGCTCCAGCCAGTCCGAGCGGATCCCGTCGAAGGGGGTGCCGCGCCACAGGTCGAGCGCGGCGGCCACCCGGGACCGCTCGGTCACCCGGTCGCGCGCCGCCGCGGCCTCGTCGAGCAGGCGGCCGAAGCGGAGCGCGTCGACGCGGTCAGGCTCGGTGGACAGCAGGTAGCCGCCCGGTCTGGCCACGATCAGCTGGTCCGCTGGAGCGCCCAGGACGCGGCGCAACCGCTTGACGTTCGTGCGGACGTTGGCCCGCGGGTCGCCGCGCCGGTCGGCGCCCCACACCGCGCTCGCCAGCCGGTCCACCGGGACGACCCGGCCCGCTGACAGCGCCAGCACGGCCAGCAGCGCCCGCAGCCGCCCGGCGGGCAGCTCGACCGGCCGTCCGGCCACCGAGACGCGCAGCTGTCCGAGCAGCTCGACGGTCAACACACGGATCGTTCCCTTCCTGGTGGCGGCGAGTTTCACGCGACTGACACAACACTGCCACCGCGCTCCGCCAGGCTGGCGAGCGTCCCGTCCGAGGTGCGTACCGAGGGCCGGACTCCACCAGGGAAGGAACTGTCAATGAGCAAGGTCATTTCAGGAATCTCGATGTCGTTGGACGGGTTCGTCACCGGGCCGGACGTCACCCGCGAGCAGCAGCTGGGAGACGGCGGCGACGTCCTGCACAGGTGGCTGCACGAGCCGGACCCGCGCGACACCGAGCTGTTGGACGGGATGCGCGAAGGTGCCGGCGCGCTGCTGATGGGCCGGCTCTCCTACGACCTGGCCGAGGGCGACGGAGGGTGGGGGGACGGCGGCCCGGCCGGCCCGGTGCCGTGTTTCGTGCTCACCCACAACCCGCCGGCCCCGGAGACGGTCCGGGCACCGTCGGTCTTCACCTTCGTCACCGACGGCGTCCGCGGCGCCGTGGAGCGGGCGAAGGCGGTGGCCGGGGGCAAGATGGTCGCCGTGCACGGCGCGAGTGTCGCCCAGCAGTGCCTGGCCGCGGGCCTCATGGACGAGATCCAGATCCATCTGGCTCCGGTGCTGCTCGGCGGCGGCACGCGGCTGTTCGAACATCTGGGCGGCCGGTTCCTGCTGGAGCGCGTCGCGGTGATCGACAGTCCGAACGCCACCCACCTGCGCTACAGGGTGGTCCGCTAGCGCTCCGGAGGTGACGGGTTCGTGCTCTACAGCCTGTAGAGTACGAATTCCGTTCGGGCGAAAGGTGAAAGCATGCTGCGTTGGTTCCGGGTCGTGGCGGTGGCCGAGGCGTGCTCGTGGGCGGGCCTGCTGGTCGGGATGTTCTTCAAGCACGTGACCGCCACCGGCGAGCTCGGCGTGAAGGTGTTCGGGCCGATCCACGGGGCGATGTTCGTGTTGTACGCGCTCGGCGTGGTGCTTTCCGCGCGGGAGGCGGGCTGGAGCCGGGGCGCCGTGGTGCTGGGCCTGGCGTGCGCGGTGCCGCCGTTCACCTCGTTGTGGTTCGAACGCCGGATGGCGGCGCGCGCGGCGGTCGGCCAGGCGACCTGACCGGGCCGGTCGCCGGCGGCGCCGGTTCCCCCACGAATAGGGCTGTCTTGAATATTTTTTCAACTTCGCCGATCTCGGCACCCCCGCGACAGGTCATGTGAAACGCGGCTCACACGACCCCGGACGATGCATATGGTGCTGAAGGCGGCTACAGTACGCTGCAACCATAGCGTCCTTGGAGCACCATCATGGCGAAGCGCATCGTTGAATCTTTTATCGACGACATCGACGGAAGTGAAGCCGAGGGAACCACCGCGTTCGCCCTCGACGGCACTAACTACGAGATCGACCTGTCCGGCGACAACAGGGAGAAGTTGGAGAAGGCTCTCGCGCCCTTCATCACCAAGGCGCGCGCGGTCCGCGCCGAGCGGACCCGCGGGCGGCGCGGAGCCGGCGGCGCGTCCCGGTCCATCAGCCGTGAGAAGTCCACCGAGATCAGGCGGTGGGCCAAGGCCCAGGGCCTTCCGGTGAGCGAGCGCGGCCGCATCGCCGCCACCATCGTCCAGCAGTACGAAGCGGCCCACTGACCGGGCGCGCCCGGACCCGGCTCCGCCCTATTGGAAACGGGGCCGCCGGCACGATCGAGCCGCGCGGGCGAGCACATCTCCATAAGTCGCGGGAATTGCGGCCGGAGCCGAGTTCATGGAGACCGGCCCGCGGCCGCCGGTGCAGAACAAAGGGAACTAGCGGTAACTGGCGCCGCTTTGAATAAAGGTTAATCTCGACCGTGCCGGCGGCTCTTCGCGTGGGCGAGGGCCGGGCTCCTCGCCGACCCATGATGTCGGCGACGCCGAGCCTCGACCTCCCTGTGATGGGCCCCAGTTCGCCGAAGCGGTTTCGGCCGGAGGGGGTTGGACCCTACGTTGGGGTGGATGAACCCGAGCACGATCGCTTCCCCATTCGTAGCCCGCCTCTTCCCACGCTCTCAGGTATGACCATGGCACCGACTCCCCCGCATCAGCCGATCCGCATCCTGTTCGTCGGTGGCCACGGCAGGTCGGGCAGCACCCTGGTCTCCCGCGCGCTGGGCGCGGCCGAGGGCGCGGCCTGCGTCGGCGAACTGCGCTACCTCTGGACGCAGGGCGTGACCAAGAACCAGCTCTGCGGCTGCAGCAGGAGATTTCGCCGGTGCACGTTCTGGCAGGAGGTCGGCCAGGCCGCCTTCGGCGGCTGGCGGAACGTCGACGCCGCCGAGATGGCCAGGCTGCACCGCTCCGTCATGCGCATCAGGCACGTGCCGCGCTACGTCCTGCCCGGCGCCACGGGCGCCTTCGCCCGGCGCGTCCACCGGTACGCCGAGACCATGGCCGCCGTCTACCGGGGGATCGCCGAGGTCAGCGGGAGCTCGGTGATCGTCGACTCCTCCAAGTTCCCCACCTCGGCGCTGCTGCTGCGCCGCGTCTCCGGCATCGACCTGCGCATCGTCCAGCTCGTACGAGGCCCGCACGGCGTCGTCCACTCCTGGTCCCGCAAGGTCCAGCGCGCCGACAAGAACGGGCGGCTGATGGCCACCCACTCCCCGGCGCAGACCGCCGCCGAATGGCTGGCCTTCAACGCCGCCATCGAGTCGTTCCGCCTGACCAGCACCCCGTGGACGCTCCTGCGCTACGAGGACTTCGTGGCCCGGCCGCACCGTGAGCTGTCCAGGGTGCTGGAGTTCGCCGGGCTGCCGTCGGCCGGCACGCCGTTCCTCGGGGACGGCACGATCGACCTGCCCGCCGATCACAGTGTGGCGGGCAACCCGATGCGCATCCGTACGGGCGTGGTGCCGCTCCAGGCGGACGAGGAGTGGAGGTCGGCGATGCGCCCGGCCCGCCGCCGCCTGATCACGGCCTTCACCGCCCCGGGGATGTTGCGTTACGGTTACCCGCTGCGCTGACCCCGCGTAACGGACCCGGTCCGGCGACGCCCTCCTTCCTGCACGCGCGCCCCTGGGCCGAGCACCGGCTCCGGCCGCTCATTATTTAGGCTATACCTACATGGAAGGTAGGTTTTGCGACAGGAAGGCCGCTGATGAACCTCCAGTTCCTCTGGTACATCCCGAATCAGGTAGAGCCCGGGCACCGCGGCGACGACACCGTGGAGAACCACAACAGCCTGGAGACCCTGACCGAGCACGCCAGGACCCTTGAGGCGCACGGGTGGGGCGGGGCGCTCATCGGCACGGGCTGGGGACGGCCCGACACGTTCACGGCCGCCACCGCGCTGGCCGCGCGGACGTCCACGTTCCAGCCGCTCATCGCGATCCGGCCCGGCTACTGGCACCCGGCCAACTTCGCCTCCGCGGCCGCGACCCTCGACCACCTCAGCGGAGGGCGCGTGCTGGTCAACATCGTGTCGGGCAAGGACAACCTGGCGGCGTACGGCGACAGCGAAGGCGACCAGGCCGACCGCTACGCCCGGACGAAGGAGTTCATGCGGATCGTGCGGAAGTTGTGGACCGAGGAGGACGTCACCTACAAGGGCGAGCACTTCAGCGTCACCGGCTCCACCGTGACGCCGCGGATCGTCGTCAGGGGCGAGCGCACGCACCCCCGGCTCTACTTCGGCGGCGCTTCCGAGGCCGCCGAGCGGGTGGCGGCCACCGAGGCGGACGTCCAGCTCTTCTGGGGGGAGCCGCTCGACGGCGTGCGCGCGCGGATCGAGCGGCTCAGGAGCCTCGGCGAGGAGCTCGGACGGGAGCACCCTCCGCTGGAGTTCGGGCTGCGGATCACCACGCTGGTGCGTGACACCACCGAACAGGCCTGGGCCGACGCCGAGGCCAAGGTCGCGGAGATGGCGAAGGGCAACGGCTGGCGCGGCCCCAACTGGAGCGCCGCCGTCGGCCAGCGGCGGCTGCTCGACCTGGCCGCGCGGGGAGAGGTGCTCGACGACAACCTCTACACCGCGCCCGGCAGGTACGGCGGCGGCGGCGCGGGCACCACCTGGCTGGTGGGCTCGGCCGAGGACGTGGCCAGGTCGCTGCGCAAGTACCAGGCCCTCGGCGTCACCCACTTCGTCCTGTCCGACACCCCCTACCTGCCGGAGATCAAGCGCCAGGGGGACCGGTTGTTGCCGCTGCTCCGCGGGTGAGCGCCAGGTCGCACGTCACGCGGAAGGGAGGGCGGCGATCGTGAAGCGGCGGTTGGCCAGGCTGGGGTTCTTGGCCCGCACCTGGTCGATCCGCTCGGCCGACAGGGCGCCCGACGCGAGGCCCTCCGACTCGCCGGCCGACGCGACGATCGTGCCCATCGGGTCGATGATCATGCTCTGCCCGGTGCAGTTGGGGCCGGACTGACCCGACATGACCAGGTAGGAGGTGTTCTCGATCGCGCGGGCGCGGGCCAGCGTGGTCCAGTGGTCCTCCTTGGCGGGGCCGACCACCCAGGCGGCGGGCACGATGACCGCGTTCGCGCCGGCGTCCACGAGCAGCCGGGCGATCTCGGGGAAGCGCAGGTCGTAGCAGGTCATCACCCCGAACGTGAGCCCGCCCATGCCGAAGGTCAGCGGCGTGAACTCCGCGGGCTGGATGCGGTCGGACTCCTTGTAGCCGAAGGCGTCGTAGAGGTGCACCTTGCGGTAGACGCCGATGCGAGCGCCGTCGGCGTCGAAGGCGACCACGGTGTTGGAGGAGCGGGGGTTGTCCGGCAGCTTCTCCGTCATGCCCGCGACGACCGCGGTGCCGTGGCGCTTGGCGGCCTCGCCGACGGCCGCAACGAACGGGCCGTCCAGCGACTCCACGGCGCCGCTGATGTCGGCGGTGACGTCGGGATTGGAGTACATCGCGTTCTCGGGAAGCACGACCAGGCCGGCCCCGTCGCCGGCGGCGCGCTCGATCAGCCCGCGCACCTTCTCGAGGTTCGACTCCTTGTCGGTGGTGGCGCCGAACTGCGCCACCGCGATCTTGATGCTCATCTGATCTCCTTGGGTAACGGCGGTCATGCGAAGTACTTGGCCGCGCCTGAATAGTCGGAAATGCGGCCGCCCGCCGCGATCGCCTCGCGGGCGGGGATCTCGGCGTCCTCCTTCTTCTTCAGCACCGCCGCGATCTCCAGCGCCTCGGCCGGGTCGAGGATCGCCACCCCGTCGGAGTCGGCGAACACCACGTCACCCGGCGTGACCACGACGCCGCCGATCGACACCGGCACGTTGATGGACCCTTCGATGCCGGAGATCCGCGTGGTGTGGGCGGCGACGCCCCGCGAGTACGCGGGGAAACCGTATCCGGCCATCTCCTCGATGTCGTTGATCTGCCCGTCGATGACGGCGCCCACGGCCCCCCTGGTCTTGGCCGTGAACGACACCAGCCCGCCGAAGCACGACCGCTGCTCGTCGCCGCTCTGCTCGACGACGAGGACGTCGCCGGGCCGCAGGTCGTCGACCGCGACGTGCACGGCGGTCGAGTCGAGATGCGGCAGGCGCACGGTGACCGCGGTGCCGACGAACTTCAGCGGCCGCGCGTTGGGCGTCAGCCCTCGGGGGAAACCGTGATCACGCAGGTGGCCGAGGGTCGAGGTGCAGACCTGGCTCAGGGCCTCGGCGATGCGGGGATCGATCGAGGGGGCGGACGGATGGCGGACGAACATGAAACAACTCCCGATAACTGATATTTGCTGAGGTCCTAGCGGAGGACCTTCTTCAGGCCGGCCGCCCGTTCGATGACCACCATGAACAGCACGCTGATGGCGATCAGCACGACCGACAGCGCCGCGATCTGCGGATCGGTCCTGCTCTCCACGTAGTGGAAGATCTCGACGGGCAGGGTGGTGGCCTGCGGGCCGACGACGAAGAGGGAGATGACCGCCTCGTCGAAGGAGATGAGGAAGGCGATCACGCCGCCGGCCAGCACCCCGGGGGCGATGAGCGGCAGGGTCACGCGGGTGAACGTGCGCCAGGGGGACGCTCCGAGGGTGCGGGCGGCCTCCTCGCAGGACCGGTTCATGGTCATCAGGCTCATGGAGGTGGTCCTGACGACGTAGGGCACCGTGATGGCCAGGTGGGCCACGATGAGCCCGCCGTACGTGCCGGTGATCTTGAGGGGGGCGAGGACCAGCAGGAGCGCGAGCCCGAGGACGATCGCCGGCACCATCAGCGGTGACAGGAAAAATCCGGACAGGGCCTCGCGGAACCGGAACTCGTGCCTGGTCAGCGCAACCGCGACGGGCACCCCGATCAGCAGCGCCAGCAGCGCCACCCCCACGCCCACCACGGCGCTCACCTGGAACCCGTGGATGAACTCCGCGTTCTGGGCCAGGCGCTCGTACCACTGGAAGGTGAAGCCCTGCGGCGGGAACGACATCGTCGACTGCGTGTCGAACGAGATGACCACCACCATGAGGATGGGCGCCAGGAGGAACAGGTACAGCAGGGTCACGACCACCCTGGTCGGCCAGCCCTTGAGCTTGGATGTCACGCCGCCCCCCTACTGGGCCTCGATGCGCCGCAGCGCCCGCTGGTAGATGACGATGACGACGGCGAAGAGCGCGAGCAGGATGAACGCGATGGCCGCGGCGAACGGCCAGTTGAGCGTCGCCGTCGCCTGGTCGTAGATCTCGGTCGCCAGATAGAAGACCTTCCCGCCGCCCACCAGCCGCGGCGTGACGAACGAGCTGATCGTCAGCACGAACACCAGCAGCGCCCCGGTCAGCACGCCCGGCATGCTGAGCGGCCACACGATCCGCCAGAAGGTGCGCCAGCGGTTGGCTCCGAGGCTCTGCGCCGCGTGCTCGAGCTCGGGGTTGAACCGGCCGAACCCCGCGAGCAGGCAGAGGATCATGTACGGCATCATGATCTCGACGAGCGCGATGTAGACGCCGAGCCGGTTGTTGATCAGCGCGAGCGGCTGGTCCACCAGGCCCGCGCCCAGGAGCGCCTGGTTCACCACACCCTGGTTGCCGAGCAGCACGAGCCAGCCGTACGTACGGACGACCGAGCTCGTCAGCAACGGCGCCACGGCCAGCGCCACCAGGATGCCCTTGAACTTCGACTCGGTCCGCACCAGGAACAACGCGATCGGGTACGACACCAGGATCGTCAGCACCGTGACGCCGAGGCCCAGCAGCGTGGTCTCCCACGCCATGTCCCAGTAGTAGGAGTCCCCGACGAACTGCGCGTACGAGTCGAGGGTGAACGTCTCCTCGATGAACCCGGTGGAGTCCCCCCGGTTGAAGCTCATCCGCAGGAGCCAGGCCAGCGGCAGGACGAAGGAGACGGCCAGGCCGATCAGCCCCGGCACCGTCAGGCCCAGCACGGTCAGCCGGGCGGAGCGGGTCTTCGCAGTCATGTCAGTACCAGGGCGTCCTCGGCCTGCCAGGACAGCCGGACGGTCGCGCCGCGCTCCAGGCGCTCCGCCGCGCCGGCCACGGACTGGACGGACACGGTGTCGTCCCCGACCCGCACGCCGTACTCGATGGAGTCGCCCACGTAGACGACCGTCTCGACCGTGCCGTGGGCGTCGTCGGCGGCGGCCTTGCTCAGCTGCAGGCGGTGCGGGCGGACCAGCACCGTCGCGGGCCCCTTCGCGCCGTGGTCGTCGACGGCCCGCAGCTGCCCCAGCCCGGCCACGTCGAGCTCCGCGACGCCGTTCGCGGTGTGCGTGATCTCGGCGTCGAAGAGGTTGGCGCGGCCGATGAAGTTGGCGACGAACCGGTTGGCGGGGTGCTCGTAGATCTGCTCGGGCGTGCCGACCTGCTCGATGACGCCCTCCGACATGACGACGATGCGGTCGGACACGGCCAGCGCCTCGTCCTGGTCGTGGGTGACGAAGACGGTGGTGATGCCCAGCTTGCGCTGGATCGACCGGATCTCCTCGCGCATGGTGTCGCGCAGCTTGGCGTCCAGGTTGGACAGGGGCTCGTCGAGCAGCAGCACCGACGGCTCGATGACCAGGGCGCGGGCGAGCGCGACCCGCTGCTGCTGGCCGCCGGAGAGCTGCTTGATGCGGCGGCCGCTCAGGTGCCCCAGCCTGACCAGGTCGAGCGCCTCCTCGACCCGCCGTCTGGCCTCCGCCTTGGAGGTGCGGCGCATCTCCAGGCCGAAGGCGACGTTGCGGGCGACGTTCAGATGGGGGAAGAGCGCGTAGTTCTGGAAGACCAGGCCCATGCCGCGCTGGTGGACGGGGGTCCTGGTCAGCTCCTTGCCGTCCAGGTGGATGCGGCCCGAGGTCGCCTCGATGAGACCGGCGATCATGCGCAGGGTCGTCGTCTTACCGCACCCGGAAGGGCCCAGCAGGGAGACGAACTCGCCCTGGTCGATGCCGAGGGTGAAGTCCGCGACGCTGGGGCGCTCCGTCCCCGGATATTTCTTGACGATCCCGTCGAGCTGGAGGAAGGACATCGTGCCGCCTCAGCTCGCCAGGATCTCTCGGCGCCACAACTGCGTCCACTTCTCGCGGTTGGCGGCCACCTGTGTCCAGTCGACCTGCAGGATCTCGGCGGACTTCGCCGGGTCGAGCGAGGTGCGCCTCAGCGCCTTCTCGCTCGGCTTCGCCTTGGTGTTGGTGGGCGCGTAGAACATGGCCTCGGTGAAGGCCTCCTGCGACTCGGGGCTCAGCGTGTAGTTGATGAACGTCTGCGCGGCGGCCGGGGACGGCGAGTCCTTCACCAGGTTGATGGTGTTGATCTGGAAGATGGTCTGCTCGTCCACGATGGCCACTTTGAGCTTGCCCTTGCTCTCGTCGGCGTAGTACTGGCCGCGCGCGTTCCAGCCGACGGCCAGCGCCGCGGTCCCCGACTGCACGAGCGTGTACGAGTCGGGCTGCGGCGCCCAGGTCTGCACGTTCGGCGCCAGCTGCTTGAGCCGGGCGATGCCCTGGTCGACGGACTTGGTGTAGTCGCCGCCCGCCTTGGCGTTCTCGATGAGCATGAGGCCGGCGCCCTGGATGTCGGGCTGGGCCGGCACCACGACCTTGCCCTTGTACTTGGGGTCCCACAGGGCGTCCCACGACGTGGGGGCCGGGGTGACGGAGTCGTTGTAGAGCAGGACGAGGCTGTCGAACGTCAGCGCCGGGCCGAAGTTGCCCTCGACCTTGCCCCGGGGGTCGATGTCCTTCATGTTCGGCACCTTGGCCGGGTCGAGCGGCTGGAACACCTCGGACTTGTTGCCGGTGCCGGAGGTGGAGATGTCCATGATGGAGATGTCGGTGTCCGGACTGTTCTTCGCGGCGCGCAGTGACGCCAGGTTCTCGGCGGAGTTCGCCGAGCCTACGAAGTTGACCTTGATCTTCGGGTATTTCTTCTGGAACGGCTCGATGACGGACTTCTTGAAGACGTCCTCGAAGATTCCCGAATATCCCTTGACGGTGATGGTTCCTGCGTCGGGCGCGTCGTTGGTGGGGGTGCTGGAACTACCGGAACAGCCCGCCACCGTGGCCAGCGCAATGGCGAGCAGCCCGCCGGCCAACGGCTTCAACTTCATCGAATCTCCTTAAGCGTGGAGACCCCGGGTTTCAGCCCTGGGGAGGAAACGCGGCACAGCGCCGCATATCGAACACATGCACGATGCTTAGCTGATCGCGTGGTACCGTGTGACGCGTGGCGCAGATCGTGAAGCGGGCCTACAAATACCGCTTCTACCCGACCCCCGGCCAGGCCGAAGAGCTTGCCCGGACGTTCGGCTGCGTCCGCCTCGTCTACAACAAAGCCCTCGAACAACGCACCCGCGCCTACACCATGGAAGGCCGTCGCGTCTCCTACGTGGAGTCGTCGGCGAAGCTGACCGAGTGGAAACGCAGCGGCGATTACGACTTCCTGTTCGAGGTGTCGTCCGTGCCCGTGCCGCTGCAGCAGGCGCTGCGCCACCTTCAGGCGGCGTTCGCGAACTTCTTCGCCAAGCGCGCCCGATATC
>NZ_JBDPMB010000025.1:0-134418 GCF_039871615.1 Nonomuraea sp. B10E15
TTCTCGGCCGGGTGAAGGTCTACGAGGCCATCGTCAAGGGCGAGAACATCCCCGAGCCGGGCATCCCCGAGTCCTTCAAGGTCCTCATCAAGGAGATGCAGTCGCTGTGCCTGAACGTCGAGGTGCTCTCCAGCGACGGCATGTCCATCGAGATGCGTGACACCGACGAGGACGTCTTCCGCGCCGCGGAGGAGCTCGGAATCGACCTGTCCCGGCGCGAGCCGAGCAGCGTCGAAGAGGTCTGACGACGCTGAGCGGGCCCCGCGCCGGAACACCACCTTCCGGCGCGGGCCGACGCCGCGCCGTCGGCATGCAGGCTTGCGGCGACGGACGCGTCAAGCCCCGTCGGAGCCGTGCGACCGCGATCCCGGCGGCTCGTCCAGCGGGCACCACGGTGGCGGCGGGAGCAGCACGGGAGGAGGCGGTGGCGGTGCCCGGTGAGGCGATGGAGGAGGGCATCGCCGATCTGCTCGGCATCGAGCGGGGGATGGCCGTCCAGACGAGGAACCCGGCCCCGGAGGCCGCCGCCTGGCTCGACGGCGTCCGAGCCGCGCTGGAACAACGGTGCGGCGGCGAACTGCTGGACGAGAGCGCCGACGAGGTCGTCGACGTCGTGTTGTTGTGCTGGCGCGCGGGCGACGGAGGCGGCGACGACCTGGTCGACGCCCTCATGGACGCGATGGGCAACCTCGCCGACGCCGGCTGGATCTGGGTCGTCACTCCCGAGGCCGGCCATGACGGCTATGTCCTGCCGGATGAGCTCGCCGGATCCGTGCCGGCCGCGGGACTCGTCCGGACCCACGGCGTCAGTCTTGGTGGCGGCCGGCGGGCGATCAGGCTGACGTGGCCGCCCTGGCGAAGGACCAGGCGCTGAGGCGCCGGAGGAGAAAGCAGCCCGCCGTGCGGGTGTGCCGCGGCGCGTTCGACCGATGAGTTCTCCCTCCGCCGGCCGTCTACCTCCGGAAGATTTCTCCGCGTGGCCGGCGAGTGGGGAGGATGCGATGAGCGAGGTACAGGACCGGATCCAGCGTCATATCGACACGCTGGTCGCCACCGGCGCGGAGACCGGCGTGCAGGTGGCTGTCCATCAGGACGGCGCGCTGATCTTGATGATCGACAGGGGTGGCCCGCCGCAGGGCGCGGCGAAATACGAGGGGGACCAGAAATGGCCGCCCTGCAGATACCGGCGGATGTGGACCGGGAACCTTCTTGCGCGCAGCCGCGCCGAGACGCCCTTGAGAGAGTTGGCCAGAGTCGAGAGCGCCACCTTGGGTGGATAGTGCACCAGCAGGTTGAGGTGGTCGTGTTCGCCGTTGAACTCCGCCAGCGTGGCGCCGAAGCTGTCGCACACCTCGATCATGATGTCCTCGTGGCGCGGCGCGGGATCTCGTCGGTGAACACCTTGCGCCGGTCTTTGGGCGTGAAGACCGAATGCGCATGCAGGCTGCGGACCACGCTACGGCCCTGCCGGATATCGGGGTTGGGTTCCCCACCCTGATAACCGGCGGTGACATGGACCTCTTGATAGTGTGTTCGATTGTGAAACTGGTGGTGCAGGTGAAGCTCCTGCCGACGCCGCAGCAGGCGACGGCGTTGGAGGCGACCCTGCGCGCCGCCAACGCTGCGGCGACTGTGGTCGCCGCCCTCGCCTTCGAACAGCGGTGTTTCCGTAACTTCGATCTGCGTAAGCACGCCTACGATCAGATCAAGGCGGAGTTCGGGCTGGCGGCCCAGGCCGCCCAGCATGTGATCAAGAAGGTCGCCGACGCCTATCGCACGCTGCACGCCAACCTGGCCGGGGGGAATCTGGGCAAGCCCGGATCCCCGCGCCGTCTCAAGGCCGAAGCCAAGCCGGTCTCCTTCCGGCCGCTGGCGGCTCAGCCGTATGACGACCGGTGCCTGTCCTGGCAGCACGATCAGCGGACGGTGTCGATCTGGACGACCGTCGGCCGGCTGAAAGGGGTGGCCTTCACCGGCTCAGAGGAGCACCTGGCCCTGCTGGCCGCCCACCGCCGTGGCGAGTCGGATCTGGTGTGCCGGGACGGGACGTGGTTCCTGCACGCCACCATCGAGGTCCCCGACGTCCCGGCCGCCGCGCCGGAGGGGTTCTTGGGCGTGGACCTGGGCATCGCCAACATCGCCACCACCAGCGACGGCGTCCGGCGCAGTGGTAAAGGGCTGAACGCGGTGCGGCACCGGCATCGTGCATTGCGCCGCCGGTTGCAGGCCAAAGCCACCAAGTCCGCCAAGCGGCTGCTCAAGCGCCGTCGCCGCAAGGAGACCCGTTTCGCGGCCGACACCAATCATGTGATCGCCAAGCAGATCGTGACCGAGGCGGAACGCACCGGGCGCGGGATCGCTCTGGAAGACCTCCAGGGCATCCGCGAGCGGGTACGGCTTCGCAAGCCCCAGCGGGTCACGCTGCATGGGTGGAGCTTCCACCAGTTGGGCGGCTTCATCGACTACAAGGCGGCCCGGGCCGGTGTTGCCGTCATCTACGTCGATCCGTCCTACACCTCACAGCGGTGCTCGCAGTGCGGGCACGTGGACCGGCGCAACCGGCCCGACCAGGCCACCTTCTCCTGCACGTCGTGCGGCTTCGCTGAGCACGCCGACGTCAACGCAGCCCGCAACATCGCCTCACGCGGTGATACGGGCTGGGCAGTGAGTCACGCTGCCTGACGCGGACCAGACCGTGCACCCCATGTACGGCGAGGAACTGCAAGCTCGGTCGTAACCGGCCAACAGAGTCGTTTACGGCCGAGAAGCTGACCTCTGCCAGATCCAGCCCGACAAGGCGTTCGCCTTCGCCACCGGTAGCCGATCGTCCCAAACGCGCTACCAGTGGCGCTGAGAGCACACCCCCGCAGCCTCGCGCCGCCCCGTCCGCCTGGCCCGGCCGTGAGCCGGCCCAGGCGGGCCACTCCGCCGTGGCGGTGACACGACGATGACACGGCGCGGCCCGGGCGGGGACACGGCCGGTCGACAGTGGGTGGAGTTGACCGGCGGGCGAGTTCACGCGGTGCGCTGTTGACACTCGGCGGCGCGCCGCGGCCCCGCCTGGGCCGCTGTGACCGTCCGCTGGACACAGGTCACAGCTGAGATGATCGAGGAGAGGGCCTTGGCTGATGGTGGAGCGTGGGACCGGCGTTCGGTGTTGCGGGGTGCCGCCTTGCTGGCCGGCGCCACCGCCGTCGCGCCGCTGCTGGGCGGGACGGCAACGGCGCGAGCCCGCGGCGCCGACGCGGACGCGCTGTTCAAGGCCGGGGAGTTCGACCAGGCCGCCCGCGCGTACGAGGAGATCCTCGGAACGGACCCCGCGAATCTGCACGCGGCCCGCCGGCGCGGCTTCATCGCGCTGCTGTCCAACCGGTTCCCGGCGGCCGAGAAATACCTCACGATGGCCGTCGAGCTGGCGCCCGACGACAGGCAGGCCAACCAGTACCTCGCCGACTGCTACATCCGGCAGGACAAGTTCGCCCTGTCCGCACCGCACTGGAAGGCGGCCGGCAACGAGCTGAACGCCACCTGGTTCGCGGCGGTCCGCGGCGAGCCGTACCAGATCCACGGCGACACCACGCAGGTGCCCTGGCTGCAGATGGACCCGTTTCCGCTGGTCGAAGCCTCGGTCAATGGCGGGTCGGCGAAGCGCTTCCAGTTCTACACCGGCGCCCCGGCACTGAGCTTGTCGGCGTCGGTGGCCAGGGAAGCAGGGGTGAGCGCCGTGGCCAGGAAGCAGATCGATCACCTGGGCGGCATCGCATGGCGGAACGTGGGGGTGCTGGCCTCGTTCGAGGTCGGCGGCATGGAGCTGCGCAACGTCCCCGTGGCCTGGCTGGAGTCGGAGTCCGGCGACGACGTCGACGCGCGGAGCGACGGCATGATCGGCATGTGGGTCTTCTACCACCTGCTGCCCACCTTCGACTACGCCGGCCGGTCGCTCATCCTGCGCCGCAAGACCCCCGAAACGGCCAGAAAGGTACGCGCCGCCGCGGTGCGGGCAGGCACCGAGCCTCTGCCGCTGTATCTGGCCCGTGAGCACCAGACGTTCAGCAGGGGCAGCATCGCCGGCTCCGGCACCCGGGTGCTGGGCGTGGGCTTCGGCGGCGTCGGCGAGATCGCCGCGGGCCTGCACGGGCCGGCGGCCGAGCTGCTGGACGTCCGTGTCGACCACGACCGCCCGATCGAGACTTTCGCCCACAGCCAGCCGGCCGTCGCCTACCCGTGCTACCCGAACGAGCTCCGCCTGGGCGACGCCGTCGCCGAAAACGTCTACTGCTACTCGGACCCGCACCTGCCGCTCAGCCCTCACGGCTTCGACGTGCTGGGCCACTTCGCCCACTGCTTCTACAAGCCCTACACCGTCACCACCGACTTCACCGACATGAACCTCTACGTCACCCGCGGCAAAGCCCGCTGATCACTGTGACCGCTCGGGCGTCAGCCGCCGCCGTGGTGCGGCGCTGGCCCCCGGACTGCTGCGCCTGGCCCGGCAGGAGGCGCCGGGCGTCTCGTTCCGGTTCCAGGCAGAGGAACTGGAGGCCGCGACGCCGTTCGCCGCACACTCCACGCGCCCGGAGCAACCTGACGCGATCTCAGGGGTGCGGCGGAGTCGACCGGCTCGTCCACGCCGAGGCTGCGCAGCAGTTCAGCACGGGTCCGGACGAGGCGGGGTCTCCGCTGTGCGCGTGATGGACGCGAGAAGAGCCAGCTTGTCGGCGCTGTCGGTGCCGGGGTCCGGGTGGAGGATGACGAGCGTCTGACCTGGCGCGCCGCTGACCCCCAGCCTCTCCCGGTTCAGCCACAGGTCGCCGACCTGGGGATGGTCGAGGTGCTTGGACGCGCCGTCGCACGTGTTCACGTCGTGGCGGGCCCACAGCCTGCTGAAGTGAGGGTGGGCGAGGGAGAGCTCGCCGACGAGCTCGATGAACCTGGGGTCGTCGGTGTCGGTGCCGACGGACTTGCGGAAGCCGGCGACCATGCCCTGCGCGGCGTCCTTCCAGTCCGGGAACAGGGCCTGCTCGGCGGGGTCGAGGAACACGTCCCGCAGGCGGTTGCGCCCCGCCACGAGTCGCGGTGACAGAGCGGTCGCCGGCGCGTTGGCGGCCAGGACGTCGAAGTAGCGGCCCTCCACGTACGCGGGCAGCGCGAGCGTGCCGACGAGCTTGGCGACACCCGTGGGAACGGACTCCTTCCTGGGCCGCCGTCGCCGCCGAGGTCCCTCCGTCCCCAGCCGTAGCAGGTAGGCGGTCGCGTCGTCGTCGAGCCGCAGCACGCGGGCCAGGGACTCGAGGACCTGGGCGGAGGGGTTGCGGTCGCGCCCCTGTTCCAGGCGCAGGTAGTAGTCGGCGCTGATACCGGCGAGCATCGCGACCTCCTCCCGGCGCAGGCCGGGCACCCGCCGTACGCCCACCGAGGAGATGCCGGCCTGTTCGGGAGTGACGAGCTCCCTGCGGGCGCGTACGTAGTCGCCCAGGAGGTTGGATTCGTCGCTCATGCCGCCACAGTAGTGCGCGCGCCTTCGCGCGTGCCTGGTCCCCTCGCCCCCAGGATCGCCGGGACCCTGGCTCCGCCGGCCGGCAAGCGGAAACCTCGCCTCCGTACGAACAGCGGTGACACGGCAAGGAGCTACACCATGTCTACATATTTGCTGGTGCACGGGGCCTGGCACAGCGGGCAATGCTGGGAACGGGTGGTGCCGTTGCTGGCCGCGGCCGGGCACCGGGCGCTGGCGCCGTCGCTGACCGGCTACGGCGACAGGGCGCATCTGCTCGGTCCCGAGGTGGGGCTGGACACACACGCCGACGACGTCGTCGAGCTGATCATCGAGCAGGACCTCACCGACGTGATCCTGGTGGGGCACAGCTACGCCGGGCTGGTCATCTCCTCCGCCGCCAACCGGATCCCGGATCGGATCTCCCATCTGGTCTATCTCGACGCGATGGTCCCGGAGGACGGCGAGAGCGCGGTGGACGTGCAGCCTGTGACCCAGGCCCTCATCGACGGCGCGGCGGAGTCCGCGGCGCCCTGGCGGATCCCGCCGATGCCGGAGTTGCCGCCGCCCCTGGGCCTGTTCGGGGTGACCGACCCGGCGGACGTGGCGTGGCTGCGGGCGATGTTGTCCGATCAGCCGGTGCTCTGCCTCCAGCAGCCGGTCCGGCTGGACGACCCGGCCGTGCGCACCATTGCGCGGACCCACATCCACTGCGTGGCCGGCGTGCCGGAGGGCATCGAGCGGCGGCCGGTCCCGGCGACACAGCCCAACGGCAGCCCGGCGCAGGTGTGGGAACTGGAGACGGGCCACGACTGCATGATCACCATGCCGGCCGAGCTCGCCGATCTGCTGCTCAAGCTCGGCTGACCCGGCTCCTGACCGCGGTCGGCCGCGCGGCGATGACGGCGCGACGCGCGGCCGGGGCGCTCCCTATGCGTGGGGGAAGTATCCGAGGACGAACTCCTTGTTCACCTTCGAGGTGGGCGGCTTCGACTCACAGTCCGGCCTCAGCGAGACGAAGTGGCTCTGCGTGTGCGGGACGTAGCAGCGGTACAGCGCCCTTCTGCCGGGGCCGGGGCTGGTGAAGAGATAACCCTCGGTACGCAGTTTGGCGTGCCGCTTGGCCGAGGGGTTGACGCTGTTCTCGCAGTCGGCCGCGCCGGACAGGAATTGGTCGCGCTTCGCGTTTCCGGAGAGGCAGCCGTAGATGGCCCTGGTGCCCGGCTCTTTCTTGGTGAGAATGGGCACCCGTCCTTCCTCGCGATATTTCGGGCCAGGCCGGGCGCCGCTGGTGACATAGTGCTTGAGCCCGTCGAAATAACGCACCAGCGGCACCGTCCTGGCCTCCGCCTGAGCGGCGGGCGCGCCGACTCCGACGATGGCCGCCGCGGCGGTCAGCGCGCTCGCTACCAGCACATTCTTCTTCATGGTCCATCTTTCCTTGCCGGACAGGGTGATGTACGGGAAGGAACATTAGCGACGTTCTCCTGCTCGGACCGACATAGGCGCCCGATATTAAGAAATGGCCGGTCGATGTCCGGTTGATGTCCGGTCTCCGCGGACGGTCCCGACGGCGGACGCGGTCAGGACCGCACGGCCCGGTCGTCCGCGGTGACGTACTGGTCAGGCCGTCCTGGCGGCCGGCGAGATGCACCATGCGGCGGCGAGCTCGTCGGCGGTGGTGATGGCGTGGGCGAAGGTGGGGCCGTTCAGCTCGTGTGCGGCGTGCATCATCTCGGGCAGGAACGCCGCGGTGGCGTCGCGCACCAGCGTGACGTGGTAGCCGAGTTCCATGGCGAATCGGCCGGTGGACTCGATGCAGGTGTTCGCCAGCAGGCCGATGAGCACGACATGGGTGATGCCGTGCTGCTTGAGCTGGAAGTCGAGGTCGGTGTTGGCGAACCCGCTCTGCGCCCAGTGCTCCCGTGCCACGACGTCGCCGGGCTGCGGCCGGAAGTCGGGGTGGAACTCCCCACCCCAGGTCCCGCGGGCGAAGCTGTGACGCTTCATGATGGCGCGTTGCGTCGGGTTGGGGTGATCCCAGGTCTCGTAGTCGCCCGGCTCCCAGCGGCGGTGCGGAACGATCATTATCCGGATGCCGGTCCTTCGGGCGGCGGCGATCACGGAGCTCAGGTGGTCCAGCAGCCCGACCTGCTTCGCCACGGACTCCACGTGCGGCCACACCTTGCCGCCCTCGGACAGGAAGTCGTTGTAGGGATCGACCAGCAGCACGGCCGTGTGGCGGGGCTCGTACACCTGGGACATGACATCCGCTCCTTGCCTGGGACGATGAGAGCAACCCAGGAACAGGCTTGTGCCCATCATTCACAAGAATCAAGTAAGCCCGGTTCAAATGCCGTTTGCCGCATACTCGGACGCCCCGGAAATCTGTGCTCTACTTTGTAAAGCCGCCCGCTCTGGTAACGACTCCCGCATTCAGCGATGAAAACAGAGCATCACCGGTCAGGCCGTACGATCAGTGCTGGTGGCTTTCGATGCGGCCGCCGAGTCGAGCGTGCGGCTCGGCCAGGAGCTTCGGATCGGAGACGACGGTCCACCGGTCGCCCACGAGATACGTCCCGCCGTAGGCCCGGGCTCCTTCGTACCACGCGTCCTGGTTCTCTCGCGTGGTGAAGGTCATGACGACGTAGCGGCCGGCGCCGGTTCGGCAGGACACCTGGCGCAGTTCGCTCGCATCGACCTGGACCGACGGCCGGTCACACTCGATGGCGGCGAGGATGCGGTCCAGGCCGGCGCCGGGGAGGGGTTCGCCCGCGACGGGTCGGGTCGGGTGGTGATGGGCGGTCGCGGTGCTGCTCGGTGCGGGAGCGAAGATCGTGAAGACGGCGAGGCCCACGCCCAGGACGGTCAGGCTGGATGCCGCAATGATTCGCAGATGCCTCATCTCGCGCACCTTTCTCGGGTCCGGCGGTGGAGAGACCATGTCCAGGTACGCGCGCCGGCGGCCGCGGGTTCAACGCGAGGACTCGGCGGCGCGGGAGCGGCGCCCCGCTCTCCCGGGCCCCAGGAGGCGACTTCACGCCGGGTGGTGCGGTGTGCGCTGAGCGCGTCGAACTGGATCGCCGCGCACCCTCCCGGCCCCGCAGGCCGGCGGGGTGCGCGGCGGCGGTCAGCCGGCGAGCAGGGCGTTGGCCTCGGTGATGAGTTTCTGCGCGGCCTCGTCGGGGGGCATCCGGTTGAAGATGACCTCCTCGGAGTAGCGCCTGAGGATGCCTTCCATGGCGCTGGAGCCCTTGGGAGGGGCGGCGGGCGGGTCGGCCAGTTCGCCACGGACTTCGTTCACGAACGCCAGGGTCTTCTGGTCGGCCTCCGGGAGTTTGGCGCTGACGGCGGACAGCACCTTGGCGTTGGCGGGCAGGCCGCGGTCGCTGAGGATGTTCTGGCCGGCTTCGGCGTCGTTGACCATGAAGTCGATGAACTTCGCGGCCTCGGCGGCGTGCTCCGACCTGGAGGAGGCGGTGTAGAACATGGCCGGCTGCAGGAACATGCCGCTGGTCGTGGCGCCTTCGATCTTCGGCATGCGCACGAGGTCGAGTTCCTGGCCTGATGCCTTGGCGGCCGCGCCGAGGACGTTGGTCCAGATCATGCTCGTGGCGCCGGTGTTGGTGCCGATGAGCGTCTGTTCGATGCCGGCGTCGTACAGTTCGGAGCTCTTGTCGGCGCTGGGGGAGCCTTTGGTCCTGATCAGGTCCTGCGTGATGGCCCACCAGTCTTCGAGGGTCTGGGGGGACACGCCGATCTTGTTGCCGGCGTAGAGTTGCTCGCCCTTCTGGGCGGCGTAGATCTGCAGGTACGCGGGGTTCCAGGTCAGCTGGGTGCCGGTGATCTTCCCGTCGGTGCCGGTCGTGACCTTGGAGCAGAGTTCGACGAAGTCTTCCCAGGTCCAGGAGCTGTCGTCGGGGAGCGTGGCTCTGGCGCGCTTGACCAGGGCGGAGTTGATCACCATCGCGAAGGAGTTGACGCCGGTGGGGATGGCGTACTGCTTGCCGTCGACGACGCCGGTCGCCAGTATTTTGGCGTCGATGTCGGCGGCGCTGACCTTGGAGGCCAGGTCGGCCAGCGCGCCGCGTTCGGCGTATTCGCGGAGCGCGCGGATTTCCAGGGTGATGACGTCGGGCGCGTCCCGGCCCGCGACCTGGGTGGCCAGCCTTTCGTAGTAGCTGGGAAAGTCGGAGATCTCGCCCTCGACGTCGATGGTCGGGTTCTTCGCCTCGAATTTCGCGATCGCCGCTTCGGTCATCTCGCGGCGCGCGTCACTGCCCCAGTAGGCGAAGCGCAGCTTGACCTCGTCGTCGGTGCTCTCGCCGCCGCCGCAGGCCGTGGTGACCGCCAGCATGGCGGTGGCGAGCAGGGCCGCCGACCAGATCTTCTTGCCAGAGCTCACGGCTCTTTCCTCCTTGGGGTCTTCTGCTGGGGGTGGAAGGAACGTTCTCGGCACTGCGGTGCCCGTGGCATGGATCTGAGGTCTGACGTTAGCGCGATGATCGGTAAGGGAGGTAGGGGGTTTCGCGACACAGCGCCGCCGGTGTTCGGGGCCGCAGGCCGTGTTGCGCGGTGCGGTCCGGTGGGCGCCGGTGTGGGGACTTCCGGAGGGCTGCGGGGGAGTCCGGCCGCAGGCGACGGCTGGCCCGCGCGGCGCGTGCCGGTGGGGCGGGGTCACCGTGCGGCCGGATCCTGGTGGTCAGGCGAAGAAGGTGATCCTTCCTTTGCCGTGGACGGTGCTGAGTCCCTTGGTGGCGCAGATGCTGATGTTGGAGGTCGGGGTGGCGGTGCCGGCAACCTTGCTGCCCGCCAGCGCTCCTTTGCTGACCCGTCCGCTGAGGAGCATGTCGCCGGGGTTGTGGCCGGTCAGCTTCTCCATCGATGGTCGCAGGGTGGAGACGCCGGCTCGCCGGCCGTCGGCGCCGTACCAGGTGATGGTGCCTTTGCCGTGTATGTCTTGCGCGCCGGCGCAGGAGGCGCGGCCGGTGCTGCGCACGGTCATGACGCCGGAGCGCATCCCGGCGGCCGAGGGCGATGAGGCGGTGCAGCCGGTCAGCGCGAGCCTGGCCTGGGCGGTGACGGTGTCCGGCAGGAACCTGACCGGCGGGGCGAACGTGATGGGGCGTTCGGCGGTGGTGGAGACCTGGCAGGTGAGCAGGGTCTGCCGGGTGGTGGCCGAGGCGGGTGATGTGGTCGCCGTCGTCATCGCCACCGCCGCGGCCGTGGCCGCGCCTGCGCGCATGAGCGGGTGAACGGGCATGTCGTCTCCTTGTCCTGGTGGTGGCCGGTGTGCGGCGCTCGGTGATCTTCTGAGGTGGAGCCCACGATAGGAGGGGGCGTGCTGCGGGGCGGCGAGCGCGGCGCCTGGCGGGAAAACTTGATCGACTTCTTAACGGCGCACGCCGTGCCACAAGTGATCAGTTGTCGCGGTATGGGCGACGCTGGGTGGCACGAGCGCTGACTGTGCCCTGGGGGAGGGAGTTTCATCGTGGGTGAGGACGACATCGCGACCGTGGTGCGGGAGCACTGCGTGCGGATCCTGAAGGTCGACCCGGGCCGGGTGACCGTGGACGCGCTGCTGCGTGAGGACCTGGAGGCCGACAGCCTGGATCTGGCCGAGCTGCACGTGGCCTTGGAGGACAGGTGGGGGCCGCTGCCTCGCGAGACCCTCGCTGACGTGCGGACCGTGGGCGATGTGATCGCCAGGGCCCGCCTGCTGCTGAGGGGATCGGTGTGAGCGTGCCCGGGGTTCGTGTCGCGGTGACCGGCCTGGGGGTGCGTACTCCGGCGGGCGCCCACCCCAAGGAGGTGTGGAACACGCTGCTGGCCGGCCGGTCCACCGCCCGCCCGATCACCTCGTTCGACACCGAAGGGCTGGGCGTCGGCTTCGCCTGCCAGATCGCCGACCTGGACATGGAGGCGTACCTGCCCGCCAAGCAGGCGTCGCGGCTCGACCGGATGGCTCAGCTGGCCTTCTGCGCCGCCACCGACGCTCTGGCCGACGCGGGCGCCCTGCGAGCGCCGCCGCAGCGCCGGGCGGTGGTGACCGGCACCTGCTTCGGCGGCAGGATGACGGACGAGGCGGTCATGCTCGGAGGGCAGCATTCCGGACGCGGCGATCCGGGCCCGCTGTGCGTGCCGATGGCCATGCACAACTCGGCGGCCGCCGCGATCAGCATTCACCACCGCATCCAGGGTCCCAGCCTGTCGGTGGAGACGGCCTGCGCCTCAGGCTCCCACGCGATCGGCGAGGCGGGCCGCCTGGTGCGCGGAGGGCACGCCGACGTGGCGATCGCCGGTGGAGCGGAGGCCTGTATCACTCCGACGGTGCTGCTGGGCTTCCGGCGTTGCCAGGTCCTGTCGCAGCGCAACGACGCGCCTGAGCGTGCCAGCCGGCCCTTCGACCGTGATCGGGACGGCTTCGTGCTGGCCGAGGGCGCCGCGTTCGTCGTCCTGGAGAACCTCGAACACGCCATGCGCCGCGACGCCCATGTCTACGCCGAGCTGACCGGCTACGCCTCCGTCTCCGACGCCCACCATCTCACCGCGCCGTCGCCGCAGGGCGAGGGGGCGGCCCGTTGCATGCGCGCCGCGCTCGCCGACGCGGGCCTGGCCCCGGAGGAGATCGCGCACGTCAACGCGCACGGCACCGGCACACCGCTCAACGACGTGGCCGAGGCCCAGGCGATCAACGAGGTGTTCGGCCCGGCGAAAGTTGCGGTCACCTCGGTCAAGGGGGTCACCGGGCACGCCATCGCCGCCGCGGGCGCCATCGAGGCCGTGGCGGCCGTGCTGGCGCTGCAGGAACGTGCCATCCCGCCCACGGCCAACCTCGAGCACGTGGACCCGCGGTGCGACGTCGATGTCGTCGACCGGGTGCGGCCCATGACGCCGCGGCCGGTCATGTCGAACTCTTTCGGTTTCGGCGGCCACAACGCCGCCCTGATCTTCTCGCCGTGCTGACCCGAGGACCTGTCGTGCGCATCTCCGCTCTCACCGGCGTCACCGCCGCCGTCCTGCCCGCCTTCCCGCTCGCCGTCCTGTCCGCCTTCCCGCTCGCCGTCCTGCTCGCCGGCGGGCCGGCCGGTCCGGTCGCCGCCGACGTCGCCACGCCCTCACCGGTCGCCGCCGGTGTTCCCGGCATCGTGCCCTCGCCGGCCGGTCCGGTCGTCGCCGGTGTTCCCGCCGCGACGCCCCGGCCTGTCGTCGCCGGCACCGGGCTCCCGTCGGCGGATGCCCCGCTCGACGCCCCGCCCGATGCCCTGCCCGGTGATCAGGAAGAGGGGCTGGAAGTGGGGCAGGGCAAGATCTGCATCAACGTTCCCGTCGACGCCATCGCCAGAGCCTGGGCCAGGATCGTCGCGCCGGGTCTGGTCGTCAGTCGCGCCGCCGGCGCGGCGCCGCGCGTCGGGGTGCCAACGCCGCCCCAGCCAACGCCGTCCCAGCCGGGGGTTACACCAGTGGTGACGCCAGTGGTGACGCCAGTGGTGACGCCTGGGGTGACGCCCGCTCTGCGGTTCCCTGGCGGCGGGCTGCCCAAGGCCATGCCCTTCCTGGAAGCCGTGCCCTGCTGAGCCCGCCCGTCAGGCGATCCCGCTCACGGGGGAGCCGTGGAAGGTGCCGCCGTAGCAGGTCATGCGGCTCGTGCTGGTCGGGCTCGGCAGGACCACGCCGGTGCCGAGCATGCAGTCGATGATCGAGACGCTGAGGGCGGGCCCTGCCGTGACGACCAGGAGGGCGCTTCCTGCGGCTGTGGAGGCGAGGACGGTGATGAGGCGGCGCATGGCGAATCCATTCACTGTAAGTAATGTTCTGCTACGTAGAGTTACCATACGGTAGTGATCCAGAACGAGCTGTGAGAGGTGAGGCGTGACCACCCCGCTCTTCGACGTCGTGGCGATGACCGAACACTGGACGCGCGCCCGGCCCGGCACGGTCGCCTGCCGCGTCGATCGCCGTCGCGGCGCCGAGGAGCTGACCTACGGGCGGCTCGACGAGCTCATCACCGAGGCGGCGGCCAGGCTGGCCCGCGCCGGGGTGACGGCCGGGACGCGGGCCGCGGTGATGATCCCGCCCGGCCGGGACCTGGTCGCGGTGGTGCTGGCGCTGCTCCGGCTGCGGGCCGTACCCGTCCTGATCGACCCGGGACTCGGGGCGCGCGCCATCGGCGCCTGCCTCGAGGAGGCCGCCGTCCAGGCGTTCATCGCGGTTCCGCGCGCTCATCTGGCGCGGCTCCTGCTGGGCTGGGCACGCGGCAGCGTGACCGCCACCGTCACGTTCGCCACGCCCGCCCTGTGGTTCGCCCGCATCCGCCGCCTCCACGCCGGCACGCCGCCGGTCGCCGCGGCGCGCCCACGGACGCCGTACGCCGACGATCTGGCGTTGATCGCCTTCACCTCCGGCTCCACCGGCGTGCCGAAAGGAGTGCCCTACCGCCACCGGCACCTGGCCGGGCAGACCGAGCTGCTGGCGCACCTGGGCGCGCTCGAGCCGGGCGCCACGGTGTATTCGACCTTCCTGCCGTTCGCGGTGGCGGCGCCGGCGATGGGGTGCGCCTCGGTCATCCCGCGGCTCGACCTGCGCCGTCCCGGACGCACCGACCCGGCCGCCATGGCCGCCTCCATCGCCGCCCACGGCGTGCGGGGCCTGTTCGCGGCGCCCGCGCTGCTGGACCGGCTCACCCGTCACTGCGCGCGCCACGGGCAGGTCCTGGACAGCCTCCAGATCGTGCTCACCGCCGGCGCGCCCCTGCCCTTCTCGGTGCTGCGGCGCGCCCAGCGGTGCCTGCCCGCGCACGCCGACGTCCGCTCGGTGTACGGCGCGACCGAATGCCTGCTGGTCGCCGTGGCGGACGCGGCCGAGCTCGCGGGAACGGCGGCGGACACCGCGCGCGGCGCCGGCACCTGCCTGGGCTCGGCGCTGCCCGGGAACCGGGTCCGCGTCATCGGCATCACCGACGAGGCGATCCCGCGCTGGTCGGACGATCTGGTGGTGCCGGCCGGCACCGTGGGGGAGATCACCGTGGCCGGCCCCGCGGTCAGCGACCCGTACCTGAAGCGCCCGCGCGAGAGCGCGCTGGCCCGCATCGACGACGACGGCGAGCCGGTGCACCGCATGGGGGATCTCGGCTGGCAGGACGAGCGGGGGCGGCTGTGGTTCGCGGGACGCAAGAGCGAACGCGTGCGCACCGCCGACGGCGAGATGTACACCGACCAGGTCGAGCCGATCGTCAACGCGCTGCCGGGCGTGCACCGCAGCGCGCTGGTGGGCGTGGGGCCGCCGGGCGGCCAGCGCCCGGTGTTGTGCGTGGAGTGCGAGCCGGGCACCCCCGGGCGCGAGCGTCGCGAGATCGTCGAACGGGTGCGGGCCGCCGCGATCGGCGGCATCGGGCACGTGCTGGCCCACCCGGGCTTCCCCATGGACGTCCGGCACGCCAGCAAGATCCGCCGCCCGCTGCTGGCCCGCTGGGCCGCGCGCGAGCTGGGCGGTGACGGGCGGTGAAGGTGCTGGTGACCGGCGGCGGCGGATTCCTCGGCCAGGCCGTGTGCCGGCTGCTGGCCGCGCGAGGCGAGCACGTCTCGACGCTGGGCCGCCGCGGCCACCCGGAGCTGGACGCGCTCGGCGTCGTCCAGCACGCCGCCGACATCCGTGACCCGGACGGCGTACGCGCCGCCGTGGCCGGCTGCGAGGCCGTCGTGCACTGCGCCGCCCTGGCCGGGATGTGGGGACCGGCCCACGCCTACCGGTCGATCAACGTGGCGGGCACGGCGAACCTGATCGAGGCGTGCCTGCGGGCCGGCGTCACCCGGCTGGTGCACATCTCCTCGCCCAGCGTCGTGCACGACGGAGGCGACCTGGAGGGCGTCGACGAGTCGGCCCCCTACGCCCGCCGCTTCCTGGCCCACTACCCGGCGAGCAAGGCGATCGCCGAACGGATCGTGCTGGCCGCCGGCAACGAGCGGCTGGCCACCGTCGCGCTGCGCCCGCACCTCATCTGGGGGCCGGGAGACCCGCATTTCCTGCCCAGGCTCGTCGCCCAGGCCCGCCGCGGCCGGCTCGTCCTGCCACGCGCCCCCGGCAAGCGCATCGACACGGTCTACGTCGGCAACGCGGCCGAAGCCACCCTGCTCGCCCTGGACGTGCTCGCCCCGGGATCGCCGGTCGCCGGCCGCGCCTACTTCATCACCCAGGACGAGCCCATCACGGTCGCCGCCTGGGTCAACGGCCTGCTGGGCGCGGCCGGCCTGCCGCCGGTGACCCGGTACGTCCCGGCCGGCGTGGCCCGGATGGGAGCCGCGGTCGTCGAATACGGCTACCGGCTCGCCCGCACGCGCTCGCAGCCCCCCGTCACGCGGATCGCCGCCGTCCAGGCCACGACCTCCCACTGGTTCGACGTCTCTGCCGCCCGCCGCGATCTCGGCTACGTGCCGCGCGTCAGCACGGCCGAGGGCCTGGCCAGGCTCGCCGCCCACCTGTCCGCCCACGCCGCGGACCCGGACGGCGATCGCGCCGCACGCCCGCCCGTACCACCGATCCAGCCCTGAGGTCCCGATGCCCGGCCACGTCCCGCGCCTGCCCGGCTACCCCTTCGTCTCCCGCTGGTTCGCCCGTGACGGGCTGCGCCAGCACTACCTGGACGAGGGCGACGGGGCGCCCGTGCTCATGCTGCACGGCAACCCTTCGTGGAGCTACCTGTGGCGGCGGCTGATCGAGGCGCTGCGCGGCGAGCACCGCTGCGTCGCGCCCGACCACATCGGCATGGGCCTGTCGGACAAGCCCGGCCAGGACCGCTATCCCCACACCCTGGCCTCCCGCGTGGACGACCTCGACGCGCTCACCGCCCACCTCGTCGCCGAGCGGGGCGCACCGGACCGTGGCTGGACGCTCGTGGTGCACGACTGGGGCGGCCCGATCGGCATGGCCTGGGCCGGCCGCCACCCCGGCCGGGTGGCCCGGCTGGTCGTGCTCAACAGCGCCGCATTCCCCAACCCGCACGGCCCGAGGGTACGGCCGGCGCTGCGGCTGCCGCTGTGGCTGCTGCGTGAGACCCGCCTGGGTGAGCGGCTGTTCCTGCGCCACCACGCCTTCGCCCGCCTGGCCACGCTGCCGCCGTTCGGGGTCCGCAACCGGCTGCCCTCCGACGTGCGGGCCGCCTTCCTGGCCCCCGGCGACCGCCAGGGGAACCGGCTGGCCGTCCAGCGGTTCGTGCACGACATCCCGCTCGGCCCCGGCCACCGATCCTGGCCGCTGCTGGTGCGGGCGGGGGAGTGCCTGGCCGGCTTCGCGGACCGGCCCGTCCTGATCGGCTGGGGGATGCGCGACCCGGTGTTCGACCCGCTCATGCTGCGCGAGTGGCGACGGCGCCTGCCCCGCGCCCAGATCCACGCCTTCCGCGATGCCGGCCACTACGTGCTCGAAGACGCCCACGACCGGCTCGTCCCCGCCATCAGCGCCTTCCTGCGCCGCTGACCGGCCCGGACCGGACGCCGTCCAGCGGGTCCTCGCCCCGGACGCTTCCCACCGGACGCCCTGCGCCGGGCCCCTTCACCCCGGGCCGCCCTGACCGGGCACTGACCCGCGTTCCTGGCAGCCACCAGTTGCGATGCCCCAGCAGCCGCATCAGGCACGGGACCAGCACCATCCGGATGATGGTCGCGTCGATGACGATCGCCGCCGCCACCGCGAACCCGCCCTGCTGGAAGTCCAGCCGCCGCGTGAACATCAGGCCGCCGAACGTGACGGCCATGATGGCGGCGGCCAGCGTGATGGGACGCGCCGTGTGCCGCAGCCCGTGCAGGACGGCGGCGGTGTTGTCGCCGCCGCGGCGGTAGTGCTCGGCGATGCGGTGCACGAGGAAGACCTCGTAGTCCAGGGACAGGCCGAAGACGATGGTGAAGACGACCAGCGGCAACAGCACGTTGATGTCGGCGCCCTGCCCGCCCAGGTCCTGGAAGACGACGGTGAGCAGCCCGAAGGCGGCACAGACGCACAGCAGGTTCATGGCGAGCGCCTTCACCGGGATCAGCAGGCTGCGGAAGACGATCAGCAGGAGCGCGGACGACGCCAGCAGCACGACCGCCAGCACCCGCCACAGTCCGCCCAGCGCGCCTTCCGCCAGGTCGGCGAGCCGCGCCGCCGGCCCGGTGGCCAGCACCTGCTGACCGGCGGGCAGCAGGCGCCCGGCGAGGGCGTACACGTCCTGCTGCAAGGCGGCGCCGGCGTCGCTGTCCGGGGCGGGCCTGCCGGCGACCAGCATCACCGTCAGATCCCTGCCGTTGTCCAGCACGGTGGCCACCGACACCCGCGGGTCGGCCCGCAGAGCCTGGCCGAAGGCGAAGGTGTCCACCGGGGCGGCGCCGTCCGGGTGCGGCAGCGCCAGCGCGGTCAGCCCGGCCACCCCGTCCCGCTCCAGCTCGGCCAGGCCCGCGCCGATGTCGGTGCCGGCCAGCGCGCCCCGGTCGTAGTGCAGCCCGAGCCGCAGATGCAGCACCGGCGCGGCGGCCAGCAGCAGCACGGTGGTGGCCGCCACCGCGTACCAGCCTGGCCGCCTCATCAGATGTTCCGCGCCGCGCAGCCACGCGGGCCGCCTCGTCAGATGCTCGCCACCGCGCGCCCACGCGGGCCGCTCCGCTCCGCGCCCGGCCCGCCACCTCGGCACCCTGCCCCACTCCAGCCGGCGATCCACCCGGGCCAGCAGCGCGGGGCCCAGCGTCAGCGCGGCCGCCAGGGTGACGCACGCGGCCAGCATCCCCGCCAGCGCCAGGGAACGCGCCCACGGGACGCCGACGACCAGCAGCGCGCAGGAGGTGACGGCGACGACGGCTCCGCACCAGGCCACCGTGCTGCCCGCGGTGGCGGCGGCGCGTCCTGCCGCCACCGCGGGCGCCAGACCCGCGCGACGGGCCTGGCGGTAACGCAGCAGGATCAGCAGCGTGTAGTCCAGCCCCAACCCCAGGGACATGGTGACCGTGTAGGTCAGCATGGTCGAGTCGACGGGCACGAGCGTGCCCGCCACCGCGAGCGCGCCCGCCCCGGTCGTGATCGCCGCACCGCCCACCACCAGGGGCACGACCGCGGCGCCCACCGTCCCCAGCCCGAGCACCAGCAGCAGCGCCGCCACCGGGATGGTCACGGCCTCCATCGTCCGCAGGTCGGCCATGTCGGTGTGCGCCATCTGCCCGAAGGCGCGGCTGACGCCGAGGATGGTCACGCCGACCGCGCCCGCCGACGCGTCCCCGGCCGCCTGCCGCGCGCTCGCGAGCTGGGCGGGCAGATTCCGCTGACGGGTGAGTTCGTCACCGTGCACGCCGGCCAGAACGTAGGCGTGGCGGGGATGCCCGCCGTCGATCTCCGGCAGCGGCAGCAGCGCGCCGATGTCCGGGCGGGCGGCCAGCGCGTCCACCGTGGCGGCCATCGCCTGCTGGAAGCGCGGCTCGCCCGCGTCCAGGCGCGCCGAGGAGAAGGCCAGCAGCATCTGCTCCTCGCCCAGTTCAGGGAGCCCGCGTGCGATCATGGCCGCGGCCGCCGCGGACCTGGAGCCGGGCACTTCCAGCGAGGGCGGAGCCAGCCGCTGCATGAGGCCCGGCAGCAGCATCACCGACCCTGCGGCCAGGAGCAGCCACACCGCGAGGACGAGCCGTCCACGGCGGGCCGCCGCCCGGCCCAGCCTGCCGAGCGCGGCGGAGCCGGCGCCGGGATCGTCCGGCTGAGAACCGGAAGGTCCGGGGGAGAGGCCGGTGGGGGAGACGGCCGCGCCGCCGTGGCGGGAACGGCGGCGACGGACACCAACCGGCATGAGCGCTCCTCTTCCTCCTCCCGCCGCCCGGAACCTGCGGGCGGCGGTCCTTCTCCCGCGCTTTCCCCTGGGGCGGCGTCTACTGGCCGGGCGCCGCCGTGTCCCGGGCCGCCTGCGGCCGCAGCCGCTCCAGGACGAGACCGGCGAGGTCGGCGACCGTGCCGCCGCTGCGCAGGATCTCCATCGGCGGGATGTCGATGCCGTACTGGTGGCGAAGCGAGGCCAGCACCTGCGCGCCCATCAGGGAGTCCATCCCGTAGTCCTCCAGCTTGCGATCGTGGGCGATCTGCTCGGCCGGCATCTGCAGGATCGACGCCAGGATCCGCGGGATGTGCTCGGTGAGGGAGGCCAGCACCTCACCGGCGTCCATCGCCTCCAGCTCCCTGGCGATCTGCTCGGGGCTGACGTCCTCCTGCCGCATCGACGCCGGCATGACCGGCGACATCCGCGGCCGGTCCAGGGCGGGCAGGACCTGGCGCAGCCGGCTCCAGTCGCAGCGGCCCACCCCGGCCACGTCCGCTCCACCGGCGAGCATGTCCTCGATCGCGGTGAACGCCTCCCGCGGGCTGATGGCCTCGACCCCGAACGCGGCCAGCCTGTCGCCCGCGCCGCGTGCCACGACGCCGGTCTGAGCCAGCGCGCCCAGACAGACCGCCAGAGCGGGCAGGCCGCGGGCTCTCCTGCGGCGCGCCAGCGCCTCCATGAACTGGTTGGCGGCCACGTACGACGTCTGTCCCACATGCCCGAGCGTGGTGGTGACCGAGGAGTACAGCAGGAACAGGTCCAGCTCCTCCTGCCGGGTCACGTCGTCGAGGACCAGCGCCCCGGCGATCTTGGGCTGGAGCACGGGCGCGATCCGGTCATCGGTGAGGTCGCCGATCTGGCCGTCGTCGAGGTGCATGGCCGCGTGGACGACGCCGCGCAGCGGCCGGCCCTCCGCCCGTGCCTCCTGGACGACGCGGGTCATCGCCGCCCGATCGCTCACGTCGGCCGCGTACACGTGCGTGTCCGCCCCGAGCTCGGCCAGGTCGCGCAGCAGACCGGCCGCTTCGGGGCTGTCGATGCCGCGCCGGCCGACCAGCGCCAGACGGCGGGCGCCGCGGGCGGCGAGCCAGCGGGCCGTCGCCGCGCCGAACCCGCCCAGCCCGCCGCTGACCAGGTAGGTGCCGCGGGGGTCGAACCGCGGCGCGCGCGGCTCCGCCTCGACGAGGACGGACTCGTCACCGCCGCCGAACGAGACGACGATCTTGCCGATGTGCCGCGAGTGGCGCATCGCCGCGAAGGCGTCCGCGACGCGGGAGGCCGGATAGACGGTGTGCGGCAGCGGCGTGACCCGCCCGGCGGTCACATCGCCGGCCAGCTCGGCCATCACGCGGGCCGACCGGTCCGGTTCCTGGGTGATGAGCGTGCCCACGTCCAGGCCGATGAAAGCGGTGTTGTTGCCGAACGGACGCATCGGCAGCCGATGGTCGGCGAAGATGTCACGCTTGCCGATCTCGATGAACCGGCCGCCGTGCGCGAGGATCTCCATGCTGCGGATCAGCGCCTCGCCGATCAGCGAGTTGAGCACCACGTCCACGCCGCGCCCGCCGGTCAGCTCCATGATCTGCTCGGCGAAGTCCAGGCTGCGGGAATCGTACACGTGCTCGACGCCGTGGGCGCGCAGGAAGTCGCGCCGCGCGCGGGTGCCGGCGGTGGCGATCACGCGGGCGCCGACGCGACGGCCGTACTGGATCGCCGCCAGCCCCACGCCGCCGGCGCCGCTGTGGACCAGCACCGTCTCACCGGCCCGCAGCCGGCCGGCCGTGCGCAGCGCGGCATGGGCGGTCAGGTGGGCCATGGGCATGGAGGCGGCCTCGGTGAAGCTCATGCGCCCCGGCACCGGCATGATCGCCCAGGCCGGGACGACGGCGTGGGTGCCCAGGCCCACGGCCTGCGCCGTCATCACGCGGTCGCCGGGGCGCACGCCCGTCACGTCCGGGCCGACGGCGGCGACCACACCGGCGCCCTCCAGCCCCAGCGGGAAGCCGCCGTAGAAGCCCTCGAGCGCCTCGCCGGGCAGCAGGTTGACGGCGTGGACCAGGTCGCGGAAGTTCAGGCCCGCCGCCCGCAGCTCGACCAGCACCTGACCGGGCCCGGGCGACGGCGGCGACAGCGGCTCCCAGACCAGGCGGTACGCGGGCCCGGGATCGCGCACCGCCAGCCGGTGGCCACCGCCTTCGGCGGGCCGGGGCGGGCGGGCCGGAGTGTGCCGCGTGCGGGGGACGAAGCGGCCCTGCCCGGTCAGGACGATCTCGTCCTCATGCCCGGGGCGGGCGAGCTCGCCGTACACCCGCTCGGCGGCGCCGCCGCCGCGGTGCGCCGACACCCGCCGGATCGTCAAGCGGGGTTGCTCGTTGGCCAGGGTACGGGTCGCCCCCCACACGGCCGAGGCCACCGGCGTGTCCCCGCCGCCGGGGCCGGGGCAGGGCACGGCCGCGCACTCGTCCGTGACCAGCCACAACGTCGCCGCTGTGGACGGCGGGAGCTGGGCGCACGCCTGGGCCACGGCGCGCACGGTGGCGATGTGGCCGGCGATCTCCTCGACGACGGCCTCGGGCGGGCAGGCGGCGCCGCGCCGGCCGGCCGGGCTCTCCACGACGAGGACGAAGGTGACGGCGGTGGCCCCCTGCGGCACCCGCCCCAGCAACCGCGCCGCGTCCTCTCCGGCGCCCGCCCGCTCGACGTGGCCCTGCCCGGCGATCAGGTCCCCCAGCGCGTCCGCCAGCGCGTGCCCGTGCGCCGGACCTTCGGCGAGCGCGGGCGCGCGGTCGTGGGCTGGAACCTGGGACGGGTCGTCCGCGTCGTTCTCCGCGTGGCCGGCGATGACGATCCAGGTCTGCGCGGCGTCGAGCGCGAGCCGCTGCGGGGCAGGGACCGTTCCGGCCGCCGCGGCCAGCAGGAGCGAGTACGCCGCGCGCCCGGGATCGTCGTCATCGGTCAGGTGCGCGACCTCGCGGTATCCCGCCTCGGCCAGCACCTGCGGCCAGCGCCCGGCCTCGACCAGCGGCGAGTGCGGCCGCAGCTCGCGGTCGGCGTTGCCCCAGTAGCCGGGCAGCATCCCGGCGTAGGCCGCGACGGGCGGCCGGTGGGGTTCGACCGCCAGCAGCAGCCCGCCCGGCACCAGGAGCCCGGACAGGCGGGCGAGCGTGCCCGCGAGGTCGGCGGAGCGGTGCAGGGTGTGGGCGGCGATCACCAGGTCGAAGGAGCCAGGAGGCAGGCCCTGCTCGGCGGGGCCGGCGTCGAGATCGAAGCGGCGGAACTCCACGACGTCCGACCCGGCCAGCCGCCGTTGCGCCCGCGCCAGGACCACCTCGTCGACGTCGGTGACCAGGTAGCGGGTACGGTCGGCGGGCAGGACCGGCAGCAGCATGGCGGCCGTGCCGCCGGTCCCCGCGCCCACCTCCACGACGCGCAGCGGCCGGTCCGCCGGCCAGCGTGCGGCGATCTCCCCGGCCAGGGCGCGAATGAGCCGGTTGCCGTGCAGGCACAGGGGAGCGATGTCGTGCACCTGGTCCAGCAGTTCGGCGCCCCCGCCGGAATGCAGCAGCTCGGCGGGGTCGTCCTCGCCGAGCAGGACGGGGACCAGGTGCCGGACGCACAGCGCGGTCAGAGCTTGTTCGGCGGCGAACGGCGTCGCCTGCCCGAAGAACGCCGCCGTCCCGTCCCGCCCGGCCGGTCCGGCGGCCGGTCCGGCGGCCGGGCCGTCGCGGTGCGGGCCGGCCAGCTCGAAACGTGCCTCGCCCAGGCGCCGGGCCAGGCCGTGCCGTTCCAGGAGCGGAAGGGCGTGCTGCACCATCGCCACGCCGCGGCCCGTCACCCCTGCCCGTACCAGGTCGGTCACGCCGATCTCCCGGCCGGCCGGGCAGTCGACGTCCTCCAGGGCGGCGGCCAGGGCGACGGCGAACGACGCCTCCGCACGGTCGGCGAAACGGCCGTGGTCCAGGGCCCGCCAGGCCGAACGGAGATCGGCGAGCCTGCCGGCGACCGCGTCGACGATCTCCACGGGGCCGGCCAGCGGCCATGGCGCGGCGGGCGTGTTCTCGTGCGGCAGGGCGCGCAGTTCGGTGCGGAAGTGCTCCAGCGGCAGGACCGTGCTGAGCTGGGTGCGCCGCAGCCGGCATCCCTCCACCTCGACGGTGACCGTGCCGTCGGGGTCGGCCACCAGGATGTC
Source organism: Nonomuraea sp. B10E15 (assembly GCF_039871615.1). NCBI lineage: Bacteria > Bacillati > Actinomycetota > Actinomycetes > Streptosporangiales > Streptosporangiaceae > Nonomuraea > Nonomuraea sp. B10E15. The sequence continues at coordinate 23,506 of NZ_JBDPMB010000025.1, forward strand.
CCAGCACACCTCGTCGTCGCCGCGCGCGCGTTCGCGTACGTGCAGGACGCCCTCCGCGGCCGGGGCGCGCCACACCCGCACCGCGCCGATGGCCGAGGGCATGAAGGCGTTGCCCCGCAGCATGGTCTCCACCAGCCAGGCCACCCCTGCCTGCAGCGCGCTGTCCAGCAGCACCGGGTGCACGTGGTAGCGGCCTTCGGCCTGCGCGGGCACGCTGTAGGCGGCCAGCACCTCACCCTCGCCCAGCCGCAGGCCGGTCAGGACCCGGAAGGAGGGCCCGTAGGCCATCCCGCCGCGGGCGGTGTCCCGGTAGAAGGCGTCCACGTCGGCCTCGGCGGTGACGCGGGCACGCAGCGCGGCCAGGTCCAGCGGCGGCGGGCAGGGCCGAAGCAGCAGCCGTACACGTGCCCTGAAGTGCTCCTGCGGCGGCAGCGCCAGATCGTCGGTGCTGGTCACGACCACCGCGCCGGTCTCGGGCGTCAACGACGTCTGCGCGTACAGCGGCCGGGCGTCGGCCGACTCGGGGATCACCAGCGCCCGGGTGACGGCCGCACGGTCGACCTCCACGGCTTCGCCGGCCTCCGGCATGGCCAGCCTGGCGGCCGACAACGCCATCTCGATGTATCCGGTGACGGGCAGGACGGGCACGCCCCCCGCGCGGTGGTCGACCAGCCAGGGCGCCAGCGTGCGTTCGATCGGGCCGTGCCAGGTGGGGTGCGGGGCCGGCAGGCGCTCGCCCAGCAGCGGATGTTGCAGCGCTCCTGTGCCGCTGGAGCGCACCCACGTGTCAGGGCCGCCGATCCAGTACCGCTCGCGCTGCCACGGGTAGGGCGGCAGGGACACGACCCGGCCCGGGCGCGGGAAGTAGGCGTCCCAGTCGAGCTGGGCGCCGGCGGCGATGATCTCGGCGACCGTGGCCGGCACGGCGGCGGGCTGCTCGCGGCGCAGGGTCGGCACCACGCAGGCCCGCCGGCGGGCCCGCGCGGTCATCCGGCGCAGGTAGGAGCGGAGCACCGGATGCGGCCCCACTTCCACGAAGACGTCGTGGCCGCCGGCCAGCGCGCCGTCGACGGCGTCCGCGAACCGTACCGGCTCGCGGACGTTGCGCCACCAGTAGCCTGCCGTCAGCTCGCTTCCGTCCAGCTCGCGCCCTGTCACGGTGGACAGCAGCGTGACGCCGCCCGAACGGGGGCGCAGCCCGTCGAGGGAGCGCAGCAGCGGCTCGCGGACGGCGTCCATGGCGGCGCTGTGGAAGGGATAGTCGAGGTCCAGGTGGCGGACGAACACGCCGTCCGCCTCCAGGTCCGCGCCGAGCTGCTTGAGCTGCCCCTCCGGCCCGGCGAGCGTGACGTCGCGATCGGTGTTGACCGCCGCGACCTCCACGTCCGGACAGCGGGCCAGCACCGCGCGGGCACGCTCCTCCGGCAGCCCGACGGCGGCCATCCGGCCCGTTCCCATCGTGGCGGCCTGCGCCGTGCCGCGTGCCGCGATCACGCGCGCGGCCTGCTCCAGCGACAAGGCTCCGGCGGCGTAGGCGGCCGCGACCTCGCCCACGCTGTGGCCCAGCACGGCCTCCGGGTGGACACCCGCCGCGCGCAACACGGCCAGCAGCCCGGCCTGTACGGCGAACAACAGGGGCTGGGCGACCTCCGTCGCCGACAACCGCCACTGCCGGGGCGGCCGCTCCATCTCGCGCAGCACCGACCAGCCGAGGTAAGGCCGCAGCGCGGCGTCGGCCTCCCGCACGGCAGCGCGGAAGGTCTCGTCGGTGGCCAGCAGGTCGGCGCCCATGCCCGCCCACTGCGAGCCGTTGCCGGAGAAGACGAACACCACCCGGCCGTGCTCGGCCGCGTCCACCACCGCCGCCACGCCCCGCCCTCGCTCAGCGTCCTGTGCCTCCTGGCCGGTCGCTTGCTCGGAGCTCGCCGCCTGCCCGGGGCCCTGCGCCCGCTGGGGGCCCGCCGTCCGGTCCGGGCCTTGTGCCCGTTCGGGGCCGCCCGTGCGGGGCTGATCGGCCAGCAGGCCGCGCAACGCCCTGGCCGCCTGCGCGGGCGAGTCCGCCAGCGCCACCGCCCGGCGCGGGTGGCCGCCCCGGCGGCGGGTGGAGGTGTAGGCGCAGTCGTACCAGGCCTCCTCGTCGTCGCCCAGACGCGTCAGACGGTCGGCGGTGCGCTCGATCGCCTGCCGCAACGCCGTGTCCGTCCGGGCCGACACCAGCACCGGCAGCGTCGTCCCCGGGCTCGGCGCAGGCCCGGGAAGGCGCGCCGGCGGGGGCGGCGTGGTGAGGGTGACGTGCACGTTGCTGCCGCCGAAACCGAAACTGTTCACCCCCGCCAGCGCTCGCCCGCCGCCGGGTGCGCTCACCGCGGTGGCCCTCGTCGCCACCGACAGGTTGAGGCCGTCGAAGTCGATGCGCGGATTGAGCTCCTCCGCGTGCAAGGAGGCGGGGATCCTGCCGTGCCGCAGCACCAGCAGCGCCTTGAACAGTCCCGGCATGCCCGACGCCGGCTCCAGATGGCCGAGGTTGGACTTGACCGACCCGATGGGCAACGGCCCCCGCGCGCGCCCGCGGCCGAGCACCCGGCCGAGCGCCTCGCATTCGGCCGGGTCCCCGGCCTGGGTGCCGGTGCCGTGCGCTTCGACGTACACCAGGTCGTCCGGGTCGAGCGCGTCCGGCCCGTACACCTGGCGCAGCAGCGCCTCCTGCGCTTCGGGGTTGGGCAGAGCCAGCCCCATGGTGCGGCCGTCGTTGTTGGTGCCGGCCCCGACGATGACGCCGTGGACACGGTCGCCGTCCGCCAGCGCGTCGGCCAGCCGTTTCAGCACCACCACGCCGCCGCCCTCGGCCCGTACGAAGCCGTCGGCACCGGCGGAGAAGGCGGCGCACCGGCCCGTGGGGGAGAGCATCTGCGCCTGGCTGAACCCGGTGAAGCTGCCGGGCGACACCAGCACGTTCACGCCACCGGCCAGCGCCAGCCTGCTGGTGCCCGCGAGCAGCGTCCGGTAGGCGCGCTCCACCGCCAGCAGGGAGGACGAGCACGCGGTGTCGACCGCCATGCTGGGGCCGTGCAGGTCGAAGGTGTGGGAGATGCGGTTGGCCGCGATCGACAGCGTGGCGCCCGCCATGGTGTACGGGGTGACGTCCTGTTTCTCCAGCATCTGCTGGAAGCCGTAGGAGGTGTCGGAGATGCCGACGAACACCGCGGTGTCGCTTCCGGCGAGGCCCGCCGGGTCCACGCCCGCGTCGTCCAGCGCCTCGGCCGTCATCTCCAGCAGCAGGCGCTGCTGGGGATCCATGGCGGCCGCCTCCTTGGGCGAGATCTTGAAGTACGCGGCGTCGAAGCCGGCGATGTCGTCGAGGAATCCGCCGGCCCGCGTGTAGCTCTTGCCCGGGCGGGGCGTGTGCTCGTCGACGAAGCGGTCGGCGTCGAAGCGGTCGGGCGGCACCTGCCCGACCAGGTCGGAGCCCTGCTCCAGGGCCTGCCAGAGGCCGTTCATGTCGGTGATGCCGCCCGGAAGCCGGCAGCCCACGCCGATCACCGCCACCGCCGTGTCTGTCCCCTTGGTACCGCTCATCCGCCAGCTCCCTCGATGTCACTCATCGCAAACGATCAACTACTATGCGATGAGAGCGGGGACCGCAACGAGTGAGCCCGCCACGGCGCGGCGGTTCCGTACGCGCCGATCGGGCGATGCGCCCTCCGCGGCTCCTACCAGCGCAGCAGCACGGTGCCGGCGCTGAGCCCGCTGGCCACGCCCACCAGGGCGACGAGGTCGCCCCGCTTGAGCCGGCCGGCCCGTTCGGCCAGGTGCAACTGCATCGGCAGCGTGGAGGCGGCGAGGTTGCCGTGGTCGACGATCGTCACCTCGGCCCTGCCCGGGGAGGCTCCCATGAGCTCGCAGCCCCAGTGCAGCGCCGCCAGCGACGGCTGGTGCACGCACACCACGTCCATGTCGTCCCAGCCGAGCCCGCGCTCGGCCAGGGGCTGCCGCAGCACGCCGAAGTCCAGCTTCTGCACGCCGATGGCCAGGCCCACGGAGTCGATGGTGAAGGGCCCGGTGCGGAACCCGCCGGAGGCGTCGCGGACGAACGGCATGATGGAGGCCCGCCAGTCCGCGGAGTTCGCGCCGAACGCGTGCCCGAGCACGCCAGGGGTGCCGCTGAGCTCCAGCAGCAGCGCCGTGCCCGAGTCCGAGACCGTGTAGGACGGGATCGCCGGCTCGAAGTCCTCCTGCGACTCCACGTGCCACCGGATGCTCGAGGTGATGACCTCGCCGCAGACGATGAGGACCGTGCGGTGATGGCCGGCGGTGATGAGCGCGTCGGCGAGGTGAATCGCCCGCAGGACGCTGTTGCACGCGTCCCGCACGTCGAAGACGGGGCAGCCGGCGCCCAGCTTGGCCGCCACCATGTGTCCCGTCGCGGGTTCGACGGCGTCGCCGGACACGCCCGCGTAAATGATCAGGTCGATCGAGGGCGGCGTGTGCCCGGTCTGCCGCAGCAGCCGGCTCGCCGCCTCCGCCGCCAGGTCCGATGCCATGCACTCCGGCGGGGCGACATGGCGGCGCCTGACCCCGCTGTGCCGTTCGATCAGGCCGCGCGGAACGTCGATGCCGGGGTTGCGCTCGGCCAGCAGGTCTTCCAGCTGCTCCGTCGTCAGGCTGTCCGCCGGCAGGTGCGCCGCCACCCCCGCCACCCGGGAGTATCGTGACTTGCTCATTCCGCTCCGCCCTGCACACGTACGGACCGCATGGCCGCGCGGCGGCTCCGAGATCGCCGATCGAGCATGCCGCGTCCGCTCTCCTAGGAAACAGGCGCTCACGATAGGCAGGATCCGGCCGCGGACCTAGGGGAACCGCCGAGGAGACGACCTTGCTTGCCCGGCCTTGACCCGCGCGGTCACGAGGGCTCGGGGAGCCGGCGCGTTCAGGTTCCGGTTCCGGAGCCCGGCGCGGGCCGGGGGATCCTGGCCTCGATCGCGCTGAGCTGGGCGGCGAGGATCGCTTCGAACACGGCGTGGCGGTTGTCGGACAGGGGGCGGATGTCGCGGGAGAAACGGGCCAGGGCGGGGAAGCGCGCGGGGTCGGCGCCCAGCACCGCGACGCGGAACGACTCGAGGCCCTGTTCGTGCTCTTCGGCGGTGATGCTGCCGGCCGCCGCCTCGGAGGAGATCAACGCCGCGAGGAGGATCGCGAGCCGGTGGTAGTGCGCCGGGATCTCCTCGTCGGGCAGGCCCGACGCCCGCAGGGCCGTCAGCGTCTCCTCTATGACGAGCCGGGAGCCGGTGCCGCCCGAGACGTAGCGTGCCCAGATCACGGCGACCTGGGGATGCCGGCCGAAGGCCTCCCTCAACCGGGTGGCCACGGTGGTGATGCGCTGCTTCCAGTCGCCCTCGGGGTGGTAGCCGTCCATGGCGGCGATGAGGATGCGGTCGGTGACCGCGCGCAACAGCTCGGTCTTGTTGCGGAAGTGCCGGTAGAGGCTGGAGGAGTCGGTCCCCAGGGCTGCGGCGAGCCGGCGCACGCTGAAGGACTCGGCGTCGCTCGTGCGTAGCAGCTCCGCCGCCGTGTCCAGGATCTCTTCGGTCGACCAACGCCGTCGGCCTGTCATGTCACCCCTCTCATCCGAACCCAACCTAACCTATGCACCCACCGTTGCACGCACCGCGTGCATAATGGGGAGACCGTCCATCCACTCATGACGAGAGGACACGCATCGTGACCGACCCCCTTGACGCCGTGGCGCTGCGAACCGCCATGGAGAACGTCCACCGCGCGGGAGTGCCCGGAGTGTTCGCCGAGGTGCGTGACGGCGACCAGGTCTGGCGGGGCGCCGCAGGGGTCGCCGACGTCGCCACCGGCCGTCCCGTCACGGCCGACATGCGGCACCGCGTCGGCAGCATCACCAAGACCTTCACCGCCGCCGCGGTGCTGCAGCTGGTCGAGAGCGGCCAGATCGGGCTGGACACGCCGATCGGCCATTACCTGCCGCGGCTGGTCCCGGGAGACCGCGGCGACGCGATCACGGTCCGGATGTTGATCAACCACACCAGCGGCCTCGCCGAATACCTCCCGCACGCCTACCCGTCCCTCAAGGCGTTCCCCTCCTTGGCGGACACGGGGCCGCAAAGCCTGGACGACCACCGGCTCACGCGGTTCCAGCCCGCCGATCTGATCGAGATGGGAGTCACGGCGCCCGCCGTCGGCGCGCCGGGCGGCACCCCCGGGGTGTACTCCAACACCAACTACCTGCTGCTCGGCCGGCTCCTGGAACACGTGACCGGCGTTCCCGCGGAGAAGCTGATCACCCGGAACGTCATTGACCGCGCCGGGCTGCCGGACACCCGCTTCCCGGACGGACCGCACGTCCACGGGCCGCACTCGCAGATCTACGAGGCGTGGTTCGGCATGATCGACCCGCCGCGCGACTACAGCGTCTACGACATGTCGTGGGTGGGGCCCTCGGCCTCGCTGATATCGACGATGGCGGATCTCAACCGCTTCTTCGGCATGCTGCTGGCCGGGGAGATCGTCAGCCCGTCGTCGCTGGCGCAGATGCAGCGCACCGTCCCGGTCGTCTCCCAGGAGGGAAAGGTGATCGACTACGGTCTCGGCCTGCACCCGACGGAGGTCCCCGGCGGCGGGACCTTCTGGGGTCACGGCGGCACGGTCTGGGGTGGCGGGACACTGTCCATGACGCGCGCCGACGGCGGGCGGCAGATGTCCGTCGCGCTCAACCTGCAGAGGTGGAACAGGCTCGACGCCTCGGGGAAACCGCAGCCCCATCCCATCGACGACGCGCTCGCGGCCCTCTACGGAGTGGCGATGGGCGGTTGATCCCCCCGGAGCCCTCGGGTCCGGAGTACCGCAGACGCCGCGGTGGCGGGAGCCAGGTCCCGGCGAGAGATCGTTCCTGACGCCGATGAAGCGCGGCACCGGCGTCAGCAGGCTGGCATACATGCCCGACGTCCGCGCTCGCCTGCACAGGATGTTCTTCCGAGCCGCCTCCCTCTTGCCCGCTTCCGTTCACGGCCGCTTTCTCCGCCGCTTCTTCGAGTGGATGCACCACGTTCCCGACCCGCGGCGGTATGACGCCGAGCCGGTTGAGATCGACACGTACGAGCACCCGGTGCGCCCGTACGCCGTCATCGCGTACGCACGCGTGGAGCCCCTCTCGCGAGACCGCGCCGCGCGTGCGCGGGAACCGGGCACCACCGTTTCCCCGCGCACGCGGCTGCTCAGGACCGTGCTGCTGGCCGCCGCGCTCGCCGCCGGGACGGCCGCCGCCTGCCGGCCGGTGGCGGCCGAGTTGCCCCTTCCCTCCGCCTTCACCGCCCGCGCGCTCCAGGAACGCTACGAACGTGACGCGTGGCCGGGCCGGCAGTTCCTGGCGTTGAGCCGTCAGGGTGAGGGCCAGGCGATCGAGGTCGTAGGAGATCTCGCCGGCGCGCGAAGGGCCATCGTCTACGTGCCCGGCTCGGGGCAGAGCCTGGCCGCCTTCGACGACTCCCAGGAAAGCCCCGGGCGGGCCGCCCGCGCGCTCTACGACGAGGCCGCCGCGCTGGGGCCGGGGACCGCGGTGATCGGCTGGCTGGGCTACGACACCCCGTCACTCGCCCACCCGGAGATCCTCACCACCTGGCCCGCCGACAGAGGGGCGCGGCGGCTGAGATCCCTCCTCTCCGCGCTGCCGCGAACCCTGCGGATCAGCCTGGTCTGCCACAGCTATGGTTCGGTGGTGTGCGCTCGTGCCGTCGCGGGGGGTTCGCCGGTGCGCGATCTCATCGTCACCGGCAGCCCTGGCCTGGGCGTCGGACAGGCAGCCGACCTGCACACGTCGGCGCGGGTCTGGGCGGCGCTCGGCAGCAACGACGACGTCCTCCGCGCCGGCCTGCGGATCGGGCCGTTCGGGTTCGGCGCCGATCCCGTGAGCGCCGGGTTCGGGGCACGAGTCGTCGACGCCGGCGACGCCTGGCATCACACCTACCTGCGGCCCGGCAGCCGCACCTTGACGCGGATCACCCACATCGCGGTGACGGGGACGCGGCGTGCGGCGTGAGCGGCGCGGTGACGCCGGGTCCGCCCGATCCTGGAGGCACCCGCCGCGCGGGCGCCGTGCGTCCCGCCACCGGCCGCGGGAGCGTCCAGGGATCACGAGCCGGCCGGTCCGGCGATTGCCATGCGGCCGCCGTTCGTGATGCGTTGGAGAAATGATCGTCAAGGCCTGGAAGAGCCGTCCCTGGACGGGAGACGCCGCGATCGCCGCGGTGGTGCTGGCGGCGGAGCTTCTCGGCTCCCCCGCCGCGGGGCTGGACGGCAGGGTGGTGCTGATCGCGGTGGCGGCCGCGGGACTGATGCCGGCGCGCCGGCGGCATCCGATCGTCGTGGCCGCTCTCGTCGCCGTCCTCTACCTGGCGGGCATACAGCCGCCCACGTACGACGCGCCGGTCAGCGCCATGCTCATCGCCCTTTTCGCCGTGGGCAGGCACACCTCGGCGCCGACGTCGATCGTCACGGCGGTCCTGGCCGTGGCCGGCGGCGTCGTCGTCCTCGGCCCGGCGCCCGCGACGGCCCCGTTCCTGATGTTCCTGACCGTCACGCTCGCCCCGGCGTACCCGGTGGCGGTCGGGTACGCCGAGCGCCTGCGTGCGGAGCTGTCCCAGCGGCGCGAGCAGCAGGTCGCCGAGAGCGCGGTACGCGAGGAACGCCGCCGCATCGCCCGCGAACTGCACGACGTGATCGCCCACCACGTCAGCGTGGTCGGCCTCTACATGGGCGTGGCCAGGCGGACGATCCCGACCGACCCGGAACGTGCCCGGTCCGCCCTGCTCACCGGCGAGGAAACGGCCCGCCAGGCGATGACGGAGATGCGCCGCCTGCTGGACGTGTTGCGTACCGACGGCGAGCCGATCGACAACCAGGCAGGCGTCGGGGTGGCGCGGCTGCCCGCGCTCGTCGACGCGTCGGGCAACGCCACGCTGCAGGTTTCGGGTGAGGCCGTCGTCCTGCCGACGACCGTGGACCACGCGGTCTACCGCATCGTCCAGGAGGCGCTCACCAACACGCGCAAGCACGCGGGCGGGGCCCGGTCGCGGGTGCGGCTGGCGTACCTGCCCGATCGGGTGGAGGTGGAGATCGACGACGACGGGCCGGCCCGTCCGGGCACCGCCGGACCGGGACTGGGGCTGGCGGGGATGGCCGAGCGGGTGTCGCTGTGCGGCGGCGAGATCCGCGCCGGGCCCTCCCCTGAGGGAGGCTTCACCGTACACGCCCGCATCCCGCTGCCGGAGACGATGTGATCAGAGTACTGCTCGTGGACGACCACGCCGTCGTCCGCGTCGGGCTGCGCCTGCTGCTCGACACCGCACCCGATCTGACCCCGGTGGGGGAGGCGGCCGACGGGCTCGACGCGGTACGCCTCAGCCACGACCTGCGTCCGGACGTCGTCCTGATGGACCTGCACATGCCGGACATGGACGGGGTGGCCGCCACCGAGCGGATCATCTCCGAGCTGCCGGAGGTCAGAGTGCTCGCGCTGAGCACGTTCGACCTGGAGGAGCACGTGGTGGCGGCGCTGCGGGCGGGGGCGTCCGGCTTCCTGCCCAAGGACGTGTCGCCGGAGGAGCTGATCGAAGGCATCAGGATCGTGCACCGGGGCGAGGCGACGGTGGCGCCCCGGCTCCTGCTCGGCCTGATCGGCACCTTCGTGCGCCCGTCCCGCCCGCGCGCGGTCGTGACGCCCGCCGAGTTGTCCGTGCTGAGCGAGCGCGAGCTGCGGGTGCTGGAGCTCATCGCGCGTGGCCTGTCGAACGCGCAGATCGCGGAGGAGTTGGGGCTGTCGGTGTCGACGGTGAAGAACCGGGCGAGCGACCTGTTCGCCAAGCTCGGCGTGCGCGACCGGGCCCAGGCGGTGATCGTCGCCTACGAGGCCGGGCTGGTGACGCCCGGCCACGGGCGTCCGTAGGGGCCGCCGCGCGATGCGGGGCGGCGAACGCTATCGGGGGGCCAGCACGCAGAACTCGTTGCCGTCGGGATCGGCCATCACGACCCAGCTGACCTCGCGCTGGCCGATGTCGACGCGCGTGGCTCCGAGGGCGACCAGGCGGTCGACCTCCGCCTGCTGATCCCCGCCGGCAGGCGGAGCGAGGTCGAAGTGGAGCCTGTTCTTCCCGGTCTTCGGCGCCACCGGAGGACCACCCCACGTGATCTTCGGACCTCCGTGCGGCGAGCGGATCGCGGTCTCCTGGTCCTGGTCCCAGACCAGCGGCCACCCCAGCGCCTCGCTCCAGAAGTAGCCGACCTCCTGCGTGCCGTCGCACGAGAGCGCTCCGACGAACCCGCAGTCGGCGAGGAAGTTGTTGCCCGCCGGGATGACGCACATCTCGTTGCCCTCGGGGTCGGCGAGCACCACATGACCCTCCTCGGGGCGCTGGCCGACGTCGATGTGGCGCCCGCCGAGCGCGAGCACCCTGTCCACCGTCCGCTGCTGGTCGTCGTGGGTCGCGCTGGTCAGATCGAAGTGGATCTGGTTCGGGGCGGTCCTCTTCTCCTGGGTCGGCAGGCAGCGGATGCGGAACCCGGTGTCGTCGCCCGGCACGAGCACGAGCCCGTCGTGGGGGTCGTCGACCATCTCCCAGCCCAGGACCCCGGCCCAGAAGCGGGCGAGAGCGGGCGGGTCGTTGGCATCGATGCAGAGCGCGACGAGCTGGGCAGCCATCCGGCGTCTCCTATCTGCTGACTCGCCGGGACGCGGGCGGAAGCGCGTCGTCCTGGCGCGTGACGGCAGCAACGCTAGCCCAGCCGATGCGTACGAAGCCAACGCATTTCAGGCGACCCCAGGCGTGCTCGACCGCCGTCGCAGGATCGACGTCAGCCGGCGGCCGCCGGGCGGCCGGCGAAGCGGCGCAGGGCGTCCAGCCCTGACAGGCCGTAGACGTCCTCCACCGCGTCGGCCAGCAGATGGCAGGTCCTGAACCGGTCGAGCGGGGTGAGCCCGAGCCGCGTCAGGTGCAGGTACGTGTAGTTGAGCAGCACCCGGTAGCGCCGGAACGCGGGGTCGGCGAAGATCGCCTCGTGGTAGGCGGGATTGTCGAAGACCAGGCGTTGCAGCTCGCTCGGCTCGCGGCGCGGCGCCGGCGGGTCGCCCGGCCGCACCCGGAGGGCCTCGCCCGGCCCGATCATCGGCTGGATCAGCCGGCCGTCGTCCAGCGCCGCGACCCGCCTGCGGTACTGCTCCAGCAGGGACGCCCACTCCCGTACGAACGGGACGGCCGGGGCGCCGCCGTCGTCCAGGCAGGCGACGACCTCGCGCACACGCTGCGTCAGGGCCGCGCGCCGCTCCCTGAAGCCGCGCTCGAAGAGGGCGCGGGCGCCATCCGGGTCTGCCGCCCACGTGAGGTATCCCTCCGCGTGCATCCGGAACGACAGGTAGCTGCGGTCGATGCGCTGCGAGGTGTGCGCGATCGTCAGCATGAGGCTCAGCGCCAGCCCGATCCTGCTGTCGCGGCCCGCGCGCACGTGCTCCAGCATGCCGAACAGCAGCGGGGTGGCATCGACGTAGAACGCGGTGAGCAGGTCCACCGCCTCGTCGCTGCCGAGCACGTGCCGGCGCGAGTCGTACGGCGCGTCGCGGATGGAGTTGTCCGGCGGCCACGGCGTGAGCGGGCCGCGCTCCTGCTCGCGCAGGGCGAGCAGGCGGTGCCTGGACAGGCTCTCGGCCGGGTCGAGCACGGCCGTCGAGGGGTGCTCGCGCAGCCAGCCGCCGACGACCTCGGCCACGCGCGGGCGCACGACCCGCCGCCAGACGGCCGGCTCCGCCTTGACGTTGATCCGCAGGTGCGGGCCCTGCCGCCAGTGGCGCAGCACGTACGCCGCCGCCACCTGGCCGCGCAGCCCGTCGAGGAGCGGCCGCACGGCGTCCAGCAGCAGGCCGTCCTTGTCCGGCGCGTGGTAGTGGACGTGCACGCAGTGCCAGGCGGGAGCGTCGGAATCGGGCAAGCCGGTCAAGGGGACCACCTCCGGGAGTCGGCGAGGCCGGCGATGGCACGGCCCGCCAGGAACGACATGTGCTGCTCGGTTCCTGCGCGCAGCCCCAGCCGGTTGTGGAGCAGATGCGCGCAGCGCATCAGGATCAGCGACACCGTGCGCCGCTCCGGCGGCGCGGCCAAAGCGAAGAACGCGTGGGGCGAGCCCGGGTCGAGCGGCGCGCACCGGCCGGCGGAGCGCAGCGCGTCGAGGTCGTCGCGGAGCGCGCGCACCGACGAAGCCCACGCGGCCAGCAGGTCGCCGCCCGACTCGGGCGTGTCCCACAACCTGCGCGTCTGGGAGAGCAGGGCGCTCTCGCGGCGCCGCCAATCCTCCTCGCTGCCGGGAGCGGGCGGGGCGAGACCGGCGCCCGGCGCCTCGCGGGCGGCCCTGGCCAGGCGGCGCGCGGCGGCGGCCAGGTCGGGCTCGCACACGGCGGCCGCGATGGTCAGCGCGGCCAGCCCGATCGCCGCCCGCCGGCCCATCTCCGTCCCGGCGCGCAACACGTCCAGCGCGAGCCCGCTCGACACCGCGAAATGCCGTTCCGCGGCGGCCACGCAGGCGGCGTCGCCGTACGCCTCGTGCTCGGGCCGGTAGCCGATGAACGCGACCGAGCCGGCGGGGTGCAGCCGCTCGTCGTAGTGCGTGCGCCGCTCGCCCCTCGCCATGGCGGCGGCGAAGGCGCGGTAGGCCGCCGCGTCGACGGAAGGGGACGGGCGGGCGGCGAAGTGGGCCGCCGCCCGCTCGCGTACCAGGTTCTGGACGCGCGGCCGCAGCGCCGGGTCCGGCACCTCCAGCCGCAGCCGCACGTGCTGGCCGCCCTCCCAGTAGCGCAGGAAGAAGGCGCGGCGCGCGGTGCCGTCCGCCGCCAGCTCCCGCGTCACCGGGTCCACCACGCCGGTGATCAGCGGGTCGAGGTCGCCGAAATGGAACAGGTGCGCGCCGACCCAGCCGTCACCGGTGGCCGCGTCCTCCCGCGCCGCCGTCATCGGCCCGGCCTTTCCGACAGCTGCACGACGTACTCGGTGACGCGGCCGCCCGCGCCGTAGCGGGGCGCCTGGTAGGGGTCGGGCAGCGCCTCTTCGAGCACTAGCAGCGCGCCGGGGTCACGCAGCGTGCGGACGAACCCGGTCAGCAGCAGCAGGTCGGTGACGTCCACGTACATGGGCTTTCGGTCCTTGCTCAGCAGGCCCGCCAGCAGGCCGCGCCGGAGATCCACCACCCGGGCGAAGAACCGGCGGGGCACTCCGTGCAGCGCCAGCCACTCGGCCAGCCTGGGCAGGTACGCGGCCTCGCCCTCGCCCTTGGCCGGCACCGGGAACGCCCCGGCTCGCAGCCGCCAGACCGCCCGCGCGACCGTCACCCGCCCGAGGTCCATCCGCGGCCAGCGCTCCACCACGCCCTCGTCAGGCGGTTCGGCCCGGGTGCGGAACACCCAGCCGGGCACCATCGCCGTGGACGGCTCGCCGAACGCCCGCACCAGGAACTGCAACCACGGCGGCAGCCAGTACTGGGCCGTCATGCCCAGGTGGACCGGCTTGACCGGGCGGCCCGCACCGTCGAACAGCGTCAGCCGGTCGCACCCGGGGTCGTAGCCGGCCACGAGCTCCGCAGGCGACACCCGCGGGAGGTGCGCGTCGGGAGCGGTGAAGGGGTGGTCGAGGGCGAGGTCGGCGGTGGCGGGGCGGACGTTGAGGCCGCCGCCGACGAGCCCGCGGCACTCGGCCACCATGACGCCGTCCTGCGCCGCCCGCAGGCCGGCGGCGGGCGGCGCCTCCCCTCCGGCCAGGGTGACCAGCCGGTGCAGCCGCGACAGCCCGCGCCCGTACCCGGCGGAGACCGAGTTGACGACCGCGCGCACGCCGCCGGGGCCCGGCACGGCCTGCAGGTAACAGCAGATCGACCCCGGCGGCCGGACGAAGCGCGGCCAGCTCTCCGCCATGGCGGCCAGGCGGGACGCCGTCAGCTCCACCACCGGCTCGCCGCCGCCGGGCCCGGCGCCGGCCCGTTCCCAGAAGCTGCGCCGCAGCTCCGTCAGCCGCGTCAGGCCGGGCGGGTGCTCGGCGCCCGGTATCGCGCGCGTGCCCGCGACCGGGTCGCGCAGCATGCCGCGCAGCAGCGCCCCGCCCTCGCCCGGCGCCTGCCGGTGGATCTCGCGGTAGAGGTCCACGGCGGCGATCCGCCCGCCGGGGCCGTACCGGTCCAGGAAGAACGCGGTGGCGGCGATCTTGACGGGCAGGTCGGGGTCGAAGAGGCCGAGCAGCCCGCGCAGCGCGTCGAGGTCGTCGCACACCCCGCGCCAGGCCGTCGCGCTCAGCCGTCCGGCCACGCCGGGCATGACGGCGCTGTGCCAGAGCAGGTTCTTGCCGGGCAGCGACGGCCCCGGCGGCAGCACCTCGCTCAGCGCCGCACGCACGTCCCCGGCCGTGCGTGCGCCGTCGCCGGGGTGGGTGACACCGTCGCGCAGCGCCTCGGCGACCCGGCCGACGGCCCGCGCGTACGGCGCCGGACCGTCCTCGGCCAGCCACGACGCCAGCCGCCCCACAGGGTCGGCGCCCTGCTCGTCGTACGGCGGGACCAGTTCGAGCAGTCCCGCGTCGACCAGCGGCTCGACCCCCGGCGCTGCGGCCAGGGTGGCGAAGTCCCGCCCGCGCACCCAGGCGAGAGCCTCCCGCACCGCGGGGCTCGCGGCCACCCCGGACAGCGGCTCGCCGTGCCCGTAGCCGAGGAACCAGATCCGGTCGCCGTCGTCGGCGGCGGACGGGTTGACGCGCAATCGGGCCCGCTCCCGCACCCGCCGGTGCCGGGTGAGCGCCGCCCACAGCGGGCGCAGGACCGCCCGGTCCAGCTCCACCATGACGTGCCAGGCCGGCTCGCCGCCGGTCCGCACGGCGGGACCGTCCGCCTCCCACCGGCCCAGGCCGCTGAGCGTGAAGGTGGCGTACGGGCTGGTCTTGACGCTCGCCCGGGCGAGGTAGCGGGCCAGCCGCAGCAGTTCCTGCCGGTCCGGCGGGCGGTCGGCGGGGCCGGCGAGCCAGGCTTCGAGCCGGCCGGCCAGCACCGCGCTGCCCTGGGCGAGGCCGTGGCGGAAGCCGGCGTCGGACACCGCCTCGCGCAGCACCGCCGTCTTCTCCCGCGACTCCTCCGCCAGCACGGCGGGCAGCGCGCCGCGCAACGTCTCCGCGCGCTGCCGCAGGGTGGTCCACGCGCTGATCCGGGCGGCCAGGTCCGCGGGCAGCGCCGCCAGCACCCCGGCGGACGCGGCCGGGCCGCCCGGCCGGCGCCCCGCGAACACCGCGCGCCGCAACGCCACCAGCCCGGACCTGAGCGGGCCCGCCGCCACGCCGCCGATCACATCGTGCAACGGACCGGACAGTTCCGCGCCCTCCCGCCGCAGCCGGGCCGAGACGTTCGCCAGCTCGTCCACCAGCCGCCACGTCCGGGTGCAGCGCATCCGGTCGAGCCCCGCCACCGGCAGCCCCGCGACGCGGACTGCCAGAACGGGCGACAGGGCATAATCGGGATCGGCGAGCCCGGCAGAGTCGCCGTCCCCCGCGACGGGGACGGCGTGCGCTACATAGGTCAAAGGAACGCGCTCCTCGAAGGGGTTCGTCAGGGGCCGAGGGCGCCCACGGCACGGGCGCCCTCGGCCCTGCTCGTCATACCGGTGGCCGTACGCAGCTCACCGGAGGGCCGACGCCGGCTCTACAGCTCCGGAGCCCAGCAGCTCATCGCCGTCAGGTACGACGAGCAGTAGCCGGGGGAGGAGGAGGCGCCGGTCTCGATGGCGCCGTGCCCCTCCGCCACGATGGAGTCGGCCGACACGACGTCGATGGAGTCGACGTCCAGGCCGCGCAGGTCGAGTTTGAGGTTCTCCGACATGTGTGTCTCCTGACATGGGGATGTGATGAACACAGTTGATGGACACAGCTGATGAACTCGGTCGATCCGAACGCGTCACGATGGCGTCGGATCCGGCACCACCTCCTCGTCGGCGAGGACCGGGATGTGGCGGGCCACCAGGGGCCCGCCGGTCGGTGGGGTGCCCATCGCCAGGAAGGACAGGCTCCTCAGGCAGGTCGGGGCGAGGCCGAGCACCTCGTCGGTGGTCTCGTTCGCGCCGTCGGAGTGGATGCGGGCGGCCAGGCCGAGCGCCGCGGCGGCCAGCGCGGCCCGATGCGCGACCAGGCCCGCCTCCATCTGCTGCATGCGATACCAGCGGTCCCCGAACAGGTTCGCGCCCGCGAGCGGATCGCCCACGGGAACCAGCGCGGCGGCGGCCCCGCGCAGCGCCACCCGCGTGTTGGCCAGCAGCCGCCCGGTGGCCACGGCCTCCACCTCGCCGGCCCCGGCCAGCTCGTGGAGGGTGTGGCGGGCCGGGTCGTACCAGTAGGCGCCGCGGGGCAGGCCCTCCACCCGCAGGGACAGCAGGCACAGCGCCGTCGCGGCCGGTCCCGTCGCGGCGCCGGGCAGATCGGCGGGGTAGCCGCCGCCGGCCGCGGCCAGCACCGCGCCGAGCGCCCCGCCCGTGAGCGGCACCGGACGGTAGCCGGCGACCGGCGACGTGCGGCGCGGCACTCCCGCGGCCGGGTGGGCACCGCCCGCGGGCTCGGGAGCCGGAAGCGCCCGGCCCGCGCGCACCCGGGGCCGGGGCGGCGGCACGACGGCCGGTTCAGGCGAACCGGGGGAGCGCGGCGCGTCCGCGGAACGTGGCGAGCCGGGGAAGGCGGACGCGCAGGCCCGGTGCAGGGCGGCGGCGTGGCCGTCGGGCATCGTTCTGGGCAGCGGCCTGCTCTCATCGGCGACCGGCCGGGACATCAGCTCCCCGGCCGGGGACGACGCCGGCAGCGGCCTCCCGGACGGGGAGGAGGCGCGCGGCCGCCCGGTGTCCGGGGGCCGTGCCCCGCCGGACGGCAGGGTGAAGGTGAGCACGGCCAGCGCGGCCTCCCGGACGCCGTCGAGACCGAGCAGCCGGTCGATCTCGCCGTCAGGGAAGCGCAGGCGGGCCCGGCCGGCCAGCCCCAGCCGCCCGCCCACGGCCAGCGCCTGGGCCACGAGGACGCCGGTCTCCTGGCAGATCAGGCGGTAGCCGAAGTCGCCGTACTTGAACATCGACCGCCAGAACACCGCGGAGAGGAGGATCGCCAGGTCCGCCGGAGCGCTGTCCACAGGGACGTCCGTGAGCAGGCCGGTCAGCGCAGGGACGTGGTCGTCGTCGCGCACGCGCTCCAGCACGTGGTGCACCGGGTCGTAGTGGTAGAGGGCGGAGGGCAGGCCGGGCAGGCGCGGCCCGCCCGCGGCCGCGTACGCCTCGATCGGGTACAACCCTCCGCCCGACGGCGCGGGCCGGCCGGTGAGCAGCATGGGCGGCCGTCCCAGAGGCTCGCCGCCGTCGCCGAGGTGGTGGGACCACACGGTCCTGGTCATGCCGAGCAGGTCCCGCAGCAGCTCGCCGAGCAGGCCCAGGGCCGGGCCGTCACCGGCGGTCCAGGGCAGCCGCACGCGTTCGGCGCCGGGGTAGCGCTTGTGCCGGGTCGGCGCGGCCGCCCAGTCGATGGACAGCGGCCCCCGGTTCCGCATGGCGGCCAGGTAGCGGCTCGTGGCCGCGCCTGGCGCGCTCGTCGCCGTGGTCATGTGCACGCGGCGTCCGCCTCGCTTCCTCCGTGGAGACCGGTCAGGGGAACGGATGGGGGTACGGGTTCAGCTCCGCGGGCCGCAGGTCGCGGTCCCGGTAGCCGAGGAGCCGCGGCAGGCTGAGCAGCCGCGGCAGGCCGTGGACGCGCCGGTAGCGGTGCCCGAAGGTCATGGACATCGTCCCCGGCACGAACACCTTCGCGGCGTGCAGGCCGCATGCCCGCGCCTCCGGCGAGGTGATGTCGACGGCGATCACGTCGAGCCCGCCGGCCAGATAGCGCCCGGCCAGCTCGGCCAGGTCCGCGCAGAGGTCGTCGTGCCCGGGCCAGCCCACCCGGGCCGCCACCTCGGCCACGGTCAGCGAGGATCCTTCGAGCGGCAGGAAGCCCAGCCGGCCGAACGCGTCCGGGTGGCCGTAGACCAGCGGATGGTGCTCCAGCAGCCGCACCTCGTCGGAGTCGGCCGCCAGCCGCGCCGACGACACCGGGTCGTAGCGCTCGACATGGCCGGCCAGCATCGGGACCAGGTCCTCCAGCGCCCGGCGGAGCGCTCGTTCCGGGTCCAGGTGCGAGGCGGACCCGCACAGCGCACGCGGCCGGTCCGGCCGGCCCAGCGCGTCGACGGCCATCACCCAGAACACCGGCACCCGCTGCTCCAGCAGCGCCGCGAACGCGTGCACCTCGTACCCCAGCCGGTCCCGTACCCGCTGGGCGAGCATCGGGATGCGGCGGTCGGCGGCCGAGCCGAGGTCGACCCGCGGGATGGGCATCCGGGCGTACCAGGTGGCCAGGGCCGCGTCCCGCTCCGCCACCTCCAGCAGGCCGTACAGGATCGCCTCCGCCGGGTGGCCTCCCAGGGCGCAGCCGTTGGAGCACTCGTAGGCGAAGCCGAGGTCGTCCGCCGGGCGGGGGCCGAAGAAGGCGTAGCTCTCCGGCACCAGCACCGGGGCGTCGCGGGCGAAGGAGTAGGCCCACACCCAGGTCGTGGGGCGCTCGGGGGCGAAGCGGGTGAACAGGAAACCCGGCTGGTCGTACCAGTCGTCGGGATAGAGGCCCAGCGTGCGCGGGTCGAGGGCCTGGCCGGCGATGTCCACGTACGCGGCGCGTACGGCGGTCCGCCGGCCACGCGGGTGGATGCCCGCGATACGCTCCAGCGCCTCGGCGACGGCGGTGGCCCGAGCGGAGGCGAAGTCGTCGCTGCGGCCGTAGCCGTGGTGACTTTCGTGCTCGGTGCGGGCCGGGCTGAGCCGCGCGACGGCCATCGGGCCGCCGCCGTGCTCCTCCTTGATCAGGGCCTGCACGATGCCGGTCTCCGCGTCGACGAACCGCTGTTCCAGTTCCGACTCCCGGCCGCTGATCCCGCTGACCCGGAAGGTCCCCCGGTCCGGCTTGGGCGCCGGGCGCGAGACGTACCGTCCGGAATGTGGACCGTCGTCAGGGCGCGCCCCGCAGTCCGGGCAGAGCGGGTCCGGCAGGAACGGATGGCGGCGCACCGCGGCCGTCGTCAGGTGGACCTTCAGCAGCGCGCCCACGGTCCGCGCGGAGCCGGTGTCGTGCCGCAGCCGGCGCACCTCGTCGGCGACCAGCGCGGCGACCGTACGTGAGACGAGCGGGGTGAGCAGGGCGTTGGGCCGCGAGTCGAGCTCGGCGGCCCACAAGGCGCGCAGCGCGTCACGTGCCACCGCGTCCGGCCGGTTGCCGGCGCGCCTGCGTCCCACACAGGTCGGGCAGCCGGGCCGGGACGGGCGGACCGACGGGCCCACCAGCACCCAGCCGGCCTCGACACGCACCGGCAGCCACGGCACCTCCCGCCCGGCCGCGCGGCGCGCCACCGCGGGGTACGGCCGCACGTCGTCGGCGTCGCTCGCGACGACGATGGCGCCGCCTCCAGGTCCGGTGGTGAGGGCTTCCCTGATGGCCGCGTGCAGGCGGCCACCGCCCAGGACGGTCACCAGGTCAGGGTCCGGGTCGGACGGGACCGTGGTGATGGTGGCCTCAGCCATCGAGCAGGACGACTCGGGTGACGAAGGGCAGGAGCCTGGCCGCCTCGGGATCGCCGTCGAGCGGCACCGCCACCGGCACCTTGCCCGCGCGGCGCAGCGCCCCGGCCATCGTCCGCACGGCCTGGGACGGGTCGCCGTCCGGCGGCCAGAGGGGACGGGCCCCGGCGTACGCGTGCTGCCGGGTGGTCCTGGACTGCCAGCGCAGCAGCAGCCGTTCCAGGCCGTCGCGCAGCGCGTCCGAGACGGTGGCGGCCACGGACACGAGCGGCTCCCGGCCCGGGACCGTCAGTGCGACGGCGGGCACCCCGAGGACGGCCGTGTGGTCGCGGATCCGCGGGGTCTCACCGGCCAGCGTGAGCTGGCGCAACAGCGCCTCGGCGACCGGGTCTCCCGAAGGTGTCAGCGGCGCGCCCTCCCCTGGGGGGTCCGCCGCCGGTGCCGGGAAGGCGGCCGGGGCGGCTGTGCGAGCCGGGCC
Organism: Nonomuraea sp. B10E15; assembly: GCF_039871615.1. Lineage (NCBI taxonomy): Bacteria > Bacillati > Actinomycetota > Actinomycetes > Streptosporangiales > Streptosporangiaceae > Nonomuraea > Nonomuraea sp. B10E15. The sequence goes on from NZ_JBDPMB010000025.1 coordinate 43,641, forward strand.
GGTGTGGTGTTCGGGAGCGGTGTGGTGATCGGGGGTGGCAGGCAGGCGGGTGGCCAGCAGGTGCTCGCAGTGGGCCCGAAGGCCGGCGGCCAGGGCCTGCGGCCAGCTCAGGCCGGCGCCGGTGCCGACAGGCGGGTGCGGCGTGCCGGTGCCGGCGAGCCGGAGGTCCGCCGCGGGCACGCGGCGAGGCCGCCCGTCCGGCAGTTCCACACCCGACACCACGTCCTCCTCGCCGGGGTCCAGGGCCAGCAGGCCGTACGTGGCGAGGGCGGCGAGCAGGCAGCGCAGCCGGGCTGCGCGCTGGTCCGGCCCCCAGCCGTACGCCATCGGTTGCGGCGCCCACCCGGGCAGCACGCCGAGCGGGTCGGAGACGACCGCCTGGCACACCGCCAGAGGGGACTGCGTGAGCGCCTGCTCGTCCAGCATGCCGAGCAGCCCCAGCCGGGAGCCGACCAGTTCGGCGGTGAGGCCGATCAGTCCTTCCGCGTCGGCGGCGGATGCCGCCTTCTCCGCCGGGAAGGTCCCCGGCGCTCCGGCCAGCGCCTCCGCCAGCCCGCTGATCGCTGCCGTGCCTGCGCCAGGACGGGCGCCCGCCCGGGGATGGGGCAGGAACCGGTGCGGGACCGTGTCGAGAGTGCGCAGGTCCACCCTGGTGAGCATGCGTTCCGAGCCCGTGTCGAGCCCGGTGACGTGAGCGAAGCACGCGAGCGCCGTCATGGCGGCGACCACCGTGGGCACCGGGCCTGACAGCAGGTCCTCCTCCGGTGGGGCCGGAACCGCGGCGGGCAGCCCGGCCAGCCGGTGCCAGCCCGACTCCGCCGCTGTCACCGCGGGCCGTCCCACCTGGCTGAGCCAGACCTCCCCGGAGGCGACGAGGGCCTGCCCCAGCACGACCCCGGCCGCCGCGCACGCGCGGGCCGTCGCCACCAGCTCGTCGAGGTCGGCACTCACCTGGAGCACGACGTCGGCATCGTCGGCGATCGTCCGGCGGACCACGCCGGCGTCGCCGGCGGAGGAGAGCGTCCTGATCTCCTGGCCGGGGTCGCGGCGGGCGGCGTCCGCGGCCCGGACGGCCGCCTCAGGAGCGGGGCAGATCACCGTGACCCGCCGCCACCCCGAGCCGGCACACGCCCCCGCCAGCGCCTCCAGCAGCGGGCCCGCGCCGGTCAGCACGAGGCGGGTGCGCCGTATCCGCTCGAACCGCGACTCCGGCGAGTCGAGCGCGTAGCCGATGAAGGCGATCTCCTCCGCGTACGCACGCAGTTCGGCGCCGGTCAGCCCGTGCGGCCGCGCCTGTCGCGCGTCCACCACGAACCGTTGTTCGGCGAGCTGGCCCACCAGCCGCTCGACCATGGCCCGCCGGTCGCCGGCAAGCTGCGCCGTGAGCTCGGCCAGGGTGTGGCGGCCGGTCAGTGCGGGTGCCAGCCTGGCCAGCCAGGCGTACGCCTGCCGCCCTCGCAGTGTGCACGCACCGTAGTCGCTGTGCACGTAAGCACCGTCGGGGCATTCGACGAACCGTACGTCGTCGCGTAGCTGCGGTCTCATCGCCGGATCGGCGTTTGGGAGCGCTCCCATAACCGCGATGTTAGAAACGGAAACCGTTTATGTAAACCCATAAAACCTCTTTGATGTACATCTGAATCCAGATATAATCGCGAAATTCTGCTTGTGTTCACGGAATGTCACTTACCGGATAAGCCGCCAGGCCGTGAGCATTCTCCGTCACGATGAGCTGCTGGTGACGCGGGCTCAGGGTTCGCGGGCCCGGAGGTACGCGTCCAGCGCGGCGGCGCCCTTGACCATGGCGCGGCCCCGGGAGGACAGGCGGGCCTGCCAGTCGCGCAGGGTCGACTCGAGCGGGGCGACGCCTCCGGCGGAGCGCACCTGAGCGATCAGCGGCGCGATCTGCTCCAGCAGGTAGCCGCCCCGCCGCAGCTGGTGGGCCAGCCGGACGTCCCGTACGTCGGCCGCGCTGTAGACCCGGTAGCCCGTCTGCGGATCGCGGCGCGGCCGGACCAGCCCTGCTTTCTCCCATTTGCGCAGGGTGGCGGGGCGGATGCCGAGCCTCCTGGCCAGCGGGCCGATGAACGTGTCGCCGCGCTCCTGAGGCACGGGCGCCAGATCGCGGAGCGCGGCTTCGACGGCCTGGAGGGTGCGCCGGTCGTCGAGGAGCTGGCCGTGGCTCTCGTCGATGAGCCGCAGCGCGTCCTCGGTGGCGTCCCGGTTGACCGCCCGCATGATCGACGTGGCCGTCTGGTGGCCGTGCGCGGGCGCCAGGGCGAGGAACGCGCGCAGCGCCTGGGCGTGCAGCGGCGTATAGGTGCGGTAGCCGTGGGCGGTGCGTTCGGCGGCGGGCAGGATGCCGGCCTCCTCGTAGTTCCTGACCGCCTGCGTGGACAGGCCGTGCTCGCGCGCCAGGTCCACCGGCCTCATGGATACACCACCGATTGAGAGTTTTCGCGACAGACGGGGGAATTCTGCGGGAAAAGTCTATACCGAATGTTCAACGATACCGTTGAACATATGGATATCAAGGACATCGCCCGGCCGCTCGACGGCGCGGGCGTCTCGGCGTTCCTCCGGTCGTTGCCCGCCCAGCCCCTCCTGCTCGGCCTGGGCGAGGCCAGGCACTTCGTGGGAGAGCTCGGCGAGGCGCGCAACGAGATCTTCCGGCACCTGGTCGAGCACGAGGGCTACCGGTCGTTCGCCATCGAGAGCGACTGTCTCATGGGCCTCGTGGTCGACGAGTATGTCGTGACGGGCGCGGGCACGCTCGACGACGTCATGGAACGCGGCTTCAGCCACAACTTCGGCACGTTCGCGGCCAACCGCGAGCTCGTGCGCTGGATGCGGGCGTACAACGAGGAGCATGACGAAAAGCTCCGGTTCCACGGCTTCGACGGTCCTCTGGAGTACTGGGCGGCGAGCCCGCGCCAGGCGCTCACCGCCCTGTACGCCCTCCTCGACGGGCCGCTGCCCTGCACCAGGGAAACCCTCGACGCGCTGCTGGGCCCGGACGAGCGGTGGGCGAACGAGGCCTCGGCCATGGATCCGTCCCAGTCGATCGGCCGGTCCGCCGACGCCCAGCGGCTGCGCCTGATCGCCGACGACCTGGTGGCGCTGCTCGACACGCAGGCGCCCCGGCTGGGCGCGGAGGAGTGGGAGCGGGCGGCGCTGTACGCGCGCACCGCCACCGGCCTGCTCCGCTACCACTACTGGCTGGCCGACGCCTCCCCGGCACGGTGGACCCGGCTGTCGGCCCTGCGGGACGCGATGATGGCCGCCAACCTGAGCGCCGTCGCCGAGCGCGGCCCGGCCCTGGTCTTCGCCAGCAACCTCCACCTGCAGCGGAACAAGAGCCTCATGCCGTTCGGCGACCAGGTGCTGGAGTGGTGGAGCGCGGGGGCGATCACCGCGAAGCACCTTGGTGACCGGTACGCCTTCCTGGCCTCGGCCTTCGGCGTGGTCGGCGACGACGCCCCGCACCCGGACACCGCCGAGGGCGTCCTGTCCACCCTCCCGTGGGATCAGGCTCTCATCGACGCCCGCCGCCTGGCCGAGGCCGTCACCGAACCTGCCAAGCGCGTTTCCCGCGATTTCGCCTATTTCCCTCTCGACCAGGCCCAGCTCGGCACGATCGACGGCATCGTCTTCGTCAAGCAGGCCGTCAAGCTGGACTGGCCAGGGCGCGCGCCGGCCGCGGACGCCTGACAGCCACGTCCCGCGGTCGCCGAAGGCGCTTCCCCGCACTCCGGCCGAGCACGCGATGATGGACCGACCGTCACCGCCGCCGGCGGGAGGGCACGGTCACCAAGGACCACAGGTGACCAAGGCCTTCGGGGAGGACACCGTGAACGTGAAGCGCGTCGGCATCATCGGCGTCGGCGAGATCGGCCGAGCCATCGTGACGGGACTGTGTGACGGAGGTGACACCTCCCCGGAGGTGTTCCTCTCTCCTCGGGGAGCCCGTACGGCCGCGGAGCTGTCCGAGCGCTACGAGGGTGTGCAGGTGTGCGCCGCCAACCAGGTGGTGGTGGACCGTTCGGAGCTGGTGATCATCGCCGTACGCCCTCATGACCGGTCCGAGGCGCTGGCCGGGCTGAGGGTGGACGACGACAAGATCGTGGTCAACGTGATGACCGGCGTCGGGAACGACGACCTGCGCCGGATGCTCGCCACCGACGCCCCCTTGGTGCGGGCCATTCCCCTGCCCGCCATCCGCGAGCGCGCCTCCGTCACGGTGACGTGCCCGTCGCACCCGGTGGTCGACTCTCTCTTCGACCACCTGGGAGGGGTTCTCCCGGTCGAGGACGAGGCGGCCTTCAACGTCTTCTCCGCGCTGACCGGAACGCTCACCACCCACTACTGGTACGTCGCCACGCTCACGTCGTGGGCCGTCGGCCGCGGCGTCCCCTCCGACGTCGCGGACCGCTACGTGCGCAGCCTCTTCCAGGGCGTCGGGCGTGCCCTGAGCGACGAGTCCCGTTCCCTGCACCAGCTCGCGGGCGACCACGAGACCCCGAGGGGGAACAACGAACGCATCCGCACCACGTGGTTCACCGCCGCCAACGCCGAAGCCCTCGGCCGTGCCCTCGACGACCTGGTCGCCCACCTCGAGAGCCGGTAGCGGGACCGGCGGCGGTCAGGCGGCGGCGCGGTCGCTGACGGGCCGGCGGCGAAGGCCCGCCTGCTGGAGAGCCGGCGGCACGTGGACCTGGTCGAGCGCGCCGACGTCGGCGCCCGGCGGGACGATCTCGTCGATCCGGTCGAGGATGTCGTCGCCGAGTGCCACGTCGACGCCGGCGAGAAGGTCGTCGAGGTGGCTCATCGTGCGCGGCCCGACGATCGCGCTGGTCACCCCGGGATGAACGATCGCGAACGCCATGGCGAGGTGGGTCATCGGCAGGCCCGCCTCCCCGGCGAGCGAGACGAACCGTTCGACGACGTCGAGCCGGCGCTCGTCGTTGAGGTGCCGGAAGAAGCCGGCGCGACGGAGCTCGTTCGGCCGGCCCTTGCGGACGCGCCCCGTGAGCAGCCCCTGCCCGAGCGACCCCCACACCAGCGTGCCCATCCCGTGGCGCTGGGCGACCGGCAGCACCTCGCGTTCGATGCCGCGGTCGAGCAGGGAGTACGGCGGCTGCTCGGTGTGGAAGCGCGCCAGAGCGCGCCGCTCGCCGGCCCACTGGGCTTCGACGATGTCGGACGCCGGCATCGTGGACGTGCCGATCGCGCGGACCTTCCCGCTGCGGATCAGGTCGGAGAGCGCGGACAGCGTCTCCTCGATGTCGGTGGCGGGGTCGGGCCGCTGGATCTGGTAGAGGTCGATGTGGTCGGTCTGCAGGCGGCGCAGCGAGTTCTCGACCGCGGTCATGATCCAGCGCCGCGAGGCGCCCTGCTGGTTGGGGTCGTCACCCATCGGGCGGCTCACCTTGGTCGCGAGGACGACATTGTCCCGTCGCCCCTTGAGCGCCTTGCCGACGACCTCTTCGGAGTCGCCGTAGGCGTCGGCGGTGTCGATGACGTTGATCCCCGCGTCCAGCGCCTTGTGGATGATGCGGGCCGAGTCGCCGGGGTCGGGGTTGCCGACGGACGTGGCGAACATCAAGGCGCCGAGCGCATAGGGGCTGACCTTGATCCCGGTCCGGCCGAGCGTGCGGTAGTGCATGGCGAGATATGCCCTTCTCCGTGAATGAACGTGGGGCACCCCTCCGGGGCGTGCCGGTTCCCAGCGTGCGGCGGTACGGGCGGCGGCGGGAGAGACGCCCTTGTCCGGGGACGGGCCGTCCCTGGCTGCGCCACGGCGTACCGGGCATGGTGGAAGCGTGGACAGAACCGAACTTGCCGACTTCCTGCGCCGCTGCCGTACCCGCCTCGCCCCTGCCGACGTCGGGCTGTCGCAGGGCGCGCGGCGCCGCACCCCCGGACTGCGCCGCGAGGAAGTGGCGCAGCTGGCGGGCATGTCCACCGACCACTACACGCGGCTTGAGCAGGCCAGGGGCTCGCGCCCGTCCCGCCAGATGCTCGCCGCCGTCGCCCGCGCGCTGCGGCTGACCGGCGACGAACGCGACCACCTCTTCCACCTGGCCGGCGAGGAGCCGCCGCGCAACACCCGGCCGGCCACGGAGCACGTACGTCCCGGCCTGCTTCTCGTCCTCGACCGGCTGACCGACACTCCCGCCCAGGTGCTGAGCGACCGCGGCGACATCCTCGCCCAGAACGCGATGGCCAAGGCGCTGCACGGCGACGCCTCCGCCCTCCCCGAGGCGGACCGCAACATCGCGTGGCGCTTCTTCACGGACCCGGCCGCGCGGGAGCTCTTCCCGGCCGAGGACCGTGAGCGTGCCGCCCGCACGGCGGTGGCGGATCTGCGTGCCACGCTCGCCCGCCGCCAGGACGACGTACGGCTGGCCGGGCTCGTACGCCGGCTCCGCGCCCGCAGCGAGGAGTTCGCGACGCTGTGGGACAGCCACCACGTGGCCGTGCGCCGCGCCGACGTCAAGCGTTACCTGCACCCGGTCGTCGGCCTGCTGGAGCTGGACTGCGAGGTGCTGGCGAACCCGGAGCACGATCAGCGGCTGATCATCTACTCCGCCCGTCCGGGCAGCAGGTCCTACGAGCGGCTGGAACTGCTGCGCGTGGTCGGCCTCCAGGACCTGGCCCACGGACGGGCGACACGTACGTGACGACCTGCGTCCCGGACGACGGGGGAGGCGGCGGTCCGGCATGACGGCGCGGTCGCCGGGGAGAGGGGGGAGACGACGGAACAGGAGGACGGCCGTGGACTGGACGCTGCGCGAAACATTCGACACGCCCGACGGGACCATACGATGGGCGGTCATGGGCCGCGGCGACCCCGTCGTGCTCGTGCACGGCACCCCGTACTCGTCCTTCCTGTGGCGGGATGTCGCGCCGGCGCTGGCTCTCACCCGTAGGGTCTTCGTCTTCGACCATCTCGGGTTCGGCCGGTCGGACCAGCACGAGGGCCAGGACCTCGGCCTCGCGGCTCATGCCAGGAACTTCCGGCGGCTGCTGGACCACTGGGAGGTGTCCCGCCCGAGCGTGGTCGCCCACGACATCGGCGGCGCGGTCGCGTTGCGGGCCCTGCTGCTGGAAGGAGCGGACTTCGGGGATCTCACCCTCTTCGACGCGGTGAGCGGCGGCCAGTGGGAGAGAGGACTCTTCCAGCTCATCCTCAAGCAGGCGGAGGTCTTCGAGCAGCTTCCCGGTTACGCGCACGAGGCCCTGGTGGCCGGCCACCTGCGCCACGCCACGCATGCCGGCTTCCGGCCAGGGGTCCTCGACGCCTTCCTGGCGCCGTGGCGGGGCGCTCAGGGGCAGGCCGCGTTCTACCGCCAGTACAGCCAGATCAGGCAGGCGGACACGGCCGGCTACGAGCAGCTGCTGGGCGGGATCCCGGTGCCGGTGCGCCTCATCTGGGGCCGTGAGGATCGCATCCTTCCCCCGGAGCACGCCCAGTGGTTGCGCGAGAGGATCCCGCACGCCGAGCTCCACTGGATCGAGGGGGCCGGTCACCTCCTTCAGGAGGACGCGCCGGCGCGCTTGACGGCCCACCTCACCGCGGGGTTCCGGCCCGGCTCACGCCACGAGGGCGGCGGGTAGCGGCGCGCGGTCAGGGACGCCGCCGAGCCCGACGTCACCCCGACGCCACCAGGTCGTCACGGACGACTGACAGGGCGACCTCCCGGTGCGCGTCGTGTTCGGCGAGGCGCGCCACGAGGGACTCCCGCACGTGGCGGTAGGTGTCGGATCCGAGCGGCAGCCGCAAGGGGACCTCGCGGCTGTCCACCAGGTCGATCATCGCGCGGGCGATCTTCTCCGGGTCGTTGTCCAGGGGGAAGGTGCCGTCCGCGAGGGCTCGTCTGGTGTCGCCCGCGGGTGTCCGGTCGTACTCGGCCATGGGCGGCGCGGTGGCCAGCGCGCCGCCGAACCCGGTCGGTGTCGCGCCGGGCTCGACGATGGTCAGGCCGATGCCGAACGGCTCGATCTCGCGAGCGACGGTCTCGCAGAAACCCTCGATGCCCCACTTGGAGGCGTGGTAGTAGCCGAAGTTCGGGTACGTGGTCTGCCCGCCTGCGGTGGAGACCTGCAGGATGCGGCCGTGCCCTTGGGCGCGCAGGTGCGGCAGCGCGGCCCGGATCACGTGGATCGAGCCGAGCAGGTTCGTCTCGATCACCTGCCGGATCTGCTCGTCGGCGGCCTCCTCGACCGAGGCGAAGACGCCGAACCCGGCGTTGTTGACCACCACGTCGATCGTGCCGAGGGTCGCGAACGCCTCGTCCACGACGTGCCGGACCCGGGCCGCGTCGGTGACGTCGAGCCGGGCCACCCAGAGACGCTCGCCGTGGGCGGCGCGAAGGTCGTCGAGAGCCTCCGGCCGGCGAAGCGTCGCGGCGACCCGATCGCCCCGCGCCAGCAGCCGCTCGGTGAGGAGCCGGCCGAAACCTGAGGACGTGCCGGTGATGAACCACGTTCTGGACATGGGCTCTTTCCTTCCGTCAGCGTGTCGCACCGACGGTATGAGTTCGAGTCTACTCGAAGTCAAACGCGTACACTGGGCCGCATGACGGCTGCTGCGGAAACGATGTTGAGCATCGGCGAAGTCAGCGCGCTGACCGGCCTGACGACGCACACGTTGCGCTTCTACGAGCAGGAGGGCCTGTTCGTCGAGGCGGTGCGCCGCAACGCCGCGGGGCGGCGGGTGTTCACCGAGCAGGAAGTCGGGTGGTTGCGGGTCTGCGCGAAGCTGCGCTCCTCGGGGATGCCTCTGTCGGACATCCGCCGGTACGCCGAACTGGTCAGGAAGGGCGCGGGCACCGAGACGGAACGGTTCGAGATCCTGCGCCTGCACGAGGCCAGGGTGCGGCAACAGGTAGCCGACCTGCAGGAGGCGCTGGACGTGATCCAGGCGAAGGTCGCGCTGTACGCCGACCATCTCGCCGCGGGCTCCGCCGGCACGCTGTGGCGCGACGGTCCCGACTGCACCCCGGCCCGCCAGGTCTCCTGATCGGAGGGGGTCCTCCTCGCGGAATTGGTCCTGAAATACCCTGAATAATCGGCCCTTATCGCGGGTACCAATTCCTGTCAGCCTGAGGGGCATGACAACGACAGCGACCCGCTTCGACGGCCGGCTCCTCACACCTGGCGACGCCGGCTACGACACCGCCCGGACAGTCTGGAACGCCATGGTCGACCGGCGGCCACGCATGATCCTCCGTGCGGCCGGCGTGGCCGACGTGGTCGCCGCCGTGCGGCTGGCCCGGGAACTGGACCTCGAGATCGGCGTGCGCTGCGGCGGCCACAACGTCGCCGGCTTCGCCGTTCCCGACGGCGGCCTCATGATCGACCTGACGCCGATGGGCGGCGTGCGGATCGACCCGGCCCGTCGCCGGGCCCGGGTGCAGGGCGGCGCGCTGCTCGGCGCGCTGGACCGGGCGGCCCAGGCGCACGGCCTGGCCACCACCGCCGGCAACGTCTCGCACACCGGCGTCGGCGGGCTCACGCTCGGCGGCGGCATGGGCTGGCTGGCCCGCCAGTACGGCCTGGCCTGCGACAACGTCGTCTCCTACACGATGGTCACCGCCGAGGGGCACGTGGTGACCGCGAGCCGCGAGCAGAACCCCGACCTGTTCTGGGGCCTGCGCGGCGGCGGCGGCAACTTCGGCATCGTCACCGAGTTCGAGTTCCGGCTGCATCGCACCGGCACGCGTGCGCTGGTCGCCGAGTTCGACTTCCGCGCAGAGGACGCCGTCCCGGCCATCGAGGGCTGGCGTGACCTGAACGCCGTCGCGCCCCGGCAGGCGACGTTCACCGCCGGCGTCGCCGGCGGTCCCGCCGGCCCGATCGCCACGCTGGGGTTCGTGTGGGCCGGGGACCCGGCCGAGGGCCGCCGGCTGCTGCCCGCGATGCGGGCGCTCGGGCGTCCCGTCGCGTCGCGCGTCACCACGCCGTCGTACCTCGAACTCCAGCGACGCGACGACTCCACCGGCGGACACGCCTACCGCCGCTACTCCAAGGGCCACTACCTGCGGCGATTCCCCACCGCGGCGATCGAGGCGTTCCTGCTGCGCGGCGGCGCCGACCTGAGCGCGAGCCCGTACCTGCCGGGCGTCGGCCTGCAGGCGCACGGCGGCGCGATCGACGACGTCCCGGAGGCGGACGCGGCGTTCAGCCACCGCGGCACGATGTTCGAGTTCGGCGCCGGTTCCCGCTGGACCGACCCGGCCGAGGACGACGCCAGGATGGGCGCCGCCCGCGACGCCGGCGCCGCACTCGAACCGTACGCGAGCGGGGTGTACGTCAACTCGTTGACCGCCGACGAGATGGCCGACGGGCGGCGCGGCATCCGGCGGGCGTACTCGGCCGCGAAGCTGGCCCGGCTGACCGCGGTGAAGACCGCGTACGACCCGGCCAACGTCTTCCACCTGAACCAGAACATCCGCCCGGCGGACTGATGCGCATGCCCTGGGCGGGCCGCCGGCGCGGCGGGTCAGGCCCCGCGTGCCTCCCGGACGGCCGTCGCCAGCAGCGCGACCCCCTCGGCGATGGCGCTCTCGCCGAGGACGGCGTAGCCGAAGATGAGGCCACCCGGTCCGCCGCCGGAGATCCGGTACGGGCCGACGCCGCGGATGCCGAGCCCGTGCCGGGCGGCGGCCGTCACCACCGCCGTCTCGTCGAGGCCGGGCGGGAGCCAGGCGACCACATGCTGCCCGGCGGCGACCCCCGCCGGCTCCAGATCGGGCAGGTGGGTGCGCAGGGCGTCCAGCAGCGCGTCACGGCGGCGGCGGTACACCGGACGCATCCGGCGCAGGTGGCGGTCGAACTCGCCGCGCGCCAGGAAGTCGGCGAACGTCAACTGGTCGATGACCGGTGAACCGCGGTCGGCGAGCACCTTCGCCGCGGTGACGTCGGCGACCAGCCGGGGAGGCACCACCAGCCAGCCGAGCCGCAGCCCCGGCGCGAGCGTCTTGCTGGCCGTGCCGCAGTAGACGACATGATCGGGCGCCAGGCCCTGCATGGCGCCCACCGGCGACCGGTCGTAGCGGTATTCGGCGTCGTAGTCGTCCTCGACCACCATCGCGCCGCGACGCTTCGCCCAGCGGATCACCGCTGCCCTCGCCGCGGCCGACAACACCCCTCCGGTGGGCCACTGGTGCGACGGCGTGAGCACGACCGCATCGGCGTCGGCCCGCTGGAGCGCATCGACCTGGACGCCGGCCGGGCCCACCGGGACGCCGACCACGTCCAGGCCGGCGGCGCCGGCCAGCACCCGGGCGTCGTCGTTGGACGACGGGTCCTCCAGGGCGATGCGCCTGGCGCCGCGCTGGACGAGCACCTGGATGAGCAGCCCGACGCCCTGCCCGTAGCCGTTGCAGATCACCACGTTGCCGGGGACGGCGGCCGTGCCGCGCACCCGGTTGAGGTAGTCGCACAGGGCCTCGTGCAGTTCGGGCACGCCACGCCCGTCGAGGTAGGCGAACCGGTCGTTGGGCGCGGTGGTGAGCACGGCACGAACCGAGCGCAACCAGGCGGCCCGCGGGAACTGCGACACGTCGGTGCGCCCGTACCCGAAGTCGACCCTGATGCCGGCGCCACGCGCGGCCGGCCGCGCCGTCGACGCCGCGGTGCGCGCACCGGCGGCGGGCGGCATCGACGCGGCGACCTGGGTGTAGCCGCCCGACCGGCTGGCGAGGTAGCCCTCGGCCACGAGTTGCTGGTAGGCCTCCACGACCACCCCGCGGGAAACCCCGAGGCCGGCCGCGAGGGTGCGGGTCGGCGGCAGCGACGCGCCCGCCCGCAGCCGGCCGGCCCGGACGCTCGCCCGGATGGACGCCTCGATCTGCCGGTGCAGGGGCACCCCGGCGTCGCGGTCGAGCTCGATCAGCAGGTCCTCGGCCGGCCCGGAACCGGCCCTCGATCGCCCCACAACATCGGACCCTATCGGCGTGCACCGGCTCCTGCCAGGTCTAGCTGGTGGCGCGCCAGGACAGGGACAGGCCGGTGGCGGCGCGTTCGGTGCGGATCTCCATCATGGTGCCCAGGATGGTGGCATGGTCGGACACCAGGGGAACGGCGTCGGGCGTGTAGGTGATCCGGGTGCTGACGAGCACGGGGCTGCCCTCGGGCTCGTGGAGGCGGCGGGCGGCGGCGGGGCCGAGCAGGTCCGGCCGGACCACCTCCGACGCCCGGGCGACCGCCACTCCCGCGTCGGCGAGGGCGGTGTAGAGGGAGACGGCGGTGAAGTCGCGGTCGCGGATCTGGTCGGCCACCGGCCGGCGGACCCAGGACACCTGGTGGACGGCGGGACGGCCGGCGAACTCGCGCACCCGTTCCAGCCGCAGGGCGGTGTCGCCGGGACGCAGCCGCAGCTCCGCGGCGATCGGGGCCGGGGCCCGGCGCATCGCCCGCCCGGCCACCACGGTGCGCACGGCGTGGCCCTGCTCGCGCAGATCGTCGGCCAGGCTGCGGAGCGAGCCGAGCTGGTACGCCAGATGGGGCGGGGCCACGTACGTGCCCTTGCCGGGCCGCTGCACGATCAGCCTCTCGTCGCTGAGCTCCCGCAACGCCTGGCGCAGCGTCATGAGGGTCACCCCGTAGGAGGCGCTCAGCTCCCGCTGCGGCGGCAGGGCCTCTCCGGGTGCGTAGTGTCCCGACCGGATCTTCGCGGCGAGGTCGGCGGCGATGGCGCGGTATCTCGCCTCGTGCCCGGCGTCGGGGGTCATCGTGGTGCGTCACTCCTGGTCGAGGGCCCGCCGCAGGGTCGCGAGGAAGGCCAGCAGATCGTCCGGACCCGCCCCGTCGAGCACCCGCCGCATGACCGCGGCGCCGACCACCACGCCGTCGGCGTGCCGGCCGGCTTCCCGCGCCTGGTCGGGCGTGGAAATGCCAAATCCTAGCAAGACCGGCCGGCCGGTGCCCCGCCTGATCCGCGCGGCGAGCTCCGCCGCCGAGCCGGCGAGTCCGGCCCGCTCGCCGGTGGTGCCCATCAGCGACACCGCGTAGACGAATCCGCGGCTGCGGCGCGAGATCTCCTGCAACCTCGGCTCCGGCGTGGCCGGCGACGCCAGCAGGACCAGCTCGATCCCGGCGGCGGCGGCCACCTCGGTCAGCTCGTCCGCCTCGTGCACCGGCAGGTCGGGCACGATCAGACCGCTGACGCCGGCCCGGCGCAGCGCGGCGCAGAACGCCTCGCCCCCGTCGTGCAGCACCAGGTTGTAGTAGGTGCTGGCGACCAGGGGCACGCCCAGATCCGGGACTCCGGCCAGGCCGGCGAGGATCCGGCGGGTGCTCGCCCCCCGGGCCAGCGCCGTGTCGTTCGCCTGCTGGATGGTGACGCCGTCCAGCGTGGGGTCGGAGAAGGGCAGGCCGACCTCGATCGCGTCCGCGCCGGCGGCGGCGAACGCCCGCAGGTAGTCCGTCCACCCGGGCGTGATCTCCCCGGTGACGTACGGCATGAGCAGGCCGCGGCCGGCGTCCCGGCGGGCGCGCAGGTGGTGTTCGACCGCCCCCGCGGCCAGGGTGGGGTTCGTCATACCAGCTCCTTCAGCGTGGAGGTGTCCTTGTCGCCCCGGCCGGACAACGTCATCAGCACCGTCGACCCGGCGGGCAGCTCGCCGCCGCCCGCGGCCCGGATCACCCAGGCCAGGGCGTGCGCCGATTCGAGCGCCGGGACGATGCCCTCGGTGCGCGCCAGGCGCACCGCCGCGCCGGCGGCCTCGTCGTCGGTCACCGTGACGTACCGGGCCCGGCCCAGATCGCGGAGGTGGGCGTGCTCGGGGCCGACCCCCGGGTAGTCGAGCCCGGCGGCGATGGAGTGCGCCGGGGTGATCTGCCCGTCGTCGTCCTGCAGGAACAGCGAGCGGCAGCCGTGCAGGACGCCGGGCCGGCCGCGGGCCGCTCCGGCGCCGCCCTCCGCCTCGACGCCGACCAGGCGCGCCGGGGTGTCGGCGAATCCGGCGAACGTGCCGGCCGCGTTGGAGCCGCCGCCCACGCACGCGACCACGAGGTCCGGCACGCCGGTCCGCAGCTCGGCCGCGCACTGCCCGCGGGCCTCCTCGCCGATGACCCGCTGGAACTCCCTGACCATCCACGGGTACGGATCCGGTCCGATGACCGAGCCGACGCAGTAGTGGGAGTCGCCCGTGACGCCCACCCAGTGCCGCATGGCCTGGCTGGTCGCGTCCTTGAGGGTGCGGCTGCCCGTGGTCACCGGGACCACCTCGGCGCCCAGCATGCGCATCCGGAAGACGTTCAGTGCCTGCCGCTCGATGTCGCGCTCGCCCATGAACACCGTGGCCTCCAGCCCGAGCAGCGCGGCGGCGGTCGCGGTGGCCACCCCGTGCTGGCCCGCCCCCGTCTCGGCGATCAGCCTGCGCCGTCCCATCCGCGCGGCGAGGAGGGCCTGGCCCAGCACGTTGTTGATCTTGTGCGATCCGGTGTGGGCGAGGTCCTCGCGCTTGAGGTACAGCTGCACGCCCAGCGCCCGCGACAGCCGCCTGGCCGGTGTGAGCGGGGTCGGACGTCCGGCGTTCAGGGCGAGCAGTTCCGCCAGGTCGCCGCGGAACCCCGGGTCCGCCCACGCCTCCCTGAACGCCTCCTCCACCTCGCGGCACGCCTCCACCAGCGACTCCGGCGCGAACCGCCCGCCGAACGCGCCGAACCGGCCCCGCGCCCCCGGCTCGCCCATCGTCCCCGTCGATGGGACGGGCTCCCGTCCTGACGACACGTATCGCATCCCGTGCTCACCTCGTTCTATAACTCTTGGATGAGTTCTATAACAGTGAGCATGGCACGTGTGGCGCGGGACCGGCAAGGGGGAACTCGCCGCTCCCGGTCATGACGCCCTCCGCGGCTTGACGTCAACCTTGGTTGAGGTTCTAGCGTCCCGGTGGTGGCCCGGAGCAGGGGCCGGCAGGTCCCTGCTCCGACAACTGACAGAACGGAGTGTCGTGATGCGAGCGGCGATGGTGACGAGGTTCGGCGGGCCGGAGGTCTTCGAACTGGTCGAGATGCCCGATCCGGTGCCGGGCGCCGGAGAGGTTCTGATCGGCGTGGAGATGATCGACACCCTGCTCATGGAGACGGTGGTGCGCTCGGGGACGGCGCAGGACTACTGGCCGATGCGCCCGCCGTACGTGCCCGGAGGCGGGGTGGCCGGCCGGGTTCTCCAGGTCGGCGAGGACGTGCGCCAGGACCTGCTCGGCCGAAGAGTCGTGGCCGGCATCCGCGGAGCGGAGAACGGTTACGCCGACCGCGCGGTGGCCGCCGCCGAGGCGGCGGTGACGGTGCCCGACACCGTCGACCTCGCGGTGGCCGCGGCCCTGGTGCACGACGCGACGACCGCCCTGGCCCTGTTCGACGCCACGAAAGTGGGCCGACGGGACGAGGTGCTGGTGGTCGGAGCCAGCGGGGGCCTGGGAGCGTTGTGCGTGCAACTCGCCCGCGCCCGCGCGGCGAAGGTGGTCGCGGTCGCCCGCGGCGCGAAGCTGGCGCGGCTTGAGCGGTACGGCGCCGACGCGCTGATCGACGTGGATCAGCGGGACTGGGTCGACCAGGCTCGGGCGGTGTTCGGCGGGCACGGCGCCGATGTCGTGCTGGACAACATCGGCGCTCCGCTCGGCGAAGCCGCCTCGACGCTGCTCGCCCGTGGCGGGCGGTTCTCCGCGCACGGCGCGGCCGGCGGCCGTTTCTCGAGCGTCGACCGGCAGGTGGCCGACGCGTTGAACCTCTCGGTGACCGGCATCGAAGTGGCGCAACTCGCCGACCACGACCGTACGCGCTACATCGAGCAGGCGCTGCGCGAGGTGGCCGCGGGCGTGATCGCGCCGGCCATCGGGCAGACGTTCCCGCTCGACCAGGCCGGGGCGGCCCATGCCGCGATCGAGAGCCGCACCGTGTTCGGCAAGACTCTGATCACCGCCGGCGGTGCCCGTCCCTAGACGTTCGGGTCCGGCACTGGCGTAGCGTGTCGCCATGACCGATGGACCGGCTCGTTTCGGCGGGCGAGATGATGTCGTCCTGGTCGTGGTCCTGGACTGCGCCGATCTCGACCGGTCGGCGGCGTTCTGGTGCGGAGTCCTGGGCTACACCGCTGAGGCGAGCTCGGCCGGGCACTGTCGCCGGCTCCTGCCTCCAGGAGGCAACGGCGTCGAGCTGCTGTTGCAGCAGGTTCCCGAGCCGAAGGCGGCCAAGAACCGGGTGCACCTGGATCTGCGGGTGCCTGACCTGGAGGCGGAGGCGGCCAGGGTGGTGGCCCTGGGAGGGCGGCGCGTCACCGGCGATCTCGTCGTGGAAGGCGGCCTGGCCTGGCACGTGTTCACTGATCCCGACGGCAACGAGTTCTGCGTCCTGCAGCCGTCAGAGAATCCCGCATGACGGCCGCTCTCCGGAATCCGCCCCGCGGCCGGTCGCGGCGCGGGTCTGGGGCCGCGGAGCGGCGGAAACCGGACCTCAGCCGTGGTCGCGGCGGCGGACGTACAGGCGGCGGCCTCGCGGGCCGGTCCATTCCAGCCGGACGACGCCGGGTACGGCGGCCTCGTCGCGGCGCGAAGGGTCGGACCAGTAGCCGAAGCGCGGGTTGCGGAAGAACGTCGCCCAGAGCCGGCCTTCGTGGTCCTTGAAGATGTTGTTGTGGCCGGCCCCGACGCCCATGGTCCACCGTTCGGAGTACGGCCCCTCGAAGCGGTCGGAGACGGCGACGACCGCGTCGTAGTGGTACTGCGCGCGGCCCTCGCCGGGCGGGTCGTAGGCGTAGCGGGTGCTGCCGTCGGGGTTGGCCGAGCTGCGGTTCCAGGCGGCGTGCAGGAGGTAGTACCTGCCGTGGTGCTTGAACACGTACGCGCCTTCGAGGTACGGCTCGGGCGCGTAGGGCGTCTGCCGGAACGCCGGGAGGCCGGTCACCGGGACGATGTCCTCCATGTCGTCCCTGAACTTGGCGTACAGGTGGTTGTGCAGCACCAGCCACGCGTCGCCGCCCTCGGTGTAGAGGCTGCCGTCGATGTGGTGGTACGCGCCGGGCTCGATGAAGCCGGGCCCGCCGATGAAGGAGTCGCCGAAGGGCTTGTCGTGGTTGCCCTCCACGAGCCGGTACGGCCCTTCGACCCCGCCCTCGCTCACGAGCATGAACGAGCCGACCTTCCGGGAGTGGTCGCCCATGCACGCCACGATGTACCACGTGCCGCGGAAGTGGTGCACCTCAGGGGCCCAGGCCGCGGCCCGCTTGCCGAACTGCTCGTCGTTCCAGTACTCCTGCCACGGGGCGACCACCACCCTTCCCGGCCGGTTCTCGCCGGCGAACTCGGGCGACCACACCTTGCCCTTCTCGGCGCCGGGCCGGATGCGCGTGGTGTCCGCCAGCCTCCACGGCCCTCGCAGCGACGAGGACACCCAGACGAAGATGCCGTCGTTCCACGGGGCCGGCCCGTTCTGGCCGGCGGCCCGGGTGGTGCCCGTGGCGACGTAGACCGGACGGCCTTTGACCACGAAGCAGTTCACGTAGGTGTCCCGCATCCAGACCCGGCCCAGCTCCTCGTCCCTGGGGCGCAGCTCCAGCGGCAGGATGAAGGAGTTGTCGGCGCGCGGCCACAGGTCCGGGCGGGTGTCGGCGAGGCCGTAGGGCTCGGGGTCGGGCCAGTTGGACGGGTGTCTCCGCATCGACGCGGCCTCCGCGCTCGCGGGCAGCGCCGCCGCCCCCACCACTCCAGCGGCTCCGGCCAGCAAGAATCTCCGGTTCACCTGCGGCTCGTTTCCGGCATCAGTCATCGGTCACGTCCTCTCGCGTCAGCCACTGCCCAGCGGCCGGCATGCGGAGAGTCTGCCGAAGTCGGTTGATTTACGTCAATAAGTCGGAAGAAATCAGCTGCTTCGTCCGGCCGCCCCCGTGCGGCGGTGGGTGGTGTCGCCTGCCGCGCGAGGATCGCGTACGCGAGTCAGGCGAGAATCCTCACGATGTTCGTGAACAGGCCGGGCAGGCGGCGGGCGGCGGGCACCACCAGCCGGGCCGTGCCGGGGCGGCGGGCGGCCTGCACCAGCGCGCCCGTCAACAGCCGGTGCGTGCGAGAAAGCCGCAGCCACGCGCCGTCGTAGTCCTCAGGCCGGTCCTCGGCCAGGCACCTGACCAGCACTTCGGCCGAGCGCACGGCCAGCGAGACACCCTCGCCGGTGAGCGCGTCCACGTAGCCGGCGGCGTCCCCGACCAGCAGGACGCGTCCGGAGCGGCGGGCGCGCACCGCCTGGCGCAGCGGGCCCGCGCCGCGCACCACGGTGACGGCCGGGCCGCGCAGGCGGCGGCTCAGGCCGGGGAAGTCGCGCAGGTGCTCGTCGTAGCCGCGCCGCACCGAGCTGAGGATCGCGACGCCGATCAGGTCCCCGGCGACGGGCGTGACGTAGGCTTCGCCGGCGCGCGACCAGTGGACCTCGACGAAGTCGGTCCACGGCTCGATCCTGTAGTGCCTGCGCTGGCCGTACCTGCGGGGTCCGCGCGGGGGCAGGCCGAGGCCTAGGGAGCGGCGCAGCGGGGAGTGCAGCCCGTCGGCGGCCACCAGCCAGCGGGCCCGCAGCCCGGCGGCCCGCACGCCGTCCCGGTCCTGCTCCACGCGGGTGATCTTGCCGGTGACCGTCGTGACGCCCAGCTCGGCGGCCCGCCGCGCGAGCGCCGCGTGCAGGTGCGTACGGCGCACGCCCAGGCCGGGAGCGGCGGCGAAGGCGGCCCGCACCTCCCGCCGGCCGTCGAGGTAGTGGATGCCGCGGAACGCGTGTCCCTCCACCTCGACCCCCATCGCCGCCAGCGCCGCCACCCCGCCCGGCATGACGCCCTCGCCGCACGCCTTGTCCACGGGCCCGGCCCGCGGCTCGACGACGACCGCCTCCATCCCGGCCAGCGCCGCGTGCACGGCCGTCGCCAGCCCCGCCGGGCCGCCGCCCGCGACGAGCACGTCGATCACGCCGTCACCGCTCGGACGCGAGGGTGAGAGCCGCGTTCTCGCAGCGGATCCGCACCACCATCAGCACGGCGTTGAGCACCGTGAACGCCAGCGCGGTCATCCAGGCCGTGTGCACCAGCGGCAGCGCGAGCCCTTCGACCGCCACCGCCACGTAATTGGGATGCCGCAGCCACCGGAACCGGTAGGGGCCGCGCGTCACCAGCGGCAGGCCGGGCACCACGATCACCTGCGTGTTCCAGCGCGGCCCGAGCGAGGCGATGCACCACCACCGCAGCCCCTGGGCGGCCACGACGAGGGCGAGCATCGGCCAGCCGAGCGCGGGCAGGAAGGGCCGCTGCGCCAGCACGACCTCCAGCGGCGCGCAGACGAGCAACCCCGTGTGCAGGGCCACCATCCACGGATAGTGACCCTGGCCGGAGACGACACCGCCGCGGGCCATGCTCCACGCGGCGTTGCGCCGGGCGACGACCAGCTCGGCCACACGTTCCAGGCCGACCAGCACGACGAGCAGCAGATACCAGGTCATAAGGCAGGCACCAGCAATCGGGTCATGAGCACGGAACGGGCACGGTCACCAGCGGATCAGGACGAGTTCGGAGCAGAAGCCCGGCCCCATGGCGATGATCAGTCCCCAGGCCCCCGGCTCCGGCCGCCGGGTGGCGAGGGTGTCACCGAGCACGTGCAGGACCGAGGACGAGGACAGGTTGCCGTTGGCCGCCAGCGAGCGCCACGTCACCTCGAGGGCGTCCGCGGGCAGGGCGAGCACGTCCGACACGGCTTCGAGCACCTTCGGCCCGCCGGGATGGCACACCCACGCCGTCACCTCCCCGGCCGTCACGCCGTGCTCGGCCAGGAAGCCGTGCACGTCGTCGGCCAGATACCGCCGCACGACCTCCGGGACGCTCGCGTCCAGCAGCACCCGGAACCCGGTGTCGCCCACCTGCCAGCCCATGACGTGCTCCGAACCCGGATACAGGTGGCTGCGCGTGGCCACCACGGTGGGACCGGCCGCCTCGCGTGCGCCGCCGCAGGCCACCACCGCGGCCGCGCCGTCGCCGAATAACGCGCTGGCGACCAGGTTCGCGGGCGAGGAGTCGCCCCGCTGGACGGTGAGCGAGCACAACTCCACCGACAGCAGCACGGCCACGTGGTCCGGCCAGCCGCGCAGGTAGTCGTGGACCCTGGCGATGCCCGCCGCTCCGGCAACGCAGCCCAGGCCGAAGACGGGCACCCGCTTGACGTCGGGCCGCAGTCCGAGCGCCGCCGCCAGCCGGGCGTCGACGGACGGCGCGGCGATGCCGGTCACCGACGTGAACATGATCATGTCCACGTCCGCCGGCTCCAGCCCGGCCGCGTCCAGGGCGGCCTTCACGCTTTCGAGCCCCAGATCCACGGCGACCGAGACGAAGGCGTCGTTGGCGGCGCCGAAGCCGCTGAGCTTCTCGTACTGCTCGACGGGCAGGGCGAGGTTGCGGTAGTCCACCCGGGCGCTGCGGTGCAGGCGGTCGAGGAGGCGCCGGTCGCCGTTCTCCGGCAGGCAGATGCGGGCGGCCATGTCGGTGAGCTCGGACTGCGGGTAGCGGTGGGGAGGGAAGGCACAACGGACTGCGGCGATACGGGTCATGCAGTTCTCCCTCGTCAGCCGACAACTCCTGCTTCCCGCACGTTTCCCGTCCGACCGGTCGTTTAAGCCACGCCGGGACGGCGGAGTTCGCGCCGAACGCGTACCCGAGCACGCCAGGGGAGCCGCCGAGCCGCACGGGAATTCCCGGCGGCCATCGCCCGGACTACGATCACCTTGTGACTGACCGCGACCCCGCGGCCGCCGCGGTCGTGCACGGCGGGCCGGGACGGCCGGCCGTCGGGCTGGTGCTCGCGTGCCACCCCGGCCCGACCGTGGCCGTGACCGCTCTGGTCACGGCGCTGGCCGTGGCCGCGGGACGCGACGCGGCCGGGTGCGTGCTGGCGGGCGCCGCCGTGCTGGCGGGGCAGCTCTCGATCGGCTGGTGCAACGACGCGATCGACGCCGGGCGCGACGCGGCGGCCGGGCGCACGGGCAAGCCCGTCGCGGGCGGCATGGTGAGCGCGCGTGCCGTCCGGATCGCCGCTCTCGTGGCGCTGGCCTGCTGCGTCCCGCTGTCGCTGGCCTCCGGCTGGCGGGCGGGCGCCCTGCACCTCGCCGGCGTGCTGGCGGCCTGGGGATACGACTTCGGGCTGAAGGCGACGCTCCTGTCGTGGGCGCCCTACGCCATGGGGTTCGGCGTGCTCCCGGCCTTCGTGACGCTGGGCCTGCCCGGCGAGCCGTGGCCCGCGTGGTGGGCGGTCCTGGCCGCCGCGCTGCTCGGAGTGGGCGCACACCTGGCCAACGTGCTGCCGGACATCGCGGGTGACCTGGACACCGGCGTACGCGGCTGGCCGCAGCGCATGGGCGCCTCACGCGTACGGCTTGTGGTTCCCGTGCCGCTGCTGGCCGCCACCTGCCTGCTCGTCCTCGGCCCCGGAGGCGCGCCCGGCGTGGCGGGCTGGCTGGCCGTGGCCGCCGCCTCGGTCCTCGCGGCCACGGGGCTGCTGCCGGCGGCCAGGTCGTCACGGGTGCCGTTCGTCACCGCCGTCGCCGTGGCGGCCGTGGACGTGATCCTCCTGATCGCCGGCGGCGCCTCGCTCACCGCGTGACGCGCACGGTTCCCGGCCCGTTCACCGCCCGGCGCGCAGGGATCCGCGCAGCCACCGCGTCGCCACGGCCAGCGCGAGCGGGGCGGGCACCGTACCGGCCCCGAGTCCCACCTCCACCAGCAGGTCGAACACCTCCTTGCGGTGCGCCGCGGTCGCGATCGCCGCGTCGATGAAACCGGGGGACTGGGCCAGGCGGGCCAGCACGTCGGTGGTGCGCAGGTGCCGTCCGAGGGCCTCGCGCAGCTTGCTCCGGTACAGCGTCAGCGGATCGCCCGGCGACTCCACCGCCGCCTCGGCCGCCAGCCGCCCGGACAGCAGCGCGTAGTAGATGCCCTCCCCGGTGAGCGGGTTGATCAGGCCCGCGGCGTCACCGGCGAGCAGCACCCGTCCGGCGCCGGGCGCCGGCCGTCCGGTCGAGAGCGGAAGGTGGTGGGCGCGCAGATCGCGGGGGTGCCGGTCGGGCAGCAACTCGGCGAGCCTGCCGTGCAGCACCTGACGCCCCGGCGCTCCCGCCGCGCGCAGCTTCGGCAGCAGCATGCCGAAGCCGACGTTCGCGGTGCCGTCGCCGATGGGGAACGACCACGCATAGGCCGGCCAGCCCGCCTTCTGCATGGCGATGAGCTGGACATCGTCCTCCTCGGGCACGTCGGCGTAGCCGCGCACGGCGATGGCGGTGTGCTTCTCGGCGGCGGCGGGCAGGCCGATCAGGCGGCGCACGACCGAGCCGGCCCCGTCGGCGGCCACGACCGTACGGGCCCGCAGCCCTCCGTCGATGACCACGCAGGACCCGTCGAAGCCGAGATCCCTGACGCGGTGCCGGCGTACCTCGACGCCCCTGGCCCGCGCGGCGGCCACCAGACGGGCGTCGAACACCCGGCGCGGCACCACGTGATTGGGCCGCGCGGCCTCGGCGGAGACCCGCATGCCGCCCGGCGAGACCACGGTCAGGCGGGGAGCAGGCCGGTAGTCGTCGATGAGCGCGGGCACTCCCAGCCGGGCCAGCTCGTCGCGCCCGTGGGCGGCGATGCCGTCACCGCACGGCTTGTCGCGGGGGAAGTCGGCCCTGTCGAGCAGGAGCACCCGCAGCTGGGGACGCAGTTGCACGGCCCGCAGCGCCGCCGCCGAGCCCGCCGGTCCCGCTCCCACGATCGCCACGTCCCACATGCGGTCCATGCGAGGTCTGTCCCACCGCACGCCCGATCGGAAACTCCTCACGCTCCGCGGGAACTCGCCCACCGGCTCGGCGTGCGTCCGCGGCTGATCTTGATCCCGTGTGACCTGCTCCTGCCCGGGTACGGCTTCTCCACTCCCCCTGACTCGCAGAGGAGGTTCCATGGCCGAGCAGACTGACCGGGAAGGCGCGTGGGCCCAGCGGGTCGAGGGCGAGTTGCCCACGCGCAGGCACCAGGAGGAGATCGAACAACGCCTGGCGCACGGGTTGGAGGGCGCCCCCACGATCGAGGACCGGACCATCTCGACCTTCGCCAGAGGCGAGCTACCGCATTTCGCCGGCGAAACCGGCACCTTCCTGAAATGCCCGTACATCGACGACGTCCACGCCGTGGGCGACGCCGAGGTGGCCGTGTTCGGCGTGCCGCTGGACGCCGGCGCGACCTACCGGCCGGGCACCCGGTTCGGTCCCCAGGGCATCCGCCGCTGCACCGGCCTGTTCGGCACGTACTGTTACGAGCTGGGCGTGGACCTGCGCGAGCAGCTCAACATGGTCGACATCGGCGACGTGTTCACCATCCCCGGCAACCTGGAGAAGTCCTTCGACCAGATCAGCCAGGCGATGTCGCACGTGATGTCGCAGGGCGTCTTCCCGGTCGTCTTGGGGGGCGACCACTCAATCGGCTTCCCCACCGTCCGCGGCCTGACCCCACACGTGGACGGCAACATCGGCATCATCCACTTCGACCGGCACGTGGACACCCAGGAGACCGACCTCGACGAGCGCATGCACACCACGCCCTGGTTCCACGCGACCAACATCAAGAACGCCCCGGCCACCAACCTCGTCCAGATCGGGATCGGCGGCTGGCAATCGCCGCGCGCCGGCGTCAAGGTGGGCCGGGAGCGGGGCACCACGATCATCACGGTGGGAGACGTCGAACGCGCCGGCGTGGAGAAGGTCGCCGAGATGGCGCTGGAGATCGCCTGGAAGAATGCCAGGGCGGTCTACCTGTCCTTCGACATCGACGTGATCGATGCCGGGTTCGTGCCCGGCACCGGCTGGCCGGAGCCCGGCGGCCTGCTGCCCCGCGAGGCGCTCAACCTGGTACGGCTCGTCTCCGAGCCCGGCCTGGCCGGGATCGAGATCGTGGAGTGCTCTCCGCCCTACGACTGGGCGGAGATGACCTGCCTGATGAGCAGCCGCGTCATCCTCGACAGCCTCGCCGTGCAGGTGCGGGCCGGCAAGCTGGGCCGCAAGCCGTCCACCTCGGGTCGGGCCGCGTGGGGCCCGTACCCGTCCTGATCGCTTGCTCACGGGCATCCGGCCACGCCACCTGGGCTGGCTGGGAATGCACGCACGCCGCGTCGCGCAGCCGCCGGCCGGTGGATCAGACGCTGCGTACGACAGAGACGACGATGCCCAGCACGACGGCATCGTCGCCGTCGATGATGTCGTAGGCGGGGTTGCGTGGTTCGAGACGGACATGGCCGTCGCGCCGGCGGAACACCTTGACGGTGGCCTCACCGTCGATCATCGCGGCGACGATCTGGCCCGAGTGAGCCTCGGGCTGCTGCCGTACGACGACGATGTCGCCGTCGCAGATCGCCGCGTCGATCATCGAGTCGCCCCGCACCCGGAGGGCGAACACGTCGCCGCGTCCGGTGAGGTCGCGGGGGAGAAGCAGCGTGCCGTCCACGTGCTCGTCCGCCGGGATGGGGATGCCCGCGGCGATGTCCCCGACCACGGGCACGGTCACCACGTCCGCGGCCGGTTCCGGCGACGCGGCCCGCAGGAACAGACGCACGTCGATCGGCCGGGTCATCGACGTGCCCCGGCGGAGGAAACCCCGCTCCTCCAGGCTTCTGAGGTGTCTCGCCACCGACGAGGACGACCGGAGCCCGACCGCACGGCCGATCTCGCGTGTGCTCGGTGGATAACCGTACCTGACCACCCAGTCCCGGATCGTGGCCAGGATGCGCTGCTGGCGCTGCGGCAGAACGGAGAAGTCGAGATGTTCGAACGCGTCGGTGTCGCCGTAGGTGGTCACCTGCGACATGGTAAAGGCCGGGTCGGTGCGAGCCGCTGCTCCTGGTTGTGCGGATCGAAGCGCCATGACCTTGACGGACACGCCCCGCGGGCCGCGAAGGGCGGGAATCGACGGTGGGTTATGGTCCGTACCATGCGCCCGATGCCGTCGGCCGAGATGGTCACCCTGATCTCGTTTCTCGCCGTCTTGTTGATTTTCTTCAGCATCGACGTGCGGTCGAGGGAGTCGGCGGCCTCGGGCCCGTGGCATGCGCGCATGTTCGGATGGACCTCCAGGGTCGGCGGGATCTCCACCGCCCTGGCCCTCGCCTTGGGATGGGTGGACCTTTTCCTGCCGGACGAGAGCAGCCTGATCCACGTGGCGTCGGTGGCCGTTCCGGGGTCCGTGGCGGTGTTGTGCGCCATCGTCCTGGGGCTGGAGATGCTCTGGATGCGTCACTCTTCTTGACTGCTTCCGCTGCCTGCGCGGGACATCGGGCCCTGAAAGGGAAGAGAGGGCCGAGCCTGAGCGTCAAGGCCTTGGCGAGGGTTGAGAGCCTCCTCCCGCCACTTTCACTTTATAGCAGATCCTGGCGCCTCATGAGACCTCGGAAAGTGCTCCATACTTGCCCACTGCGAACGACCCGACGAACGATGGAGCACGGAAAATTGGGTTACGTGATGGGCTTCGAGCACATCGATGCGACGAACATCGCAGAGGTCGGAGGGAAGGGGGCGCACCTGGGCGAGCTCTCGCGAATCGACGGCGTCCGCGTGCCGGACGGCTTCTGCGTCACGACGGACGCCTTCGAGCGGGTCGTGGCCGGGGCCCCGTCGATCGACGCTCAGCTTGACCTGCTGGCGCGAGTGAACCCGGACGATCGCGAGGCGATCCGCACCCTGAGCGCCGATGTCCGGCGCGCCGTCGAAGGCGTCGCGGTCCCCGACGATCTCGTGGCGGCGATCAGCGGGGCGCTCGCCCGGTTCGGGGAGCGGACCTCCTACGCGGTGCGTTCCAGCGCGACGGCCGAGGACCTGCCCACCGCGTCCTTCGCGGGCCAGCAGGACTCCTACCTGAACGTCGTGGGCGTGGAGGCCGTCGTGCGGCACGTCCGGAGCTGCTGGGCCTCGCTGTTCACCGAGCGGGCGGTGACCTACCGGTGCCGTAACGGCTTCGACCACCGGAAGGTACGGATGGCGGTGGTCGTCCAGCAGATGGTGTTCCCCGACGCGGCCGGGATCCTCTTCACGGCGGATCCCGTGACCTCCAACCGGAGGGTCGCCACCGTGGAGGCCGGTTGGGGGCTCGGCGAGGCGCTGGTGTCCGGTCTGGTCGCCGGGGACGTCTACACGGTGCGCGACGATCAGGTCGTCACCGCAGAGGTCGCCACCAAGACGCGCTTCGTCCAGGCGTCGCCGGGGGGCGGCACGCGGGAGGCGCCGACCGATCCGGGGCGGCAGGCACAGCCGGCCCTGACGGAGGCTCAGGTCGTGCGCCTGGTGCGGTTGGGCCGGCGCGTCGAGGAGCACTTCGGCCGGCCCCAGGACATCGAGTGGTGCCTGGCCGGCGACGACTTCCACATCGTCCAGAGCCGGCCGATCACCACCCTGTTCCCCCTTCCCGCGACCGATGACCAGGAGAACCACCTCTACGTCTCCGTCGGTCACCAGCAGATGATGACCGACGCGATGAAGCCGCTGGGACTCTCCCTGTGGTGTCTGACCACCCCACGGTCGATGCACGAGGCCGGCGGACGGTTGTTCGT
Source organism: Nonomuraea sp. B10E15 (assembly GCF_039871615.1). Taxonomy (NCBI): domain Bacteria; kingdom Bacillati; phylum Actinomycetota; class Actinomycetes; order Streptosporangiales; family Streptosporangiaceae; genus Nonomuraea; species Nonomuraea sp. B10E15. The sequence continues at coordinate 70,238 of NZ_JBDPMB010000025.1, forward strand.
CGACGTGGCCCCCCTCCTGGCGAGGCCCTCGGGCCGCGCGAACCTCATCGAAGGGCTGGGGAGGTCCGACCCGCTCATCAGGGACGCGTTGCAGAGCGTCGTCGACCGCGGCGACTTCCTGCCCTCGCTTCCTGACGACGATTCCGGCGCCGCGCCCGCCGGTGACTCACCCGCACCGATCGAGGCCGATCCGGCCATCGTGGCCCAGCTGATCCGGAACAACGAGGAGTCCGTCGCCACCCTGCGGGGCAAGATCCGGAGTTTGTCCGGGCCGGCGCTGCTCGACTTCATCCTGGACGACATCGCGGAGCTGAAGCGGGTCCTGTTCGACCCGCGGAGCCACCAGGTGATCATGGCGGGGTTCGATGCGGCCTGGTGGCTCAACGACCGCCTGGAGGCGTGGCTGGGCGAGAAGAACGCGGCCGACACGCTCACGCAGTCCGTCCCCCACAACGTCACGTCGGAGATGGGGCTGGCGCTCCTCGACGTCGCTGACACGATCCGGCCGCACGCGGACGTCGTGGCGTTCTTGCACCGCGTCGTGGACGAAGGCCGCGAGGGCGACGCCTTCCTGGGGGAGTTGCCCGGGCTGGCCGGCGGGCAGGAGGCGCATGACGCCATCCGCACCTACCTCGACGAGTACGGCATGCGCTGCGCGGGCGAGATCGACATCACCAGAACGCGCTGGAGCGAGAATCCCGCCATGCTCGTGCGCACCATTCTCGGCAACATCAAGAACTTCGAGCCGGGCGCCGGCGAACGACGCTTCGAACAGGGACGCCAGGAGGCGCAGCGGAAGGAGCAGGAACTGCTGGCAAGGTTGCGCGCCCTGCCCCACGGGGAGCAGAAGGCGGAGGAGACCAAGCGGATGATCGACCGCGTCCGCACCTTCACCGGCTACCGGGAATACCCCAAGTACGGCATGATCCGCCGCTATTTCGCCTACAAGCAGGCGTTGCTGCAGGAAGCCGATCGCCTCGTCGCGTCCGGCGTTCTGCGCGAGAATGACGACATCTTCTTCCTCAGGTTCGAGGAGCTGCAGGACGTCGTGCGCACCAACAAGGTGGACGCCGAGCTCGTGCTGGAAAGGCGTGCGGCGTTCCGCTCGTACGAGCCGCTCACTCCGCCCCGGGTCTTCACGTCGGACGGCGAGGTCATCACGGGCCGGTACCGGAGCGAGGACGCCCCGCCCGGCGCGCTGGTCGGCCTTCCGGTCTCGGCCGGGTCCGTCGAGGGCCGTGCCCGTGTCGTCATGGACATGGCGCGGGCCGACCTGGAGGAGGGCGACATTCTGGTCACCGCCTTCACCGACCCCAGCTGGACGCCGCTGTTCGTCACCGTCGCCGGACTGGTGACGGAGGTGGGCGGCCTCATGACGCACGGGGCGGTGATCGCGCGGGAGTACGGCCTGCCGGCCGTGGTGGGCGTGGAGCAGGCCACCCGGCTGATCCGGGACGGGCAGCGGATCCGCGTTCACGGGACTGACGGCTACGTCGAGATCCTCGATTGATCTACAATGTAAAGGCCCCGGCCGGTTTCACTGACCTCCTGTTCCCACAAGGCACGGGCTTCGCCCGTACTCCACTGCAAGAGAGCTCCGCGTTCAGGTGAGGGCCTGAGCCGCGTCGAGGAGGCGGCTCAGGTGCAGCGTGTCCGTGGCGAGGGCGGTGACCAGGACGGCGGGGCCCGCGAGCGGGGTCAGCACGGCCTGCCCGTGCGCCGGGTCATCGTCCAGCAGCCTGACGGTGGGTGGCCGGTCGTCGAGGGCCGGGTCGACGATGAGGAGCTGGCCGGCGGCGCGGTGGCCGGCCAGGACGGCGGGGCCGTCCCAGCCGGGGGCGTCCGGTCCGTAGCGGGTCTCCTGGTCCAGGAGTGGGTGGCCGTCGCGGCTGACGGTGAGGCGGGTGGTCAGCCGGCCGGGCGTCTCGCCCGTGCGGCCGAGGACCTGTTCTTCGCGCAGGACGAAGCGTGCGGTGGGGGCCAGTTCGACGGTGCAGGTTTGGCGGAGGTTGCTGCCGGCGGCGGAGATCAGCGGCTGGGGCAGCCAGTGCAGACTTGCCTGGTCGGCCGCGGTCAGGTGCAGGTCGTAGGTGGCGTGGCCGGGGGTGGGGCCGCGCAGGGCGATGGTGGCGGCGGCGGTGGTGATGTGCAGGTGGGCGCCCGCTTCGGCGGTGGCTTCGATGCGGAGCCGGTCGCCGCCGAGGGGGGCGTTCATGGCGCCGATGATGCAGACGCGCGCGTGGTCGCCGTGGGGGTGGGTGCGGCGCAGGTCGAAGGGGCCGGAGCCGTGGAGGAGGGGAAGGGTGGTGGTCTTTCCTGTTCGGGTGGCTTTGATGCGGGCGGTGGCGTGTACGCCGAGCGTGGTGGGTTCGCCGGGTGCGGTCTGGGTGGTGAGGGTCATGTGGTGGCCGTGGTCCAGGCGGTCAGGCGGTGGCGGAGCCAGTCGGACACGGGTTTGACGCCGTCTTCGGTTCTGAGGGCGGTGAAGGCGACGGGCAGGTCGCCGCGCTGGGCCTTGGCGTCGCGGGCCATGGTGTGCAGGTCGGCGCCGACGTGTGGGGCGAGGTCGGTTTTGTTGATGACGAGGAGGTCGGAGGTGGTGATGCCGGGGCCGCCTTTGCGGGGGATGTCGTCGCCGCCGGCGACGTCGATGACGAAGATCTGGGCGTCGGCCAGGCCTTTGGAGAAGGTCGCGGTGAGGTTGTCGCCGCCTGATTCGATGAGGATGAGGTCGAGAGGGCCGAGCCGGTGTTCGAGGTCTTCGACGGCTTCGAGGTTGGCGGAGATGTCGTCGCGGATGGCGGTGTGGGGGCAGGCGCCGGTTTCGACGGCTCTGATGCGTTCGGTGGGCAGGACGGCTTCACGTAGCAGGTATTCGGCGTCTTCGCGGGTGTAGATGTCGTTGGTGATGACGGCGATGGACAGGTCGTCGCGTAGGGCGCGGCAGAGGGCGGCGACGGTGGCGGTCTTGCCGGTGCCGACTGGTCCGCCCAGTCCGATGCGCAGGGCGCGGTGGTGGCTGCCGGGGTGTGGGGAGGGGGAGTGGCCGGGGCCGTGCGGGTGATTTTCGGGGGGTTCGTGGTTGTGGTGCAGGTGCATGGTGCTCCTGTGGTGGACGGGTGGGTCAGGAGGCGAACAGGCGCGTCGGGCGGGCGGCGTGTTGTTCGGCGGTGATGTCGAGTAGTGGGGCGGAGCGTGCGGGCAGGGCCGCGACGCCCTCGGTGCGGAGGCGTTGCGCGGCGTCGGTGGCGTGTTGTGCGATGTGGTCGAGGTCGGTGGTCAGGTGGGCGAGGATGGCGGTGGCGTCGAAGGGGTCCAGGCTGAGCAGGCGGACGGTGGCGGTGGCGGGGGCGCTGACGCTGTCGTAGGCGGCCGCGTGGGCGGCGTCTTGCGGGGTCAGGCCCGCGGCGCGGGCGGTCAGGCCGAGGACGATGGGCTGGTGTGTGCCGCGTGGCCGGGCTGCGGCCAGGGTGTCGAGTTCGGGGGAGGGCCAGGTGGCGCGGGCGGCGCGCAGGAGTTGTCGGCCGAGTGTGCGTGTGACCTGCCGTTGGGCGGGGGTGGGGGTGCGGGCGTCGGCGGCTTCTTCCAGGAGGAGTGGGTCGTGGCCGGTGGCGGCTGCGGCGGCCAGTCCGGCTGCGACGAGGCCGTTGGTGTGCAGTCGGCCGCGGCAGAATTCTCGCAGGCTTGCCGCGTCGTGTACGCGCCCGGTGGTGACGGCCGCCTCGGCTCCGCCCGAGTGGGCGTGCCCGCCGGAGGGGAAGCGGCCGTCGGCGAGGAGGAGCAGTGCGGCGCGGTTCATGGGGTGTCCTTGTTCGTGGTGGTCAGAACAGGAAGTACCGCTGGGCCATGGGCAGGTCGGCCGGTGGTTGGTGGTGGTCGATGGTCTCCTCGTCGATCGTGACTTCGTAGGTGTTGGGGTCGACTTCGATGCGGGGTGTGGCGCCGTTGTGGCGCATGTCCTTTTTGAAGGTTTTGCGGGTGTCGCGGATGGGTCTGAACGTTTTGTCGGTGTTGACCCGTCCGGGAAGGCCGGATTCGATGGCCCGTGCGGTGACGAAGTTGACGGAGTTGGCGGCGGGGGCGTGGCCGGTGGCTCCCCACATCGGGCGGGGCAGGATCGGCTGTGGCGTGGTGATGGAGGCGTTGGCGTCGCCGATCTGGGCGTAGGCGATCTGGCCGCCTTTGATCACTCGGTGCGGTTTGACGCCGAAGAACTTCGGCTCCCACAACACCAGGTCGGCCAGCCTGCCCACCTCGACTGAGCCGACCTCGTGGTCGATGCCGTGTGCGATGGCCGGGTTGATGGTGTATTTGGCGATGTAGCGGCGGGCCCGGTGGTTGTCGGCGCCGTTTCGGTCGTTCTCGAGAGGGCCGCGTCGGTGTTTCATCACGTGGGCTGTCTGCCACGTCCGCATGATCACTTCGCCGATGCGGCCCATGGCCTGGGCGTCGGACGACATGATGGAGATGGCGCCGAGGTCGTGCAGGATGTCCTCGGCGGCCATCGTGGCGGGCCGGACCCGCGAATCGGCGAATTGCTGGTCTTCCCGCACCATCGGGTTGAGGTGGTGGCAGATCATCACCATGTCGATGTGCTCTTTGACCGTGTTGACGGTGTAGGGCCGGGTGGGGTTGGTGGAGGCGGGGAGGACGTTCGGCAGGCCCGCCATTTTGATCATGTCTGGGGCGTGGCCGCCGCCCGCGCCTTCGACGTGGAAGACGTGGATGGGGTGGTCGCCGATGGCGGCGATGGTGTTGTCGACGGTGCCGGCTTCGTTGAGGGAGTCGGCGTGCAGGGCGAGTTGGACGCCGGTCGTGCGGCACACTTGCAGGCACCGGCGCAGGACGGCCGGGGTCGCGCCCCAGTCTTCGTGGATCTTGAAGCCCAGGATGCCCGCCTCCACCTGGTTGAGCAGCGACTCCGTGGACATCGTGTTGCCTTTGCCGAGCAGTCCGATGTTGACCGGGAAGGCATCCAGCGCCGCGAACAGCCGGGCGATGTGCCAGGAGCCCGGTGTGACGGTGGTGGCGGTGCTTCCCTCGGCGGGGCCGGTGCCGCCGCCGATGAGGGTGGTGACTCCGGAGGCCAGTGCCTCGTGGATCTGTTCGGGGCAGATGAAGTGTACGTGGGTGTCCACGCCGCCCGCGGTGAGGATCTTGCCGTTGCCGGAGATGACCTCGGTTTCCGGGCCGATCACGAAGTCGGTGGCGGTGGTGTGCCCGTCGTGCAGCCGGTCCATGGTTTCGTCGTTGTAGGCCTTGCCGAGTGCGGTGATGCGGCCGTCGCGGATGGCGATGTCGGCTTTGACCACGCCCCAGTGGTCCAGGATGACCGCGCCGGTGATGACCGTGTCGGGGGGTTCGGGGGAGCCGAAGCGGGTGGAGTCGCGTGGCGCGCAGGATTGGCCCATCGATTCCCGGATCACCTTGCCGCCGCCGAAGATCATCTCGTTTCCGCTGTGGCCGGGGCCGCCGCACCAGTCCTCGGTGATTTCGATCCGCAGGTCGGTGTCGGCCAGGCGGATGCGGTCTCCGGTGGTGGGGCCGAACCGGTCGGCGTACTGCTCGCGGGTGAGTGGCTGATGGCGTTCGTGGCGTGAGGGCTGGGGCGCGGGCGGGGCGGGCTCTGGTGCCGGGGGCTTAAGCATGGAGTTCGCCTCCGACCTTGCCGTTGAGGCCTTCGATGATGCGTGTGCCTTCGATGGGCACCAGTTCGATCTCCAGTGGGCAGTTGGGTTCGAAGCGCACCGAGCTGCCGGCGGGGATGTTCAGGCGCTTGCCGTAGGCGAGGTCGCGGCCGGGTTGGATGTCGAGCAGGGCGTTCGCCTCGTAGAAGTGGTAGTGGGAGCCGACCTGGACGGGACGGTCGTCGGTGTTGGTGACCGTCACGGTCGTGACCTCGCGGCCGGTGTTGAAGGCGACAGGGCCGGCGTCGCGCGGGTGGTCGATCTTGCCGGGGTGAAGGAGTGGTGCTTTTCTGGTGATCGCCGGGATGGGGTCGCGGAGGGTGACCATTTTGCTGCCGTCGGGGAAGGTGGCCTCGATCTGGAGGTCGCGGATCATCTCCGCGACCCCGTCCATGACGTCTTCGGGGGTGAGCACGGGTGGTTCTGGCGGTTGCGGCATCGCCATGAGCTTTTCCACGCTTGTGCCCGCCCGGGCGCCTTCGAGCACGTAGGCCGTCAGGATGGCGACCGCCTCCGGGTAGTTGAGCGTGATCCCCCGTTCTTTGCGTTTGCGTGCCACGTCCGCGGCCACGTGCATCAGCAGGCGTTCCTGTTCGTGCGGGGTCAGATGCACCCGCCACCTCGCTTTCGCTGCGCTCCGGGTCCGCCGGAGCCGTCGGTTCGCTTGGGGCGGGGAGTGGTGCCCGCCTGTAAGATCGGCTATCGCCTACTGAACGTAACGCGCCGGATACTTTGTGTGATGTTGCGTGACGGTGAGGGGTCCCTCACCCGTGGCCGGGATCAGCCCAGGGCGGACCGCGCTCGTCCCTATGCGGTTCCGGCGGCGGTCCGGATCACGCTGTTTCGGTGCTGAGGGCCTGCGCCACGGGCCGGCGCGCCGCCAGGCGTGCGGGCAGGGCGGTGAGTGCCGCCGTCGCGAGGAGCGTCGCGATCACGGCGCCGAGCAGCCAGGACGAGGGAGGGTCCACCGCGTTCCTGGCGGCGAAGAGCGAGAGCAGGCCGGTGCCGAGAGGGACGCCGATGAGGGCGCCGGGCACGCCGGGCAGGAGCTGGGCGGCGGACAGCCCTGCGGAGACCTGCCCCGGGGTGGCGCCGAGCGTGCGGGCGACGGCCATGGTCGCCCGGGCTTCCATGGCGGTGGTCCAGGTGAACGTGATGGTGTTCACGACGGCGAGGGCGATCAGCAGGACGGTGACGGCGAGCATCAGCAGGCGGTCGTGCTCGCCCCGCAGGTTGGGCAGGACGGCGGAGCCGTTCAGGCCGTAGCCCCTCTCGGGCTGGGCGTGGAGGGTCAGCAGGGTGACGATCCCGATCACCGTGGTGGCGGTGGAGCACGCCTGCAGCACGGCGCGGCCCGGACGGCGGGCGGTCAGCCGCAGCCCGAGCAGCAGCGGCGTGGGCAGCAGCGCCGACAGCGAGGTGAGCCACGGCCGGTGGCGGGGCTGGTGCGCGGGCGCGGTCAGCGCCGTGACGGTCGCCGTGCGCAGGGCGCGCAGCGTGGGACGCAGCGTGGACAGGACCGCCACCGCCACGGCGAGGACGGTCGCCGTGGCCACGGTGGCGCCGCTCGGTCCTGCCGCCTCGCCGATCCGGCTGGCGGTGGGGCTGGCGATGACGGGCGCGGCCAGGCGGGCGATCACCAGCCCCAGGGCGTCGCCGGCCAGCGCCAGCGCCAGGTACTCGGTGAGCAGGACGGCGGCGATCAGGCCCGGTGCGGCGCCGACGGCCTTGAGCAGCCCGGCGCGGCGCGTCTGCTCGACGGCGCGTCCCGCGGCCAGTGCCGCCACTCCGGTGATGGCCAGGAAGCTGAGCAGCCAGCTCCCGACGACCAGGATCGGCTGGCTGTTCTTGAGCAGGCCCATGTCCGCTGCGGCGGTGAACTGCCAGGAGTGGAAGTTGACGGGCATGGCGGGGTCGCGGTGGGCGTCGCGGAAGGCTTCGGTGGCGGCGGGGTCGCGCAACTTGAGGTCCACGGCCGTGGTCACCGGGAGATCACGGGACGAGGCCAGCGTGCGGGCGTCCTCCCGGGTCATCCAGGCCAGGCCGCTGTAGTCGCTCCCCCCGCCGCCCGGGCCGATCTGCGACGCACCGGGGTAGACGGAGGTGGCCGCGGTCACGGCGATCCCGACGACGGGGTACGGCCGGCCGGCGATGGTGACGCGGTCGCCGACGCCGGCGCCCAGCGCGGTGGCGAAGCCGCGCTCGAGGACGGTGCCGCCGGAGCGTACCCAGTGACCCGCGGTCACCAGCGGCCGGTTGACCGGGCCGGGCTTGTCGGCGAAGCCGTGCACCACCACGCGGGACGGCGTGGCATCGCGCGTGGTGAGGTCGGCGTAGACGATGCGGTAGGGGCCGTGGTGGGCGATCACGTCGGGAGCGCTCGCCAGCGAGGCCAGGGCCGAGGTCACGGCGGGGCCCGCGGCGCCGGAGAGCGCCACCACGTCCGGCCCGGCGGTGGCCGCGCGGGTCTGCTCGTACAGCGCGTCGCTCACGCCCCGCAGGGACAGGCCCAGGGCCATCGTGGCGGTGGCCACGGTCACCGCGAGCAGCAGCATCGCGGCCTGGGCCCGGTGCCTGCGCAGGTCGGCCAGGACCAGGCGCAGGACGAGCACGATGGAACCCATGACGTTCAGCCCTCCAGCCCGATCAGCCCGCCGAGCCCGCGCGGGTGCGAGCCGGTCAGCCGGGTGTCGTCGACGAACATCCCGTCGCGCATCGAGACCAGCCGGTCCGCCGTGGCCGTCACCCGCTCGTCATGCGTGACGATCACGAGGGTCTGCCCGGCGGAACGCAGTTCCTGGAAGATCCTCAGCACATCGAGGGTCGCCGCGGTGTCGAGGTTGCCGGTCGGCTCGTCGGCCAGGACGACCAGCGGGTCGTTGACCAGGGCGCGGGCGACGGCGACCCGCTGGCGTTGCCCGCCCGACAGCTGCGAGGGCAGGTGCCGGGAGCGCGCGGCGAGCCCGACCCGTTCCAGCAGCAGGCCGGCGCGGCGCCTGGCCTGGCGGCGCGAGCGTCCGGCCAGCAGCGCGGGCAGCTCCACGTTCTCGGCCGCCGACAACTCCTCCACCAGGTGGAAGGCCTGGAAGACGAATCCCACCGACCGGCGGCGCATGCGCGCCAGGGCCCGCTCGCTCAGCGTGTCGATGCGCCGCCCGGCCACCCACACCTCCCCGCCGGTTGGCCGTTCCAGGCCGCCAAGGAGGTGCAGCAGCGTGGATTTCCCGCAGCCGCTTGGCCCCATCACCGCCAGCGTCTGTCCCTGAGGCACCTCCAGGTCGACCTCGTCCACCGCGCGGACCCGGCTCTGTCCCTGGCCATGCGTCTTCACCAGCCCGCAGGCCCGGACCGCGGCACTCGGCACGTTCATCCACCCTCGACTTCGTCGTCGGCCTTGGACCAGGCACGCTCGCAGGCGTCCAGCCAGCGCAGGTCGGCCTGCAGCCGCAGCACGACCCCTTCCAGCAGCAGGCCGGCGCCCGATCCTGCCGGTTCGGCCAGCGCGGCCTGCTGCGCCTCGCGCAGCCGGCGCAGCAGCTCGCGGCGCTGCGCCGCCACCAGCTCCACCGGGTCGGCCAGCCGGGCCGCGGCGGCGGCGGCGAGCTTGAGATGGAACTCCGCCAGGTCCGGTTTCGGCCAGCCCACCTCGGCCAGCCAGGCGGCCACGCGCTGCTGCCCGGCCGGCGTCAGCGCGTAGACCTTGCGCTCCGGCCGCTCGGGCAGGCCGTCCGCCCGCTCGCAGGCCACGAGCCCCGCTCGCTCCAGCCGGTTCAGCGTCACGTAGATCTGACCGCGGTTCATCGACTCGCCCAGCGGGCCAAGGCTGCGCCGCAGCCGAGCGTGCAGGTGGTATCCGTGCGACGGCTCCTTGGCGAGCATCGCCAGCACCGCGTCCTGCATGGCACCTCCCTAACGGTTGGCTAATAGATAGCGGTTATCCATAGGAGGTGTCAAAGCACGGCATCCTCCGGGCATAGGGTTGGCGGCATGGCACTGCGACCGGTCCAGGTGAACATCAAGGCTCGGGACGACTCGGCGCTCGGCCGGTTCTGGGCGCAGGCGCTCGGCTGGGGCGTTTCCAGCGAGGGACCCGGCGTGACCAACCTCGAACCCGAGGGCTTCGCCTGGCCGGACCCCGGCGCCTTCTACGTCGACCTCGTCAGGGTCCCGGACCCCGAAACGGTGAAGTACCGCGTGCACCTCGACCTCGCCACCACCTCTGCGGCCCATCAGGCGGAGCTGGTCGCGCGCCTGAAGGAGCTCGGCGCGACGCCCGCCGATGTGGGCCAGGGCGACGTCCCGTGGACGGTCCTGGCCGACCCGGAGGGCAACGTGTTCTGCGTGTCGGAACCCCGGGAGAGCCACCGGGACACCGGGCCGATCGCCGCCGTGGTGGTCGACTGCGCGGACCCGCGGGCGATGGCCAGGTTCTGGGACGAGGCGACGGACTGGGTCCTGCTCGAGGTCACCGACGATCGCGCGCTGCTGCGCTCCGCGACGGGTGTCGGCCCGTATCTGAAGTTCCGTCGCACGCCGCGCGTGACCGTGTGGAACCGCGTCCATCTCGACCTCCTGCCGTACCACGGCGGCGACAAGGCCGCGGAGGTGGCCCGGCTGCAGACCCTCGGCGCGACGCCCGCCGACGTGGGGCAGGGCGACGTCCCGTGGACGGTCCTGGCCGACCCGGAGGGCAACGAGTTCTGCGTCCTCGGCCCGGCCTGACGCGGGGCGGCCGGGCGCGGGGCGTGACCACGGCGACCGCGGTCGCCGGCCGCGGGCCGGAAATCCGGGTGCGGAGGGGCGGCGGGGTGGTGTGTGATTGGGGGATGACGATCGAGATGGGCGGGCCCGGGGTCGACGGGCTCGGTGACGTGGTGCGAGTGCTGGGGGAGTGGCAGCACGACGGGCAGCCCGTGCAGGTGCATCCGGGGGACTTGGGGTGGTTCTGGCGGTTCGGCGCGGAGCGGACTGCGCAGGCTACGCGGACCTGGAGCCGGGCTGGGGACATTCTGGCCGTCGGGCTGCTCGATGGCGCGGACCTGGTGCGGCTGGCGTTCGCTCCGCAGGCGTGGCAGGACGAGGAGCTGGCGCGGCAGGTGGCCGGCGACGTGTCGGCGTCTGAGCGCGGTGTGCTGCCCGAGGGCAAGGTGTACGTCGAGGCGCCGATGGGCGCCCTGGTCCGGGACCTGCTGTCCGGGGACGGCTGGGAGAGCGGCGAGGCGTGGACGCCGCTCCGGCGTGACCTGGGCGCGCCTGTGCCGGATCCCGGTTTTCGCGTCGAGGTGGTCGGGCCGGAACAGGCGCCTGAGTGGGCCGCGGTCCTGCGGGCGTCGTTCGACGGGTCGACGTTCACCGAGGAGCGCTGGCACGCGATGGCGGCAGGCGCGCCGTATGCCGGCGCGCGGTGCCTGGCCGTACGCGACGAGCGGGGCGAGGCGGTGGCGGCCGTGACGGTGTGGTCGGCGGGTGCGGGCAGGCCAGGGCTGATAGAGCCGCTGGGGGTGCACCGCGCGCACCGCGGTCACGGTTACGGCCGGGCGATCACGGTCGCCGCGGCGCGCGCACTCCAGGAGGCGGGCGCGTCCAGCGTGGACGTGTGCACCCCCAGCTCCAACGTCGGCGCCGTCGCCACCTACCGGTCGGCCGGCCTCGAGCCGTTGCCCGAGAGACGTGACCTGTACCGCGACGCTTCCTGAGGCTTCGATGCTCAGGCCGGCCGGTGGTTCCCTGCGTCCTGCCGGCGACACCTACGGGCGCCGGGAAGCCGGTGAGCCATCCATGCCGGGGCCGGCCTCCAGGCGTACGTCAGCATGACGATGAGCTCCGCATCCCGCCGAGCCGGCGGATCGCCTCCATCGGGTACGGGGTCCGCCTGCTCTGGCGCTGGAACGCGCGGTTGAAGTCGGACATCACCTTGGCGACCGGCGCGTGCCGGGCGAGGACGGCCGCGGCCTCCTCCGGGATTCCTGCGGGGCGCTCGCCCTCCGCGTAGGCGCGCACCAGAGCGTAGCGCCCCTCGCTGTCCTCTCTCCGGAGTCCGTACAGAGCGGTGACCAGCCAGTTCGTCAGATAGGTGGCGCTGTAACAGCGGTCGTAGGTCTGGTGGCGGTCGAAGAAGCCGGCCTCGGCCGGCGACAGCTCGAACCCGGAGGAGACGGACAGGCCGTAGTCGGCGAAGTACAGGCGCCGGCCGTCGGTCAGGATGTTCTCGAAGTGCGCGTCGAAGTGCAGGAGCCCGCGGCTGTTCATGAAGGAGACGCCGGCCGCCAGTTCCCTGTCCACCATGACGCAGGCCCGGCCGGCGGCTCGGCCCCCTGCCTCGACCTGAGCGCCCAGCCACTGGTGCAGGTTCTGCGGGATGTACTCCAGGAACAGCGCGACGCTCGCCGACGACTGCCGCAGGGCCTGGATCCGGCGGCGTACCTGCGATCCGCCGCCCCAGTAGGCAACAGCCCGCTCGACGTCGGCCAGTTCGTCGGGCAGGGGCGTCGAGTCCGGCAACACCCGCCAGTGATACATCAGGGGAAAGCCCTCGTGTTCCGCCGCCAGCACCCAGTTCGTCGTCATGGTGTGCACGGCGAGCTCCCTCCAGACTCCGAAGCCCGGCCCGCCGATGATGCCGACGCCGTAGTGACAGAAGTCGGGCAGATCAAACAGGTTCGCCGTGGACCGGACGTGCTCGGGCCGCCTCTCCAGGTCGGTCAGGGGCACCCGCTTCACGAAGACCGGGGTTCCGGCGACCTCAAGCAGGGCCGACGTCCCGCCGATGCCGGATCCGATCGGCAGGGCCGTGTCCACGAGCTCGCGCAGGGCGCGATCGCTGCGCAGAGCCAGGGCCGTGGAGACGGAACCGTGGGCGGTCAGGCGCGCACCGCGGGACATGTCAGGACACTTCACTGCGGCTTCCACCTGGGCGCCGACCTCGATTCTCACCATGGCCGCGCAGTCGCGCCCAGCGCAACGGCGCGTGGCTCCGCGGATCGGCCTCCGGAACGGGCAGGAGGGCGGACAAGATCCGTAGAAGACGACAGACCTGAGCGCCCACTGACTGCACCTTAGTGAAGAGCGCGAGCTGGGCGTCATCAGGGACGACCTGCGCTGCACCGCGGTCCGCGTCAACCGTCCGGCACGTCGCCGGGAGCGGTGTGCCGGCCTCACGCCGCTTCGAGCACGGTCGTGAGGGCGTGGATAGATGCTCCCCTGTTCACCGATCGTTAGGGGAGGGGAGGTTTCGCTGGTGGCCGCGAGACGGAGGATGAAGGTGTGCCTCCCGTATGACGGATGGCCCAGCCCCATGGCGCGATCGAGAGGAACGTCCCCATGTCAGGTTCCCTGTCCCGGCGAGCTTTACTGGCCGGCGTGCCCGCCGTCGGCCTGGCGGTCGCGCTGCCCGGCGCCGCTTCGGCCGCGGAGAGCGCCTACGCGGCCTTCCGCGTCGTACGTCGCCGCCCCGGCGAGCCCGGCCGGCCCGAGGTCGTGCTGCCCGCCGGTTACGAGATCCTGCCCGGTGAGAAATACTCCGTGGCTTCTCGGGCGGAGTACTACACGTTCGTCCAGGGCCCGCACACCGCCGCGGGGATCGAGGTCACGGTCCGCTGGCCGGACGAGCGGGTCGAGGCCGTCGTCCACCAGGACACGCGGCTGGAGCTGCGCCGCGTTCCCGGCGACAGGCACAGCGTGTCGTTCACGCTGCCGATGACGCAGCCCTCGCCCGACGCCAACCAGCCGACGCTGCAGGTGTGGAGCCATCCCGACGTCTCGCCAGGCATGAACTGGCGGATCGAGCACAACGACCCTGACCGCGCCGCGGGCCCATGGACGACGGTGCCGTGGCCGGCAGGCCCGGTCAGATCGGTGATCCACCAGCTCGTCGCGGCGCACACCATCCTGCGGGACTCCGGCATGGTCGACGTCGCCGCGGCGAAGGGACACCGGTTCGTGCTGATGGGCATCGAGACCAACAACACGCTGCACGCCGACAATCCTCCGCACTGGCACATCTCGTACAACTCCGGTGCGGACTTCAGCGCGCCCACCCACAATCCGCACTTCTGGCTCGACCCGTCCGGCCGTAATTTCTACAACGGCATGGACGTCACCGGTCTGGGCCGGCTGAAGTACTACGTGGGCGATCCGGCGCCGCTGTACGACTTCGTGGGGGAGGCGAACGGCGGCCGTGGCGACCTCGTCGTCACCTTCACCCTCCGGCAGGACGGCGGCATCGACATCGTTTCGCCGCAGGGCCGCACGTACGCCATCGCGGCCGGGCGCGGGGGCGATCTGGTGGAGGAGGTCACCGCGCTGCGTGACGGCGAGCCCTGGCTGCGCGTCAGCACCGACGACCGCGTCCGCCAGGGCGTGCTGGTCGTGCGCGTCGAAGGGCTGCGGGACCGCGCCGATTCCAGCGTGCGGGTCTACCGTTATGACCGGCTGACGGGAGTGGGGCTCCCGTAGCGATGAAGAAATTTCCACCGAAGTAGCCTCTTACCTGCGTTGACGGAGGCATGTGGCCGCCCTGTGGTGGGTTGGTCAAGAGAGCCGGAATCCCATCGGCTTGACCTTGACGCGACGTCAACGTCTTGACTTGGCCAGGCGGGCAACCACCCGCTGCCCATCAAGAAAGGCACCGAAGGCGATGACGCTCCCGTACGACCGCCCTGATCCCCTCACGCCCCCTCCCGAGTACGCGGCCCTGCGCGAGACCACCCCCGTCGCCCAGGTGAAGACCCCCGGCGGCGGGCCCGCCTGGCTCGTCACCTCCTACGACGCCGTTGCCGACATCCTGGCGGACCGGAGGTTCGGGCTCGCCCCGCCCGGGACCGCGCACCCCGGGAACGACACGCTCTTCCAGGACGGCGAGGCGCACGGGCGGCTGCGGCGGCTGGTGTCGAAGGCGTTCGGGCCGCGCGGGATCGAGGCGCTGCGCGATCGAGTCGAGCGGCTCGCAGACGACCACGTGGCCGCGATCGCCCGGGGCGGACCGCCCGCCGAACTCGTGGCGGAAGTGGCTGGGCCCGTGTCGATCGCAGCGATCAGCGAGCTGCTCGGGGTGGAGATCGCCGACCGCGAGCACTTCCAGGCCGTGGCCGTGGGCGCCGGCGGTGTCGACTTCGTCTTCGGCGGCGAGGAGGAGATGGCCCGGGGCGCGCAGGCATGGGAGAAACTGTTGGCGTACGCCGCCACCCTGGCCGAGGCCAGGCGCGAGGACCCCGGCGATGACCTGCTCAGCTCCCTGATCACCGTACGGGACGCCGAGGACGGCAGGCTCAGCGACGGCGAGCTCGTCGCCATGGCCGCCACCATCGTCTCCGCCGGATACCTGTCGGCCCGCAACGCCATCTCCGCGGCCGTGCTCAGGCTGCTGCGCGAGGGACACCTGGCCACGGCTCCCGAGCGGCTCGGCGCGACCGTCGAGGAGGTGCTGCGCCTGCAGTCCGGGCAGACCGGCGAGCCCTTCCCCCGCTTCGCCCAGACCGACGTCGAGCTGGCCGGGACGCGGATCCAAGCCGGTGACCTGGTGTTGGTACGGCTCGAGGCCGCACACCGCGACCCCCGGCACTTCGCCGATCCCGACGCCTTCGTGCCGGAGCGGACATCGAGCCCGTCACTGGTATTCGGGCACGGCGTGCACTACTGCCTCGGCGCGCCACTGGCCCACCTCGAGGTCGCGGCCGTGATCGGAGCGCTGGCCCGGCAGCTGCCCGGTCTGCGCCTGGCGGGCACGGCCGAGAGCGTCGAGTGGGTCCGCGACGGGGTCGACGCCGGCCCGAAGGCTCTCCACGTCACCTGGTGAAGCCGTGCCTGGTGTGAGCAGAGGGCGGCAGTAACTGACCGTGATCTCCAGCGGTAGACCTGCTTCATGCGCCGCTGACGTAATCAGAATCCGTGGATGCGGATCTGGAGTGGGACGGTCGGAGGTCAGCCGGTCCGTTGCAGTGCAGACAGCAGGAGCGGCTGGTGCCGGTGGATGAGTTCGCGATCGGCTGTGGCCCAGGCGACGGCTGCCTGCGCGTGGCGGCGGCGAGCGGGCGTAAGCGTGGGATCGTCGATGTTCGCCGCTTCCGCGTCCGCGATGTGCGTCTGCCTTCGCACCATCGCCTCCAGGAGGTGCGCCGGTTCGACCGTGCCGTAACCGTCGCGAAGTTCCCGCAGGTGCCAGGCTTGTTCGGCGATCGTTACCCGGCCTTGCGACTGGATGCACCAGGTCCACGCCATGTAGCCCAAGTCGTCGAGCCGGTCGCCGGGGCGGCAGGACGACCAGTCGATGAAGGCCACCGGCAGCCCCTGCTGAAAGATGGCGTTGAACGGACCGGGATCGCCGTGGATCACGCATTCCCGGTCGGCGGCCAGGGCGTGGCCAGCGGTGACGGCGTGCAGCTCGCGAAGCATCCGGCCGCCGGCAGCGTAGGCGCCGTGTGCTCGCTGGGTGGGGTGATCGGTGGTGGTGCCGGGGATGAAACTGAGGATGTCGCGTCCGTGGTCGTCGATGCCGAGGTAGCGCGGCGCGTGGAGGTAGCCGACGGACTCCAGGTACGTCAGGACCCGGGCAGCGAACGCGGAACCGGCATCGCGCGTGCGGCGCACCGTCTCGCCGGCCCGCACGACTTGCAGGGCATTGTTCCCGCCAGGGAGAGGCTCCTCGGTCACAACAACCATGGTGAGTCATGCCTTCAAGGCTCACGAGCGGGGGGTGATACGGAGTTGTGTAGTTATCGGCGTGCTCGCCTCTTCAACTGCTGGATGTTGCGGGTGAAGCGAGCTCGACGGTCACTGACCGTGCTCGAGTCCGGATCTGCCGGGAGTTGCTGTCCGGGTGGGCTCAGGTCATCCGGTGCCGCCGGGAGAGATCAGGCCGGTCTCGTAGGCGACCACCACGGCTTGGACACGATCGCGCAGGCCGAGCTTGGACAGGATGCTGGCGACGTGGGTCTTCACCGTGGCCACGCTGAGGGTCAGCTGGTCCGCGAGTTCGGCGTTGCTCAGGCCGGTGGCGAGCAGGCGCAGCACGTCCAGTTCCCGAGGCGTCAGGTCGGACAGGTCGCGGTGGAGGGCGGGCTTCAGGTGGTCGCGGCGGGCGAACCGCTCGACTAGGCGGCGGGTGATGGTGGGCGCGAGTAGGGCGTCGCCGGAGCGCACCAGGCGTACCGCGGCCACCAGGTGCTCGGGTGAGACGTCCTTGAGCAGGAACCCGCTCGCGCCCGCGGTGAGCGCGGTGTACACGTAGTGGTCGAGGTCGTAGGTGGTTAGGATCAGCACGCGGGTGTCCTCACTGCCGGTTGCCAGGATGCGCCGGGTGGCTTCGAGGCCGTCCATCTGCGGCATCCGGATGTCCATGAGCACGACGTCGGGCCTGGTACGGCGGGCCGCGGCGACGGCTTCGTCCCCGTTGGCGGCCTCGGCCGGCACTTCGATGCCGTTGGCGGTGAGGATCATGCGGAATCCCGTGCGGACCAGTGCCTGGTCGTCGGCGATGACGACGCGCAAGGGCTCGGTCATGCGGTCCTCCACGGGACGCGGGCCTTGATGCGGAATCCGCCCCCGGCTGTCCGTCCGGCGTCGAGGGTTCCGCCGTAGACCGCGAGCCGCTCGCGCAGCCCGATCAGCCCTCTGCCGCTGCCGCTGCCGCTGCCGCTGCCGCTGCCGGTCCGGGGCCTGGCGCCGCGTGTGCCGCCGGTGTCGGTGACCTCGATCTCCAGCCAGTCGCCGTCATGGCCGATCGTCACGGACACGGCGGCCCCGGGTGCGTGCTTGATCGTGTTGGTGAGGGCTTCCTGCACGACCCGGTAGGCGGCGAGCTCGATCCCGGGAGGCAGCGGCCCGGGCGGCGACACCGTGACGTCCACCGGCACTCCGGCGGCGCGGACCCGTTCCGCCAGGGCGTCGAGCCGGTCGAGCCCGGGTTGGGGTTCGAGCCCGTCGGCAGGCCCGTCGAGGCGTTCGCCGCCCGGACCGGCCAGCAGGCCCATGACATGGCGCAGCTCGGCCATGGCGGCCCGGCCGCCGGACTCGATCGCGAACAGGGCCTGTTTCGACTGTTCCGGCTCTACGTCCATTACGCTGCGGGCGGCGCCGGCCTGGATCACCATCACATTGACATTGTGGGTCACCACATCGTGGAGCTCGGCGGCGATCCGGGAGCGCTCCTCCGTGACGGCCCTGCGCATGGCGTCCGCCCGCTCCTGCCGCACCTCGGTCAGCTGGCGTCGCCAGAAGCGGACGAAGTTCCCGAGCACGCCGGCGCTCAGCAAGGCGAAGAACGGACCCATCCAACCTGGCAGCACAGGCGCGATGTCCCCGAACCCGGCGCCGAGGAGTCCGCCCGCGAGCACCAGGCCGCCCATCGCCAGGACCCGGTTGCGGCTGTGGACGATGGCGCCGTACGCGGCGATCGTGCACGTCAGCACTGTGATCCAGGTCGCGTCCGCGTGTGTGGCCCGCGCCGCCAGCAGCACCACCCAGAAGGCGATGAGGGGGTACCGGCGCCGCACTGCCAGCGGCAACGCCGTCAGCGCCACGAGGAACGCGGGCGCCTCCTGGGACGGAAGCTGGACAGGCGGCTGACCGAAGAGCTCTGACGGGTTATGGGGCAGGCCTCGGGGAGGCGGTGGGGGGTCAGCCCGGAGCCGCAGGCTCTCGATCACTGCGGGGTGCTGTGCGGAGGCGCCGATCGCTGGATACTCCGCCGCCACGGTCACCGCGAGGACCGTCAGGACGATCGCGAACACCACGTCGAAGGCGAGGGCCCGGCGCGACAGTCCCGGAGACCCGCCGCCGCTCCGCCCTGGCGCGTCCCGGGCCGAGCCGTCCTCGTTCAGCCGGCTGTACAGGTCGAGCACACGCCGCCACCACGGCCGTCGTTCGCTGGTCTCCACCGGCACATTGTCACGCCTGCCCCGTCCGTCCCACATCGGCCGTCGTGACGGGGCTGCACGCTCTTCGGGGCTAGGCCGCAGGGATGACCTGGCCCCGCCTCGTTCTCAAGCACTAGGTGATCTCGGCAGCACGGCCGAAGCGCGCCAGCAGGAGCGGCGCCTAGCTTCGTTCCCGGCACCAGGCCGCGGTGCAGCCGCGGCCCCGCATGGCGGCCTCGACGATCGAGGCGCTGTTCATGATCATCCTTTCGACCCTGTACCCAGGAGGACATGGCGTGACCGCTGTCCTGCGAGCCCAGGCACTGGGCAAGAAGTACGGCAGACGCTGGGCGCTGCGCGAGTGCACCATCGACATTCCGGCGGGCCACATCGTGGGGCTGGTGGGCCCCAACGGAGCCGGCAAGTCCACCTTGCTGAAGCTGGCCTGCGGCCAGCTCGAACCGACCGTGGGCGGCATCGCCGTGCTCGGCGGCCGGCCGGGGAGCACGCCCGCGCAACTGGCCAAGGTCGGGTTCGTCGCCCAGGACACCCCGGTCTACGCGAGCCTGACCGTTGCCGACCATCTGCGGCTGGGCGCGCGGCTCAACCCCCGCTGGGACGACGGCATGGCGCGCGAACGCATCGCGCGGCTCGGCCTCGTCCCCGCACATCGGGCGGGCAGGCTGTCGGGCGGCCAGCGTGCCCAGCTCGCCCTCACCCTGGGCCTGGCCAAGCGGCCCGACCTGCTGATCCTGGACGAGCCCGCGGCCGCCCTCGACCCGCTGGCCCGTCACGAGTTCCTGCAGCACCTGACGGAGGCCGCCGCCAAGCACGAGCTGAGCGTGGTGCTCTCCTCCCACCTGGTCTCCGACCTGGAACGGGTCTGCGACTACCTGGTCGTGCTCGTCGACTCCCACGTCCGGATCGCCGGGAGGATCGACCAGCTGGTGGCCACCCATTACCGGCTCACCGGCCCGCGCTGCGATCCCGGCAGGCTGCCCGCCGGCCAGTACGTGGTCTCCGCCCGGCACACCGGCCGGCAGAGCACCTTCGTGGTCCGTGCCGGTACCCCGATGCACGATCCGGCCTGGACGGTCAGCCGGATCGACCTGGAAGAGCTCGTCCTGGCCCACATGGACCGGCGCACCGCCGAACACCGGCGGGATGCCCAGGAGGTGCGGGGATGATCTGGCTTACCTGGCGCCAGTTCCGCGGCTCGGCCGCGATGACGGCCGCCGTACTCGTCGTCCTCGGCATCGCCCTGGCTGTGACCGGTCCGGGTCTGGCCTCCCGCTACGCCGCCGGAATCGCCGGCTGCACCCCGAACGACACCTGCGCCGACTTCTTCGACCGGTTCTTCGGCGAGTACCAGATCCCCTTTCTGGCCCTCACCCTCGTCGTGCTGATCCTGCCGGCGCTGGCCGGGCTGTTCTGGGGCGCTCCGCTGGTCACCCGTGAGCTGGAGGCGGGCACGCACCTGCTGGTGTGGAACCAGAGCATCACCCGCGCCCGCTGGCTGGCCGTCAAGCTCGGGCTTACCGGCCTGGTCGCCATGGCCGCCGCCGGGGTGTGCGGTCTTGCGGTGACCTGGTGGTCCGACCCGCTGGACCAGTCGGCCGTTCCGGAAATGGCGCGCATGGCTCCTCTGGTCTTCGGCGCGCGCGGCATCACCCCGATGGGGTACGCGGCCTTCGCCTTCGTCCTGGGCGTGACCCTGGGCGTGCTGGTGCGCCGCACCCTGCCCGCCATGGCCCTCACATTGATCGCTTTCGCCGCGATTCAGCTCGCCATGCCGCTGCTGGTCCGGCCTCACCTGATGCCCCCGGTCACGTCGACGTTCGAGCTCGGCCGGACGAACGTGGAAGGCATGGTGCCGCAAGGCCGGCAAGGCGGAGCCATGCACATCTTCCTGAGCACGTCGGCCGTGCCCGGCCACGCGGGTGCCTGGGTCCTGTCCAGCTACCTGGTCGATCCGTCCGGACGCGTCGTCGGCGGCGATGGAGCCTCGGGGCCGTCCTCGACGGTCGCGCGGTCCGTCCCGGTCTCCACGACGTCGGGACCCTGCGCACCCACGGGGGGACTGGGCACCGAGGCGTGCACAGCCGAGATCAACCGGCTCGGCTACCGGCAGCAGGCGACCTACCAGCCTCTGAAGCGCTTCTGGCCGTTGCAGTGGATCGAGACCGGGATCTACGCCCTGCTCACCCTCGCTCTCGCCTGGCTCTGCTTCCGGCGGGTACGCAGAGGCCTGTCATGACCGCCGTCAGGGTAGCGGCCGCCGGGCTCGCCCTCCTCATGGCGGCCGCCTGCACGGCGCCGGCGCCGCCGCGTGGCGAGACCAGCACGGCGGCCGGCACGGTTTGCGCGCCGCCCAAGGGCACCCCTGGCAAGGAGACCGCCACCACGATCGACGTCATCGAGCAGGCGTACTTCTGCCTCCTCGCCAACCACCACAGCGGCGCCACGCTGGACGCCCGCACCCTGCTGACCGCCGGATTCGCCGCCTTGACCCAGGAGCTCGACCGCAACGGACGCGACCTGCCCGAGGCGACCATGCCGGCGCTGAACGGCGACCGGAAAGCCGACTGGGCCGTCTTCGAAACCGTCTACCGGAAGATCACCGGCCAGGTGCCCGACCTGCGCGACAAGCTCGCCGTCGCTGCCCTCGAAGCCATCGTGGCCGCCCTCGATGATGAGCACGCCTCCTGGGCTCACGACGTCGAGCAGCCGCTGGACCACTACGACGGCGATGGCTACGGCCTGGGTCTCGAGGCGAACGTCGGCGCGTCGCAGTCGGACGGCAACCTCGCCGCCGCCGTACCGCCGCTGTTCGTCATCGCCGTGCGGGGCGGCGCGGCGCGGGCCGCCAGGCTGCGCCCGGGCGACGTCATCGAATCGATCAACGGCTCGGCGCCCTTCACCGACCAGAAGGCCACCACTGCGATCCCCGCCCTCTATCCGCGATATCCGGAGGCACGCCCCGTCGAGCTGAGCCTCCTGCGGCCCCGCTCCGGCCGCCGCTGGAGCGTGACGCTCCAGCCCGGCCTCTACCAGCAGGACCTCTCCGACCTGCAGGTGGTGCGGTCGAAGCTGCTGGACGACGACATCGCCCACGTACGGGTGGCCAGCTTCCTGCCCGACTCCGCGGACCGGATAGTGCGGGCGATCTCCCGGCTGCGCAGGGGCCGGACACTGTCCGGTGTCGTGCTCGACCCGCGCGGCGCCGGCGGAGGCAGCATCACGGAAGCGACCCGGCTGCTGAGCGCGTTCGCCCACGGCAAGGTCACCGCCTATCACTGCACCGCCGATGACACCTGCCAGAGCCTGCGGACCGACGACACCGTCGAGCTGCTCGGCCTGCCGCTGGCGGTGCTCACCGACCGCGACTGCGCCTCGGCGTGCGAGCACTTCGCCTCCGCGGTCAAGGACCTGCGAGCCGGCCTGCTGGTCGGCACGAGAACCGCCGGCATGATCTCCGGGCCGGCGCAGCGGTACCTGCTCGCCAACAACACCATCCTCAGCCTGCCCGCCAAACACCACCTGGGCCCGAACCGCGAGGTCATCGACCGGATCGGCGTGCCGCCCGACCACTATGTGCCGCTGACCCCCGAGGACGCCGCCACCGGGCGCGACCCCGCCCTGGCCAAGGCCCTGACCCTGCTGCACAAGTGAACGGACCTCCCGATGAGACACCTCCTGTCCGTCGCCGCGGGGCTGGCCCTCCTCGCCACGTCCGCGTGCTCCGCACCCACCCCGCCCCGAGCCGCCGCCGTGTCACCCACGCCGGCCGGCCCCGTCACCCTGCCCGCCCCCACCGGCCCCCACCCGGTCGGCACCACCGCCCTCTATCTCAAGGACACCTCCCGTCCCGACCCCTGGAACCTCGACGCCGAAGCCCGGGAGCTCAAGGTCACCCTGTGGTACCCGACCGAGCAGCGCGACGGGCAGCGCGCGCCGTACATGACGCCCAAGGAATCCGAACTCCTCCTGAAAGGCACCGGAATCGCGAGCGCGCCGTACGACACACTCAGCAAGACCCGGACGAACGCCATCAAAGACGCCGAACCCGCAGGCAAAATGCTGCCACTGGTAGTGCTCTCTCCCGGCTTCACCAAGCCGATGAGCACCCTCACCTCCCTGGCCGAGGACCTGGCCAGCCGCGGCTACGTCGCGGCCGGCATCGACCACGCCTACGAAAGCTACGCCACCACCTTTCCCGATGGGCGGGTGGCCGAATGCCTCGCCTGCGACAGCAACTCCGATCCCGGCTTCGGCGCCGGCCTGGTCCAGGGCCGGGCCTCCGACGTCTCGTTCGTGCTCGACCAGCTGCCCTCGAAGTGGGACGGAGCCGGCCGGATCGACCGCTCCCGCATCGCCATGGCCGGCCAGTCGATCGGCGGGTCCAGTGTCATGGCGACCATGCTCGAAGACCCCCGCGTGCGGGCCGGAATCGACATGGACGGCACCGCCTACGCCCGGATCCCCAAGAGCGGCTTCTCCCGGCCGTTCATGTTCCTGGGCTCGGCGCAGCGCGTCTCCGGAGGCCCCGCCCCCACCTGGGACCGCGACTGGAAGCTGCTCACCGGATGGAAACGCTGGATCGTGCTGTCGGGCACCGAACACCAGTCCTTCACCGACACCCCGCTGCTCGCGGACGCTCTCGGCATCACGCCCACCGCCGGCGTCCTGCCCGCGGCACGCGCCGCCGAGCTCACCCGCACGTACGTGGCGGCCTTCCTCGGCCAACACCTGAAAGCGCAGCGGCACCCCCTCCTGGACAAGCCGTCCTCGCGCTACCCCGAGGCCAGGTTCTGCCCCACGACCTGCGCTCACTCCTGAGGCCCGGCGGCCCCTGCAGCCGCGCGGGGGATGCTGAAGACGCCGGATGCCTGCCTGGCCCGGGTGCATTCTTCGTCGGGCGCCGCACCACAACCCCTGGCCAGATTGCATGCGGTCCAGGTTGCGGACAGGCTGCTCCCGTCGCGGGTCCTTTGGCCACACATGCTTCAGGTGCTAGGGATGCCATCTTCCCATTCCGGCTCATCGGGGTTTCGGCTGCCGGGAGCCCGAGTGTTGCAAAACAGCACGTCACCAGCGGCGTCCGCCACGAGGTGGGCATGTGCGCTATGCGGCGGAGGCCGCATAGCTGCGGAGGAAGGCCCGCACGCCTGCGGTGACGAGCCGGGTGACTTCTTCCTGGGGAAGGGGGACGGCGCCGTAGAAGGTCTGCTGGTTCACGTCGGTGACGGTCAGCAGGGTGAGGTGGGCGGCGGCGACGTCGGCGTCGTCGATCCGGAGCAGGCCGCGTTCGGCGATCCGGCGCAGGTACGGCGCCAGCCGCAGATGCCCGGTCTGCGGGCCGGCGACGACCCACGCCTCGAGAATCGGCGGCGGGATGTGGGCCGCCTCAGCCTCGATGGCCCGGACCAGGGCGAAGTGGTCGGGGAAGGCGGTGACCGCGGCGACCCGGTCGAGGGAGAAGTCGATCAGGTCCTGCTCCAGGTCCACGATCTTGTGCAGGTGCCGGTCCATGATCTGCGCGATGGCCGCGGTGACCTCGTCGGCGCCTTCGAGCGCGACGGTCAGGAACAGCTGCTCCTTGTCGGTGAAGTGCCGGTAGATGGTCCGTTTGGACACCCCCGCCTCGGCGGCGATCGCGTCCACGCCTGCCCGGGTGTAGCCGTCGCGGCCGAAGACGCGGCGGGCGGCCCGGGTGATCGCCTGTCGCTTCTCCGGCCGGCCGTACGGCTCGGCCTGGCGCAGGGTCATCGACGTCCTTCCCGCTGGAGACTCCTCGGTGCAGTGTAGGGGTGTCCGGCGCGCGGGCGGGCCTTGCCGGCCAGGGCGTCGAGCAGTTCGTGCAGCAGGTCGGTGGTGTGGGGGTCGGTCAGCCGGCGATCGTGCGTGAAGCGGGTGTCGCAGTGGAAGACCGGAACGGAGGCGTTGTGCTCCGGCGTGGCGATCAGCAGGGCGTCGGCTCCGGCGATGCGGGCACGCAGCGTGGTGACCGGAGCGGGTGGCGTGCCGGTGTCCAGGTCCTGGTTGTAGAGGGGCAACCGGCCCAGGTCGCGATCGATGTCGATGGCGACCCCGCCGGGATCGAGCGCGCGGGCCGCGTGCAGCAGGGCCGTGTTGTGGGAGTCCGCG
Source organism: Nonomuraea sp. B10E15 (assembly GCF_039871615.1). Lineage (NCBI taxonomy): Bacteria > Bacillati > Actinomycetota > Actinomycetes > Streptosporangiales > Streptosporangiaceae > Nonomuraea > Nonomuraea sp. B10E15. The sequence goes on from NZ_JBDPMB010000025.1 coordinate 94,923, forward strand.
CGCAGGCTGCCGGACAGGGCCAGGATGTTGAGCTCGGTCATGTCTCTCCTCATGGGTTCTCGCCAACGACGAAAAAGTACACCAGTCAGTGTCAAAAGGAAACAGCTTGGTGTACTTTGAGGCACGTGATCGCCGTAACCGTGCAAAAGAGACGAATCGCCGTTATTTACCTCGTGCTCCTGGCCACGCCGACCTCGCTCAGCGCCAACAGCACCATCACCGTCATCCCCGAGCTGGCCCGCGCCCTGGGCGTCTCGGCCGCCGACGCCACCTGGGCCGCCACCGCCTTCGGCTGGGGCGGCGTCCTCGGCGCCCCGCTCACCGCCGCGCTGCTGCGCACCCGCGGCGTCCGCGCCGCCACGCTCGCCAACGCCGCGCTCGTCCTCCTCGGCACCCTTCTGGTCGCCGGCGCACCGACGCTGCCGACGTTGCTGGCCGGACGCGCCGCCCAAGCCGCCGGCGGAGGCGGCCTGGTCACCATCGCCATCACCCTGGCCGGGACCACCTCGCGAGCGGGCGCCGTCACCGCCGGGGTCGGCCTGGTCGGCGCATTCGGCCCGCTGGCCGGCTCCACGCTGTCGGCGATCTCCTGGCGGGTGCCGCTGCTGCTGTCCCTGCCCGCGCTGCTGGCCGTCCCCGCCGTCCTGCGCCGCGCCCCCCATCACGACAGCCGCGAAGCCGCCGGCGCCACCCGTACGGACACCGTCGGGACCCTTCTGGTGATGGCGCTGGTCAGCGCCTTCGTCCTCATCCCTCGCCTGGAACTGGCGGCGGCCGCCGCCGCGGCCGTGGCCGGCCTGCTGCTGGCCCGGCACGTCCGCAGGAAACCCGCCGGGTTCGTCCCTCGGCCGGTCATCCGCTCCCGGCCGTTCATCACCGCGGCAGCGGCGGCCGGCACGCTGTCCACCTCCTACTTCGCTCTGCTCTACACCGTGCCCCGGCTGCTGGAACACCACTGGACGAGCGAGCGGATCGGGTGGATGACGCTCATGATGCTGACCGCCGGCTCGATCGCCTCGCTGCTGTTCACCCGGTGGACCTCCCGGCTCGGTGCGGCCGTCACCCGGGCCGTCCTGCCGGCCACGGGCGCCGTGGCCGTCGCCCTGCCGCTGGTCGCCCCGTGGCCGGTGCTCATCGCGGCGTCCACCGCGTTCGCGGTGTTCGCCGCCACAGCGGCGATGGCCTGGTACGCGGCCCGCGTGGGCGAGGTCGTGCCGCACGAGCACCGGGCCACCGCCGTGAGCCTGTTCACCCTGTGCTACCAGCTGGGCGGCGCCTTCGGCCCGGCACTGGCCACTCTCCTGCTCGTGTGAAACCCGCGGCGCCCGCGGACGCGCCGCGGTCGGGAAGCGGACAGCGAATGGCCTGGTAACCGGTCAGGCGAAGAGCCGACACTCGGCGGGCTGGTCCTGCGACGGCGGAACGCCGTACCGCCGGCGGCGTTGTCTCCGTGCCACCGAGGAAGGCTGATCGATCGTGACCGAACGCGTGCGCGTGGCCGTGCTGGCGGGCGGACCGTCCGCCGAGCACGAGGTGTCGCTGCAGTCGGCGCAGGCCGTGCTCGACGCCCTGCCGCAAGATCTGTACGAGCCCGTCCCCGTCATCATCGACCGGCAGGGCAGATGGCCGGTGGAGCCGCGGCCCGATCTGGCGGACGTGGTCTTCCCCGCGCTGCACGGGCCGTTCGGCGAGGACGGCGTCGTCCAGGGCCTCCTGGAGACGCTGGGCATCCCGTACGTGGGCTGCGGCGTGCTGGCCTCGGCCGTGGGCATGAACAAGGTCGCGATGCGGCGCGCGTTCTCGGCGGAGGACATCCCGGTCACTCCCCACGTGTGGTTCACCGAGCACGAGTGGCGCACCACCACCGACCCCTGGGGCCTGGTGAAGTCGCTCGACTGGCCGATGTACGTCAAACCGGCCGGCATGGGCTCCTCCATCGGCATCTCGCGGGTCACCTCCATGGAGGAGCTGCGCGCGGGCGTGGACCTGGCGCTGGCCCACGACGGGATGGCCGTCGTCGAGCAGGGCGTGACGGCGCGCGAGATCATCTGCGGCGTGCTCGGCGGCCATGACGCGCCGGACGTCTCGGTGCCCGGCGAGCTCATCGTGCCCGGCGACTGGCTCGACTACGAGGCGAAATACCTCAGCGGGGCCGAGATCGCCACCATCCCCGCCGCGCTGCCGGAGCGCGTGGCCGAGGACGTGCGCGAGCTGGCCCTGCGCGCGTTCCGGGCGATCGGTGGCTACGGCCTGTCCCGTGTCGACTTCCTCTACGAGGAGGACACGGGACGCCTGTACGTGCTGGAGATCAACACCATGCCCGGTTTCACGTCCCGTTCCGTCTACGCCAGGGCCTGGGCCGCCAGCGGTGTCCCGTACCCGGACCTGCTGCGCCGCCTCATCGACCTGGCTTTCGCCAGGAGCCGCTCATGATCCCCATGACGCTGAACGAGATCGCGCGGGTCGTCGGCGCGAGCCTCCACGACGTGCGCGACCCGCAGGCGACGGTGACGGCGCCCTCGGCGGTCGACTCCCGCGAGGTGCTGCCCGGCGGCCTGTTCGCCGCGACGGCCGGCGCCAACGTCGACGGTCACGACTACGCGGCCGGCGCCGTCGCGGGCGGCGCCGCCGCCGTGCTGGCCTCGAGGCCCCTCGGCGTGCCCGCCCTCGTGGTCGAGGACGTCCAGGTCGCGCTCGGCCTGCTGGCCAGGCACCTGCTCGAACGCATCAGCCCGACCGTGATCGGCCTGACCGGCTCGGTGGGCAAGACCACGACCAAGGACCTGCTGGCCCAGGTGCTCGAACGGCACGCCGCGACGGTCGCCACCGACAGGTCGTTCAACAACGAGCTCGGGCTGCCGCTCACCGTGCTGCGTGCCGATGCCACCACCCGCTACCTGGTGCTGGAGATGGGCGCGGGCCGCAAGGGCGACCTGACGTATCTGACCGGGCTCGCGCCGCCGCAGGTCGGCCTGGTGCTCAACGTCGGCACCGCACACGTGGAACGCATGGGAGCCGGGCCCGCCGACGTGGCCGAGGCCAAGGGCGAGCTGGTCGAGGCGCTCGCGGCGGACGGGTTCGCGCTGCTCAACGCCGACGACCCGTACGTCAGGGGCATGGCCGGCCGGACCAGGGCGCGGATCCTGTCGTACGGACGGTCGGCGCAGGCGCAGGTACGCGCCGGGAACGTGCGGATGATCGACGGGGGGCGGACCGCGTTCGAGCTGGTGACGCCCTCCGGTCGCGCCCCGGTCGAGCTCGACCTCATAGGCGAGCACCAGGTGAGCAACGCCGTGGCCGCCGCCGCCGTCGCCACCGTGCTCGGCCTGGGCGCCGCCGAGATCGCCGACGGGCTGAGCGCCGCCGTGCGGCGCTCAGCGGGCCGGCTGGAAATCGCCGAACGACCTGACGGCATCACCATCGTCAACGACGCCTACAACGCCAGCCCCGAATCCGTGCGGGCCGGGCTGCGGGCGGTGAAGGCCCTGGCCGGAGTCCGTCGTACCGTCGCCGTGCTCGGCACGATGGGGCAGCAGGCGGACGCCTCGCGCGCCCGGCACGCGGAGATGGGCCGGCTCGTCGCCGGTCTCCGCTTCGACGTGCTGATCGCGGTCGGAGCAGGAGATCCGGTCGCGATGGCGCAGGCGGCGCGGTCGTCGAACCCGGAGATGGCCGTCCACACCGTCGAGGACGTGGCCGGGGCCCTCAGCCTGGCCACCGCGCTGCTCGAACCGGGAGACGTGGTGCTCGTCAAGGCCTCCAGCGAGATCGGGCTCGGCGCGTGCGCCCGCGCGCTGGCCGGCGCCTGACCTGTCCCGGCGCGGACGCGGACACCGGACGCGGACACCGTCCGGCGCATCCGCACGTCACGGGGGCAAGGGTCGGCCTGCCGGGTTCGGCCCGCGCGGGTCAGGGCGCGGCGCGGAACCGTTCAGCGTGTTCCCGCGCCCACTGGGCGAAGGTTCGCGCGGGCGTGCCGGTGACGTCCTCGACGGTGGGCAGGACCACACCGCCGGCCTCGGGCGGGTTCGTGGCCAGGTGGATCCCGAACTCCACGTAGTCCTCGTCGTATCCGTAGCCGCGCAGCCGGGCGCGCTCCGCCTCCTCGCTCAGGTGCACGAAGGCGATGTCCTGCCCGGTGGCCTCGGCGATGATCCGGGTGCGCTCCGCAGGGGTAAGGGCCTCGGGCCCGGTGATCGGGTAGCTACGGCCCTCGTGGCCCTCGTGGGTGAGCGCGGTGGCGGCCACGGCGGCGATGTCGGCCTCGTGCACCATCGCGCTGGGGAAGGTGGCGAGCATGGACACGGTGCCCCGGGAGCGGATCTCGTCGGCCCATTCGAGCGCGTTGCACATGAACTCCACCGGCTGGAGCAGGGTCCACCGGATCGTACTGGACTCCAGGGCGCTTTCGACACTGGTGGGCGACCAGCCGCCGAGGACCGTGGCCCGCGCGATGCCGTGGCGTGCGGCGAGGTCGATGATCTCGGGGCCGTTGGTCAGGTCGCCGTCGCCGCCGAAGGTGATCAGGTGGATCGCGTCGACCCCTTCGAAGGCTGCTTCGAGCGTGGCGGCATCGGTGAGGTCGCCCGCCACCACCTCGACACCGGTCGGGAGGGCGGCTTTGGCGGGGGTGCGGGAGAGCGCGCGGACGGCGTGCCCGGCTTCGTGGAGTTGCGCGGCGAGGTGCCGCCCGACCTGGCCGGTCGCTCCGGTGACGAGGATGCGCATGTTCGTAGGTCCTTTCGTGCGGGTGTTGTCAGTCGGTGCTGGCGCGCAGGGCGCGAAGCCCGAGGACGAAGCCGAGGGCGGCGGTCGTGCCGGCGGCGAGGAGTCCGTAGCCGACGTCGGGGGTCGCGATCTGACCGGCGAAGAGGTCGCGTTCGGCCTCGACGACGTGGGTGAGGGGGTTGAACTGCGCGAGGACGCGGATCCACTGCGGTCCCTCATCGAGGGGCAGCAGCATCCCGGAGAGGATCATCAGCGGGAAGAGGACCGTCTGGTGCACGGTCCAGAACATCCAGTCCTGCGCGCGCACGGCGATGGCCAGCGCGTAGCTGAGTGACCCGATCCCGACGCCGAGGACACCCAGGAGCACCAGGCCCAGGACGCCGCCGCCGGCATCGGGGCGGAACCCGAACGGGACCATGATCAGCACGATCACGACGGCCTGGACGACGAGTGGCACGAACTCCTTGAGCGCGCGCCCGACGAACAGCGACGAGCGCGCCAACGGCGTGACCAGGAGGCGTTCGTGCGAGCCGCCCTGGAGGTCGTACTGGAGGTTCGATCCGGTCCCCGCCGTTCCGAAGAGCGAGGTCATCACGAGGATCCCCGGGACGAACCACGCCCACGGGGACTGGTGTGCGGTCCCGGTCGTCGTGTCGTGCACGACCAGGGGCCCGAAGAGGAGCAGGAAGAACAGCGGCTGGATCAGTCCGACGACCAGGGAGAACGGGTCACCGGCCACGGGGCGCAGCTCGCGGGTCATCACGATGAGGATGTCGCCTGCGACGTTGCGTCTGCGCGGTGGGGTGATGGTGCTCATGCGACCCTCTCCGGTGTCTGGTCGCGGTCCCCGGTGCCGGTGTCCGGTCGCCCGCCGGCGTCGCGCAGGCTCCGGCCGGTGAGTTCGAGGAACACGTCATCCAGCGTGGGGAGCCGGGTGTCGGCGGCGACCACGGTGATCCCCTGGTCACGGGCGGCGGCGATCGCGCTCGGCAGTGCCGCGCGGCCGTCGGCGACCTGCCCGGTGACCGCGTCACCCTGCCGGGTCACCGTCGCGACACCGTCCATCGCCGCCATGAGCCCGCGCAGGCGCTCGGCGGAAGCGTGGTCGGTTGTTTCCAGCGTCAGCCGGTCTCCGACATGACGCTGTTTGAGCTGGGCCGGCGTCCCCTCGGCGATGATGCGCCCGTGATCGATGACGACGATCCGATCCGCCTCCTGATCGGCCTCCTCCAGGTAGTGGGTGCTGAAGACGACGGTCATGTCGCCGCGGCGCCGCATCCCGGTGATGTGGTCCCAGAGGTTGGTGCGGTTCTGCGGGTCGAGGCCCGTCGTCGGCTCGTCCAGGAACATCAACGCTGGCAGGTGCACCAGCCCGATCGCCAGGTCGAGGCGCCGCCGCTGGCCGCCGCTCATCGCCTGCGTCTTGCGGCGCGCCAACTGTTCCAGACCGAGCGCCGAGAGCAGTTCCGCGGCCCGGGCGCGGGCCGCGGCCCGGTCGAGGCCGTAGATGCGGCCCTGGGTGACGACCTCGTCCAGGGCTCGCTGGGCGTGCCCGGCGCCGTTGCCCTGGCCGACATAGCCGATGCGCTCGCGCACCAGCGGAGCCTGGGTCCGCACGTCGAAGCCTGCGACGCGCGCGGTGCCTCCCGTGGGTGGGAGCAGCGTCGAGAGCATCCGCATGAGCGTGCTCTTGCCCGCGCCGTTCGGGCCGAGAACGGCGACCGTTTCCCCGCGCGCCACGGAGAGGTCGATGCCACGGACGGCGCGGACCTCATCGCCGTCGGGAGCCCGGAAACTCCGGGACAGATTGCCAGTGCTGATCATGTGTCGACGTACGCTCCATTCCGCTTCGATGGCGGTCCCCATCATCACCGGGCTTGTGGCCGCTATATGTCCACAAGTCGGCCTAGAGTGGGTTCATGTCGACCGGCACCCGCGTCCTCGAACTCCTCGGCCTGCTGCAGAACCGGCGCCACTGGCCCAGCCACGAGCTCGCGCGCCGCCTCGGCGTCAGCCAGCGCACGCTCCGCCGCGACATCGACAGCCTCCAGGAGCTCGGATATCCGATCACCGCCACACGGGGCACCGGCGGCGGCTACCAACTCAGCCCCGGCGCCTCGCTCCCACCCCTGGTACTCAGCGAGGACGAGGCCGCCGCCATCGTCATGGGGCTCCAAGAGATCACCTCCGGCCCCTCCCCGACGTCAGCCGACGCCGCGCTGAGCGCCATGGCCAAGATCGTCCAGGTGCTTCCCGTACGGATCCGGCGCCGCATCGACAGCCTTCGCGCCGTCGCCGTCCCGGCGCGCAACCCCGAGGCGCGGGTGGACATCACCGATGTCGCCTCGTTGACGACCCTCGCCCTGGCCTGCCGCGACACCGAGACGGTGCAGTTCGCCTACCGCACCCGCACCGGCCAGACCGCTGCCAGAACAGTCCACCCGCACCACATCGTCCGCGTCGAGAACCGCCTGTACCTCATCGCCTGGGACCTCGACCGGGCCGGCTGGCGCACCTTCCGCGTCGACCGCATCGGTGACGCGGGCCGCACCGGCACGACGTTCGCCCCCCGCCCCCTCCCCGCCGACGACCCCGTCGAGTACGTGCGCGCCCGGATCAGGGCGATGCCCGCCAGGTATCCCGTCCGCGCCACGGTCGGGGCCCCCGCCGAACGGGTCCGGGAGGAGATCGCGCACTACGGGACGGTGGAACCCGTCGACGACACCTCGTGCCGGGTGGAGATCGCCACGGACTCCCTGGACTGGGCCACCTTCTGCATCGGAGCGCTGGACGCCCCCGTGGTGGTCCACGGCCCGCCGGAAGCCGTCGCCTACATGCGCGCCTGGGGACGACGCCTCACCGCCGGCACCCAAGAGAGCCCGTGACGGCCGGTGAAGGGTGGACGGTGAACACCCGCTGGCCGTCGAGCCACGCGCTGTGCCGCCGCGCTCGGCGCTCAGCTCATGACCGGGTAGGGGAGTCCATGGGCATGCGCACTGCCGCCGCTGTCGCGACGAGCAGGGACAGGAGCAGGACGATCGCCATGAAGACCTGCCCGTGCAGGCCGAGGACGAAGACGGTCCGGTCGGCGAACTCCGGGTCGTAGGTCGCGGTGCCGGGGAACGGGAGCGCACCGATCATGCCGAGCCACGGGGTGGCCAGGATGGCGGCGGCGTGCAGCAGCGTGTTGCGGCCAGGCCGTAGTGCGAGGGCCAGGCCGGCGAGTCCGAGGAGCACGGTCATCACCATGTATTGGGCGTCGTGAAATTTGGCGTGCGGCGGCCAGGCGGGGTTGAAGGCGTGCTGTGCCGCCAGGTCGGGGATGACCAGGTCGGCGAGCACGGCGCTGACCGTCGTGATCGCTGCGACGGCAATGAGCAGGACTCTCGGGAGAGGCATCAGATCGTCCAGGTGTGGGCGGGGGTGAGTGAGCGGTCGAAGAGCCCGTTGGGCAGGAGAGGGAGGACCGCGTCCAGCAGGGTGGTCAGCGGCGCGGAAGTCCAGTGCGCGGCGGCTCCGGCCTGATCGCTTTCACGTGTACGTCTCCTTGACGGTCAGTGCAGGCCCCGCTTGCCCGGGGCCCAGAACGGTTTGGTCTTGATCGAGGTCCGTGGCCAGTTGCGCTCGCGTACCAGGAAGTCGCGCACCAGCTGGCAGGTTCTGGCCTCGCCGGCCACGTAGGCGGCGCCGGCGTTGCCCGGCAGGTCGAGCTCTGCCGCGGCGGCGAGCAGCACCGGGGAGGCGATGGCGGGGGCGCCGTGGCGGTGGACGCGGCGCAGCGGCGGCGCCCCGGGCAGGGGGAGGTCGTGCTCGGGGGTCTCGCTCTCCAGGACGCCGAACACCTGGGCCGAGGTTTCCAACGCTCTGATCATCGGCCCGAAGGCGGCGCTGGCGGTCTCCTCCCCGATGAAGACGTGGTAGGCCGACTCGCGGATGGACAAGTCGCCTTGCGGCCACCAGAAGGTCGTCCGGTCCCCGGGCCTGGCCGCCCGCGCCCACGTCAGGCCGATGCCGTCGCCCGCATACAGGTGGACGCGCAATTCGATCGCCGTCCTGCCGGGGTCGAGGTCCCAGATCGTGTAGGTGCGCAGTGTCTCGGCCGGGCGCAGGATGCCCGACATCGACAGCGGGTCCTTCAACTGGATCCTGATGTGCTGCCCGGGTGTGTAGGGGAACGCGATGGGCTGGTCGGTTTCCAGCCGGATCCGTCGCATGGCGGGGGTGACCTGCTCGGCGACGGTGACGGTCCCCTCCATGGCGTACTTGCCGAACAAGCGGTCGCGCATCGTGCGTGCCATCAGAGCCTCCTGAGGGGACCGTCGCCTTCAGGCGATGGGGGAGTCGGGAGCGGGAGGGCCGCCAAGGCCCGGGCGTTCAGGGGCAGAACCTCGGACACCGTCGCCTCCTGCGGACAGGATGGTGCTTGTGCTTTCGGGCATCGGTCAGGGCTTGGCCGTCGTCTCCCGCGTAAGCGGGGCGAGAAGCCGCTTCCTTCACGGAGCGGAGGAGTCACGTCAGGAGTCCTTACGCCGCCGTATGGTGGCGGATCTGGACATCCGCCACCATACGGCCGCGCCCATCGCCATCGCCGCGAGAAGGATCCACCACTGAGGTTCTACGACGACTCCTTATTGCTTCTAGATTACTTAGAGGCATTAAGGAAACATAGATGCCCTAAGATGTCAACGGCGGTCAGGGGAACGACCTGAGGGGTGAGGGGTGAGGGGTGTCCGCACATACCAGCAGACGACAAGTGCCGATCATGTGTCGACGTACGCTCCATTCCGCTTCGGCGGCAGGCCGGGTCCGGACGGCTGGACATCTTCTGGCCTTAAGAATGAGCAGGCACCCCGTCTAGCCTGCCGCCACAAGCTGGCGAAACGGGGTTTCATGCGCACTATCGGTCTCATCGGCGGGTTGAGCTGGGAATCGACGGTGATCTACTACCAGATCATCAACCAGCGGGTACGCGAGCGACTCGGCGGCAGCCATTCCGCCAACAGCCTCATCTGGTCGGTCGACTATACGACCGTCGAGGACCTCATCTTCGCCGGCCGCTGGGACGAGGTGAGCACGTTGCTGACCGGTGCCGGCGGGAAACTGGCGGATCTCGGAGCCGACCTCCTGCTCATCTGCAGCAACACCTTCAGCCGGGTGAGCGACGACGTCGAGCGGGCCGTGAGCGTGCCCGTGCTGCACATCGCCGACGCGCTGGGCGCCGAGATCCGCGCCAGGGGCATGCGCAAGGTCGGCCTGCTGGGCACCCGGTTCACCATGGAGCAGCCCTTCTACCGGGACCGGCTGGCCGCCCACGGTTTCGACGTGGTCGTCCCGCGGCGTGAGCAGCGCGACCTGGTCCATCGCGTGATCTTCGACGAACTGGTGCGCGGGGTGCTCCGGGAGTCGTCCAGGGACGCGTACGCCCGGATCATCGATGGTCTCGCGGACGACGGAGCCGAAGGCGTGATCCTCGGATGCACGGAGATCGAGCTGCTGGTCGGCGAGAAGGACAGCGCCATCCCGGTGCTGCCGAGCGCCCGGCTGCACGCGGAGGCGGCGGCCGGCTTCGCGCTCGCCGACTGATCGTGCACGCCGTGGGCGGGATGGCGGGTCAGGCGGACCGGTCCGCCGGCGCGCCTGCGCCGTACAGTTCCCGGTGCCACAGGCCGGCGCAGACGCGTTCGATGCCGGCCGCCAGGTGGCGGCGGTAGGTGGTGAAAGGCAGGCCCAGGCGTTCCGCGGCCAGCTCCTGGGTGGGAGTCCCGCGCAGGAACGTGACGGACAGCGCCCGGTGGAACTTGACCGCACGCGGATCCTCGCGCAACTCGTCGATCGCCTGGCGGAGCACGTCGCCCAGCGCCGCGGCGGGATCCCGCCCGGCCCGCTCGGCGATCAGCCTGGTGCGCGCCAGCGGGGAAGCCGCCAGCGCGTCCGGCCGCGACAGCAGGCGCAACGCCTTGCGCACCGCCTCGGCGAACTGCGCCCGCGACAACACCGCCAGTTCCGCCGCGGCGGCGCTCGGGCCCGCGACGAGCGGGTGGTTCATGCGCTCCAGCCAGGTCTGCGCCGGCACCGCGCGCCAGTCATGAACGAACAGGGTGTAGGCGTCATCGCCGAGCCGCGGCTCCTCGGAGAGGGTACGCATTCCGTAGTGCCGTAGCTGTTCCACCCACTCCGGGTCCGGATGCCGTAGCGCGATGGAGGACCATGCCAGGCGCTCGGCCCGCAGGCAATCGGCGATCATCCGCCACCGGATCGCCTCCGACAGCGGCGAGTGCTCGCGATACTGCGGCAGCGCCCACATCCGGCCGACCGCCACGTGTTCGCCGGCGCGCAACGGCGTGGTGGCCCGCGCATGCGTCCACGCCGCGGCCACGACGGGATCGGCCGCCAGCTCCCGCTCGTCGGGTTCCGCCAGGCGCAACCAGGCGGAGAAGGCCACGGGCTCGCCGGTTTCGGCCCGCCGGTACAGCCGGAACGCCTGCGGCTGCCGGTCGGCCCAGAAGGCGGCACAGAAGACGGCCCCGGAGGCGGCGCCCTCCGCGGCTGCGGCCACCCGGACCAGCGTGCCGACGTCCTCCTGCCGCACCGGTTCCTCCTGGTACTCGTCCTCGTCCCGGCAACGGTGCGAACCGGCCGGCGCCCCGTTGCCGCGATGCAGGTAGAGCAGCGCCGCCACCGCGCCTGGCACGTCCACGTCGCTCGCCGTGCGCACCCTGTCCGCCAGATGCGCGTGCAGCCGGTCGTGCATCGCCGCGTGCCCCTCGGGATCGCGCCACCGCAGGTCCGCCTCCACCACCTCGCGCACGACGTCATGCGGAAACAGCCCGAGACGGCACGACTCCACGAACGGCAACCGCCGCAACCAGCCGAACAAATTCGCGGCGTCCCGCGGAAAGACCGCCCGCAGCAGGTCTTCTGTCGTCACCCGCGCATGCGCGCAGACCTCCAGAGCGTGCCGATGCGCCGCCGAGGGCAACTCGCCCACCAGCTGATCCAGCAACGTGCCCACCACGCCCTGATCCGGCGTCCACCGCCTGCCGGCCCCGCCGTCCCTCACCGCCACGGCCGCCCCCAGCAGCAGCGCCAGCGGATGACCTCCGGCGAAGGCCAGCAGCGGCTCGCGCGACTCGGCCGGCACCCCGCGGGAGTCCAGCAGGGCCTGCGCGTCTCCGGCCCGCAGGTCGCGCAGCGGCAGCACCTCCAGCGCACCCGCCCATCCCGGATCGGCCTGCCATCGCATGTCCGGCGGACATCGCCCCGCGATCACCACCAGCGCCCCCATGGGCACGCGCGGCAGGAACCGCTCGCGCAGCCACTCCTCCCAGCCCCGCACGCGTTCGACGTTGTCGACCAGCAGCACCGCGTCCGCTTCACGAAGCGCCGCCTCGGCCTCGGAGCTCGCCGGCTCCGGCAGGAGCCCGTCCACCATGGACACCGGCCGCCCCGCCGCCGCGGCCTCGCCGGCGAACCGCCGCAACAAGGCCGACTTCCCGACGCCGCCGGGACCGTGCACGTACAGAACGCTGCAGCGGCTGCCGTACAACGCCGCGGTGAAAACCGCGAGCTCCTCCTCCCGCCCCACGAACGCCGTCTCCCTCGCGGCTTGCAGGCGCCATCCCAGCAGTCCCGATGACATATCCCTTGACCCTTCTCCGATCGCCCGTCGGTTCTCGGGCGCGAACCCGTCAACGTCCCCGCCCCGGTCAGCCCAGGCCGGGGTGGGGCCGGCGGGGCGGTGGTGTGCCGCCGCGGTCCGGGCGGTACTCGAAGTGCCACCACTCGTTGTCGTAGATGCGGTAGAGGTCGTAGCGGGCGCCGTGTTCCTCCAGCCAGCGCGCGCCTTCGTGGGGGCGCACGTCCAGCGCGATGCCCTTGACGTGGCTGGATTCCGCCGCCGGCAGCACGAGCATGCGCGCCGAGGCCGGGGAGCCGGAGCGGCGCACCTCCTCGTCGAACATCCGTTGCTGGACGAGGGGATCGCGGTAGCCCGAGGTGAGGCCGAGCAGCTGGCCATGACCCCAGAGCGCCCTGGTACGGGCCGCGGTGAACGCCGCCAGAGCACCGTCGGCGAGCCCGGTGAGGTCCTCGGCCGGGAAGCGCATCCGTAACGCCCAGGAGCACGCCAGTTCACGAGCGCGGCCGGGACGGCGGACGAACGCCGCGGGCAGCAGCAGAACGGCGAGCACCAGCGTGACCACGGCGAACAGCCGGTCGCGGGGCCGAGGTGGGATGGTGCGTGGTTCGTTCATGGCGACTACGATTGGCGCCGAATATGCGTGCGTTGTCCGCCGCATGTCATCGTTTCTCGACGGCGGCCACCGCCGGCGCGACCGTGACACGACCATGACACGGCGCGCACGAGGCGGGGACACGACCGGCCGACAGTGGATGGAGATGACCTGCGGGGAGCTACGGAGCGTGCGGTGAAACTCGGCGGCGTGTCGCGAGTGTTGTTGATCGAGGATGACCCGGCCGTGCGGGAGGGCCTGGAGCTGGCCCTGACCCGGCACGGGCACCGGGTGCGCGCGGTGGAGTCCGGTGAGCAGGGGCTGGACCGGCTGCGTACGGACCTGCCCGACGTGGTCGTGCTCGATCTGATGTTGCCCGGCATGGACGGGTTCGAGGTCTGCCGGCGCATCCGGGCCGCCAGAGAGGTGCCGATCATCATGGTGACCGCGCGCGGCGACGACATGGACGTGGTGGCCGGGCTGGAGGCGGGCGCCGACGACTACGTGGTCAAGCCGGTGCAGCCCAGGGTGCTGGAGGCCCGCATTCGCGCGGTGCTGCGGCGGATCGGCCGGGACCAGGCTGAGCTGGAGCGGCACGGAGACCTGACCATCGATCGGGCCGGGCTGGTGGTCACCCACCGCGGCGTGCCGGTCAGCCTCGCCCCGACCGAGCTGCGCCTGCTGCTCGAGCTCTCCGGCACGCCGGGCCGGGTGCACAGCCGCCAGCAGCTGCTGGAGTCGGTGTGGGAGCACGGGTACTTCGGCGACTCGCGTCTGGTGGACGCGTGCGTGCAGCGGCTGCGGGCGAAGATCGAGGAGGACTCGGCGGCGCCCGTCTACGTGCAGACGGTGCGCGGGTTCGGTTACCGGTTCGGGCCGGTGTAACCGCCGGTGGCACCACGGCCGAGCCCGGGGCTGCGTGCCCGGCTGCTGTTCGCGTTCGCGCTGCTGTGTGTGGTCACCGCGGCGGCGGTGGCCGGCGGGATGTACGTCGGGGCTCGCAACGCCATCCTCCAGCGAGCCCAGGACGCCGCGGTGCAGGCGACGAAGAGCCAGCTGAAGGAGCTCTTCCCGTTGCGGAGTGCGGAGCCCGGCCCGGACGAGCTCCGCGGCATCGCCAACAAGATGACCGAAGGAAACGTCCGCGCGATGGCCATCTACCGCGGGGCGTACTCCACAGGCGACCCGGCGCCGGCCGACCCGCCGGTGGGCTCGCCGGGGCTCCGCACGCAGGGCGGTGACACGCCGGTCGTGCGTCCCGAGATGCTTCCACTGTCCCTGCGGCGCGAGGTGGCCGGCGGCAATGTCGCGTGGCAACGCGTGCTGGTGTGGCAGGGGGCGCCCTTCCTGCTCATCGGCGCGCCGCTGCTGATCGCCGAGCCGGACGGGACGGCGCGGATGTCCGGCATGGAGGTCTACGTCCTGCACAGCCTGCTTCCCGAACAGCGCAGCATCAACGAGCTCGCCGCACGCGCCTGGCTCACCGGCGGGGCGGCCCTGGCGTTCGCGGTCGTCCTGGCCTTGCTGGCCACCCGTAGCGTGCTGCGGCCGGTGCGCGAGCTCGGTAGGGCGGCACACATGCTGGGCGAGGGCGAGCTGCGAGCCAGGGTCGAGGTCCGCGGCGCCGACGAGCTGGCCGACGTGGCGCGCACGTTCAACAACACCGCAGCGGAGCTGGAACGGCACGTCGAGCAGCTGCGCGAGATGGAGGCCGACGCCCGCCGGTTCGTGGCCGACGTGTCGCACGAGCTGCGCACCCCGCTGGCCGCGCTCGCCGCGGTCGCCGACGTCCTCGACGACGAGGCGGACGGGCTGCCCGAGCCCGCCGGCAGGGCCGCCAGGCTGGTCAGCCAGGAGACGCTCAACCTCACCGGCCTGGTGAACGACCTCATCGAGATCAGCAGGTTCGACTCCGGCGTCGCGGCCCTCGCACTGAACGAGGTCGACGTGGCCGAGCTGGTGCGCGCGACCCTGCGTACCCGGGGCTGGCCGGAGCGGGTGCACACCGAACTGGCCTCCGCGGTGACGGCCCGGCTGGACCCGCGCCGGGTGGACGTCATCCTCGCGAACCTGGTCGGCAACGCCCTGCGGCACGGCGAGCCACCGGTGTCGGTACGGCTGCGCGCCGACCAGGACGGGATCGCCGTCGAGGTCCGCGACCACGGACCGGGGCTGGACGAAGCGGTGCTGCCGCACGTGTTCGACCGCTTCTACAAGGCCAGCGCGGCCAGGGCCAGGTCCGAGGGCAGCGGCCTCGGCCTGGCCATCGCGCGGGAGAACGCGCGCCTGCACCGAGGCGACCTCACCGTCACCAACGCCCCGGACGGCGGCGCCGTCTTCACGCTCCGCCTGCCACGCCGGGCACCCGACCCGGATGGAGGCCACGGGTGAAGGCCTGGCTCGCCCGCCGCGTGCTCGCCGCGGGCCTCGTGTCGTTCGTCGCCGTGGCCGGCTGCGGCGTGCAACCCAGCGACGCCATCCCCGCGGGCGCCCCGCCGAGCGGACCCGTCGCACCTACCTGGAAGATCACCCTCTACCTGGTGAAGGACGGCCGGCTCAGCACGGTGACGCGGCGATCCGCTCGTGGACCAGCCCGAACGAACGCGCTCATGCTGCTGGCGGAGGGACCCACGCAGAGCGAACAGGCGGAAGGGATCACCACCGACATCCCGCGCGAAGCCGCCCCGTTCTCGGTGGCCGCCAAGCCGGGCCACCTGGTGGTGACCGTAGCCACCCCGGCAGACGAACTGCCGGCACTGGCCGTCGACCAGATCGTGTGCACGGCCGCCGCCCTGTCGCCGGAGAACCCCGCCCAGGTCACCGTCCTCGGTGCGGGCCAGAGCATCGGCCCCCAGGAGTGCCCGGGGTGACGACGGTGTCCTCCCGAGCTCCGCGGGGCTCGTACACGCGGAGGAAGGCAGCCCGGTCGCTGCCCTGAGCCCGGCCTGGCCGCGCGCTACGTCGCCGGGCTGACCAGCCCTGTCTGGTAAGCGATGACGACCAGTTGCGCACGGTCGCGCGCACCCAGTTTCGTCATCGCGCGGCTGACATGGGTGCGTGCGGTGGCCGGGCTGAGAAACAACCGGGCGCCGATCTCGTGGTTGCTCAGGCCCTGCCCCACCAGGGCCAGCACTTCGCGTTCGCGCTCGGTCAGCTCCGCGAGCCGGTCCTCCGCAGCCCGGGCGGCTGTTCGCCTGGTGGTGAACTCGCCGATGAGGCGTCGGGTGATCCGCGGTGCCAGCAGCGCGTCCCCGGCGGCGATCACCCGGACGGCATGCAGCAACTCGGCCGGCCCGGCGTCCTTGAGCAGGAACCCGCTGGCGCCGGCCTGCAAGGCGTCGAAGACGTACTCGTCGGTGTCGTAGGTGGTGAGGATGAGGACCCGCACCTGCTCCAGCCCGCGCGTCCGGACGATCTGGGCGGTGGCCTGGATCCCGTCCAGTTGCGGCATGCGGATGTCCATGAGGACGACGTCGGGATGGCCGGCGCGGGCCCGTTCGACCGCTTCTGCGCCGTTGGTGGCCTCGCCCACCACCGTGATGTCGTCCTCGAGGTCGAGCAGGACCTTGAACCCGGACCGCACGAGAGCCTCGTCGTCGGCGAGCAGCACCCTGATCGGTGAGGCGGCCGCCGCGTTCACAGGCGCGACCCGGTCGGCGCGAGGGGCAGCCGTGCCCTGACCTCGAACCCGCCGCCCGCGAGCGGCCCGGCGTCGAGCTCCCCGCCCAGCAGCCGGCAGCGCTCGCGCATGCCGGCGATCCCGCGGCCGGGCTCGGCCGAGCGGCCCGTGCTGCTCGGATGCCGGGCCGGCGGGCGCGGATCCGCCGAGTCATGATCCCGGACGGTACGGCCCTCATCGGTCACGCGGATCTCCAAATCCTCGATCCCTGCCTTCAGCTCCACCGTCACGCGGGTCGGGCCGACGTGGCGGATCACGTTGGTGATCGATTCCTGGACGATCCGGTAGGCGGCGCTTCCCACCGCGCTGGGCAACGGCGTCGCGGGCGAGGCCTCATCGAGCTTGACGTCGAGTCCCGCCTGGCGTGCCTTGGCGGCCAGTTCGTCGATCTGCCCCAGCCGGGGGTACGGCTCCCGCCCGCCGTCATCGTCGTCGTCACGGAGCACTCCGAGGATGGCCCGCATCTCCCGCAGCGCCCGGGAACTGGTCTGCTCGATGGCCCGCAGCGCCTCGCGCGCCACTTCCGGCCGCTTGTCGAGCACGTGCGCGGTGACACCGGACTGCACGTTGATGATCGCTATGGCGTGAGCGACGGTGTCGTGGACCTCGCGCGCGATCCGGAGCCGTTCGGCGTCCACCCGCGCCCGCGCTTCCTCCTCACGAGTCCGCTCAGCCAGCTCGGCGCGCTGCTGAGCTTCGGCCGCGATGACCTGCCGGGACCGGACGGACTCGCCGAGGGCCGCGCTCATGACCGACGCGCCGATCCGGAAGTACACCCAGCCGATGGCGGCGCGTGGTTCGATGTCGGCCGCGGCGACCAGCCAGCCGATGGTGAGCACCGAGGTGCCCACGCCGGCGATCACCAGCGCCCGGCGCCCGTCACCGTAGGCGGCCAGGGTGTACAGGGCGACGAAGAGCCCGAGCCAGCCGGGCCCGTCCGGGAAGCCGAGACCGTAGTACACCAAGCTGGCCGACGCGGCGACGACGAACACCGGAACCGGCCACCGGCGGCGGACGGCGACGACCACACCACTGGCGACCAGCAGGGCATATCCCAGGTTTCCGAGGTCGGTCAGGGGACGCTGGACCACCTCGCCGGCATTGCGGACTATCGTGCCCTGCACCTGCATCACGGTGATGAACAGCGCGAGCAACACCTCCTGCGCCGGCACCGGCAGGCGCAACGACACGGCGCGGCCTTTCATGCCTCGATCCTACGGTCGCCGCCCGCGAGAACACTCCGCCCAGCGGCGCGGCCGCCTACGACGACGGGCGTACCGGGGCACGAGCCGTCTACGCGGAACTGCGTAGAGGCAGCCATCCGCAGGCGGAGGCCGTGCCTGCGTCGACGGCGCGACGATCGAGTCAGTGAAACCCCGCCGGGCGCTCACGCTCGTCACCAAACCCCGACCGGCATAGGCCACGCCACCGCGACCCACGCGCTGCGGGCGCCCGTCATCCGACCGAAAGGATGCTCCATGTCCGTCCTGGTTGTGCTGGCCACGCAGGTGGCCTCGCCAGTCTGTACGACGGCCGCTGAATGCGCGGGCCAGGGTGTCGACACGTTCATCGGGACCCCTGCGCGCGTCTGGGCCAGCGTGGCCGCGCTGGTGGCGCTGGCCAGCGTGATCATCGGCTGGCCGGCGCACCGCTCCGTCCGCCGTGGCAACGGCGGGAGAGGGGCGGCCACCGTGGCTCTGGGGGCGGGGCTGATCGGCGGGCTCAACGGCGCGGTGAAACTGGCCGTCGCCGACGGTGGTCTCGGCACCGGCAACGGAGTGTTCGGGGCGGCCGTGGCCCTGGTGCTGGGGCTGGCCGGTGCGGTCCTCGGCGGACTGGCTCTGGCCCGCTCCCGCCGGACCGAGCCGAGCGGCTGACGCGGCCAGGACAGGCCCGCGATCGAGACCCACGCACACAACCCGATCACCACACGGCGCCTCCGAGACGCGCGCTCGTCACCGGCATCTCGACCGGCACAGGCGATCCAGCGCGCCGCGGGGCCCGTCATCCGACCGAAAGGATCTTCATGTCCCTCCACCACCTGACCACCGCCGCCGCGCACGTTCTGGTCCAGCCCGTCGATGCCTACACCTTCACCTCCGGGCGTCTCTGGTCCGTGGTGGGCGCGCTGCTGGGGCTGGCCGGCGCCGTCATCGGCGGGCTGGCTCTGGCCCGCTCCGCCCGCCGTATCGGCAACGGCGGGAGAAGGGGGGCCGCCGTGGCCCTGGGAGCGGGGCTGGCCTGCACGGTCATCGGCGGGCTGGTTGTGGCCGCCGCCGAGGGGGGTCCCGGCACCGGTTACGGAATAGTCGGGGGCTGGGTGGACCTGGTGGTCGGGCTGATCGCCATGGTCCTCGGCGGGCTCGCTCTGGCCCGCTCCCGCCGCACCGCCTGACCCGGCCCGGGACGGTGCCCGAGCCACGGCCGCCGCAGCGCGTACGTCACTCGATCGGACGGCTTCAACCGGAGGGCTGTTCGGGGACCAGCAGCACCGGCTGGTCGGCGTGGCGGGCGAGGTGCTTGGCGACCGAGCCGGTCAGAAGGTGGGTGCCCCACTCATGCCGGGCCGCGCCGATGACGATCATCAGGGCTTGGTGGCGGGCGGCCAGATCCACCAGCTGCCGCGCCGGATCCCCATGGCCGACCTGCCAGCTCCACGGGAGCGGATGACCGGCGAGCAGGGCCTCGACCTGGGCGCGTTCGCCGGCCACCGCCTGCTCGGCGTAGGCGTCCCAGTCACAGGCGTCGGGATCGATGGGGTAGTCGTCCAGATCGACGACATGCACCACCAGCAGCCGCGCTCCCAGCCGGACGGCCAGGTCGGCGGCGGTCGCCAGCGCGCGTCGCGCGGCCGGATGCCGGTCGTATCCCACCACCAGCCACAGCGCCTGACGTTCGGCTCCCTGCCCGGGTGCTGCAGGCGTCGGATGCTCACCGCGGTGGTTCATCACGCTGCCCTCCCTCACCCTTCGACGTGAGCTCGTCCGGCTGGGGCAGGAAGGCGCGGATCGTTCTCGCACAGCGGATCGTCGAGCGCATCGCGGGGCCGGGTGCGGCGGCGGGCCCCACCGCCGCACCCGGCAAACCGGGCTTCACCTGGCATTATATCGTGTCGGCTCTCTACGGCCCTGGGCTCACCAGGTCGCCCGCAGCGTGTGCACGCCGTACACGAGGCTGAAGACGCGGAAGTCCACCTGCTCGTACGGATCGGCCAGGGCGAGGCCGGGGAAGCGGCGCAGCAGCGCGGGGAAGGCGATGCGCATCTCCATCCGCGCCAGCGGCGCCCCGAGGCAGTGGTGCACGCCATGGCCGAACGCGACGTGGCCGGCGGCTCCCCGGGTGACGTCGAGGGTCTCAGGATCGTCGACGAAGGCTGGGTCGCGGTTGGCGGCGGGAAACGAGCAGATCACGAGCGAGCCCGCCGGGATGGCATGCCCGGCGATCTCCACCTCCGTCGTGGTCGTGCGTGGCAGCAGCGACTGCACAACGGACAGCCAGCGCAACAGCTCCTCGACGGCGGGCTCGACCTGGGCCGGATCCTCGCGGATCATCGCCAGCTGGTCAGGGTGCCGGAGCAGGGCCAGGGTGCCCAGGCCCAGCATGTTCGAGGTCGTCTCGTGCCCGGCCAGCAGCAGCAGGCTCGCGATGCCGATCAGCTCGTCGGTGCTGAGATCGTGGCCGTGCTCGCGTACCAGCATGCCGAGCAGGTCCTCGCCCGGGTCGGCCTGCGCGCGGCTCACCAGGCCGGCCATGTAGGCGCGGTCCTCCCGCTGCGCCGCGACGCGCTGCTCCATCGGCAGGGAGGCGTCCAGCATGCGCGCGGAACGCTCCTGGAACTCGGCGCGGTCGGCATGCGGCACGCCCAGCAGCTCGCAGATCACCAGCGACGGCACCGGCAGCGCGAAGTGCGCCACCAGATCAGCCGGCTTGCCCGCCCGCTCCAGATCGTCCAGAGCCGCCTCGACGATCTCGCTGATCCGCGGCTCAAGCCGGCGCATCCGCCGTACCGTGAACTCCGGGGTGAGCATCCGGCGCAACCGCGTGTGCTCGGGCGGGTCGAATCCGATCAGCTGCCCGGCCTGCATCTTGGCCAGCTCGTCGGCGTTCATCTGCCCCGATCCGGGGAACGGCGTCAGGGCGCTGCTGAACCGGACCGGATCCGCCAGCACCCGGCGCACCTCCTCGTGGCGGCAGACCAGGTACGCGGGCAGGCCGAACGGCGTCTCCACCCGCACCACACCCTCGCCGTCGCGAACCCGGGCCAGCTCCTCGACCGGGTCAAGCCCGTTCCGCCGCATGTGCAGCGGCAATTCCAGTGCTTCCGTCATCATGTGTCCTTTCGTCCGGTGATCGTGTGGGACCGTCAGGCGCGGGCGGTGGACTCCACGCCGCTGCTGGTGGCGATCCCGGCCAGCACGAGCTGTGTGACGCTACGACGGCGTCCCAGCCCGTCGTGGTGGTGAAAGGCTGAAAGGCGTCAGCCAGTTCGACCGCACGGGCCACCACCTCCGAGCCGGTGGAGGGAGTGGTGGGGAGGCCGACGACGAAGTTCTGCGGATCGATGAGAATTAGTGCGGTCGTCGTGCCGATCGTGGTGACGGGCATGAGTGAGCCCTTTTCTGAAGATGTCGTCCGATGAGGCGGCCAGTGAGTCTCCGAGGGCGAGGCTCGGGGGAGCCCTCGTTCTCGGGCCCGGGTGGTGGAGTTTCGAGAACACGGGCAAGGTCGGCTCAGGGCTGGGTGTCGAGCCACTCACGGAAGGTGGGTCCGGCGAGCGTGGCATGCGGGCTGGGCAGGAATCCGCCGTCGGCGGCGATCTCGGCATCGGGCATGCCGGACCCGTCGACCCCGACGACCTTGACGCCGCGGCGGGCGCCGAGAAGTGCGGCCGCCTCCGACAAGGTCTCCTTGCGGGGTCCGGCGATCTCGGGGATCGGTGTTCCCGGGGCGGGCGTGCCGGGGACGAGGGCAAGGTCCGCCAGTGTCTCGGCCACCGTGCGGCAGGCCACGAGCTGGGCGGGCAGGGCCGGGACGTAGGCGACGTCGCCGCCCTGCTGCCAGTCCAGGAGCTGACCGACGAACTCGTGGAACTGCGCGGCCCGCAGAACGCGGGCGGGCAGCGGGCCGGACAGCAGGAGTTCCTCGTGCACCTTCTTGGCGGCGAGGAAACCGGCGGTGGCCCTGTCGACGCCGATGATGGACGCCATGGCGATCCGGGTGACCCCCGCCTTCTCGCCCGCCTCCTGCAGGTTGCGTGCCGACGCGCGGAAGAACTCCGTCGCGGCCTCCTGGTCGGAGGCGTGCCACGAGGCGGCATCGATGATGGTCTCGACCCCGGTGAGGGCCTCGGCGAGGCCCTCACGGGTGATGATGTCCACGCCGGTGGCCCGGGACATCGGCACGACCTGGCACCCCAGCTCTCCCAGCACGTCGACGACGTGCCGGCCCAGCCGCCCGGTCGCCCCGGCCACTGCGATCTTGCTCATGTCCATGCCTTTCTGGTCGTTGTCGTTCCGGCCGGAGCGTCCAGTCGGGCGTAGAGCTCGGCGGGGACGCGCTCCCCGGACGGGTTCGGGGTGAGGACCGCCTCCACCAGCTCCAGCGCGGCCCGTTCGGCGTCGGTGAAGTAGGTGGCGTCGCGCCAGGTGGCCACGGCGGTGATGCGCTCCTCGGTTTCGCCGAGCTCGCGCAGGTTGCCGGTCTCCCGGATGGTGAAGCACGTGCTGCCGGGGGTCTGCCCGGCGCGCAGCTGGATGGGAATCGGGCCGTCGGTGAGGGACCGGTGCA
The DNA here is from genome assembly GCF_039871615.1 of Nonomuraea sp. B10E15. NCBI lineage: Bacteria > Bacillati > Actinomycetota > Actinomycetes > Streptosporangiales > Streptosporangiaceae > Nonomuraea > Nonomuraea sp. B10E15. Next base: position 117,348 of record NZ_JBDPMB010000025.1, read on the forward strand.
GAGGACCGGCGACTTCCGCCATCTCGGGGGGGAAGGGGAGGGGGTTGGGCATACGCGAACGTCGGGGCATGGGATGGACTTTCTCGCTCGTGGTGTCACGTCGTTACGAGCAAGAGATCCCGGCGACCCGATCCTTGTGACAGGAAGGCCCATGTGACATAGACCACCGGCCGTCGGTGTCACAGGGCAGCGAGGGCCGGGATCGTATGGATATGCCACGGTCGCGAACGAAGAGGCGGGAACCTGCGATGAGCGAACGCAGCGAGCAATCGACGGGCCCGTCGATGGACGCGGCCACCGAGGCGTTCGTCGTCCACCGCAACCTGCTGTTCACCCTCGCCTATGAGATGCTCGGCTCAGCCGCCGACGCCGAGGACGTCCTGCAGGAGACCTGGCTGCGGTGGGCGGGCGTCGATCTGGGCCCGGTGCTGGACCAGCGCGCCTACCTCGTCAGGATCGCCACCAGGCAGGCGCTGAAACGGCTGCGTACGCTGGGCAGGCGCAAGGAGTCCTACGTCGGGCCGTGGCTGCCCGAGCCGCTGCTGACCGCGCCGGACGTGGCCGATGACGTCGAACTGGCCGACAGCGTCTCCATGGCGATGCTGCTGGTCATGGAGACGCTCGGGCCGACCGAGCGGGCGGTGTTCGTGCTGCGCGAGGTGTTCGACCTGGACTACGAGGAGATCGCCCAGGCCGTCGGCAGGAGCCCGTCCGCGGTTCGCCAGATCGCCCACCGGGCGCGGTCGCACGTCGCCACCCGCCGGCCCCGCAACACCGGCTCCCCGGCCGAGCACCGAGCCGCGATCGAGGCCTTCCAGCGAGCGGTCGAGACCGGTGAGTTGCAGAGCCTGCTCGACATCCTCGCGCCGGATGTCGTCGCTCTGAGCGACGGCGGCGGAATCAGGCACGCCCTGCCGCGACCCGTTGTGGGGGTCGGCAACGTGGCTCGCCTGCTGGCCGCCGGCTGGTGGAGGCGCGACGCGGAGAGGTCGGCCGAGCTGGTGCAGATCAACGGCGGCCCTGGGCTGCTCGTACGGGTCGACGGGGAGATCGACGGCGTGGTGGCGGTGCGCGTGGAGAACGGCTACGTCACCGGCGCCTACCACGTTCGTAATCCCGAGAAGCTGTCGTACGTGCGGCGGGAGACCGCGATGAGCCGCTGAGGCGGGAACGCCCCACCGCCGCGGTTCTCCGGTTGCTCGGGCGAGATCAGCCGGCGGGCTTGCCGAACCAGCGGGAGAGGTGGTCGTCCAGGTCCTGCTGATCGTCGCCGATCCAGGCGACGTGGCCGTCGGGGCGTAGCAGGACGCACGGAACATCCAGTGCCGCCGTGGGATCGGCGAGGTGATCGACCCGGTCCGACCAGCCGCCGACGGCCAGGCGTCCGGTTCGGTCCAGCAGCAGGCCGCGACCGCGGTGCAGCAGACCGTAGAGGCGGCCCTGTTGCACGTCGATGTCGCGCAGGCGGCGGCCGAGCAGGTCGGGGCCTGCGCCGAAGTCGTAGCGGACGCCGATCGCGGTGATCTTCTCGATCAGGTGGCGGTTCACCTCGTCGAAGTCCATCAGTTCGGTGAGCAACTTGCGCGCGGCCCGCGCGCCCGGTTCGGCGGACAGCAGTTCCATCTGGGCCCGGGTGTTGTCCAGCACGTCCTCGGCGACCGGATGGCGTTCGGCCTGGTAGGTGTCAAGCAGCGTTTCCGGCGCCCAGCCGCGGATCTGCGCGGCCAGTTTCCAGCCGAGGTTGAACGCGTCCTGAACGCCCAGGTTGAGGCCCTGCCCGCCGGTGGGCGGATGGATGTGTGCCGCGTCGCCGGCCAGCAGCACCCGGCCGACCCGGTAACGTTCGGCCAGCCGGGTGGCATCCCCGAAGCGGGACAACCAGCGCGGGGAGTGCACGCCGAAATCGGTTCCGGCGATGGCGCGCAGCTGTTGCCGGAAATCCTCGAGGGTGGGCGGTTCCGCGCGGTCGCCGACTCCCGCGGCGGGGACGACGACGCTGTAGACGCCTCCGCCGAAGGGCCGGAGCCAGAACGGCTGGCGGGTCTCGGGGATCTCGCTCACCCTGGCGGCGATCTCCTCCTGCGGCACACCCACTTCCATCTCGCCCATCAGCGTCTCGGTCCGCGAGGGCTCGCCGGGGAAGCCGACACCGAGCAGCTTGCGCACCGTGCTGCGCCCGCCGTCACAGCCGACGAGGTAGCGCGAACGCAGCTGTTCCCCGCCGGCCAGCTCGACGGTCACACCCTCGTCGTCCTGCTCGAAACCGGCCACCGCGCAACCGCGCCGGACCTGCGCGCCCCGTTCGGTCGCATGTTCTTCGAGCAGGCGCTCGATGACCGGCTGCGGGATGCCCAGCAGATAGGCGTGCGCGGAATCCAGACCCACGGGCGCGGGTTTGGCGATGCCGGCGAAGAAGCCGCCGGCCGGACGCTGCCTTCCGTGCTGGAGCATGCGATCCAGCAGCCCGCGCATCGCCATCAGCTCGAGACTGCGAATATGCAGGCCGACGATGCGGACGAACGACTTGGGCTCGGTTTCCTTCTCCAGAACGAGTACCCGCACGTCGTGCAGCCGCAGTTCGGCGGCCAGCATCGCGCCGGTCGGCCCGCACCCGGAAATGATCACGTCGAACATAGGTGTTGCCTTTCGGGAGTGCCTGGTGGCGAGGCGCTCCCGGCGACACCTACGTCGATCGCCCGGCCGTGACGGGAAGGGGGAGCACCCACATCGATACAGCGTTCATGGGTCTCACCTCCCGGGGCGGCGTCACGGTCACCCGCAAGCTACAAGCCCGAGCATCACCCGGTCCAACCCTTTTCCCGGCTACCGTTCGCCCGGGGATGTTGTGGAACGGCGGGCCACAAGGGTCGGGGTGACGGAGAAACGGACCGCGGCGGTACGGCCGGCGATGCGTTCGAGCAGCAGCCGGCCTGCGGTCTGCCCCATGATGGCGCCGTCCTGGTCGACGCTGGTGAGCGCGACGTGCGCGAGGCCGGTCAGGCGTGCGTTGTCGTAGCCCGCCACCGAGATGTCGCCGGGCACGCTCAGGCCCGCCTCGTGGACGGCGGCGAGGGCGCCGAAGGCGGCCTGGTCGGCGCCGGCGAAGATGGCGGTGGGGCGGGGATCGCGGGCCAGCAGCTCGCGCGCGCCGTCGTAGCCGCCTTCCTCCGTGTAGGCGGTGGCGGCGACGGCGATGTGGTCGGCCAGGCCGTGCTCGGTCATCATCCGCTCGTAGGTCGCGGCCCTGATCGTGTGCAGCAGGGTGGCGGCGCGGCCCCCGACGGTGTCCTTCTGCGTGATGTGCGCGATGCGGCGATGGCCGAGCGCGATGAGGTGCTCGACCACGAGCTCGGCGCCGACCTCGTCGTCGTCGAGCACGCAGTCGTACAGTGCCGAGCGGTCGTGGCGGCCGAGCACGACGAGGGGGATGTCCTTCGCGAGTTTCTCCAGTTGTCCTCTGGTGCAGACCGGAGCGACCCAGAGGACGCCGTCCACCTGCCGGTCGACCAGCGCGTCACTGGCCCGGCGCTCTGCCGCGGGGTCGTTGCCGCCGCTCTGGACCATGATCGCTTGGTAGCCGCTGGGGGAGATCTCATCTGTCAGGCCGTCGAGGATGTCGGCGAAGAAGGGGTTGCGGATGTGGGGGAGGAGCACGCCGATGGTGAAGGTGCGCCCGCGCATGGCCCGGGCCGCGTTGTGGGGGCGGTAGCCCAGCTCGTCGATGGCGGCCTGCACCTTGATCCGCATGGCCTCGCTGACGCCGTAGGCGTTGCGCAGCACTTTCGACACCGCCGTGGTGGAGACCTGGGCGTGCTCGGCCACGTCGGTGATGGTCACCCTGCGCTGCTGGTCTCGTGTGCCCATGAGCCACCTTTCCGCCCACTCGACTCGCCCGATTGTAAGGGGCGGCCCGTCCGGACAGGATGGATAACGTTACCCAACTTTTCGATCTGAGGGGTTGTCCGGCCCGTCTTCACAACAGTCACGATAGGAGACCGTTCCCCAAGGACACTCTTGACGGCCTGCCGAGTAACGCCTACGTTAACTCGCATCGGGGGCGCTTAAATCGTTTCAAACGAACCCGGAGGGGCGTTGTGAAGACCTCGCACCGCGTGCCGGGAGCGGCCCTGGCCGTTCTCGCGATGGCGGCTCTGACCTCGTGCGGCTCCGGCTCCGATTCCGGAACCGCCGCCACCGGCCCGGTCACCTTGGAATTCCTCATCGACAACAGCGCGGCCACGGTGGACACCGCCGAAGCGCTCGCGGACACGTTCATGCAGGCCAATCCCACTATCAAGATCGAGATAGAGACCCGGCCTGGAGGCAGCGAGGGCGACAACATCGTCAAGACGCGGCTCTCGACGGGCGACATGTCGGATGTGTTCTGGTACAACTCCGGGTCGCTGCTGCAGGCGCTCAACCCGGCGCAGACCATGGTCGACCTCACCGGCGACCCGGTGCTGGCCAACGTGGCCAAGGACTTCCTGCCCGTGGTGAGCCAGGACGGCAAGGCCTACGGCGTCCCCGGCGGCACCGCCATGGGCGGCGGCATCCTCTACAACCGCAAGGTCTACGAGCAGCTCAAGCTGGAGGTGCCCAAGACCTGGGCCGACTTCACGGCCAACAATGACAAGATCAAAGCAGCCGGCATCGCCCCGGTGATCGGCACGTACAAGGACACCTGGACCTCGCAGCTGTTCGTGCTGGGCGACTACTACAACGTGCAGGCGGCGGCGCCGACCTTCGCCCAGGACTACACGGCCAACAAGGCCAAGTTCGCCACCACCCCCGCCGCCAGGGCCGGCTTCGACCACCTGGCCGAAGTGCACGCCAAGGGATACCTGCAGGAGGGCTTCGGCTCGGCCACCGCCGACCAGGGCATGAAGCTGCTGGCCGAGGGCAAGGGTGCGCACTACCCGATGCTGAGCGCCCAGCTCCCGCCGTTCGTCGCCACCATGCCACAGGCGGCCACCGACATCGGCTTCTTCGGCATCCCCGGCACCGACGCCGCCAAGAACGGCGCCACCATCTGGGAGCCGGCCGGCATCTACATCGCCAAGACCACCGAGAAACTGGAGGCGGCCAAGAAGTTCCTGGCCTTCGTCGCCTCGCCGGCGGCGGCCGACGCGGTCACCAAGGCCGTGCCGCCGGCCGGGCCGTACCGGATCACCGGGGCCGAACTGCCCGACGACGCCATCCAGGCGGCCAAGGACCTGCAGGCCTACGTGGACGAGGGTGCCACGGCGCCGGCGCTGGAGTTCGTCTCGCCGGTGAAGGGCCCGTCCCTGGAGCAGATCACGGTCGCCGTCGGCTCCGGCCTGACCCCGGCCGCCGAAGGGGCCGCCCAGTACGACAAGGACGTCGAGAAGCAGGCCAAGCAACTGGGGCTGGCAGGGTGGTGACCAGGCAGGACACCGGGCCCCGCACGGGGCCCGGCCCGGCACCCGGGCATGCGCGCGCCCGCGCCTCCCGCCGCCGGCGCGACGCGGCCTACCCGTACGCGCTCTATCTACCCGCCGCCGCCGTGTTCCTGGTCATCTTCCTGGTGCCGACGGCGATGGCCTTCTACTTCGCGCTCACCCGCTGGACGTTGTTCGACAGCGAGTTCGTCGGCCTGCAGAACTTCCGCGACTTCCTGGCCGAGCAGAACCTGCGCATCGGCTTCCAGAACACGATCATCTACGCCGTCGTCACCAGCGGCCTCAAGGTCGTGCTCGGGCTGCTGCTCGGCGTCCTGCTCACCGGCAGGCTGCGGCTGCGCGGATTCCTGCGCTCGGTGGTGTTCTTCCCGACGCTGGTCTCCACCGTCGCGGTCGGCATCACCTTCGCCATGCTGCTCAAACCGCAGACGGGCCTCGTCAACCAGGCCCTCGCGCTGGTCGGGATCGACGGGCGCGACTGGCTCGGTGACGCCACCACCGCGCTGCTGTCCGTCGCGCTGGTGGACGTGTGGAAGGGGGTCGGCCTGGCCACCGTCATCTACATCGCCGGCATCATGTCCATCCCGCGCGAGTACTACCAGGCGGTCGCGGTGGATGGCGGCGGCGCCTGGCACCGCTTCCGGCACATCACGCTGCCGCTGTCCTGGCCGGCCACCTACTCGGTGATCATCCTGTCGTTCATCGCCGGGCTGCGCTCGTTCGATCTCATCTGGACGATGACCCGCGGCGGTCCCGGCTTCACCAGCGACACCATCGCCTCGATCATCTACAAGCAGTACCAGGCAGGCTTCTTCGGCCTGTCGACCGCCGGCAACGTGATCCTCTTCCTCGTCGTCGCGGCCATCGCCGTGCCGCTCAACTACTTCCTCGGCAAGAGGCAGGTCACCGCATGACAGCACTGAGAAGGCTCAGCGGCGAGACCGTCGCGCTGGTCCTGGCCACCGTGATCTTCCTGGTCCCGTTCGCGCTCATGCTGCTGACCGCCGTGAAGAACCCGGAACAGGCCATCGACCTGGACTTCTCCTGGCCCACCAGCTGGCCGGTCGTCGAGAACTTCATGGCCGTGATCGAGGCGCGCGACTACGTGCTGCTGCGCGCCTACGTCAACAGCACCATCATCACCGTCGCCTCGGTCACCCTGCTCGTCGTCTTCGCCGCCATGGCCTCGTTCGTCCTGCAGCGCCGCCCGGGCAAGGTCGCCAAGCTGGCCGACTTCCTCGTACTGACGGGTCTGATCATCCCGCCCGCGGTGGTGCCGACGATCTGGCTGCTGCAGGCGCTCGGCCTGTTCAAGACCCTGCCCGGGATGATCCTCGCGGAAGTGGCCTTCAACCTGTCGTTCGCGATGTTGCTGTTCCGCGCGTTCATCGCCGCCATCCCGCGCGAGCTGGACGAGGCCGCCCAGATCGACGGCTGCGGCGGCTTCCGGCTGTTCTTCCAGGTGATCTTCCCGCTGCTGCGGCCGGTGACCGTCACGGTCGTCCTGGTCAGCTCGGTCAACATCTTCAACGACTTCGTCAACCCGCTCTACCTGCTCCCCGGCGACGAGAACGCCACGGTGCAGGTCACCCTCTACAACTTCCAGAGCCAGTACAACACCCAGTGGAACCTGCTGTTCATGGACATCGTCCTCATCACGATCCCCCCGCTGGTGCTGTTCGTCTTCTTCAACCGCAAAATCGTCGCCGGCATGACCGCCGGCGCCATCAAGGGGTGACATGACCTCTCCGTACGTTTCCGCAGTGGCCTTCGAACACCACCGAGACCCCCTCGGCATCGGCGAACCCGAACCGCGCCTGTCCTGGACCGTGGCCACGGACCTGCCGGGATGGATCCAGCAGGCGTACGAGATCGAACTCGGCGACGGCCTGTCCACCGGCCGGATCGAGTCGGGCGAGTCCGCGCTCGTGCCGTGGCCCGGTGCGCCGCTGGGCTCGCGGGAACGGCGCGCCGCACGGGTGCGAGTGCACGGCGCCGACGGCTCGACCAGCGACTGGAGCGCATGGTCGCACGTGGAAACCGGCCTCCTGGAGCCCGCCGACTGGCAGGCCACGACCGCCGCGCCACCGCTGGAACTGCTCGGCGCACCCGACGGTCCCGCGCTCCTGCTGCGCCGCGGCTTCACCCTGCGCGCTCCGATCGAGCGCGCCCGCCTCTACATCACGGCCCACGGCATCTACGAGGCCGAGATCAACGGCCGAGTGGTCGGCGACGACGTGCTAGCCCCCGGCTGGACCAGCTACCGCCACCGCCTGCGCTACCGCACCCACGACGTCACCGGCCTGCTGCGCGAGGGCGCCAACGCCATCGGCGCCACCCTCGCCGACGGCTGGTACCGGGGCCGCATCGGCTTCGGCGGCGGCAAGAGCGACCTGTACGGCGAGCGCACCGCCCTCATCGCCCAGCTCGAGATCGCCTACATCGACGGCACCACCGACGTGATCGTCACCGATGACGCGTGGCGCTGCGCCCGCGGCCCGGTCACCGAGGCCGGCCTGTACGACGGCGAGAAACACGACGCGCGCCTGCACCCCGCGGGCTGGTCCGAGCCCGGCTTCGACGACTCCTCCTGGCTGCCCGCCGACGCCCTGTCCCACGATCCGGCGCTGCTGGTCGCCCCCACGGGCCCGCCCGTGCGCCGTACCCAGACGTTGTCCCCCGCCGAGGTGCTGACCGGCCCGGACGGCGAGACCCTCCTCGACTTCGGCCAGAACCTCGTCGGCCGCCTGCGCATCCGCGTGCACGGCCCGGCGGGGCACACGGTCACCCTGCGCCACGCCGAGGTCCTGGAGGACGGCGCCCTCGCCGTGCGCCCGCTGCGCGCGGCCGCCGCCGAGGACCGCTACACGCTGCGCGGCGACGCCGAGCCGGAGACCTTCGAGCCCCGCTTCACCACGCACGGCTTCCGCTACGCGCAGATCGACGGCTGGCCCGGCGCGTTCGACCCGGCTGACGTGGTGGCCGTGGTCTGCCACACCGACATGCGGCCCGCCGGCGCGTTCGAGTGTTCCGACCCGCTGCTGAACCGGCTGCACGACAACGTGGTCTGGAGCATGCGCGGCAACTACGTCGACCTGCCCACCGACTGCCCGCAGCGCGACGAGCGGCTCGGCTGGACCGGCGACATCCAGGTCTTCGCCCCCGCCGCGGCCTTCCTGTACGACTGTGCGGGGCCGCTGTCATCGTGGCTGGCCGACCTGGCGGCCGAGCAGTCGGAGGTGGGCACCGTGCCGCACTACGTGCCGTGGGTGCCGCTGATGTTCGGACTGTCCCCGGCGGCGGCCTGGGGCGACGCCGCCGTGCTCGTCCCGTGGACGCTCTATGAGCGCACCGGCGACCTCGGCCTGCTGCGGCGCCAGTACCCGAGCATGACCGCGTGGGTGGACCAGGTCGCCTCCCTCACCAGGGACCACCTGTGGGACGAGGGCTTCCAGTTCGGCGACTGGCTGGACCCGGCCGCGCCCTCGGACGATCCCGGCAGGGCCCGTACCGACCGGGCGCTCGTCGCCACCGCCTACCACGCCTGGTCGGCGCAGGTCGTGGCGGACACGGCGGAACTGCTCGGCCGTGACGCCGACGCCGCCCGTTACGCCGAGCTGGCCGGGCAGGTGCGGACGGCCTTCCGCCGCGAGTTCGTCACGCCCTCCGGCCGGCTGGCCTGCGACACCCAGACCGCCTACGCCCTCGCCTTGACCGTGGACCTGTTCGATGGCCCCGAACAGCGCGAACGCGCCGGACGCCGCCTGGTCGAGCTCGTCGCCGACGACGACCACCGCATCGGCACCGGCTTCGTCGGCACCCCGCTCATCTGCGACGCCCTGTGCTCGGTCGGCGCCTACGACACCGCCTACCGGCTCCTGACCCAGCGCAACCGCCCCTCCTGGTTGTATCCGGTGACGATGGGCGCCACCACGATCTGGGAGCGCTGGGACAGCATGCTGCCCGACGGCTCCGTCAACCCGGGCGAGATGACCTCCTTCAACCACTACGCGCTCGGCGCGGTCGCGGACTGGATGCACCGCACCGTGGCCGGTCTCGCCCCTGCCGGGCCCGGCTACCGCCGCATCTCCGTCCGCCCGCGTCCCGGCGGCGGCCTCACCCACGCCCGCGCCGCCCATCACACCCCCTACGGCGAGGCGGAGGTGAACTGGCGGCGTGACGGGGAGCGGCTGACCGTCGCCGTGCGCGTTCCGCAGAACACGACCGCCGTCGTCGACCTGCCCGGAGAGCCCGCTGTCGAGGCCGGCCCCGGACAACACGTCTTCCACTGCGCCTGGCCGGAAGCCTCTGAGCGGACGCCCTGACACCCGTACGGCATGCACACCCCGGACACCGTCACGCCCGGGCTTCAGGGCCGATGAGGTGGCTGCCGTTCCGGACGAGGCCGCGACCTGGCGACGAGCCGGCGGCACCGTATCGAACGCGAGCGTGTCCATCAGCTTGACGAGTGGCGACTCGATATCGGTGTCATCGACATAGTGGTCGCCCCGCTCGTCGGCCATACACGTGATGTAGGCGGACAGCTCGTCGGCCAGCTCGGCCGGCCGCGGGTCGTCGTCGGCCCGGTCGAGAGCCTCGCTCAGGGTGAGGTAGAAGCAGACGAACCGCGGGTCATCGATCTGCTCCCGCTTGCGCGCCGTCCACTCCGGTACCCGCGCGGGTGAGAGCGCGGACAGCGGGATCCAACCGTCACGCTCGGCTCGGACGATCCGCTCGTCGACTCCGAGCGCCCGCAGCCGGTCGAGATACTCGACCACCTCCGAGGGCAGCGCCAGGCTGTCCCCCGAGGCGAGCCGGGCGATGCGCTCACGGTGCCGCTGCCGTTCCCGGATCTCCGCTCGCAGCCGCCTGTCGATGCCCGCCACCGCCGCGGCGAACTCTTCCTCGCCGGCCCGCAGCAGTTCCCGCACCCGCGCCAGCGGAACCCCCGCCTCGGCGAGGGCCCGGATCCTGATCAGCTCCACCACTGCGCCGGCGTCGTATCGGCGGTAGCGGAGCGGTCCCGCTCCGGCTCCGGCAGCAGGCCCTTGGCGTGGTAGTGCCGCACCGCGCGCACCGTCACCCCGGCGTACGACGCCAGCTCACCGATGGTCAGCATCAGACCCGCTTCCAGGAGTCGCTCAAGAGGTCGCCGGTCCCGGTGCTCTGCGGATGATCTCGGCGATGTCCCGGGCATGGGTGAAGACCAGCCCGTGGTCGGCGTCGAGCCAGGTGGTGGCGATGTGCGGCTGCTCGCGGACAAGCCGCTCAACGCCGGCGCGCCAGTGCTGGTTGAGCCGGGACACCTGCCCTTCGCCGCCGTCGCCGGCCATCGAGGTGGACATGATCATGCTGATGGGCCGGTCGATCTTTCTGTACCGGTCGAGGATGTCGGACCTGACCACGTCGATCTCGAGATTCAGGTCGACAATCTCCTGGGCGGCTCGCGCAGGTCCGCCTGCGTCGAGTTCAGCCCGGGGCACAGGATCAGCGTTCGCCCCCGACCGTGCCGAGACACCGGGATCGTGACGCTGCCGTGCTGGATCGTGAAGTGCCGCATCGTCCTGTCGCCTCTCTCCATCACGCCGTGCTCGCCGTACGCCGCGCGCGGTCCGGCGGCCTCGATCGCACGGGTTTCCGTGGTCATGCCACCATGCTGGGAGCTTGACCCTGCGTCATGGTCAAGCGGCGCGGGGGACGGATCTCGCTTCCGCCCTCCGCGCGCCGCTCGACCACGACGCGGCGGAGGATCTCCGGCTTCGAGGCCGGCCGAGTTCAACGCAGCAGTGACCGCTCGGTGGGTGCCAGCCGCAGCCGTTGCGATGGCCCGGCCAACCGTTGCGCGAGGGCAGGCAGCACGTCCTCGTGCCAGCGCACTGAACGCTGCAGGCGATCAAGGTGATCGTGGAAGTGGCTCTGGCCGGTGAACCGCGCGAACCACACGAAGACCTCCTCGTCCGCCCGCACCGGCAGGGCGGGGAAGGTGTTGGGGGAGTGTTCGGAACGCAGGTACGCCAACGGCTCGCCGCCCGACTCGGCCAGTACGGGTCGCACGCACCGCTCGTAGAACTCGACGAACGCCGCGTCGAACGGGGCGCGGCCGTACCAGATCGTGGCGACGACGAGTGATGACGGCGCCGCAGCCGGCTCGCCGGGGGCCGGCCTGCTCCCCATCGGCGCCGGGAGGCCGCTCGCAGGCGAGGCCGGCCGCAGTAACAGGACGTCGTCGGAGTCGATCATCGTTGCGTTCGCCTCGTCCCTGCGTGCCCGCCAGGTCGGCCCGGAGTAGAAGCTCTCCAAGGCCTCCGCGCGGCGGGGCATGTCCTCGAAGCCGCGGAGCCAGACGAACCGGTCAGGGTCGTCCAAGTCTCGGAACTGCCCCAGGACGGTCATGCCTGCCGCCTCTTGGGTCTCGACGAACTCCCGGTCGAACAGGTCGATCAGGACGTCCCGCTGCCCGGGGCGCAGCGTGTACTGGCGCAGCTCGACGATGGGACACCGTGAGGCCTCCATCTACTCTCCTCCTGAGTGGCTGGAACAACAGTTGTTACAACAAGGGGCGTGGCGACTGCCTGGCGATCGGACGGATCGGCTAGCCCACCAGCGTCTCGCGCAGCACGTCGGCGATCGACGTGCCGGCGAGCTCCTGGCGCATGGCCTGTTCGGCCCGGCCGTAGACCTTGCTCAGGGCGGGCCGGATGCCACGGCCGACCGGGCACTCCAGATTGGGCTCGGTGCGGTGCAGGCCGAACGGCTGCTCCACGTCGACGGCGTCAAGCACCTCGAGCAGGGTGATCTCCTCCGGCGCGCGGGCGAGACGCCAGCCCGCGCCGGCGCCATGGCGCACCTCCACCAGACCGGCCCGCCGCAGGTCGCCCAGGCTGCGCCGGATGATCACGGGGTTGGTGTTGACGCTGGCGGCGACCTGGTCCGATGTGAGGACCTCCTGGCCACGGCGATGCGCCAACGCCAGCCACGTCAGCGCGTGCGTCGCTACGGTCAATCGGCTGTTGGCCCCCATCACCACCTCCTCGCTGTAACAGCTTCCATTACACCCAGGTCCGCGGTCAAGCCTCATGACCGCTCAACACCCCTCATAACCGGCGTTATGGGGGGTGTATCGTGGTGACCTCCTCAGGGATCCCCGGGAACCACCCCTACCCGAAAGCGAACACCCATGGGCGAGAACCAGCAGCCGGCTCCCCTCCGCCCTCATCAGCTGCGCGTCTCACACGACGAGCGCGAAGCGGTGGTGGAACGGTTGAACACGGCTGCCGCCGAAGGGCGAATCGACTTCAGCGAGCTGGAAGCCCGGCTGGACCGGGCACTCAACGCCAAGACGTACGCCGACCTCGCGCCTCTCACCGCGGATCTGCCGCAGGAGGTTCCGGCGGAGCCGCTCGTCATCAAGGGAGGCATGAACGGCGCCGCGCGGACGGGGCGCTGGCGGGTACCCGCGCAGATCACCGTGTACGGCGGCATGGGCAGCGTCAAGCTCGACTTCACCCGGACCGAATGCCGGTTGCCGGAGATCGCGATAGAGGCGCACGGGCAGATGGGCGGTGTCACGATCATCATCCCCGACGGGTGGGTGGCGGACACCTCGGAGATGGACCAGGGCATCGGCGGCTTCAAGGACAAGACCACACCCGAGCGCCTGCCCGGAACGCCGCGGATCCGGCTCGCCGGCGACGGCGGCGCCGCCGGCGTGGTCATCCGCCACCCGAACAGCTGGGAACGCCGCGTACAGCGGCGCAACCAGGAGCGTTGAGCGAGCCGAGCGCGGGAGAGCGGAGCTTCCCGACGAGGTGCACGACATCGCGAAACAGAGCAAGACATCGGCCGGCGCCCCTCGGGCCGACGGCACACCCCAGTAAGGAACCACGCGATGAGCACCTCGCACGCCTTCCCCCTGAAGCCCGTCCCGATCCACGTGTCCGACGAGGTCCTCGATGACCTGCGTGCCCGCCTCGCATCGACCCGTCCGCCGCTGGACGAGGGGAACGAGGACTGGTCCTACGGCGTCCCCGGCAGCTATCTCCGCGGGCTGGTCGCCTACTGGCGGGACGGCTACGACTGGCGCGCGGCCGAGGCCGCCATCAACGTCCACGAGCACTACCAGGTGAGCGTCGACGGTGTCCCGGTGCACTTCATGCGCAAGCCCGGCCGCGGTCCCCGTCCGATCCCGTTGATCCTCACCCACGGCTGGCCGTGGACGTTCTGGCACTGGTCGAAGGTGATCGGCCCGCTCGCCGACCCCGCCGCGTTCGGCGGTGACCCGGCCGACGCCTTCGACGTCATCGTGCCGTCTCTGCCCGGTTTCGGTTTCCCCGGCCCGCTCACCGGCTTTCCGGACGTCAACTTCTGGAAGGTCTCCGACCTCTGGCACACCCTGATGACCGAGACCCTCGGGTACGAGAAGTACGTCGCCGGGGGTTGCGACATCGGCGGGATCGTCTCCAGCCAGCTCGGCCACAAGTACGCCGACGAGCTGTACGGCATCCACATCGGCTCCGGGCTGCCGCTCGACTTCTTCAACGGCCCCCGTGCCTGGGACTTCGCCCGGAACCGGCCCCTCACCGACGACCAGCCCGCCGATGTGCGTGCCCGGATCATCGAGATGGACCACCGCTCGGCGTGCCATCTCGCCGTGCACATGCTCGACGGCGCCACCCTGGCCCACGGGCTGAGCGACTCACCCGCCGGACTGCTCGCCTGGCTGCTGGAGCGCTGGAACGCCTGGAGCGACAACGGCGGCGACGTCGAATCCGTCTTCACCAAGGACGACCTGCTCACCCACGCCACGATCTACTGGGTGAACAACTCCATCGCCACGTCGATGCGCTACTACGCCAACGCCAACCGCTACCCGTGGGCCCCCGCCCACGACCGCACCCCGGTCGTGCAGGCGCCGGTCGGCCTCACCTTCGTCACCTACGAGAACCCGCCCGGCATCCACACCGCCGCCGAGCGCGTCCAGGCGTTCAGGACCGGCCCGCAGGGCGACTGGTTCAACCATGTCAACGTCAACGCCCACGACCACGGCGGCCACTTCATTCCCTGGGAGAACCCCGACGCCTGGGTGAACGACCTGCGCCGCACCTTTCACGGCCGCAGACCCTGAACGACCTCGTCGCTGCGGCCCTCACTGTTGAACGACGATCGATTCGGCGGAGAGCGTGACTTCAACGGTGATGTGCGGATTGTCCGGCTGCGGGAGCTGAAGGCCACGCTTGAACTCCTCGGCATCGTCTGGCATCACCTTCGGCTGAACGGTGACCTTGACATGGCCGGTGTCGTCATCCGGGTGCGCCGTCATCGTGGCCACCTCGGGACGGGATCGGAGCCAGGAGACCACCGTGTCCTGGGCCTGCCGGAGCTCCGAGGCCGAGAATCCCTTGCCGCCGATCAGGGTGACCTCCATGGGGAGGGTTCCGGCCAACGCGATCGCGCGAGTCGGGACGGGACCCTTGAAGCCGATGCGCAGCCCCCGATGGTCGTCGACGTACCTGACGCCGGAGATCTCGTCGGGGAACTCCGCATGCAGTTTGTCGATCACCGCTCTGTTGGACGACTGTGAGCCGAAGCGGTCGATGGCCTCCTCGTAGGAGATGCCCTGCGATCTGGCGATGGCCCCGAGGTCGACCAGTTCGGCGTAGGGGATGCCGTCGATCGTCACGTCCGGGTCGGTCACCGCAGGGTCGTAGCCGTCGAAGTCCGTCGGCTTGGGCGACGAGGTGGCAGCCACCCTGGTCGCGTACCGCTTGATGACCTCCTCCAGGGGCCGGCCCGACGCCGCGGCCTCTCGTTTGAGCCGCTCCAGGGTGGGCCGATGCGCCTTGGGCTGATCGGCCCGCGGCAACACGATCGTCTCGGTCCCGGCCACGGTCGGTACCGGAGCGGCACCGGGCTGGCCGCAGGCGCACAACGACGCGAGCACCGCGATGACGGCCAGACGCGATCTCTTCATACATCAGGGACGCGCCACCGGCCTGGAAAGTTCATCCAGTCACCCATCCGGTACGGCGAAGCCCACTCGTCGGAGTGCCCCTGCAGCAGCAGGGGCCGGGGTCACCTGGCTGAGGTCAGGACGCATGGGCCGGCGCCGACGCAGAGGCCGGTGTCGGCCTCGATGCGCATCAGGTCCTGCTCACCAGGTGACCGGGAGTTCGTGGGCGCCGTAGATGACGGCGTCGTTCTTGAACGGCAGATCCTCCGTCGGTACGGCGAGCCGCAAGGCAGGGATGCGGCGGAACAGCGTGTCGAAGACGATCTGCAGTTCGGTCCTGGCGAGGTTCTGGCCGAGGCACTGGTGCGGGCCGAAGCCGAAGGCGAGGTGGTGGCGGGCCCCGCGCTCGATATCCAGCTCGGCCGGGTTCGTGAACGCCGCCGGGTCCCAATTGGCTGACAGGGCCGAGACGATGACGCCCTCGCCGGCCTTGATGCTCACCCCGCCGATCTCCACGTCCTCCGTGGCCAGCCGGGAGGTGACCCCGTCGGCGATGGTGAAGTAGCGCAGCAGTTCCTCCACGGCCATGGGCGTCCTTCCCGGGTCGGCCTTGATCAGGTCCAGCTGCTCCGGATGGGAGAGCAGGCCGACCACGCCGAGCGAGATCATGTTCGCGGTGGTCTCGTGTCCGGCGGTCAGCAGCAGGAAGGCCAGGCTCACCAGGCCCGCGTGGTCGAGAGCGCCCTTCTGGCGTTGCCGGGCGATCTGCCGGCTGAACAGGTCGTCGCCGGGTTCGGACTCCTTGCGGGTGACCAGGTCGTCGATGTAGGCGCGCAGTTCGGCGAAGGCCCGCCGGCGGTCTTCGAGCGAGGTCCGGCTCACCATCATGGTGGTGCGGCTCTGGAAGAAGTCGTGGTCGGTGTAGGGGACGCCGAGCAGCTCGCAGATCACCAGGGAGGGCACCGGCAGGGACAGCGCCTGGACCAGGTCGACCGGGTGCCGGTCGGTGGCGAGCATGCCGTCGACGAAGTGGTCGACGATGTCCTGGATGCGCGGGCGCAGCGCGGCCAGCCTCTTGACGGTGAACTCGCTGATCACCGGGCGGCGGGCCGCGGCGTGTTCGGCGCCGTCCATGCCGAGCATCAACGGCGGTTGGCTGCGGAGCTGCTGCAGGGTCGCCGCATCGAGGGTGAAGAGCGGGAACCCGTCCTTGCGCTTGTCGGAGGAGAAGCGGGGGTCGGCGAGGACGGCCCGCCCTTCCTCATGCCCGGACACCCACCACGCCTCGCCGCCGCTGGTCAGGCGGACCTTGCTGATCGGCGCCCGCCCGCGCAGCTGCTCGTAGGCGGGGGGCGGGGCGAACGGGCAGCCACGCTCGACCGGCAGCTCCACGTCGGTGAGTTCGACGGTGACGCTCTTCGTCATGAAGGACCTCCAGTAATGGATGTGGCGGAGTTCGTTGTGCTTGTGGCGGCCTCGGCCGGTGCGATCGGTACCGGCTTCCAGGCCTGACGGGACGTCCCCGCGTCCGGCCGGGACACCCGTCTGGTCCAGGCCGCTTCGAGATCGCGGGCCGGCTCGTCGTTGGTGTTCATCGCAGGGTGAGCGGGGTCTCGGATGCGATGCGGGTCAGCTTGGCCGGGTTGCGGACGTAGTACAGGCCGGTGATGCGGGCGTCCTCGACCCGGACCGCGATGACGCC
>NZ_JBDPMB010000026.1:0-130742 GCF_039871615.1 Nonomuraea sp. B10E15
CTGTCAGCCAACCGGGACCCGGCGGCATTCAAGAACCCGGCCGAACTGGACATCGAGCGCGGAGCCCGCCACCACCTCGCCTTCGGATACGGCCCGCACCAGTGCCTCGGCCAGAACCTCGCCAGGACCGAACTGCAGATCGTCTTCGATACGACCAATCGATGCCGAGTTCATCGCGCTGGGCTCGTTCGTGGCGGTGCAGCAGCCGGAGAGTGTCGAGGTCCAGAGCGTGTTCTTCGGCCTCGGCGAGGCGGTCGATGAGGTTGGCGCGGATCTCCTTCAGCCGGGGCTGCTGAGCTGGGCTCGCCGCACCTCAGCATCCGGGGTGCTGGTCCTGAAGCTCCTTCTAGCGCTCGACGACCTCCGAGAGCGACAGGCCTAACGGAACCACCGTGAGCGGTTCAGCTTTCGGTTTCGACGGAGCCATCGGCTGGTTCGGAGCGGAAGCGCCGTAAAGGATCTTCCGAGCTTCCTTGAGTCTCCACCGAACCCGGGGCGCTTCAACCAGCAAGATCAGCATCTAAACAGCATTGGCCACTCAACCGGGGCACACCAAATCCATAACGACACCAAGCAGGCCGAACGTCTGTTCCCCCATGTGAACCGCGAAACTTACCCAGACACAGCTCATAACGTGACCCCGGAGGATGAGCCCTGGACGATCGATGTCAACCGACTCCTCATCTGGCCGATTCGCGCGGCGATGGCGGCGAACTTCTCCTTCTCCTGACGCAGAACCTGCTCCTGAAGCTTCGACTCCACGCGGACCAGAATCGGCACCAGATTGGTCGCCTTCTTGCACTTGACATCAGCTGTCGCTGTGGCGATCTCCTGCGGGGTGGGCTTGCTCGCTGGGCCGCCCCATTGGGAAATGATTCCCGCTTCTCCGGGGCCCTTGTATGCGAAACCCGCCATCGCCATGCAACTGCTCCACTGTTCGACCGCCCGTTCTGCGGCAGGACGTGTCCAGGCGCTGTCAAATGTTTGGGTTCCGAGCCGGTGCACGAATGCCCGGTCCTCGGTGAGCGCGAACCGGTTCACGTAATCCAGCGCCTCCTTAACACATCCGCCCTTGCCGTCTTTTCCATAGGCGGCGACGCGGGCCGTGGGGCGAAGGTCGCTGTCACGCTCCGCTCGCAACCTTCGCACAAACAGCACGCCCGGATCCTGCGGCAGGTGATAGCCGACGCGCCGTGCCACCTCATCTTCTGCGAGACCGTATCGCCTCCGGTGGGTGATATAGCGAACATCGCCAACATCGGTTTCCGTGATTTCGCGCCACGTTTCTCGCCTGGCCGCCATGCATCTCTTAGTCAAGACGTCGGCCGCACGGTCGGTGAGAACCAGATCAGCGGAATTGGGCCGGTAGGCGTCAAACGGCAGATGTAGCGTACGGAAGTAGGGCTCCACCGCGATGCCGACCTCCATGCCGCGCGTTCCTCCGGCGGAGGAATGTCGTGCCGGGGGGACGCCGCAACCAGCTACAACGAGAGCGGAAACGCCTGTCCAGATAAGCAGCCGTGCACACATCACAGCAGCTTGAGTGACGAGATCCTATTATCCCACGTATAGATATCGCAGGCCGTGTATCTACGCGGAAAATAGTCACTGTCACCTTGGTAGTTAAGCCCATCGTAAACGGCGAGGTAATAGTCGTTCTCGTTGGCGAACCCGCTGATCCGATTGTAGACGGAGGTCCCGTCCGTGAAGAAGTTGTTCCGCAGGTCCGCGTCCTGCATGTAGATCGACGCCCATGGCCCGGTGCATCCTCTGGCGCGCCAAACGTAGACCTTATTGGCTTGCTGAGCGTTGCTCTCGATGACGCTGCCAGTCGAACTCCCTGCGCCGTCGGCATATGCGGGCACCACTGGGGCGACCCCCACAACAGCGGTCCCCACAGCGGCAGTGACAAGAAGCGCGGCCGCGGCCAATGCTTTCATTTCCTACTCCTGACTTCGCTCTCCGTACACGGCGGTAGCCAGGCTAAAAGGGCGGATCCACTCACGAATCCGTCATGTGACCGGTGCATTATTACTGCATCGTGTTTGACACAAGGGGAATCCAAGCTGCTCGCCGTCTCATCGGCCCCATCTCTCTCACCCGTCCCGCGCTCCGGTCCGGCGACAGTGGCCGCGGCCGTGAGGTGCCTCACCGGCCGCAGTCCTGGGTGCCGGTGCTGGAGTTACCGCCTTCCGGCTATCGGGCAGCCGTTGCGGTGGGCGTCGGCTGTCGGCCGTCATGAACTCGAGACTCTCGGCGTGAGCTTGCCGTCCAGCCCGGTGTAGAAGACCAGGACGTTGCCGCCCGGCCCCAGGCCGGCGGCCACGGTGCATGTGGTCTTGTCGGAGGCGGAGGGCTGCTTCCAGCCCAGCCAGGCGTCGGCGGGCCTGCGGTTGACGAAGATGCGCTGGTCGAGGCCGGTGGCGAATACGAACAACTCGCCGTCGCGGCCGTAGGCCATCGCGACGGCGAGGTTGGTGACGAGTCCGGGCAACCCTAGATGACCATCGGGCCGGCTCGGGGTCCGCTGTGTCGCGTGCGCTCTCGAACAGGCCGGCCCCGCCCGGTGCAGCACCTTGTCGAAGATCTGCTGCTTGTTGTCGAAGTGGCGGTAGAGGACGCTCTCGCTCAGCCCGGCCGCTTCGGTGATCGCGCGTACGGAGGTGCCGCCGAAGCTGTGCCTGGCGAACAGTTCCAGTACCGACTCGACCAGCACGTTCTTGGTGTCCATCGCGGCGGACTTGGGTGGCCGGCCTGGCCTTCGGGTGCTGATGTTCTGACTTATAAGTAATCGATCCCTTATTTCAACGTGACCTGGGTCACTCGCGTGGTGAGAAAGGGAGAACACACTGGTCACCTGCCGCGTCACTTGACGGATTCGGAAACTTGCCGGGATTTCTAGCGTTCGAAGTACCGAGGTGCTTCTAACCGAGGAACCCGGCGAAAGATCGGCTTCATTCCAAAGGAGGAACCCATGAAGCCATGGACACGCTGGCAGGACTGGACCAACATCGCGGTCGGCTTGTACCTGGCGCTGGCGCCCGTCTGGACGGACACCGACCCCGGTGCGGCGACGGCTCTGGTGGCGATGGGGGCGCTGATCGTCTGCACAGCGCTGTGGGCACTGGCGCAACCTTCATCGGCGGTCAGCCAGTGGACCAACGTCATCTGGGCGGTGCTGGCGATCGCCGCGCCGTGGGTGGTTTCCTTCACCGGGCTCGCCGCCGCTGCCTGGACCGCCTGGGTGGGCGGGATCCTGGTCGGCTGCCTGGCGCTGTGGGCCCTGCCCGCGACCAGGAGGCCAGCCGACCCCCGGGCCGTCCAGCCGCGGCACTGACCGCCGTCACCGACAAGCCCGGGCACCCGCCCGGGCTTTCTCGTATGGTCGCGTCGCCGCCCGTCCGGACGGTGGTGATGGCGGCCCACCGGATGCGGACGGTCCAGCCCGCCAGTCGCCCGAAGGACGCGAGTTCATCCGGCACAGCGCCGCGGCCTGGGGCGAGGCTCACCTGGCCGCCGGTGGCGAACCAGAGCACGTCGCGGCCGCAGTCGAGGCCACCACCAAGTTCTACGCACCCGGCCCAACCTGACATCCCGCTGCGGTGGGCTGACCGGCATCCTTGGCGCTCGAACCGCCGATGAGAATGGTCAGTCGCGAGACGGGTGTCAGACCCCTCCGTCGAGGAGCGGGACGAGCAGCACTACAGCATGTTGTCCCACACCTGGAAGGAATGCGCGCCATGAAGTACACCAACTCGATCGAGATCGCACTGCCGAGGGAGAAGGTGGCCCAGTTGCTCGCCGACCCGGCACACATACCGAAATCACACGCCGGGATCCGGCAGACCTGCACGGGATCCCGAAAGAGAGCGTCGTTCACTTCGACCGCGAGATCGTCGGCGCGGGCATGTGGAGCGTCGTGCGCGATCGGTTGACCGAAGCCGATCCGGAGACGACGCTCTGGGTGAGCGAGAGCGAATACCGCTTCAGCAGCCTGCTACTGCGCCGGGAGACTTGTGTGCCCCCGACTTCGGTGGAGTCGCGTTCCTGGAGTGTCACGCCACGGTGGACGCGTTCGCGAACCGCATCGGGGTGAGCATCCTCAAGGAAACCGGCGTGACGACCTGGTCGTCAACGGCCGAGCCTTAGCGGTGGGAGCGTTCAGATCGTGGTTCGCCGCATCTTCTCGGCGTTCAATACCATGTGACGGAGCACCTCGATGGTGCCGGCATACCTTTC
The DNA here is from genome assembly GCF_039871615.1 of Nonomuraea sp. B10E15. NCBI lineage: Bacteria > Bacillati > Actinomycetota > Actinomycetes > Streptosporangiales > Streptosporangiaceae > Nonomuraea > Nonomuraea sp. B10E15. The sequence goes on from NZ_JBDPMB010000026.1 coordinate 4,240, forward strand.
CGCGGTCACTCCATCCCTCATCTGACGACCTGCCTGCTCGACCTTCCGCGCCAGGGCGGCGTGCGCGGCCTCCCCCTCGGGGGTGAGGCTGTAGGGCTCCCGGCCGGTGATCCAGCTACGCCGCTGCAGATCTTCGATCGTCTGGTCCAGGTCGACCGAACTCCCGGACCAGAATGGCCGAAGCCTCTGTGCGATCGCCTCTCTCGTAGCTGGCCCGCGCTGGCCCGCGCGGTCGAAGTCGGGCCCTGGGGCGAGCAGGTTCATCGTCTGCCAGTGGCGACGGTGGAGCCCCATCGCCGCGAGCACTCGGTTGAGGTTTTCCTCGATGAGTTGGTCGAGGAGCTTCAGCCAATAGCCCAGCGGGCGACGTTGTTCCATGCTGATCCCTTCTTCGACGACCCGGAACGCCCGGTCCCGGCCGCGGCCGTCGGCCCTTGCTGTTTCGGTGAGGGGTGGCGGGGTCATGGGCGCAGGACCGTTTTTCCGGTGGTGGCGCGGGATTGCAGGGCGATGTGGGCGGCGGGCGCGTCGGTGAGGGCGAACCGCTGGCCGATCACCGGGACGAGTCGTCTGTGGGTGAGCGCTTCAAGGGCGTCGCGCTCGAGTGTCCGGGTGCCGCCCGGGCGCTGGAGGATGCGTGCGCCGATGGCGGAGGCGGCGCTGATGCCCCGGCTGAACAGGTCGCCGGTCGACAGTTCGGTCAGGGATCCCGAGGACGAGCCGAACATCACCAGGCGCCCCGTGACGCCGAGCAGTTCCAGGGCGCTTCGGCCGATCTGGCCGCCGACCCCGTCGAGGGCGAGCGTCACCGGGCTGCCCGCCACCGCTTGGCGTACCTCGTGGGGCCAGTCGGGGCAGGTGTAGTCGATGGCGTGGTCCGCGCCGGTCCGACGGGCGAGCGCAACCTTGTCGGGACCGCCCGCGACGCCGACGACCGTTGCGCCAGCCGAACGGCATGCCTGGACCAGCAGGGTTCCGATTCCGCCGGCGGCCGCGGTGACCAGGACGACGTCGGCGGCGGTCGGCGCTGCGAGTTCGAGGATCGCCATGGTCGTCCGGCCGGTGCCGACCATGGCCACGGCGCAGTCGGCGTCGACGTCGTCCGGCAAGACGTGGACGGCCACCGCTGGGGCCAGCGCCAGTTCGGCGTTCCGCCGCTGGCCAGACCGAGATCAGCCACGACGCGTCGACCGAGGAGAGCGGCGCCGGCGCCGGCGCCGACCTCGTCGATCGTTCCGGCGACCTCCCGGCCCGGTGTCATGGGAAGGCGGGGCGCGACCCGCGGCCCGCCTCCGCCTTGGCGGATGATGGTGTCCAGCAGGTGGACACCTGCCGACTCGACCCGGATCCGCACCTGGTCACCGGCCGGATGGAGGTCGGGCACCTCCTCCAACCGGAGTTCCTCGGGGCCGCCGAACGCATACTGCCGGATCGCTCGCATCGCCCTCAGCCCTCTCCGTCGGCAAGCAGGTCGTGCTTGTCCAGCCATGCGACGAGCGAGGCGGCGATGGCCTCTGGCTGGTCCTCGGGGGTGTGGTGGCCGGCCGTTCCGTGCGTCTCGATCTGCAGAGCGGACATGTTGGCGGCGCACCAGTCGATGATCTGCGCGCTCATCATCAGGCCCGGGCCGGGGTCGAAGGCGACCAGGAGTTTGGGTACGTCCGCGCTTGCCGCCAGCCACTGGCCGTAGGCATCGATTCTGGCGACGACCTCGGTGGGCTCCCCGTCCAGCGGCATCGCCCGCGGCCATTGCAGCAACGGAACCCGGGACTGCCGGGTCGGGTACGGCCGGCCGTAGACCGCCAGGTCCTCCTCGCTCAGCCCGGGGACGGTGCGCGGCAACGCCTGCTCGATGAAGGCGTTCTGGTCCAGCACCAGTTCCTCACCGACCCCGGGCGTGCGCATCGATTCGAACAGCGGGCGGGCACCAGTTGGGAACTCCTCCCACGACATCGGTTTCACGATCGTCTCGGTGAACGCGATGCCGCGCACCCGTCCGGGGTGGCGGGCGGCCCAGTCGAAGGCGAGCGCGCCGCCCCAGTCATGGCCGACCAGCACGACCCGGTCGAGGTCGAGGGCGTCGAACCAGGCGTCGAGGTACTCGGCGTGGTCAGCGAAGCTGTAGGCGATGTCGGGCTTGCCGGACTCCCCCATGCCGATCAGATCGGGGGCCAGGCACCGGCTGAACGCTCCGGCGACGGGCAGGATGTGCCGCCACAGATACGACGACGTGGGGTTGCCGTGCAGGAAGACCGTCGTGGTCGGCCCGGCGCCGACCTCCCGGTAGAAGATCGTCGAGTCCAGGACATGTGCGGTGGGCATGGCAGGCTCCCCTGAAAGACTGCATATTAGACAGGTATCTGACCACTATGAGATTTAGACAGGTGCCTGTCAATATGAACGGAGATTCCTCCACGAAGCGGCTGCGACTCTCGCTGCTGCTCCGCCTGCTCCACCGCGAGTACGCCGCCGGCATTGAGGCGGCCCTTGCCGAGGCGGGCTTCGGCGACATCCGCTCCGGGGATGCCAAGGTGTTCCCGTTCGTCCCGCCGGAGGGAATCCAGGTCCGTGACCTGGCCCTTCGCGCCGGTGTGCGGAAACAGACCATGGCGCAATCGGTCGACCAGCTGGAACGGGCGGGCTACCTGGAACGCCTCCCGAATCCCCGCGACGCCAGGTCGCGGCTGATCGTGCTCACCGAACGGGGAAGAGCGGTCCAGCCGCTGGCGGCCGGCGCAGGGGACCGAATCGAGGAACGGTGGGCCGAACTGACAAGCCCCGAGGACTTCGAGGCTCTCCGCGCCCTGCTGCACCGCCTGCTGAACCGCATCGGCGAAGCAGACCCCGATGCCGCCGATCGCCTGAGCTCGGTTGACAGGAGCCGGCTCGACCAACAGTGAGACGGTGTCACCTCGGCTACGAACGGGCTCGACAGCATTCGACATCACCGCAGAACAGAATCGGCCCGGTGGCGCCCCCGCCAGCACCTCGGTCGCCTTTCGCAAGCCCGGCATCGCAGGCCCTGATGCAGCAGTGGAACGAAAAGTCACGCCCAGCCCCTCCACCGAGCGGCTGAGCGGAACGGGTTATGGCGCGAGGAGGGCCACAGGTGCCGCAGCGGCGGCAGATCACAAGCTGTCACATTCGGCGGCCCCGGCGGTGTCTTCATGTCGAACAGCCAGAACGCACACCTAAGAGGAGAACATCATGGCGCTACGCGTTCCTAAGGCCGAGCTTCCCGCCGACCTCAGGGAAAACATGATCAGGCAATTCGGCAGCGTGCCCGAGAATGTCGAGGTGTTGTGGAACAACCCCGCACTCGCTCGTGACAACCTGGAGTTCGGCGGCAAAGCGGGCGCGTGGAATGCGGCCGACGCGAGTCTCAAGTCGTTCGCGCACATGGCCGTCGCGGCACTGATCGGTTGCAGTTGGTGTCTCGACGTCGGCTACTTCCAGGCACAGAACGACGATCTGGACCTGGCCAAGGCCAGCCAGGTGCCGCGCTGGCGGACCTCAGATGTGTTCACCCCGCTGGAGCGAGACGTGATGGGGTACGCCGAGGCCATGTCGAACACACCGCCGACCGTCACCGACGAGCAGTACGCGAGTCTGCTGGAGCGGCTCGGCCCCGCGGCGATGGTCGAGCTCACCACGCACATCGCCTACGTCAACCTGGCGACCAGAGCCAACGTGGCGAACGGGGTCACCTCGCAGGGCTTCTCCGAAGCTTGCGAGATTCCGCTGGCCAAGGTCCCGGAGGATTCCGGCGCGGCGTCGACGGCGTGACCGGGGACACGATGACCGAGGACCCGTTCCTCGCCCACCGCAGCCTGCTGTTCACCGTCGCCTACGAGATGCTCGGATCGGCGACCGACGCGGAGGATGTCCTGCAGGAGTCCTGGCTGCGGTGGGCCGGTGTCCACCACGCGCAGGTGAGCGCCCCGCGGGCCTACCTCGTCCGGCTCGTCACCCGGCAAGCGCTCAACCGCCTGCGCACGCTGTCGCGCATCCGCGAGGACTACGTCGGCGAGTGGCTTCCGGAACCGCTGCTGACCAGCCCTGACGTCGCCGAGGACATCGACCTTGTGGATAAGGTCTCGATCGCGATGTTGACTGTACTGGAAACGCTCGCTCCGACGGAACGTGCGGTGTTCGTGCTCCGCGAAGTCTTCGATATGCCCTATGGCGAGATCGCCGAGGCCGTCGAGAAGTCCGCGGCCACGGTGCGGCAGATCGCCCGGCGGGCCCGCGACCGTGTCGCTGCCCGTCAGCCCCGGGTACGGGTGAGCCGGTCGGAGCAACAAATCGTGGTGGAACGGTTCCTGGCCGCGGTGCGCACCGGGCAGGTGAAGGAGCTGATGGAGGTCCTGGCGCCAGACGTGGTCCTGATCGTCGACGGCGGCGGGCTCGCGTCCGCAGCCCGAGCTCCGATCCATGGGCCCGAACTCGTAGCGGAGTCCCTCGCGCGCCCGAACCGGACGGTGTCGGCCGTCTGGCTCAACGGCGCGCCCGCCGGCCGGATCGAGACCGACGGCCAAGTGGCCGCGGTGAGCCTGATGGTTGAGAACGGGCAGGTGAGCCGGATCCACGCGGTGGCGAACCCGCAGAAGCTGACGTGGCTCAGGGAGCCGACCAGCCTCACCAGATAGTCCGCGATCGCGTCATCGCAGGCCCGCGAGCGGATCGACCGGCCGCGGGTCGCCGAACTGTACCGGCGGCGAATGGCGGAATGGTAGGGGTTGGACCCCGGCGCACCGGGCACGCGCTTCAGCCTCGGCTAAAGACAACCGACCCGGTGGGTGGCCGAAGCGCGCTCTTTGGAGTGTGTGCGCAGGATGGCGTCGGGAGATTGGCGCATTCCCAGATGCGGATACAGGTTGCCCAGGACCCGGTTGCTGGGGCGTGGCACCCAGGAGATGAGTGTGCAGAGGGTGAACAGGAAGGTGTAGCCGACGGGTATCACTCCGAGCCGGACGCAAGGTGGGAGAAGACCGCGCCGGAGAAGTTGAAGAATGCACCGGCGTAGGCCCATTCCTTCAACCGGGTGAATCCCGGCGGGAGTATGGCCGGGACGGACAGGACCTTCCAAGATCCGATGATGAGCAGGAAGTATGCGGGGCAGCCGAGGGCCTGCATGCGGCCAGGTTTCCGAGCGGACGTAGGCGGTCCGCAGCAGATCCCAGAAGCCGCCCACGAACGACTCGGCCGCGATGATCAGGGTGGCGGCCCAGTACACGGGATACGCGCGGGTTGATGGAGTCGATGGCGCCGATCATCGGTTGCTGTGCTCCACGCCTCGTACGCGTGACGGCGCGGCACTGCTTTCCCGTTGCGGGCGTATGAGGTCCTTCCAGTCAGCCGGCCAGTTCGCCAGGGCGGCCATGGCCGTGAGCACCAGGTGAATGGGGGCCGAGACCTCTTCGTACAGGGGCGCATCATCGATGAGGTGCGTAGTGACCGCGGCGGTAAGGAGGAAGACCAGCCCTGCGGCGCCGATGAATCTGGACCGTTCGGATGGGATGACCAGCAAGATCGCGCAGATCAGCTCGATGGCGCCAACGACGAATCTGAACCAGGGAGGAAACCCCCAATCGACGAACTTCACCGCGTACGCCGGGCCAAAGAAGGTCGGGCCAGGCCAGAACTTGGTGGCGAAGCCGACGAAGAACTCTGCGGCTAGAACCCAGTAAAAGGCGGTGCGCAGCCAAGACGAGGTGCGTGCGGACATGATTCTTCCTCCGATGGGACAGCTACGCCAGCCGATGAACGGCACCAAGGGCTCACCGCCCAGCGCGGTCGTCACTCTGCTGGTCACACCCGCGACGTTTCGCGAGTCATAGACAATGACTTGCCGCGCCGGAGGAATGTGACCGATGAACGAGCACGACTTTCTGACCGACCGGTTCGAGGAGCACCGGAGGCATCCGCGGGCGGTGGCCCACCAGATCCTCGGCTCGCGGCCGAGGCCGACGACGCCGTCCAGGAACCTGGCTCCGGCTCAACCGGTCCTACACCAGCGAGGTGGAGAACCTGCGCGGGTGGCTCACCACTGTCGTCGCCCGCGTAGCGCTGGCCATGCTGCGCTCACGCACCGCCCGAAGCGAAGAACCTTTGGACGTGCCCGCGCTGCACCTGGCTCAACGCAGAGACGACACAAGGGTCGATCCCGAGCATCAGGCGATCGTGTCCGACTCGGTCGGCCTCGCACTGCTGGTGGTGCTGGACACCTTGGCTCCCAACGAGCGCCTGGCCTTCGTGCTGCATGACATCTTCGCTGTGCCGTTCGCGCCGCTCCGCGGTCGCCGAGACCCTCTCCGGCCGCGCTCTCCACGCATCCCTGGCACTGATCGACGGAGTCCCCGGTGCATTTGTGGCCATGTCGCGTTCCACCCTGTCGGAGGGCGGGACAGCCCGGCACTGCACATTTCGTGGGCAGCGTCGAAGCTGTCCCCCGCCCGTTCGTCTTCAGAATGTGAGCCTCTATGAAGGAGTAGACATGTCCTCAGCAACCCTGCCGCCAGCGCGTGACCTCCCACAGCGACGAGCCGACACCCTTGACCGTCTGAGCAGCGGATTCCAGATGTGGCTGGCCACCGCCAGCGACGGTCACGGAGCACATCTGATCCCGGTCGCCTACGTCTGGAACGGCTCGACCTTGACTTCCGCGACCTTCCGCCGCAGTCGCACGGTCTCAAACCTGCGGGCGAGGCCGACGGCGCGGTTGGCGATCGGAGACACCGCTGACGTCGTCCTGATCGACGCCTACACGATCCTGCTCGACGTACCCGACATCGACGTCGCCTCGGCCGAGGCGTACGCAGAGGTATCGACAGACCCACGCAATACTCCGGACATGTTCCTGTACATCCGCCTCTGCCCCAAGCGGATACTCGCATGGAATTCTCTGGCGGAGTTCAGCGGCCGTACCGTCATGCTCAACGGCTCCTGGCTTGACATCCCCGTTGACTGAGGCCTAAGACGCGGGCTCGACGCTCCACCGGCTGCGGGACGACCACGCCGACGCGGCAATGATCGGCGACTATGACCGTTTCGCGTCGCTGTTCAGATGGTGACACCGCGACCGGCCGGGAATCCATCTTCGAGATCGGTCGCCAGCGCGACGGCAGGTCGGTCCTCATGTACGGCCTGTTCCACGACCGCTACCAGCGCACCCCGGATGGCTGGAAGTTCACCGAGCGCGTCCTCGAGCCCAGGTACCTCGACACCACTGCGCTGCCGGGTTCGCCTCATGTGACCTGGGACCCCGCCGGCTCAGAGGCCGGAAACACCTCCTTCGCGGAAGAAACCCGATAACCGCGGTTCCTCGATCTGCTCCGTCAGCCCCTGCCGCGGCCGGTATAGCGGAGGATGTGAATGCCCTGGTTCTTGTCGGAGACGTAGATGTTGCCGCGGGTGTCCACCACGACGTCCTCCGTCTGGGCCACCAACTCCCCCTCAGGCATCGGGCCGTACCTGCGGACGGGGTCTGGAGGCACGAAGTAGCCGACCTCGCGCGGCAGGCGGGTGTTGGAGACGTCATAGATCCGCAGCCCGGCGTTGAAGTGCGCGACGTAGAACAGGTCGCCTTGTTTCTGCACGTCGGGGTGGTGCTGGTGGTGGTTGATGTTGTGCGGCCCGCTCCAGCCGCCCCTGCCGGAGAAGTCCTCGTACGGCGCTCCGGGTGGCGGTTCGGGGGTGGGCAGCAGGGACAACAGCCAGGGGTTGGCCGGATCGGAGATGTCCACGATGGAGGCGTGCGGGGCGGCGCCCTTGCCGTAGGAGACGTCCTCGGAGTTCGCGAAGGCGATCTTCCTGTCCGGGATCGGGAGCACGCCGTGCACACCGAAGCGGGAGTGGAAGGGCGGGCTGAAGTTCAGGCCGCCGACCGGCTTCGGCTCGGTCACGTCGGAGATGTCCAGCACGACCAGCCCGGCCGCGCCGTAGGGCAGGTAGGCCAGGTCGCCGGTGACGTACGGGGGCCCGTGCAGGGACACGTCCGCGCCGTTCGCGCAGCAGAAGCCGTGTGTGTGCGGCAACTCGGGGGCGGGCGTGCCCTTCTCGCCGTCCCGCTGTCCCGGCACCCACCAACGCCCCACCTCCCTGGGCCGGGACGGGTTAGCGATGTCGACGATGGAGTAGATGTTGCCGCGGAATCCCTTCGCGCCCGCCGCCACGTGCACGTAGCGTCCACCCGGATAGAGGTTGCGGTGCGTCCCGGTGCCGCCGGTCGTGTAGTGGCCGAGCCGTCGCGGGCGTACGGGGTCCTTGATGTCCCAGATGTAGATGCCCTCCTCGAAGGAGGCTTCCGGGTCACCGCCGAAATTGGGGAAGATCTGCTCCAGTGCGGTCACCATGATGTCGCCGTGCAGATCGACCTGCAGGGTCCAGGTGTCCTTAGGCCCCGGCACGAACGCCACCACCTCCGGCCGCCGCGGATCGGTGACGTCCACGACGCTCCAGCCCGAGTGCCAGAAGTGACCTGTGTAGAGATACCACCGATCGCCCACGCGGCGGATGGCGAGCTTGAAGGCCGGCCGGTGATCCATGTCGGTGTAGCCGACGACCTCCACGTTGCGGGCGAACTGGCCACGCGGACCGGGGACGACCGCACTGACCCCGGAGTCCGCGCCCGCGTGGGCCGCCTCCGTGCCTGCCCGGGCCGGTGTCGCGACCGTCTGGGTCGCCGCCAGGGCGGAGGCCGCGGTCAGTGAGGCGCGCAACGCCTGACGCCGCGACACGCCGGAATCCGTTCGCTCGACTCCCATGTCACTCCTCAATCGGCTATCAAGATCATGGTCGTGGTCATCCCATCAACCCATCCGTAAAAGCGAGCGAAAGATCATCTGTCGGAAAACGTTCGGCCCTCGGCCCGAAAGCCAGAGATCTTTCTACAAAACCGCAGGCAGGAGGGTCGTGGAGGGCGGCCCCGGAAGGATGCCGCCACCATGCCGCTATGCCGCGTTCCAAGCTTGATCGGCACCCCTGGAGCGGCTTCACTCACCGAAACACCGTCGGCACGACGACCATTCGGGCTGGCCGAGGGCGGGCCCTCACGTCATTGAGATGACCCATTTTCCCCGGGTGTTCGGAGCGGCGGCGAGGTCGGCGAGGGCTTGGGCTGCCTGGTCAAACTGGTACCTGCGGCTGATCATGTCCACCAGCGTGCCGTCGAGAACGCGAGCGGCGAGGGTGGGGAAGGTGTCGGCACGCAGGCTTGGGGGACCGTCGACGATCTTCACCGTGACGTCTCCGCTGCCGAGCGAGCTGAACGTGGTGCTGATCACCCGACCGCCTGGTCTGAGCGCCTTGACAGCCTCTGCCAGCCGGTCTCCGTCGAGGACGAGGTTGACGATGGCGTCCACGCCGTCCGGGTGGAGTCTGCGGGTCGCGGTGACGACGTCGGTGGTCAGATAGTCGATCGTGTGCGTCGCGCCCAGAGTGCGGGCATAGCCGGCGTATTCGGGGAGTGCGGTGGCGACGACCTCCGCCTCGCGCTCCTTGGCCAGAAGTTGGACGACGATGCTGCCCACACCTCCTGTCGCGCCGATGACCAGGACTGTCTCCCCCGGCTGGAAGTCGCCGTCCTGGATGGCGGCGGCGGCTGTCATGCCGGTGCTCGCGAGCGCCGCCGCCGTCTCGGGGGCCAGGCCGGCGGGCCTGTGCGCAACGAAAGGGCCGTTGGCTTGGAAGGTCGCGTACTCGGCCAAGCCACCCGAGGTGACCGCGGGCAGCCCGAATCGCTCGGCGTAGGAGGGCGGGACGCCGAAGCCGAAGACCTCGTCACCTTCCGCGAAAGCGACGACTCCGGTGCCGAGCCTAGTGACCGTACCGGCGAAGTCCGATCCCGGGACGTAGGGGAAGCGGGTATCGAATGCTTCCCTGATGTCTCCGCTGGTCATCATGAGGTCGGCGGGGTTGAGCGAGGCCGCGGACACTTTGACCTGGATCTGGCCGGGTCCGGGCTCCGGGATCGGCATGTCCTCGATCCTGAGGGTTTGCGGCGGGCCGTAGGCCCTTGCTACCAGGGCTTTCATATCGATCATCCTTTCTTTGTGAGCATTGGGGTGCCGATGAGAGCGCGGGCCTCGCGGAATTGACGTGGCAGGCCCATGCCTGCAACCCCGATCACGCGGCCGGCCCGACCGTAAACGGCCAGGAAGCGGCGGTCTTCGAGGTCTCCTTCCACGACGGCGAACGCGGCATCGCCGGTCGGGTAGCCCCAGACCTGCAGGCGCAGGCCGTACTGGTCGGTCCAGAAATACGGAATGCCAGGTTCGGTACGGCCGCCGAGCAGGTTGTGTGCCACGCACCTCGCCTGCTGGGTGGCGGACGTCCGGTGTTCGATCCGGACCTGGGAGCCGAGGACGGGTTGGTACCAGGCAGCTACGTCACCGGCCGCGGACACACCGGGGCCTGCGCTGCCGTAGCGGTCGCAAAGGACGCCGCTGTCGACCGGCAGGCCGCTGCCGGTCAGCCAGCCGCTGGAGGGCACCGAGCCGATGCCCACGACTACCAGATCGGCGGGCACGGTGCGTCCATCGGTCAATACGACGCCGCCGACCCGGGTGCCTTCCGGGAGTAGGGCGGCGACCTCGGCGCGCATGAGCAGGGTGACGCCGTGGTCGGCGTGCGTGCGGGCCATCAGCCCGCCGAGCACGGGTCCGAGGACTTCGGACATCGGGGCGGGGCCCTGGCCGATCAGTGTGACGTGCGCCCCTATGGCCCGCGCTGCGGCGGCGATTTCCGAACCGACGAACCCGGCGCCGATCGCCACCAGCCTGGATTCCGCTGTCAGCCGATCGCGCAGGGCCAGGGCGTCGTCCAGGGTGCGGAGGTAGTGCACACCCTCCAGGCCGTCGCCCGGCAGGCGCCTGGGTTGTGCGCCGGTAGCGATGATGAGGTGCTCGTAGCCGATGTGCTCCCCGTCCACGAGGGTGATCTCGCGGCTGTCCGGATCCAGGGCCACCGCTTCGGTGGACAACCGCAGGTCGAGGCCGGCGAGCTGGTCGCAGGTGCGTAGGACGGTCCGGTCGGCGTCCCACTGGCCCAGGAGCACCTGCTTCGACAGCGGCGGCCGGTCGTAGGGGAGGTGGGGCTCGGCGCCGATCAGAGTGATCGGCCTGTCGCAGCCCGCCTCGCGCAAGGCTTCAGCCGCGGACAGCCCTGCGGCCGAGGCGCCGACGATGACCACACCGGGCATGGCGTTCAGTCCTTCTCCAGCGCGATGGCCAGCGCGGGGCAGAGTGTGGCCGCCTCGCGTACGGCCCTGGACTTCTCGATGGGCGGCGTCGGGTCGAGGAGCACTACCACCCCGTCCTCCTCCCGCTGGTCGAACACCTGCGGCGCGGCCAGCACGCACTGCCCGGCACCGATGCATCTGTCCTCTTCGATCCGCACGCGCATCGCGCTGTCCCTCACCATGTGACCGGCACCTCGTGGATGCCGTAGATGTTCGCCTCGTCCTTGAAGGGCAGCTCACGCGCCGGCACCGCCAGCCGCAGCCCGGGAATCCGGGAGAACAGCGCGGTGAACACCACCTCGAGCTCCAGCCGGGCGAGGTTTTGGCCCAGGCACTGGTGGATGCCGTAGCCGAAGGCCATGTGCGGCGCGCCGCTGCGGTGGAAGTCGAGCTCGCCGGGGTGGTCGAAGGCGGCGGGGTCATGGTTGGCTGCGGCGCCCAGGGCGATCACTCCCTCTCCCTCGCCGATGACGGCGTCGCCCAGCACGATGTCGGCCGTCGCCACCCGGGCGGTGCCGACGTCGGCGATGCTGAAGTAACGCAGCAGCTCCTCGATCGCCTTCGGCATGATCGCCGAATCGGACTCCAGTTCGGCGAGCCGGTCGGGATGCTCCAGCAGCGCCACCGTGCCGAGCGCGATCATGTTCGCGGTGGTCTCGTGGCCGGCCACCAGCAGCATCGTGGCGGTGACCACGATCCGCTCGCGGTCGTAGTCGCCCGACCGCCGGTATTTGTCGATCAGGCGGCTGATCAGGTCGTCGGCGGGCTCGCGTTCCTTGCGGTCCACGAGTTCGGACAGATAGTCCCGCAGTTGGCCGAGCACGCCCACGCGCTCTTCGGGCGGGCTCGACCGCGAGACGGCCGCTGCGGTACGGCTGTGGAAGAACTCCCGGTCGTCGTACGGGACGCCGAGCAGCTCGCAGATCACCAGCGACGGCACCGGCAGGGCCAGCTCCCGGACGAGGTCGGCCGGCCGCTCGCCTGCCATCAGCACGTCGATGCGCTCATCCACCACCTCTTGCACGTATGCCCGCATGGCCTGCACCCGCTTGACCGCGAACTCGTCAGCCACCATGCGCCGGTGCCGGGTGTGCTCTGGCGGATCCTGAAAGACGAACCCCCTGGCCAGACCCTGCGTGGCCGCCCGGAAACCGGGAGCGGGACTCGGATAGCCGGGACGTGTGGTGTCCTTGCTCGCGCGTGGGTCGGCGAGGAACTCGCGAGCCAGCGCATACGAGGTAATCACCCACGTCGTCCGGCCATCGGGAAGGACGACCTTCGAAACCGGGCACTCGGCACGCAGCCGGGCGTACTCCGGAGGGGGCGACAGGGGGCACGACCTGGGCATCGGGAAAGCGGGCCGGCTGAGAACGCTCATGGAACCTCCAGTAATCGGAGAAATTTTCTCCACTTATGGCGAAGGTACCTTTCCCAGACGGACGCCGTCAAGTGATCGCAGGCGTGACGGAAAGGGGCTGATCGATGCGCGCGCCTGATGACCTGCGCGCCGCTTGTCCGGCGACCGGTCCCTGCCGGTGGCCATGCAGGACAGGCTGATCGCCGAGGCGGCCGGCCGGTGCGGGTCCGCTCGCCAGGCCGTCCCCGGCACGTGAAGGCCCGTTCCTGAACTGATGCCGACGGAGGCCGTGGCGTCCGACCTGGCGGTCGCAGCATCGCCACCCATGACGCAGCGCTCTGCCCGCCGCGCGCAAGAACGCGCTGCTGCTGCCGGTGATCGAGGAGGAGGCCGCGAGCGTTCGATGGAACCGTGGCTCACGAAAGGTCGAAGACGAGACCGGGCGTGGCGATGCCGATCTCACCGTCGTATGTGGCCCCAGCGGCGGCTCGCGCGGCTGAGGCGTCCGTGCCTGGCTGCAGGTGCGTCAGCAACAGGCGCCGGGCATCGGCTTCCAGGGCTTGCCGGCCTGCCTGCCGGGCGCTTGTCAGGTAACGTCGGGCCCCCTCCGGGACCTGGTTCACGTAGGTAGCCTCGGCCAGTAGCAGGTCAGCGCCACGCGCCAGTTCCACCCTGTCGGGACCCGGGCCGCTGTCGCCGGCGTACGCGAGCACCCGTCCGCCCGCTGTCAGCCGTATGCCGGCATTGGGTACCGAGTGCGGCAGCAGACGAGTCTGTGCGCGGAACGGGCCGATGTCGAATCTGCTGCCGACGGTGAACTCGTGCAGGACATAGGCGTCGGCCAGCACCCCTGGGCGGTCCAGCGCGAGCACCGCATCCAGGGCGCCGGGCAGCGAGTACACCGGCAACGGCGCCGGCGGGTCATCGCGCATTGTGCGTGCCCGCAACAGCGGGTTGAGGTCGGCGCAGTGGTCGGGATGTCCGTGGCTGACGAACACCGCATCGATCTGATCGGCGCTGACCCGTTCCAGCAGCCGCGGCACCGTCGCATACCCAAGGTCGACGAGCAGCCTGAACCCGTCGTGCTCCACGAGGTAACCGCTGCAGGCCTGGCCTGCCGCCGGCCACGCACCGCATCCGCCGAGGATCGTCAGCAACATCCGTGAACCCACCTCTTTCCCCATGGTTGTTGGAGAACTTATTATCCCAAGGTGTCTTTGGAAAATCGGGATGACCTTGTCCCCCTGCGCGCCCTGGCCAACCCGCTGCGCATCCGCATCGTGTCGCTGCTCACCGGCGCGTCGATGTCGGCCACCGAGGTCGCCGACGAACTGGGCATCGCGCACGCCTCGGCCAGCTACCACCTGCGCCAGCTGGCCAAAGCGGGCTTCCTCCAGCAGACGGACGAGCGGCCGCGGGCAGGCAAGGGCCGCCCGCAACTGCGCTACCGCTACGACCCGTCCAGCGGCGAGCGCCTCGACCGGTCCGAGGGACGGCAACTCCTCCACCAGGCGATGAGCACTGACCTGGCCAGGCGACTGGCTGAGACCGATCGCCAGCGCACGTCCATGGACGCCGAGGTATGGCTGGCCAGGCCCGTCTGGGAGGAGATCGTCGGCCTGATCGACCAGGCCGTGGCGCTCCTGCACGACAAGGCCGGACCGCCGCACGACGGCGTCAAGGTCAGCATGACCGCGCTCCTGCTCGAACTGCGTGACGAATGATGATCGGCCGCCTGCTTCTCTGCGCGGCCGGCGCGTTCCTGTCGATCGGGCTGCTCATCCCGGCGGTTCCGCGATACCTCACCGGCCCGCTGGGCCAGCAGGCGGGCATGGTGGGCGTCTCGCTGGCCGTCACCGCGGCGGCCGGGGTGCTCGCCCGCCCGCTGGCCGGACGGGTGGCCGACAGGGCCGGACGCCGCACGGCCCTGTGCGCGGGCGCGCTGCTGCTGTCCGGCACGTCCCTCGCGCTGCTCGCCGCCGGACAGTTACCGCTCTTCTTCGTCCTGCGCGGCGTCGCCGGCGCCGGTGAGGCGCTGGCCTACGTCGGCCTCGCCGCTCTGGCCGGCGACCACCGGCGACCCGGCGCGGCGATCAACCACTTCTCCGTCGCCGTCAACGCCGGACTGCTCGCGGGGCCCGTCATCGCCGAGACGCTGTACGCCGCATCCGGGTTCGCCGCCGTCTGGATCACGGCCGCGGCCGTGGCGCTGGGGTCGGCGGCGCTCGGCCTCACCCTGCCGAAGACCATGAGCCCGGACACGGAGAGCGCGAGCCCGGATCCCGGATCCGGGCGGGCCCAGCTGTACCACACGTCCGCTCTACGACCCGGCTTCGGCTACCTGGCCTCCGTGTGGGGCTACACCGCCATCAGCGCCTTCCTGCCGCTGCACGTCGCCGCGCTCGGCGGCGGCTCCGGCGGCCTCCATTTCCTGGTCTACGGCGGCGTCCTCGTCGCCGTCCGGCTGGCCGGACATCCCCTGCTCGCCACGGCCGCCCCGGCGCGCCTGGCCGTCGCCTCCCTCCTGCTGACCGGGACGGGATCGATCCTGCTTGCCGTCTGGCTCTCGCCGGTCGGGACATGGTGCGCGATCGCGCTGATCGGCGCCGGGCAGAGCCTCGGGCTGCCCGCCTTCCTCAGGATGGCGGTGCACGGCCTGCCCGCCGGCGAGCGCGGATCCGCCGTCGCCACCACGACGGCCTTCTTCGACGTCGGATTCCTCAGCGCTGCCCTGGCCCTCGGCGTCCTCGCCGACCGGTTCGGCCTGGCCGCCGGCTTCGCCCTCGCGGGCGCAGTGTCCGCCGCCGGGGCGCTGCTGTTCCTGCCCATGCGCCACAACGAACGCGAAGGAGCCCCCCTTGACCATTCCCCCCGCTGACCTGTCCGGCTATGCCGACGTCGTGTTCGACGTGGCCGTGCCCCTGCTGGCGGACGACCGGGTGCTGATCAACGCCGAGATCGAGCACGCCCCGCTCGCCCGCGCCCTGGCCGAGGCCGCCTACGCCAGAGGCGCCCGCTACGCCGACATCTGGTACTTCGACCCGTACGCCAAACGATCCCGCGTCCGGCACGCCGACACCGCGAGCCTGGCCGAGGTGCCCTCGTGGCTCGACGGCCGCAACGACGAGCTGGGACGGTACGGCGGCATCATCGTCAACATCCGCGGCGCCACCGCCCCCGACCTCCTGGCCGGGCTGGACCCGGTACGCGTCGGGCTGGACCGCATGCCGTCGCTGACCTCACGGCAGCGGCTCCAGCTCAACAACCTGGTCCGCTGGACGATCGTCCCCTACGCCACCCCCGAGTGGGCCCGTGCCGTCTTCGGCGAGCCCGACCAGGCCAGGCTGTGGCGGCACCTGCGCCACATCCTCCGTCTCGACGAGCCCGATCCGCGCGCGGCGTGGCGGCAGCGCATCGCCGAACTGCTCGATCGCGCTCGACGGCTCACCGAGATGCGCCTGGACGCCGTGCGGTTCGAGGGCCCCGGCACCGACCTGACCATCGGCCTGCTCCCGGACGCCCACTGGACCGCCGCCCGCCTGGAGGACGTCAAGGGCCGCCCGTTCCAGGCCAACCTGCCGACCGAGGAGGTGTTCACCACCCCTGACTACCGGCGCGTCGACGGCACGGTCCGCGCCACCCGGCCGCTGTCCCTCGACGGCACCGTCATCCGCGACCTGGAGCTGACCTTCGCCGATGGCGTCGTGACCGGTGTCAGGGCGAGCAGCGGAGCTGACGTCGTTCGCGCGCACCAGGCCACCGACGCGGGAGCGGCCCGGCTGGGCGAGCTCGCTCTGGTCGACCGTTCCTCGCGGGTGGGCGAAAGCGGCATCACCTACCTGGAGACCCTTCTGGATGAGAACGCCACCTGCCACCTGGCCTGGGGCGCCGGGCTGCCTCCTGGCGCGCCCGCCCACCTGCGTACGGACGATCCCGCACGGCTGGACGCGGCGGGCGTGAACACCTCGCGCGTGCACGTCGACTTCATGGTCGGCGGCCCGGACGTCACGGTCACCGGGCTGGGGCCCGGCGGGAAGGTGGTGCTCCTGCGCGACGACGCCTGGCAGTTCTGACGCCCTGCCACAGTCGGGAGTATCAACTGTTGAAGTGGTCAGAGGCCGGCCAGGGCCGGGTCCGGGCGGTGTCAGACTAAGAGAGGGTGAGGGCGATCGACGAGGCGCCTCGTGCCGTCCGGACCGGCTGCATCCTGTCATGTCCTGGCCGGTCAGACCAGGTTCTCGCAGAGAAGCTCGGGACGGTCCATACGTTTACCGATATCATTACATCGACCGGCGCGTATTGGACGTATCACCCCTGGTCCTCCTAGCGTTCGTCGGGTGACGGAGCGACGCGCGATCCTCAGCGGATCGACCTTCGAGGAACAGATCGGGTACGCCAGGGCCGTCGTCGACAGCGACCGCGTGCACGTGTCGGAAACCACCGGTTGCGACTCCTCGACCATGACGACCTCGACCGTGATCAGGGAACTCCATGCGAACGAGCAGTTCGAGCAGGTCGACGAGTTGTTCGAGCGGATCTGGGGATTCGAGCCGGACAGCCGGCCGATCACCGCCGGGCTGATGCGGGCGCTGACCCACGCGGGCAACTACGTCTCCGGTGCCTTCGACGGCGACCGGATGGTCGGGGCGTCGGTGGGCTTCTTCGGGCAGGACTCGACCCTGCACTCGCACAACACGGGCGCGGCAGCGGGACGGGGCATCGGCTTCGAACTGAAGCTGCACCAGCGGCAGTGGGCGCTGGACCGCGGGATCTCCCGGATCACCTGGACCTACGACCCGCTGGTCCGCCGCAACGCGCACTTCAACCTGGCCAAGCTGGGCGCGCGGCCGGCGGAGTACCTCCCGAACTTCTACGGCGTGATGGCCGATGCCATCAACCAGGGCGACGAGTCCGACCGGATCCTGGCCGTGTGGCCGCTGACCGAGCCGCGGGTCGAGGCGGCGGTCCGGCGGGTGCCGTGTCTGCCGGCGGTGCCGGAGGACGCCGTGGTCGGGCTGGGCGACGACGGCCGCCCGGTCGAGGGCCGTACCGACGGGCGCGTGGTGCTGGTCGCGGTCCCCGAGGACATCGAGCGGCTGCGCGGGGTGGACACCGGTGCCGCCAAGGCGTGGCGGCACGCCATGCGCGACGTTCTGGGCGGTCTCATGGAGGAGGGCGCCACGGTGACAGGCTTCCATCGCAAGACCTACTACGTGGTGCAGAGGAACGCATGAAGATCACCGGGGTGGAGCTGCGGCGGATCGCGATGCCGCTGGACTCACCGTTCCGTCGTTCGGCACCGAGACGACGCGGGGCGTGCCGCTGGTGCGTGTGGTCACGCCCGACGTGCTGGAAGAGGTGACCACCGCCGCCGAGTGGATCACCGCTCAACGCATGACTCCGATGTGTCGGTCGATGCGCGGAGAGGGAGGAAAGGATTCAGGGTTCGCCGCGGGCGGCCTCAAGGAACCGTGTGACCAGGGGGTTCTGTTCGTCGCGACGCCAGGCCACTGCGACGGTGGTGCGCGCGCTGTTCGGTTCGATCCGGCGGTATGCGACACCGTTGAGGCGGATCCGGCGGATGCTCGCCGGGGCGAGTGACACGCCCAGTCCTGCCTCGACGAGCGCGCAGACCGTCTGCCATTCGACCGCCTGCTGGCCGAGGCGGGGTTCGAAACCCGCGCTGCGGCACAAGTCGAGGATCCGATCATGAAAGATCGGTCCGGCACTACGGGGCAGCAACACGAACGGTTCGTCCGCGAGTGCTTCGATCGGGAGGACGCGCTGGGCCGCAAGGTGGTGGGCGGCTGGCAGGACCGCGATGAACTCCTCGGACAAGATCGTCTCGGTCGCCAGCCCCGGCTCGCCCGGCGGCTCGCGCAGGAGCCCGACGTCGATCACATGCTCGTGCAGAGCGGACACCTGCGGCGCTGTGGTCATCTCACGGATCTCCATATCCACCTGGGGAAACCGGTCGCGGTAGGCGCGCAACAAGCCCGGCAGGACGGTCAGCGCGAGCGATGCGGAGAAGCCGATCCGGATACGACCGGCCTCGCCACTGCCAGTGCGTCGGGCCGCGTCCAGGCCGACGGCAATCTCGTCGAGTGCACGCCGAGCGACGGGCAGGAGTTGCTGTCCTGCCGCGGTGAGAGTGACCGCGCCGGGTCCTCGGGTGAACAGCGGGTGCCCAACCTTCGCTTCCAGGCGGCGGATCTGCTGGCTGAGCGGCGGTTGCGCGATGCCCAGCCGATCCGCTGCGCGCCCGAAGTGGAGCTCCTCGGAGAGGACCACGAAGGCGTGAAGCTGCTGAAGGCTGAGCTCAGGACGATCCATATCTTCAGGAATATCAGATAAGTCTCGGATAGGTATTGGACATATCGCTGCTGGTTGCCTACCTTTCGCCACATGACAGAGCGACACGTGATCTTGAGTGGATCCACCTTCGAAGAGGAGATCGGCTACGCGAGGGCGGTGATCGACGGCGACTGGGTGCACGTGTCCGGGACGACCGGGTTCGACTACACGACCATGACAATCTCCGCCAACGTGGTCGAGCAGGCCGAGCAGGCCCTGCGCAACGTTGGATCGGCACTGGACGAAGCGGGCTGCTCGTTCGCCGACGTCGTCCGGGTCAGATACCTGCTACCCGACCGTGAGGACTTCCAGCCGTGCTGGCCGACGCTGCGCCGCTGCTTCGGCGACATCCGCCCTGCCGCGACGATGCTCGTGTGTGGCCTGGCCGATCCACGCATGAAGTTCGAGATCGAGGTGTACGCACGACAGCCCGCAGAGCCAAGTCCCGTGCCCGCTGCTTCCTGACCGGCAACAGGCTCCGACGCCTTCCGGACGCAGAACGTCCGGAACGGGGTCTACCGTCGCGACATGACCAACAGCGATTACTGGTGGGAACCGCCCCTCGCCGGCACCGAGGCCGAGCACCTCCTCGGTGCGCTCGACCGCCTGCGCACAACCTTTCGCTGGAAGACCGACAACCTCGACGCGGCCGGGCTGCAGACCCGCGTCGGCGCCTCCTCGCTCACGCTGGGCGGCCTGCTCAAGCACCTCGCATGCGCCGAAGAGCAGATGTTCAGCACCAAACTCAGCGGCGCTCCGCTCGGCGCGCCGTGGGACACCGCAGACTGGAACACCGACCCCGACTGGGACCTCAACTCGGCCGCCGACGACACCCCCGAGGACCTCTACGCGCTCTGGGACGCCACCGTCGAACGGTCCCGGGCGAGGCTCGACGCGGCCCTGGCCACCGGCGGACTCGACCAGCTCGTCCACCTCGCCTACGCCGACGGGCGCCATCTGAGCCTGCGCCGGCTGCTCTGCGACCTGATCGAGGAGTACGGACGGCACACCGGGCATGCCGACCTGCTCCGCGAGGCCGTGGACGGGCTGGTCGGTGAGGACCCTCCGGCTGGATGGCACGCGAAGTCCAACCGGCCACGCCTCCGCAGCTGACCGCCGTACCGGCCGAAGCTCGCAGAGCAGCTCCACAAGAACGGCCGATGTGCAGCTCATACCGCGGCCGGCGAACATCGCCCGTGGACGGAGTCAAGAGCGCCATGGAGGTGCTGCCCGTAGATCATCGCCGCCCTGTCCCGGATTTCTGGAACAGGACGGCTCGGCGATGCCTCCAGGTCGTTCAGCGTTTCCCCGGCGCGTACCAGATTCTGCTGTGCAGGTCGCTGCCCCTGATCACTTGTACGCGCCACGGCTCCAGCCGCAGCACGTGCAGCTTGGGGTCGCCCGGGTCGCGCCAGAAGTTGCCCAGGTCGTAGCCGGCCCCCTGCGGGCTCGTACGCCGATAGAGGCCCCACACGTGGTACTTGGTCTCCAGGTCGTCGGCCCAGGTGGCGACGGTGTCGACGCTCACCGCGTTCTGCCGGGGCGTCCAGTAGGAGAACGTGCTGTGCGGGTTGCCCGCCAGGTGGGCGGCCTTGACCGGTGTCCTGTAGGTGGCGAGCCAGCCCAGCGGCCGCCCGTCGACGTTCTCCCAGACGGGGATCAGTACTCGTGCGCGGGGCCGTCCCTTCCGGTCGACCGTGGTCATGGTCGCGTACACGATGTCGCCGATGTAGGCGTCGAACTGGCCCTTGATCTCGGCGAACGACGTCACGTGGTTGCTCAACATCGTCTCCTTGCTGCTCAAACGGTGGCGGGGGCGGACTCTTGGGCCGGTCCGGGGGAGGCGACACGGGTCCGCAGGCCGAAGGCCATGACTGCCGCGCCGAGCAGCGCCGCCACCAGCGGGACCACCAGCGCGGTCCGCAGCGCGTCCAGACCGGTTCCGGCGGAGACGCTGACCGCGGTGACGGCCGACAGCCCGAGCGCCATGCCGAACTGCATGGCCGTGTAGAGCAGACCGCCCGCCAGACCGTGCTCCTCCTCCTCGACGCCCTCGGTCGCGGCCATGGTCAGCGGGCCGTACGCCAGCGCGAAAGCCAGACCGAGCAGGAGCAACGCCGGGAGCATGGCGGTGTAGGCCCAGTCCATGCCGACGGGCAGAAACAGCGCGTACGCGACCGCCGCGAGCACGATGCCGCCGAACAGGACTCGCGCGTTTCCGAAGCGGTTGACCAGGCGTGGCGTCAGCGTGGGCGCGAGCACCGTGTCGATCCCGATCACCAGCATGGCCAGGCCGGTCTGCATCGTGCTCCAGCCGCGCACCTCCTGGAAGTACAGGGTGGCCAGGAACTGGAAGCCGGCGAACGCCACCAGGAACAGCAGAGCCGCCAGGTTGACGCGCACGAGCGACGCCTTGCGCAGGATCCCCAGCCGCACCAGCGGTGACGACGATCGCCGTTCGATCGCGACGAACAGCCCGAGCAGCGCCAGCCCTGCGACGAACGTCGCAACCGTCAGGAGAGGCCCGTCACCGGGGTGCTCCAGCCGGACCACGCCGTACACCAGGAGCAACATGGCCCCGGTGATGGACAGCGACCCCGCCAGGTCGAAGCTGCCCCGAGCCCGCTTGCCGCCGGTGTCGCGCAGCAGGGCCAGCGCCGCCACCAGGATCAGCGCGGACAGGATGACCGGCGCGAAGAACACCCACCGCCAGCCGAACGAGGTGAGCACGCCGCCGGCGACCAGCCCGAGCGAGAACCCGCCCGCCGCCGTCCCCGCGTACACGCCCAGCGCCTTGGTGCGTAGGCGGCCCTCGGGGAAGTTGGAGGTGATCAGCGCCAGCCCGGCCGGCGCCATGAACGCGGCTGCCACCCCCGTGACGAACCGCGCGGCCAGCAACATCCAGCCTTCGGTGGCGAACCCGCCGAGCCCGGAGAAGAGCAGGAAGACGCTCAGCCACACCACGAACATCCGCCGGTGTCCCAGCAGGTCGGCGGCGCGGCCGCCCAGCAACATGAACCCGCCGTAGCCGAGCACGTAGGCGCTGACCACGCCGCTGAGCATCCCGGTGGACAACCCCAGGTCGGCGCGGATCGACGGCAGCGCCACGTTCAGCATCGCCACGTCGATCCCCTCCAGGAAGATCGCGGCGCACAACACCAGCAACACGCCCCACGCACGCGCTGTCATGCGTGCGGGCCCGCTGACGGAATCCGACATCGGAGCCCAACCTCTCTGCATCGGAGAACCGATCCGCAGACGGTTCCCCAATGCCCTCTTGGTTCCTTCTTGTAAGTGACAGCATCGTCAGGCACTATCGATGAGCATGGAAGACGGCACTTTCAAGTCCCTCGGTTACTGCGGTGATACCGGCATCGACGAGGACGTTCTCCAGTGGGACCAGCGCGCGGAGTGTGAGGTGCGGCATATTCTCGACCGCATCGCCGACAAGTGGTCGCTTCTGATCATCGCGCTGCTCGACAAGCGGAGCCTGCGCTTCAGCGAGCTGAGCCGCGCGATCGATGGGGTCAGCCAGCGCATGCTGACCCGTACGCTGCGGCATCTGGAACGCGACGGGCTGGTGAGCCGGACCGTGCATCCCACCGTCCCGCCACGTGTGGACTACGAGCTGACCCCGATGGGCGCGACCCTGCACAGCACCATCAGCGCCCTCGTCATCTGGACCGAGGAGCACCAGAACGCCATCGCGGCCGCTCGCGCCGCCTACGACAGGAAAGTGGTGGCCGAACGGGAGACCGCGGAACGCCTGGAGGCCGAACGCCAGGCCGTCGCCCACGTGGCCCTGTCAGGCAGGGGCTGACCACCACCACGCCCCGCGCGGCGGCGCGCTGGTCCCGCTTGTTGCCGTCCCAGGGATGGCGGTCTCCTCTCCCGTCTCGGCACCAGCCGCGTTCTTGTCCCGATGGTCAGCGGATCCAGACCGAGGCGTACACGCCGTCCTCGACATTCACCTGCACCGGGCGCAGACCACGCGCCACCAGGCTGTCGAACCTGCGCTGGTAGGCGGAGCCGGAGGTGTCGATGTGGTGGTACCAGGGCCGGACACCGTCCTTGCGGTAGATCGCGGCGAACCGCGCCCCTCCCGGGCCCACCGCGACCGCCGTCGGGCGAAACCCCTCGGCGGTGCGCTCGTCGAAGAACTTCCTGTGCCCGGCGGACGACTTTCCGTACGAGTAGTACCACCCGCCTCCCTGGCTCTGCCGCCAGACCGCGACGTACCGGGGGTCCGACGGCGTACCGTACATATCAATCGAGACCGGTACGTACCCATCCGCGTGGGCCTTCCGGTTGTGGGCGGCGAACTCTGCCCCGGTGAGCCCCATGCGGGAGAAGAACCGTTCGGAGCGCTTCTCCCACAGTGCGGCGAACGTCGCACGGCCGGCCGGACCCGTCGCGGACACCGATATCGGCTGGTACCCCTGCGCGAGGTAGTCGTCGAACCGCGCCTTGAAGCCCGCTTCGGACATCCCGCTCCGCGAGACCCAGGCTCCGCCTCCGCCCTTGATCCAGACAGCCGCGTATCTCGGCCCTTCCGAGACGCTCACCGTGATCGGCCGGTAACCCCGGCTGCGCAGGCTCTCGAAATGGGCTTGGTGCGCGCTCTGGCTCGCGCCGGAATATGCGCGGAAGGCCACCCCCGTGGCGGCGTGTGCCGGCGCCGCGACACCGCAACTCCCCATGGCGACCGCAACCACTGCCGCGAACATCCTCTTCACTCGTGTGCCTCCTCAGACGGCTGACTTGCCCAGTACGGCTCATCCTTGTCACGCTTTGATTGATCACCACCGATCAGATGTTTGATCAACGAGGCAGGGCGAATGGGCAGGCCAGAGCGGAAACTCGATCCTGACAGCGGGTTGGTCGAACACTTCGCACATGACTTACGCCAGCTGCGCGTCGCGGCAGGGCAGCCGACCTACCGGATCATGGGCTCGCGGGTCGGTTGCTCACCGAGCAAGCTCTCAGAAGCCGCGAAAGGGCTCCGGCTGCCCAGCCTGGCGGCGACCCTCGATTACGTACGCGCCTGCGGCGTGACGGACACGGCCGAGTGGGAGCAGCGCTGGCACGAACTCGACGGCCAGATCCAGCAGCATGCCCCGACCGCCGGCCAACCCGTGCCCAGCGATCCAGCCGTGGCGGACGAAGCCCATGGCCAGGAGCCGAGGCCACGCGCTCTCTGGAAGGTCGCGGCGGTCGTCGGCACGGCGCTGGCACTCGTCACGGCCGGCGGGGCGTTCATCTGGGCCTCGGGCGATGCCGTACCAGACATACCCACGCGGTGCCGCACGCCCCTCGTGACGGCGCGCGTGCCGGTGTCGATGCAACCGTGTGTCGCGGTGACCGACGGCGCCGTGGTCGCATCCCTCGACCTGCGAACGGTCCGCGCGGTCGACGGCGCGGTCGCCTACATCTGGCTGCACAACGTCAAATCCCGCGCACCGCTGGCGAAAACCCTCCGTACGTGCGAACTCGGTGTCTTGGCAGCAGGTCAGGCGCTTACCTGCGGACCGTTCTCACACGAGGTGCCGCCTGGACGCTACACCACCGCGGTCGCGGTGGAGCCGGGCCCGCGGCAGAGCGAACCTCCGCACTGGCGCCGCGGCGCCACCGGAACGCAGAGCCAGCAGGTCAACACCGAGCCCTGAAACCGCCACGCGGAGCCATCACGGCTGTGGCGAGGTCACGGGGGCGCAGGGAACCGCCGGTGCCGCAGAAGACGGTGAGACCGGTGGAGGGCCGGGCTACGGGGCGACAGGCGCTCGAGCCCCAGGCACGCGAGCAGATCATCCGTGTCGAGCACGGCGGGGTGACGCTGTTCGGGCTGGCCACGTCCGAGACGTGAGCTAGTTGCAGCGCTATGGTTATTGCGAGGACTATGCAAGTAGGAACTTTGGAGGATAGACGTCATGGGTCAGTACACCCTTCCGGACATGCCCTACGACTACGCGGCCCTGGAGCCCGCGATCACCGGCGAGATTCTTGAGCTGCACCACGCCAAGCACCACGCCGCCTACGTCAAGGGCGCCAACGACACCCTGGACCGGTTGTCGGAGGCCAGGGACAAGGGCGAGTTCGGCGGCCTGGTCGGCCTGGAGAAGACGTACGCCTTCAACCTGTCCGGCCACGTCCTGCACACGATCTTCTGGCAGAACCTGTCCCCCGACGGCGGCGACCGCCCCGACGGCGAGCTGGGCGACGCGATCACCGAGCACTTCGGCTCCTTCGACGCGTTCAAGAAGCAGCTCACCACCGCCACCGCCACCGTCCAGGGCTCCGGCTGGGGCGTGCTGGCCTGGGAGCCGCTCGGCCGCCGCCTGGTCGTCGAGCAGGTCTACGACCACCACGGCAACGTCGGCATGAACACCACCCCGCTGCTGGTGTTCGACGCCTGGGAGCACGCCTACTACCTGCAGTACCGCAACGTGCGCCCCGACTACGTCGAGAAGCTGTGGGGCCTGATCAACTGGAACGACGTCATCGCCCGCTACGACGCCGCCCGCGGCGCCTAGCCCCGATGCCGGCGACGCCCGCCTGGCCCGAGCTTGGTCCGCGGGGCCAGGCGGGCGCCGCCACCTCACAGATCCGGATCGTCCCGGCGATCGAGGTGGACGGCTTGCTGGCCGCCGTGGCAGAGCTCTCAGGCGGTCGGTTCGGCACGGCACGGCAACCTACGCCCGTTCGCCCTGCGCGTCGTCTCGGGCGCGACCTCCATCCAGGAAGATGGCGATGATCGTCGAGCTGGCGTCTTCCACTCCGATCGGCGGCGAGGGCCCCTACAAGGAGTTCAAGCAGAGCGTGGCCAGGATGATCGAGCGGGCCCACCGGCGATCGCGGCTGGGACGCCTTCATGCGCCGGATGGTGCCGTTCTCCGTGGACTGACCCGTTCGAGCTCTGCCCCACCTGGCTGCTCCGTCCCCCGGCCACCTCCTCATACCGGCCCCGATGTCCAGGCGGCGACGGGAGCGCCTGGACGCGGGGAAGAGGGAGGCGGTAGGCGGGGGACGTCAATAACGGCGCCTGCCACTCGGCCCTCGCGGTGCGCTCGTCGGCTGGGTTTGCGGATGGTGGCGGTCTCAGTCGTCGCCGCGAACGGCGGTGGGAGCGAGGCGGGTGACCAAACCATGCAGGACGCAGTCCAGCCCGGTGTCGAAGTCGTCGTCGCGGATGCCGCCCGGGTTCTGGCTGCGCTGGGCGGCGTACAGTTCTCGCAGCCGCGGGTATTCCTTGACGGCTTGTTCGGCGGCCGGCCACAGGCGGTCAGCCCACGCCTGCTCGCTTTGACCAGTGCGGGCGAGCGTGCTCAGCCACGCGGCCTCGCTGGTCGAGATCCCGATGACGTAGGCCACAACGGTGTTCAGGGCCTGGTCTGCCGCTTCGAGTGAGAAGCCCGCCTCCTCGAACACCGCGAGCATGGCCTCGGTCAGCCGCAGCATGTTCGGCCCCAGGTAGGCCAGGCCTGCCTCCCCGAGCACGGAGACGATCCAGGAGTGGCGCAGAAGCGTTGAGCGCATGCTGCGGGCGCAACCGGTGATGGCCGCCCGCCAGCCCGCCGCGTCGCCTGTGCTCGGCACCTGGACCTCGCCGTAGACCTCGTCCACGACGAGTTCGATCAGCTCGTTCTTGTTGGTCACATGGGTGTACATCGAGGTGGCCCCGGCGTTCAGGAGGGCACCGAGCTTACGCATGCTCAGGGCGTCGATGCCCTCGGTGTCCAGCAACTGAAGCGCCGCGGACACGATCTGCTCCCGGCTCAGCGCCGGCTGCTCCCGCCGTTGCCGCCGCACACGAGTCCACACCGATGGGAACACCTGCTTGTCGGCTGGCATGCGCTCTCTCCTCGTGTCTCATGACCACCCTCTCCGCACAGTGTACGGCTTTACGACCAGCGTTCGAGCACCGTACAGTGTGCGGTGAGCAGAACGATGTGCGGAAAGAAAGTCTTCGGAGGGACCTCTTCATGTCTTCACCACGATTCGATGGTGACCGTTGGCAGGCCAGGCTCGATGAGCTGCGCGACGCCCACCACGTGCCGGGAGCTTCCCTGGCCGTGCTGACCGGTGGAAACATTCACGAACTGGCCAGCGGCGTGTTACACCGGGGCACAGGGGTGGAAGTGACGACCGACTCGGTGTTCCTGGCCGGCTCGCTGGCCAAGGCCTACACCGCCACGCTGGTGATGCGGCTGGTCGACTCCGGCGCCCTGGACCTGGACGCGCCGGTCGTCAGCGTGCTGCCGGAGTTCGCCACCCCCGATCCACGGGCCACCAAGACGATCACCATCCGGCAGCTGCTGTCGCACACCGGCGGGGTAACCAACGACTTCAACTACGACAGCGGGCGTGGTGACGACTGCCTGGCCAAGTACGTCCAGGCGGCCAGGCAGGTGGCACTGGACTGCCCGCCAGGAACGGCGATCTCCTACGGCGGCCTCGGCTACGTCGTACTGGGCCGCGTCATCGAGGTACTGACCGGCAAGACCTGGGATCAGGCGCTCAAAGACCTGCTCTTCACCCCGCTCGGGCTGGAGCACTCGCTAACGCTGCCTGAGGAGGCGCTGCGCTTCCGGGTGGCGATGGGCCACCAGGGCGCACCCGGACAGGACCCCGAGCCGGCACCGCACTGGGACGTGATGCCGCGCTCGGCTGGGCCGTACGGCAGGGTCATCGTCTCGGCCGGCGATGTCGCCCGGTTCGCCAAGATGCACCTGGACGGCGGCCTCGCCGCCGACGGCACCCGTGTCCTGTCCGCCGACACCGTCGCCGCGATGCAGCGCCGCGAGGTCGACAGCCCGGACAAGTGGTCGATGTCGGCCGACGGCTGGGGCCTGGGGTGGACACTGCACGACTGGAACGGCATTCCTGGCTACGGCCACGACGGCAGCGCCGTCACCCAGCACTCCTACCTGCGTGTCATCCCGCACGCGGGCGTGGCCGTCGTCCTGCTGGCCAACGGCGGTGACGTCAGCCGGCTGTACGTCGACCTGGTCGCCGACCTGCTGGACGAGCTGGCCGGGGTGCGCATGCCGCCTCCCTTCGCTCCGGCGGCGACCCCGCCCAAGGTGGACATGACGGAGTTGGTGGGCGCCTACAGGCGCGAGGGCGTCCTCACCACCATCACCCAAGAAGACGACGGAGCCGCACGCATCCGGTATGAGTTCGTGGACGGCATGAAGGGCTTCTCCACACCTCTGGAGGCGAACCTGACGCCGGTGTCGCAGACGGTGTTCGCCGCCTCCGGCGGGCCTTTCGGCGAAGCCTACATCCCGGTGGTGTTCTCCACCCTGACCAACGGCACTCCCTGCGTGTACGTCAGCATGCGCTGCACGCCCAAGATCGCCTGACGTCGACCGCCCCAGCATCGCCCACACCTACGGGACCTCCAGCGGGGTGGATCCGTCGCCGGTCGACCCCGGCCTGCTGGGCGAGCACAACATCGTGGTGGGGGGTTACTGGCTCGGCGCCCACCTGCGCCTGCCCGGCAGCACCGCCGCCGAGGCGCTGGCACACCTGGTGGCCCGCCGTACCGTCGGCAAGGTCATCCTGCGCCCGTGACAGCCGGGACCCGCTGGTCATCCTGGACCGCCCTCGCCTCGGCCGCAGCGCAAGGGGGAGTTGACAGCGCAGCGGCAAGAGCCGGCGGCTCAGGAGCGATGGAGCAGCCGGCGGAGCGCACTGCTCAGCGCCGGCAACTACCTGGGGACCGCCGGGTTCTCCCTCACCTGCGGATGACCATGGTCGTCACGCTCACGGTCCGCACCACGAGATCTGCGGCGCCGGTCGGCCGCTCATGATCGTGACGATGGCGGACGGGTGGGTGAGGTGGGGGTGATGGCCGGCGGTGGGGACGGTCGTGACGGCGGCCTGGCCCGGATCGCCGATCAGCGGGTCCAGCTGCCCGGCGACGAGGTGGAGCGGGACGGATACCGCGGTGGTTTCCCTGAGGAGGGCTTGGAGCGCGGCGCGTTCGGCGGGTCGGTTCGCGGCCCGAAGCCACGTGGCCGTGCGGCGGGCGACGCGGGGTCTGCGCAGCTGGGCGGCGGCGCTTTGGATCGCGGTGCGAGCCGCGCTGGAGGCGGTATCACTGCCCGAGCCGAGGAGCGAGGACGTGAGTCGCTCGGCGGATGCCTTCTTGAGGAGCGGCGTGGCAAGTAGCGGCGTGCGGAACATCGCTGAAGCCGGCTTCTGGAGGAAGTAGGGAGAGATGAGCAGCAGACCCGCGACCCGGTCGGGGTGGGCGGCGGCGTATCGGAGCGCCGGTGCCGCGGCCGCCGAATGGGCGACGATGACGGGCCGGGTGCGTACGGGGGCGAGCAGATCGGTGAGCCACTCCAGCGGGGTCGACTCCGTGGGGGCCGAACGGCCCAAGCCAGGCAGGTCGGCGACGAGGGCGGACGCGTCGAGCCCGTTGAGCACGGGCCGCCAGGACTCACCATCGAGGGGGATGCCGTGCAGGAGGACGAAGCCGGGCGAAGTACGGTCACCAGCGACATACGTGCGGGATCCACTGACGTCGTGAAAGCCGCCTGGAAGCACGGCCGCGGCTGACCCGAATTCGTCCGCTACCAGGCGGTCGGCCCAGCGGCGCAGCGCGGTCTGTACGGGAGGCCGGCGGAGTCCCGCGGCTTCGGCGACCTTGTCGGCCGAGGTCGTGTCGTAGCGGTCCTCGGTCAGAAAGGTCAGGGTCTCGGGGTTGGCTCCGGTGAGTGCGGTCGGCAGGCGGCGGATCAGGCTCACGGGTATGAGGGTTCTCGGCGCACGCACGCCGAGGTGGCCGGCGAGTAGCCGGAGCATGTCGGGCAGGTCCGGGGTGTTCTCGTCGAGGACCCAGTGCAGGCCTCCCGGCTCCGGGTCGTGCTCGGGGATCGAGGCCATGAACTTCGCGAAATGGTCCACGGCCACCACGGGCACGAAGGTGCGCGCGGTCCCCGGCACGACGGGCAGCTTGCCCTGCCACAGATCGCGGACCAGCTCGGCCAGACCGATGTACTGATCGGCCTCTCCCGTCAGCGAGTGGCCGATCACGCTGCTCGGATTGACCACGGTCAGCGGGGTCCCCAGCTGCGCGGCGACGACCCGTACTGCCGCGTCTCCCTCGATCTTGGAACCTTCATACGCTCCCTTGTCGCGATAGAGCTCCACCAACTCGGCTTCCGGCAGCGGATAACGCGGCCGCGGATCGAGCCCCACCCGGTAACCCGTCACATGGACGAGCCTGCGCAGGTCGGGCCGGGTGGCGGCCCAGCGCAGCACGTTGACTGCGCCCTCTACGTTGACCGCCCTGGCTTCCTCACGCCGGAGCCCGAACCGGTAAATGGCCGCGGTGTTGAACACATCTCGTACGCCTGAGAGTCGCTCGTCGTCCGTGTGGCTCAGCCCAACGCCCGGCCCGCTTGTGAGGTCACCGCCCAGGACCGTGAGCCGCTCGGTCGACATCCCGTGATCCATGAGCCAGCCAGGCAGCTTGTTCCCGGCGGGGTCGCGGACCACTGCGGCGACCTTGCGGCCCCGCTCGAGCAGATGCAGCACTGTCCATTTGCCGAGGAAGCCGGTCGCACCGAATACCAGGGTGTCCGGTGCTGTAGTCATCTTCTGCATCAAGTGTCCTATCTAGACCAATCTACATATTTTATGGTCACAGAGCAGTGCTCTGGCTTGCCGAGAAGCCGCTCTGGCAAAAATAGACCGATCTACATAAATTGTCCATAGCCCTTTCGACAGTGACGATCCGGGGGTACGAGCCATGCCTGTCTCTGCGGCCACGCGGGTGCAGCGCCAACCACGGCCTGCGGTCACGGTGCGTCGATCGGGTTCACGCCGAATCGACCGGAGAGCTTCACAGCCCGCTCAAGCTGGGCAAAGGCACCCTGTGGCGATGTCCCCTGTATCCCACCGTCATCGGCGGCTACTGACCGGGTTCAGGGGGCGCGCGTACCGCCGACGTAGGTCACGGGTTGCGAGGAACATCAGCACAGCCCAAACCGTGCAGTACCCGCCGAAAACCGCACCACCCCGATCACCGATCAGAGCGGTGCTCAGCATCCCCACCCCCCAGACGGCCGTCAAGACCGTACATATCCAGTGCAAGGTCAGCACCACCCTGTACGGCCAGCGTCCCTCGAACCGGACCCGCCCGGCCAGCAGAATCGCCACGATCAGCAGCCCAGATCCGGCATTGGCCCACTGAGCCAACGCCACCTCCCCCGGCCCGTAATCCAGATAACTGTCCGGCGAGACACGCGGTCCACCGGTAACGCCGAGTCGCCCGTCGAGGGCGTACCCGATCTTCGACGCCACGTACAAACCCGTCCAGGTCATCGCTGCATACGTGATCCTCATGACACCGAGGGTGCCCGCGATGCCTAGCAGCCTGACTCCCCCAAGGGAGGGGTTCCCGGTCCGGTCCTCCCCCACGAGAGCGAGCCATTCACCTGGCGAACGCCGATCCCGGCATCGTGAGCCATGGAACGCCGCGTTCCCCCGGCCGGCGTCCGCCGAGCAGACCAGCCGGCCTGGCTCTCCGATCGGCCAGCATGCCGGCGAACGGCCCTGCCACCACGAGGGGCAACGTCAGCGCCGAGACCGTGAAGGCCCGGCAGCGGTCGCGGACGGGAAGGCGGTTCGCCGGAGGGGAAACGCCCGGCGAACTACTCTGCCCTCGTCGCCTCGGGGCCGGGGGGCGGGACGGCCCGGCGGAAGAGGGCAAGAAACCCCACCGCCGCCTCCACGTCGCCGTCGACACGGAGGTCACCGCCGACCACCGCTTCTTCGGGAGAACGCACCCCTCTGAGCAGCGAGGCGAACGTGGCCGCGTCGGTATCGAGGGTGATGTCGGGGTGTTCTACCCCGCCACGGGCGATGGCGATCTCGCCGCCGGCGGCTGTGACGCGAAACTCGTCCCCGCCAAGCCGTACCGTTGCTCTGATCTCGACATCGCCGACCGGCCCGGGATCGAACAACGCTTTCAACGACAGGATGAGCGAGTCGACGCCGATCGGGGCGTCGAGCGGCAGCGAGGAAGAACCTCCTGCCCAACGCCCCAGCCCGGTCACCACCGGCTCGAGCCCCATGCCCCACTCGGTCAGTTCGTAGACGGGAACGCCCGCCGGCGGGGGGAGCCGGCGGTGGCGGACGACACCGCTTTCCTGGAGCTGGCGGAGCCGCTGGGACAGCACATCCGGGCTGGCGCCGGGCAGCCCGGCTCTCAGGTGAGTGAATCGCTTGGGGCCGAGCAGCAACTCGCGCACGATCAGCAGGGCCCAGCGCTCGCCGACCAGGTCGAGCCCGTGCGCAACCGCGCACCCGTCATCGTATTTGCGCCTCCCTACCATGCCGTCGATCCTACCGCGCCGATTCAACAGTCCACGCGATCAGTTGTTTTTTCCAATCATCTAGTTCTATTGTTCAACCACAGACTTCCCGACAGCGGGAGGCACTCAACCGGGAAAGGTGGCCACCGTGCCCCTGATCTTCATCGAAGGCCCACAAGGAATCCGGCCCGACGCCAAGCGCGAGCTGATGCGGCAGGTCACCGAGGCGCTCTCCGACACGTATCACGTTCCTGACGTGCGGATCTTCGTGCGCGAGCACCCTGGCGTGAACGTCGCCCAGGACGGTCTCTCGGAGGCCGAGGACATCCGGCCGGTCTGTTTCCTGGAGGTGCCGGAACTCCGTGATCTCGACGCGAGGAGGGTACTGGTCAAGCGGATCCAGGACTCAGTGGCTGAGGCCTATCAGGGCATCGCCAACACGGACGAGCTCCTCGTCATGATCAACCACTACCCGCTGGAGAACGTGGGATTCCACGGCCGCCTCCAGTCCGACGACCCCCAGATCGTCGGACTGATGGAGCAGTTGAACCGTTGAGAACGGACGGCGGGACCGGTCGACCGGTCCCGCCGTACCGTCCGACGGCGAGCGCTCCTCCATGTACGAGGGCCGGCAGATCGTCACGCACGCGAGCAGGCGTTCGTGCACCTCCGGGGCTTTGCCTTCCTTGCGGCGGGTGGCCCTGCGGATACCGTCGAAGGCCATCAGGAGCAGGAGCACGCCGCGGCGCCACGACCTCCTGTCGCCCGACGCGCTCACACCCGGAAGCCACACCATCGAGGTGACGATCACACTGCAGACCGCACGGCCGGGCGGCGCCGCGGACGTCACGATGTCCATCGACGGCACCCCCGCAGGAGCGAAGCATCTGCCCGAGCAGATCCCGCAGAGGTGCGGCACCGAATGCATGGATGTCGGCATGGACTGCGTCTCACCCGTCTGCGACGACTACGCCGGCAAGGCCCGTTCCCCTTCACCGGCAAGATTCACGAGGTCACCTTCGACTTCCCGGACGTCACCCCGCCGAAGGGGCACGAACGGCTCGAACTCGCCACCCGGATGGACTGACCGCCATCATGCGATCGGGGTCATACGGCGGCGATGTCCAGTTGCTTGTTTCTCATGTCGGAGCCGTTCAAGATCTTGCCTATTGCCGGGCCGATGACAGGAGCGTGCGTGAGGCGCAGCATCGCGGCCCGGATGATCTGTTCCCTGCGGTCGTGGGGCGTGAAGAGCCTGCGCATGGTCAGCGCGCTGTCCTGCTCTGCTTGGATGAACGGCCGCATCCTGGCCTCCCACGCCCGCAGCGCGCTGGGCAGGTCGTCAGGGTGCCGTCGCAGCATGGTGCCCAGCAGTTCGCCCCCGGCCATGGCGCTGGAGGCGCCCATGCCCGCGTACAAGGTCACGCACCAGGCGGCGTCGCCGACCAGGGCGACGCGGCCGCGGTGCCAGCGGGGCATCCTGACCTGCTGCACGGAGTCGAACAGGAAGTCCGGGGCCTGCTCGAACCGGGTGAACAAGGTCTCCAGGAGGCGTCCGGTGGCCTCGGGGCCGAAGGCGGCGCGGAGCGACTCGATCGGCGGGCGGGCGAACTCGGCGTCGATGTCGCCGGTGCGGTAGGAGAACAGCAGGCTCGGCGGGTGGTTGTCGTAGGGGAAGGTCCATGCCGAGCGTCCAGGCTCGGCCAGGATCAGGCCCTCGTGCTGCGTGAAGCCCTCGATCGGCCTGTCGAGCAGGGTGACGGCGATCATGTAGTTGAGCGGGTGCAGGTACTCCTGCGGTCCGAAGGCCAGGCTCCGCACGGTGGAGCGCAGGCCGTCGGCGCCCACCACCAGGTCGAAGCGCTCGGTGACGACGGCGCCTGAGGCGGTGTCGTGCAACGTGACCTCGGCGGCCGTGTCGTCCTGGGTGATGCGGGTGGGCACGGTGGAGTAACGGATCTCCACGTCGCCCGGCAACGCGGAGAACAGCCCCTGCTCGATGTCGCCGCGCAGCAGTTGCAGGGGTCTGCCCGGCAGGGTTGACGGGTTCATGCCCGGGGTTCGGCGTCCCGCCCGATTCACCTCGTACGCGGTGAGCAAAGGGCTGCCGCGGTCACCAATGGCCTCCAGCACACCCAAACGGCGAGCGGAGGCCACGCCGGTGCCGAACAGCATGACGAAGTACCCTCCCGAGCGGCGCACAGGCGCCCGCTCGATCAGCACCGGCTCCCAGCCGATCTGCCGTAGCCGGAGCGCGGTCGCGATTCCCGCGATCCCGAGCCCGACCACCAATGCGCGGCGGCCACTATCTCGCATGACGGCTCCCTTCCACAAACTGCTTCTTCAGGTCGGTCCCGGCGCGCAGCCGCGGACCGCTCGGCGTTCATCAGGGCGTGGGCGCCCATCACCCCCGCCCGCGCGGGAAGGGGTGATGGGCCGACAGATCAGAGGGCCGGCGTCGCGTGGGCCTGCGCCGAGAGGTCGAGCCAGTCGGCCCAGGTCTTGAGCCGGTCGGCGTAGACCTGCTGGAGCATCGAGAGGTTCTGGGTGCCGAAGAACACCCGCAGGGGCGGGTCGGGGAGGTCGGCGAGCTTGAGTATGGCCTGGCCGGCGGCGGTCGGGTCGCCGAAGTCGATCGTCTGGGCGTACGCGGCTTGGGCCTGGCGGGCGGCGTCATAGTGCGGGCTGGGCGAGGCTTTGACCGCGATGGTGGGCGCGCCGGTGGCGTAACTGCCGGGCTCCACGATGGTCACCTTGATGTCGAAGCCGGCGACTTCCTGGGCGAGGCTCTCACTCAGGCCTTCCAGAGCCCACTTGGACGCGCAGTATCCGCCGCCGAGGGGGAAGGCGGCGACGCCGGCGGTGGAGGAGATCTGAATGATGTGCCCGGAACCCTGCTCGCGCAGGTGAGGCAGCGCTGCCTGGACGACCCGCAGTGGGCCGAACAGGTTGGTCTCCATCAGGGTGCGCAGGTGTTGCTCGGTCACCTCCTCGACCGCGCCGAACAGGGCGTAGCCGGCGTTGTTGACGATCACATCCAGGCGGCCGAAATGTTCCTTGGCCCGCGTCACGCTCTCGCGGACGGCGGCCGTGTCGGTCACGTCCATATCCAGCGCGAGCACCAGGTCGCCGTAGGCGGTGACCAGGTCATCGAGGCTTTGAAGGTTGCGGGCGGTGGCTGCCACCCGGTCGCCGCGGGTCAGGGCGGCCTCGACGAAGCTGCGGCCAAAACCGCGCGAAGATCCGGTGACGAACCAAACCTTGCTCATGATCTCCTTCTTTCTGCTAGAGGATGCGAAGCGGCGTAGGCGGCCTGCTGCGGCCGGAGACTAAGATCTGGCCGTCGGCGGTGACCGGCTCGGTGGCGACCAGGCCGTCCAGGGCCAGGCCGTGTTTCCGGACCGGCTGGGGCGCGGCACGAAGACCGGGCTGCCCGACGTCACCGCCGTGCAGGCGGCCAAGGCCTGATCGGGCGCGCTGGATGTGATGATGTCGCCGCCAAAGCCACGCTCCGGAGATTTCCGAGGCGGTGCTCATGGTGTTCCTTTCGTTACGCCGGCTGGCCGGGCCGGTAGCCGCCGCCGGGCGCGTTTCTCTGGATGTGTTCGTGCTGGACGTGGCGACGTGCACCACACGACCGCGTGCCATGCGTTGTCAGGTCCTCCGCGTTCCGAGAGCACGTCTTTCCTGAGACGAGACAGCCGGGCCGTTCCGTGACATCGGAAAGACGCGGCAGGGCGGGGCCGGCCAACTGGAGGGCGGCCGGGTCGGGGGCGGCCGGACGGGGTGATGTCACAGAACTGACGAGCTATTTCGTCTCCCGGCGGAAGGCAGGCGTCGGGGCTGGGAGGGTGAGGGGTTTGTTGTGCGGGTGTTCGTGGCCGGTGGGCCAGGGTGTTGGGGCGGCGGCTGGTGCCGAAGCCTCGAACAGCCAGTGGCCGGCCCGGCCGCTGGCCGGGAAGACGGCGGTGTCCTGGCGGCAGGGCTTCAAGGAGGAGCTGGTATGACCCGGACGGAGGAGTTCGAACAGTGGCGGCCGCTGCTGTTCTCCATCGCCTACCGGATCCTGGGCAGCGTGAGTGAGGCCGAGGACGCAGTTCAGGAGACCTGGCTACGCTACGAGGCCTGCGCGACCCGGCCCGCGTCGGTCAAGTCGTTCCTCTCGGCCATGGTGTCTCGCATCGCGATCGACGTGCTGCGCTCGGCACGCATGCGGCGGGAGGAATATGCCGGGCAGTGGTTTCCTGAGCCGCTGCTGGCCGACCCCTACGAGGACCCGGAGCGGTCGGCGGAGCTCGCCGACACGGTCTCGATGGCGGCCCTGCTGCTGCTGGAGCGGCTCAGCCCGCTCGAACGCGCGGTCTTCGTGCTGCGGGAGGTGTTCGGGTTCCGCTTCGGTGAGGTCGCCGCGGCGATTGGGCGCTCTGAGGCGGCCTGCCGCCAGCTTGCCGTACGAGCGCGCCGCCACATGGACGCCGGACGTGCCCGGTTCGAGGCCGATCGCCGCGAGCGGGACGAACTCGCCGCCCGCTTCTTCGACGCCTTCCGCGAAGGTGACGTCGACGGGCTGCGCGAGCTGCTGTCCGCCGACGTGCAGATGGCCGGGGACAGCGGCGGCAAGGCCCCGCTGTGGGGAGACGGAGTCTTCGGCGCCGAGAGCGTGGCCCGGATGCTGGCCGGGTTCGTCGCGCCGTTCATCCGGATCGGCGGTGTCGTGGAACCACATGAGATGAACGGCCAGCCAGGCGCGATCTTCCGCGACCAGGACGGCAAGATCGTCAACACGCTGACGCTCGACATCCTGGACGGGCAGATCCAGACCATTCGCGCCGTGATCAACCCCGACAAGCTGCGGCATCTGGGCCCGGTGGCGGACGCCTGGGCGGTCGTCCGCGAGACCAACCGGGTCCGCCGGCTCGAAGACTGACGCCCGCCCTGCAACAGGCAACGCGCGGACGCCTCCAGCTCCTGGCCAACACCACGACATCGACCTCGGATCAGGAAAGAAGGAAGGACCCTGGTCATGCGCATCGCAGTCTTCGGCGCCAACGGCCCCACCGGCCGTCTCCTCACCGGCCAGGCACTCGCCGCCGGACACCATGTCGCGGCGATCACCCGGCAGCCGGACTCGTTTCCCCTGCACCATGAACGGCTCGACGTCATCAGTGCCGACGTGCACGATCCACAGGCCGTCGACGCCGCCGTGGCGGAGCGAGACGCGGTGCTGTCGACGCTCGGCGTGCCCGCTGGAAAGGAACCCATCACCACCTATTCACGCGGCGTGGCCAATATTGTCGCCGCGATGGAACGGCACCGCGTGCGCCGGCTTGGCGTGGTGAGTTCGAGCGGGGTCGACCCGCACCCGTACTCCGAGGGCGGGTTCCTGTTCAATCGGGTGGTGCTGCCCTACGTGACGCGCGTGCTGGGCAAGTCGTTGTACGACGACATGCGGAGAATGGAATCGCTTCTTCGCGCCGACGATCTCGATTGGACGATTCTCCGTCCAAGCGGGCTCTTTCACCTGCCGTCGGTCACCGACTACACCGTTGTCGAGGGCCACGCCGACGGCAGGTTCACAGCACGTGTGGACCTGGCCGCGAGCATGCTGGCCCTCTTGGACGACGACCGCTACGTCCGCACCACTCTCAGCGTCATCACCACAGCCGACAACCCCACTTTGCTCCAGTGGATGCGCCGCGAGGCACTCACCAGAAGCTGACCCGATCTCCGTACGCCGTCTCCGGTTCGGGACGTTCTGGGGGTCTTCACCATTCGTCCGATATCGTGCCAACGCAGCAAGCGCAGGGACCGGCTGGTGCACGGGCACTAAGCGCTCTGGGTGACGTACGCCGCCGCGGCGATCTCGCCCAGTGCCTGCCCGGTCACCTTGGACATCTCCCTGGCCGCTTCCGCCGACCCGGTCCGGATGCCCACGAAGGCGGCGAAGGTCAGCCGCCGCCCGCCGGGCAGTTCGACGTACCCGGCCAGGGCCTGGCGGTTCATCCACGTGCCGTCCTCCGTCCCCAGGCTGGTGCCGGTCTTGGCGTGGACGTGACCCGCCGCCGGCGAGTCGGGCTGGACGTCCTTCAGGGTCCCGTCGCGGCCGAGGATCGGCAGCGCGTCGCGGTAGTGCCGGAAGTGGGGTTGCCGTGCCATGTAGGCCAGGAACTCCACGAAGTATCGCGGCGTGTAGCGGTTCTGCTCCGACCCTGGGGGCGACGAGTCGAACCCGGCCCTTTCGAGCAGCTCCCGCCGTACCCGCTGCCCGGCCGCCTTGGGATCGTCCGGATCTCCCCCGGCGACGGCCCCGACCAGGTAGGGGAACACCTCCGTGTGCAGGTTGCTGCTGACCTTGAGCATCGGCTTGAGCTGGTCGGGCAGCGCCGGGGAGAGATGTTCGGCGACCAGCCGCCGCCGGGTGCCGGACCCGGTCGTGGCGGCGGAGTCGACGCGCACCCCCTTTTCGCGCAGCGCCCGCGCGAAAAGTGCCTGGGCGAAGGCCGCCGGTTCCGGGACGAAGTAGGCGCGGAACAGGCCGGGACTGTCGTCGGTGATGTCGCCGGTCAGGCTCACCGTACGCGTGCCATCGGGGTGGCGTACGTCGTCGGCGAACGTCAGCGGACGCGCCGAAGCCGCTTCGGAGGCGGCGATCGTCCGTACCTTGTTGACGATGCGGACGTATTCCGACTGCGGCGAGATCTCCAGAACGGCGGGTGCCCCGGGACGGCGGCCCGGTTCGACGGTGACGTCCACGAGGTTGTCGTTGACCATGACGGGTGAGATGGTGGCCGTCACGTTGTTGGCCAGGCCCTCGGTGCCTTCGCGATAGAGCGAGACATCCACGAGTACGCGCCCCTCGACCCGCCTGATGCCTGCCGCCACCTGGGTCGCGAGCGAGCGAAGCTCTCGCAGGGGGTCGCCGCCGATCGGTCCGGCGCCGGGAGTGGTGTGGTACGTGTGGTCCGGGTCGGGCAGCGCCAGGCTTCCGTCCGCGCGCAGACGTCCCGACAGCAGCAGGTCGCCGCCCGCCACGAGCACCAGGTCGCCGTGGAGCACGCCACCGCGTACCGGCCCGGTCCGGTGGACGCGAGTCGCGAAGCGCCGATCGTGCCCCAGCGCCAGGAACGCCGTGCCCCCGACGAACACCTTCGACGACGACCCGGCGACGAACGGCTCGCCGGTGTTGAGCTCGTAGATCGACTCCCCGGTGTCCGGGGCGTAGAACTGCGCGCCCCAGTGAGCACCATCGAACGCGGGCCGCGCCATGATCTCCTCGATCCTGCGGGCCAACTCGGCGTCCTGCCAGGTCTGGGCTCCACGCGGGGTCGCGGTGACGGCCCCGGCCAGCGGGACGGCGCCCAGCAGGCCGAGCACGGACCGCCGCGCCGGCCGCCAGATCTCTGGATGGGTCGGATTCGTGTCCACCAGCTTGTCCTCGTTCGTCGGGAATCTCGGTCTGGAGGGCCACTCGGGGCCTTCGACGAGGCATTGAACGCGGAGGCCTGTTTCCTGGCTGTTTCGCCCCGGGGTGGCCGTGATGGTGGAAACGCCGAGGAAACAGCCGATCTGCCACAAAGGACGGCGTACTCCTCAGCGTGTGCGTGCCCATCGAGGAAGGACCGTGAAGTGAACCGAAGGACGGCGGCCGGGCTGGCATGCACGATCCTGGCCCTGAGCATCAGCGCTCCGGCCCCCGCAACCGCTACCGCCCGGCCGGAGATCGGCGACGTACGGCAGGCGATGCGGGCCCTGGCCAAGACGCCGGGGGTGGTGGGGGCCATCGGGGAGGCGTACTACGGCGGCAGGCGCATCGGCGGGGGCACGGCCGGGTCGCGCCTGATCGACGGCGCGGGCGGCAAGATCCCCACCGGCGCCCGCTACCGCGCCTGGTCCCTGACCAAGCAGCTCACGGCCACCGTGCTGCTGCAACTGGTCGAGGAGGGCAGGCTCGGGGTGGACGACAGGCTGAGCGAGGTCCTGCCGGTCGTGGCCGGACAGGATCTGGTCGAGCGGGCCGACGAGATCACCGTACGGCAGATGCTCCAGCACACGTCCGGCATCCCCGACTACACCGGGCATCCGGAGCTGAGGCCCTTCGACGATCTCACCACCCGTCACTCGCCGCTCGACCTGGCGAAGATGTCCCGCGAGCGGCCCAGGCAGCAAGAGCCGGGTGAGCGGTTCAGCTACTCCAACACCAACTACATCCTGCTCGGGGCCGTCATCGAGCGGCTGACCGGCCGTACGCTCGCGGAGGAGTTCCAGCGGCGGCTGTTCAAACCCCTCGGCATGACCCGCACCTACCTGCCCGTGACTCCGGACCAGGGCATCGAGGGGCCGCACGGGCACGGCTACTATCCGGGGCCGGGCGGCACGGTGCGCGACGTGGACCGGATGAACACGAGCAGTTTGTGGGCGGCCGGCGGGCTGGTCTCCACCTCGCGCGACCTGACCACGTTCTACGGTGCGCTCGCCCGGGACCGGCTGTTGCCCGCCCGGCTCCGG
Source organism: Nonomuraea sp. B10E15 (assembly GCF_039871615.1). Classification (NCBI taxonomy): domain Bacteria; kingdom Bacillati; phylum Actinomycetota; class Actinomycetes; order Streptosporangiales; family Streptosporangiaceae; genus Nonomuraea; species Nonomuraea sp. B10E15. The sequence continues at coordinate 45,023 of NZ_JBDPMB010000026.1, forward strand.
AAGGAAATGACGTACCCGGTGGAGGAGCAGCCGGTGTGCGGCGGCTCGGTGACCTCGTACCGGGGCTCCGGACCCGGCGGGCTGGCCCTGACCTTCACCTCGGCGGACGGCCGCCTGCAGTTCGCGCTGTCAGCGACCACCAGCATCGCCGAGCAGGGCCGGGTCCGCCCAGCCCTCCAGAAAGCCGCCGAAGCCGTGCTCTGCCCTGGCACGTGACCGCCAGCAGTAGGCGTGCGGACACGCCGGAGAACGGACACAAGCGCAGACGCAGGCACGAGCACAGGAGCACAGACATGACCATGGGTACAGACGCAGGCGCGAGTACGGGCATGGTGCGGTCGAGAGCCACGGTGATGGCGGCGGTGACGTGCACGCTGATGCTGGCCACCACCGCCACCGCCACCGCCGGTGTCACGGCGGTCGACGTCGTGGGAGCCGGTGTCGCAGTAGCCCCCGCCGCGGGGGTCGGTGCGGTCGGCTCGACGGGCGCCGACCGGGGTGTGCCTCCCTGCGCCGAAGTCTCCGGCCAGCCACCCTCCGGCGGGACCCCGCCGGGGGTGACAGCGAAACCCAGCACGACCCCTTCGGCGACCGCCACCCGGACGAAGGCCGCGGAATCGACGGCCACGGCTACGGGTATCACGACTGTCGAGCAGGCGTACTCCTGTGTCCTCGACCACTACTACGCACGCGACCGGCTCGACCACCGTGATCTCCTCGCCGCCGCCTTCGGCGGGATGACCGTCGAGCTCGCCCGGCTCGGTCTCGACCGTCCCGATGCCGTGATGCCGCCGCTGCGGGGTGACAGGGCCGCCGACTGGGACGCCTTCGCCGCCACGTACGAGCGCGTCACCGCCGCCCTGTCCGGCGGCGCGTCGCGGCGGGAGGCGCTGGCCGCGGCTGCCGTCAAGGCGATGGTCGCAGGTCTGCACGACAACCACGTCCGCTGGGCCCGCTCCGCTCCCCCGTCGAGCGGGCCCCGCTCCACCCCCGAGCCGGGCGAGCGCGGCCGGACCCCCTCACCCGGCGACCGCCGCCAGGCATCGCCCCCGACCGGCTCCCGCCGGACGCCGGACCCGGGTGAGCCACAACAGAGGTACGGGCTGGGGATCGCCACCTCCTACACCCCTTACCACGCCTCCCATGCTCCCCATCGGGCTCAAGCACCGCTGCACATCACCGCGGTGACGGGCGGGCCGGCCGCCGAGCGGGGGCTGCGGGCCGGTGACATCATCGAGGCCGTCAACGGCGCGCCGCTGTTCGCCGGAGGGGTGCTGTCCACCGGCGCGCTCTCCATGCTCTTCCCGACCTCCGCCGACGCGGATCCCGTACGCCTGACCCTGCGGCGCCCCGCCACCGGCCGCACGTGGGCCGTCACTCTGAAGCCCGAGCGGTTCACCTCGACGGTTCGGAACGTGACGGCCACCCTGCTCGGCGGTGACGTCGCCGCCGTCCGCGCGGGCGCTTTCATGCCTGGCACGGCCGATGAGGTGCGAGCGGCCATCTCCGAGCTGGGCCGACGCGCCGAACGGGGGCAACGTGCCGCACCTGGCGAGCGGGCCGGATCGGGCAAGGCGACCTCAGGCAAACGCGGCCGCCTGCGTGGTGTCGTACTGGATCTGCGCGGCAACACCGGTGGCTCGCCGGACGAGGTCGCGCGCCTGCTCGGTGCCCTCGCCCACGGCAAGGTGACCGGCTACACCTGTGACCCAGGCGGCGCCTGCGACCCGCACCGCACCGACGACACCGTGCCCCTCCTGAACCTGCCCGTGGCCCTGCTCACCGATGGCATCTGTGCCTCCGCCTGCGACCATTTCACCGGCGCGGTCAAGCGTCACAGGCTCGGGCCGGTGATCGGCACGCGTACGTCGGGGATGGTGTCGGGGGTCGCCTACCCGTACGCCCTAAACGACGGCAGCACGCTGATCCTGCCCACGCAGTACGGGCTCGGCCCCAACCGTGAGATCGTCAACGGCATCGGCGTCCCTCCCGACCACTTCGTCCCCCGAACCGCCGAAGACCTGTCCGCCGGCCGCGACCCGGCCATGACCAAGGCACTCACCCTGCTCCGCGAACCCTCATGACGGCCGGCGATCCGCGATGCGACCCGCCGGGCCTTCAGCCACAGTGCGGTCGTGACCAGGCAGGGCATGGGCCAGGGGCGATCCCGCAGGCGCCGGCAGCACACCCTGATCGTTGAGCGGCGCGACCAGCGGCGCGGTGAACCCGGGGCAGCGATTCAAGGGCTGCTGACCACCACCGTCAGGCCACCAGGCCGCGGCGGTAGGTCCGTCGCGGAGGTTGAGCTCCGGCCCGGTCCTGACCGGTTCAGGCTCGGGCCGGCCTCCACACGGTGCCGCGGCGATCGTGCCCGATCCACTCCTCGATGGTGACCGCCAGGCGCGGCTCGCCGAGCTCGCGCTCGATGAGGTAGAGCGCGAGGTCGATGCCCGCCAGCCAGCCGCTGCTGCTGGTGACGATGTTCCCGTCGTCGACGAGGCGGGCCTCGATCACCTGCGCGCCCCAGCTGGCCAGCAGCTCGTGCCCGGGACGGTGGGTCGTCGCCGGGCGGCCCTTGAGCAGGCCGGCGGCCCCTATGTAAAGGGATCCGGCATCGGAGCCCGCCAGGATCAGCCGATCACCGCCCCGGCGTCTGGCGTCGGCGATGTGCCGCGGAATCGGCCCGTCGACGTCGTTCTCGATCCAGCCACCGCCGATGACCAGCACATCCGCACGCTCCGGGGTCCACTCCACCAATCCGGCGTAACGGGTGCCGTAGCATCCCGTGACCTCGGTGGCGCCGTCGGCGGTGACCAGCACGGATTCGACGTCCGCACCGAGCAGCCTGGCCCGGCAGAACACGTCGTGGGGCAGCAGGGTGTCCATGTCGGCCACACCCTCGAACATCATCACCTCGACTCGCACGCCGCCACACTAGGCGTCGGGTGGCGAGAACGGTGAGTGACTGTAAAGCCATGTTTCGCTAGATTCGCGCCATGACCCGTGTCGCTGTGCTCGCCACCGAGGGCGTGGTCGGGTTCGAGCTCACCATTCCCTGTCAGGTCTTCGGCTCAGCCGTCGACCCGCAGTCAGGCGCCCCCCTGTACGAGACCTTGGTCTGCGGCCGCCCCATGGAGATGACGGCCACGGCCGCCGGGAAGGACGCCTTCCGCCTCGTCCCGCCCCATGATCTGGACGCGGTCCGCTCCGCCGACACCGTCATCGTCCCCGCCAGCCAGAGGGCGACGCCGAGCGAGCCGGAGCTGGACGCGATCCGCGACGCGCACGCGGCAGGCGCGCGGATCGTGTCCATCTGCACCGGGGTCTACTTCCTCGCCTGGGCCGGTCTGCTCGACGGCCGGCGGGTGTGCACCCATTGGGCACACGCCTCGGACCTGGCACGCAGGTTCCCGCGGATCCTGGTCGAGGACAGGCTCTACGTCGACGACGGCGACATCGTGACCTCCGCCGGCATCAGCGCCGGGATCGACATGTGTCTGCACCTCCTTCAGCGTGATCACGGCGCGGCCGTCGCCGCCTCCGCCGCGCGCCGGATGGTCCTCGCGCCCCACCGCGCGGGCACCCAGGTCCAGTTCGTCGAGACGCCGCTGCCCTCCGACGGCAACCGCCTCGACGACACCATGGCGTGGATGCGCCGGCACCTCGCCGAACCCTTGACCCTGAAGGACATCGCCGCGCATGTCGGGGTCAGTACGCGGTCCCTGACCCGCCATTTCCGGCAGCAGACCGCCACCACGCCGATCCAGTGGCTCATCCGGATGCGGTTGGCCGCGGCTCAGGAACTGCTTGAGGAGACCCGGATGGGTGTCCATGACATCGCCACCGCCACCGGCTTCGGCAACGCGGCCTCCCTTCGCCAGCATTTCACCCGCGCTCTCGGGACCACGCCGACCGCCTACCGCAGATCCGCACGGCCCAGCCCCAAGTAGCGTCGCCGAGCTCGCCGACGGGGTGGCGCGAGCGCGCCCCGACGGCGACGGTCCGCACACACGCCCCCGACGTGCGCCGCGACGACCTGGCGCACGCGGTCCGCGTGGTGGCGGCGGGCGAGTCGCTGCTCGCGCCGGCCGTGACCAGGCGGCTGATCTCCGAGTTCACCTCGCGGCCCGCGGCCAGGGGGATGAGGACCCTGGACGTGCTGACCGCGAGGGAACGCCAGACGCTCTGCCGCCGTTTCTGCTGGTCACGACCTGGCTGACCACCGCCGACTCCGATCTGATCCCATCCTTTGCCGCCAGCGCCGTCCGCTCCGGCTGACCGCCAAAGTGCCGCGAACCACGGCGTCACCCGCCCGCAACTCGCACGCCGTGTCGGGCCCCGGGTCATGGCTGGCTGAGGACGCGGCGCAGGGCGGTGGTGGCGGCGGCGAATTCGGTGTCGTTCAAAAGCGTGCGGCCCCATTGGAGCAGTGGCCGTCGCGCCTGCTGGATGCGGGTCACCATCTCGTGCCCGTGCGGGGTCAGCGTGAGCTCGACGTGGCGGCGGTCGTGCGCGGACGGATGGCGGTGGACGAGCCCGGCGTTGTGGAGGCGGTCCACGAGCCGGCTGGGGTTACCGGTCTCGGCGATGAGGCGGGACCCGAGCTCGCCGAGGGTGAGAGGCTGGCCGTCGGCGAGGATGAGGATCGCCTCGGCCTGGACCACCGTGATGCCCAGCGGCCGCAGGGCCTCGCTGAAGCGTCGGTTGATCTCTCGGTGTACGGCCTTGACCGCCAGTACGAACTCCAGCACCTGGTCCACGGAACGGCATCTTACTTGAATCGATGACATGACATAGATATCGTGCGTCATATCGTTAGATGACATGACGCACATCTCGGAGAGCGATATGCGCAGCACCGTCCCGTCGCGGACACCGACGTTTCACTTAGAAGCCGTCCGGGCCCTGTGGTCAAGCCCGTTCGACGGAGCCGACTCCGGCGAGGTCGTCTCGGCGGTCTCCCGGGTGCGCCCCGGCGACTTCGAGTCCTGGCACCGGCAATGGGACCACCTGGCCACAACCACGTGGGGCCGCGCCGAACGCCTGAACGACCCGGTCTCGCGAGGCAAGGCCCTGCTGCGGGCGAGCAACTACATGCGCACCGCCGAGTTCTACCTCGCGTCCGGCGACCCTCGTCGCGTGGACTGCGCCAGCCGTTCCCGGACGTGGTTCGACGCCGGACTCGCCCACGAGGTCATCTTCGACTGGCTCTCCACCGTCAAGGAGACCGGCCGATGAGCGAGCCGATCAAGCACGGCCGGATGGTGGTGCGGCGCTTCGGCGACGCGGAGACGCTGGAACGGGCCGAGGCGGTCACGCCTGCCCCCGCGCCGGGCCAGGCCAGGATCAGGGTGCTGGCCGCAGGTGTCGGCTACACCGACGTGATGGCGCGCAAGGGCGAGTACCTCTTCCAGAGGGGACGTCCGTTCAGCCCGGGGTACGAGCTGGTGGGCGAGGTCGTGGACCACCACGTCGACGCGCCGCCGCCCTGGCTGGTGCCCGGAACCCGGGTCGCCGCCTGCCTGACCGGGATGGGCGCCTACACGGAATATGCGAACCTGCCCGTACGGATGCTGGCCCCCGTACCGGATGGCCTGGACACCCTGGTGGCCTCCGCCCTTCCGCTGGACTACCTGACAGCGCTGAGCCTCCTGGACCGGCATGGCCGGGCCCGCCCGGGCGACACCGTCCTCATCCACGGCGCGACCGGCGGCGTGGGCGACGCGCTCTGCCAGCTCGGCGCGCACCGGCGCCTGGCCATGTACGGCACCGCCTCCGAGCGCAGCCTGCACCTGCTGGGCGACTACGACATCGTCCCCATCGACTACCGCCGCCAGGACGTCACCCAGGTCGTACGCGCCCGGCACCCCGAGGGCGTCCACATCGTCTACGACCACCTCGGCGGTACCGCCCTGCGCGCCGGCCACCGCCTTCTGGCCCCGGGCGGCGTGCTGGTCAGCTACGCGTTCATGGGCCGGCCCGGACACGTGCTGGCCGACACCGTCCGCGGTGCGCTGCGCAACCGCATGCTGAACCTCGTACCGGGCCGGCGTACGGCCGTCTGCTCGCTGCCCCGGGAGATCGCCGCGGACCCGCCGCGGCACCAGTCGCTGCTGACCCACCTGTTCGAGTTGGCGCTCGCGCGGGGCATCCGGCCACGGATCGGCGCGTGCTTCCCGCTCGCCCAGGCCGCTGAGGCACATCGGACACTCGAACGACGGGACGTCCACGGGAAGATCATCCTCACCATGTTCTGACCCCGGTTGCCACGGCTGTTCGTGGCGTTCAAACGAACAGAAACGTGCAAGGCCGAACACCCCTTCGCCTCCACCGGGCACGGGCGCCGAAGGACGCGATTCACTATTCGATTCTCGGTGTTCGAGAATCCCGCAACCAGGCACACGGGGATGTGCTCGAAGCCTTCCGCGGTTACCATCGCCTTCTCTCGACCATGACCCCGGAATCGTGATTGAGAACTCGCAGGTGAATCACTGGGTCGCCGAAGCCGGCCGTCCCCGGCGACCCAGTGGTCCCACAGATTCGGCAGCGCAGCGTGAGGACGTATACCATGCTTCATCCCGAGCAGGCTCACCCGGCAGAGAACCAGTGGGGACTGCTGGTCGAGTACGGGCACGGGCTCCAACTCGGCTTCCACGCCCTCTGGGTCGAGTCCGACGATCCGGAGGAACTGTCCCACCGATTCCAGGTAGATCTGGAATCGCGTTTGGAATGCAACTTGGAAACGCTGGCGGGGACGTACGAAGGCCCTCCTGCGAAAGGCATCTGGATCGGCCCGCACGCGCCCGGCTGGACACATGTATTCGTCTTCGGTCTTTACTCCGGCCATCCCGCGATCCGCAATCTCGGTAGGCATCGGGCCTTCCAGATGAACTTCTGGGGAGAAGTAGGTGAAGGGCTTGAGCCGTTGCACCTCCACTATGACGGTGAACTGATCGATGATGTCATGCCGCCGTACGAGGAAGGCGGATATATGGCCCTCCCCGACTACCGGCCCTTCACAGCAGGGCTGGAGCTCGATCCCGACACCAAACTTGAGCAGGATGTCCATACCTTGTGGTGCTTGGTGGGCCGGATCACGGGACGCTTCGCAGACCGGGAATGGTGGACGTCGACGCGTACCTTCTACCGCATCCCCGGCAGGGCATGAGAGGGATCCGGTGCCCCGGGGTGGACGGTGCCGGTCTTCACGCCAGTCATGATCGAGAGTCGCCCCGCACGCGTGTCCGACTTGTCGGCATGGAACGGCTCTCGGCGAGGAGGCGTACGTGCTCGTCGGCGGCACGCCGCGCGTCCGTGCGGGCGATGACCGTCGTGGTGCCATGCGGGCCGCGAGCATGGTCGAAGAGCGTCTGCTGGGCGAAGCGGGCGAGTTCGCGGGTGGCCGGTGACAAGGCGTGGCCGCGGCGCGTGACGAGCGCGATCGTGTCGTACATCGGTTCGGCGAACCGGGCCACGTGCAGGCCGACCGGGAAGGTGGCGCTGGCGACCGCCGCCCGGCACGCGAGCGTGTCACCCACCCCGGCCTGGACCAGGGTGAGGGCCGAGGCGAGGTGTTCGACCTCGATGAGGGGTTCGATGCTGACGCCCGAGAGCCGGGCCCGGGTGGCGAGCTGGCGGCGCGCGGGGTCGGTGTCGCCGTAGTGGGCGTCGTAAAGGATCATGGGGGCGGTCGCCACGTCGGCGATGGTGCGCGGGGTGGCGGCGCGGCCGGCGTCCGCGGTGATGTAGACGACCTCGTCGCGCACCAGCGGGGTCACTGCGAGGCCTTCATGGTCGACCGGCAGCGTCACCATTCCGGCCTCGATCTCGCCTCGCTGGACGGCGGCGGCGGTCTCGGTGGAGTTCTGGCCCACGAGCCGGACCCGGACCGAGGGGTGGCGGCGGTGGAAGCGCAGGGCCAGCTCCGACAGCGCGTAGAACTCCGCGTTGCGCAGCAGGCCGAAGGTCGCCGTGCCGCCCTCCAGGTCGCGTAGCGCGCGCACGGCCGTGACACCTTGATCGGCGGCGGCCAGGGCCTGCTCGGCGAAGGGGGCGAGTTCGTCGCCCGCGAGCGTGCTGACCAGCCCTCGGCCCGCTCGGCGGAACAGTTCCATGCCCAGCTCGTCCTCCAGCCGGCGCACCAGCTCCGATACGGACGGCTGGGTGAGCCCGAGGCTGCGGGCCGCCGCGGTGAACGAACCGCCCTTGCGCGCCTCCATGAACGCCTGTAGCTGCTGCAGGGTCATAGGGAAACCCTATCGGTGGGACTGGAGTCGGCCCCGTTGTGCGATGTCCGGCCGCCGCCTATGCTCCCTGAAATCCCTTTTGACCAGCAGCGATGCGGATATTTCCTGGACAGGAGTGGCATGCGGAAGACAGTCAAGGGTACGGCGGCCGGCGTCGCCGTGGCGGCGGGTGCGCCCCCTCATGCGGTGGCCGCGGAGATCATCGACGATGTGCGGCGGAACGGGGACGCGGCGGTCCGCGCGCACTCCGAGCGGCTGGACCGGTGGGCGCCGGCCGACTTCCGGCTGGGCGAGGAGCAGATCGAAAAGTCGTTGCGCCAGGTGGACCGGCAGACCCTCGCCGACATCGAAGAGGTGCAGGCGAACGTCCGAAGGTTCGCCGAGCGGCAGCGGGCCTCGCTGCGCGACTTCGAGGAGGAGACCCAGCCCGGCGTGCTGCTCGGGCAGCGCAGCATCCCGGTGGGTGCGGTGGGCGCGTACGTGCCGGGCGGGCGGTACCCGCTGCTGGCCTCAGCGCACATGACGATCGTGCCGGCCAAGGTCGCCGGCGTGCCGAGGGTGGCCGCCTGCACGCCGGTCACCGGGGGCGAGCTGCCACACGCCACGATCGCCGCGATCCACCTGGCGGGGGCAGATGAGGTCTACCTGCTGGGCGGGGTGCAGGCGGTGGCGGCGCTGGCGCTGGGGACGGAGTCGATCCAGCGGGTGGACATGCTGGTGGGACCCGGCAACGCCTACGTCGCCGAGGCCAAGCGCCAGTTGTTCGGCCAGGTCGGTATCGACCTGTTCGCCGGGCCGACCGAGGTGCTGATCGTGGCCGACGACAGCGCCGACCCGTTCACGGTGGCCGTGGACCTGCTGAGCCAGGCCGAGCACGGCCCCGACTCGCCGGCCGTCCTCATCACCACCTCGGACGGCCTGGCTGAGGCGACGCTGCGCGAGGTGGACGAGCAACTGGCGAAACTGCCCACCCGTGACGTGGCCGGGCCGGCCTGGCGGGATCACGGCGAGGTCGTCGTGGTGGACGATCTGGATGAGGCGTTCGCCGTGGCGGACGAGTACGCCAGCGAGCACGTCCAGGTGCTGACCCGGGAGCCGCGCCTGGCCCTGGACCGGCTGCGCAACTACGGCTCGCTCTTCCTCGGGGAGCGCACGTGCGTCTCCTTCGGCGACAAGGTCATCGGCACCAACCACGTGCTGCCCACCAGGAGGGCCGCCCGCTACACGGGCGGGCTGTGGGTGGGCATGTACCTCAAGACCGTCACCTACCAGGAGGTGACCACCGACGCCGCCAGCGCCTACCTCGGCGAGCTGTGCGGCCGTGCCGCCCGGGCCGAACGCTTCGAGGGACACGCACGCTCGGGCGACCTGCGGGCCCTGCCCAAGGGACAGCGCCCGGCCTGGGCCTGACCTGCTGGGAGGAACCATGTCCATCGTCCGTACCGTGCTCGACGACATCGACCCGTCCGCCCTCGGGCACACCCAGCCGCACGAGCACCTGCTCGCCGACCTGTCCCGTCCGCTCCCCGCCCGCGCCACAACGAGCGAGCGGGCGATCGACAACGCGCCGATCACTCTGGACAACCACTACCGGGTACGCCGCCACCACACCTCCGAGGACCTCCGCCTCGACAGCGTGGACGTCGCCGTGGCCGAGCTACGGCCCTATACCGAGGCGGGCGGGCGCACCATCGTGGACGCCACCAGCATCGGGCTCGGCCGCGACCCGCGAGGGCTGGCCGCGGTGTCCCGGCGCAGCGGCGTGCACGTCGTCATGGGCTGCGGCTTCTACTACCGCGACTACCACCCGCACGACGTGACGAGCAGGGACCGGGACGACCTGGCCGCGGAGATCGTCTCCGACGTCCGTACCGGCGTCGGCGACACCGCGATCAAGGCGGGGATCATCGGGGAGATCGGGCTCAGCCATCCGCTGCACCCGCAGGAGGAGAAGGTGTTGCGGGCCGCCTGCGCGGCGCAGCGGGAGACCGGCGCGGCCCTGATGATCCACCCCGGCCGCGACCCGCGCTCGCCGGGGCAGGCGCTCGACATCATCGCCGCCGAGCACGTCGACCCGGCCCGGGTCATCATGAGCCACGTCGAGCGCACCGTCTTCTCCGCCGCCGAGATGCGGGCCATCGCGGCCAGCGGATGCTACGTGGAGTTCGACCTGTTCGGCCAGGAGTCCAGCTACTACTCGCTGGCGCCGATCGACATGCCGAACGACGCCACCCGCGTGGACTACATCGCCGATCTGATCGACGGCGGCTACGCGTCCCAGATCCTCATCTCCCAGGACATCTGCCACAAGACCAACCTGATGCGGTACGGCGGCGAAGGCTACGCCCACATCCTGGAGCACGTCCTGCCGCTCATGCGGCGCAAGGCCGTCAGCGACGCCCACATCGCACAGATCACCATGGCCAATCCCGCTCGCGCGCTCGCCTTCGCCCCCTGATCGCCAGGCTGAAAGGATGCACCCCTCGCCATGATCCGCGATTTCATCAGCCCGGACGGCACCACCGCGGCCCAGCGGCGCGTGCTGCTCGGCGCCAGTACAGGCCAGTTCGTCGAGTTCTACGACTTCGCGATCTACGGCTTCTCGGCCGTGGCCATCGCCGAGGCCTTCTTCCCCAGCCAGGACCCGGTCACCGGCCTGCTGGCGGCCTTCGCCGCCTACGGCGTCGCGTTCGTCGCACGTCCGCTGGGCGGGCTGTTCTTCGGCGTGCTCGCCGACCGCGCCGGCCGCCGGACCGTCCTGTACGCCACGCTCATCTGCATGGGCGTCGCCACCGCGCTCATCGGGCTGCTGCCCACGCACGCCGCGGCGGGGATCATCGGCCCCATCCTGCTCGTGGCGTGCCGGCTGGCGCAGGGCTTCTCCGCCGGTGGCGAGGCGGTCGGCGCGCCGTCGTTCGTGCTCGAACACGCGCCGTTCCGGCGCCGCGGCACCTGGATCGGCATCACGATCGCCGCCTCCGCCGCGACCTCGGTGATCGCCCTGGTCATCATCATGGCCATCTCCGGCGCGGTCTCGGACACCGCCTACGCCTCGTGGGGGTGGCGCATCCCCTTCCTGCTGGCCCTGCCGCTGTCGATGATCGGCATCTACATCCGCCGCCGTACCGAGGAAAGCCCTGTCTTCCAGGAACTGCGGCGCGGCAACGCGGTCGAGGCCAGCCCGGTACGGGGCAGCCTGCGCGGCAACTGGGGCCGGCTGGGACAGATCTTCGCCATCATGGCGCTGTCCGGCCTGGGCTTCTACGTGCTCGTCGGCTACTTCGTCACCTATCTGCAGAGCGTCGTCGGGCTGAGCCTGCTGCAGTCGCTGGCGGCCAACGCCGTGGCCCTGCTGTCGTTCTCCGTCCTGCTGCCGATCGGGGGCCGGCTGTCCGACCGGTACGGCCGCAAGCCCATGCTGATCATCGGGGCGGCGGCGGTCGCGGTCGTGGGGTTGCCCGCGTTCATGCTGGTCACCAGCGGTTCCTTCGGCACCGCAGTCATCGGGCAGCTGCTGCTGGCCGCGGCGCTGTGCACGTACGGCGGCGGCAGCTACACCTTCTTCGTCGAGCTGCTGCCCGCCGCGACCCGCGTGACGGGCGCCGCCATCAGCTACAACGTCGCCTTCGCGTTGTTCGGCGGCACCGCACCGTTCGTCGGCACCTGGCTGGTCGACCTCACCGGGAGCGACGTGGCACCCGGCTTCTACCTCGTCGCGGTGGCCGTCGCGGCCCTGGCGGTCGCCACGACGGCTCCCGAGACACGGGTGGAGGAACGGCCTGCCGCGAGCGCCGGGCACCGCCGAACCTGAACGCCACACATTTGTATGCATGTACACATGATTCGTACAGTCGTACATATGGCGTCTGATGATGCGGACGAGCGCTCGATGCGGGAACGGATGCTCGCCGGCGACCTGTACCTCGCCGACGATCCGGAGCTCGGCGAGCTCATGCTGCGCGCGGCGGACCTGATGGAGGCGTTCAACGCGTCCTCGGCCCGCGAACCGGGCGAGCGGCGGCGGCTGCTCACCGAGCTGCTGGGCGCCATCGGCGAGGGCACCGAGATCCGCCCGCCGCTGCGGGTCGACTACGGCAGCCACCTGCGCATAGGCGCCCGGTCCTTCGCCAACTACGGTCTGGTCGCCCTCGACGTCGCGCCGATCACCATCGGCGACGACGTGCAGATCGGCACGAACGTGCAGCTCATGACGCCGACCCACCCGGTCGACCCGGAGTTGCGGCGGGCCGGGTGGGAGGCCGCCCGGCCGATCACGATCGGGGACAACGTGTGGCTGGGCAGCGGGGCGATCGTCCTGGCCGGGGTCACCGTCGGCGACAACACCGTCGTCGGGGCCGGCGCGGTGGTCACCCGCGACCTGCCGGCGAACGCGGTCGCGGTGGGCAACCCGGCCCGGGTGATCCGCACCATCGAGCCGGGCTCGGGGCCGGATCGCGCGTGAACGGCTCCGCACCGTCACGGTCACCCGGCCTTCGGCGGCCGCGCCGGCACGACCCGGACCGGCGGGACCGGCTGATCGACGCCGCGCTCACCGTCATCGCCGAACGCGGCGTGACGGGCACGACGCACCGGGCGATCGCCCGCGCCGCCGACGTGCCGCTGGGCTCCATGACGCCCTGGAGGAGGTACTGGCCGAGGCGTTCACCCGGCATGCCGGGTCGGTCGCCCGCACCTTCGACGAGCGGCTCGGCACCGCTCCCGACCGCGAGGCAGCGATCGAGGCCGTCATCACGCTGGTGACCGGCGACCTGCTCGGCTCGCGGCACGACCTCGAGACGCCGGAGCAGATCCGCCACGCCGTTCACCGGTTCCTGCGCTGACCGTCCCGTCCCTCTTCGCCCGCACCACCCGTGATCGAGAGGGCGCCGGACCGTCCTGGAGGCCGTGGACGCGGGGCCCGCCGCAGCCGGGGGGTGCCGTTGATCTCTGACTTCGCGTGCAGTTGAATGAGCGGGTGCGTGCTGGGCGGGTGGTCTCCCCGGTTCTGGTGGGGCGGGAGAAGGAGCTCGCCCGGCTCTCCGCGCTGGTCGACAGGGCTCCCGCCGTCGCCGTCGTCGAGGGCGAGGCCGGCATCGGGAAGTCGAGGCTGACCGCCGAGCTGCTCGGCGGTCCCGCGGTGGCGGGCCTGCGGGTGCTGGCCGGGGCCTGCGTGCAGATCAGGGAGCCGTTCCCGCTGGGCCCCGTCGTCGAGGCGCTGCGCGGTCGCGCGGCCGAGCTGGCCGGGGCGGCGCTGTCGCCGGTCGCGGGGGCGCTGCGCGAGCTGCTGCCGGAGCTGGCAGGGGAGCTGCCGGAGACGCCGCCGCCGCTCGACGACCGGGCGGCCGAGCGGCACCGGGTGTTCCGGGGGCTCGTCGAGGTGCTCACCGCGCTCGGTCCCGCCGTCCTGGTGGTGGAGGACCTCCACTGGGCCGACGGCCAGACGGTGGAGTTCCTGACGTACCTGATGTCCGTGCTGCCGGACACGTTGCGGGTCGTGCTGACGTACCGGGGCGAGGAGGCTCCGGAGGCGGTGCGGGCGATCACGGCGCGCGCCCCCGACACGATCAAGGCCGAGCATCTGGTGCTGCCGCCGCTCGACGCCGCCCTGACGCGGGTGATGGCCTCGGCGATCCTCGAGGCGGAGGAGGTGACCGCTGAGTTCGCCGAGCACCTGTGCCTGCGGGCGTCCGGCCTGCCGCTGGCCGTGCAGGAGCTGCTGGCGCTGCTGCGCGACCGCGGCACGCTCATCCGGTGGGAGGGTGGCTGGGCGCGGCGGGCGCTGGAGGAGCTGGACGTGCCGAGCGGCGTGCGCGCCTCGGTGCGTGAACGGGTGGCCCGGCTGTCCCCCGGAGCCAAGGAGGTGGCAGAACGCGCCGCCGTGCTGCAGCTCCCGGTGCCGGTCGCCCTGCTGTCGGGGCCGGACGTCGGGGCGATCGACGAGGTGCTCGGCTCTGGGCTGCTCGCCGACACCGGCGGGCTGGTCGGTTTCCGTCACGTGCTGGCGGCGCAGGCGGTCTACGAGGCGATCCCGCTCGGCCGCCGGCAGGTGCTGCACGCGGCCGCCGCCGACACCGTACGCGGCCTGCGCCCGGTGCCGCTGGGCCGCCTGGCCCACCACCTGCGCCAGGCGGGCCGGGCCGGGCAGTGGGTCGAGGCCGCCATCGAGGCGGCCGAGCAGGCGTCGCGGCTGGGCGACGACGCCGAGGCCGCGCGCCTGCTGGAGGAGGTGCTGCGCGACGCCGACCTGCCGGCGGCGCGGCGGGCGGAGCTGACGGTGAAGCTCGGCTGGGCCGCCCTGGAACTGCTGCGCCCGCCGCCGGTCGCCGACCTGGTCACCGGCGCGCTGGAGCAGGACGTGCCGCCGCCGCTCCGGGGTCACCTGCGCATGCTGCTCGCGCTGCACCTGGAGCGCACCCGCACCGACAGCGCCCGCATCGGCGAGGCCTTCGCCCGGGCGGCCGAGGACCTGGCCGGCGAGCCGGGGCTGGCCGCGTGGGCCATGGCCGGGGTGGGCCGCCCGCCGAGCGGACTGCCGCCCGAGGAGAGCAGGTCGTGGCTGGAGCGGGCGCTCGCGACCCTGCCCGCCGTGGCCGATCCGGCCATGCGCATGCTGGTGCTGGGCAAGATCGCGATGATCTTCGTGGTGATGGGCGACCCGCGCTGGGCCGCCCTGGCCGGCGACCTGCTGCGGGAGACCGGCGGGCGGCGGCTGCTGCGCCGCGAGGTCAACGCCTACCGTTCGATCGGGGGCGCGGCCCTGTTCAGCGGGCACCACCGCGAGGGCCGCCGCCTGCTGACCGCGGCCGTCGAGGAGGGCGCCGAGCCCGACCTGCGCGAGCGGCTCGAACTGCGCTGCCTGGTCAACCTGGCCGCGGCCGACTACTTCGAGGGCTCCTGGCGCGGGCTGCCGGCCAGGATGCAGGAGCTGCGCGACCAGTTCGGCGACGAGCCGCACGAGCGCATCCTCGTCGACATCGTGACCGCCTGCCTGGCCGCGGTGCAGGGCCGCCAGGAGGCCGCGCTGCCGCCGCTGCTCGACGCCGCCGCCGAGGCCCGGGCCCGCGGCCAGTTCGACGATCTCGTGCTGCCGCTGACGATGCTGCTCAGGCTGGCCGCCGCGCGGGGCGAGCCGGAGCCGGCGATCGAGGCGGCCGTCGAGGCGGGCCGCCACTGGGAGGCGAGCGAGCTGTGGCCGGTGGCGGTCCGTGCGCTGCCCGCGCTGGCCGAGGCGCTGCTGGCGGCGGGCCGTCCCGGCGAGGCCGCCGACGTCGTCGCCCGGCACGCCGCCCGGCTGGCGGGGCTGGACGCGCCGCTGGCCGCGCCCGCGCTCGCGCACGCCCGCGGGCTGCTGGCCGCGGCGGACGAGCAGTGGGGGCGGGCGGCCGCGGAGTTCTCCGCCGCCGCCGACGCCTTCGAGCTGATCCCGGCACGGTACGAGGCCGCGCAGTCCGCCGAGCGGGCGGCCGCCTGCCTGTTCGCCCTCGACGGCCCGGAGGCCGCCGTCCGGCTCGGCCGGGCGGTCGCGACGTACGCGGAGCTCGGGGCGCGCTGGGACCTGGACCGCGCCACCGGGCTGGGCCGCAGGTGGGGCGTCCGCCCGGCGGCGCAGAGCGCGCCCGCGCCGGCCGGCAACGACCACGCGCTGTCGGCCCGGCAGGAGCAGGTGGCCCGGCTGGCGGCCGAGGGGCTGACGAACCAGCAGATCGCCAGGGAGCTGTTCCTGTCGCCCAAGACGGTGGACAAGCACGTGAGCGCGGCCATGCGGAAGGTCGGGGCGCGGTCGCGGACGGAGCTGGCCCGCCACCTCCTCCCCAGCGACTGAATCCCCAGATTGGGGATTTTTCCCCATAGGGCACCCCATACCCCACCCCCATCCGGCTGCACGACACTTTCGGCATGTCCGAAACCACCGACGAACCCGGGCAGCCGGACCCGGACGACCCCTCCCTTCCCTCCGAGCCCGAGGAGCCCCCGGAGCCTCCTCGCCCGCCGGACGGCTTCCAACCCGTCTGACCCCCTCCCTTCCCCCCGCCAGAAAGGCCACCATGGCACTGCCCCGCCCCCCGCTGGCGCGCCGGACAGCAGTCCTGCTGACCGCGCTCACCACGCTCGCCGGCGTGCTGACCGCCGGACCGGCGACCGCCACGACGCCGGCCGCCACCGCCGCCTCCACCGCGCAGGTCACCAAGGACGTCACCCTCTCCGGGGTGCGCGCCCAGAAGGTCGCCGTCACGCTGATCACCGGCGACAAGGTCCACCTCACCCGGTCCCCCGCCGGCCAGTACCGCGTCGAGGCAGCCCCCGGCACCCGCCAGGACGGCCGCCGCGTCAACCTGTTCACCCAGTTCACCCCGGACGGCGTCTTCGTGCTGCCGGACGACGCGATCGCCGCCGTCCAGGCCGGCCTCGTGGACAGACGCCTGTTCGACGTCAGGTACCTGGCCGAGAACGGCTACTCCGACGACGTGGCCAAGCGGCTGCCGGTGATCGTGCAGTACCCGGACGACCAGGCCGAGGCCGCCGTCAAGCGCTCGGCCGCCGCCGTCCCCGCCAGCGAGCCCACCCGGACGCTGGAGAGCATCCACGCCTCCGCCCTCGACGTCACCAAGGCAGAGACGGGCACGTTCTGGGAGGCCGTACGCGGCGGGCAGAGCGCCGGGCAGGGCCTGGCGAAGGTGCCCGGCACGCTACGCGGCGGCATCGCCAAACTCTGGCTGGACGCCAAGGTCAAGGCGGACCTTGACGTGAGCGTCCCGATGATCGGCGCACCCCAGGCGTGGGAGCGCGGCCAGGACGGGACCGGCGTGAAGATCGCCGTTCTGGACACCGGCGCGGACACCGGCCATCCCGACCTGGCCGGGAAGATCGCCGACAGCAGGTCGTTCGTCCCCGACCAGGCCGTCAAGGACGGGCACGGGCACGGCACGCACGTCGCCTCGACCATCGCCGGCACCGGCGCGGCCTCGGGCGGCAAGCGCAAGGGCGTCGCCCCCGGCGCGCAGCTCGTCGTCGGCAAGGTGCTCGACGACACCGGCTCCGGGCAGGAGTCGTGGATCATCGAGGGCATGGAGTGGGCCGCGCGCAGCGGCGCCAAGGCCGTCAGCATGAGCCTCGGCGGCTCGCCCAGCGACGGCACCGACCCGCTCAGCCAGGCCGTGAACGACCTGACCGCGGAGACCGGCACGCTGTTCGTGATCGCCGCGGGCAACCTGTACGAGGCCGAGACGATCAGCACGCCGGGCGCGGCCGACGCCGCGCTGACCGTTGGCGCCGTGGACAAGCAGGACCAGCTCGCCGGATTCTCCAGCCGCGGACCGCGCCCCGGCGGCGGCCTCAAGCCCGACATCGCCGCGCCCGGCGTGGACATCGTGGCCGCGCGGGCCGCCGGCACCTCCATGGGCGCCCCGGTGGACGAGCACTACACCGGCTCCTCCGGCACCTCCATGGCCACGCCGCACGTCGCCGGCGCCGTCGCGATCATGGCGCAGCGGCACCCGGACTGGACGGCGCAGCAGCTCAAGGCCGCCCTGATGTCCACCGCCAAGGACGACGGCTTCACCGTCTACGAGCAGGGCGCCGGCCGGGTCGACCTGGACCGCGCCACCCGTCAGCAGGTGTTCGCCGGCAGCGGCGGCGTGGACTTCGGCCTGCTGGAGGGCGGCAGCGCGCCGAAGACCGGCCAGATCTCCTACCGCAACCTGGGCGACCAGCCCGTCACGCTCACGCTGGAGGCGGCGATGAGCGGCGGCGCGAAGCCGGCGCTCGCCGACGCGACGCTGACCGTCCCCGCCGGCGGCACCGCCGGCACCACCGTCACCCTCGACCCGGCCGAGCTCCCCATCGGCACCTACAGCGGCGCCGTGACGGCCGAGGCCGACGGCGTGCGGCTCACCACGCCGCTCGGCGCGGTGCGGGACGTTCCCAAGTACGACCTGACCGTCCGCACCCTCGACCGGGACGGCAAGCCGCGCACCCCGACGGCCATGAGCGTCCTGGACGTCGAAGGCGGCAAGGGAGAGCTCGGCCCCCACCGCGTCGACGACGTCGGCGTGATCGTCACCCGGGTCCCCGCCGGCACCGTCAGCCTGCTGCAGGTGCTCGACTGGGTGGACGGCGACGACCGCGCCAACCGGGCCTGGCTGTTCGAGCCCGAGCTGACCGTCACCGGCGACACCGAGATCACCATCGACGCCCGCAAGGCCACCGAGATCAGCTTCAGCGCGCCGAAGACCGCGCAGCCGCTGAACAACACCTACGAGCTCTTCTTCCAGCGCACGCTGGCCAACGGCAAGGTCTTCGGCGGCACGCTGCTGTCGAACCGCCCGCTCGGCGGGTGGGAGAAGGTGTGGGCGCTGCCCACCGAGAAGGTCACCAAGGGAGCCTTCCGCTTCACCGGCCAGTGGGAGCTGGGCGTCCCCGAGGTCACCATGACCATGCGCGCATCCGGCCGCGGGTCGAAGCGCACGACCCTGCACCCGGTCTCCCGCGTCCACATGATCGACTCGGGCGAGCTGCATCCCGGGTACGTCCCGTTCGACGGCGTCAAGAACCTGCGGGTGGTCGACGCCGGCAAGGGTCGCCCCGAGGACCTCGCGGGCAAGGACCTGCGCGGCGCGCTCGTCCTGATCGACGCCGAGCCAGCGGAAGGACTCTTCGGAACGGCGTGCGGCCTGCAGGTCGAGCGCGTGGGCCCCATCAGGGACGCGGGCGCCGCCGGCATCCTGGCCTTCAACGAGAGGGCTTCCGTCTGCCCGATCCCGCTGCCCATCTCGCAGAAGCCGTTCAGCGGCCCGTACCTGCCGGTCAACATCCCCGTCGCCTACGTCTCCCACGCCGAGGGCACGAAGATCCGCGAGGCCGCCGGCCGGGGCGAGGTGACCGTACGGGCCGAGGGCACGCCGAACACGCCGTACTCCTACGTGTTCAAGCCGTACGCCGACGGGCGCATCCCGGCGTCGATGCGTTACAAGGTGACCGAGCGCCAGCTCCACCGGGTCGACTTCGACGTGCACGCCGGCCCGTACACGAAGTACATGAACTGGCGCAGCACCTGGAAGACCGACGACATCAGCTACACGGGCACCGGCACCAACATGCTGCACTGGTCGTCCCCGACGCCGGAGCGCAGGTCGCAGTGGGTCTGGCCGCTCGATCCCGAGATCGTGAGCGTCGCGGGCATGGCCGCGCTCGTCTCGTCCGAGCCCGGCGCCGAGGTCCAGGAGACCCGCTACCGCCACGACGTCTTCGACCGGCCGGGACACACCCGGCAGAAGTGGTTCGCCACCCCGAGCACGCCGGGCGCCTCGACGGCCTCCGGCAAGCTGTACGCGCTCGGCGGCGACCCGGACGCGACCCCGCTCGAGCAGCTCGTGATCGGGGTGCCGTGCGCGATCTGCGTGCACGACGGCAACCTGTGGGTGACTCCGTCCATGGTCAACGGGGTCGGGGAGCGGCGCGACGACGGCACCGCGTTCGGCGACCTGGCGCCCCAGTACGACCTGCACCTCTACCGCGACGGCAAGGAGATCCCGAACACGCCCGTGGAGTGGTTCGACAAGCTGCCGCGCTACCAGCTGCCCGAGGAGCAGGGCGTCTACCGGCTGACGGCCAAGAACGCGCTGCATGACATCGAGTGGACGTTCACCGCCCCGCCGGCCAGGGACCAGGTGAGGCCGGGCGTCAACTGCTACGCCTGGTTCATCGACGGGCCGGTCGAGCAGTGCCGCACCACCCCCGCGGTCTACGTCAGCTACGACCTCGGTGGCAGCCTGTCCTCCGCGAACACGGTCGCGGCCGGGCGCAGGCACACGTTCGAGCTGGAGGCCTACCACGGGCCGTCGGCGGCGAAGATGCCGGCGATCGCGGGCGTGCGGCTGTGGACCAGCACCGACGACGGCGCCACCTGGCAGCCCGCCGACCTCAAGCGGGGCCGGGACGGCGTCTACACCGCCCGGGCGAAGTACCCGGCCTACCGCGCCACCAAGGGCGCGGTGAGCCTGAAGGTGGAGGCGTGGGACGCGGCGGGCAACCGCGTCAAGCAGACCACGCTGCGCGCGTTCGACCTCCGCTGACCGGCGTGACCGCGGCCGCCCGCCCGGCGGCCGCGGTCACGTGCCTTCACCGGCCAGGCTCTCGCCCAGGGGGGTGCGCTCGTAGTGCACGGATCGGCCGGTCCGCGTCCGCGTGACCAGGCCGGATTCGCGCAGCACGGCCAGGTGGCCGCCGACCGCGCCCAGGCTGAGACCCAGCTGGCGGACCAGCTGCGTGGTCGTCGCCGGCGCCGCGAGCGCCCGCAGCACCTGCGCGCGGTGCGGGCCGACCAGCCGCGCCAGCGCCGCCGCACCGCTCTGCGGGGGCGGCGGCCCGAGCAGGTTCGCGACGCCACGCGCCGGATACACCAGGGCGTACGGCCAGGGCGGCTCGACGTAGCTGATGAGGGTGCCGAAGACGGTCGGCATCAGCAGCAGCCCTTTGCCGCCCAGCCGGTGCCGCTCCCACGTGTTCCGGGGGCCGGTGCGCACCTCGATCACGCCGTCGGCACCGTCGGCGCGCCAGCCCACCCGCGGATCCAGGTCGGACAGCGCCGCGGCCCAGCCGTACATGGCGAGGTGTCCGGCGCGGAGCAACAGGTCGCGCTCCAGCACTGTCCGCAGCCGCGGCCAGTCGGGCTCGACCAGCGCGTGCCAGGTCGCCTCGATCGCGTCAGAAAGCCGGGTGAGCACGTCCGGGGCGGCCAGGATCTGCTGGACGTGGCGCGGCGGCGTGCGCAGCCCGGCCAGGTTGCGGGCGATCTCCGCGCGAACCTGGCGCGGCGGGGTCGCCCGCACCCTGGCGAGTTCGCCGGCGAAGTCGGCGCCGGGGCCCGAAGGCGGAGGTTGGATGAAGTCGGCGTTGTAGCCGCCGGGCCGGAACAGCGTTGTGAGCGCCCTGACCGCGGGCGTCTCGCGGAGCAGCCGCTCGTACCGCGGCGCGATGCGCTCCGCCCATGGCCGCAGCGGCCCCGCCGGCTGCTTGCCCGCCGCGACCCGCAGCGCGTTCATCGCTTCGCCCAGCGGCGAGATGGCGTAGCGGGTGTGGGCCACGTCGACCGGCCCGACTTCGACGGCAAGCACCTTTCGCCTCCACGCGAAAGCTTAACGCCGCCGCCCGCACCGCCCCGAGACTGGCCCGCATGACGACACGCCAGGCCGCACCGGCGCGGGCCGCCACCTACCGCGAGGTGTTCGCGGTGGGCCAGTTCCGCGTGCTGTTCACCGGCTACACGCTCTTCCTCTGCGGCGAGACGGTGAAGATGCTCGCGCTCTCCGTGACCGTCTACGCCGGCACCGGCTCGCCCCTCCTGGCCGCGCTGGCCTACGTCGCCGGCTTCCTGCCCTACGCCCTCGGCGGCACGCTGCTGCTGGCGTACGCCGACCGGTGGCCGCCGCGGGCCGTGATGGTCGGGTACGACCTGGTCCGCGCCGCGGTCGCCGCCGTGCTCGCCGCGGGGGTGCTCTCCCCCACCGCGATGCTGGTGCTGGTGTTCGTCACCGGCATCCCCAGCGCGGTCGCCTCCGCGGCGCGCAGCGCGCTGCTGCCGGAACTGCTCGACGGCGACCGGTACGTGCTCGGCCGGGCCGTGTTCTCCATGGCCGCCGGCGGCACGCAGGTGCTCGGCTTCGCCGTGGGCGGGATGCTGATCGCGGCGCTCGGCCCGTACGGCGCGCTCTGGATCACCGTGGCGAGCTGCCTGCTGTCCGCCGCGCTGCTGCGCCTGCGGCTGGCCGGGCGGCCGCGCCGGGGCACGGCCGCGGGGTACGCGGTACGCGAGACCTGGCGCGTCAATCGCGACCTGCTGCGCCGGCCGGCGGTCCGCTCGCTCCTGCTGGCCCAGTGGTTGCCGCCCGCGCTCATGGTCGGCGCCGAGGGCGTGCTCGTCCCGTACGCCGTCCAGGTCGGCATGCCGGACTCGGCCGGGCTGCTGTTCACCGCCGTGGCGCTCGGCATGCTCACCGGCGACCTCGCGATCGGCCGGCTGGTCACCCCGGAACGAAGGGAACGGCTGGCCGGGCCGCTGGCGTTGCTGCTCGGCGCGCCGCTGCTCGGGTTCGTGCTCTCGCCCGGGCCGGTCACCGCGGCGCTGCTGCTCGCCGTGTCCGGGTTCGGGGTCGCGTACCAGCTGGGGCTGGCCCGGCGCTTCCTGAACGCGGTGCCGGAGGCGAACCGAGGCCAGGCCTTCGGGCTGGCGCTGACGGGGACCATGACGCTGCAGGGGCTGTTCGCGGCCGGCGGCGGGGCGTTGGCCGAGGTGTCGGCGCCCCGCCTGGTCGTCGGCGCGGCGGGCGCGGCGTCCCTGCTGGCCGTACTGGGTCTCTGGCGCGTGCTCGCGCCGCCGAGGCCGCGACGCCCGGCGGAGGGAGGGCGACGAAACCGCTCCTCAGGTCCCTGATCTGCTGGTCGGGGGTGATCAGCCCTCGGGCGGGCCGGGCGTTCGTGCGGGCTCGACGACGTCGTCGCCGAAGACCGCGGCGAGCGCCCTGCCGATCAGGCGGGGCAGATCGGTCCGCCCGTCGTCCGCGGCCCAGCGCACCAGCGCCGTGTGCAGGGCGGCCAGGCAGGCACTGGCCGCCGCCTGAGCCTGGAACGCCGTGTCGGGATCGGTGGCTTCGTCCCCCAGGGCGCTGATGATGGCCTGCTGGAGGGCGTACTGGTTGTCCAGGTGCTTGGCCCGCAGCGCGGGCGTCGAGATCATGAGCTGGAGGCGGACGAGCACGAACTCCCGGTCCGCCGTCACGTCGTCGCCGCTCAGCGCCGCTGCCGCGTCGACGAGCGCGCCGCCGATGCGGCGGACCAGAGGCTGCCCGGCGGACGAGGCGACGATCCGCTCGGCGATGAGCTCACCGAACTGGTCGACCAGCACGAGGTCTTCCTTGGTGGGGAAGTGCCGGTAGACGGTCATGGGCGACACGCCGGCCGCCTCGGCGACGTCGTTCATGGTCGTGGCGTCGTATCCGCGCTCGCTGAACAGCCGTATCGCGTGCGCCTGGATCGCGCGCTGCGTCTGTGCTCGTCGTCGCGCTCGCAGGGTTGATTGCTGGTCAGGCATGTGTTAGACACTACCAGACTGATAGTGACTACCATGTTGGTAGCGTCTAACAGAAAGAGTGGTGCAATGAACGATCTGACAGGCAGGGCGGCCCTGGTGACCGGAGCGTCGCGCGGCATCGGGCGGGCGATCGCGACCCGGCTGGCGAGCAGGGGAGCGACGGTCGTCGTGCACTTCGGCACGGATGAGGACGGCGCGACGGCGACGGTCGGCGAGATCGAGCGCGGCGGCGGGACCGCCTTCGCCGTCCGGTCACAGCTGGGTGTGGACGGCGACGTCGAGAAGCTCTTCGCGGGCATCGAGGCGGGCCTGGCCGGGCGGCCGCTCGACATCGTCGTCAACAACGCGGCGGCTCAGCCCGCCGGCCCGCTCGGAGCCACGACCCGGGCCGGGTTCGACCACCTCTTCGCGGTGAACGTGCGCGCACCCTACTTCATCATCCAGCGAGCGCTGCCTCTGCTGCGCGACGGCGGCCGGATCATCACGATCTCGTCCGTCGCGACCCGCATGGCCAACCCCACCCAGACGTCCTTCGCCATGACCAAGGGCGCCATCGAGACGATGAGCCTGACCCTGGCCAACGAGCTCGGGGTCCGGGGGATCACGGTGAACGCGGTCGCCCCCGGCGCCACCCGGACTCCCGCCAACGCCTCCTTCTTCGAAGCGCCGGGCCTGGCCGAATTCATCGCCGGATCGACGGCGCTCGACCGCCTCGGCGGCGCCGACGACGTCGCCGACGTGGTCGCGTTCCTCGCCTCCGACGCCGCCCGCTGGATCACCGGTCAGGTCATCGACGCCAGCGGCGGCCTGTTCCTGGGGCCGCGCACATAAGCGAACCCTCGTCGTCAGGGCCACCTGTCGTCGGCGTCCGTGAAGCCAGAGCGTCGGCGAGGCCGGCGCGCCACGATCCGCCGGCCGCGCTCATCGGCCTCGGCGCGGATCAGCTCCTCCAGGCCCGGTCTTCACCCGCCCGCCAAGGACCGGGCGGCGGCGCTTCGGGCACCATACGACGTGGCACCCGAGGTCATACGCTCAGCCAAGGCCCTGGTAGACCTGCGTGTTCTGGGCGGCGGCGATCTTCCACAGCCCTGCCGTCCTGGCCAGGATGTAGAAGGGGCGGCCTTCGGGATCGCCTGTGGGCTCGCCGTCCCGGTCGACGGGCACCTGATGGACGTTGACCGCGGCGACGTCCGGGCGGATGAAGAGGACCCGCACCGGCGTGTAGGTCGCGGTGCCGTGCTTCATCGCCCCCGGCAGCACTTGCGCGGTGAAGTCGTGGATGGTGTCCCAGCCCGACAGCCGTTTGCCGTGACCGGTCGTCCACACCGGGTCCTCCTTGCTGAACAGGCTGAGAAAATCCTCGACCCGCTCGTTCTGCTGCGCTTCCTGGACCGCGGCGACCAGGGCGATGATCGCCTCGACATCGCCCTGGGGATCATCCGCGTCACCAAAGACTTCAATGGTCATCGTCACTCCGAGAGCGTCGTTCTCATTTACCCGGTCATGCTCTCAGGGAGTGCCTGCTCGCCGACTCCGTCGATTCGGACAACTTACGAGCAGAATCGGACGTGACGCTATGCGCGAGGCGCCCCGTGTGGCACATGCATATCTGAGGCTCTAGGTTGGAATCCTGGAACAATCCAGCCCGCGACGACGGAGAAATCAGCGGACATGAGAATTCTGGTCTTGGGTGGCACCCGGTTCGTCGGCCGTGCCATCGTTGACGCCCTGCTGCATGATCACGAGGTGTCCGTGCTCAACCGGGCGACTCGGCCGCTGTGGGACCGCAGGTTGACGCAGCTGGTCGCCGACCGGAACGACGCCGGGCAGATGTGCCGAGCACTCACCGCCGCCCGCTACGATGCCGTCGTCGATGTCTCGGGGACCGAGCCTGCGCACATCTCGAATACCATACGCGCGCTGCCGCGGAGGGAGAGCGTGCGCTACGTCTATATCAGCTCGGCCGCGGTCTACAATCGGCTGTCCGCCGATCCTCCTTTCGCAGAGAACGACAGGGCGGACGGCGACGCGATCTGGGACGGCTACGGAGAAGCGAAAGCCGCCTGCGAGACATTGCTGCGCGACGCTTTTCCCTCCGGTTCCCTCACGATCCTTCGCCCTCCTTATGTCTACGGGCCTCACAACGCCGAGCAGCGGGAGCAGTTTCTCTGGGCCCGTATGCTCTCCGGCCGGCCGGTCCTCGTTCCAGGCGACGGTGGCACCCGCATCCAGTTCATCGACGCCAGGGCACTGGCGCGCATTGTCGTCACTGCTTGCGAGGGAAGGCTCGTGCCTGATGTGTACAACGTGGGAGAGCGCTCCACCTACTCGTTTCTCGAATATCTGCACATATTGGCGCGTGTGGCGGAAATCGTGCCTCGGTTGGTGATGGTCACGGATACTTCGATCCGTGCGCGTGACTACTTCCCCTTCCGCGACGCGGAACTGACGCTCGATGTGAGCAAGCTGGCAGCCACGGGCGTCATGGAAGGTTCGCACCTCGTGGAGGGCTTGGCGGAGACCCTCGCCTGGTTTCGGCGGCACGGCGAGCTGAAGCACGCTCCCGCTCCCTAGCCAGCGCCGGGTGCGCCTGGGGTTGCGGCAGTGCACGCAGATTCCCGGATGCCGTCGGCTGCGGGATCAGGCCCTCGGTTCTGGCCCGGGAGGAGCTTGGGATCAGGTGGCATTGTCATCGGGCAGGCGATGATCGAGGCCGAGTGCGCCGAAGTATCCGTAAAAGAGGAAGCGGATGGACCAGTCTGCCATCTGGCGCGGCGAGTAAGGCAGGCTCCGATCCAGCCACCACGCGATCATGCCCAGGAAGAGTTCTGCGGCGAACACCGGAATGAGCGTCATGGGCATGCGGGCCTGATCCGGGTCGGGCTCGGCGGTATCGATCCGCTCCGCGATCCCCCCGCCCAGCAATTCACGCGCTCTGATCATGAACCTGCGGTTTCGCGGATAGCCGAGCAGCGGTTGATACATCCTGCGGTGTTCGGCGAAGTGCTCGAACAGCCTCTCCGCGCCCGCGATCCTCGAGTCCAGCTCGGCGAGTTGGTTTCCGCCCGCCCAGCCCGGGTGCACGGGCGTGGACTTCCCGACCTCCTCGATCGCCTTCGCGAGGACGTCGACCGCAAGGTCCTCCTTGTCCTCGTAATGACGGTAGAAGGTCGCGCGGTTCACCATCGCCAGGCCGGCGATGTCGCCGACGGTGACGGCGACGTAGCCGCGCTCACCGGCCAACCGCACCAGCGCGGCGCGCAGATGCGCGCGGGTCCGCACCACCCGCAGGTCTCCGGCCTGCTCCGGTTTCTGCGACACCTTGTCCTCGCTGTTGCATACGCGCCAGTGGGCCGTTCCTGTTGATTGAGCGCCACTCTACGGCGTATCTACGGTTGGGCCGTCTGCGAGACGTCAATCAAGGAAGCGAGGGCGATCTCAGATGGCTCAGCACTTCAACCGGCTGCGGTTCAGCGATGACATCGGGCTGGACGTCCACTATCTGCGCGTCCTCTCCGGTGCGCCGTACGGCGCGGCCTCCGCGGGGGAGGTCATGAACGTCGCGAGCGCGATGCGGGCTCGCGTCGGCGACCGCGACGCCTACATCGAGACGTGGGCCGACCTGGGCCGGCGGATCGCCGCGCAGGCGGAGGAGGCGGTGGCCGCCGGCCGGCGGGTGACCGCGCGAGCCGCGCACCTGAGGGCTTCGACCTACCTGCGCGCGGCGGAGTTCTTCTTCCCGGCGAGCCGGCCGGAGGAACGGCGGAAGCTCTACGAGGAGAGCCTCGCGCAGTTCGACGCCGCGGCGGAGCTCATGCCCCACCCGGTCGAGAAGGTCGAGATTCCCTACGTGGACGGCGTCACGCTGCCCGGCCACGTTTTCACGGTCGCTGACAACGGGCCCCCGCGGCCGACAGTGGTGCTGTGCGGCGGAGTGGACGGTTCCGGAGAGGAGATGTATCTGCTGGGCGGCATTCCCGACGCGCTGGCACGCGGGCTGAACGTCATCGTCTTTCACGGCCCCGGGCAGCGCGGGCTGCAGCTGCGCCATCCCCGCCTCGCGTTCCGCCCGGACTACGAGGTGCCACTCGGCGCGGTCGTGGATTATGCCGTCGGCCGGCCGGACGTGGACGGCGAGCGAGTCGGCCTGTACGGAGTGAGCTATGGCGGCTACCTGGCTCCCCGGGCGGCAGCGCACGACCACCGCATCAGAGCGCTGGTGGCCAACTCCCCGATGCGTGCGCCGCTCGGCGTGATCATGGGCGGTGCCGAGCGCGCGGCCACCGGGGTGGCGGAGCAACTCGATGAGGCCGGCTGGGCCGGACGGGCCATGATCGAGAACTACTTCATGTGGAACCACGGCGTGAGCAACCTGGAGGAGTTCGCCGCTCGCGCCCGGGCCTTCACCCTGGACGGCCTGGAAGAACAGATCATCTGCCCCACGCTGAGCCTCGTCGCCGAAGGAGAGACGGACATCGCGACGGATCAGGCCCGCCGCTTCCACCACGCGCTACGCTCCCCCAAGTACTTCGCGACCCTTCCCGCCGTGGACGGCGCGGACACTCACTGCGGCATCAGCAACATCCCCTACACCTCGGCCATGGCCTACGACTGGCTCGCCGAGCAGCTGAGGTAGTTGCCCGCGCCTGCCACCGCTCGGCGCCGCCGCGGAATCACGCTGGCCGGATGAGTGGGGACCCTGGCCGCAACTCACTGGTCACGCCCTGAGGGGTTGCCTAGCATACAAATGATTCTCTGGCGGCTACGTGCCGCACGGCGAGACCCATCGATATATCGGCCGCGAAGATGCGTCCGGTTCCCGTCAGCGTCAATGTCCAAGGGCCCGAGGCCGTCTTGCTGTCCGAAGGTGCTGTAGTCGCGGCGCGACGGCATTCTGCCTCGGAAGCGCGCTCCAAGATATCTGAATGCGTCAAGCAACCATTGATCGCCAGCGCACGTTGAGTAGACGCTTATTCCGGCGGAAGTTGACCGACGGGCTGGCCTTACATCCGAGGAGGCCGTCATGGTCGACAGCTCCAACCACAACGGCGCGCACCCCACCACAGACGTACTGGTCGTGGGAGCCGGCCCCACAGGGCTGCTGCTCGCCGGGGACCTCGCCGAAGCAGGCCTGTCGGTGACCGTGGTCGAGGCTCGCCCGCACAAGCTCAGCAACCTGTCCCGTGCCCTGGTCGTGCACGCCCGTGTTCTGGAGCAGTTCGACGCTCGCGGGATCGCGGACGAGGTGGTCAAACTGGGACACCCCATCGACCGGCTGGCGCTGTTCGAACGGGGTGAACTCAACCCCTCCCGGCTGCCCAGCCGCTACCCGTTCGTCCTGTTCCTCCCTCAATACGAAGTGGAACGCGTGCTGGAACGGCGGGCCCGCGAAGCCGGGGTCACCTTCGTCCACAACACCAAGGTCGTCGGCGTCGACCAGGACGCGAACGGCGTCACGGCCCGCGCGGTCGCGGGCAAGGACGCGAATCCGGACGGGCCGTCGACCATGTACCACGCTTCCTACCTGGTCGGGACCGACGGGGTGCACAGCACCATCCGGTCAGCGGTCGGCCTGCCCTTCCCCGGCAAGTCCATTCTCAGCTCGTTGATCCTTGCCGACCTCAAGCTCGGCCGCGGACCGGATCGGCCGTTCACGGTCAACGCGGTGCCGGACGGATTCGCGCTGCTCACCGAGATGGGCGATGACGCCTACCGGTTGACCGGCTGGAACCGGCACCACCAGCTACCCGACGACGCACCACTCGATGTCGAAGAGATCAAGGAACTGCTGCGACTCAACTTCGGCACCGACTACGACATCACCGACGTCCGTTGGAAGTCGCGCTTCCACAGCGACGAACGGCAGGCCCCCGCGTACCGCGTCGGCCGCGTCTTCCTGGCCGGTGACGCCGCGCATGTGCACTCGCCGGCAGGCGCCATGGGCATGAACACCGGTCTGCAGGACGCCGCCAACCTCAGCTGGAAACTCGTGGCCGTACTCCGCGACGGAGCAGACGACCACCTCCTGGACACCTACCAGACCGAACGGCACGCCGTCGGCAAGATCGTCCTGCGGATGAGCGGGCTCCTCGTCCGCGCCGCACTGCTCCACGGGACCACCGCCCGGCTGCTGCGCGCCACCGCGGGGACCGTGCTCAGCAACGTGCGCCCGCTGGCCGACAGGGCCGCCGCCATGATCTCCGGCATCGGCATCTCCTACCAAGCCCCCCGGGGTGCACACGCGCTGACCGGGAAACGCGCCCCTGACGTCCAACTCGCGGAGGGGCGCCTGAACTATCTGCAACGCGGCGGCAACTTCGTGCTGATCACGCCCCCCGGCCGGAACGCGGACGTGCCCCTTCCCCGCCACGTGGTCCAAGATCACTGGAACGGCGAGCGCCGTACCACCGCTCTCGTCCGCCCCGACGGCTATTTCTGCTGGGCGACGGAGGAGCCCGACGACGCGAACGCTCTACGCGCCGCACTGACCACCTGGGTGGGCCCGCTCCGCGAGCGCCCGTGAGCTGTGCTCTTCAGCAGGGCCGTCTGTCGGCGTCCGTGGAGTCCAAGCTTCGGCGAGGCTTGACGGGATGTCCGGTCAATGTCCTACGGAGGCCCTGGAAGGTCTGCCGGGCTCGCTCGACGATGTCCATGTGAATCATGCGATGTTCCCTGACCCGTCATCGCGACGCTCCAACACGCTGGGAGCACTGCGGTTCGGCGTGCTCGGAACGCTGGCCATCTGGCGGGAGGGAGGCTGTACCGAGATAGCCGCCGCCAAGCATCGGACCGTCCTGGCGATCCTGCTGGCAAACCTGAACCGGACCGTGAACGTCGGCATGCTCATCGACGAGCTGTGGCCGGGCCTGGCTCCGAGCACGGCCAGGAAGACCGTTCAGGGCTACGTCTGGCGGCTGCGCCGGGCGCTCGGGCCCTTCGCCGACCGGCTGGTGACCATCGGTTCGGGCTACCGGATGGTCCTGCCCGCGGACTGGCTCGACGTCCTGGAGTTCGAGAGGTCGGTCGACACCGCGCGCGTCGCCCTCCACGCCGGCGCGTCCGAGAGGGCGGTCGGCGAGCTGACCCGGGCGCTCAACCTGTGGCGCGGGCCGGCTTTCGACTGCGTGCCCCGCAGCCCTGCCATCGAGGCGTACGCGGTCCGGCTCGACGAGGCGTACGTGGCCGCGCAGGAGTCGCTCATCGCGACCCGGCTCAGCCTCGGCCGTCCTGCCGAGGTGGTGCCCGACCTGGTCGGGCTGACCGCGGCACATCCCCATCGCGAGTCGCTGCACCGCCACCTCATGACGGCGCTCCACCATACGGGGCGGCGGCTGGACGCGCTCGACGTCTTCCAGCGCCTGCGTTTCCGGCTGGCCGCCGACTACGGGCTCGAACCCGACCGGCAGACCACGGAACTTCACCAGGCGCTGCTCCAGGACTGCGTCGACGTGGCGGCCGTCCCGCGGCGGTGACCGTCCGCACGCCGGCCACCCACCCCCTCATGATCGCCGTTCCCGCGTGCGCCGGCTCTTCACGGCCCGGCCCGAACACCTTTGGAGATCTTCGGCATGCCTGATGCCCGCCTTCTTCCTCCGGCGACGACCTCGAAGGCCACTGCCGTGGCAACGGCGATCCTGCACCGCCTGTCCGACGAGACGCTCGTCACCGAGGTGGCGAAGGACGCGTCGCGGACGATGGGCCGGCCGGTCTGGGAGCCTGGAGCGTCACTGTACGCGGGCGCCGCCGGCAGCGCGCTCGCCTTCGCGTACGCGGCGCGAGCCTGCCCCGGCTCCTCCGAACACTGGTGGGCCCAGGCCCACCGCTGGTTGAAGCTGGCCGCCGCCGCCACCCGGGACAGGCCCCTGGTGGTCTCCGGCCTGTCGGACGGGACCGCCGGCATGGCGCTCGCCGTAGCCGGATGCGACCCGGACGGCCGCTACGCCCGGACGCTGAGCGGCTTGCACACCCGGCTCGCCGAGCAGGTCGACCAGCCGGACCTGGCCGACGACCACGACTTCTTCTACCCGCACTACGACGTGGTGACCGGGCCGGCCGGAATCCTCGGCCAGCTGGTCCCCCATCTTGGCGATCCCACGGCGCTGCGGGTCGCCACCGGCATCGTCGAACGCCTCATCGCCCGCTGCGACACCACCGGCCCTCGCGAGCGCGACGGCGGCTCGCTGCGCACCGCGCCATGGAAACCCTGGTTCATCGCCAGGAAGCACTACGACCGCTGGAAAGAGGAGGTCCGGCTCAACCCGTACGGCTTCGTGAACCTCGGCCTCGCCCACGGCATCCCCGGACCCCTGGCGGCGCTCAGCCGGGCCTGGCTGGCCGGGCACCGTGCCCCCGGGCTCGGCGAAGCGATCCGCGCCCTCGGCGACCTGCTCGTCGCGGCGTCGCGGCACGAGGACTGGGGCCGCACCTGGCCGCGGGTCCTGCCGTTCGACGAGGCGGGCGAGGTCGCGCCGGACAGCGGCCGCCCGACCCGGCCCTCCTATTGCTACGGCGCTCCCGGCATCGCCTCGGCGCTGCTCGACGCCGCCGACGCGCTCGGGGACGACACGATGCGGGCCGTCGCCGTGGAGGGCTTCGAGGCCGCGCTGCGCCAGATGGAGGACCTGCCGGCCGCGGCGCTGAACTACCCCGGGCTGTGCCATGGCGACGCCGGGGTGGTGCTGATCTGCCGCAAGTTCGCCACCCAGACCGGCAGCGTGGCGGCCGGCCCGGCGCTGGAACGGCTGGTCGACCGGCTGCTCGGCCGCTGCGACCCGAATCACCCCCTGCTCGTCCGGGACCACCGGCCGGTGCAGGCCGCGGAGCCGGGATCTCCGTCGGCTCTCAACCCCGACGGCACCTGGGTCGACGACCCCGGGTTGCTGGAGGGCGCCGCCGGGGTCGCGCTGACGCTGTTGTCCGTCGCCACGCCCGTGCCCCCCTTCTGGGCCCGGGCCGTTCTCGTCAACTGACCAAGCACCCAAGACCGGGAGGAAAGTCGAATGGCGCAGCCTGGCAGCGGTCCCGTCGCGGCCGCGCGGGCGTACGGCACCGGCCTGTACGCGGCATCGGATCTGTTCGTGCTCCGAGCGCCCGTCCTGCCCGCCGACACCTTCGTCAATCTGGGCGCGAACGCGGCCGTGCCGGCGCCTGCCGGCACTGCGGAGACGCTGGCCGCCGCCCGAGCCGAGGGCCGCGGGATCCTTCGCACGCTGGCCGCCTCGCCGCGGGTCCGCCAGGCGATTCAGGTCGCCAGCCCGAGCCTGGCCGCCGCGCTGCCCGGACTCGACGAGAACGTCCCGCGGGACCGGGCCGCCGACCGTGCGCACGCCGCGCTGCTCCGCTACCTCATCCGGATGTCGACCCGCCCCACCCCGCTGGGGCTGTTCGCCGGAGTCGCGCCCGGCGCGTTCCTGAGCGAGCCCGCGACCGGCGGGGAGGGGATCGCGACGCTGGACCGCGACCCGGTGCGGGCCACGCGCACCCGGGCCGACAGCGCGTGGCTGGCCCACCTGGTGGAGCGGATCGGGCGCGACCCGAAGGTCCGCGACAAGCTGCGGGTACGGGTCAACGCGCTGCTGCGGCGCGTCGGGGACAGAGCCGTGCTGGTCAAGGTCGACGGCATGGACGAGCCGGAGCGGATCGAGCTGGCCGTCAACCCCGCCTTCGCGGCGGTGCTGGACCTGGCCGGGCACGACCCTGCCTACGGCGAGCTCGCGGCCGCGCTGGCCCACCGCTTCCCGAGCACGTCACCCGAGAAGATCCGCGCCCTGCTCGACCGGCTCTGGGACCTGGGCGTCCTCCTCCCCGACCTGCTGCCCTCGCCGACCGAGCCGCTGCCCGAGGTGCATCTGGCCAAGCGGCTGATCGACCAGGACGTCCCTACCGGCGTCATCGACGGCCTGACCCGCCTGCGGCAGCTGGCCGACGACGTGGACCGGGGCCCGCGCGGCGGCGACGCGGCAGGCCTGGCGCGGCTGGAGGCGCACCAGCGGGCGATGGCTCCGGACTTCACCGGCCCGGCCTTCCAGATCGACGCCGCGCTCGCGCTGGAGCCCGCGACCCTGCCCGCGGACGTCGCCGCGACCGCGGCGGAGGCGGCCGAGCTGCTGATGAGGCTCGGCTGCGTGCGGCAGCGGCACCCGCACATCGCCGGCTACCACGAGGCGTTCCTGGAGCACTATGGCGTCGACGCGGAGGTGCCGCTGCTCGACGTGCTCAGCCCGGAGACCGGGCTCGGCCCGCCCGACTCGTACACCCGGCCCGCCCGGCGGCATCCATGGCCGCGGCAGGCCGGGCAGACGCACCCGGAACGTGACCGGACGCTGGTCGAGCTGGCGTTGCACGCCGCCCGGGCGGGCCGGCCGGCGGTCGACCTCGACGACGAGCTGATCGAGCGGCTCACCGTCTGGCGCCCGGACGCGGAGCACAGCCGGCCGCGTACCTCCCTCGACCTGTTCTTCGCGCTGGCCGCCGACTCGCCCGAGGCGGTACGGGACGGCCGGTGGCGGATGGTGCTCAACACGATCGGCGTCTTCGGCGGCTGGCAGGCCTTCGGCCGGTTCTTCGACCTTTTCGACGAGGCCACCGTGACCCGCATCCGCACTCAGCAGCGCCTGGAGGAGGCGCTGCGCCCGGACACGGTCTTCGCCGAGCTCAACTACGGGGTCAGGCACCGGGGCGGGAACGTGGCCGGCCACCCGCCCACGCGCGACTACGAAGTGTGCGTGAACGCGGCCGCCACAGGGCCGCCCGTGCGGCAGATTCCGCTGGCCGACATCGTCCTCGGCGCCGACGCGGACCGATTCCACCTCCGATCCGTCTCGCTGGGCCGCCCCCTCTCGGTCGGCCAGACCCACGCCCTGACCGCCACGCGGGCGCCCAACGTCTGCCGTGCCCTGCTGGAGTTCTCGGAGGACGGCTACACCCCGACGTGCCGGTTCGACTGGGGCGCCGCGGCCGACGCCCCTTTCCTGCCGCGCCTGGTCCGCGGCAACGTGGTGGTGCAGCCGGCCCAGTGGACGATCACCGCGGCGACCTTCCCGGCGTGCCAGGACCCGGACGACTTCTTCCGGGCCTGCCGCACCTGGCGGCGTCAGTGGATGGTCCCCCGGTACGTCTATCTGGTCGAACTGGACAACCGGCTCCTGCTCGACCTGGAGCACCCGACCTGGGTGGACAGGTTGCACCGCCACGTGACCCGGCTGCCGGCCCGGTCCGGCGCGTCCGTCCGCCTGCACGAGGCGCTGCCGGGACCTGGCGATCTGTGGCTTCGCGATCGTGCCGGGCGCCCCTACCACGCCGAGCTCGCGGTGCCGCTGGTGTTGCGCGACCGTACCCGGATGCCGGAGCCGGCCGCCGCCCGGACCTCCGCGCCGCCCGCCACGACCCGCCGCTGGCTGGCCGGCGACGAGTGGACCCACCTGAAGCTGTACGCCGCCGCGGAGCTGCACGACGCGATCGTCGCAGGGCCGCTGCGGGAGCTGCTGGCCGATGACCGGTTCGGCCGCCTGGTGGACCGCTGGTTCTTCATCCGGTACGCCGACCCCCTGCCTCACCTGCGGCTGCGCTTCCACGCCCGCGGCCAGGAGCCGGCCGCGGAGGTGATGTCGCGGTGCGCGGCCTGGGCCCGCGGCCTCGTACACGCCGGTCAGGCCACCGACCTCGCGTTCTGCAGCTACGACCGCGAGGTGGAGCGGTACGGCGGCGGGCATGCGATCGACTCGGTGGAGACCGCCTTCTGGGCCAACAGCCGGGCCGCGGTCGAACTTCTCCATCTGCTGCGCACCGGCCGGTTCGACCCGGACGTCGTGCGCGTGGCCGCGCTCCACGAGCTGTACCTGGCCTGGGACGGCGGCCTGCCGCCACTCGACGGCGACGGCGTGGCGGCGTGGATGACCGACGCGGCCCGCAAGCGCTTCCGTGACGTGCGTCCCCTGCTCTGCGAGATCCTCACGCCGGGAGAGCTCCGCCCGGACCGTCGCGCCCCGGAGTATCGGGCCGCCCTGGAACCGGTGTTCGCCCGGCAGCGGCGGCCGCTGGCCGAGGCGGGCCGGCGGGTCCGCGATCTCGCCTCCCGCGGGCTGCTGACCGGCGACGAGCACAACGTCATCGAGAGCCTCGCGCACATCCAGTCGATCCGGCTGGCCGGGATCGACCGCGACCAGGAGCGGCTGAGCCGGGCGCTGTGGTCGCTCAGCCGGCGCGCGATCCGCAACCGCCCCGCCGCCACGGCCGGAGCCCGACGGTGAACCGCCTGACGGTCCTGCTGCGCACGATGCGGCTGATGGTCACGCTGGCGCCGGGCAGGGTGCTGGCAGCCGCGCTGCTCGCCGTGGCCGGTGCGCTGCTGCCGGCCGCCAGCGTGGCGATCCTGAGCTGGTCGCTGCAGCTCCTCGTGGAGGAGGCCCGCGGCGGCTCCGGGGCCTGGACCGGAGGGGCCACCGTCGCCGTGCTGGCGCTCGCGACCGCGTCGACGTTGACGTTCCTGTTCGCGGTCGGGCAACGCTACAACGAGACGCTGCTGCGGCAGCGGCTGGGCAACGCGGTCATCGACCGGGTCCTGGCCAAGGTGCTGACGCTGGAGCTGCGCCACTTCGAGGACGCCGCGGTGTACGACTCGCTGGAGCGCGCCAAGGCCGGCGCGCGCAGCCGCCCCCACCAGGTCTTCGCCGGCCTGCTCGCGACGGTGTCGAGCGTGGTCACGATCGGTTCTGTGGCAGCGCTGCTGCTGTCCTGGTCTCCGCTCGCCGCCGCGCTCATGCTCGTCTCGCCGGCGCCCCTGGCGATCGCGCAGGTCGTCCACCACAGGGCGCGCTGGCGGGTGGAGTTCGCGCGCTCCGCCGATCAGCGCCGGCTGTTCTACCTGGAGTACCTGCTCACGAACGACAAGGCGTACAAGGAGATCCGCCTGTTCGGGCTCGGCCCGCTGTTCCGCCGGCGCTATGCGGCCGTCGTGGACGGGTTCTACGACGTCGACCGGCGGCTCGAAGGGCGCCACGCGGTCGCCTGCGCGCTGCTCGCGATGTGCGGGGCCGTCGCCGTCGGCCTGGCGCTCCTTCTCATGGTGCAGGATGCGGTGCGCACCGGTCAGGCGGGGCAGTTCGCCGGCTACGTCACCTCGGTCGTCCTCATCCAGACCTCGATGCGCGCCTTCTTCGAGGGTGTCGCGAAGCTCTACGACGACTCCCTGTACCTGTGCAACCTGTTCGAGTTCCTGGACCTGCCGGTGCCGCAGCGGCGGCCCGCCGTGACGCCCTTCCCGGGGTCGCTGCGCAAGGGGATCGAGTTCCGCGACGTGTCGTTCACCTATCCGGGCACGGACACGCCGGTTCTGGACCGGCTCAACCTGTTCCTGCCCGCCGGCCGGTGCGTGGCGCTGGTCGGCGCCAACGGCGCCGGCAAGAGCACGATCGTCAAGCTGCTGACCCGGTTCTACGAGCCGACCGAGGGCGTCATCCTGGTCGACGACGTGCCGCTCGCCGCGTACGGCGTGGACGACCTTCGGGAGCACGTCAGCGTGATGTTTCAGGACTTCATGGAGTACGAGGCGCCGGCCCGGGAGAACATCGGCTTCGGCCGGGTGGAGAGCATGTCGGACCGGCCCGGTGTCAGGCGGGCGGCGGAGCGCGCGGGCGCTCTGTCCTTTCTCGACCCGTTGCCGAGCGGTCTCGACACCACGCTGGGCCGCTGGTTCGAGGGGGGACGGGAGCTGTCCGGCGGGCAATGGCAGAAGGTGGCGCTGGCCCGGACCTTCTTCAGGGCGGCTGCGATCAACGTTCTGGACGAGCCGGCCGCCGCCATCGACGCCGCCGCCGAGGCGGAGCTCTTCGCCCGCCTGGCGAATGCCGCCGCCCGGTCCACCACGCTGCTGATCGCGCACCGGTTCTCCACCGTTCGCGCCGCCGCGGACCGCATCGCCGTCATCGACGGGGGACGCGTCGTCGAAGAGGGCGGCCACCACGAGCTGATCGCGACCGGCGGTCTCTACGCCCGGCTGTTCCGGTTGCAGGCGGCCGGGTACCAGGACGAGCCAAGTGACGCCGTTCCTCGGTGAGGAACCGCATGGGGGGACGACATTGCCGAGGTTGACGGTCGGAATCCTTGGTCCCTTGTCCGTCGCGGTCGAAGGGCGGCCGGTCCGGCTGACAGCCGGCAAGCTGCGCACGCTGCTGGTGGCCCTGGCGCTGTCGGCGGGCCGGGTCGTCTCGGTGGAACGGCTGGCCGAGATGGTGTGGTGCGACCGGTTCCCGGCCGACTCGCGACGGAGCCTGCAGAACTACGCCGCACGGCTGCGGAGCGCCATGGGCGATCGGTTGATCGAAACGCGCCCGGGAGGGTTGCTGCTGCGTGCCGACGCGGATGACGTCGACGCGCTGCGCTTCCTGCGTATTCTCGACCGGGCCGCGCAGGCTCGGGACCCCGATGCCGAACGTGAGCTCCTCGACGAGGCCCTGGCCCTGTGGCGGAGCGAGCCGTTCGAGGACGTGGATTCCCCCTGGTTGCGGGAGAGCGAGGCGCCACACCTGACCGAGCGGCACCTGGCGGCGCTGGAGCGGCGCGTCGACCTGGACCTCGTCGGGGGGCGGAAGAGCCGCTTCACCGCGGACCTGAGGAGGCTGACCAGCCGGCATCCCCTGCGCGAGTCGTTGTGGCTGCGCCTGCTTCAGGCGCTCGGCCAGGACGGCAGGCGGGCGGAGGTTCTCGATCGGTACGAGGAGCTCCGGACGCGGCTGGCGCACGATCTCGGCGTGGATCCCCATCCCGCCATCCAGCGGTTGTACGCGGAACAGCTCGCCGATCACCCGAACGCCCACGCGGAACCGCCCGCCGATCACCCGCGTGCTCCTGTCGTCGCCGGTCCCTCGGCGACGGGCGATCCACCAGATCGCCCTGCCGGGGTCGCATCGCTCTGCGCCGCGTCACCGCGACGGCTCCCTCCGGCCACGGTGGACTTCGTCGGCCGCGAGCGCGACCTCGCCTCGCTGGCCGCTCTGGTGCAGGCGGAGCCGGCGACGGCGATCGTGGTCGACGGGATGGCCGGCGTGGGCAAGACGACGCTCGTCGTCCACCACGCCCACCAGGTGGCCGCCCTTTTTCCCGACGGCCAGCTCTTCATCGACCTGCACGGCCACACGCCCGGCTGCGCTCCGGTGCCGCCGGAGGACGCGCTTCATCGCCTGCTCCGCACCCTCAACGTGCCCGCGGACCGCATCCCGCCCCACGTGGAGGACCGGGCGGCTCTGTATCGCGGCCTGCTGGCAGACCGGAAGGTCCTGCTCGTGCTCGACGACGCGGCCGGCGAAGCACAGATCCGGCCGCTCCTGCCGGGCAGCGCGAGCTGCCGTGTCCTGGTCACCAGCAGAAGACGCCTGACAGGTCTGGACGGAACGCGCACGCTGACGCTCGGCGTTCCGCCGCCGGCCGACGCGATCGCGATGTTCACCCGCGTCGCCGGACCGCATCGAGTGGCCGGCACCGCCGCCGGAACGCTGGCCGAGACCGTGACGCGGTGCGAGCTTCTCCCGCTGGCCATCCGGCTGGCCGCGACGCGGCTGCGCTCCCATCCCACCTGGAGCGTGGTCCGGCTCCTGGCCCGGCTGACCCCGGCACGCCGGCGGCTGGCCGAGCTGGCGGTCGGAGAGCGCAGCGTCGCCGTCGCCATCGACATGTCGTACCGGAGCCTCCCCGAGCGCCTGCAGCGCGCCTACCGGCTGCTCTGCGCGCACACCTGCGAGAGTTTCGGCGCCGACCAGGCCGCCGCCCTCATGGACGCGGACACCCTGGCGGCCGAGCGGGTTCTGGAGGGCCTGATGGAGGCGAACCTGCTGCAGGAGCCGGCCCCGGGCCGCTACGCCTTCCACGGCCTGATACGCGATCACGGCGCGGAGCTGGCGACCGGAGAAGGCAGCGGCTCGACGGGGCGAGCGATGCCGCTCACCAGCCTGCCCCGCCCTCCGAGAGGGGCCCTGGCCGAGCGCGACGGGTAGGCGACCGGGCGCCGCCGCCGCGCCTCGCCATGATGACTGAGGTTGCGGCTGCGGCGCCCGGTGCACGACCCGTCCCGTCAGTTGTTGCAGCAGTCGTGGTCGAAGATGCCGCTCGAAGGGGCCCCGGTCGAGGCGTTGGCCGCGCTCGTGTACGACGCTCCCACGAGCGCCAGCCCGGCCACGGCGGTCGCGGCAAGGAACCGTGCGAAGAACTTCATGAGGGACTCCTTTTCTCCGTGAGAACTGTCGGCATCAGTAAAAGGCCGGCCGTCCTCATAGGCGCATAGGATCCGCCTCAGATTTCGCGTCCCTCCGGATCAAGCGTGATGCCGAATTGAGGCAGCCCGATGGTGCAATGGAATGCGTGGGCGGCGAACTGTCGCGAAGAAGTGCCGGCCTGCCGCACACGGACGAAGCCGTGTACGGCAGGCCGGACATGCGAAAGTCACGGTCTGGCAGGCGTGACCTCGCGCAGGTCGCCCGCGCTCTTCCGGACCGTGCCGTCCTGGTCGAGCACGACGAAGGCGGGCCAGTTCCGCACACCGAACGCCTGCGACACCGGGCCCGTCTGCGGCTCGACGACCACTCGGGCGACCTCGCGCACGGCGCCGACGAGGTCCGCGCCCTGCTCGGCGGATCCGGCGACCACCACCAGGATCTGCTTCCG
The DNA here is from genome assembly GCF_039871615.1 of Nonomuraea sp. B10E15. Lineage (NCBI taxonomy): Bacteria > Bacillati > Actinomycetota > Actinomycetes > Streptosporangiales > Streptosporangiaceae > Nonomuraea > Nonomuraea sp. B10E15. Next base: position 85,007 of record NZ_JBDPMB010000026.1, read on the forward strand.
TCCACCCGGCAGTGCCTTGGCGTGGTCGACGAAGCGGGGCAGCGCCTTGCGGCAGGAGGAACACCCCGTGGAGAAGAACGCGGCGAGAAGCGGGCCCTTCAGGCCGCGCAGGGACACCGTCTCGCCATCGGTCGCGGTCGCGGTGAAATCGGCGACGCGGTCTCCGGCCCGGGGCAGGGAATTACGCTCCAAGAGCTGGTCGAGACCCGCCCGAGCCCATTTGGCTGTGTACTCGCGCAGCCGGTGCAGCGCAAGGAGCACCAGCAGCAGGTTGAGCCCGCCCAACACACCGACGACGACGATCGCGGCGGCCGTCACACCATCCATCGACACGCTCCTCCTTCAGCGGGGTAGAACCAGGGCCACGAGGTCGTCGTACGCGATGACCAGTGCCGCCGCGACGACGGCCGCGAACCCGGAGACGATCAAGGCCGCCGTGTCGAACCCGGCGCTCCCCATGTGGCCGGTCAGCACGGTTCCCGCCAGGCCCACGCCGGCGGTCATGAGGAGAATCGCGTTGCGTACGAGATGCCGCGCCCCGAGCGGCTGCGTCGACGTGCCGAAGCACCGGCAACTCGTCGACGTGCCACGCCGCAGGGCTGATGCGATCACCAGCGAGAAGACGATCAGCAGCGCGGCCCCGATGCCCAATCCCGCGGGCGCGGTGACGCCGACCGGCATCAGTGCCGCCGCGGCCAACTCGCACGCGATCACCGCACCGGCGACGGCGGAACTCCAGCGCGCTTTCACGCCGAACGCACTTACGGTGGCACGGAATTCGATGAAACCGCGCCGCCCGCGCACCTTGCTCCCGGCAGCGGCGACGAAAACCAAGGCGAGCAATATACGGCAACCAAAGCCGATATAAGCGATCAGCATCTGCATCCTCATGACAAAGGGTGTGCGCGGCAGCGCCGGACCGCCGAGCCGTCGAGATCCGATTCGATCCCCGGTCGTCGACGGCTCGGCGGTGGTGAGCCGACTACGGGAAACCGGCCTCGTCCCCGGAGACAGGCCGCTCGGGGCCGACCGTTGCCCGTCCGCAAGCCCGCATGCTCAGGCGCAGCTCCATGGGTGGGTGGCGCAAACGGTGATGCACACGCAGTTCGACCACCTGTCGCACTCGCCGTCCCTGATCTCGCCGGGCATCGACGACACGAGGATGTCGAGGTCGAACTCGTCCATGAGAGCGATGTTCGCCGGGTCCTGCGATCTTGTGTCCAGAGCAGGCGCCTCGGACGTCGTGAACTCGGCGAACGCGGTTGGATCGGCCACCTGAACCGTGTCGATGGACATGGTGTTTCCTCCCTTGCTACGCGTGGCTCTTCTCTGCGTCGGACGCTATCCAGCCCGGGTGTGGCGGCGGTGTTGCCCGGGTTGTGCGACGTGCGCTCGCTGGAGGAGGGCGACGAGCTTGAGGAACAGACCATCGGGAACCCCTCGTTCGAGAAGGTGTTCCGGGAGAACGGCCAGGTCTATTTCTCCTTCTGGCCTGCATTGAGCCGCCTGGAGCCATGAATTCTCGCTGGCCGTGAGACCCGCGTGTCACACCTGGGCCACTTCATCAGGTCATGGAGCCGGATCGGGGCAGGCCGCGCGAGCGGCCTTCCGGCGATCAGGCCCGCGTCAACGCCAGCGCCCATACCATACGGTATAGTATGGAAATGCGTGAACCATTCAACGACCGAGGAAAAACATGTCAGCATTACCCGATCCGGTTTGGCCGGTTGTCGTCCTGGCGATCATCCAGGCCGGCGACGCCGTCATGTGCGTCAAACCCGTTCCGTTCATCGCCCAGTGCTTCGAAGACGTGAACTTGCCGCGACGTTACTGGTGGATCATGCCACCGGTGAAATTCGCCGCCGCGGCCGGTCTGATCCTGGGCATCTGGCTGCCCTATCTCGGCGCCGTGACCTGTGTCGCGCTCGTCCTCTACTTCATGGTCGCCATCGCGATGCACATCGCGGCCCGAGACCTCGGCCGCAACCTCTTCCTCAATGCCACCGCCATGCTGCTGATCTGCATCGGAGTCGGCGTCCACAGCTTCATGACATGAAGCTCGTACGCGCCTCGGCGAACGCCGACCACTCCATACCCAATGGTACGTTCGTCGGATGAGCACGGCACGAGACCGGTGGCTGAACGAAGGCCTGAAGGTCCTTGCGGAAGAAGGTGCGGCAGGGATTCGAATCGACCGGATCGCCGCTCGACTCAACCTGTCGAAAGGATCGTTCCACCATCACTTCGATGGCGCCGAGGGATATAAGAAAGCGCTTCTCGCCCATTTCGAGCACCTGTCGGTCGAAGCGCTCGAGAATGCCATTGCCGAAATCGGGGAATCGGCCGGCGCCCGGGTGGTCCTCGCACGGCTGACAGAACTCGTCCGCCCTGGCGGCACCGGACTCTATCGCCCGGAGGTCGACACCGCACTGCGGGCGTGGGCGACTTGGGATGCGGATGTGCGTGCCGTTCAGGCTCGCCTGGACGAGGCCAGGGTGTCCGCGCTCCAGCGGGTGTGGAGATCAGCCGTCGCCAGTGACGAGGAGGCCCGGACGGCGGCCCTGTTGCCCTACCTGCTCGCGGTCGGAGCAACCGTCGTCTTTCCCCCCGTCGACGCCGACCAGCTTCGCGACCTCTACGAGCTCCTCCTGCCACTCGTACCGGACAGCTCCGGCCAGGCACAGGAGTGAGCAGCGACGGCCCGCCCTCATGGAGGCGGGCCGTCAGGTCGGGGAGACTGCCGTGCCAGGCCCATGTAGTGCGCCTTGAGCTCGCCGTCGAGATGTTCGACGGCGTAGCGAAGGGCCGTGCGGGGCATGGTGGCGGCGTACCGGTCCAGGAAGCCGAGCAACAGTGCCCGATCCCGCTTTCCTGCCTCACGGATCCAGCCGCCATAGGCCTTCTGCACCAGGGCAGCCGGATCATCCACCAGGATCTCAGCGATGCCGAAGGCGTCGACGAGATCGTTCTGGCGGATGAAGTAGGAGGTTGCGACGATGGCGGTGCGCCGCTCCCACCAGTGGGCAGAGCGGGCCAGCTCATACAGCGTGGAGCGGGATCTGCCGTACAGGTGGCCTCCCACGACGTACGGCGCGGCCAGGTCCACCAGGTCCCAGGTGTTGATGCGGTCGTGGCGGCCGAGGTAGAGGTCGTACAACTGCGCTCGGCGGGCGTCCGGTGTGCGCTTGCGGCGGGCCTGCTTGTCCATGATGCTGCACGCGCCGACCCTGATCTCGTGCACATCGTTGTCGAGCAGCTTGGCGATCTCGCCCGGCTCCATGTCGATGGATTCCTTGGCCAGTGCGAAGATGTCCCGCATGCGCAGGCCCAGCACGGTGCCAGGCCCGGACGGGCGGTACGTGCGCGTCTCCGGCACCGGCAGGGCCATCAACCGTTCGGTGAACGCGGCACTGGTGGGGGTCATGTCTTGGTTCCTCTCCCTTCTCCGGGGTGGCGGGCGGCCCTGAGGGCGGGATGCGCATGGCATGGCTTGCGGCCCTGCCTGCCGGTCGATGTGGGCTGAGTCAGGACGGCCATGCCGGCACAGGCGTTCCGTGCGCACCGTGATCCACGGTAGAGCCAAAACAGCAGCCTGACCGCCTGACAGGCCGGCCCTTCAGCGGCCGTAGGCTTCCAGCAGCCGCAGCCAGACCTCGCTGACGGTGGGATAGGCCGGGACCGCGTGCCACAGCCGGTCCAGCGGAATCTCGCCGACGACCGCGATCGTCGCCGCGTGCAGCAACTCCGCGACGTCCGGGCCGGCGAGCGTGAAGCCGACGACGACCTTCCGGTCCTCGTCGACGACCATGCGCGCGTGGCCGCGGTACCCGTCGGCCTGCAGGGCGGCCCCGGCGACGGCGCCCAGGTCGTGGTCGACGACCCTGATCCGCAGCCCGGCGGCCTCGGCGGCGGCCGCGGTCAGCCCCACCGAGGCGATCTCCGGCTCGGTGAACACCACCTGGGGCACCGCACGCTCGTCGGCCGTCGCCGCGTGCCGCCCCCACCGGCCGTCCTCGACCGTTTCCCCCTTCGCGCGGGCCACGATGACGTCCCCCACGGCGCGGGCCTGGTACTTGCCCTGGTGGGTCAGCAGCACGCGCCGGTTGACGTCGCCGGCGGCGTACAACCACCCGTCACCGATCGGCGCCCCGTCGTCCCCGAGGACCCGCAGCGTGTCGTCGACCGCGAGCCAGGCACCCGGGGTCAGGCCGATGGTGTCCAGTCCGAGGTCCTGGGTGTTCGGTGTACGGCCGGTCGCGACGAGCAGTTCGTCGGCCTCGATCTGCCCGCCGTCGGTGAGGGTGATGTGCACGGTCCCGTCGCCGGCGCGCTTCACGGCTCCGGCCTCCGCGCCCGGGTGCACCGACACGCCGGCGTCCCGCAGCGACTCGATGACCCGCTCGCCGGCGAACGGCTCCGCGTGCGGCAGCACGCCGTCGCGGGCCAGCATCGTCACCGACGCCCCGAGACCGGCGAACGCGGTGGCCATCTCCGAGGCCACCACGCCACCGCCGATGACGGCGAGGCGGCGGGGGACCTCGTTCGCGGCGACCGCTTCCCGGCTCGTCCATGGCGCCGCCTCGCGCAGACCGGCGATGTCCGGGACCAGCGCGCCGCTTCCTGTCGCGATGACGACAGCGTGCCGCGCGGTCAGCGAGGTCCTGCCGGCGTCGCCTCCGGTCACCTCGACCGTCCGGGCGGACGTGATCCGTCCCTGTCCGCGATACAGCGGAACCCCCACCTGCTCGAGCCAGGCGGCCTGGCCGTCGTCCTTCCAGTGCGAGGCGAAGGCGTCGCGACGGCCGAGGACGGCGGCCACGTCCAGGTCGCCCGTCACCGCCTCACGTGCGCCGGGCACCTGGCGGGCCGCCCGAAGCGCCGCCGCGCTCCGCAGTAATGCCTTGGTCGGCATGCAAGCCCAGTAGGAGCACTCGCCTCCGACCAGCTCCCGCTCGACGATGGCGGCGCTCAAGCCGCCCCGCACCACCCGGTCGGCGACGTTCTCCCCGACCGGGCCCGCGCCGATGACGATGACGTCGTACGTGGTGGCGTCCACGTCAGTTCCCCCTGGCTGCGCGGCCGAGGCGCAGTGCCGAGACGAGGAAGAAGACCCCGCCGAGGACGGCGTAGCCGGCCACGTTGGTCAGCATGGGGTTGGGCGCGGAGGCCCCCAGGAAGAACGACGTCCCGGCCAGCACGGAGATGCCCCCGCTGAGGATCATCGCCCACTGGCCGCCCATCTTGCGACGGCTGACACCGACGATCAGCTGGACGAGCCCGGAGACGACCGCCCAGACACCCCACACGCGCAGGATCGCCGGGGCGCCGGAGGCGCCGGCGACGGCCAGGCCGGCTGCGGCGAGGAGGCTGATCGCGATGTTCACGTAGAGCCCGTAAGGCGGTCCGGCGGCACGGGACGAGCGGGCGTCCACGATCGCCGCGGCGACGTCAAACAGGGGATAAAGGACAATCAGGGCGATACTGAGCGGCCCGAGCTGCGACATGGTGGCGAACAACAAGGCCGCCCAGACGATGGCGAACGCGAACCGCACGAAGTAGAGCCGGCGCAGCGCCAGAGCGACCCCGCTGGTGGAAAGTGTCTCGACGGTGGTCACGATGATCCTTTCGATGGTGTACGGCGGGCGCCGCGATCGGGCGGCTTCCACGCCGACGATGAGACCGAACGTTCTATCGCGACTCAGCATGGCAACGAGGCGCCGAACTGTCAAGACAGAACGTTCTATCTGATAGCTTGGACACCATGGAGCGCACCGAATCCGGAGGGCGACGGTCCGAAGCGCGGGCCCGCCTGCTCGACACGGCGACCAGGCTCTTCTACACGGAGGGGATCAACGCTGTCGGCATCGACCGCATCGTCGCCGAGGCACAGGTCACCCGAGCCACTCTCTACCGGCACTTTCCCGGCAAAGAAGACCTCATCCTCGCCTACCTCAACGAGACCGACCAGGCCGTGCGAGTGGTCACCGACGCCGCCATCGCCGGCGGGCTTCCCGCCGCCGAAACCGTTCGAGCAGTCGGCAGAGCCATCGCCCAGAGCATCCAGTCCCCCGGCTTCCGCGGGTGCGCCTTCCTCAACGCGGTCGCCGAATACCCCGACCCCGACCACCCGGTGCACCGGGCCGTGATCGCGCACCGGCGGTGGTTTCTGGACACCGTCACGGGACTGCTGGCCCGGATCCGGGAAGCGCACGCCGGGCCGGCCGCCCGGCACTTCGTGATGCTGCGCGACGGCGCGATGGCATCGGGCTGCCTGTCCGACCCGGCGCTGGTCTGCGACACCTTTCTTCGCGGAGTCGAGGGACTCCTGCACGCTCACGTCTCACCGGCGACAGGCGGCTGACGGGACCGCCGCGGTCAGCGGCGCTCCAGCGCGCGGTGGGCATCCAGGCCCGAGGCGTCGTCGCTAGCCCGAGGCGGAGTTGCTGCGGAACTGCAGGATCCCCTCGACCCCCTGCAGGAACGTTTCGCGGATCCCCGCCGGATCGGTCAGGCAACCCGATGCCATCGCGCCGTCGCGCAGCATCACGAAGTGCCGGGCGGCGAACTCCGGCGGCGTCTGCCCGACTTGCCCGAGCAGGTCCGTGACGGTGTCAAGGAACCACTCGCGGTGGGCGAGGACGGCTTGGTGCACGGGATGCTCGGGGTCCGGATATTCCGCGACCGCGTTGAGGAAGGCGCATCCGCGGAACTCGGCCGACCCGATGCTCTCGGCGATCGACCTGGCGACGGCCCGCAGGATGTCGACCGCCGGCAGGCCGCTGGCCAGGGCTTCGCCGACCTGGTCGCGAACGGCCTGGTCGATTCCCTGCAGATATGCGACGACGAGCGCGTCCTTGCTGGGGAAGTGCCGGTAGAGCGTGGCACGGGTGACCTTCGCCTCCGCGACGATCCGGTCGATCCCGACGGAGTGCAGGCCTTCCGCGTAGAAAATCCGAGTCGCCGTCGCGAGCAGCCTTGATCGCGCTTCGGAGACCTGGACGCGAGTGTTGTCCACCATCGAGGCGAGCGTACCAGATAGAACGGTCAGTCTTCTGGGAAGCCGCCGGGCGAAGGGCCGGGCCGACGGTCCGCATCGGCCCGGCCACCGGGGGTCAGACTTCCCTGGAGCCGGTAGCTCCCATTAGGCGACGGTCGCGTCCACGGTCACCGGAATGTTGCCGCGTGTCGCGTTGGAGTACGGGCAGATCGCGTGGGCGGCGTCGACGAGCTTGTCGGCCGTCGCCTGCTCCACACCGGACAGTTCGACGTGCAGTGCGGCACTGAGGCTGAACCCGCCTTCCGGTGTCGGGTGAATCTGAACCTCGGCGATGACCGCGGAGTCGGTGATCCGGGTCTTCTGCTGTGCCGCGACAGCCTTCAGCGCAGAGTGGAAGCACGCGGCCCAGCCCGCCGCGAACAGCTGCTCCGGGTTGGTCGCGCCACCAGGTCCTCCCATGCCCTTCGGGATCGCCAGGGAGATGTCGAGCAGGCCGTCGTCGGTCCTCACCTGCCCTCCCGCCCTGCCGTCGCCGGTGGATGTGGCGATGCCGAGATACAGAGGTTTGCTCATGGCTATCTTCCTTTGCGCACAACGGGCGGCGATGCCGACGCCGCGAGACCGAACGTTCTATCGTGCTCTATCATGATGCCGAGCGGCTGCGCCGTCAAGACCGAACGTTCTGTCTCAGACAGGCCGGGATCACCACGTGGACACGACTGGCCACCTTCACCGCCATGCGCTCGGGGTGGCGGTGCGCTCTGTGTGCACCGCGTCCGCGAGATGACGGGTCAGAGCTGGGCGGACCCGCCGTACTCGCCGGCGGAGGGGCACGGGATCACCTGCCGCCGGCTTCGGTAGTATCGCCGGCATGTCTGCTTCGTGCGCGGCCGCTTGTGCCGCAGTGACGAGGACGCTCCGCTAGCGGCGGGGCGTTCGTCTCACTTCTGGTGAACGGTCCGTCGCTCCCCGGTCGTACCGGAGCGGCACGTTTGTGCTGCTCGGAACTTCTTCTGAGCAACGGAGCGCTCGATGCTTTCAGGCATTCTCTTCTCGCGCCGGGACGGATCGTCCCCGGTGCGCGCGTGGCTGGTGCTGTGCTGCATGGCCATGCTGCAGTTCTTCATCGCGGTTGACGTGACCGTCGTCAACGTCGCCCTGCCCTCGATCGGCGCCACCTTCCACGTCGACGGTCACGCGCTGACCTGGGTAGTCGTCGGCTACACGATCACCGGTGGCGGGCTGCTGATGTTCGGGGGGCGGCTGGGCGACATGCTCGGCAGACGACGTGTCCTCCTGCTCGGCACAGCCCTCTTCGGCTCCGCGTCCCTGCTGGCCGGGCTCGCGCCCTCCTTCACTCTCCTGGTGGCGGCCCGGCTGCTGCAGGGAGCCGGCGAGGCGATCGCGCTTCCGGCGGCGATGGCAGTGATCGTGCTCATGTTCCCCGAGGGGCCGCGCAGATCGCGGGCGCTCAGCGTGTGGGCGGCCGTCGCGAGCTGTGGCCTCGTTCTCGGGTTCGCGCTCTCCGGAATCGTCGTCGAACTGCTGGGCTGGCGGTGGATCTTCCTGCTGTCCGTACCTTTCGTCGCGGTCGTGCTCGCCGCGGTGGTCTTCCTCGTGCCGGGTGAACGGCCGGCCGAGCCCTCCCCCGTGGACCTTCTCGGCTCGCTCCTGCTGGTCGCCGCCCCGCTGCTGTTCACCCTCGGGGTCGTCGAGGCGGGGAAGACGGACGGCACGCTGCCATGGCTGCCGCCGGTGGCGCTGGCCAGCGCGGTAGCGGCCGGGGCCCTGTTCGTCAGGGTCGAGCGCCGTGCACGGAACCCGCTCGTGCCGCTGCGGTTCTTCCGCAGCCGGCCCCGCGTCCTGGCCAACCTTGCCACCGCCCTGCTGAGCGCGGCGCTGTCCACCTCGTTCCTGCTGTTCACCTACTACCTGCAGAACCGGTTGGACGCCGGTCCGTTCCAGGCCGGCCTGGTGATGCTGCCTCTGGCGGTGTTCCTGATCGCGGCCTCGGTGCTGGTTCCCCGGCTGCTCGGCCGGTGGGGCGCCCGGGCCTGCGTTCTGGCCGGGATCGGCTGCACCGTGCTGGCGATGGCGGCCATCGCTCTGGCCTCCTCCCTCCACGCCGGCGCCTTGGCGATGGTTCCGGCGATGATGCTCATCGCCGCCGGGATGGGGTTCGGGATCGTCGGGCTGCAGTACGTCGCGGTGACCGGAGTCACCGAAGACGACGCCGGCATCGCGTCCGGTGTCCAGCGAGCGGCCGACCAACTGGGCGGCTCCACCGGGATCACGATCTACGTCGGTATCGGGTTCGCTCCCGCCTTGGACGGCATCGACCCGTTCCTCGCCAGTAGTGCCCTGGCCATCGCCGGGCTCGCCGCAGCCGCCTTCGTCACCTGGCGGATCTCCATGCCCGCCGCGGTGCAGGAAGAAGAGACCGTGTGATCCCTGGCAGGGCCGTGTCCGGCACGTCCTGGCCCGGCCCAGCCTGAAGGATCTTGCTGGGACGGCCGCATCGTGAAGGCCCTCGGCGGCGCCGGTCGCGGTCACCGTCTCCCCTGCGCCAGGCTGGTCATTCCCCCGCGTCGCGGACCAGGAGCGCGATCTGCACCCGGTTCGCGACCGCCAGCTTGGCGAACAGGTTGCCGGTGTGCGCCTTGACGGTCGCGACGCTGATGTGCAGCCGCTCGGCGATCTCCGGATTGCCCAGCCCGTCGGCGATGGCCCGAGCAGTGTCGAGTTCTCGTTCGGTCAGTGCCGACAACCGTTTCCGCGCGGCTTCGCGGGAGGAGTCGCGAGCGGCGGAGGACTGTGGACCGGTGGCTGCGGCGATCACCCGTACCGTGGCCGCCGGAGACAGCGCGGGGTTCCCGTCCGCGACCGTCCGCACCGCGTCGGCGATCTTCGGCGGCGGGGTGTCCTTGAGGACGAACCCGAGTGCTCCGGCGCGCAGCGCGCCGAGCACCAGATCGTCGGAGTCGAACGTGGTCAGCATGAGCACCCGCGGCGGCGCCGGCCGGGTGAGGATCTCCCGGGTCGCGCTGAGACCGTCACGGCCGGGCATGCGCACGTCCATCAGCACGACGTCCGGCCGCTGCTCGTCCACCACGGTGATCGCGGCGTCCCCGTCGGCCGCCTCCGCGACGACGGTCAGGTCCGGCTCGCCGTCGATGACGAGTCGCAGCGCCATCCGTACCAACTGGTCGTCGTCGACGATGACGACACGCACCGGCTCCCGCTCGGTATCCACTCACGTTCCCTTCTCGTGATCGTCCCTTGGCCAGGGCACTCGGGCGGTGAGGAGGTATCCGTGGTCGGCTGTCGGGTGGTGGTGAAGTTCTCCGCCGGTGAGGGCGACCCGCTCGGAGAGACCGAGCAGGCCGAATCCCGACGTCGGTGGTTGTGCGATGGTCGTGGTGGCCGGCGAGTTGCGGACGCTGACGTGCAGGTCGTCGCCGGCTGCTCCCGCGAGGGTGATGTGTACGCGTGCGCCCGGGGCGTGTTTGGCGGCGTTGGTCAGTCCTTCTTGGACGATCCGGTAGCAGGTGCGTCCCACGAGGTCGGAGGGCTCTGCCGTCACGGTGGTGGCGAGCGTGACGTCCAGTCCGGATGCGCGGGCGTCGGCCACCAGGTCGGGCACGCGGTCGAGGGAGGGTTGTGGTGGCTCCGGGCGGCCCGGGTCGGCTCGAAGCACACCGAGGACGCCCCGTAGTTCTTCCAGTGCTTGGTGGGAGCTGTCGGCGATGCCCCGGATCAGCACCCGGTTCTCCGTGGCCGTGAGATCGCTGCGGTGGTCCAGCACCCCGGCCTGCATGGCGACCAGGGAGATGCGGTGTGCGAGCACGTCGTGCATCTCGCGGGCGATCCGGTTCCGTTCCAGGGCCCGTGCCTGCGCCGCTCGTGCGGTCTGCTCCCGTTCCGCGCTCTCCGCCCGGTCCCGCAAGGACCGCACTTCGGCGCGCCGCGCGCCGACGGCCATGCCCATGGCCACCGCGATGCCCGCGGTCAGTGCCGGAAACGCGAGGTCCAGCCACATCGAGCCGGGCGGGCTCTGGATCGATTGAACTCCTCTCTGGCCTGAGGGCCGGAGATTCTCCCGTCACACCGTGGTTAAGCGGCGCGCGGGGGTTGACGCTTCACAGACCGCCTAACGGCGAGGTCTCCACGTCCTGACACCGCAGTCCCTGCGGCGTTCTCGACATTGATCGCGGCGTTGATATCGGCGTGGCCGACCCAGCCGCAGTCGGGGTTGGTGCAAGCGAAACGGATGCCCTGGCGTGCTGCCGGGTCGCGGTGCCCGCACCGGTGGCAGGTCTGCGACGTGCCCGCCGCGGGCACTTTGACCACGTTCCCGCCTCGGTCGGCGCTCTTGTACTCCATCAGGGTGACCCCTCGACCCCACGCCTCGCCGCTGATCGACCGGTTCAGCCCGGCCTTTTGCGCGACGTTTCTTCCGGGGGCTTCGATCGTGCCCTTCGCCGAGCGGACCATGTTGGGGATCTTCAAATCCTCCACCACGATCAGGCTGAACGTGTCAGCGAGTTCGGTGGTGGTCTGGTGCTGCCAGTCGAGGGCGCGACGCTTGGCTATCGCGCGTACCCTGCCGATCTGGGCGTAGGTGCGGGCCAGTCGATGCGAGGCCGGCCGGCCCGGCGGTCGGGTGGCCCGCTGTCGGGCTGATTTCTTCTCCAAGCGGCGCAGGTGCTCGCGTTCGCCCCGGCTCAGCCAGGGTTTGTGCTCGCGTGTGGTGCCGTCCGACAATGCCAAGGCGACATTGACGCCCCGGTCGATTCCCACCGCCGGACCCGGATGCGCCTGCTGGAGGGCAGGGACCAGGGTTTCGGTGCGGAACACGATGGACCAGCCGAACGCGTCTTTGACCAGCCTGGCCCCGGTGATGCGTCCTTGTGGGCCGCCCCGGGTAACGCCCGGCAGGTCCTTGGTCCAGCGGAACCGGACGCGGCCCACTTTGGGGAGGTTCGCCTCGCCCCAGCGCCGGTTGATCCGTTGGATGCGCAAGTCGCGGGCTTGCGGGACGTCCACCGCCATCCGGGTATGGAACCGGCCCTTGAACGTCGGGCGTTGGGCCGGGTGGTCGGGGTTGAAGAAGTTCGCCCACGCTTGGCGGTAGGTCTTCAGCACCGCTTGCGCTGCTTGGGCGGGGAGTCGAGCCAGCCAGTCGATCTCGTGGCGGGCTTGGCGTATCGCGGTGTCGCATTCCTTCAGCGAGGCGAAGCGGCCTTGGCGGAAGGTGAAGTACTCGTGCAGCAGGTTCCACAGGGCGTGAGCGGCATGGGCTTGACCATCGGCCACGGCAGCCTGGGCCGCGCTGAGGTCGAGTCGCGCCACGCGTGCCCGCGCCTGCTTCACCAACTCCACACACTGATCGTATCATTTGGTTTATGTCACCGCGATGGAAGCCGAATCCTGATGTACGCACCGGACGGCACGTTGTTTACACTCTCCACGCTCATTTGGTGTTCGTCACGAAGTACCGGCGCGGGGTGTTCACCGACGAGATGCTGGTCCGTTGCGAGGAACTCATGCGCCAGGTCTGCGCCGATTTCGAGGTCGAACTGCGCGAGTTCAACGGCGAACACGACCACGTCCACCTGCTGGTTCACTATCCGCCCAAGGTCGCTCTGTCCAAGCTGGTGAACAGTCTCAAGGGAGTCTCAGCGCGGATGCTGCGCAAGGAATACGCACCCCACGTCAAGAGGTATCTGTGGGGCGGTCATTTCTGGTCCGGCTCCTACTTCGCTGGGAGCGTTGGCGGCGCACCACTCACCGTACTCAAGCAGTACATCGAGCAGCAGAAACGACCCGTCTGAGGTTAGGCCACGGACACGCTGCCAGGTCAGAGCACGCTCGCGCCCTAGCAGGCACTCCCGCGTGGGCCTTCACCCCCGGCGTGAACGCCGGAGCACTGGCCCACAGTTCGGTAGATCGCGAAGACGAGGAGCAGGTCGGGCACGAGGGCCGCATGGTGTAGCACCCACTGCATGGCCACGGCCAGCATGCTGGTGCCGGTCACGACCGCCAGCACCGGAACGGGCCACCGGCGGCGGACCGCCAGCGGCAGCCCCGTGAGAACTCCGGCGAGGATGGGCAGCGGCTCGACCTGCCCGTCGGGCGGTATCTCCTCGATGGTGGCCACCACGGCGAAGAACGTCAGGAACACGGCGATCGCCACATCGCCGACGAACTGGAACGCGGGCCGCGCGCTGCGTCGGGCCCGGGGTGTGGACCGACGCGGCAGCCTACAAGGGCTGGATCAGCAGGACGACCGGCATCCGCAGCGCCCCCTAGCTCACCGCCTGCTTCACCAACGCTCCGACCCGCGCCTCCACCTCGGCCGTCACCTCGGTCAGGGCGAAGGCGGCCGCCCACATGGGTCCGTCGTCCAGGTTCGCCAGGTCGCTGAATCCGAGCGTCGCATGACGTGTCCCGAACTTCGCCGCGGGCTGGAAGTGGCAGACGATTTTGCCGTCCCTCGCATAGGCGGGCATCCCATACCAGAGCTTCGGCGCGAGGGCCGGGGCTCCGGCCGTGATGACGGCATGGAGGCGTTCGGCCATGACCCGGTCCGATTCCGACATCTCGGCGATCTTCGCGAGCACGTCCCGCTGATCCTGTGCCGCCTTGTCGGCGCGTGAGCTGCGGCGCGCCGCCTTCTTCTGCTCTTGGGCGTGCTCCTTCATCGCGGCCCGCTCCTCGGCCGTGAATCCCTCGTACGTGCTCTTGCCGGTGCTGCTCATGACGGATCTCCCCTTTTGTGGATCTCGATGTTCGGGGCCGGGATGTCTCAGGCGGACGTGGTCTCCCAGACGAAGCCGTCCGGGTCGGTGAAGGGCCCTGCGTCGCTGCTGATCACGATCCGGTGCGATCCGGTGCCCTCCTGCGAGAGGCCGGTGTCCTTGGCGAGGGCCCGGCGAGGGTAGAGGGCCAGCGTCACGGGCGCCGATGGGGTGTCGAACTCGACGTACTTGCCGCCGAAGCTCTTGGCCACGGCCAGGCCGCGGTCGACGTAGAACCGCTTGCTCGCCTTGACGTCCGCCACTCCCAGCAGGAGCGCGATCTGGTCGATGTGCCGCGCGGCGGGGCCGGTGTCCTTCTTCTTCGAGGTCGCCAGCTTGCAGATCGTCCCGTCGGGGGCGCGTACGACGCCGCCGTAGCCCCAGAAACCCTTCGTGGCCGGCTTCAGCATCGTCGCGCCGGCGTCGAGGGCGGCGGCGATGAAGGCGTCGACGTTTCCCGGCTGGGACACCACGAGTGACAGCGCGAACCCGCGAAAACCGGTCGTCGGCGCATCCGAGGCGCGTACGTTCACATAAGAGCCCAGGCCGAAGGCCTGGTAGAAGGCGTCCGCGGCCGAGGGGTCGGGCACTTCCAGGGTGACGGATCTGAAGGAGGTCATGGCACGTCCTTTGAGTGAGGTGGGTTTCTCTGAGCGCGATGGGTTCGTCGTCGTGTCGGCGGCCGCTACGCCGCGGACCCGGGAGGGGCGGGTCCGCTGCTCACCGGTCCTGGATCAGCCCGAGGACGTTGCCATCGGGATCGATGACGGTGGCCACCAGGCGGCCGCCACCGACCTCGTGCACGGCCTCCTTCACGGTGGCCCCCGCGGCGATGACCTCGGCCACCTTCGCCTCGATGTCCGGCACGTGCCAGTAGGCCACCGGCGAGGTCATGCCCTGCGGTCCACCTCCCGGCACCAGCCCGATGTGCTGGCCTCCGGCGTCGAAACCGACGTAGTAAGGCGAGTCGTTCTGCGGAGGCACACCGAGCAGGGCCGCGTACACCGCCGTGGCCTTGCCCAGGTCGGACACCGGGTGCAGCACGGTCCTGATTGCCTGGGGGGAAGAGCCGGTCATGGTCACTCCTGTCGTCGCGGTTCCGGTGTGTGCAACAGCATGGCCGCCGACACGGCCGGCCCGGATCCGTGGCGACCACGGACCCGACCACGGACCCGACCACGGGGCCCGACCAGGGGCCCGACCACGGACCCGGCTGCGGGTCCGGGCACGGAGCCGAACCCGCAGCCCGACGCGAAGCCAGGAGCGGAGCCGGAAAGCGGAGGCCTGAAGCAGGGAAGTGATTACGGCAGAATGGGGCAGTGGTCGCAGGAGCGGATATTTCACCTCGCGAGGCTGAGGTGCTGGCGCTGGTCGGGGAGCACCTCAGCAACGCCGAGATCGGGGCTCGGCTGTTCATCGGGGTACGTACCGTGGAGACTCATGTCTCCTCGCTGCTGCGCAAGCTGCAGGTGCCGGATCGGCGGGCGCTTGCCCAGCGTGCGCCCGAGGTGACCGGCGCCGGTCCGTCGCACCCCGCGCCGGTGCTGCCGGCCCCGCTGACGTCGTTCGTCGGGCGGGCGCGCGAGCGGACCGAGCTGGCCGAGATGATCAGTGCCCACCGCCAGGTGACCGCCGCCGGGCCGGGCGGAGTGGGCAAGACCCGTCTGGCGCTGGCGGTGGCCGCGGAAACGGCAGGCGAGTACGCCGACGGGGTGTGGTTCGTCGACCTGGTGCCGGTCACCGATCCGAGCATGATCGCCACTGCGGTCGCCGGGGCGCTCGGCCTCGGTGAGCAGCCGGGCAGCGACATCACCGAGTCCGTGCTGGCCACGCTGGCCGACCGTCATGCGCTGCTGGTTCTGGACAACTGCGAGCACGTGGTGGACGGGGTGGCGCTCCTTCTCGAGCGGCTGCTGGCGGCGTGCCCCGGAGTGACGGTGCTGGCGACCAGCCGGGCACGGCTGATGGTGCCCTTCGAAAGGGTGTATCCGGTGCCGCCGCTGTCGCTGGCCGCCGATGACGGGTCGGATGCGGTCACGTTGTTCATGGAGCGGGCCGCGGCGGTCGGCCGGCCGCCTGATCCTCTGCTGCGCGAGTCGATCGCCTCGATCTGCGAGCGGCTGGATGGCATGGCGCTGGCGATCGAGCTGGCCGCCGCCCGGTATCCCGCGCTCGGGCTGGACGGCATCACCGCCGCCTTGTCCCACCCGCTCCGCATGCTCACCGGTGGTTCCCGCGCCGATGAACGGCACCGTTCGGTGCGGGCGGCGCTGGACTGGAGCCACGCCCTGCTGGAGCCGGTCGATCGGGCGCTGCTGCGCCGGGTGTCGGTGTTCGTGGCGCCGTTCACCGCCGCGGCGGCCGCGCAGGTGGCCGGTGACGCCGCGGAGGAGATGGGCGAAGGTGCCGCGGAGGCGGCCGGGAGCCGTGAGGGCATTGTCGCCGAAGGACTGGCCCGGCTCGCCGAGCAGAGCCTGCTGGTGGTGACGGCCTCGCCGGGCGGGACCGAGTACCGGGCGTTGGAGACCATCCGCCAGTACGGCTGGGAGCGGCTCGCCGAGGCCGGCGAGCTGGTCGACGCCCGGTCCCGGCACCTGCGCTGGTGCCTGGCCGGGGCCGCCGGTCTGGCGGAGGTACGTGCGGACTGGCGGGCCCGGTTCGATCTGGTGGCCGACGACCTCCGCGCGGCCCTGGCGTGGGCGGCCGACCGGCCGGAGCAGCGCACGGACGCGTACGACCTTGCCCGGCGCCTGGCGGAGCTCACCTTCACCCGTAACCTGACCGGCGAGTCCCAGCGGCGCTACGAGCAGGCGGCCGCGCTCGCGACCGACCCCGCCGCCGGCGCGTCGATGCTCCGGCGGGCCGCGGCCGTGGCCGGCTGCCGGACAGCCGGTGACGACATGTACCGCCTCCGCCGGGAGGCCGCGCAGGCCGCCCGCAGCGCAGGTGACACCGCCGGCGCCGCCGCCGACCTGGCGAGCGCCGCGACCATCGCGTTCCGGTTCTCGACCACGTTCGTACGTCTCCCGCCCAGGGAGGAGGCGCTCGCGCTGATGGCCGAGGCGCGGGAGTCGGCCGGCGACGATCCGGCCGCGCAGGCCGCGGTGGCGCTCGCCGAGGCGGCGGTGCTCACCGACGCGTTCGGCGCCGCCCAGGGCCCGCCCGGCAACGCCGTACCGGAGACGGTGGCGCGCGCGGAGCGGGCGGTCGAGCTCGCCCGCCGGACCGGCGACCCGCTCGCCGAGTCGGCCGCGCTCGACGCGCTCACCGGCGCCCAGAGCTGGGCCGGCGACACGTTCGCCACCGCGGCCACGGCCCGGCGCCGGATCGCCCTCCTGTCATCCCTGCCGATCTCGCCGGCCGGCACCCACGAGCTGATCGACGCGCTCGGTATAGCCACCGAGGCCGGCCTGGGTGCGGGGGACGTGCCAGGCGCCCGCCGTTGGGCACGCCAGCTGGCCGACCATCCTTCGCTGGCGGAGGTCGGTCACCGCGCCACGTGCCGGCTGCTGATGGTCGACGCGCTGGCAGGCCACGTCGACGAGGTGCTCGCCGGCAGCGTCCGGTTCTCCGAGGCGTGGCGGCGGGCAGGAAGCCCCACCGTGTCGCTCCTCTGCCCGGCGGTGGCCGCTGTGGCGATGATCCACGGCCTCCGCGACGACCACGACGCCCGGCGCGAATGGCAGGACATCCTGGATCGGCTCGGCACCCCGCCGGAGCACACCTACGGCTACGGGGCGGTCTTCGACGCGATCCTGCTGCTGCACCGCGGGCAGGCGCCGCAGGCGCTGGAGCGGATGGCCCCCGAGCCCAGGCAGGTGTGGAAGTGGGTCACCTGGATCTGGCACCACTGGTACGTCGCCCTGCGCGCCGAAGCCGCCGTGCTCGCCGGGAGCTCCGGCGCCGGCGCCGCCGTGACCGAAGCCCGGACCGTCGTGGCCGGCAACCCGGTCGCCACCGCCCTTGTGGAGCGGGCCCAGGCGCTGCTCGACAGCGACCAGGAGCGGCTGCTCGCCACGGCGGACGCGCTCGATGCCGCCGGCTGCCGCTATCAGTCGGCGCGGACCCTGGTGCTCGCCGGCGGCGACCATGCCGCCCGCGGCCAGGCCGCGCTCGCCGGCCTCGGCCTCGCCCCTGTGGCCCTCCGGTGAAGCCGACGCTCGCCGCCGAGGGCGTGCAGCGTCCTCGCGAGGTGTTCGCACGGTGAGGGTGCGGCCCTGGGTGAAGTCCTTCCCCAGGGCCGCGACTTCTCGGGCTCGAAGGCCGGGTGCCGCGCGGTCGGTCACCGGCGGTGCAGGGTGAACCAGTATGTCGGCACGGCGTTGGTGCCGGGCGTGACGTCGGTCAGGTCCCAGCCGGTGAAGCGCGTACGCAGCTCATCGGCGGTGACACCGCTCCAGCCGTCGTCGAAGCCCTCCGGGCCGTACCCGAACATCAGCAGCCGCGCTCCTGGCAGGGCACGACGGGTGATCCCGGCGGCGTAGGCGTCCCGACGGTGGTGGGGAATGCCGCAGTAGCAGCTCAGGTCGAAGAACAGGCTGAACCCGTCACCGACGGCGAGTTCGTCCAGCCGGGTCACGTCGCCGCAGAGCAGCTTCGCCTGCCGGCCGGCGGCGTCGGCCTTGGTCCTGGCCTGCTCGATGGCGCGGTCGATCAGGTCCACGCCCACCACGTCCCAGCCGTGGCGGGCGAGGTAGGCGGCGTTCGTGCCGGTGCCGCAGCCCAGGTCGAGCGCCCGCCCGGGCGGCAGCGCATCCGGCCCCTCCACGGTGTCGACCAGCTCGGGAGCCGGGATGCCGCTGTCCCACGGTGGCCTGCCGGACATGTAGTAGGCCTGCAACATCTCCTTGACGGCGATCTCCCTGCCATCGTCGTCGTCCCTTCCCTGGCTGAAGTACGACCACGCCGCGCGTTCCAGATCCATCACTGCTCCCTGTTTCTAGAGTTGATTACTAGAGACGACATCTAGATATACAGTTCGGCACGACAGTTGTCCAGCCTGGAGTTCACGGGAAGAGCGGCGGTCCATGCCGTATCGACGCCACCGGGGACGGAACCGACGGCATGCAGCTGCAGGCAGGCCCGGGGGACGTCACGGGGCGGTCGCCGTACGGGGATCCGGTGGCGGGTCCGCCACCGCGGTTCAGCGGCCCGCCCTCACGTCACGAGGAGGCGAGCCCGCGCCCGAGCGTGCGATCGAGGGCGACGCGGGTGAGCCAGCCCAGACCGGCCGTGAAGAGCGGCGGCCACACGACCGGCCCGAAGGTGTAGCCGACCAGCACGGCGAGGGGGATCCACACGCGGTGCACGGCCTGGTGGAGCGCGCCCGGCGGGCGCACGCCGGCGAACCGCGTCACATCGGGGAACACGAAGAACGCCAGCGCTGCGATAGCCACCTTTTTGTGGGTACTTGTCGAGCGGGGCGGGCCGGGCCGAAGCTTGGTCGTGCGGGCCGAAAAGGCCCTAGACAGCCAGACGGGACGGGGAGGCCGGCCGTGTCTCAGGAAACCGCGTGGGACGGCTCGGCCAGCTGTTCCAGGCGACGATGGCCCCAATCGGAAAGCGGCTCCAGCACTTCGGAGAGCTCACGGCCGAACGAGGTCAGCGAGTACACCGTCTTCAGCGGCCGTACGTCGTACACCTCCCGGTGGACCAGCCCGTCGGCCTCCATCTCCCGCAGCGTCTGAGTCAGCACCTTCTCGGTGAGTCCCGGCAGCCGCCTGCGGAGCTCGCCGGGGCGGTGCGGGCGGGACTCGAGGAGCCAGAGCAATGCCGTTTTCCATTTGCCGTCGATGACCGCGATCGCCGCGGTCACGCCGCACACGTTCGGGTCCTGAGCGCGGCTGCGCGTCATCGCCATCCCCTTCGTCACCGTTCACTCATTGCCATGGAGTTGCAGCATGACCTCACACAACACTGCCCAGTCTGCCGTCACCGTGCTCGGCCTGGGGCCGATGGGCCGGGCCCTGGCCGGCGCCTTCCTGGAGGCCGGCGTACGGACCACGGTCTGGAACCGGACGCCGGGCAAGCAGCGGGACCTCGTCGAGCGGGGCTCGGTCAGCGCTCGATCACCCGAGGAAGCGGTCGGTGCGAGCAGTCTGACCGTGGTCTGCGTGGTGAACTACGACGCGGTGGACGCCATCGTGCGGCGTGCCGCGGTCACCGACGCGCTCCGCGGGCGCGCACTCGTGAACCTGACCGCCGACACCCCCGACCGAGCCCGGGACACCGCGACCTGGGCGGCCGAGCACGGCATCGGGTATCTGGACGGTGCGATCATGACGCCGACCACGACCATCGGCACGCCCGCCGGGGTGTTCCTCCACAGCGGCCCCGAGAAGCTCTACCGCGAGCACCGGCCGACGCTGGACGCCCTCGGCGGCGCCCACACCCACCTCGGCGAGGACGTCGGCAGGGCGGCCGCGTACGACATCGCCCTGCTCGACATCTTCTGGACCGCGATGGCAGGTTACGCACATGCGCTGGCGGTGGCCAGGGCTGAGGGGGTCACCGCGCGGGAACTGGCACCGTTCGCCAAGGGCATCGGCACGATCCTTCCGCCGATGTTCGACCAGGCCGCGGAGGATGTCGACCACGGCAGGTTCTCCGACGACATCAACCCGATCACGTCGGCGGTGTCGTCCATGGCCCATATCGTCCACGTCTCGGAGTCCCATGGCATCGACGCGGGCGTGATGCGCGCGGCCGAAGGGCTGGCGCGCCGCGCCATCGGACGGGGGTACGGCACCGACGGGTTCCTCCGGACCACCGACATCCTCAACCCTCCGTGAGGGGCCTCGGGCACACCGCTACGCGCTGACGACCTCGCCACCGATCACGCAGGTGGGGGTAGCTGCCCGCGCACCCATGCAGGATCGGGGTTGACGTGCACCCGGCCCGCCACCACAACGGTCGGCACGGTCTCGTCACCGTTGTTGGCCGCCCGCACCGCCGCCGCGCCGGCCGGGTCACGCCAGATGTCGACCCAGTGCACCCGGCGGGCGCCGCGGCCCAGCCGGATCCGCAGCCGCAGGCAGTACTTGCACCCCGGCCTCCAGTAGACGATCGGCCGGCCGTCGACCGCGCTGCGGCGTTCTGCCTCCGCCGCGGCGATCGGCCGCGGGAAGGCCAGCGACGAGTGCAGCCCTGCGAGGAGCCCGTACACCAGCAACAGCGCGACGGCCGCGCCGGGAGCACCCCTGGACACCAGGGCGACCGCCACCAGCGTGCCGCAGACCGCGAGCACCGTCGGCAGGACCCATGCGCGGTTCATGTGACGCAGGCTATCGGTGACTCGAAAGCCGACGGATGCCGAGGTGGTCGCACGTCCCATCGCTCGCATCAAGCGCATGGCGCCGCCCGTGTCCGGGGTTGCCGGCAGGTATCAGGCGCGCAGGTTCCGGCCGAGGAAATCCCTGATCAGCCGCGCCACCTCGTCGAGGGCGCTCTCCAGGAGGAAGTGGCCGCCTTCGAGGAGGTGGATCTCAGCCTCGGGCACGTCGGCGGCGAAGGCGCGGGCGCCGTCGGGGCCGAAGATCTCATCCCCCTCGCCCCAGACGGCCAGCAGCGGTGGCCGTCGTTCGCGCAGGACTTCGTGCAGGCGGGGGTAGAGCGGCGGGTTGGTGGCGTAGTCCAGGAACAGGGCCAGTTGGACGCGGTCGTTGCCGGGGCGGGAGACCAGGGCGACGTCGTGGTGCCAGGTGTCGGGGCTGACGAGGGTCTCGTCGGGCACGCCGGTGAGGTACTGCCAGCGGATCGCGTCCAGAGTGAGCGCCTGCCGGACGGCCTTTTCGGTCTCGGGTGTCTGTTCGCGGTGGTAGTCCCAGACGGTGGTCCAGAAGCTGGGGACGAAACCGGCTTCGTAGGCGTTGCCGTTCTGGGTGATGACCGCCGTGATCGCGTCCGGGTTGTCCAGGACGAGCCGCCAGCCGATCGGGGCGCCGTAGTCCTGCACGTAGATGGCGTAGCGGGAGATGCCGAGCTGGTCGAGCAGGCCCGACGTCAGCCCGGTGAGCGCGTCGAAGGTGTAGTCGAAGTCTTCGGCCGGCGGCGCGTCGGACAGCCCGAACCCCAGGTGGTCGGGGGCGATGACGTGGTAGCGGTCGGCCAGTGCCGGGATGAGCTCGCGGAACATGAACGAGCTGGTCGGGAAGCCGTGCAGCAGGACGATGGCGGGCGCGTCCGCGGGTCCGGCTTCGCGGTAGAACAGCCGCCGGCCCTGCACGGTCGCGTAACGGTGGTGGACGTTCGCCATAACTAACCCCTTTGATCTGATTGAATGGTTAGACTGAAGCAGAAGCGGCTATAACCTGTCAAGCAGCAATCAGGGGTTAGGCAATGTTCGAGACGATGACATGGGCGGACGAAGACGTGCTGTTGGACCTGCTCAACAGCACTCCGGTCGTCGACGGGATCCACCAGGACCTCCTCGCCGATCCGGCCGAGGCGCGCACCTGGCTGCGGCAACGTGGAGGCGACGGGTCATCGCCGGAACGCGACGCCGTCCGGCAGGTCAGGGACGCGTTGCAGGAGATTCTCCGCGGCGACCTGCCGGGCAGCGCGCTGGGGCCTTTCCTCGAAGGCGCCACCTACCGCCCGGCCATGTCGGAGCGGGGCGTGGAATGGTCACTCGACGTCCCAGCCGGGCGGGCGATGAGCGTCAGGGTGATCCTGACCTGGGACGCGCTGGAGCGGACCCGGCCCGGGCGGCTGAGGCCCTGCGCCAACAGCGAGTGCAGGCTGTTCCTCCTCGATCGCAGCAAGACCAACCGGGCACGCTGGTGCTCGATGGCCGTGTGCGGCAACCGGATGAAGGCGCGGCGGCACTATCAGCGCACGCACCAGCCGCCGGCCGGCTGAAAGGAGCCGCCGCCAGGCCACGCCGCGGCCTTCGAACCATCGGGGACCGCCCAGCGCGACGTCGCGATCAGAAATAACGCCGCGCCGCCTCCTTACAGCGTGCGAGCGAACCATTCGTGCAGCGCGGCGCCGACCTGCGCCGGATCCTGGGTGTCGACCTCGCCCAACTCGTCGCGTACGCGCGCGATCGCCCGGCAGCAGCACCCCGCAGGCGCCACTACCAGCGGCTCATCCGTTTCCGGCCGCGCCGGGGTCGCGTAGCCGCACGCACACCGCGTACGGCGCGTCGTCCTGCTCTCCGCGCATCCCCTCGACCGGGCCGCGGGTGCGGATCTCGCCCGCGTACCGCATGCCGATGCGCTCCATCACCGCTCGTGAACGCCCGTTGTGGCGGGCCGTGCACGACACCACCGCTCGCGCCCCGAGGACGTCGAACGCGAACGCCAGCCCGGCGCGGCCGATCTCGGAGGCGTACCCGCGCCCCCAGAACTCCCGCCGCAGCGCCCAGCCGATCTCGAGCCAGTGCGCGTGCGCCACGAACGGGTGGCGGGCCTCGTGCGCGTCGCGCACCCACGGCTCCGCCGGAAGGAACGCGTAGAGCTGACCCCAGTCGTCGTCGACCGGCGTGCGCGAAAGTCCGCCGCGGCCGACGACCTGGCCGCTCACGCGGTCGTAGGCGACCCATTTGTGCACACCGTGGAGGCGCCACGAGTCACCCATGAACCTCGCCCGTTCCTCCGCCTGCTCGAAGCTCGGCCTGCCGGCGCCGTACCACGGCCAGACCTCCTCGTCGCCGTGCACGAGCCAGAGGTCGGAGGCGTGAGCGGGGCCGGCCGGCTCCAGCCGCAGGCGCGTGGTGAACCGGACGCCGGCGGCGCCGGCCGGTGGCGGATCTGCCATGCGGCACAGCGTCCCACGACGGGCGGCGGCGCGTCCGCAAGAACGCGCGAGCATTTCGACGAACGTTTCTGCACCTTCCTGCACCTTTCCTGACGGCGATGGCATCGGCGTCCATGCGCCGGTCCTCGCCATCGCCCGCCCGCCCGGCCGTGACCGGGGCGGGCCGGTACGGCGTGAAAGTTTCACCCTTCATTGACAGGCGGAAAGCGCTTTCCTACGGTGTGGGCGTCCACGACGACGAAGGTGGTACGAGATGAGACGAGCAGTCGCGCTGCGACTCCATGCGGCGCTGGCCGCGCTGGCCACCGCGGCCGCGGTCGGTGTGACCTTACCGGTGACCCAGGCCTCGGCGGCGGCCGGCAGCGCCACCGGCTACGCGACCGGCAACGGCGGGACCACCGGCGGTGCGGGCGGGCAGACGGTGCGGGCCACCACCGGCACCGCGATCCACGCGGCGCTGTGCAACCGGGCCAGCAGCTCCACCCCGATCACCATCGAGGTGGAGGGCACCATCAACCACGGCAACACCAGCAAGGTGTCGGGCGACAGCTGCAACACCGCCGACGACGTGATCGAGCTCAAGCAGATCAGCAACGTCACGATCATCGGCGTCGGCAACGGGGCCGTCTTCGACCAGCTGGGCATCCACATCCGCGAGGCCCGCAACATCATCATCCAGAACGTGACCATCCGGAACGTCAAGAAGTCGGGCTCGCCCACGTCCAACGGCGGCGACGCCATCGGCATGGAGAGCAGCGTCCGCAACGTCTGGGTCGATCACGCCACCCTGGAGGCCTCGGGCGGGGAGTCTGAAGGCTTCGACGGCCTCTTCGACATGAAGAACGACACCCAGTACGTGACCCTGTCCTACAGCATCCTGCGCAACTCCGGCCGCGGCGGGCTCATCGGGTCCAGCGAGAGCGACCGCTCGAACGGCTACGTCACCTTCCACCACAACCGGTACGAGAACATCGACTCCCGCACCCCCCTGCTGCGTGGCGGCATCGCCCACATCTACAACAACCACTACGTGGACCTGCACGAATCCGGCATCAACTCCCGGGCCGGGGGCCGCGCCAGGGTGGACAACAACTACTTCGAGGACTCCAAGGACGTTCTCGGCACCTTCTACACCGACGAGGCCGGCTACTGGCAGGTCGGCGGCAACATCTTCGACAACGTGACCTGGTCGAGCCGCGGCGACGAGAACAACCCCGCCGGCCCCGACCCGCAGTCGAACACCTCGGTCAGCATCCCCTACTCCTACAGCCTCGACCAGGCCGGTTGCGTCCCGGACGTCGTCCAGCAGACGGCCGGCGCCAACAAGGGCATGCTGGTGTCGCCCGGCAACTGCTCCGACCCGCAGGAGCCCACGACGCCCCCGACCGATCCCACCGACCCGCCGACCACGCCGCCGCCCAGCGGGACCAACCTCAGCATCGGAGCCGGCTCCGACGGCTCCAGCAAGGCAAGCGGGACGAGCTACGGCAACGTGCGGGACGGCGACATGAGCACCTACTGGTCGCCTTCCGGCTCGACCGGTGACATCTCGGTCAAGTGGGGCTCCGCCACGACGGTCGGCAGGGTCGTCATCCGCGAGGCGTCAGGCTCCTCGGGCGCCATCGGATCCTGGCAGCTCGTCAACCACGACACCGGGGCCGTCCTGAAGTCCGGCAGCGGGGCGGGCGCCATCACCTTCACCCCGACCTCGCTGAAGAAGATCACCTTCAGGATCACCGGCGCGAACGGCACGCCGAGGGTCGCCGAGTTCGAGACCTACGCCTCGTAGCTCCGTCTGCTGATCCACGGAACGTCCCGGAACCGGAGACCGCTCCGTACACCGAACGCGAAGCGTGTCCCCCTGGTGTCGTGATCTTCCGACACCAGGGGGACACCTCCAGGCGAGCCGGGCCAGGCGGACCGCACCCTTCACCACCAGGCGAAGGCGAGCCAGGCGAGGAGAGGTGCGACCACGATCGAGACGAGGCCGTAGGTGAGCAGCTGGCGGAACAGGCGCGGCCGGACCGAGGGCTCGGCGGCGCCGAGGATGAGGCCGCCGGTGATGCCGAGCGGGTTGATGTCGACCAGCACCGACGCGAGGGCGAGGGCGAGCACGCCGCCGACCGGGGAGACGCCGGCGGCCACCAGCGGGGGCAGCAGCGGCATGACGGTCGCGAACACCGCGATGGAGCTGGCGGCGAAGGACGTGACGCCGGCGATGTAGCAGAGCACCAGCAGGCTGAGGAGCGGCGACCCTTCGATCGTGAGCAGGTCGCTGATCTGTTTGAACGCCCCCAGGTGCTGCATCAGGCCCACGTACGTCAGCAGGCCGCCGATCAGCAGGACCACGTTCCACGGGATCCTGGACACGATCGCGTCGACCGGCAGCCGGAACACCAGTTGCAGGACCAGCGCGGCGGTCAGGCCGAGATAGCCCACGTTCATGTCGAAGCCGACGGACAGGGCGACGACGGCGAGCATGCACAGCAGGGTGAAGCCACGGGCTCCGGGTCGCGTCTGCGGGGTGGCGGGCGCGGGTGCGGCGACCGTCGCCGTCCGGGTGCCGCCACCGCCGGACGCGGGCTCCGGCTCCGGCTCCGGGGATGCCGTGCCGGCCGGCTCCGGCGCGGCGGTGCCCGGTCCCGGGTCCTGGACGGTGGCGCCCGGCCCGGCAGGGTGGGCCGTGGCGGAGACCGCGGCCCGGCCGCGTGGGATGCCGCCGCTCCACAGGCCGACGACCAGCAGGCCCGCGCACACCACCAGGCCGGCGAGCAGCCCGCCGGACAGGAAGGCCACCGGGCCCGAGCCGGGCAGGCCGATGCCGAGCTTGGTGCTCAGCTCGCGTGCGGTGACGCCGTAGACGGCGAGCGGCGACAGCAGCCCGCTGATGATCCCGGTGACGCCCAGGACGGCGGCGATCAGCGGCGAGGTCCGGTACCGCGCGGCGAACCCGAGGGCGATCGGCGAGACGATGGCGGTCGCGGCCGCGGGCAGGGTGCCGGCGGCGGTGAGGACGGCGCCGATGGCGAAGGGAACCAGGGAGATCAGCACCAGCCGGCCGCCCGCCAGCCGGAGCAGCAGGTCCAGTAACCAGTCGAGGGTCCCGTTGCGCTGGGCGACGGCGAACAGGGCGGTCACGCCCACGATGAGCACGAAGAAGTCGGCCGGGAAGAACCCCGTCACGTCGTTCGCCGGCACGCCGGCGGCGAGCCCGAGGATGAACGCCGCCGCCAGGGCGCCCAGCCCGAGGTCGAAGCCGGGTATCAGGGTCGCCGCGAGCAGGGCGGCCAGCACGATGATGGACAGAGTCGCGACGGTCATGAGCACGCTCTTTCTCGGTCAGACCACTCCTCGGTGGCGCAGGTCATGGATCTCTTGCTCCTCGATCCCGGCGAGGTCGCGCAGGACTTCGGCGGTGTGCTCGCCGAGGGCCGGCGCGGTGCGGCCGATCGTGGCGTCGAAGCCGGAGAAGCGTCCGGCGGGCGCCTGCATGAGCCGCGGGCGGCCCGTCCTGTCGTCCGGCACCTCCACCACCGAGCCGCGGGCGCGGATGTGCGGGTCGGCGCAGATGTCGGCCGCCGAGTTCACCGGCCCGGCGGCCACGCCGGCGTCGACGAGCAGCGCCATCAGCGGCTCCAGGTCGTGCGCCGCGACGAAGGCGGCGACCCGCGCCTCGATCTGCTCGCGGTGCTCCAGCCGGGCGGTCATGGAGTCGTGTACGGCGAGGTCCGGGGCGTCCATGACCTTGACCAGCCGGCGCCACATCTGCTCGGTCGAGGCGGGCAGGGCCAGCCAGCGGCCGTCACGGGTGCGGTAGAGGTCGTTGGGGCTGATGTGCGGGTTCTGGTTGCCCTGGCGCTCGCGGTTCTCGCCGGTCGCGCCGTACTCGACGATGAAGTCCTCCATCATCCGAAGCAGCGGCTCGTAGAGGGGGATGTCGGCCAGCTGCGCCTGCCCGGTGAGGTCGCGCTGGCGCAGCGCGAGCATGGCGGCGAACGCGGCGTAGATGCCGGTGACGCCGTCGGCCACGGGATAGCCGGCGAAGAGCGGCGGCCGTTCCGGGGCGCCCGTGCGGTAGGTCAGACCCGCGAACGCCTCCGCGACGCGGGCGAAGCCGGGCCGGTCGGCGTACGGGCCGGTGCGGCCGAACGCGCTCACCTGGACCATCACCAGATCCGGCCGGTAGGCCCTGAGGTCGTCGAAGTCGATGCCGAACCGGCGCAGCGTCGCCGGGCGGAAGTTGGTCACCACGATGTCCACGGCCGCGGCCAGCCGCCCGACCAGACCGGCCGCCTCGGCGTGGTGCAGGTCGATCGTGACGCTGCGCTTGCCGCGGCCGAGCATCGCCCAGGCGGCCGACTCGCCGTCCTCCAGTGGCGGGTAGTGGCGCGCCGGGTCGCCGGTGGCGGGGTGCTCGACCTTGATCACCTCGGCGCCGAACTCGCCGAGCAGCGAGG
Organism: Nonomuraea sp. B10E15; assembly: GCF_039871615.1. Lineage (NCBI taxonomy): Bacteria > Bacillati > Actinomycetota > Actinomycetes > Streptosporangiales > Streptosporangiaceae > Nonomuraea > Nonomuraea sp. B10E15. The sequence continues at coordinate 113,020 of NZ_JBDPMB010000026.1, forward strand.
ACGCCAGAGGGCCGGCCAGGATCGTCGACACGTCCAGGACGCGCACTCCGCTGAGCGGACCGTTGGCCACTGGATATTCCTTTCACCTGGGGAGCGTCGGTAGCGGGATCGATGTGACTGTCGTCACCATGCCGTGCCATCGGCGTGCGGGGAAGACATGGATGGAGTTCACAGGTGGAAGGTTTTGCCTTTATGGTGGCGCGGTGCGGGTGGAACGGGCACGTTATTTCCTGGCCGCCGTCGAGACGGGATCGCTGCGCGCGGCGGCCGCCCGGTGCGGCGTCAGCCAGCCCACGGTCGGGCAGCAGATCGCGTTGCTGGAGGAGGATCTCGACGTCGTCCTGCTCACCCGCAGCCGGCACGGCGTGCGCCCGACCCCCGCCGGCCAGGCCCTGATCGAGGCGCTGCGCCGGCTGGTGGAGGCCGAGGAGGCGGTGCGCGAGTCGGCGATGCGGTCGAGCGGCGCCTACCGCGGCCGGGTGCAGATCGGCGGCGTCACGGTGACGGTCGAGACCATCATCGCGCCGGTCGTGGGCCGGTTGCGCCGGCACCATCCGGGGCTGCGCTTCGCCGTCCGCGAGGGGGCGTCGTCGGCCGTCGAGACCGCCGTGCTGGACGGCGCGCTGGACTTCGGGGTGATCACCACACCGCTGGCCCCGGCGGCGCCGGGGCTGCGCCGGATCCCGCTCATCTCCGCGCCCCTCGGGGCGTACGCGCGCACCGACCATCCGCTGGCCGGGCGCGAGCAGATCCACTGGCGTGATCTCGAGACGTGGCCCATCGTCACCATGCGGGCGGGCACCGTGATGTGGGAGACGCTGCACCGGCACGTGGCGGCCCCGGACGTCGTCGTGCAGGCCATGTCGGCGCGGACCGTCAAGGTGATGGTCGGCCAGGGCGTCGGCCTCGGCGTCCTCGCCGGTTTCGACACCTCGGCCGACATCACCGACCTGGTCTGGCTCCCCATCTCCGACGCGCAGCCCGTCCACCTGTGCCTGACCCAGCGCCAGGACAGCCGGCCCTCGCCGTCGGCCCTCATCGTCCAGCGGCTCATCCGCGCCAGGGCCGGCGAGCTGGCCGGCGGCCCGGTCAGCTGATGGAGCAGGTGTTGACCACGTCCCCGGAGGTCTGGCGGGGAATGGTGGCACTGGGCGGGGGCTTGTGGCCGCCGTGGGCCGTCCAGCGTTCGAGGGCCTCGAACGCCGTCCGCATGCAGGGCAGCAGCGGCCGCATCCGGTCGGGGAACATGTCGTACTCGATGTCCAGGTGGGAGGCGCCTTCCATCCTGTAGTAGCGGTGCAGGGCAGCCCTGCCCTGCTTGCGCACCAGCTCGGCGTACGGGTCGCCGTGGACCGCGATCGGCAGCAGAGTGTCCAGCGTCCCGTGCACGGTGATCAGCGGCTTGCCGATGCGGCCGCTCATCGAGGCCCGCCGCACCACCTTGTGCACGCTCTTCGGGCGCGCGTAGTAGTCGTAGTCGGCGTCGCAGTTGGGCGTGCCGCTCTCGCAGAACGGGATGCCCGCCTCCAGGTCGCCGTCGTACTCCGGGTCGATCTCCTCGCGGGCGCGGCGCTGCGTGCCGTCCCAGATGTTGCGGTAGTTGAACTCCCACAGGAACTCCGAGCCGGGGGCGAAACCGGCCCGCAGCATCGCGGCGTGCGCCTCGGGGTCGCCGTTCTCGGCGTACTTCGGGTAGTTGCGCAGCGCCACCGGCAGGTAGACCAGCGCGTTCGGGCCATTGTCCGGCGGCCAGTACGTGCCTTCCGCGTCGACGCCGCCGTCGTACAGCTCGGGGTGGTTCTCCAGCGCCCAGCGCACCAGCTGGCCGCCGTTGGAGATGCCCGCCGCGTACGTCCTGCGCAGCGGCTTGCGGTAGTGGCGGGCGACGGTGGCCTTGGCGGCGACGGTGATCTGGGTCATCCGGTGGTACCACTCGACGTAGGCGTCGCCTGGCCGCCTGCCGTCCTTGTAGAACTCCGTGCCGCCGTTGCCCTTGTCGGTCGAGGCGTAGGCGTAGCCCTTGGCCAGCACGAAGTCGGAGATCGTGAAGTCGTTGGCGTACTGGCGGCGGTTTCCCGGCGCGCCCGCGACCACCAGCCCGCCGTTCCACTTCTTCGGCAGCCGGATCACGAACTGGGAGTCGTGGTTCCAGCCGTGGGTGGGGTTGGACGTGGAGTCGTCCGGGAAGTAGCCGTCGATCTGGATCCCCGGCACGCCGCTCGGGTTGCGGGTGGCCGCCGCGTGCAGCCCCGCCCAGTCGGCGGCGTCGGTGTGCCCTGAGGCGACCGTACCGGCGGTGGTCAGGTCGTCCAGGCAGGTGGCGACCTGGTGTTGCGCGCCCGGTACGTGGACCTTGCCCATGCGGGAGCAGCGGGTGTCCGCCCGCGCGGGCGACGTCACCGGCACCAGAGGGACCGCAACGAGCGAGGCCAGCAGGGCCGAGAAGACAGCAGATCTGCGAAGGAGAAGGGGCATGTGCGACTCCCTGGGGTCCGGTCCGATGCGCAGACCGGCGTGGTTCAAGGCGCTATGGGGGCCTTTTGTCTGATCACGGAGGTTACTAAGCGCATAGTCAGGTGCGGAGGGTCACTTGTCAACCAGTGACCCTCCGCAGCGCGCGCGGGGCCTACGTGCCCGCAGGGGTGACCAGCTTCAGCGCGAGCCCGGCGTAGAACTCACCGAGCTGCTCCGGCGAGTCGGGGCCGTCGAGGCGGTACCAGCGGACCAGATCGATGCTGAGCGACAACATCGCGCGCGTGACCCGCCTGACGTCGACCTGCGCGAACGTCCCGTCGGCCACGCCGCGCGCGACCGCCTCCCGGAAGTATCCGTTGGTCCGGTGGCGCAGCTCCACGATCTCGCCGTAGTGCTCGGCCGTGAGGGAGTTCAGCTCCATCTGGCAGACCCGCGCGGTCACGTGGTGGCGGGCATGCCACACGGTGTACGCCGAGACGATGGCGCGCAGCCGGTCCGCCGAGCTCTCCACCGCCAGGATGGACGGGTCGCGTACGCGCTCCAGGACCCGCTCGTGACCGACCCGGATGATCTCGAAGAGGACGAGTTCCTTCGAGGGGAAGTGCACGTAGAGGGCGGCCGGGCTGAGCCCGACGCCCCCGGCGATGTCGCGCGTGGTCGTGGCGTGGAAACCGTTCGTGGCGAAGCAGCGCACCGCCGACGACAACAGGCGGCGCTGCACCTCCCCCAGGTCCTGCCTCCACAGGCCGGGGGAATGGTCTCGCAGCCGGGGATCGTCCGCCAAGTCCTGTGCGGTGAATCGGGCCTGCCGTCTGGCCATCCGCGACCCTCGCCCCTTCGACTCCGGGTGCATGGTTTCGATGCCGCCCGCCCGACAGGCCGGCCCTGCCCCGCCACGAGCATTCTACGAGCGACCATGCGCCCAGCCGCCTGGCTGATCAGTCCGCCCGGATCACCGGGGGCGGCGAGCCCGCGATCAGGTGAGCGACAGGCATCCCGTGCTCGCGCAGGGACCAGCCGGGCGGCGCGCGAGCACCGCGCCCTTGCCGGCAAGAAGCTCCCGCGGCGACACGTCCCTGACGTTCCCCAGCGACGTGTCACCGCGATGGGCACAGACCCAGAGCTCGCCGTCGGAATTCACGAACACGCCTTCCTGGCCCGTCACGCACGACCGGATCATGGGGATCCGGCCGGACATCAGGAAATGCCGCAGCCTCTCGAAATAGACCCGGCTCTTGAAGGCGTCCGCCGACTCGTCGATGACGCGCAGCAGCTCGGTGCGTTCAGCGGGGGTCAGGGTGCTCATGCTGAGCGGATGGCGGGACGGCACCGACACCGCGAGCAGCTCGACCTGCCATTTCCGCTCCCGCGCCCGGCGTACGAGCTCCTCGACCTCCCTCCAGTTGAGACTGGTCACCACCATGACGATCTGCAGCGGCACGCCCGCCGCGTCGAGACGTTCGATGCCCGCCAGGGTCGCCTTCGTGCCACCGCGAACCTGGTCGGCCGCGTCAGAACTCACATGGTCGATGCTCACGTCGGCGCCGCATCCCAGCCGCGACAGCGCCTCGGCGATCTCGTCGGTCACGCGTACGGCGTTGGTGAAGACGCGGACCGTGTCCACGTGCCGGCGCGCCACTGCCGCCAGCTCCACGAGGTCCGGACGGAGCAGGGGTTCGCCACCAGTGAGCGCCACGCTCCTGACGGGCAGGTGAGCCGTGCACCGCCGCAGCCAGCCGTCGTAGTCGGAAGCCGCGAGCCGGCTGGGCGTGTAGCTGTACTCCCCTGTCTCGAAATAGCAGTAGGTGCAGGTCAGGTTGCACTGGTCGGCCACCATCCACATCTGATGGGTGAGCATCACCACTCCTTGTCGAGGGAGGAGCCACGGGAGAGCGGCAGGTCGAAGTGGAGCCGTTCGCGGCGGCGGCCGCCGATCAGCCCGCTGTCGCCGAAACCCACGTGCAACCGCCCATGGCTCTTTTCGAACAACGTGACGGGCGGGAGCCAGCGGGCTGCCTTGTTGATGCCTATGCCGAGCTCCACCATCGGAGCGTCGAACGCGGGCAACGCCCCGAAGCCCTCCTCCGGGGAGAGCCGTCCGCGACGAACCCGGGCGCGTACGTGCCCGCCGCGGCCCACGGACAGTTCGACGGCTCCGTCGAACGACTCCGGCGGAGCCACGACCCACACCTCTCCGTACGGCAGTTGCAGCACGGGAACGTCGAGGAGCGCGGAGGTGAAATCGTCCCTCACCTCGAACGGCCGGCTGACCTCCAGAACCTCCGCGTTCCCCGATCGCACCCTGAGCCGTGTGCTGTCCTGGAGCACGGCACGCAACTCCGCGCCGGCCGCGACCACGGTCTCCACGTCGGCCGACAGCGCGCTCAGGTAGGCGTTCCGCAGCGGATCGGCGGCCACGGCGGAGGTCATTCCGTGCGGGAAGTCGACGAAGACCACTTTGATCCCGCAGTCCAGCAGGCGGTAGAGGGCCCGGAGGTCAGCGCCGGCACCCCCGGGGCCGAAGGGGTCGTGATAGATGAGCACGTCAGCGGCGTAGGCGCGGCCGCCCGCGATCAGGCGTCCGCGGCCGTCCGGAGCGGGAGGCGCCCAGCAGCGGTCCCGCGCGGGCAGCCGGACATCGCCGACCTCCATGCCCAGCTCCCGTAGCGCTGCCGGCAGGCCGGTCCAGAGCGGATCGTCACCGCGCCGCACGAGCAGGACCGTCGCCGTGCGCCGGTCCAGTCGCGTGACCGCGTCCGCGATCGCGGCGATCGCCTGCCTCTCCGGTGGCAGCACGGACATCTCAGCCCTGCCGCGCCGGGAGGAGCCGGGCGTCGGCCGGGCTGCGCAGGCCGCACAGGACGGTGATGAGCCGTTCCCAGAACACGTGGAGGACGGCCCCGTCGCACTCGGCCACCCGGTATCCGCCGAGATGCAGCCAGTCCCGGCTCGTGCCGTCCCCGGGGGACACCCAGGTCGGACACCACTGGCGGGCCAGGCCGTGGTCCTCCCGCAGCGCGGTGCTGTCTGCGAGGTCGATGAGCCTGGCCACCGCCACAGGGTCACCGCCGCGCACCGCCAGCCGGGTCCCGCCGCTGCGCAGCGGGATCTCGACCGGCTGTGCCCCTACGGCGTGCAGCCGTCCGGTCAGCACGGCATGGGCTCGGGCGGGCCAGGCAGGAGGGGGATCGAAGAACGCCGGCGACCGTTCCGGCGTGGTGAAGCGGCCGAACGCCGCAACCGGCACACCATCACCCGCCGTCTCCGCCAGCCGGCAGATCAGCCCGGCGCCGAGGTCGGCCAGCTGGTCCTGCTCGGCGGTCGCATCCGCCACCACGAGCCGTTCCTCCCGTCCGCCGTCCTCTCCGGCCTCGTCGCCGGCGGAGCCGTCAGGGAAGGGCGGGAGGAAGGCGAAGAAACGCTCCAGACCGCCGCCGACGGCCTCCCCGACGGCCGCGTCGCCCGCCGCGACGGGCAGACTGACCTCGGGGAACTCCCGCCTTCTGAGCTCGACGTGGCAGGCCATCCTGAGGTCGCTGGCCGCCTCGAGATGCGGGACGGGGTCGGCGATGAAGCGGGGACGCACCGGGCGGCCGAGCCGGCGCCCGCCGCGCCCTTCGATCCTGGCCACCCGCAGGGTGTTCCGCGGGCCCGCACAGCCCCGGACCAGAACGGGTGACTCCGGCCGGAGCCCGAGGTCGCGCAGCAGGCCGGAGTCGACTCCGAGCAGGCGCAGCCAGCCGGTGGCCGTCGCGAGATAGAACGAACCCTTGTCCCTGACGAGCCAACCGGCATGGGTACGTGCCGCCCCCGCGTTCACGGCAGCACCACCGCCTCCCCGACCATCGCGGCCACCTGTGCCCCCGTGAACTCGGCCGGCTCGGCGGCGAGGGCACGAACGACGTCGTGCAGAGCGCGGGAGCCGGCCTGGAAGGCGGACAACCACCGCCTGGTGCCGACCGCGAGCAGGTCGTGATAGCGGTCCAGGGACAGGCGCGCGCGTTCGGCGGGCCCGACGCTGAACAGCTGCTGCAGCAGGCGTTCATCGTGCTGCCTGAGGTAGGACCGCGTGATCACGTCGTAGGCCGCGCCTCCCCAGCGTTCCCTGACGTACAACGCCTGCAGCGCCTCCGGCAGGCACTCCTGCGGCCAGAGGAACCCCGGGCCGGTGAAACGGACCCGGTTGCCGAACCATTGATGGGACAGCTCGTGCGGCAGGTACTGGCCGAACAGCGTGGCGGGGAAGTCGAGCAGGCCGGGGTGGACGGCGACGACGCCCGGGTAGCTGTAGGCGTACGCGCCGGGCACCGCCACGGCGACGACACTGACGTCGTCGATCGGCCCCAGCCAGCCGGTGAGCGTCCGAAGAATACGCGTGACCTCGCTGCCCGCGCGCCGGTCGGTCGCGACGACCTCTCCCTGCCGCACCTCGACACGGAGGCGGGGTTCGTCGCCTGGTGGCCAGGCCACAATGAACGGGGCTCCGTGGTGCGGATCCCTGCCGGAGATGAGTCCGCCCTCGCCGATCACCCGGGTCGTGACCCCGGCGACGTGGAAGTCACGCCCGGCCGGGCGGGCCAGCCACGGCTGCTCCGGCACCAGGCCGACTCGTGCGCCGAGGGGGATGGTGTAGGCGATGCGTACGCTGCTCGCGCCGTGCGAGCCGGCCAGGGTCAGCCGGTCCTCCTCGTGCCGCCAGGACATCGGCGAGCCGTCCCCTCCGCGGCATTCCAGCACCTGGCAGCCGGGGCTCAGCGACACCACGAGCACGTCACCGGGGTCGCGCTCGATCCGCGTCTCAACGTGGAGGACGTCGCGGCCGGCACGCAGGCTCGCCGACACGAGCGCGCGGTTCCTGGTTCTCACGACAGGCTCTCCTCAAGCTTCGCCGGCACGGCGACGCGCCGGCGAAGGGCGAGGAGCGGCAGCAGGGCGAGCGCCGTGATGGCCGTCGCCGCGAGCCAGACCTCGCGGAAACCGAACACCGAGATCAGCCCGCCGGCGCCGAGCGTGCCGACGACGCCGACCAGGGTCTGGATGCTCGACCTCGCGGACGTCCAGCTCGTCCGCTTCTCCGCGGGGACCAGGTCGTGCAGCCAGCTGCTGAAGGCCATCAGGTCAAGTCCCAGCCCGATCTCGTAGCAGACCAGGCCGACCGCCCACAGCGGCCAGTGGGGGGCGAGACTCATCATCAGGTATCCGGCGACGCACGCCAGCACGCCCGCCGCGGACAGTGCCGCCAGGCCCCACCGGCGGTCGAGCAACCCGGCGAGCCAGGTCCCCACCGCCATCGCCGCGATCGAACCGGCCAGCACCACGCCGATGCCGCTTTCCGGCAGTCCGAGCTCCTGGGTGGCGAACAGCTGGTAGCTGAGCAGGAAGCTGGTGAAGCCGATATGGACCAGTGCACTCTTGTACAGGACGAGCCTCATCGTGGGATCGCGGACGACCAGCCGGGCGTTGGTCCACACCGTGGCGGGGAGGTTCACGAGCCTGCCCTGCGGATCACGGTTGTCGGTGCCCCCCAGCAAAACCGCCGCCGTGACGAACGCCAGCGCGGCGGCGGTGAAGAGCACCAGGTGCGCGCCGTGGCTGAGCAGCGGAGTTCCCACGAGGAGCGCCGCCAGCGCGCCGGCGATCATGGAAATGGTGGCGGCCCGCGACAGGACCGTCGTGCGCCGTGCCCCCGCACCGGCGCTCTCCAGCCGGTCGACGAGCCAGGCGGTGGGAGCTCCGGTGATCAGTGCCATGCCCGCGGCCCACACCACCATGGCCACGACGAAGCCGGGCGTGTCGGTGGCGAAGCCGTACATCAGCAGGCCGCTGCCCACGAGCACCGCTCCGGCCGCCGCGGTGCGCTTGCGGCCCCATTGGTCGGCGAGGTTGCCGGCCGGGAAGTCCACCACGGCGAGCACCACGGACCCGAGGGTCAGGACGAAGGCTATTTCCGCCGGCCCGAGCCCCTGCTCGTTCATGCGCAGGATGTAGCCCGTTCCGAACAGCTTGTCCACGACGCTGATCAGTACGCTGAAAAGGCCGAATGACAGGGCCAGCCGGCGCACCGACGGGTCATTCCTCACTGAGACCCCTTCCGACCAGGTCGACGGCGCCGTGCTGGGCCACCGTGGCCTCCATCTCTCCTTCGCCGCGCTCGGCGGCGACCTTGCGCAGCGCCAGATATCCGACGATCGGCGCCGTTGCCCGCCAGGGATCGAAGTAGGCACTCAGCACGAGGGAGGGGGCGTCGGCCGAGCCGCACACCTCCATCGCGGTCAGGTGCTCCGCCACTTCTCGGAACGGCCTGTCGCGTGCGTGGACGAGCAGGGCGGCGAGCGCCTGGCCGCAGTACTTCGCCATCCTCGCGTGGAACCGGGCGGTCACCGAGGGGTCATGGGCGGCAGCGGCGTACAGCTCCTCGCACCAGCGTCCCCATCCCTCGACGAACGCCCGGTTGCCGTGCCGGAGGCAGAGCAGGTGATCGTGGTGACCACGGGCCTGCGCGGTGTGCTGCCAGTGATGGCCGGGGAAACACTCGTGGGCCAGATCCAGTTCGAGGTCGGCCCGATACGCGTAAACGGCCGGCCGGACGAAGACGACCGCCGATCCGCCGCCACGTGATCCGGCGTTCTGGTAGCTCGCCGAGGTGACTCCGGGCACGGCGTCGTCAGACACGTCCAGGCGCAACGTGTCGAGGCATTCGCCGCCGCCGAACCTCGGTGCGAAGATGTCCGGGAGCCGTGCGATCAGCTTGCCGATCTCGTCCGCGGACCCCGGGACCAAGCCGGAGACCGGCGCCCGTGTGAGAGCGATCTCCCGCCTAGACCGGTCGAGCCGGCGCCGCAGGGCATGTTCGAGTTCGTCGGGACCGCAGGCGATGCCGGTACGAGCCCGCAGGCCCGTCTCCCAGACCTGCGCTCCCATGGGACGCATTGCACGGCCTGGCCCGATGGCCCGGGACAACCATGCCGAGAACCCGTCGATGGCCGCATCCGCCCGGGCCGTCTCGTCCGCGCATCCCCCGCCGGCGGCATCGCCCACCTGCCGCACCAGGCGACGGCCGGCGGCCAGATGGTGTACGGCGCGCCGGACGTCGGCCTGGCCGCACTCCTCGCGGTCGAGGTTCCGCATCGCCGAGCCGAAGAGGCCGGGCAGATTCGCCAGGAAGGCACGGACCCACGACGGCGGCAGCGGCCGATCGCGGAGGTTGCCCGCGGCCATCTGGGCAAGGACCCCGTAACACTGGCGATCCACCCAGAACTGCGGATCGCGCCGCCAGCTCAGCGCGGTGTCCAGTTCGAAGCGGCGGCCGTCCAGGCACCAGCGCAGGAGGCGCACCTGGTGATCGTCCGCCGAGCCGGACATCTGATCCACCTGGTCGCTGATCGATCGGTACGCCTCGCTCAGCGTGGCGGGGGCGACGGGCGTGGGCTCGATGGCGAACTCGTCCCATGCGAGCGCGTATCCCGGATGGTGCGTGACCGCGACCGTGAAGTACCGCTGTACGAGGCCGGCCCAGGTCGTGGTCATCCCTGGACCGGCAGCCCGGTGACCGCGCACTGCCCCGATCCCGTCTTCGGCATGATCATCACGTCTCGCATGGGGACGCCGAGCAGCAGGGCCATGAGCCGTTCCCACCCGATCGAGGTGTTGTGCAGCGGCGGCGCGCCGAACCGTAGGGCATCGAGGTAGTACCCGTACGTCTCCTCCGGGTCCGCCACCCCCGCGTCGGAGAAGTTCTTCAGCGCCTGCTCGTGATCCACTTCGTTCTGGCTGCCGCTCAGCACCTCGACACCGTTGACGACCAGGTCGTACGAATCGGAGAGTTCTCCCTCGGGGCCCACTCGTCGGCCGAAGAGGCACCTGCTGTGGTGCGAGTGCTCCTCCTGCTTCTCGTCGGACAGGAACGGCTGGCGCCGGATCCACACCGGGCCGAACGCGGGCGGCTGCTCGTTCGTGACGAGCGGGTGGAGGGCCTGCGCGAGCATGCGGACGAAGGCCTCGGCTCGCGCTCCGTCCGCGCACCCCACCAGAGCCACCGGTCCGGACGGGACCAGGTCGGGGATCAGGGCGCCGAGCGTGCCCGACCCGTCGGAGTCGTGCTGGAAGACCGCTTCCGCGCCCAGGTGCCGTTCGGCCATGCTCCGCAGCGCACGAGCGACGTCCGCGCCGCACTCGGGGACGATGAGCGCCCGAATCCGCTGGCCAGGCCGGCCGAAAGCATCCCCGTCCAGCACGGGCGTGGGGAAGGCGGCGTAGCGGTAGTCGGGGGTGTCCGAGCCGAACCTGCGCATGCAGGCGTCGTAGTCGATGACGGGAAACGGCGCCTTCCTCCACGAGGGGAGGCCCAGGGCGCTGCTCACCCTCTCGAACAGACCCTCAAGGAGGCGGAACTGCTCCTCCACCGAGGTGAACGTGACCGCGAGGTTGAGCTGGGTGAACTCGTGCGCCTTCAGCGGTGACGCGCTCCGTTCCGTGCGGAAGCACCGGCTGAACTGGAAGGCGCGGTCTATGCCGCCGATCGCGCACAACATCGCCGGCACGGTGGGCGACTGCAGCAGCCAGCTGCCCGATTCCGGGTCGGCGGGGCCGGTCACCCGCAGTTCGGACTCGCCGTACTCCCTGGTGGCCCGCCATAGTTGCGGCGTGTTGGCTTCGACGAAGTAGTGCTCCGCCAGATGGCTCCTGGCGGCCGTGACCGCCCGATCGGCGGCTCTGAGCAGGTCGACCGCCTCGCCGCTCCTGAACCTGAGATAGGAGTAGGGGGAATCGCTCCCGCTCACGTCCTCCGGCAGGGCGGCCGTCGCGGGCCAGACACGTGCCGACGCTCCGACGTACCCCGTGGCCGACCTGGTCGCCCGCACCTCGACGGCGTCGCCGGTCCGGACGCCGGCGAGCTCGGCGCACGGCACGATGGCTATGGACCCGGTCGAGTCGGCCACCTGTACGGTGTCCGCGGTCCGGCCGGTCACCCAGCCGCACACGCGGATCCTGCTGCCCGGCGGCACCGCCGCCGCCTCGGCGGCCATGGTCCGGGGGGTCATCGTCGCGTACCGATCGAAGGCCGGGTGAGCACGAAGGGCACCATGGTCTTGAAGAACTTGCAGCGGTCGGGGTTGAGACCGCCGCCGTTGAAGAGGCGCTCGAGCGTGCAGGGTCCGCCGCACACCATGCCGGCGACGCAGCCGTCGCAGTCGTCCACGGTCGTGGCGTCGTAGTGCCAGTCGGCCACGCGCTTCTGCGAGATCTGGTGCACGCTCGGGGTGGTGACCCGTTCGTCCTGGTGCCACACGATGCAGAACGACAGCGACCCGTCCGCTGCGACGTATCCGCCCCAGTGCGCTTCCTTGCCCGTCGGGTTGCCGTCGAAACAGCGGTCGGGCTGCGGCATGCGCTTGTTGATGAGCTCCACCAGGAAGGCGCCCAGCGAGTGGAACTCCACCCCGCGGCTGTTGCAGAACAGCCATGACTCCTGTACGGACCGGGAGAGCAACAGTCCGTCCACCTCCCAGCCGTCCGCCGTCGGCTGTGGGGCGTTCACCGCCACGCTCTGCGCGCCGAGCTCCTCGACCACGAACCGGACGATCTCCGGCAGGATCTCCACGGTCTCGGGCAACAAGGTGATGAGGAAGCGCGGCTCACCGCCGGCGGCCCGTATCTCCTTCACCGCCTTGATCACCAGGTCGTAGCTGCCGCGGCCGTTGTGGAACAAACGATGGCGGTCGTTGATCTCCTTCCAGCCGTCCAGGCTGATGGTGAGGCTGATGTCGTGTTCGGCCAGCCACCGGGCGCGTTCGCCGGTCATCAACGTGCCGTTCGTGGTCATCTCGTGGGTGAATCCCGCGATGCGCCCGGCCGCGACGGCCTCTTCGAGCGCTCGGGTGGTGTCCTGGATCAGATCCCACCTCAGCATCGGCTCCCCGCCGAAATACTGCACGGTCGGCCACCCGCCGAGGTTCTGCTGGATGAGCCATTCGACATGCTCGAGAAAGCGCTCGGCCGGGGCCGGCTGCTTGGGCAGATCCTTGTAGATGACCTCTTCGACGAAGCAGTAGTCACATTTCAGGTTGCACCGCTCCGTCAGTGACATGCGGAGAAAGCTGAACTTGCCGTCGCGGGTCTTGCGCTGCGCCAGGCGGATGTCGGTGAGCTTGTCGAGCAGGCGGCGCTCTTCGACCCGGTCCACGGGAACCAGCAGGCCAGAGTCCACGAGCACCTGCTCCGTCGCCGCTGACGCGGCTTCGATCGGGCGCGGCCGCTCGAACGAGCGCCACACGTCCGCGTCGTCCTGATCGCCCTCGAGCACCTCGAGCGTGAGGCTGTTGAAGAACGTGACACCCGCCTCCTGAGGCAGCACGTGCCCGTATTTCGACTGCTTGTAGATGGTCAAGTCACTCACCTCGCCTTGCCACGACCACTTGCGGGCCGTCATACGTCGACTTCCGTTGTCCGGTGGCGTAGTCGCCCACCAGTTCGCACAGGCGCAACCCGGCGGCCTTGAGCAGCAGCAACATTTCCGCCGGATACACGTAACGCATGGTCAGTTCCGTGAACAGCGCAGGGCCGAGCACCCCGTCGGGCCCTATCCGCCGGTGCGTCATGCGGAGTTTCTCCCGCTGGCTGAGCGGCTCCACCAGCACGGTCTGCTCCGCCAGGTATTCCGCGCCGTCGTGGGTCTGGAATCGGTGGGACTGCGCGGCGGCCGACCCGTCGGCCAGGAGGCGGAGATCCGGCGTGAAGATGTCGATGACCACGACCCCGTCGTCGGTGAGGTGGCGGCGCATGGTCGCCAGCGTCGCCAGCTGGTCGCGCTGCGTCAGGTTGTAGAGGAAGACGTTCCCCGGCATCGTGATGAGCGGGAAGCGCCGGCCGAGGTCGAGGTCGCGCATGTCGCCCGTGTGCAACGACAGCCGCTGCCGCACGTCGGCGGGCTCTGCCGCCATCCGGCGGCGTACGGCGCCGAGCATGCTCTCCGAGAGGTCGATCCCGACGACTTCGTGACCGTCCCTGGCGAGCGGGAGGGCGAACCGGCCGGTCGCCACCCCGATCTGGAGCACCGGGCCGCCGTACTTGGCCGCGAGCGAACGCAGGTGGTCGATCGCCGGGTTGCCCTCCCCGTCGGCCAGCAGCGGGGAGTGGTCGTAGAGTGCGGCCAGCTCGTCCCCATACCAGTTTCCCGTGTCGTCAGCCACAACACGCCCCCGCTTCCGCCACGAAGGGGTCGGCGGGCGCCAGAACCTCTTCGATGTCGCCCAGCCGCAGAACTCCCTGCAAGGTGAGCTCCAGATGATCGGGAGTCGCCTCGACCAGTTCCTCGGCGGCCATCCACTCGATCTCGGGTCCGAAGACGTCGTGCGGCGATGCGCCGAACCGGGCCTCGAACGCGTGGAGTGAATACCGCCGTTCGCGAATGCCGTAGGAGAGGTGCCGGACCATCCGCGCCCGATGGTCCAGGTGATCGGCCGTCACGGCGGTCTCGGCGCGGGTGCCGGCCAGTGCCACATAGCTGTTGATGTTGCGATCGTTCTCGTAGACCACGTCGTTCAGCTGGCTGGCGGCCGCCTGCCCCACGCCCAGCCAGTCCTGTCCCCTCATTTGCCACAACCCGTACTGGTGGTGGTGCTCGGGGCCGCGGCTGTAGTGGAAGCTCGTGTATCTCTCGTATCCGGCGGCCCGCAACATCGAGTCCGCGACCAGGAGTTGCTCCTGCCGCTCCATGAACTCCGTGCTGGACCGCCTGCCGGTCGCGATGAGCGAGTTGAGGCGCGTCTGCGGATAGACCCACAACGGGTACAGCGCGATGTGGTCGACCTCGAAGTCGAGGGCCGTCCGTACGTCGGCCGCGATCACCTCGGTTCCGCCACCGGGCAGGCCGTAGATCAGGTCGATGCCGACGGAGGGCAGGCCGGCCTGTTTCGACTGGGTGATGGCGCGCATCGCGTCGTCACGCTCGTGCCGGCGTCCGACGGCCTCCAGCACCTCGTCGTCGAAGGTCTGCACGCCCATGTTGAACTTGATGTTGCCGGCGGTCCTGAGGACCTCCAGCTTGTCCGGGGTCACGGACGTGGGGAATCCCTCGACCAGTATTTCCGCATCCGGGCTGCCCCTGAGGTAGTGCCGCATCCGAGCCAGCAGGTCGTCCAGCTGGCGGGGGCTCAACATGGTGGGTGTCCCGCCGCCGAGTTGGGCGGTCTCGAACGAGGCGTCGCGGAAGGCGCTGTCCTCGGCGTAGAAATCCAGCTCCGTGTTCAGCGCTCCGGCGTACCGGTCGATCAGTTCGGGAGTCACGCTCTTCCCGACGACGGTCACAAAATCGCAGAAATAGCATCGCGTTACACAGAACGGCACATGGACGTACAGTGCCAGCGGGTCGGATCCGAGGCGAACCTTGCGCACCTGGTCGACCTGCTGTTCAGTGCTCGGCATTTTCGGCTGGAATCTGACAGGAAAGGGCAGGGATGTCTTACTCGCTCCCCTGCTCGTGCTCAGGTCGTCGGTCATGGGCGCAGATCCTCGAGAATCGTCACACGCGGGTCAGGCGGCGCCCACCGATCTGTTGGGCCGGGGAGCGCCGCCCCTTGCTGCATCGACGACTATGCGACTAGTCGTTTTCCTGCCGGCCGTCAGCGATGGCGCTGATCAGCTCCTGCTCGAAATCTCCGAAATCGGCGAAGTCGGAAGTGATGATGTGCCCGGACCGGGAACACGGGTTGCCCTCGGGGGCGGACATCTCGATAACCTTTGGCTTCAGCATTTTGACACCTCCTCTGTTTTTCCTGCTGTTTCGAGCATAGGATTCACTGCAGCTGGCAACCGGCAATTACTTCGGCAAGATGCGGCATTTCCGGCACTATCGCGGATCCAGCAGGGACCGATGCCAGGCGGGGCTGACGTTGCCGCCCGACATCACGGCCGCGACCGGTCCGCGGTCCCTGCTACGCCCCCGGAGCATCGCCGCGCAGGCGACGGCCCCGCTGGGCTCCGCGACGATGCCCTCGGACTCGGCGAGCAGGCGCGCCGCCCGGGCGATCTCCGTCTCCGAGACGGTCTCCATGGCATCGGCGAGCCTGCGCACCAATGGCCACGCGTGGTGGCCCAGGCTGGGCACCCGCAACCCGTCCGCGACGGTTCTGTAGGTGTCGGCGACAGGCCAGGCGGTCAGCTCCCCCCGCCGGAAACTCTCGCAGGCGTCCGCCGCCAGTTCCGGCTCGACCCCGATGACCCTGGTCGTCCCCAGCCCTTTGAGGGCGACCGCCGTGCCCGCCAGCAGGCTTCCCGTGCCCGTGGGCAGGTAGACCGTGCCCAGTTCCCGGCACTGCGCCGCCAGTTCCAGGCCCACGGTGCCCTGCCCGGCGATGACCTCGGGCAGGTCGCAGCCGATCAGCGCGAGACCGCGTCGATCGCGGATGTCCGCCGCGACGGCGTCCAGGGAGTCGGGATCGGTGACGACGACATCGGCACCGAGCGATCTGAGCGCGTCGACCTTCACCTGCGGCGCGCTGTGCGGGACCACGACGGTCGCCGCGACCTTCAGGAGCGCGGCGGAATGGGCGACCGCACGTCCGTGATTGCCCGACGACGTCGCGACCGCACCTGGCAGCGCCCTCGCGTCGTGGAGCTTCAACATCGCGAAGAGGGCTCCGCGGATCTTGAAGGAGCCCGTGGGCTGCCCGTGTTCCGTCTTGAGCCAGACCGGCCAGTTCCCGGCCGTCCCCAGCCGGCGCAACGGGGTACGGGGAAGGTGCGGCTCCAGCCGTTCAGCCGCCTCGATGACATCGTCGAGGACCACGGCGCCGGCGGCGGCCAGGGGCGGTTCCATGAGGCTCTCGCCATCTCCGGTCACGGTATGGAGGCCAGCAGGACGCGACGCACCAGGTTCAGCAGGACGATCTCCGGTGACGTACCTCGGTTCTCCACGCGTACGAGTCCGGCCGCGGCCATCGCGTCGACCAGGGCGATGGCCGCGGAGACGGAGAGCTCCAGCTCGGCCGCGACGTCCTCGATGGACCACCGCTCAGTGCTTCGCGCCAGCCGGCGCGCGTGCTCGCGCTGGTGGCCCGTCAGGACGTCGCAGCTGTTCGCGACCGCCTCCCAGACGGGACCGAACTCGCCGGGCAACGCCCGGTCCGGCGTACCATCCGCGGCCGTGATCAGGTCGTGGAGCAGCACCTCCACGCTGAGCTCCGCGCTGCGGGCGGCCGCGATCTCCAGGGCGAGCGGGATGCCGTCCAGGTTCCGGCACACCTCGGCAACGGTCGCCGGGTCGGCATCGGGAAGGCCCGAACCGGTCCGCCCCTGGTGCATGCGATCGAAGAACAGCCGGACGGAGTCCGTCTCCGCAAGCTGGGCGGGAGCGTTCCTCCTCGGCGGAACGGGGAGCGGCGCCAGCCGGAGCGACAGCGCTCCCCTGGCGCGCCACGGAGCGGCCGTGGTCGCCAGCACCCGCAGCCGCGGACAGGCGCGGAGGAGGGCGAAGGCGAAGCCCTCGACGGAGGAGCCGCCGGGCAGCCCGTCCAGAACGATCAACGCGTCGTTGCCGCCGATCAACCGGGCCAGCCTGGCGCTCGATCCGGCATCACCGCGGATCGCGTCCAGGGCGACGACCACGGCGGGTGCCTGGGGCAGCCCGCCGTCCGTACCCTCCCCCAAAGGGACCCAGAGGACGGGCCAGCCGTTCTGTTCACGCAGGCGCAGCGCCACCTCCATGGCCAGCCGGCTCTTCCCCACGCCGCCGAGGCCGCTGATCACCGCGAGCCGGCTGTCTCCGGCGGTCAGCGTACGGCTGAGGGCGTCCCGGTCACCGAGGCGGCCGACGAACGAACTGAAAGGGTGCGGCGGGCGGGGATCAAGGCCGCCGTCGGCGGGCTCGGCTCGTGCGGCGGCATCGTTCAGCAGGGCGCACGAGATCCTGTCCAGCTTGAGCGTGCCGGCGAGCAGGTCGAGGGTCTGCCGCCGCGGCTTTCTGATGCACCCGGATTCGATATTGCGAACGGTGCGAACGCTCACGGTGGACAGATCCGCCAGGTGCTGCTGGCTCAGTCCACGTTGCTCCCTGTGCTCTCTCAAGAGGTCGCCGAGCCCCAGAGGCCTCACCACAGGCTCGGCGAACATGTTGTCGAATGGTTTATCCGGCTAATGGCCCCGGTTCCTTGCGTTGGCCGGTTAACGCTTTCAGCCGACTCGAGTAGCGAGTCGGCGGAGTTGCTCTTCGTGGTGCCGGACGCGAGCGGCGACGGCTTCCAGAGCGGTTT
>NZ_JBDPMB010000027.1:0-118460 GCF_039871615.1 Nonomuraea sp. B10E15
CTCGCCGTCGGCCTGACCCGCCTCATCGGCTGGACCAACATCACCGCCGCCACCGACCACTACCGCAGCCACCCTGCCGACGGTCTTCAACTACTCGGTCTCACCACGTGAGAACGCTTCAGCCCTGGCCCGTGGCCGTCGGTGCGGGTGAGATGCATGACGGGGGCGTTGGCGGCTGGTGTGCCGTAGGCGTGGGCATTGACGAGCAGCTCGTCGTCGGCCCGGTAGATGGAGCTGTACAGGACCGTGCGATGCAGCCGAACCTCGACACCGTCGACGTTCACAAGTGGCCGGAACAACGTCAGCGCGTTCTTAACTCTGGCTGCCATCACCTCGGCCCCGATCCCCTCGTCGGCTCCCCGTACGGCCACTTCCGGGCTCTTGGGGTCACCCAGGAGAATGCAGACCTTGATGCCGGCCTCGGCTCGCTTGGTGAGGGTAGTAAGGATCGCTGAGTCTTCGGCGAGGAACAGGGCGCTGTAGGCGAGGATGTCGATCTCCTCGCGGGCTTTGGCGAAGTGGTTGCGCCAGACCGTCTGCGGGATGGCCCAGCGGTGGGGGTAGATCGCTTGGATGCCGTTGGCGAGGGCTTGGTGGCGTGGTGCGGCTTCGGGCCAGAGGTCGGCTTCGTCGACGTGGAGGAGGTCGGCGACGGCCCAGCGGTGGCGGGGGTAGGGGGTGCGGCCGTTGAGCCATCGGGTGACGGTTTTGGGGTCGACGGCGAGGGCGGCGGCGACGTCGGTGGTGTTGAGCCGGGCGGCGGCCAGTGCGTAGCGGAGGTTGTTGTTCATGACCGGTCTGCTCCTCTCGCGGAACGACCCTGCTCTGCGACGTTAGCATCAGACGTCCCTAGACGTCCCTAAGTTGTGGTGTTCCCGCCCCCAGCGGCGGGGCGAACCTCGACGCACACGAGGAACCGCACAGGACGTCAGGGAGGCCGAAGGTGCAGACGAGCAGGTCCATCAGGGAGCAGCAACGCATCTACGCGGAGCGGCTGCTGGTCGCGCTGGGCGAGCAGCTGGCCGTGCGGGGTGTCACGCATGTGCTGGTGATCACGCAGGATGGGCGGCCGGCCTTGGACGTGACCGACAGCCGGTGCCGGATGCGGCGGGTGTTCGTGCACTTGCCGTTCTGCTGGTTCTACTGGGGCGATCAGCAAGACGAGCGGGTGTCGTTCCTGAAGATGGCCCCTGCGGTGGATCGGATCGAGCAGGCCGCGCGCGAGGGGTGGCGGGAGGGCGAGCAGGGTGACCTGTCCGTCGACTTGAACAAGATGCTTGATGCCTACCGCGGCTGATCCGGTGGCGGAGGGGCGGTGGCTGACCGGCGGGCGGGTCTATACCCAGGTCGCTGATCGGCTGCGTGCGCGGATCCGGGCGGGCGAGTTCGCGCCGGGTGAGGTGCTGCCGTCGGAGGCGGAGCTGTGCCGGGTGTTTGGGGTGGCGCGGAACACGGTACGGCGTGGCCTGGCCCTCCTGGAGGAGGAGGGCTTGCTGATCACGGTCCCGTCCAAGGGGCGGGTGGTGGTCGGGGACGGCTCGGCCGCCTCGTACCGGTATCAGGTGATCGCTACCCGGTTGCGTGAGCAGATCGTGTGCGGTGACCTCGCGCCTGGTGCGGCGCTGCCCAGTGAGACGGAGTTGCAGCGGCAGTTCGGGGTGTCGCGGACCACCGTGCGGCAGGCGTTGGCCGTGCTGGAGGTCGAAGGGCTGGTGGTGGTGGAGCATGGTCGGGGGCGGTTCGTCCGGTAGGAAACGCGGGTGAGGGAGGACGTCCCAGGACGTCTAGCCTTGCCCTCTGCTCCGCTTATGTCCCTGATGCCTATCGTGAGCTCCGTGGGACATAGCGAATGGGCATATGGCCTGGCCAAGGACCTGCTGGGGACGTCGTTGCCCCGGCGATGGGCGCACACGCAGGGGGTTGCCGAGCAGGCCGATTCCCTGGCCTCGATTCTCGGTGCGGACGCTGACACGTTGTTGGCGGCTTGTCTGCTGCATGACATCGGGTACGCGCCGGACGTGGTCGAGACCGGGATGCATCAGCTTGACGGCGCTCGGTACCTGCGTGACGTGGCTGGGGCGGATGAGCGGTTGTGCCGCTTGGTCGCGTACCACTCGTGTGCGGACAACGAGGCTCGGCAGCGGGACCTGTTCGACGTGCTGGCCAAGGAGTTCGATCAGGAACGGCCGGACCTGGCGCGGGCGCTGACCTACTGCGACATGACCACCGATCCGGATGGCCGGCACCTGGACGTGCTCGACCGGCTGGCCGAGATCCACGCACGCTACGGGCCTGAGCATGTGGTGAGCCGGTCGATCACGGACGCGACGCCGTGCATCGTGTCGTCGGTGCGGTCGGTGGAGGCTGCGCTATCCGATGTGCGGCAGGTCGACACCGGCTAGGTAGTGCTCGATCCGCATCCGCATCGACCGATCCATCGGCAGCGACGTGACCTTGTCCCGGGGCACCCAGTGGACTTCTCGGGATTCGTCGCTCGGGGTCGGCTGGCCGCCGGTGGCGCGGGCGGTCAGGACGATGGAGAACTCTTGGCGGGCCTCGCCGTTGCTGGTGTAGAGGATGACGTGGCGGGGGTCGCTGTAGGTGCCGACCAGGCCGGTGATCTCACACGTGATCCCGGTCTCCTCAAGCGTCTCGCGGACGGCCGCCTCTGGGATGGATTCGCCGAGGTCGATCGCTCCTCCGGGGACGGCCCAGTTGTCGTTGTCGGTGCGGCGGATCATCAGCAGGTCGCCGGCCGGGTTGGTGACGATGACGTTGACGGACGGGACCAGGCTGTTGGGTTCGGGTGCGTCGGGGTCGTCGTAGAAGTCGATGCGCTTGGGCACGGTCACGCCTCCACGGTGACGGCTCCGGCCCAGATCTTTTCGAAGCTGTCGGCGTAGGTGGTGACCATTTCCCCGCCGGCCACTCTGCGCAGGTGGAGGACGGGGGCGTTTCCGGCGCGTGTGCCGTACACGTGCATGTTGACCAGGTAGTCGTCGTCGGCCTGGTAGATCGAGTTGTACAGGATCGTCTGGTGCAGCCGAACCTCGAAGTTGTCCAGGCCGAGCAGCGGCCGGTAGAAGACCAGGACGCTGCGGATCTGCGCGGCCATGCTGTCCCCGACGCCTTCGTCGGCTCCGCGCTGGGCGACTTGGGCGCAGTCGGGGTCGCCGAGCAGGATCCGCACCCGCACACCCGCCCGCGCCTTCTCTCCCAACAGGCGGACCATGGCGGCGTCGTCGGCCAGAAACAAGCCGCTGTAGACCAGGACGCCGATCTCCTCGGACGCGGCGGTGAACAGACGTCCCCACGCGTCCCGGGGCACCGCCCAGCGGTGCGGATAGATCGCCAGAACTTCGCTCTCGGAGGCGGCGACGACCTGTTCGCGCGACAGGGCCTGCGGCCACAGGTAGGTCTCGTCCACGCCCAGGTAGGAAGCGGTGGCGAAGCGGTGTTTGCGGTACGGCTCGCGGCCCTTGGTAATCCACCGTTCGACGGTTTTGGGGTCGACCTCGATCGCCTCGGCCAGGTCCGCGACGCTCACGCCCTTCTGCAGCAGGGCCGCGCGTAGCCGTTCGTTCGCCATTCCACCTGCTCCCAAGGACATCCGGGGACCTGGCCATCGTAGGCCGGACGTCTTGAACATGTCCCGTCGTGTAGTGATCTCGTCCTGACGCTGCGTCGCATTCTCGGTTGCACAACGCCACAACGGCACCAACCGAAGGAGGGGATGCAGCCATGAACAACGAGATCACCATCCCGGGCGAGACGCCCTCGTGCGAGTGCGGCAACGCCCTGGGACACGGCCAGGTCCGATGCTCCAAGTGCCTGGCCCGCAACCGGTGGGCGCGCAAGGAGCGGGCCCGCAACCGGCGCAACCGGCGACGCTCGGAGAACCGGCGTCCTCCGCGTGCCCCTCGTGGGCTGGCGCAGGCGGGGGTGACGTGGTCATGACCGCGATTGCGCTGATCGTCGCCGGGGTGCTCGGCGTCGCGCTTCTCGCAGGGTATGTGACGGTGCTGGTCGGCATCCGCCGGGAGGACAAGCGCCTCAGTCTGCGTCAGGCGCCTGACGGGGCGGCGGCGTCGCTGGCCCGCAAGGTCACCGGCTGCTACGCCCGGGGCGGCGTGTCGTGGACGTAGCCAACTGCTCTTCGACCTTGGCCAGCCGCAGCGATAGGTCCTGTACGGCGGCGCGCAGCTCGGCCACCTCGCCGGCGGTGTCGCCGTCGGCCGGTGGGGGTTGCTCGGTGGTGTCGCGGACGAACACGCCTTTGCCTTGCTGGCCGATCACCAGGCCCTCGGTGCGCAGGACGCCGACGGCGAGTTTCACCACTGACAGGGACGCGTCGTACTGCTCGGCGAGCTTGACCGTGGACGGCAGCGGAGCGCCGGGCGCCAGAGACCCGCCGCGGATCTGCGCGCGCAGGTCGTCGGCGATCTGGAGGTAGCCGGGGCGTCCGGTGTTCTTGACCATCGCCCTTCTATCTCACCACGAATGTTCGACCTGGCCAACCGAGGGAACGTTGACAACCGAGCCAACTAGGTTAACTATGTTGCTCACGATGAAAGAGGAGGTCACCACCCATGCGTTCCGTCCCGATCCCCGTGGATGTCAGCAAACTCGCCATCACCTGCGTCAAAGCACCCCGCCCCAGGGTGCTCAACCGCGACACCGGCGAGATCAAGACCGACAAGAACGGCAACACCGTCTACGAAGTCACCGTCTCGGTCGAAGACGAGTTCGGCCGCATCGAACTCGTCAAGATCGGCATCACCGGCGAACCACCCATCACCGTCGGCGACCAGATCAACGCCGTCGGCCTGCTCGGCTACGTCTGGGAGATCGCCGGCCGATGGGGCATCGCCTACCGCGCCAACGCCCTACTCCCAGTACGGGAGGCCGCCGATGCGTGAAGCGCTCGAAGTACTCGCAGTCCCCGCAGTCCTGGCCTCCCTCGCGGCCGGGCTGTGGGCCTGGCGCCGCTACCACTACCGCTCGTTCTGGCTGACGGTCGGCTTCCCGCTCATCGCCCTGTCCGTACGAGCGTCCTGGCGGCGGGTGGCACTCGGCTGCGGGCTGACCAAGAAGCGGCAACACTGGTGGTTCACCACCGTCCCAGGAGCGATCGCCTCCACCGGCCTGGTCAAAGTCCGCCGCCGCTTCCAGCGGGTCGCCGTCGACACCAAACCGTTCATGTGGCTGCCCCTGCCGACCCGGCACGGCTGGCGCGTCACCCTGCACACCCTGGAAGGCCAGACCCCCGGCGACTACGCCGACGCCGCCGAACGCCTCGCCCACTCCTGGGGCGTGCACGCCGTACGCGTCTCCTCACCCCGGCCCGGCCGCGTCGTCCTCATGGCCACCATGCGCGACCCGCTCATCAAAGTCGACCACCTCCCGCCCTCCACTGACCTGCTCAAGGTCACCGTGGGACGGCTGGAAACCGGCCAGCCCTGGGTGATCGACTTCCGCACGGTGCCGCACTGGCTCAACGCCGGGGCAACCCAGTCCGGCAAGTCGAACCTGGCCAACACCTTGATTGTCGGCCTCGCGCCGCAGCCGGTGGCGCTGGTCGGCTTCGACCTCAAAGGCGGCGTCGAGTTCACCCCGTACGCGCCCCGGCTGTCGGCGCTGGCCACCTCGCGGGCAGAGTCCGTCGACCTGCTGTGCGACCTGGTCGGCCTGATGATCGACCGCATGGGGCTGTGCCGCCAGGCCGCCGCGCGCAACATCTGGCAACTCCCGCCCGCTATCCGCCCGGTCCCGGTCGTCGTCCTGGTCGACGAGCTGGCCGAGCTGTACCTGATGGCCGACAAGTCCGAGAAAGACGAGATCGCCAAAACCTCGACCGCGCTGCTGCGGGTGGCGCAGCTCGGGCGGGCGTTCGGCATCTACCTGTTCTGCTGCGGTCAACGGATCGGCTCCGACCTCGGACCCGGCGTCACCGCCCTGCGCGCGCAGTGCTCGGGCCGGATCTGCCACCGGGTCAACGACCCGGAGACCGCGACCATGACGCTCGGCGACCTCGACCCCGCCGCGCTCGTCTCCGCGCGGGCCATCGCCGCTGAGACGCCCGGCGTCGCGATCGTCGCCGGACAGGACGGCCAATGGTACCGCGCCCGCTCCTTCTACGTCACCGAGCAAACCGCCGAACACGCCGCCCGCACCCACGCCCACCTCACCCCGCCCTGGGACGAGATCACCACCCACCTACCTCAGCCCGTCAACGCCTGAACCCAAGGGAGGGAGGAACGATGCGACGCTTCGCCTGCTGGCTGCTCGACACCGGCCCGGTCCTCGTCCTGGCCGCTATCGCGGGTGCCGGATCGTTCACCCACATCCGCGACACCGCCAGCCAGCACGGGCAGACCGGCTGGATGTCCTGGGCCGTCGCCGTCTGCATCGACCTGACCTGCGTCATGGCCGCCCGCGAACGCCAACGCGACAAGAAACACCACCGCACCCGGCACAGTCGCGTCTCCTGGCCCGTCCTCGTCCTGACCGGCGGCATCGCCCTGTCCCTGGCCGCCAACCTCGCCCAAGCCACACCGACCGTCTGGGGCTGGATCAGCGCCGCCACCCCGGCCGCCGCGTTCCTCATCGCCATATCCATGCTCGAACGCCGCACCACCCACGCCCGACCCGACCACCGCCCCGACGGCGTCGTCCTCGACCGTCCTGGCCCCGTCCCCGGCCCCGCAACTCGTCCCGCACCCCGCCCAGGACGAGGACGACGCCCAGGACGAACGGGACGGCGACCTCGCGCCCGCACTCGTCGACTACGCCCGCCGCGTCGCCGACGACCACCACGCCAAACACGGCCGACCCATCACCCGCGACGCCCTACGCGCCCACCTCGGCGTGTCCAACCAACTCGCCTCCGACCTACTGCGCACCCTGCGCACCGCCTGAAAGGAGACCCCGACCGATGAACCACGACCACCGCACCGCCCTCATCAACGGCCTGCTCGACCTGGCCGCCTTCCTCGAAACCCACCCCGACCTACCCGTCCCGCCCAGCGTCACCGTCCACCACTTCCCCCGCCAGGACAGCGACGACGACCAGCGCGCCGAGATCGACCAGCTCGCCGCCCTCCTCGGCACGGACATCAACCACGAGGACGCCTCGCGCGGTCACTACGCCACCTCACGCATGTTCGGCCCGATCGAATACCGCGCCGTCGCCATCCTGGCCGCCGCCCGCGCCCGCTACGACGCCGAGACCAGCTACCGCGGCTGCATCCAGCCCGACCCGACGCCCGCCGCCGCCTGACCAGGAGCACGACTTATGCGTATCCGCATCGACGGCACCCGAGCCGAGATCATCGACGCTCTGTTCCGCCTATGCCTGCACTTCACCGTCCAGGCCGTCTCACGCGCCTACCCCGACCGCGCCCACCCGCACCACTGGCGGGTCTACCTGACCACCCGACCACGCGAAAGGAGATAGCCCCGTGCCCGAAACCCTGCCGGTGATCCACTTCCGCTGCTGCACCTGCAACGGCACCGGCATCGACACCGACAACGCCCGCTGCACCGACTGCGACGGCACCGGCATCGACAACCACGGCGCATAAGCGCAGCGCCCCCGGCCTGGCCGCACATCCGCCAAGACGACCGCCAGGTCGGGGGCCATCCCCATCACCCGAACGAGTGAGAGGAGGTCTCCATCTTGCCTGCAACCCACACCAACGCGCACGCCATCACCGGCATGATCACCCGCCTCAACCGGCCCGACTACGACCGCTGGGCCAGCCAAATCCGCCACACCGGCGGCTGCCGCCAGCCCATCCACCTCCGCGGCAAGGTCGACCACTACGACCAAGCCACCGGCAAACTCCTGCACCGCTACACCACCCGCAGCGAACCCGACGGCGTCCTACGCGTCCCATGCAAGACCGCGCCGCGCCACCCGCTGCCCCGCCTGCGCCGAGACCTACCGCGCCGACACCTACCACCTCATCCGCGCCGGCCTCATCGGCGGCAAAGGTGTCCCCGACACCGTCACTAGCCACCCGACCCTGTTCGTCACCCTGACCGCCCCGTCCTTCGGCCCGGTCCACACCCGCCGCGCGCATGGCGGCAAGGTCCAGCCCTGCCACGCCCGCCGCAACGCCATCACCTGCCCGCACGGCCGCGCCATGTCCTGCACCGAACGCCACAGCAAGGACGACCCGCGCCTGGGCGAACCGCTCTGCCCCGACTGCTACGACTACACCGGCAGCGTCTTGTTCAACGCCCTCGCGCCACTGCTGTGGAAGCGCTTCGCCGACTCCCTACGCCGCCACCTGGCCAAGCTCGGCGGCCTCCTTCTCAAGGAGCTGCGCCACCACCTGACGCTCTCCTTCGCCAAGGTCGCCGAATACCAACGGCGCGGCGTCGTCCACTTCCACGCCGTCATCCGCCTCGACGGCCCCGGCGGACCCACCGCACCACCACCGGCCTGGGCCACCACCGACACCCTGACCCAAGCAATCCACCACGCCGGCAATGCCGTCTCGGCCACCGCACCCCCCTATGCCGACCAGCCAGAGCGGAACCTGCGCTGGGGCGACCAGCTCGACATCCGCCCCATCACCTTGAACGGCGACCTCACCGATCAAGCTGTCGCCGGCTACATCGCCAAGTACGCCACCAAAGCCGCCGAATGCGTCGGCACACTCGACCACCGCATCAACCCCCTCGACGACCTGACCGCCTACAACCTGCGCGACCACGCCCACCGCCTCATCACCTCCAGCATGCAGCTCGGCACCCAACCAGAACTGGCCGAACTCCGCCTCGCCGACTGGGCCCACATGCTCGGCTTCCGCGGCCACTTCTCCACCCGCTCCCGCCACTACTCCACCACCCTCAGCGACATCCGAGCCGACCGAGAACACCACGCCCGCGACACCGACATCACCACCGGCCGCCTCCCCCTCTTCGACGAAGACACCGTCCTCGTCATCAGCGAATGGCAATACGCAGGCAAGGGCCACTCCCGCGGCGACCAACTCATCGCCGCCACCATCGCCGGTGCCCAGCTCGGAGGCACACATGACCTCTGAACTGCTCACAGTCCCGCAAGCCATGGCCGCGCTCAAGGTCAGCCGCTGGACGCTCTACAACCTCATCCGCTCCGGCGAACTCAACTCGATCGTCGTCGGCGTCCGCTGCCGCCGCATCCCAGCCGAAGCCCTGAACGACTACGTGACCCGACTCTGCGAGGAGGCCGCCTGATGCCCACAAATGCCTCACCCGCCACCCCGGAAGAGCCCAGGAGCCCCCGCAGGCGCCGCCGTACTCGCGCCAACAACGAAGGCTCGATCTTCCCGTACAAGAACGGGTGGGCGGGCTACGTCTGGGTCACCACACCGGAGGGCAAGAGAACTCGAAAATGGGCCTACGGCAAGACCCGCGAGGAGACCCACGAGAAGTGGCTCAAGCTCCACGACCAAGCGCGAAAAGGCCCGGTGGCCACCAAGCACGAGACAGTGGCGGCCTTTCTCAAACGCTGGCTGAGCGAAGTCGTGGAGCCCAACCGCGAACCGACAACCTATGTGGCTTATGAGCCCCTGGTTCGGCTGTACATCATTCCCGGCCTGGGCAAGAAGCGACTCGACAAGCTGACCGTCCGCGACGTACAAGCCTGGCTCAACACCCTGCCCACCCTCTGCACCTGCTGCGACCAGAAGAAGGACCACAAGCGCCCTGAAGCCAAGCACCGATGCTGCGCCATCGGGAAGTGCTGCAAGGGATACCCGGCCCGCTACACCATCATCGGCATCCGTCGTACCCTACGAGCCGCCCTCGGCCACGCGATCCGTGAGGAGCTGATCGCGAAGAACGTCGCAGCTCTGACCACCCTCCCCAGCGCGAGCAAGACCAAGAAGAAGCGGCAACAGGTCGTATGGAGCGTGGACGAGGCCCGTCGCTTCCTGGAGCACGTCCAGGACGATCCGCTGTATGCCGCGTACGTGCTCATCCTCGTCCTCGGCCTACGCCGTGGTGAGGTTCTCGGCTTGGCCTGGGACTGCGTAGACCTCGACGGCGAGGAACTCCACATTGCCCGTCAACTCACCAGAGTGCGGGGGCAGCTCCTACTCCGCGAGAAGACCAAGACCGATGATTCGTCGGCCTCGCTCCCGCTACTGGGCATGTGCGTCTCGGCCCTGAAGCAACGTCGCGAGTCGCAAGACAAGGCGCGAGAGAAGGCCGGCGACAAGTGGAAGGACTCGGACCTGGTCTTCACCACGAGGTACGGCACGCCCATCGAGCCGCGAAACCTTAACCGGGCCTTCGAAGCGCACTGCAAGAACGCCGGTGTCCCACGCATCCGCGTCCACGACACCCGGCACACCTGCGCCTCGCTCCTGGCCGCCCTCGACGTCCACCCACGCGTTGCGATGCGCATCCTCAGGCATTCGCAGATCAGCGTGACCATGAACGTCTACACCCAGATCCCAAGCCCCGAGACCCGTAAAGCGCTTGAGAGACTCAACCGGAGCCTGAACGGCTGAGCGGCACCGGCATCGCCGGAAGTAACACG
Organism: Nonomuraea sp. B10E15; assembly: GCF_039871615.1. Lineage (NCBI taxonomy): Bacteria > Bacillati > Actinomycetota > Actinomycetes > Streptosporangiales > Streptosporangiaceae > Nonomuraea > Nonomuraea sp. B10E15. The sequence goes on from NZ_JBDPMB010000027.1 coordinate 10,538, forward strand.
ACGAAACCGAGTGCGGCAGATCCCGGTAGTCGGGAGTGCCGCACTCGGCATGTCACCCTAGTGTCTGGGAAGACTCAAGAGATTGTTCGTCCAGACGCCATCCGCCTTCGTACGGAGGTACTTCGCACCGTGCGGCGGCACAACCACGTGGACATCGGCACGGTTGCCCCGGGCGTCTTCCACGTAGGCCTTCCCGTTCTCTTTCTCGATCCACTGCACGAGGTCTGCGCGCGAGTTCTCGCCCGTCTTGCTGGTGCTGGGATTGATCCACCAGAGGCGCACGATGTGCTCGTGCCGAGCACCGCCCTCAAGGCGGATGTGGGTGATACGGATGGCCATGTGTAGGCTCCTCTACGTACTCATTCATGCGGGTACCTAGGGAGGCCTTCGCGTACCAGGCGGGGGCCTCCCCCATTCCACGGGCTCTCCAGCCAAGAACGCTGAAGGAAACCCGGTCTTGCCTTGGGTATCGACACCAAGACGGAGGCCCACGGGGCACGGTTACCCCCTTCCGCTCTGCGGTGGAGGGGGCACCGACTATTAGCGCTCACCCTGTATGAGTGCTAGGTAGATTCCTACCAGAAGAAGTCACCGCTCGCCACTTGAGCCATCCCTTTTCCCACATTTATCCCGAGACTCTGTTCGACGCAGCGAGTACCACCTGAGGACCAAGTGCACAAATGGTCGCAAATCGACCCGGCTTGCGCTGTCCACAAGTCCGGTTGGCATCAGAAGCTTCCACTCTCCCGATCATCGGATCGTATGAGCTCGTGGATGCTTTGAGGGGTGGGTCGATAGGGAGAACGGGTGACGATGAACGATGGCCTGCCGCGCAGACGCCAGGTGAGCGTGTCCGGGTCATCCTTAGGCATCGGCTGCAACGCCCAGTCATACACTCCTATACGGATTTCCCACCCGCTAGGCGGACTGTGGCGCTCCTCCGCCGTGTAGTCCCCTCCATCGCCTTCTTGGGCAGCCCACACCCGCAAAGAGGTCTCAGGACCGCGGGACCAAAGCTCTTCTAAGTTGTTCTTCACCCACAGCTCTCGCCAACGTTCGGTCCACGCACCAATCGTGGTCTCAAAGATGACAACCCCACCAGGCGGTACTCGCACTCCCCGATGATCGGCAAGGGGCTCAGGTACAGGCTCGGGCCATAGCGGGGTTGATCCGCCTACGCATGCCCACCGATCGTCCACAACGATCGTGCGCGTGTCCTCGTTGACGAGAATGCCGCGGACAGGAGCCTCAAGCCAGTTCCCTTCGAAATCCGTCTGATCGACGAACTCGAAGACGTGCTGGTCACAGATCTCCTTCCCGAGGTAGGTCAGCCTCCAATTTTGAGGGCGTTCCAAGCTGATGTAGACCTTCACACGTCCGGAGTCGGCTTCGGTCCGCGCCTGCTGAACGGCTGCAAGCTCATCAGCGTCCGCACTACGAGCAGCTGCATTGGCAGAATCAGCAGCAGCCTTGGCCGAATGCACCGCTGCGATTGCGGATCGGCGAGCATAGAGCAAGGAAGCCACCGCGATGGTGGCAGCGATCAACGCGATCACGTCGGAGGTGGTCACGTGTTCGATCGTAGAAGCGCCAAGCCCGTCAGAACTACTCACCTGCGATAATGGGCGGCTGTTTCGGGAAGAGCTACTCGATCACTTATGTGCCCTCCCAACGGTCGCTGACCTCGACGACGTAAACCCGTAAGGCTCTGTATCCATCCCATACAGACGCCCACTGACCTGAGACTTAGGCCGGCCACTCACGCTTGGCCGCTGCTCGAAGCGGAGGAATTTGTCTCATCCGCGCTGAGGCCGCCCGTTGTGCTGGCACCTTTAGGTGAAAGCAGCTTCCGATGGAAGAAGGATGACATGTGGCAGGTCATTCTCGGAGCAGTAACCGCACTCGGCGGAGTCGCGCTGACCCAGTTCTGGCAAGACCGCAGGGAGACCGTGGCTCGCTCCTACGAGCACCGTCGAGAGGCTCATGCCCAGTTCCTCAAGACCTTCAACCGCTACTGGAACGCAACGGCGTCCCACACCCCGTACGACGAGAGCCCAGCCCCATCTGAGCTTGAACCAGAGCAGTTTGAGGCCCTGGTCAATGCTCTGCTGACGGTCCAGGTCTTCGCCTCGGAGACAAGCTATCGGGCAGCGGAGAAGGCGAAGGACCAACTCCTGATCTACATGAACTCGGATGGATTCAAGCATCTGGATGAACTTCAAGCTGCCTTCGACACCTACGTCCGTGCAGTCCGCAAGGAGCTTCGCGTGCAGTAGGTGTCGCATCGGTGCGAAACCGTTGCTGTACATCGCTGCTGTACAAGATCGAAAAGGCCCCTCCCGAGTCGCGGAAGGGGCCTTTGAGCTGCGAGCCGACGAGGGGAATCGAACCCCTGACCTTCTGTTTACAAGACAGATGCTCTGCCGATTGAGCTACGTCGGCGCGGCCTATCAGTGTAGACGCTAGCGACGCCTGTGACGAGCGACTTCGTACAGTGCCACGCCAGCCGCCACCCCCGCGTTGAGTGACTCGGCAGATGCGTGCATCGGGATGCGGGTCACCACGTCGCACTGCTCGCGCACCAGCCGTGAGAGCCCCTTGCCCTCGGAGCCCACGACCACCACGAGCGGCTCGGTCAGCAGTTGGGCCTCGCCGATGTCGGTCTCGCCGGCCCCGTCGAGGCCGACCACGAACAGGCCCGCGTCGCGGTAGTCGCGCAGGGCGGCCGTCAGGTTGGCGGCACGGGCGACGCGCAGGGTGGCGAGTGTTCCCGCGGACGTCTTCCAGGCGCCTCCCGTGACGCCGGCCGAACGGCGTGAGGGGATGAGCAGGCCGTGGGCGCCGAAGGCGGTGGCGGAGCGGGCGATGGCGCCGAGGTTGCGCGGGTCGGTGACCGAGTCGAGGGCGACGATCAGCGGGGGGTCGCCGGCGTCGTGGGCGAGGTCCACCAGCTCTGACGGGTGCGCGTAGTCGTAGGCGGGGATCTGGAGCGCGATGCCCTGGTGGACGGCGCCTTCCGTCAGGCGGTCGAGCTTGTCGCGGGTGACTTCGAGCAGGGCGATGCCGCGCTCTGCCGCGATCTTGATGGAGTCGCGTACGCGGTCGTCGTTGTCGATGCGCTGGGCCACGTAGAGGGCGTTGGCGGGCACGTCGGCCTGCAGGGCTTCGAGCACCGGATTGCGCCCGCCGATGTATTCGGGTGCGTCTTCCGAACGCCTGGACCTGGTGGGAGCGGCGCGGCGGCTGCCGCCGCGCTCTTCGCGGGCGACGCGCTCGGCACGGGCCTTGTCTTTGTACCAGTGCCGCATCTCCGCGGGTGGGGTCGCGCCCCTGCCCTCTAGCGACCGGCGGCCCTGCCCTCCGGTGCCTTTGGACGGGCCCTTCTTCTTCGCGGGCCTGCCCGAGCCCCTGCCGCCTGCTGCCATGGCATCAAGGGTACTCGGGGCGCGGGGCAACTCGTTCACCGTGAAGAGGCGGGCAACCAGGGCGCCCGCCCCCTCTAGCGGCTCAGCTCCCAGCGCGGCCCGTGCGGGGTGTCCTCCACCGTGATGCCGGCGGCGCTCAGCTGGTCTCTGATCGCGTCGGCGGCCGCGTAGTCCTTACGCTCCCGCGCCGCACGGCGCTGCTCCAGCGCCACCGCCACGAGCGCGTCGACCACCGGCGACAGGTCGGACCCGGTGTCTCGCCACTGCGGCGAGCGCGGGTCGAGGCCGAGCACGTCGAGCATGTTCTGGGTCTCGGCGAGCAGCCGGGCCACGGCTTCCTTGTCGCCCCGCGACAGCGCCACGTTGCCCTCGCGCACCACCTCGTGCACGACCGCGAGCGCCTGCGGGGTGCCCAGGTCGTCGTCGAGCGCGTCGGCGAACGCCTGCGGCAGCGGCGCGTGGGCGTCGACGTCGTGGATGACCTCGGCGGCGCGCGTGACGAAGCCCTCGATGCGCTGGTAGGCCGCGGCGGCCTCCTGCAGCGCCTCCTCGGAGTAGTCGATCGAGGATCGGTAGTGCGGGGCCGCCAGGTAGTAGCGCAGCTCCACGGGCCGCACCTTCTGCACCATCTCGGGGATCAGCAGGGAGTTGCCGAGCGACTTGCTCATCTTCTCCGCGCCGATCTTGAGCATGCCGTTGTGCATCCAGTAGCGGGCGAACCCGTCACCCGCCGCCTGCGACTGGGCGATCTCGTTCTCGTGGTGCGGGAAGATCAGGTCGATCCCGCCCCCGTGGATGTCGAACGCCGGCCCGAGGTATTTCGTCGCCATGGCCGAGCACTCAAGGTGCCAGCCGGGCCGGCCCGGCCCCCATGGGGTCGGCCAGGTCGGCTCGCCGGGCTTCTCGCCCTTCCACAGGGCGAAGTCGCGGGGATCGCGCTTGCAGGACTCGTCGTCGGTGTCGGCCGCGGGCCGCATGTTCTCCACCTTCTGGTTGGAGAGGGAGCCGTAGCGGTCGGCATAGGACTGCACGTCGAAGTAGACGTCGCCCTCGGAGGCGTAGGCGTGGCCGCGCTCGATCAGCCGCTGCATGAGCGTGATCATCTCGGGGACGTGCCCGGTGGCGCGGGGCTCGACGGTCGGCGGGAGGCAGCCCAGGGTGTCGTACGCCCAGGTGAAGGCGCGCTGGTTGCGCTCGGCCACGACGAACCAGGGCACGCCCTCCTCGGCCGACACCCTGATGATCTTGTCGTCGATGTCGGTGACGTTGCGGCAGAACGTCACGTCATATCCGGAACGGGCAAGCCAGCGGCGGAGCACGTCGAAGTTCACGCCCGAGCGGATATGCCCGATATGCGGAGGAGCCTGCACGGTAGCCCCACACAGGTAAATCGACGCCCGACCGGCTTCGACCGGAACGAATTCGCGGATGGCGCGTGTGCTGGTGTCGTAGATGTGCAGGCTCACAAATGAAAGGCTAACGCCTCAGAGCCGCCTCCTGACCGTTAAATCAGCCGCGCAACGTGACCTTGTCCGGAGAGATCCTCACGATGAGTCGCTCGGTGCCCGGTTTGTCCTCCCAGGGCTGCCCCCGGTACTTCTGCGACAGCTCCTCGATGAGCGCGCCCTCCGGGTCGGACGTCATGGACACCCGCCCGCGCACCTCGACGTAGCGGTAGGGGTCGTCCGGATCGATGACCAGCAGGCTCGCCCTCGGGTCGCGCTCGAAGTTGCGCGGCTTCACGCGCCCCTTCACGGTCGAGAAGATCACGTCGTCGCCGTCCGTACGGATCCAGACCACGCTCGAATGAGGGCCGCCGTCCGGATTGACAGAGGTGATAGTGGCGAAATTCGGCGCTTCCAGGAGCTTGCGGGCATCTTCTGACAGCACGGCCATGTGTCCTCCTAGATCGGTCTGGCCCTCCATTCTTCTGTAGGCTCACAACCGCCATGGACGTGACTCCCCCTTCTGCGCTCCGCCGCCTGGGCATCGCCCTTGCCGGACTCGCCGTCGCCGCCCTCACGGGTGCCGCGTGCGCGCTCTCCTTCGACGACCTGCGCGCGCTGGCCGTCACCGGCGAGGCCGCCACCGACCTCGCCTACCTCTATCCCGCGGCCTTCGACGCGCTCCTGGCGGTCGCGCTGATCAGCGTGCTGCTGCTGCGCTCCGCCAAGCTGCTCGTACGCGTGCAGGCGGCGTTCGTGCTGGTCCTGCTCATCGTGGCGGCCGCGGCGGTGAACGTGGCGACGGCGGTGCGGTTCGGGTTCGACGTGCGGCAGACGGCCATCGTCGTGGCCCTCGCGCCCTGGGTCATGCTGGCGCTGGCCCTGTGGCTCTGGCTGCTGCTGATCAAGCACGTGCACGCCCGCCGCGAATCAGCGGGCGGCGCCGACACCGAGCCTGCCGCGGAGCAGGACATCGTGCCGTTCGGCCGGCCGTCGCCGGACACGGAGCCGACCGCGCCGTCGCCGGTCGCGGGTCCCGCGGCCGCCCCCGAGAGGCCGTCTCTCTCCGAGCCCGCGCCAGCCCCCGAGACGCGCGCCGAGCCCGCCCCGAGGACGGCTTCGCATGATGAGCCCGCCCCTTCGCCGGTCTCGGCGCAGGTGTCCGAGTGGCCCGTGCAGGAGGAGGAAGAGAGAAGAGCGCCCGAGCTCCGCCCCGTGGACTTAGATCCGCAGCCGCAACCACAGTCCGAGCCGGACGGCCAGCCGGATCCAGAGCCCAGCCGGCAGTCGGAGCCCAGCCCGGAGCCGGAGCCCCGGCGGGAGCCGGAACAGGAGCCCGTGCGGGAGCCTGAGCCGCCGACTCGGCCCGTGCGGTGGGGCGATCGGGTCAAGCCGGGGGACGTCCTCGTCCACCCGCGCTCCGACGACGACAAGGACGCCGACACGCAGCCGCATCCCGTCGTCGCCGACGACGGGCCCGACCCCGCCCATGGTCCCGAGGCCGCCGACCGCCACGAGGCCGGGCGGGAGGGCGAGGACACCGCCCCGCACCCCGTGGTCCACGACGAGACCCCGGCGCCCTCGGAGCGGCTGCGCAGCACCCCGCGCCCGCCGGAGGACTGACACCAGGAAAGGCCCGCCCGGGAGCCTTCCCGGGCGGGCCTACCCGAATCCGCCTGGAATCTTCGAGCCGCGGCGCAGTGCCGCGAGCCTAGACCTTCGAGCCGCGGCGCAGCCCCGCGACGAGGCCGACGCCGACGACCGCGAGCACGACCTGCATCACCAGTTCGATCCAGTCGATGCCAGATGTCGTCTCCACGCCGAGCACCTGCGCGAGCAGCGTGCCCAGGAGAGCCGCCACGATGCCGACGACGATGGTGAGGATCCAGCCGATGGCCTGCCTGCCGGGAAGCAGCAGGCGGCCGATTGCGCCAATCACGGCACCGATCAGGATGGCGCCGAGGATGGACTGGATTGTCATGACACAAACCTCCCCGTGAGGGTGATCGGTTCACTCCCACGGGGTGCTCGCTACCCGATCTACCGCGATTATGCGCAGATATGACGAACGAGCAGGTCAGCCTAGGTTCTTCCGGTACGGCCGGAGCGCCCGATCCCCATGCGCGTCACGAGGAGCACGCCCACGACCGCCAGCACGAGCTGGAGGATGTGCTCGATCCAGTCGATGCCCTTCGTGTCGGCCCAGCCGAACGCCTGCGCGATCAGCGTGCCGATCAGGGCGGCCACGATGCCGACGATGAGAGTCAGGCCGATGGACATCTTCTGCTTGCCGGGCACCAGCAGCCTGCCGAGCGCCCCGATTATGGCGCCGATGACTACTGCCGAAACTATCGCGCCGATCATGTGTAGCTCCCCCCGAGACGTTCACATGTCTCCGGACAGACCTACCCGTTGAACAGGCAAACTACCCAAAAAAGGAAGGCGGCGGTCCGTACCGCGCCAGTGACGAACCGCCGCCTTCGGACTTCGGCGGGCTTGGCGACGACCCGCCGGGACACCCTCACGCGTCCCTGCGTAAGACGCCCGGCGTTCAGGAAAGGTTGACCACCAGCGCGGTGGCGAACGCGGCGATGCCCTCGCCGCGGCCGGTCAGCCCAAGCCCGTCAGTGGTGGTGGCGCTCACGCTCACCGGCGCGCCGACCGCGGCGCCGAGCGCCTTCTCGGCCTCGGCGCGGCGCGGCGCGAGCTTCGGCCGGTTGCCGATCACCTGGATGGCGACGTTGCCGATCTCGTAGCCGGCGGCGCGCACCTGCCGCGCGGTCTCCTCGAGCAGCGCGGCGCCCGACGCTCCGGCCCATCGCGGGTCGGACGTGCCGAACAGCCGGCCCAGATCGCCGAGACCGGCGGCGGACAGCAGCGCGTCGCAGGCCGCGTGTGCGGCGGCGTCACCGTCGGAGTGGCCGTCGAGCCCGGTCTCGCCCGGCCAGTGCAGGCCGGCGAGGTTGAGCTCGCGCCCGGAAGCGAACGGGTGGACGTCGACTCCGACGCCCACCCGTGGAAGATTCGTAATCAGGAGTTGAGAACCTCGTCGAGAAGGGCCTCAGCCTTGTCCTCATTGGTCTTCTCGGCCAGGGCCAACTCGCTGACCAGGATCTGGCGCGCCTTGGCGAGCATGCGCTTCTCGCCCGCGGACAGCCCGCGCTCGCGGTCTCTCCGCCACAGGTCCCGAACCACCTCGGCGACCTTGTTCACATCGCCGGAGGCGAGCTTCTCGAGATTGGCCTTGTAGCGACGAGACCAGTTGGTCGGCTCTTCGGTGTGCGGCATCCGAAGGACGTCGAAAACTCGCTCAAGGCCTTCCTGGCCGACAACATCGCGCACGCCGACGAGTTCTGCGTTTTCTGCTGGCACCTGGACGGTAAGGTCGCCCTTGTCGACCTTGAGCACCAGGTAGGTCTTTTCCTCACCCTTGATGGATCGCGTCGTGATTGCTTCGATCCGAGCAGCCCCATGGTGGGGGTAGACGACAGTGTCGCCGACCTGGAAAGTCATGTGACAAGTACCCCTTCCGCTGTACTCCAGGGTACCACGCATCCACAGCCTCCCGGAACAGTGAAATCCTCATAACTGCAGGTCAAAGCCGCATATTGGGGCTTGACAAGTGCTCAACTGTATGAATCTCATTTGCGGACATAGCGAATGACCTGCGGGGGTGCGGATATGACCATGCATTCAGGTCGATAAGGTGGGCGCGGCTCATGCGCATGCGCGAGACATGCGGGTGAGCCTCACACACGCATGCGCAAGACCAAGGAGAACCCGCCCGTGACCAGCAGTCGCTGGATTGTCGTAGCCGCCGCGTTCTTGGCAGCCCCCGTGCTCGCGGGCTGCGGGGCAGGATTCGACGCCACCACCAACCAGCCGTACGCCCCCAACGAGGCGCAAGTGTTGATCGAAAAGGGTGCATACGGCATGCGCGGCATTCACATCCCGCAGGCGTTCATCCTCGGCCCCGACCCCGGGGCGCAGCTCGCCTGGCGCGGCTCCGCCCCCGTCTACCTCAACATCCTCAACAAGTCGGACGCACCTGACACCCTGGAGAAGGTCTCCGCAGGGGGCATGGGCGAGGCCAAGGTCACGGCCCCGATCCAGCTTCCCGTCGGCCAACTCGTCAACACCGGCAAGCCCACCCCGCAGATCATGCTCGAGTCGATCCCCAAGAGCCTCAGAGGCGGCGAGAGCATCAAGCTGGACCTCCAGTTCGCCAAGGCCGGCGTCGTGTCCATGAACGTGCCTGTGGTCACGCGCAGCCGCGAGTTCCAGGACTACCCGCCGGCTCCCAACGCCACCCCCGCGCCCACGCCCACCCCGACGCCCTCCGCGACTGCGGAGGAGGGGCACTAGACACGCGAAAACCCCTGTTCCGGTACGCGAGACGTACCGGAACAGGGGTTTTCAGCTTTCGACGGCGTCGAACTTGTAGCCAAGGCCGCGCACGGTCAGGATGCAGCGCGGGTTGGACGGGTCGGATTCGATCTTGGCGCGCAGGCGCTTGACGTGGACGTCGAGGGTCTTGGTGTCGCCCACGTAGTCGGCGCCCCAGACCCGGTCGATGAGCTGGCCCCTGGTCAGGACGCGCCCCGCGTTGCGCAGCAGCACCTCCAGCAGCTCGAACTCCTTCAGCGGCAGCTGCACCTGCTCACCGCGCACGGCGACGACGTGGCGGTCGACGTCCATGCGTACGGGTCCGACGGCCAGCACGGCCGTCTCCAGCTCCTCGATGACGTCTCCCTGGCGGCGCAGGACCGCGCGGATGCGGGCCACGAGCTCGCGGGAGGAGAACGGCTTGGTGACGTAGTCGTCGGCGCCCAGTTCGAGGCCGACGACCTTGTCGATCTCGCTGTCCTTGGCGGTCAGCATGATCACCGGCACCTTGGAGCGCTGGCGGAGTGAGCGGCACACCTCCGTGCCGGGCAGGCCGGGCAGCATCAGGTCGAGCAGCACCAGGTCGGCGCCGTTGCGGTCGAAGGTGTCGAGCGCCTCGGGCCCGGTCGCCGCGACCGACACCTCGAAGCCCTCCTTGCGGAGCATGTAGGACAGGGCGTCGGAGAAGGACTCCTCGTCCTCCACGACGAGCACTCGAGTCATTTGGCGGCCTCCAGGGGAATCGAGGGTGGTACTGCCACCGCCGTGCCGCCGAAAGCGGGCAGGCGGAGCGTGAAGGTGGAGCCGGACCCTTCCTTGCTCCAGACGGTCACCTCGCCCGCGTGCGCGGCGGCGACGTGTTTGACGATGGCGAGGCCGAGGCCGGTGCCGCCGGTCGCGCGCGATCTGGCCGCGTCGACGCGGAAGAACCGCTCGAAGATGCGCTCCAGGGCCTCCTCCGGGATGCCGATGCCCTGGTCGCTCACGCTGATCTCGACGGAGTCGCCCGCGGGCCGCACGCTGACGACGACCCTCGTGTGCTCGGGACTGTAGCCGACGGCGTTGTCGATCAGGTTGCGCAGCGCGGTGACGAGCAGGTCGTCGTCGCCCCAGATGCGCAGGCCCGAGGTGCCGCCGGTGACGAGCGCGATGTCCTTGGCCGCGGCCCTGGTGTTGCAGTGGTCGACGGCGTCGTTGACGGCCTCGTCGATCGAGACCTGGCCGGGGGTGGGGATGGGTTCGGCGCCCTGGATCCGGCTGAGCGTGATCAGGTCCTGGACGAGGTAGTTGAGCCGGGCGGCCTCCAGCTGCATGCGCCCGGCGAAGCGGGTGACCGCCTCGGGGTCTTCGGCCGCGTCCTGGATGGTCTCGGCGAGCAGGCTCAGCGCTCCCACCGGGGTCTTCAGCTCGTGGCTGACGTTGGCGACGAAGTCGCGGCGCACGGCCTCCACCCTGCGCCGCTCCGTCTGGTCCTCGGCCAGCACCAGCACCTGGCCGTGGGAGCCGAGCGGCGCCACGCGGACGGCGAAGCTCGTGGTCTCCTGGCCGAACTTGTGCCCCGCGACGTCGATCTCGCTCTCGCGGATCTCGCCGTCGCGGCGGACCTGCCTGGCCAGCGCGAGCAGCTCGGCGGCCATCAGCCGCTCGCCCTTGACCAGCCCGAACGCCCGCGCCGCCGAGCTGGCGCGCAGCACGCGGTCGTGCGCGTCGAGCACCACGGCGGAGGACGGCAGGACGGCGAGCACGGAGGCCACCCCCTGCGGCAGCGCCGCACCCGTCTCCACGCCGTCGTTCGCGGCCGTGCGGCTCGGGGCCTCGATCTGGTTGCGGTAGAACAGGACCGCCAGGGCGCCCACGACGAACCCGGCCAGGGCCGCGAAGCTCATGGCCATCTCACTCATGTCTCCGATGGTAGGTCGCCTTTTCTGCAGGACAGACCCCCTCATCAGGGGATGAACATGCCTTTCCTGGAAAGTTCATCTGAGCGTTGGAGTTCGTTCATCGTCGGCCCCGTACGGTGACGGCATGCGCGACGCGTACCACGAAGAACTTGATTCGCTGACCGACAAGCTGGTCGAGATGACCAGGCTCGTCCGCTCGGCCATCTCCCGCGCCACCACGGCGCTGCTCGACGCCGACCTCGCACTCGCCGAGAGCGTGATCTCCCGCGACGAGGAAGTGAACGCGACGTTCGCCGACATCGAGGCGTCGATCTTCGAGCTGATGGCCAGGCAGCAGCCGGTCGCGATGGACCTGCGGATGGTCATCACGGCGCTGCGCATGGGCACCGACCTGGAGCGGATGGGCGACCTCGCCGTCCACGTCGCCAAGGTCGCCCGCCTGCGCCACCCCGACTCGGCGATCCCCGCGGAGACCCGCTCGACGATCGTGGAGATGGGGCAGATCGCGGAGAACCTCGTCACCAAGGCCGGCAGCTGCGTGGCGTCCAGGGACGTGGAGTCGGCGCTGGAGCTGGAGCAGGACGACGACGCGATGGACCGGCTGCACCGGCGGTTGTTCAGGAACATCCTGGCCAAGGACTGGCCGCACGGGGTCGAGCCGGCGATCGACATCACGCTGATCGGGCGCTATTACGAGCGCTACGCGGACCACGCCGTCCGTGTGGCCGGGGATGTCGTCTATCTCGTTACGGGGTCGCGCCCGGGTTAGCCGCCCCGGGCGGCGTCGCGGGAGCGCCGCCGCCCTCGGCCGGGAGAGGTCAGCGGCCCTGGTTGGCGACGGCTTCGATGGCCGCCTTGGCCGCCTCGGGGTCGAGGTAGCGGCCGCCCCGCACCGCCGGGTTGTAGTCGGCGTCGAGGTCGTAGACCAGCGGGATGCCCGTCGGGATGTTGAGGCCGGCGATCTCCTCGTCGCTGACGCCGTCGAGATGCTTGACCAGGGCCCGCAGGGAGTTGCCGTGGGCCGCCACCAGGACCGTGCGGCCGGCGGCGAGGTCGGGGACGATCTCGTCGTACCAGTAGGGGAGCATGCGCTCGACGACGTCCTTCAGGCACTCGGTGCGGGGCATGAGCTCCGAGGGGAGCAGGGCGTAGCGCGGGTCGCCGGCCTGGGAGAACTCGTCGTCGTCGGCGATCGGCGGCGGGGGCGTGTCGTAGGAGCGGCGCCAGAGCATGAACTGCTCCTCGCCGAACTCCTCCCTGGTCTGCGCCTTGTTCTTGCCCTGCAGGGCGCCGTAGTGGCGTTCGTTCAGCCGCCAGCTGCGCTTGACCGGGAGCCAGAGCAGGTCGGCCGCCCCCAGCGCCAGCTGGGCCGTCTGGATGGCCCTGGTCAGCAGGCTGGTGTGGACGACGTCCGGGCGGAGCCCGGCTTCCTGGAGGAGCTTGCCGCCCCGGCGTGCCTCGTCTTCGCCCTTGGCCGACAGGCTCACGTCCACCCAGCCGGTGAACAGGCCCTTCGCGTTCCAGTCGCTCTCGCCGTGCCGTAGCAGCACCAAAGTCGCCATACGCCCAATCCTAGGGGCGCTCCGACCTGGCCGGGTCGGCGAAGCGGGCGAAGGCCTGCAGGTTGGCCAGCGACTCGCCGCGCTTGGCCCGCCACTCCCACTCGCGCCGGATCGACGAGGCGAAGCCCAGCTCGAGCGCCCGGTCGAACCAGTCGTCCGCGTAGGTCAGCACGCAGCCCAGCAGCCGGTCGATCTCGTCCTCGTCGACGGCGGCCAGGGGGACGCGGCCGACGAGGTGGACGTCGCCGACGGGGTCGAGGGAGAAGTGCACGCCGTACATCGTGCCGTTCTTGCCGAGCAGCCAGCGGTAGAACTCGGCGTGGTTCTCGTCGGGCCCGCGGCAGAAGAACGCCTCGACGTGCAGGACCGTCTCCCCGACGATCAGCCAGGTCATGGTGGCGAGCTTGTGCTGCCCGGGCAGTCTGACCAGGAACGCCCCTGGTCGCGGCTCGTCGTAGGTGACGTCCGCGGCCTTGAGCGCGGCTTCGACGACATCGCGCATGCAGCCCAGCATAGGCGGGCCAGAACAATGTACGGGTGCTAGAGGTTCACGGCCACGGGCGTCTTGTGCAGATTCGCCACGGCGGCCGCGTACACCTCCATGAGCCGTGCCGCGGTGGCCTGCCAGCCGAAGGCGGCGGCGTGGGCGCGGGCGCCCCGCGAGAGCTCGTCGCGGCGGCGCGGCGCGGTGACGAAGCGGCGCAGCGCTCCCGCCCAGACGGCCGGGTCGTGGCCGTTCACGAGCACGCCGGAGACGTCGTGGCGCACGGCGGTACGCAGCCCTCCCACGGCGGCGGCGGCCACGGGGGTGCCGCAGGCCTGGGACTCCAGGGCGACGAGGCCGAACGACTCACTGTAGGAGGGCACCACCGTCACGGACGCGGCCCGGTACCAGTCGGCCAGCTCCTCCTGCGCGACCGGCGGCACCAGGCGTACGACGTCGGCGATGCCCAGCTCGGCCGCCAGCTCGGCGAGGACCGACGGACGGGCCAGGCCGTTGCCGGACGGGCCGCCCACGCAGGCGACCACCAGCCGGTCACGCAGCGACGGGTCGTCGATGAGCATCCTGGAGGCCGCGCGCAGCAGGACGTCGGGCGCCTTGAGCGGCTGGATCCTGCCGACGAACAGCAGCACGTGCGCGTCCTGCGGCAGCCCCAGCCGGCGGCGGGCGGCGCCCTGCGAGGCGGGGCGGAAGACGGCGAGGTTGACGCCGGGGTTCACGACGGCGACGCGCTGCTCGGCGGCGCCGTACAGGTCCATGAGCTCGCGCGCCTCGTCGGCGGTGTTGGCCACCAGGCGGTCGGCGATCTCCACGACCTGTTCCTCGCCCACCACCCTGGCCTGGGGTTCCGGCTTGTCGCCCTGGGCGAGCAGCAGGTTCTTGACCTTGGCCATGGTGTGCATGGTGTGCACGAGGGGCACGCCCCAGCGTTCCTTGGCCAGCCAGCCGACCTGGCCGGACAGCCAGTAGTGGGAGTGGATGACGTCGTAGCGGCCGGGGTCGTACATGGCCTCGGTGCGCAGGACCTCCGACAGGAACGCGCAGAGCTGGCCGGGCAGGTCGCTCCTGTCCATCTCCTCGTACGGGCCCGCGGTGAGGTGCCGGACGAGGACACCGGGGGCGAGCTCGGCCACGGGCGGCAGGTCGCGGGCGGTGGCGCGGGTGAAGATCTCCACCTCAACACCGGCCTGGGCCAGCCGTTTGGCGGATTCGACGATGTACACGTTCATCCCGCCGGCGTCGCCCGTGCCGGGCTGGTCCAGCGGCGACGTGTGCATGCTGATGGTCGCGACCCGGTGGACCCGTCGTCGCCTCACTCGACACCACCTCCGAACAAATGACAACCCACCAGATTTTTGCGACATTCCCGACACTTAGTCACAGTCGGGGTACAACTCCGGCAGACCTGCCCGCCGACGCGGACCAGCGGGACTGGCAGGATGAGGGGCATGCGCAGAACAGCCGTGGTGACGGGCGCCAGCAGCGGGATCGGGGAGGCGACCGCCCGCCGGCTCGCCGGCGAGGGCTACGACGTGGTGGCGGGCGCGAGGCGCCGCGACCGCCTGGACAAGCTGGCCGCCGAGGTCCCCTCGATCACGCCGGTGACGCTCGACGTGACCTCCCAGGAGTCGGTCGACGCGCTGGCGGGCGCGCTCGACCGCTGCGACGTGCTGGTCAACAACGCCGGCGGCGCGCTCGGCCTCGAACCGGTGTCCGGTGCCCGGCTGGACGACTGGCAGCGGATGTACGACACGAACGTGCTCGGTTCCCTGCGCATGACCCAGGCGCTGCTGCCCCGGCTGATCGAGTCGGGGGACGGCGTGCTGGTCATGCTCACCTCGACGGCGGGCCTGGTGTCGTACGAAGGCGGGGGCGGCTACTGCGCGGCCAAGCACGCGCAGACGTCGATGGTCGAGACGCTCCGCCTCGAACTGGTCGGGCAGCCGGTGCGGATCGTCGAGATCGCGCCGGGCATGGTGCGCAGCGAGGGGTTCGCGGTCACCAGGTTCCGCGGCGACGAGGCGGCCGCGGCCCGCGTGTACGAAGGCGTGCCCGACCCGCTGACCTCCGACGACGTGGCCGACGCGATCGCCTGGACCGTGACGCGCCCCGCCCACGTGAACGTCGACCGCATGGTCATCCGCCCCCGCGCCCAGGCGGCGCAGCACAGGATCCACCGCGTCGGTGGCTGAGGCCGTCCGCGCGGCGGCCGGCTGATGGGCAGGTCCCCCGCCCGCAGGCCGGTCGGGGCGATCACGAGGGGGACGACCGGGCACAACAGGCTGCGGCGCTCCGACCGCTGGGTCGCGGCCGTGCACGGCGGGCTGCTGCGGGCCGCGAGCCGGCCGCTGGTGGTCGACCTCGGTTACGGCGCCTCCCACACCACGACGCTGGAGCTGTTCAGGCGGTTACGACAGGTGGCGCCGCGGGTCGAGGTGGTGGGCGTCGAGATCGACCCGGCGCGGGTGGCGGTGGCGAAGCCGTACGAGCGGGAGGGCCTGACGTTCCGGCTGGGCGGCTTCGAGCTGCCCGTGTCGCGCCCGCCGACGCTGGTGCGGGCGTTCAACGTGCTCAGACAGTACGAAGAGGCCGAGGCCTGGCGCTACTGGGACGTGCTCCGCGACGGGCTGGGTCCGGGCGGCGTCCTGGTCGAGGGCACGTCGTCGGAGAACGGGCGGCGCGCGGTCTGGGCCGGGGTGTCCAGGGAAGGGCCGGGGACGATCACCTTCTCCGCCCGGTTCGACGCCTTCGAGCAGCCCTCCGACCTGGCCGACCGGCTGCCCAAGACCCTCATCCACCGCAACGTGCCGGGTGAGCGGATCCACGCGTTCCTGCGGGACTTCGACCACGCGTGGGCGGTGAGCGCCGCGTACGGGGCTCATGGGAGGCGGCAGCGGTGGCTGGCCGCCGTGCGCGTCCTGGCCGGGTCATGGCCGGTGCCCCTGCGGCCGCCGCTCGGCGGGCCCGCACGGTGGCGGCTCGGCGAGCTGACGTTGCCGTGGTCGGCGGTCGATCCCCGCTAGAGGTTCACAGCAGGGACGCGAACGCGGCGTAGGCCCTGTCGTCGAACAGCACGAACCGGACAGCCGCCACGGACGTCTCGGCCTCCCGCACGGCTTCCATGGCGATCCGCGCCGCGTCGTCGACGGGCCAGCCGTAGATGCCGGTGGAGATCGCCGGGAAGGCCACGGAGCGAGCCCCGAGCGAGTCGGCCACGCGCAGCGACTCGCGGTGGCAGGAGGCCAGCAGCCCGGACCGGTCCTGCGACCGGGAGTGGACCGGCCCGACCGTGTGGATCACCCACCGGGCGGGCAGCCGGCCCGCGGTCGTGGCGACCGCCTGCCCGGTCGGCAGGCCCTTTCCGTAGCGGGAGGCGCGCAGCCGCCTGCACTCGTCCAGGATCTCCGGCCCGCCGCGCCGGTGGATGGCGCCGTCGACGCCCCCGCCGCCCATGAGGGAGGAGTTGGCGGCGTTCACCACCGCGTCGGTCTCCTGCTCGGTGATGTCGCCGAGGACCAGCGTGATCTCCACCCTTCCGAGGGTGCCATGCGATGGGCGGCCGCCGCCAACCGCGGCCGCCGGGCTGGCTAACCTCGTGGGGCATGACCCTCGTCAAGTCCGTGCTGCTGTTCGTGCTGGCCGCGCTCGCCGAGATCGGCGGCGCGTGGCTGATCTGGCAGGGGGTGCGCGAGCAGCGCGGCGCCGTCTGGATCGGCGCCGGGATCGTCGCGCTCGGCCTGTACGGCTTCGTGGCCACGCTGCAGCCGAACGCGGACTTCGGGAGGGTCCTCGCCGCCTACGGCGGGGTGTTCGTGGCGGGCTCGCTGGGCTGGGGCATGGTGGTCGACGGGTTCAGGCCCGACCGCTGGGACGTCGCCGGCGTGCTGATCTGCCTGCTGGGCGTGGCGGTCATCATGTACGCCCCCCGCGGCTGACGTACCGTCGCCAGGAGGCAGGAGGATCGCGCGGCCCCGAATGCCAGCTCGACAGGTTGTAGAGCTAGTCTGAAGGGCGTGAAGGGTCTTGGCGAGCTTGAGCGCAGCATCATGGACATCCTCTGGGCGCAGAGCAGTGCGCTGACCGCCCGCGAGGTCGGCAGGCTCATCGCCGACCGCGATCTCGCCCCCACGACGGTGATGACGGTGCTCGACCGGCTCACCCGCAAGGGCTTCCTCGAGCGCGCCCGTGACGGCCGCGCGTGGAGATATCAGCCGGCGGAAAGCCGCGACGCGTACATCGCTGAGCTTATGCTGGAGGCATTGGACATGACGGGTGACCGATCGGCCGCCCTGACCCGTTTCGCCCAGGCTGTGTCGGGCACGGAGGCGGAGATCCTGCGCAGAGTCCTCACGGAGCTGGAGGAAGAGTGATCACGGCAGCGGTGCTGGCGGCGCTCGCCATGGCGTGCGCGGTCGGCTCCTGGCGTTTCACCACGGCCCGCTGGACCTCACGGGCTCCACGGCTGGCCGTCATCGTCTGGCAGTCGCTCGGCGTGGCGTGGGGGCTGGCGACGACCGGCGCCATGCTCGCCTACGCCGTCCAGCCCTACGGCACGGGGGTGCTGCAGGGGCTGATCGCGTTCGGGCGGGGCGAGACGCCGCCGCAGGCGTGGGACGCGCTGCACGTGCTCGCCCTGATCGCGGGCCTCACCGCGCTGAGCGTGCTGGTGGTGGTGCTCATCACGGCGGGCGTGCAGGCGCTGCGGGCCCGCCGGCGCCACCGCATGCTGCTGGCGCTGATCTCCCGCGACGACCCGGGTGTGCCCGGCGTGCGGGTGCTCGACCATCCGAGCGCCGCCGCCTACTGCGTGCCGGGGCTGCGTTCGCAGGTCGTGGTCAGCGAGGGCGCGCTCAAGCTGCTGTCGGAGGGCGAGCTGGCGGCCGTGCTGGCCCACGAGTCGGCGCACGTACGCGAGCGGCACGACCTGGTGCTGCTGCCGTTCGCCGCGCTGCGCAGGGCGCTGCCCTGGTCGAAGGTGGTGGCCGACGCGCAGTCGCAGGTGGAGCTGCTCATCGAGATGGCCGCCGACGACCGGGCCCGCCGCTACTGCTCGCCGCGCAGGCTGGCGACGGCGCTGCTGCGGTTCGGCACGGCGGGCGCCATGCCGACGCCCCAGGGCATGCTCGGCGTGCACGCCCAGCACGTCATGGCGAGGGTCGACCGCCTGATCAAGCCGGGTCCCGAGCTGGCCGCGCCGGCCCGCTACGGGTTCATCGCGCTCTCTGTGAGCTTGCTCACCGCCACGCCGTTCCTGTGGGTCATCCAGCTCTAGTGCTTGCTGGAGTTAATCACCGCGTTTGCAATTGCAAGCAGCGCGAGGCAGAATACCGGCATGGCACTACCCAAGGTCGGCTCGATCGGCGAGTACATCCGCGAGCAGCGGCAGCAGGCGAAGATCTCACTTCGCCAGCTGGCTGAGGCCGCAGGGGTCTCCAACCCCTATCTCAGCCAGATCGAGCGCGGGTTGCGCAAGCCGAGCGCGGAGATTCTCAACCAGATCGCCAAGGGTCTGCGCATCTCCTCGCAGGCGCTCTACGTGCAGGCGGGCCTCATCGAGGACCGCGAGCCGCCGAGCGATGTGATCACCGCGATCAGGGCCGACCCGCTTCTCACCGAACGGCAACGCCAAGTGCTGATCGATATCTACGAGTCGTTCCGCAAGGAGGCGCCCGCCGGGGACGAGCAGACCTCCCAGAATGCTCACCCCCGGCGCGACGCCGAAACGGACGACGATCCGCTGCCCGAGGAGTTTCTCGCCGCTCTTGAGCCCTACGCGGCGCCCTCCGGCAACGGCAACGTCACCCAGGAAACCAAGGAAGGTTAACCCATGACGCTCGCCACCGAGGTCAAGAAGCTGACCGAGTCCAAGCCGTTCTACGCTGTCGCGGGTGTCGGCGACTACGCCGTCGAGAAGCTGCGCGAGCTGCCCGAGCAGCTGCAGAAGCTGCAGTCGCGCCGCTCCGAGTTCACCCAGGACCTCCCGGTCAAGGCCCGCGCGTTCACCCAGGAGCTTCCCGTCAGGGCCCGCGAGGTCGCCGACAGGGCCGAGGGCCTGGCCAGAGAGCTGCCCGAGAAGGCCCGCGGCTACGCCGACCAGCTGACGCACAAGGCCACCGAGGTCTACGACGACTTCGCCACGCGTGGCCGCAAGGCCGTCAGCAAGGCGTCCGGCGAGGCCGCACTCGAGCTCGAAGAGGTGTCGGAGGCCGCCGAGCCGGCCGTCGCCGAGCCCGTCAAGCCGGCCAGGAAGACCCGCACCACCAAGGCCAAGGCCTGACCCAGCGAAAGGCCCGCCTCCATGGAGAGGCGGGCCTTTCCTCTTTCTGGGTGCCCGCGCGCCGGGGGCGCCTATTAGGCTGAAGCCGATTTCCTCGCGGCGTATAGGCGGAGCCAACGAATATGAATCTGATCAACGGTGTGTTCAACCTCCTCTTCCTGGTGCTCGCCGCCGTCATCTTCGGCATGTCGGTCTACGCGCTCGTGCACGCGCTGCGCGTCCCGACGAACGCGTTTCTCTCTGCGGGCAAACTGAAGAAGAACCTCTGGCTGCTGATCCTCGTGCTGGCGACGCTGTTCTCCGCGGGAGGCGCGTGGGGCTACTTCAACGCCTTCATGATCGTCGGTGACAGGCAGTTCCTCGGCATCGGCATCGGCATCTTCTCGATCGCGGCCGTGATCGCGGCCACCGTCTACATCGTCGACGTGAAGCCGGCCGTCAAGGGCATGGGCGGCGGGCGCGGCGGCAACGGCCCCTACGGCCCCTGGTAGTCAGGCCAGCTGGGCCGCCAGCCAGGCGGCGATGCGCTCGTGCCCGGCGGCCGTGGGATGCACACCGTCGGGCAGCACCGCCTCCGGCGGCCAGCGCGCGGCCATCGGGTCGAGGAAGGCCACATCCTCGCGCCTGGCCACCTCCGCCAGGGCGTCGCGCACGGCGTACGCCTTCGCGGGCGGGACGTCCAGCCAGATGGGGCCGACCATGACGATCCTGGTGTCAGGCCAGTGCCCGCGCACGGCGTCGAGCAGCCGCTCGGCGGCCCGCCCCACGCGCGCCGGCCCCCAGCGCCGGTCGTTGTGGCCGCCCGAGATGACCAGCACGTCAGGGGCCGGCCGCCACGACAGCTCCACCTCGAACGAACGCTGGAACGAGCGCCCCACCCGCCCCTTGCTGAGATAGCCCGTGCCGCCCGCGCCCGCGATGACCGGCTGCCAGCCCAGCAGGCGCGCGGTCTCCGCCGCGTACGTCTTCCATCGCGGCACCGGACCCGACCCCACGGTGAAGCTGTCACCCACGAACATCACGACCGGCGTGGCCGGCCGCACGACGGGCGTGGCGGGCACGAGCGGCGGGGTGGCCTCCGCGCCGGCGTTGCACCCGCTCAGGAACGCCGTGCCGAGGCCCGCCAGCGCGACGACCCGTACGGCTCGGGAACGATGCGTCAGGCCGCGCATGACCACCTCTGAGGGCTAGGCTGCCGATATGACCCACGACCTCCACGGGCGGACGCAACGACTCGAACTGTCAGACCAGGATCTTCGCGACTTCGAAGCCGTGGTGCTGGAGTCGTCGCCTGAGGGGATCGTGCTGAGCAGGTCGGCATTCTATCCGGGTGGCGGCGGCCAGCCGGCGGATCACGGCGTTCTGCTCTGGCAAGGGGTGGAGACCCGCATCGTCGGGGTGCGCAAGGGCGACGACCTCCACCTGATCCCGGCGGAGGGCGACCCCGTGCCGCCGGCCGGCACGGTGGTCAGGGCGGCGGTGGCCGACGAGCGCCGCTCTGCCCTCATGCGCACCCACTCGGGGCTGCACGTGTTGTGCGGGGTGGTGTTCCGTGACTACGGCTGCCTCGTCACCGGCGGCAACATGGACGAGCTGACCGCCCGGATGGACTTCAACCTGCCCGAGGTGCCTCCGGGGTTCAAGGAAGCCGTCGAGGACGCCTGCAACGCCGAGATCGTCGCCGACCGGCGCATCGACGTGCGCGTGCTGCCCCGCGCCGAGGCGTTCGCCATCCCCGACATCATCCGCACGGCCACCAACCTGGTGCCCGAGACCGTGCAGGACGTGCGGGTCGTCGACATCGTCGGCCTCGACACCCAGGCCGACGGCGGCACCCACGTGGCCTCCACCAAGCAGATCGGTCACATCAAGGTCGCCAAGATCGAGAGCAAGGGCCGCGGCTTCCGCCGCCTGCGCATCCAGATCTCCAGCTAGCCGATCTCCACTCAGCCGATCTCCACTCAGCCGATCTCCACTCAGCCGATCTCCACTGCGAGGCCGTCGAGCAGCCGAGCCAGCCCGAACTCGAAGAGCCGGTCGAGCTTCAGGTCGAAGTCGCCGCCCATCTCGGCCAGCGTGCCGAGAAAAGCGGGATAGCGGCCGGACTCGGCGATCGCCAGCACACGGGCCTCCTGCCCGCTCATCCATTCGGCGTCGGTCATCCCGGTGTCGGCCCGTGCCTGCAGTTCCATGTCGAGGTTGGCCGCGATGCCCTGGACGTAGCTGTGCATCAGGACGACCACGTACATCCTGCTCGTGGCGTCGAGGCTGTCGCCCAGCTCCGCCAGTGCCCATTCGGTGTGGCTGAGCAGGGCGGGCGAGGGCAGCGGCCGGGTGAGGGGGGAGGTCCTGGCCATCCACGGGTGTTTGCGGAAGGCCGCCCACTGCAGGCGCGCGGACGTCTCCAGGCGGGCCCGCCAGCCGTCCGGGGCCTCCTCGGGCAGCGGGAACTCCCCGACCGCCGCGTCGATCATGAGTGTGAGCAGGTCGTCCTTGCCGCCCACGTGCCGGTAGAGCGACATCGTGGCCATGCCAAGACGGCCCGCGACGGCGCGCATGGTGAGCTCGGACAGCCCTTCGGCGTCGGCGATCTCGATGGCCGCGCGCACGATGCGCTCGCGGGTCGCGTCATGTCCTGGCGGCGCGGGCCGCTCCGCCCGTCCTGAACGTCCGGAGGGCCGCCCATCGCGCGGCTCCGCCCTCGCACGCCCGCGCGGCTCCGCCACGACCGTGCCGACGCGCGGCTCCGCGACCACCACCCCTTCCCTGGCCAGCAGGGCGAGCGCCTTCGAAGCGGTCGCCAGCGCCACCCCCCAGTCCCTGGCAAGCTGCCTGGTGGACGGCACCCGCTCTCCCGGACGCAGCTTGCCGTCGGCCACGCGCTGCTTGATGTCGGCCGCGATGCGCGCGTGGGGAGGAGTGGTCATCGGATCTCCTGTCCTAGTACAGATCTTCCCAGCATAGCCTTGTGAACAGCTGTATGTACTACGTACATTCACATCGCGTACGTCGTCAACGGCACAAGGGAGCACTGGCATGAAGGTTCTGGTTTCCGGCGCGAGCATCGGCGGGCCCGTCCTCGCCCACTGGCTGCGGCGATACGGCTGCGACGTGACGGTCGTCGAGCGGGCGCCCGCCCCCCGCAAGGGCGGACAGGCGGTCGACATCAGGGGCGCGGCCATCACGGTGATCGCGAAAATGGGCCTCCTCGACCAGGTCAGAGCCCGGAGGACGACCATGCGCGGCATGTCCATGGTCGACGGCGACGGCAACGAGATCATGCGCAGCACCAAGGGCACGCTCAGCGGCGGCAGCTTCGACAGCCCGGACGTCGAGATCACGCGCGACGACCTGAACGAGGTCCTCCTCGGCGCCACCGACGCCGGCTACCGTTACGGCGACTCGATCGCCGCCCTCGCCCAGGACGCCCGGGGCGTGGACGTGACGTTCGAGAGCGGCGAGCAAGAGCGCTACGACCACGTGTTCGGTGCGGACGGCCTGCACTCCAACGTCAGGCGCCTGGTCTTCGGCGAGGAGTCGCGGTTCGTCCACCACCTCGGCACGTACATCTCCTTCTTCACCGCCGACAACTTCCTCGGCCTCGACCACTGGCAGACCTGGCACAACGAGGACGGCATGGGAGCCGCGCTCTTCAACGACCACGACCCCGCCGTCATGCGGGTCGGCCTGGGCTTCTCCGCCGGCCCGATCCCCTACGACCACCGGGACACCGAGCGGCAGAAGCAGCTCGTCCAGGAGCGCTGCTCGGCCATGCGCTGGGAGGGGCCACGGCTGCTGGAGGCCATGTGGAAGGCCGACGACTTCTATTTCGACGCGATGGCCCAGGTGAAGATGGAGCGCTGGTCGGCGGGGCGGGTCGCGCTCGTGGGCGACGCCGGCTACTGCCCCTCGCCGATGTCGGGGCAGGGCACGAGCCTGGCCGTCGTGGGGGCGTACGTGCTGGCTCAGGAGCTCGCCGGCAACCCTGAGACGGCCTGCGACCGGTACGAGGAGCGCATGCGCCCGTTCGTCGCCCGGAATCAGGAACTCGCCACGGAGAACCCCGGCCAGGGCGCCGCGCCGGAGAGCGTTCAGCGGGCGGCTACCAGCATCACGCTGGACTAACAGGTCCGAACCGATACGATTTGCCGCCATGACGGGTATCAGGCTCACGATGGCAGCCCTCGCGGCCACCACTCTGACGTTGACCGCAGCCCCCGCCATGGCGGCGGAGGCCGGGATCACGGACGAGGTGACGATGACCCTCGGCAAGGACGGCACCCTGCACGTGGTCGAGAAGATCACGGGGGCGTCGGGGGGGCTCAAGCGCACGTTCATCACCAGGACCCGGTACGACGACGGCAACGACCGGCTCTACCAGATCTCCAACGTCAAAGGCGGCACGTACGCCGACGGCGTGCTCACCGTGACGGGCGGGACGGTCGAGTACGACGTCAAGGGCGCGGTGACGCCGTCGGGCAACGTCGAGGAGCTGCGCTGGTTCGCGGTGAACGGCTGGAACCAGCAGGTCGCCAAGGCGACGGTCAAGGTGAGCGGCCCCGGCCAGGTGCAGAACCTGTCCTGCTTCGCCGGCGAGCTGACCTCGGCGATCGGCTGCACCTCGGCGTCCATGGACCACACGGCCACCCAGGCGGACTTCGAGCAGGAGAACATCGCGCCGGGCGACGCGCTCACCGTGGTCGTCGGATACCCGAAGGGCTCCAGCACCGGGACCCCCATCCTGGAGAAGCGGTTCTCGCTGGCCGCCGCGTTCACCCTCGACCTCGTCACGGGCGGCGCCCTGGCCGCCCTGCTGGTCCTGCTGCTCGGCGGGTTCGGCCTGCTGTACTGGACCCGGGGCAGGGACGCCAGGGTCGTCGACCACGAGAAGGACTCCGTCAATCCTGTGCAGAACGGGCATTTCGCGCCGCCGGACGGGGTGCGTCCCGGCCAGATCGGCACGCTCGTCGACGAGCAGGCCGACGTGGTCGACGTGACGGCCACGATCGTGGACCTTGCGGTCCGCGGCTACCTGCGCATCGACGAGCAGCCCCGCCAGACGTACGACGCGCCCGACTGGATGCTCGTCAGGCTGCCCAGCGCGCCCGTCAACGCGCTCCTGCCGTACGAGCGGGCGCTCTACGACGCCATCTTCGACGGCCGTGACGCGGTGCTGCTGTCCCAGCTGTCCGGCTCGTTCACCAGCCACCTGGGCGAGGTGCGCGACGCGCTCTACGCGGACGTGGTCGAGCAGGGCTGGTTCGCCCGCCGCCCCGACACCGAGCGCACCAGGTGGACGACCATCGGCCTGGTGCTCATCGGCGCCGGCCTGCTGTCCACGGTGGCGCTGGCCTGGTTCACGACGTACGGGCTGCTCGGACTGGCACTGATCATCGCGGGCGGCGCGCTGGCCGTCGGCGGGCAGTACATGCCGGCCAAGACCGCCAAGGGCTCGGCGGCCCTGGCGCACACCATGGGCTTTCGCGAATATCTCTTCTCCGGCGAGCTGGGCGACGTGCCCGAACAGCACAGGGTGGAGCTGTTCTCCCGCTACCTCCCCTACGCCGTGATCTTCGACGGGGTGGAGCACTGGTCGCGCGTGGTGGCCTCGGTCACCGGCAACGGCCACCAGTCGGACAACCTCTACTGGTATCACGGCCCCGCCGAGTGGGACCTGTCCAAGTTCGCCGGCTCGATGCGCACGTTCACCACGACGACCTCCGGCGCCATCTCCGCCAGCCGCCAGTTCCGCACGCTCTGACGCGTACCGGACCGCGCACGCTCTGGCGGCGTGCCGGACCGCCACCTGCCTCAGCGCAGGCGGACCCGCAACTCGCCGACCGGGCGGCCGCCGCCGAGCACCGCAGGAGCGCCCAGCTCGGCCAGGTCGGGCGCGTCGAGGCCGAGCGAGCGCAGCGCCGCCACGGTGACGGCCACGCGGGCGCGCTGCGAACCGTCCTCGACCTTGACGGTGCCCGCCCGCCCGTCCTCGAACACGAACGCGTCGAACGCCTCCGCCCCCGCCTTCACCATGAGCCCGGGCAGCGCCCGCATGAGCGTGGCCTCGGGGCGGCCGGTGCCGGAGGTCCACTCGGGGTGGGCGCGCATCGCATCGAAGATCCTGCGTTCGTACGAGTCGGGAGACGACAGCGCGTACGCACGGAACGCCTTGGTCACCCCGAGCATCGAGACGTAGTGCAGCGGCGCCCCGCACCCGTCCACGCCGGTGGCCGCGATCCGCTCCCCGGTCAGCTCCTCCACCGTCTCGCGGATCGCACGCTGCAGCGGGTGCCTGGGTTCCAGGTAGGTCTCCGTCGGCCAGCCGTTCGCCACGCAGGTGGCCAGCATGGCGGCGTGCTTGCCCGAGCAGTTCATGTGGACGCGGCTCCGCTCGGTCACCGTCCTGTCGAACGGATGGTCCTCGGGGCAGCGCAGGGCCGTCTCCTCAAGCCCCGCCCCGGCGAGGATCTTCATGACGCCGTCGACGTGGAACGGCTCGCCCGAGTGGGAGGCGCAGGCCAGCGCGAGCAGCTCGCCCTCCAGCTCCAGGCCCGCGCGGAGCATGCCGAGCGCCTGCAGCGGCTTCAACGACGAGCGCGGCGAGGCCGGGACGTGCACCGCGCCGCGCGTCTCGATCAGGCGCCCTTCTGCGTCCACGGTCAGCATGCGCGCCTGGTGCGCGGACTCCACGAACCCCGACCGGACGACTTCCACAACCACCGACATGTCGCGACCCCTTTCGGGACGAGTCTACGGATGGTTCTTCCTGGTCCAGAATGGATGTCCATGCGAGCAGTCGTACAACGAGTGAGTTCGGCATCGGTGGAGGTCGACGGGCGGACGGTGGGGGCGGTCGCCGAGCCGGGCCTGCTCGTCCTGGTGGGCGTCACCCACACCGACACGCGCGCCGAGGCGGCCAGGCTCGCCGCCAAGCTGTGGGGCCTGCGCATCCTGCACGGCGAGAAGTCCTGCTCCGACGTGTCGGCGCCGCTCCTGGTGATCAGCCAGTTCACGCTGTACGGCGACGCGCGCAAGGGCCGGCGGCCCACCTGGCAGGCCGCGGCCCCAGGACCGGTCGCCGAGCCGCTGGTGGAGGCCGTCGTCACCGAGCTGCGCGCGCTGGGCGCCCACGTGGAGACGGGGATCTTCGGCGCCGACATGAAGGTGTCGCTCGTCAACGACGGCCCGATCACGCTCGTGCTGGAGGTCTGAGAGCCTCAGCCTCCCGAGCGGCGGAGCCGCCGACGTCCGGGGTTCAGCGGATCCGGCGGCGCAGCGACGGGTCGATGGTGACGTTGCGGCCCGCGTCAGGCGGCACGATGATCTCCTGCGAGGCGGCCACCCCGCCGGCCAGCAGCGGCGCGTCCACCGGCACGGTGCGTTTGACCACGGCCAGCGCGATCGGGCCGAGCTCGTGGTGGCGCGCCGCCGTGCCGACCACGCCGATCTCCTGGCTCTCGAAGATCACCGGGGCGCCGTGCGGGGGCAGTGTGTCGACGCTGCCGTCGAGGTGGAGGAAGACCAGGCGGCGCGGCGGATGCCCCAGGTTGTGCACGCGTGCCACGGTCTCCTGGCCGCGGTAGCAGCCCTTGGTCAGGTGGACGGCCGCGCCGATCCAGCCCACCTCGTGGGGGATGGTCTTGTGGTCGGTCTCGAACCCCAGCCGCGGCCGGCCCGCCTCGATCCTGAGCGCCTCATAGGCCCACAATCCGGCCACCGGCCTGCCCAGGTGCTCGGGCAGCTCGGCCCGCGGCACCAGGAAGTCCTCGCCGGCCGTGGACAGCACGGCCAGGTCGTCGACCCGCGACACCTCGACGCGCAGCATGAACCGCATCCGGTCGAGATAGTCGATCAGGCTCTGGGCGGTGCCCGGCTCGACGTGGGCGAGCACGCTCTCGCCGTCGTCGACCAGCGTCAGGTGGTGCTGGACGCGGCCCTGCAGGTCGAGGTCGAGCGTCTGGGTCCATTCGCCGGGGGTCAGCGCGTCGAGCTTCTGCGAGGTCAGGTCGTTGAGCCATTTCAGCCGGTCGGCGCCCGAGACGCGGATCACCTCGCGGTTGCTGCGGTCGACGACCGCCTCGCCCTTGGCCAGCGCGCGCTGCTCGGCGAACAGGTCGCCGTAGTGGGCGGCTACGTCGGAGTCCGGCTCGTCGGCGGCGACGGCGCCGGGAAGGTCGAGCAGAGGGCTACGCATGCCCTCCAGGCTATCGGCAGTTGCGGCAGCGCCCGAAGACGGTCAGGTGGTGCACGTCGGCGACGAACCCCAGCTCCTCGTCCAGCCCTTTGACCAGCCCGTCGGCCATCTCGGGACGCACCTCGATCACCTCGTCGCAGCCCCGGCACACCAGGTGCACGTGGTCGGCCTCGGCGGCCAGGTGGTAGGTCGGCGCGCCGTGGCCGAGATGGGTGTGGGTGACCAGGCCGAGCTCTTCGAGCAGCTCCAGCGTGCGGTAGACCGTCGAGATGTTGACGCCGCGGGCCGTTTCACGGACCTTGCCGCAGATCTCCTCCGGTGTGGCGTGCATCAGCTCCTTGATCGCCTCGAGGACGAGCTGGCGCTGGGGAGTCACCCGGTAGCCCTTGGCGCGGAGTTGCTCGTGCCACTGCGTCTCCGTCATGTCCCGAGTGTAAGGCGCGTGGCCGCTGGCTGCGGGCGGACGGCCGGACGGGGCCGGACGATATTCGCTTGCCCCTTCCGAGCCGGAGCACATAGCTTCGTTGGTACGCGGAAAGGAGGTGGTCCAAACAATGGTGATTCATAGTTGGGCTAGCGAGGTGGTTGTCCGCTAGCGCTGCGGACTTGTTGTCTCGTGGCGTTCGCGAATACGAGACAACCACCGGGGCCCCCGGCAGCCGGAGGGCGGGATGTGTCATCCCGACCATGGTCCATCCGGCCCGCCTGCTCGGCAGGCGGAGCGTCGCCCGGGGCCCTTCTTCATGTCCGGACCCGGTTCGCCCGGATCAGTGCGACCCCCGGGCCGGGATGCCCAGCTTGTCGCACGCGTCGCGATAGAGGCGGACGACGGCCATCCGCACCTGGGAGCGCTCGGTCAGCGTCTCGCCCCACGGCACCCGCACCCGCTCGCCGCCGTCCACCGTGAACTCGATGCCCTCGGCGTCGACGTCGCTCGTCACGGCGGTGGTCGCCTCCGGCCGGCCCGCGAGCCCGCGTACGATGATCAGCGCGTCGTCGGGGTGGTCGTCGTTCATGTGACTCTTGATCGCCTGAACGGCGGCGGGAGTGAATGGCGTGCTCATCGCCTCAAGCTACCTTCTTCAGCTCGGCGGACATGTGGTCCGTGAGCGGGTGTCCTACGGCGGCCATCTCGTAAGCCCACATGAGGTTGCCGTTGACGAGCCCGTAGAGCCGGTGACCCGCGGTGTACTCCTTCGCCGAGGAGGTGCGCGCGACCACGTCGGTGTACAGCTCGATCTTGTTGAAGACGACCTCCCCGAGGTAGATCTCGACGATGCCGGTGGGGTGCGACAGCACCACCTCGACCTGCCTGTCGGGCTGCGGCCGCCAGTAGCCCGACTCCGTGGCCAGCGGCCTGACCCGGTTGCCCGCGTCGTCGAGCAGCCACGTGCGGCTCACGTACGTCAGGAACGGCTTGCCGTTGTGCCCGAACTCGATCTCCTGCCCGAAGTTGAAGCTCTCGATCGTCGGATAGCCGCCCACGCCGGCGCCTTCCCACCGCCCCAGCAGGAACGCGATCGGCTCCAGGTCGGGGTGCACCTCAGGTTCTTCCATGCTCGGTAGTTTAGGGTGACGGGCATGGCACGATCTCTGGTGATCAAGGTGACCGCGGGAGCCGACGCGCCCGAGCGCTGCAACCAGGCGTTCACGGTGGCGGCCGCCGCGCTCGCGAGCGGGGTCCCCGTTTCCCTCTGGCTGACCGGCGAGGCGTCGTGGTTCGCGCTGCCGGGGCGGGCCAAGGAGTTCAGCCTGCCGCACGCCGCGTCCCTCAGCGACCTGCTCGACGCCGTGCTGGCCGGCGGCCGGGTGACGCTCTGCACGCAGTGCGCCGCCCGCAGGGAGATCACCGTCGACGACCTCATCGACGGGGTGCGCATCGCCGGGGCTCCGGCGTTCGTCGAGGAGGCGGTCGCCGAGGGCGCCCAGGCCCTCGTCTACTGACCGCTGCCCGCGGGGAGCGGCTCGCCGGTCTCCAGCAGGGTCTTGAGGCTGGAGACCAGCTCGGGCCAGCCTTCGCTGACGGCGTCGCGCACGACGCTGTCCGGCGGGAAGCCGCCGTGCACGACGGTCAGCTTGACCATCTCGCCGGCCTGCTCGACCTCGAAGGTCACCGTTGACCTGGGCTCCGCGGCCATCGCGGCGCGGCTCTCGCCGCTCAGGCCGACACTTTCCGCGAACTCGGGCGTGAAGGTGTGCCAGGTGTAGGCCAGCCGGCGCGGCGGGTCGGCCTCCAGCACGACCTGTCCGGGGTCCTTGATCGTGACGCCGAGCTGTTTCCAGGTCACGGCCGATCCGGCCGTCCAGTCCGATTCGAGCTCGACGCCCCAGTAGCGCTTGGTGAAGGCGGGCTCGGTCAACGCCTGCCAGAGGCGTTCTGGCGTGGTCCTGATGTATGTCGTGTAGACGAAGTCGTGGCTCGTCACGGGGGTGTCCTCCAATGCCGTCTTGAGGTCGGTCAGGGCGCCGGCCCGGTGGCGGTCGTACCTGTTGATCCAGCGGTCGGCGAGTGCGTTGATCGGCACGGCGTTGAGGTAGTGCAGCTTCTCCCGGCCGCGCCACACCGTGGTCACCAGGTTGGCCGCCTCCAGCACGGCCAGATGCTTGCTGACCGACTGCCTGGCCATGTCGAGCTCGGCGCACAGCTCGCGCAGGGTCTGCCCGCTGCGCGCGTTGAGACTGTCCAGCAACCTGCGCCGGCCGGGGTCGGCCAGCGCCTTGAACACCTCGTCCATGTTCCGCCGCCCCACATTCATGCAGCCCGTTGGCTGCCTTTTTACGATAGGCAGCCAACGGGCTGCATGTCAATGGCCGAGCACGCGGCGCAGCGCCCTCAGGACGGAGGTCAGCCCGGCAGGACGGCCGCGAGGCGTTCCTGGCGGAGGGCTTCGTAGCGGGAGTCGTCGAGCGGCGCCAGATCGCCCACGCACCACGACAGCAGCAGGTCGGCCAGCGCCGGGTTGCGGGCCAGGGCGGGCCCGTGGAGGTAGGTGCCGACCACGTGCCCGGTGTAGCAGCCTTCGAAGCCGTCACCGTTGCCGGTGCCCACCAGCGTCTTGGACAGGGGCTTGACCCCCGGACCGAGGTGGGTGACGCCCATGTGGTTCTCGAAGCCGGTCAGCGTGGGCAGGTTGAGCGCGGCGTCGACCTCCGCCACCAGCTCGCCCACCGCCCGCGCGGGCCCGCGGGAGCTGGAGAGGTCGAGCAGCCCGATGCCGTCCACCGGCTGGCCTTCCTCGCCGCCGAACGTGCTGCCCATGATCTGGTAGCCGGCGCAGACCGCCAGCAGGACCGCGCCGCCGGCGATGGCGCGGTG
Source organism: Nonomuraea sp. B10E15 (assembly GCF_039871615.1). NCBI lineage: Bacteria > Bacillati > Actinomycetota > Actinomycetes > Streptosporangiales > Streptosporangiaceae > Nonomuraea > Nonomuraea sp. B10E15. The sequence continues at coordinate 41,546 of NZ_JBDPMB010000027.1, forward strand.
CAGGCCGCCGTCCCTGCGCAGGCGCTCGGCGGCCAGGATCTGGGGGCGGTCCTCGCCGCCGCCGATGAGGTAGAGGTCGCCGGTCTCCGGGACCGGATCGGCCGAGCGTACGTGGACCGTCTCCGTCTCGATGCCCCGCAGCTGCGCCCGCCGCTCCAGGACGAGCACGTTGCCCTGGTCGCCGTAGGTGCTCAGCAGGTCAGGGTAGATCCAGACGATACGCAGGGCGCTGTCAGACGGCACGACCGAACTCCGATCGGATCTGCTGGAAGGCGGTGTAGTTGGCGATCACGTCGACCCGGCCGGGCGGCTGCATGGCCAGCGCCTCGGTGAACGTGTCGCACAGCATGAACGGCACGTCGGCCACGTCGAGCCGGAGCGCCAGGTCGAGGCGGCGCTGGCCGGTGACGAACACGGGCCGGCCGCGCAGGATGCGGTAGTCGACGTCCCACAACCACGAGGTGTCGCGGCCGTCGGGACCTTGGGCGTTGACCGACAGGATGATCGGCAGCTGCGGGTCGGCGACGTCGAACGCCTCCAGCCAGCCCGCCGGGTTCTTCGACAGCAGCAGCCGCGCGTAGCGGCCGTCACGCTCGACCGTGGTGTAGCGTCCAGCGACCGAGGTGACCTCGCGCAGCCGGGGCAGCGCCCGCTCCACCGGCACCCCGAACGCGTCGGCCACCGCCAGCGCCATCACGGCGTTGGAGCGGTTGGCCGCGCCGGGCAGCTGGACGTCGAGCAACCACCGCTCGCCGTCAGGGCCGACCGCCATGTCGTCGTCGACCGCCCACTGCGGCTCCGGCCGGTGGAACGTGCACTCGCGGCACGCCCAGTCGGCGTCCTTGCGGTCGAGCGGGCCGCCGCACTCGGGGCAGCACCAGGAATCTTCCTTCCACCGCTGGCCCCCGGCGACCCAGGTGACCTTGGCGGCCGTGGAGGCGCCCCAGGTGACGAGCGGGTCGTCGCAGTTGGCGATGACGTGGGTGGGCTTGCCCGACAGCGCCCTGCGCCACTTCTGCGCGAGCAGCCAGATCTCGGCGGCGCGGTCCATCTGGTCGCGGCTGAGGTTCATCAGGCAGACGACGCCCGCCCCGGTGGTGTCGAGCACCTCGGGCAGGTATTTCTCGTCGACTTCGAGCACGCCGTAGGGGGCGCCCTTGTGCTGGGAGAGCGCCGAGACGTGGCCGGCCGGCATGTTGGCCCCGAACGCGTTGGTGGCCACCTCTCCGAGCTCCAGAAGCGCCGAGGTGACCAGCCTGGTCGTGGTCGTCTTGCCGTTGGTCGCGCTGATCAGCGCCAGCTTGCGGTCGCGGGCCAGCTTGCGCAGCAGGTCGGGCTCGAGCAGCAGCCCGACCCGGCCGCCGATCACCGAGCCGTCACCGCGCCCCGTCATCCTGGACAGCGTGGCGGCACTGCGGCCCAGGGCACTGGCGAGCTGCGCCCGCAGAGGAAGCTGGGTCATGTGCATGGATCCTAGTCGTGGTTGGCCCCTTCGCCCGCCCACGCGGCGGAAAACGCGGCCCGGCAGCACACCTCAGGGGGTCGGGACCGGAGCGGGTGACGCGGCCGGCGGTTCGGCGAAGGCGATCTCCGGGACGCCGCCGTGGTCGAACGGCAACACGAAGCGGCGCGGCCACGACAGCACCCCTTCCAGCCATCCGGCCCCCATCGTCTGCGCGACGTGCCGGATCCGGGCCGACGACTCGATGCCGATGGCGACCGTCATGACGTCCCGCTGCACGGACTCGTTCTCGTCGTCCCCGAGGATCACCCGCCAGGCCAGCTCCCGGTTGCGGTCCACCTCCATCGACAGCGGGTGGTGGCGCAGCGCCTTGGCCCGGTGGCCGAGCAGCTCGGTCGGCGCGAGGTCGCCGACGCCGTTGCCGTTCGGCTGGCGGAAGAGGGCGTACTCCATGGGCGGCGCCGGGGTGCGCAGGTCGGGAGCCGGGCGGCCGTACGGGAAGAGCCGGTCGACCTCGTGCAGCCAGCGCACCTGCGGGATGACCCATGACGCCCCCGGCCGTTCGCCGCCGTTGTCGAGCGCGGACAGCAGCCGCGTGGCCGTCTCCGCGGCCTTCTCCGTCAGCAGCGCCGGGTCGAACCAGCTCCGCAGCGACCAGGCGCGCCGCTGCACCGAGCGCTCGATCAGGGTGGCCAGCAGGCACTCCCTGCGCCGCGCCGGCAGGTCGGCCCAGACGGCCGACAGCGCGCGCGGCACGCCGGGCAGCGGCCGGTTGCTGACGAACGCGAGGACGACCGTCTCGCACCAGATGCGCAACCAGGCCCACTCGGGCGCGTCGGCGAGCACGTCGGCCTCCCGCAGCTCGACCAGCGTGCACGCCTGCCCGGTGCGGCACTGCTTGCCGCAGGCCGCCGACCTGCGGCCGCGGATGGGCGGCGGCGGTCCCGGCAGGACCTTCTCCCTGGACTCCCCCAGCGGCACGCGCACCCGCAGCGGCCGGTCCATGCCGTCCGCGAAGACGGCAGCCGAGCCGGGCTGCAGGGAGACCACGTGACGGGACTGCTCGTCGCTGAGGTTCATGGCGGCGCCGACGAGCTTCCTGTCGTCCTCGGCGGGCAGCCGGTGCACGACCTTCAGCGCGGTGTTCTTGACGACGTCGGAGATGAGCTTGGTCGGGATCTGCTCGGCGACCACGATGCCCTCGCCGTACGCCCTGATCTCGGCGAGCAGGCCGGCCAGCAGCTCGACGGCGTGGGTGGAGGCCCGGCCGTGGCCGCGGTCGCGCAGCAGCCGGTGCGCCTCCTCGATCACGATGACGTGCCGCAGCTCGGGCGACTTCTCCCGCCTGGCCCGCATGCGCAGGTGCTCGACGATCCTGATGATCAGCGTGCCCATGAGGAACGCCTTGTCCTCGTCGTTGGCGACGTCCTCGATGGCCAGCACGACGTCGCGCTCCAGCAGGCCGCCGATGTCGGCGGGGTGGCCGCCCTCGAAGAAGCGGCCGGCCGAGCCGACGCGCAGGGAGCGCAGCCGCAGCGAGATGAAGCCCTCGACGTCGGCCTGGACCTCGCGGCCGTAGCCGATCTCCTTGATGACGTCCATGGCGTGCTGCTGGAGTTGTTCGAGGGTGGGGACGCTGGGCGGGACGTTCGCGCCGGGGACGGCGCCGCCCGTGACGACGTCCCAGCCGGTGGCCTCGTAGACGCGCTGCAGGGCCAGCGACATGATCTGCGGGAACGGCTCCTCGGCGTCGAACGCCGCCATGAACAGCGCCCTGACCATGTCGATGTGGGCCTGGACGGGGTAGCCGGGCTCGGGTTCGAGCGGGTTGATGCTGAACGGCACGCCGTCGGGCGCCGACGGGTTGATCACTGTGAGGGGGTCGTCGATGCGGCCGGCCATGGCGGCGTACTCGGACTTGGCCGGCTCGATGGCCAGCCAGGGGATGCGGGCCCTGCTGAGCTGCTCCAGCAGGTGCCTGACGGTCTGCGACTTGCCGGAGCCGGTCGCGCCCGTGATGAACGCGTGCCGGTTGAGCGTGGCCAGCGGCACCTGGAACGTGCCGACGCCCCTGTCCTGACCGTCGAGGATCTCGCCCAGCTCCAGCTCACCCGCGTCGGCCTCGGACGTCACGTCGAAGAAGCCCGAGTCGAGCACGCGCACCCCCGGCACCTCCCGCCGGGGCAGCCCGGCCAGCGCGGCCAGCGCCCCCGCGGTCGCGGCGAACGGGGCCGCGGCCCCGTCGGCCGGGTCCTGCATGGTGATGGCGAGGGCCTCCGACAGCGCGTGGACGGCGCCGTGCGAGCTGCGCAGCCGGTACGGGTGGTGGCTCATCTCGACGGACCCGACGAGCACGGGCGCGATCTGCCGCAGCTCGTCCGCGGTGGCGCCGCCGGCCAGCACGCGCACGTTCCAGAGCCCCGCCTCGCGGAAGGCGTCCAGTTCCTGCATGCGGCGCTCGGCGCGCTCGGCGTCGAAGCGGGAGCGCTCGGAGGCGTCGCCGTACTGCCTGAGCACGTTGAGCTGGGTACGCAGGTGCGCCACCTCGGCGTCGAGCAGGTCGGTCGGCTCGGCCACCACCAGCCACGCGAAGGGCCGCGACATCAGCGTCACCAGCGTCGACTCGAACAACGTCGGCCGTTTCAGCTCGTCGGGGTCGAGCTCGGACAGCTCCCGACCCCTGCCGCCCAGCGGGGGCGCCTGCCGCCCCGGGCACGGCGTCCACACCAGGTCCGCCAGATCGGCGAGGTACTCCTCGTCGAGCTGCACGCCGCGCGCCCCGCCAGGGAACAGCAACGGTTGCGGCCCGCTCGGCCGGCCGGGCGCGTCGGTGGACCTGCGCGGCTGGCGCGGCGGCGAGAGCGGGCCCGCGTTCGTGATGAGTTCCAGCGGTGCTCCGGACCCTCTGGACAGCCACCCGATGACGAACGGCCGGTCGCGCTGCGCCGCCGACAGCACCGCGGGAAGCACGGTGACGAAATCCCATTCCGCCGACGAGCTTCGCGAGGGTGCTGCGATCGACTGGATTCGGTACCAGGGTCCGCTCAGCGAGACGCTCGGCTGCATTTCATTCCCCCACAGACGGTTCTTTGTTAAATTCCGTCAACCGTCAGCTCGTCGCCTTGACATTGACCATGTCATTGCCTGCCCTTGCGCCAGTCCAGGCGTGGCGGTGGTGGTCCGAGGTTCGGAGGGGGCTCTCCGTCGCCGTCCTGGGCGCTGGGGTCGAGCGCGAGCACGGCGTCGCGTACGTGCTCCAGCTCGCCGAGCGTCGTCTTGGGAAAGGCCAGGATGGCCGGGTTGGCGTCGGCGAGGCGGACGCGCCTGCCCTGGGCGGTCGCGTCCGTGACGATCACGGACGTCGTGGGCAGCTGCTGGAGCTGGTGCGGCTCGACCAGGAACTCGCGCGAGCGCTGCAGCACCCGCTCCTTCTCCGAGATCTTGTCGGCGGTCCTGCCCCACTCGGTCGACTCCGTGATGTCGCCGGCGAGGTCGTGGCTCTCGTCGCGGTCGTCCCTGGCGTCCTCCACCTGCGCGACCGTGGAGATGTAGCCGCCGTTGAGCCCCGGCAGCGAGTCGCTGATCGTCTCGGTGAGCTGTGCCAGCTCCAGCCGGTGCTCGGTGCCGACGTGCTCGCTGGCTACCCGGGCGTCCTCGGCGTTGCCGAGCCGCATGAACGCCACCGCGGCGTGCCCGCGGCCCAGCCGCTCGCGTACGGCCGGGGTGAGCGACCTGTACGTCAGCACGAGCCCCGTACGCGAGGTCTCGCAGGCGTCCATCAGCCGGTCGAGCACGTCGCCCCTCAGCTTGTCCGCGCCCGCCACGATGATCGTGTGATACCAGGGCCGGTCGGAGGCGGGCGACTGGCGCAGGATGTGGGTGAGCGCGGTGGCCACGTACGTGCCGAGCACCCGGTTGCCGAACATGCCCGCCTGGCGGTCCATGCTCACCACGCGGAGCCTGGCGGGCGGCAGGCGTACGGCCTCCGTGCCGAGCGACTCCAGCTTGCGCAGCTGCGACTCCAGCGCCCAGGCCCGCTCGATCACCACGCGGTCGCTCACCCCGCGGCCGAACAGCGTGCCGATGCGCTCCAGCTGCGTCGCGGTGATCAGCCCGAACCTCAGGTCGTCGCGCGGGTCGCCCACCTGCGCCAGCGCCCGCAGCGCGGCCGTGACCTGGCTGATCGTGGCGTTCTCGCCGAGCACCTCGAGCACCCGCTCCAGGATCGCGTTGTCGAAGCTGAGGTCGCGCGTGCTGCGGTGCTCCTCGCTCACGCTCACCACGTGCGCCAGCACGTCGGCGAACGCCTCGGGCTTGAGCGTGGCGCCCAGGTCGAGCTTGGCCAGGTCGACGGGGAGCACCCAGACCAGCGGGTCGTCGCCGCCCTTGCGGGCCAGCTCGATCAGGTCCTTGGCGATCGCGCCCTCGGACAGGTCGAGCACGGTCAGGTGGCCGCCGCTGTAGAGGCGGGTAGCCCCGAGCAGGGTGACCAGCGCCGACCACCCGGGTAACGTGCCGCCCGCCACGTCGATGCGGTCGAGCTCGTCGGGCACGGCGACGGCGTACCAGGTGAGCTGCTTGTCGTGGCGGTCCTTCTGCTCCTGCCACTCGCGGTAGCGCTGGGCGTGCTCCTCCTGCGCGCGGAACAGCTCCCTGTCGCGTTCGCGGCGCTGGCGCTCGTCCTCGGCCTGCTGCTCGAGCACCCGGTGTTTCACCGCCCTGTCGCCCTGCAGCAGCGCGAACGTGCAGATGCCCGCCACTCCGCCGGCGGCGACCAGGCCGAGCAGCGCGAACGACCACGCGAGGTAGCCCGCCACCGCGGCGGCCAGGATCAGCGCGACCACCACCAGCATGGACCTGCGGAAGCGGCGTACGGGCAGGTTGAGCATGTCCTCCTGGCGGCGCTCGCGGCGCAGGAGTTCGAGCCGGGCGGGGTCGTCCTCTCCGGCGGTGGGCTGATCCTCGACGGGGGACGGACGCTTCGGGGGCGGGCCCGGGTCGGGATGCAGCAGGATGTACTGCCAGCCCAGGTAGATGCGGTCCGCCTGGAGCTGGGCATGCTCGGGATGCACGTCCGCCACGTGACCCTCCGGCCGCCGATATGTCATTTGGAGTTGGGGTCAGCCCTTTCCGTTCCGTGCCAGCGTATGAGTTACAACCCCCGCAGGGGCAGGGTTTCTCGGCAATTCGACCACTCCGATGGGAGCATTGCGGCAGATGAGACAAGCGAGACCTATTACCATCCTTATTCATGACGGAACCCTCCGGCGGCAGCAGTGACAGGGCCAGACGCCCCGTAGTGGTGCCCGCACTCGCGCTGACGGCTTTCACGGCCGTCGGCATCACCGCCCTGCTCGGCGGTCTGCGCGAGGCCCCGGAAGAGCCGGAGGCGCTGGGCCCCGGCGCGGTGATCGACCAAGGCCAGTTCGTCACCAAGGTCGTCGGGTCCCGCGTGACGGTGGAGCCCGCCCGGAACCGGTTCGAAGAGGACAAGCGGTTCGTGGACGTGGTCTTCGACGTCAAGAACAACGGCGACGAGACCGCCCCGGTCGGTGTCCCGCCCCAGAAGATCGAGTCCGCCTTCACCCTCGCGTCCTTCGCCGGCTCGCTCGTCAAGATCGACCCCGTCTTCCCCCAGGACGCCGGCCCCTACGTCTTCGCCAGGAGCAAGGGAGACGAGACCCGCCAGCTCCACCCCGGGATCACCAGCCAGGTCGTCCTTCGCTACCGGCTCAAGGACACCGAACAGCCGCCGCAGAAGATCACCCTCGACGTGGCCGCCTTCGAGTGGGAATCCGACTTCAACAACGTCACCCCGCGCTGGAAGATGGTCGCCACCGATGTAGGCGACAAGTGGCTTCCCGAGATCAAAGCCCGGGTGACCCTGTCGGTCAAGGAAGGTGACGCAGCGTGACCGACACACAGCAAAGATCATCCGCGCCGCCCGCCCGCCGCGGCCGGCGAGCCGGACGCCGGCCCGCCGGCACCTCGCGGCTGCTCAGCGCCCTCGTCGGGCTCGCGCTGGCCGGGGCCGCCATCATGCTCCAGACCGCCTACCTCGACGAGGGCGAGCTGAACCTGCCGCTGACCTACGTGGGCGACAAGGGCGAGGACGTGGACGCCAAGCGGTTCACGGTGCGGGTCGATTCGTACGTGAGCGCCAAGTCGATCCAGAACGACAGCAACGAGACCATCGGCACCGACCACCTCTTCCTCGTCGTCAACGCCTCGGCCAAATCCAGCCTCAAGCCGTACAAGCTGGGACAGCCCGTGCTGATGACCGAGGACGGCAAGAAGTTCAGCGCCACCGACCGGGTGGACAGCTCGCAGACCCTCTCGAACGTGTGGGTGCAGCCGGACATCTGGGTCAGCGGCCGCTACTTCTTCGAGGTGCCGGCGTCGGCGCTGCCCGGAGCGCGGGTCGTGTTCGCGATGCCCCAGACCTTCATCGTGGAGTCGTACCAGCCCGAGGTCGAGGTGGACCTCGGCCTGGACGAGGCGGCCGCGCGCAAGCTCGCCGCCTCGCCCCAGGACGTCTTCTCGACGGCCAAGAAGTGAGCGCAGGATGAGTACGAACGACGAGCGCAACTGGTTCGCCCCGAGGAACGACCGGCGCCGCGAAGAGGACCCGCCGCCTCCGCCCAGCCAGACGACCCCGGCGGGGCTCGGCACCCACTCGGGCCGCTTCCCTCCCGGGCAGGTGATCCCGCTCGAAGAGGGCATGTATCCCGACCTCACTTCGGGCGAGGGCGCACGCCGCAGCCCCGAGGAGACGGCCCCGGTGCCCAGGGTGCCGTCGGGTCCGCCTCCTGAGACCGCCCCAGTGCCCAGGGCGCCGTCGGGTCCGCCTCCTGAGACCGCCCCGTTGCCCAGGGTGCAGGGAACCCCCGACGGGGAGACCGCGGCCGTGCCGCGGCTGCCGTCGGCGGGCGAGGTGCCGCCCCGCCGCGAGAGGCCTGCCCCTCGCGGCGGGCGTCGCAGCCGCGAGGCGCCGCCGTCCGGCTACGGCACACCACCCCCGGGACAGCAGCCACCACCCAGCCCCGGCTCCCCCTACGGACAGGAACCGCCCGGCCAGAGCCCGCCTTTCGGGCAGGAACCGGCCGGCCAGGGTTCGTTGTTCGGCGCGGGCGGGCGCGCCGGGCAGGGCGGTGGCGTGTCCGAACAGGACATGCACCCCGAACAGGGCATGCGTCCGGGGCGGAGGGCCGCGCGGGGGGTGCACGGACAGGCGGCGTCCCCACGGCATGGGATGGCGAGTGCTCCTGGCATGCCCCAGAGCCGGGCCCGGCATCGGCATCCGGACCAGCAGGTCTGGCCCCCCGCCTCCCGCGAGCCGCAGGAGGGCCTCACGCAGCCGCTGCCGGCCGTTCCGTCCACCGCCGACCAGCCGCCGTCCCCGTACGACCAGCCCTCACCGTACGACCAGCCCTCGTACGACCAGCCCTCGCCGTACGGCGGCTCTCCGGCCGGATCGCCGCCTCAGGGCGCCTCTGGGGCGGCGCAGGCCGCCGCGGGCGCCGGGGCGGCAACGGCCGCCGCGTCTCATGCTGCCGGGCCAGGCGGGTTGCCCGAGCACGCGGACCCCGCGGCCGGCGCGGCATCGGCCGCGCTCGCCCAGCACCGCACGCCCCATCCCGACGATCCCCAGAGCGGGCCCCAGAGCGGGCCCCAGAGCGGGCCCCAGAGCGGTTCGCCGGGTGGCTCCCGGAGCGAGGCGCGTGAGAGGGCGCAGGACGGCGCTCGGGGCAGGACGCGAGCGGGCGGCGGGAGGCGTTCGGCGCGGGGGTCGCGCAAGCGCAAGGTCCTGATCGCCGCCGGGGCCGTGGTCGTGTCGCTGCTCTCCATGGGCGCGCAGACCGTCGACGGCTACCTGTTCTACGAGAAGGTCTCCGCGCAGGAGACCAAGGAGGTCGTCGTGGCCGCCGGCCAGGCGGGCACCGTCCACGACATCGAGTGGACGGCCTCGGTGGCGCCCATGAAGGCGCCCGCGGGCAGCAAGCACGGCCCCGAGGTCACCTGGCTGAAGGTGGGCATCACCAAGAAGGTCGTCAACGAGTCGAGCGCCACCATGACGGCCCTGCCCTACGACATCAGGCTGACGGACCGCGCGGACCGTACGTGGACCGTGGAGCTGCAGGACGGCGAGCGGCCGACGGACCGGCTGGTCGTGGGCAGGACGTACAAGATCGACGGTGTGGCCATCGTGCCGACCCCGGTGGCGAACGAGGTCGAGATCTCGTTCAGGCCGAGCGGCTACCGTTCCGACACGCCGGTGGACGACCTGTTCGACAGGGAGGCCATGGAGAAGGCGGAGAAGGACGACACGGTGCTGCGGTTCCGGCGTCGCTGAAGTCGCTCGCCCAGAGCGGCCCGAGGGTCAGGCGTCGCTGAGCCGCTCGCCCCTGGCGCGGGCTCTGGTGGCCGCGATGTCGAACGTGGCCGCCAGGAGCGCCATGGTGAGCACGGTCGTGATCATCTCGCGCAGGAAGCCGACGGGCGGCCCGGCGAAGGCCCACGTCCATTCCGCGCGCGAGCCGATGAGGGCCCGCAGCCCCCGGTCGCCGTACTGGGCGGCCACCGAGATGGCCACGTAGCACAGGCACAACATGCCGAAGAGCGGCGCGCCGCCGTTGAAGACCATCCGCAGGGAGTTGGCCAGCGGCACCCAGCGGTCCCTGAAGCCGGCGGTGACCTGGTCGAACGACTTCTTCGTGAGGTCGTGGCTGGACTCGATGCGGTCCACGCCGCGCTCCAGGCGGGTGCCCTTGAACAGGGTTCGGGTCTCGTCGGAGAAGGCGCCGTAGACGAGCATGGCCACGGTCAGCCAGGCCAGCGGGACTGCGATCGCGTCCAGGAACAGCGGCCAGAACTCGCTGAACGTGCTCGTGATGCCGTCCCACAGCGGCACGTTCTTCTGCGCCTCGGACCAGACCTCCTTGGACCCGGCGACGACTGTGCGGTGCTCCATCCATTCGGAGCGCGCGTCGGCGATGGCGACGGTGGCGTTCAGCCCGTAGAACATGAACGCGAACTCGGAGAAGGCCGCGGCGAAGCCGTAGAACCCGGTCTTGCCCTGCTCCACGAGCTTCGCGAAGAGCGTCTTCAGCCCGAACATGACGACCATCGCGCCGAGCGACACGCGCCAGTCGAGGTCGACGAGGCCGCGGCCGACCTGCGAATCCTCCCCGAACCAGGATGCGTCCGTCATTTCGTTGAAGTTGTGGAACAGGTCCATCTGGTAGATGTCCCTGGCGTCCTCGGTGTGGAATCCCCACGCCAGGTAGATCACGGCGAAGGCGGGGGCGACCCGGTCCAGCGTACGGAAGAAGCGCTCGTCGGCCACGCCCTCGTCGGCCCTGGCGCGCATCTCCCACAACGCGTTGCGCAGGCAGTAGAGCATGCCGGCGATGACCGTCACCGCGGACATGACGACCAGCGTGAGCAGGGTCATGACGGCCACCAGCCGGAGTTGCCGGAAGTCGCCGTAGGCCACCTCGGTGGCGGCGTACATCAGCACGAAGCGCACCAGCTCGCCGGCCGCGAACCAGAAGACCAGCGGCATGGCGCATCTGCCCACGAGCCGTAGCGTGTGCAGGGGCAGCGAGTACGGCGACGGCATCCGCTGAGCCGGCGTAGGCCCAGGTCGGGGCGGATCCATCACACCTGTCGAACCGGACATCTGTCGAATCGTATCGGTCTGTCCCTTCTGCCGCAGCCGCAACTCCCTGATTGCGTGCACGAGCAGTTCCAGGGTGGTGACCCCGGGGAGCACACGCGCGAAGGCCCGCGTCATGAAGACGCGGGCCTCACGGGAGAACGGGCTCAGACAGCCACGGCGAGCTGGGCGACCTCGCCCAGCTTGGCCTCGACCTGGACGTCGCGGGTGACGCCGCCGCCCGCGATGATGCGTACGGTCCAGTCGCCGGGAGCGGCGAAGAACCGGAAGACGCCGTCGTCGGAGACCACGACCTCGCCGGTGAACTCGCCGGACCCGTCGAGCAGGCGGGCGTAGGCCGTGCCGGCGCCGGTCACCACACCCTGGATCACGGCCTGGTTGGACAGATCGATCCCGGCCGGCAGCGCGATCGTCTGCTCCGGCGCTCCGCAGCCCTGTGCAGCGCTCGTCATCAGCGGGCCTCCCCCAGCTCGATCGGCACGCCCACGAGCGAGCCGTACTCGGTCCATGAACCGTCGTAGTTCTTCACGTTGTCCTGCCCCAGGATCTCGTGCAGGACGAACCACGTGTGCGCGGAACGCTCGCCGATGCGGCAGTAGGCGATGGTGTCCTTGCCGAAGTCGACTCCGGCCTCGGAGTAGAGCGTGCGCAGGTCGTCGTCGGACTTGAACGTGCCGTCGTCGTTGGCGGCCTTGGACCACGGGATGTTGCGGGCCGTGGGCACGTGGCCGCCGCGCTGGGCCTGCTCCTGCGGGAGGTGCGCGGGAGCGAGCAGCTTGCCGGTGAACTCGTCGGGCGAGCGCACGTCGACCAGGTTGAGCTTGCCGATGGCGGAGACCACGTCGTCGCGGAAGGCGCGGATCGCGGTGTCCTGCTCGCTGGCGACGTACTGGGTCTTGGGCCGCTGGGGCACGTCGCGCACCAGCTCGCGGGAGTCGAGCTCCCACTTCTTGCGGCCGCCGTCGAGCAGCTTGACGTTGTCGTGGCCGTAGAGCTTGAAGTACCAGTAGGCGTAGGCGGCGAACCAGTTGTTGTTGCCGCCGTAGAGAACGACGGTGTCGTCGTTGGAGATGCCGCGGTCGGAGAGCAGGGCCTCGAAACCGGTCTTGTCCACGAAGTCGCGACGCACCGGGTCCTGCAGGTCCTGCTGCCAGTCGACCTTCACGGCGCCACGGATGTGGCCCTTGTCGTAGGCGCTGACGTCCTCGTCGACCTCGACGAGAACGACTCCGGGGGTGTCGAGGTTGGCCTCGACCCAGTCGGCGTCCACCAGGGCGGCGGAGCGGCTCATTGGGATACCTCCATGTTGGCAGCGGGCGTTAGACGACGAATGAGCAGGTACATCTCGCAGCCGAGGCAGAATCCGAAGGCTGCGTTGAGGAATGCGGCGAGGAGAGCCGCGGCCGTGGCCACCAGGGCCAGCGGCACGATCCCGGTGAGGAACCCGACCAGGCCCGCGACCGCGAAGACCAGCCCGGCCAGCTGCGCGAAACGCGGCGGGCGGGCGTCTTCCGTCTCCTTGGGCGCGCTCTTGACGAACGCCTTGAAAAGCATCACGTAGGGCGAGCGGCCGGCGACTCCGAGCGCGAAGACCGCTGTCTGGGCGCCGAGGAGCCAGACGCTCTCCGTCACCAGGACGGAGAACAGGACCAGCGTGGTGATGGCCGCGCCGAAACGCAGCGCTCTAGGGTCGGCACGCATCGTGGGATGCTCCTGAAGGGGTCGACTGGAGCGGATCGGATATCCGCGAGATCGTCCTCAGGCAGCGCGACAGAGCGCGGTGGCGACGCGGCAGAAGTCAACCGCACGCCGCTTCGTCAGCAGCTCTGTCGATGGGTTCATGCCCATGACCCTACTCGGCGTCTCGTCATCTGTCACTTCTCGTCCGGTTATTGAGACTATCCGTCTGGTACGCGGACCGGCCACGACGCCGTCACCCGGGCGGCAGGGCATCGGCCACCGCGGCCAGGACGTCGGCCTTGCGGGGCTGGCCCGAGGCCCTCCTGACGACGGCGCCCGCGGCGTCGAGCACGAGGACGGTGGGCGTGCGCATGATGCCGAGCCGGCGTACGAGGTCGAGCCGCGACTCGGCGTCGATCTCGACGTGGCTCACCCCCGGCACGAGCGCGCTCACGTCGGCCAGGATCCGCCGGGTGGCCCGGCACGGCTGGCAGAACGCGGTGGAGAACTGCACCAGCGTCGCCCGCTCGCCCAGCCCTTCGCCCAGGTCGGCCCCGGTCAACCGCTCCGTCAGCCGCTCCGTCAGCCGCTGACTCCCGGACGGGTCCTCGGGCGACTCCCCGGGCAGGCTCTCGGGCAGCCGCTCCCCGCCCACGTCACGCATCCTTCCGCCGCGGCGCAGGTGGACCACGCCGATCACCGCACCGAGCGCCAGCGTCGCCACCGCCACCCACAGACCAGACATCCCTCGGTGCAACCGCGAAAGGCCGCGATTACTTCCGCACCGGGATCCGTACGAGCGCCTTGCCGTTCTCGTCGACGAGCTCGAACCGCGCGATGTCGCCCATGGGCAGCGACGTCGTGCTCTTGAAGGCGGCCTTGTCCTGGTAGCGGACGTCCCAGCTCCCGGCCGGGTCGCGCCGCCCGTCGCGGGCCACGACGACGAGCCGGGCGGTCGTGCCGGCCGGCACGCCGTCGACGCTCACGCTCAGCTCGGTGCCGCCGTCGCCGGGGAAGGCCGTCACGGTGGCGCGGTAGCCCTTGGCGCTGTTCTCGCCGGGGAACGGGCGGCCCGCGACCGCCCTGTCCGACGACTTCGGGACGGGCGCCCTGCTCGGGCTCGGCTTGGCGTCGCTGTAGAGCTCCGCTCTCGGCTCGGCCTTCTCCTGCGTGGACCGCGACGATTGGGCGACCGCGGGCGCGGCGGCCGAATCTTCATGGCTCGTGGTGTTGACCGTCGTCCAGACCGTGCCGCCCACCACCAGCACCGCGGCGGACGCGGCGACCGCCATCAGCGCGCGGCCACGCCTGTTGCGCCTGGCGCGGTCGTTCAGCAGCCGGTGGAGCACCTGGCGAGGGGGGCTGGACACCAGCTCCACGTCGCGTTCCGACACCTTGCCGAGGAACGACGCCACGCCCTCGAACTCGACCAGCTCGGCGCCGCACGCCTCGCAGGTCGCCAGGTGGTCGTCGATCTCCAGTGCCTCGTCAGGGTCCAGCGCTCCGAGGGCGTGCGCCCCCATGGCCAGCCGGATCTCTTCGCACGTCATCATGGCGCCAGCCCCCGCTCCTCGAGCGCCAGTTTCAGGGCGCGCAGCGCGTAGTAGGTGCGCGACTTGACGGTGCCCGGCGGGACGCCGAGCGTCGCGGACGCCTCCCTCACGGACCGCCCCCGGTAGTAGACCTCCAGGAGCACCTCGCGGTGCTCCGGCCGCAGCGCGGCCAGCGCTTCGGCCACGGACCACGACTCGACGGCCCGCTCCAGCTCGTCGTCGGCCGGTATGACCGCCAGGGCCTCGTCGCTGGTCTCCTGCGGCCTGGCCTTCCTGGCGCGGTGCTGGTCGAAGACGAGATTGCGGGCCACGGTGAACAGCCACGCCCTGATCGGCCGGTCGGAGAGCGCCTCGGGATGCCGCCAGGCCCGCAGCAGGGTCTCCTGCACGACGTCCTCCGCACGCCCCGAATCACCGGTCAGCCGCAGGACATAGCCGTAGAGCGGCCCCGCGTGCTCGTCGAAGAGGGTCCTCACGAGTTCCTCGTCGGCCGTGCCGGCCGCGCTCACAGGGTCCCTTCCCCTGTGAGCTCCGCCCCGGCTCGCTCGCTGCGCTCTCTCACGTCCCTCATCACGTACGGGAGGGCGCCGCGGTTCATCCTTATCCACGAATCGGCACGTCAGACGCTTCGGCCGCGAACTCCAGCCCGTCGGCCACGTTCTTCACCCCGGTCACCTTGACGTCGAAGGGCAGCTTTCCCTTGAACGGGATCGTGTACGAGATGAACCGCGCGGCCTGGTCGGGCACGCCCTCGATCTTCTCCGCCTGGAGCCTGAGGCCGCCGTCGGCCACCTCGACCGTCATCTCCGCCTCGAACGTCACCTTCCTCGCCCCGACCATCACCTCGCCCGATGCGACGAGCCGCTGCCCGTTCCCGCTGATCTTGACGCCGCGCGGGGCGAACTTGTCGATCGTGGCCCTGGTCAGCGTGCCGCTGACGGTCACGCGCCGGGCCCTGATGTCGGGTCGGTTCTGCAGGACGTCGGCCAGCGGGGCCGTCACGTCGTAGGCGGCGCCCCGCAGGTTCTGCACCGGCACGCCGGCGTAGGTCAGCGTGCCGAGGTCGAAGCGGACTTCCGGATAGTGCCCGGACAGGGCCTGGGTGAGAAAGGGGATGCCCTCGATGGTCACCGTCGGCGTGCCGGACAGGTCGGTGGCCGCCGCGATCCTGTTGGCGAGGTCGCGCTGCACTCCTGCCACGGCGACCCTGTCGACGGCGACAAGGAGGATGATCAGCACGATCAGAGAAACGATCAGCTTCCGCATGGGGCTCCCAGTCTCAAGCGGGGGTCAAGAGCCTACCGACTCCTTCCCCGCAGAAGACGGCGATCACCCGCCCGCGAAGGGCGGCAGCACCTCCACGGTCGCGCCGTCGCCGAGGACCACCTCGTGGTGGGGTCGTCTGCCGACGGGCAGGCCGTCCACGAGGAACGAGGACCGCCGGACAACCCGTGCCAGATCGGCACGATTTTGTGTGATTTGCGTCATGAGTTCGTCAAGAGTGACCGCGTCGAAGGATTCTTCCGCAACGCCGGCCGCCTCCTTGGCGGCGGCCCAATAACGTACTTTTCCCCTGGCCATGGGCACCTCACAATCCCTTTAATCCTATTGTGCGTCGCCCTTAACACGCACGTATCACGCGGCGTCCTGTTCGTCCCGAGGACGCGCAATGGACACCACTTACCCGTGAGATATCCTCGCCTACAGGACTCGGGCGACGTAGCCCCCGGGTCCTTGCGCGTTTGAGGAGGCCCTGATGAGCAACTTGCTCCTGCTGACCAACGCCCTCGAGCCGTCCGCCGAGGTGCTTCCGGCGCTGGGGTTGCTCCTCCACTCGGTCAGGGTCGCGCCCGCCGAGGCGTCCGCGCTGATCGACGCCCCGCCCGCCGACGCCGTCCTGGTCGACGCGCGCAAGGAGCTCGTGCAGGCCAAGAGCCTGTGCCGGCTGATCCGCACGACCGGCATCGACTGCCCGCTCCTGGTGATCGTGACCGAGGGCGGGCTGGCCGCCATGAGCGCCGAGTGGGGCGTCGACGACGTGCTGCTCGACAGCGCCGGACCGGCCGAGGTGGAGGCCCGCCTGCGCATGGCCACCGGCCGCATCTCACAGGCGGCCACGGAAGACGCGCCCGACGAGATCCGCAGCGGCGACCTGGCCATCGACGAGGCCACCTACACCGCCAGGCTGCGCGGCCGGGTGCTCGACCTGACGTTCAAGGAGTTCGAGCTGCTCAAATACCTCGCGCAGCACCCCGGCAGGGTCTTCACCCGCGCGCAGCTGCTGCAGGAGGTCTGGGGCTACGACTACTTCGGCGGCACCAGGACGGTCGACGTGCACGTGCGGCGGCTGCGCGCCAAGCTCGGCACCGAGTACGAATCGCTCATCGGCACGGTCCGCAACGTCGGCTACCGCTTCGTCCCCGACCGGGCCGACACCGCGCCCGTCTGATCCGCCCGTCCGAGTCCCGCCGTCTCATCCCAGCCGGGCGTGTTCCAGGGCTTCGACGCGGATGCCCGTACCCGTGTGGACGAACTGGACGATCTCCGCCGTGTCCAGCTCCGCCGTGCCGAGCGCGACGTCGGCGTGGGCGTCGCACCACTCGACGAGCCGGCGGGGGTCGGCGAGCGGGCCGGCGAAGTGCACGAGGCTGACGTACCAGCGGTCGCGGACCCGGCCGTGCTCCAGGTCGCGCACGCCCCGCGACTCCAGCGCGTGGGCGAAGCGCTTCCACAACGTCACCAGCGTGTCGTCCTCCGGGTGCCCGCAGACCAGCACGCCGCCGGGGTGCGGGCTCACGCCTCTCAGACGCACCCTGGCCCCCGGCAGGCCGTCGGCGGCCTCGGCCAGCGCGGCGGCGTAGGCGCGGCGGAGCGGGTCGGCCTCGGGGATGCGGGCGCGGTACGGCTCCAGAGACCTGAGCGTGACGTGCAGGGCCGGGCCGCCGTGCACCCAGTGGCCAGGGGCCTCGATGGTCCCGGACAGCTCCGTCAGGCGGTCGGCGATCTCTCGCTGGGGACGGAGCACGGCCGCGGCGCCCCAGCGTCTCGCGCCCTCCACCATGGGGACGTCGTGGGTGGCCCGGCCGGCCAGCAGGGCCGCGCGCCCTCTCGCCTGAAACTCCGTGAAATCGGACATTCGAGCAGTATGCCGGGACGCCTGGGGCTGAGCGAGAACGACCAGGACCTTACCGCGCGGTCGCTGCCCCGGCCGTGTCCTCCGGCGCGGACGGGCGACGGCCGGGCCCGGACCTCAGTCGGCGCGCCCGATGAGATCGAGCCCGATGAGATCGAGCAGGGCCGGCACCCAGTGCTCGCCGTACCGCTCCTGGAGCTCGGCCCGCCGCCAGTCCTCGCCGCTGACCCGGCCCCGGCACAGGCCGGCCCCGCACCGGCAGTCCATGGCGAACTCGGGCGCGCTGCTGCTGGTGGCGTAGTCGCTGGTCAGCTCCTCGCCCGGCAGCAGGTCGCGGCGCGCGGCCAGGCTGTAGGGGCCGGTCCACCACAGGTTGGGGTCGCAGCTGTGGTTGCTCTTGCCGACCGGCCGCCCGAACGGCAGGACCAGGTGCAGGTCGCCTGTCACGGTGATGGTGTCGACGTACGGGACCGCGGGGTCGGCAAAGAGCTCCCGCAACCGCTCCCAGGTCACGAGCCGGCCGCCGAGGCGGGCCACCTCGGTGCCGGCGGGGAGGGCGGCCGTGGTGAACAGCCCGTCGCCGGCGATGTGGGAGGGCCGCACCTCAAGGGCGGCGTGCGTCCAGCAGTCGGGCTCGGGAGGATCGATCACCTCTCCAGCATGGCACTCATTCGTAGGCGACATCGGGGAAGGCCGCCCTGTGCGGGCCGTTGTCCGGGTCGAACTCGTAGCGGATCCTGGCGCAGTCGTCGAGCAGCGCCCCCTGCAACGTCCTCAGCTCCCGGTGCCTGGTCCGCTCGAACTCCTCGGCCAGCACCTCCTGCCGCCGCCTTCCCTCGCCCAGCGCGGCACGCAGCTCCTTCACGTCCCTCCGGCAGGACCCCCTGCCGCTGCCCCGGCTGATCTGCAACATCCCGAAGGCGCCGAAAACGCGCGACAGCGACTCCAGCTCCTGGGCGAGCGGATCGGGCAGGTCCGCACCGCGCGCACCGGGCAGGCCGCGCGCGCCCGCGATCAGGTCCACCAGCCCTCTGGCGATTCCCCTGAGCTGGTTACAGGCGTGGTCCAGGCAGGTGGCGGCCTCGGCGACCTGGCGCAGGCGGGTGTCGTACCGGCTGCGCCGCAACGTCAGGCGCACCGACTCCGCCGCCTGGTCCGCGGCCTCCTTCGCCTCCTCCAGCCGTTGCGAGAGCGTCCTGGCCCGCTCCAGCCACTCGTCCGCCATGTCGCGGTCCCACTCGCCGCCCAGCCCTCGCGACATGTCCGCGGCCAGGTCGGCCAGCTCGCCGGAGAGCCCGCACAGCTCCTTCGCCGCCCGCTCCACGTAGCGCGGCGGAAGGACCAGCAGGTTCGCCGCCACGCCGATGAAGGCCCCGATCAGCACGTCCGCGAGGCGGGCGAAGCCGTACGTGCTGCCCAGCGCCAGCACCAGCAGCGCCGTGATCGGGATCTGCACGTTCTGGGCCGGCAGGTTCAGCAGCCGGGCCAGCACGAGGCCGGACGAGATCAGCACCGCCAGCGTCAGCTCGTTGGCACCGAGCAGCCAGATCACCCCCGTGGCCGCCGACACGCCCACGATCACCGCGCCGACCTGCTGCAGGCCTCTCACCACCGTGCTGTACGCGGTCGCCGACACCGTCAGCAGCACGCCGATGGGCGCCAGCACGGGCAGGCCCACCTTCAGCACGTGGGCCGCCAGCCACCAGGCCAGGACGCAGGCCCCCGTCACCTTGAGCGTCTGGACGAACGACTCGCGTTCCATGCGCAGCCAGCGCCCCAGGCCCAGACCGCGGGCCCGCCCGAGCGCCGCCTTCCCACCCGAGACGATGCGCTGGAGCGGGGCGCCGTACCGCTCGTGCCGGCGCCCCGATTCGGTCTCCATGCTCAATGCCCTGCCCAGCCGGGCAGCGGATAGAGCTGGGCGAACAGGGTAGCGGGCCCGCAGGCCGTGAAGGAGGTGTGGCACGTGCCCGGCGATCTGGTCGTCCCCGGCGGCGCTCGGGGAGTGGTTCTGTTCGTGCACGGCAGCGGCAGCGGCCGCCTCAGCCCGCGCAACCGTTACGTGGCCGGCGCGCTCAACGAGGCGGGGCTGGGCACGCTGCTGTTCGACCTGCTCACCCCGGAGGAGGAGACGGTCAGGGCGAACGTCTTCGACATCGGGCTCCTGA
This sequence comes from Nonomuraea sp. B10E15, assembly GCF_039871615.1. Lineage (NCBI taxonomy): Bacteria > Bacillati > Actinomycetota > Actinomycetes > Streptosporangiales > Streptosporangiaceae > Nonomuraea > Nonomuraea sp. B10E15. Next base: position 61,221 of record NZ_JBDPMB010000027.1, read on the forward strand.
CCGGGCGGCTGCTGGAACGTACCGCATGGGTGCGCGAGCAGCCCGCGACGGCGGGCATGCCGATCGGCTACTTCGGCGCCAGCACCGGCGCGGCGGCGGCGCTGGCGGCGGCGGCCGAGCCCGGCAACCTGGTCGCCGCGATCGTCTCACGCGGCGGCCGGCCCGACCTGGCCGCGGAGAAGCTGGCCGCGGTACGCGCCCCCACCCTGCTCATCGTCGGCGGCAGGGACCCGGTCGTGCTGAAGCTGAACGAGGAGGCCCGGCGGCGGCTGAACGCCGAGAGCCGGTTGTCCGTCGTGCCGGGCGCCACCCACCTGTTCGAGGAGCCCGGCGCGCTCGAGATCGTGGCCGACCAGGCGAGCGACTGGTTCACCGGCCACTTCTCCGCGCTCAGACGGTGATCGTGCCCAGGGTCTTGCCGTCCGAGGTCTGGATCGTGAAGTGGTTCAGCTCGTCCTGGGGGAGGCTGGTGCCGCCGTGCAGCAACATCGGGTCAGGTGAGCCCGGCACGCCGTACCCCGCCGCGGGGACGCCCCAGCTCGCCACGACCTCGGAGCGGCCGTCGTCGCCCACGGCCATGAGCCGGCACTGCAGCGGGCCCTTGACGCCCTTGAGCTCCAGCGCGACGTGGGTTCCCCAGCCCTTGTCCTCCAGCCCGATGACGCTGGACACGCCCGTCGAGGAGTCGGTGGCGGAATAGGTGTCCCCGGTCATGAGCAGCGCGCGGGCCGGGCTGTGGACGCTGTCGGGGTTCGGGCCGCCCATGAAGGAGCTGCCGGCCAGGAAGACGCCCGCGGCCACCACGAGACACGCGGCGGCGGTCATGAACGTGCGGTGGAACCGGCGGCGACGGCGCTCCGCGATCGCCTTGCGCACCAGGATCGACTCGACCTGCGGGTCCGGCGGGCTGGGCAGCAGGTCGTCCGGGTGCACGCCCTTGATCAGCTCCCCCACCGCCGTGAAGGATTCCACCTCCGCGGCACAGCTCCCGCAACCGGCCAGATGGTTCTCGAAAGCGGCTTTCTCCTCCTCGCCGAGCAGTCCGAGCGCGTACGCGGCCACGTCCTCGTGACGCACCTCCGTCATAGCGGCGTCACCCCCCTTACGCCGTGACGCGTCCTTCCCACGGAAGCGTCACCCCCCTTCACGTCGTGACGCACCCTTTTCACGGCAGCGTCACCCCCCTTGCGTCGTGACGCACCACGCTCATGGCAGCGTCACCCCCCTTTCCTCGAGCGCCACGCGCAGCGCGCGCATGGCGTAGTACACGCGTGACTTCACCGTGCCCACCGGCACGCCGATCGTCTCCGCCGCCTCCTGGACGGTGCGATCCAGCAGGAACGTCTCCGTGAGCACCTGGCGGTGGGCCGGGGAGAGCGAGAGCATCGCCTCGGTCACCACGATCTCCCGTAACAGGCGCTCGTCCTCCGCGGCCACGGGCTGGGCTCGGTCCTGGATGTCGTCGACGGTGTCGAGGGGACGCGTGCCGGAGCGGCGGTGGTCGTCGATGACCACGCGGCGGGCCACCGTCGCCAGCCACGGCATCAGCGAGCCGGTGTCGGTACGCAGGTCGTGGAGGTTCCGCCAGGCGCGTACCAGGGTCTCCTGCACGACGTCCTCGGCCCAGCGCCGGTCGCCGCCCGTCAGCCGGATGGCGAAGGCCATCAAGGGGGCGCCGTACTCGCGGTAGAGGGCTCGGACCATGGCTTCGTCCGTTACGCGGTGATTCACAAGGGGGCGGACTCCTTGCGCTGCGGCTATCACGAAATATCGCGCTAGGTACGCTGGTATTGAGAATTATTACTCTAGCCACCGGCCAGCCCCAGGGCAGGTAGTTTGCCCTATTCGCCGCCCAGCTATATTTCACCGGTAAATCGCGTCAACTCCCCGAACCCGCGATTTCGATCATGGTCTGGCCTCTGTCGTCCGGAATGCCCGTCCGCCGTTGACGGGCTCCGCCGCTCCCGGACCAGCGCTCGGCCTCCAGCAGCAGTTCGCGCACCGTGGCGCGGCGGTCCTCCCACGGGTCACCGAGCAGGGCGCGTACGACGTCGATCGCCGCCGGGCGGGACAGCGCGTTCGGGCGGCGGCACTCGTCGATCACCACCCGCAGTTCGGGCACCGGCCCGAGATAGGGACGCTCGCCGTCGCGGACCGGCCGCCCGGTCGCGGCGAAGACGATCACGTCGGCCCAGTCCCTGACGTCGGCGGAGGGGAACTCGCTGCTGCGCGGCCCCGGCGCGAAGAACGCCCGCCCCTCCTTCCCGATCATGACGTTGCCCGGGTTGAGCCGCAGCCCCGCGATCCCGCCCAGGTGCAGCCTGGCCATGGTGGCCGCGGTGCCCAGCGCGAGCAGGTGCAGCGCCTCTCCCCTGTACGGCCCCGCCGCCCTGACGACGGCGACGAGCGGTTCGCCCTCTCCCAGGTAGTCGCGCGGCAACAGGGCCAGCCCGTCGCTCCATCCCAGAAAGTCCATCGTCGCCCTCCTGGCAGCCGGGGCCCGGGCCCGCCGGCGTCCCGTTCACGGACACCGTCGAGCTCCGTTCCGCCAGGGAGTACGCCGGTCGGCCCGCGCGGGTTCAACCGGTTCACGCGGATGGACGGAACCGTTATGACACCCCGATTGGGAGAAAAGTAGGAAAAGTAGGTAGAGTGGAACTCGACTCACCGGAGACGAGAGCGGAGTGCGATGGCCGGGAAGATGATCGAGGGGCCGGACGGCCGCTACATCGTGGGGACCGTGAAGATCGGCGAGAAGGGCCAGATCGTCATCCCCAAGGACGCGCGCGACCTGCTCGGCATCCAGCCGGGCGACACCCTCCTCGTGCTGGTGGACACCGAGCAGGGCATCGCGCTGGTCGACAACGAGCGCTTCCGGCGCTTCGCGACAGGAGTCCTCTCCGTGCAGGATGACCCGCCCGCCGACCCCGAGGAGCCAGGCCGATGACCGGCTACCGCAACCCCTACGAGGGCCGGCGCGACCCGCTGCCGCCCGCGCTCGCCGAGGCGGGCTTCCACCAGGAGCTCGCCGAACTCGACGGCGTGCTGATCAACTACGTGCGGGGCCCCGCGGCCGGCCCGCCCCTCCTCCTGATCCCCGGCCAGATGAGCCTGTGGAGCAGCTACCGCAAGGTCATGCCGGAGCTCGCGCGGCAGTTCACGGTGTACGCGATCGACGTCCGGGGGCACGGAAGCTCCTCGTGGACGCCCGGCGACTACTCGTGGGACTCCGCGGGCCAGGACATCGCCCGCTTCCTGCGGCAGGTGATCGGGCGGCCCGCGATCGTCAGCGGCAACTCCTCGGGCGGCGTGCTCGCCCTGTGGTGCGCCGCCAACGTTCCCGACCACGTCGCGGCGGTGGTCCTGGAGGACCCGCCGATCTTCTCGGCCGAGATGCCGCGCTTCCGCGACCGCGACCGCTGGGTCTACGGCAGCCTCAAGCACACCGTGGAGGTGCTCGGCGACCTCGACCGGCAGCGCGTGGCCGACGTCTACCGCCAGGAGATCCCCGTCGGGGAGAGCAAGACCATCCGGATGCCCGACCGCTTCGTCGACCTGCTCGACCGCCTGGTCACCCGGCACCGGCGCAAGCACCCGGGCAGCCCGGCCTCGCTGGGCGTGCGCTGGCTGCCGGCGTCGCTCGACCACCTGATCCGGTCGGCGTCGATGTTCGACCCCGACTTCGCCAGGGCGTTCGTCGACGGCCGCTTCTACGGCGACTTCTCGCACGCGGCCGCGCTGCGGGCGACGACCGCGCCCGTCCTGCTGCTGCACGCCAACTGGAACCGGTTCGGCGAGCACGGCCTCGTCGGCGCCATGGACGACGACGACGCCGCCCGGGTGCGCGAGCTCGCTCCTCAGACCGTCTACCGCCGGATCGACGCCAGGCACGTCATCCACGACGACAAGCCCCAGGAGTTCGTCACCGCCGTGACCGAGTTCGGGGGCGCCCTGCGCGGCTCGCCCGCCCCTTGACAGGGGGCGCGGCCGGGCCGGATCACCCCGCCGCGTCCAGCTCGCGGAAGGCGGCCCGGTAGGTGCTGGGCGAGGTCCCCACGGCGGCGTGGAAGTGCTTGCGGAGATTGGCGGCCGTACCGAGCCCTGCCTGCTCGGCCACCTGGTCCACGGGCAGGTCCGACTCCTCCAGGAGCTCCCTGGCGCGTTCGACGCGCTGCTGGGCGAGCCAGGCCATCGGCGTGGTGCCGACCTCGTCGCGGAAGCGCCGGGTGAAGGTGCGCACGCTCATGGCCTCCTGGGCCGCCATCTGGCCCAGGGTGACGGCCTCGCCGAGCCGACGCAGGGCCCAGGCCCGCGCGGCCGCGGTCGAGGGAGACGACGGCTCAGGCACGGGGTGGCGGACGTACTGCGCCTGCCCGCCCTCCCGGTGCGGTGGCACGACGGTGCGGCGGGCGACGTCGTTGGCGACGGCCATGCCGAAGTCGTGCCGGATCATGTGCAGGCACAGGTCGATCCCCGCCGCGCACCCCGCCGACGTCAGGACGTCGCCGCCGTCGGCGTACAGGACGTTCGCGTCCAGCTGCACCTGCGGGAACAGCCGGGCGAACCGGTCGGCGTAGCGCCAGTGCGTCGTGGCGGCGCGCCCGTCGAGCAGCCCGGCTGAGGCCAGGACGAAGGCGCCCGTGCAGATCGAGGCCACCCGGGTGCCGGGGCGGATGCGGGCGAACGCGCCGGCCAGCGGCGGGGAGAGCGCGGGCTCCTGCTGCTCGTAGTCGTCGTAGGAGGACAGCACGATCACGGTCTCGGCCTCCGCGAGCGTCTCGGGGCCGTGCGCGACGTTGACGGTGAAGTCCCCGTCCGTACGCACCGCGCCGGGCCGAAGGGCGCAGGTGGCGACCTCGTACAGCGGCTCGCCGTCCGCCGACGCCCCCGCGCGGGCCTGCCCGAACACCTGGTGGACGATGCCCAGCTCGATCGGCAGGGTCATCTCGCGGACGAGGACAGCGACGCGATGGCGTATCGGATGGGAGAAAGCGGAACGCATGGCCATATTGTTGCGCATGTCGGCTATGTAGCCACTCGCCGGGGGCTCACCACGCCGAAAGGCTGGAGCCATGGTTCAGCATGTGCAGACCTCGCTCGCCGCACGCCCCGGCACGGCCCGCGCGTGGGTCGTCGCCGCCGCCGCGGGCGCGGCCATCGTGGCGGCCGGCGCCTTCACGACCGTCCCCGGGCTCCTGATCTCTCCCCTGCACCACGAGTACGCCTGGGACCGCGGCCAGATCGCCCTGGCCGCCTCCGTCAACATGATCTTCTTCGGCCTCACCGCGCCCTTCGCGGCCGCCCTGATGGAGCGCGCCGGCATCCGCCGCGTGGCGGCGGGCGCCATGCTGCTCGTCGCCGTCGGCGCCCTGCTCACCAGCGTGATGGCCGCGCCCTGGCACCTGGTCGCGTACTGGGGTGTCCTGATCGGCCTGGGCAGCGGGTGCCTGACCATGACCTTCGCCGCGATGATCACCGGCCGCTGGTTCGTACGGCGTCGCGGGCTGGTCACCGGCGTCCTGAGCGCCTCCAGTCATCTGGGGCAGCTGCTCTTCCTGCCGCTGCTCGCCTGGTCGGTCGACCGGTTCGGCTGGCGGCCCCCGGTCGTGACGCTGGCCCTCGTCGCCCTGGCCGTGTCGGCGCTGGTGGCCCTGTTCCTGCGCGACCACCCCGCCGACGTCGGCGCGCCGCCGTACGGCGGCGAGCACGTCGTCGCCAAGCCGGCTCCCGCCCGGGGCGCCGCGCGCCGCACCGTCACGGTCCTCCTCGACGCCACCCGCACCGGCACCTTCTGGCTGCTGGCCGGCATGTTCGTCATCTGCGGCGCCAGCACCAACGGCATCATGTGGAGCAACTGGGTGCCCGCGGCCCACGACCACGGCATGCACGCGACCGCCGCCGCGTCGATGCTCTCCCTGATCGGCGTCTTCTCCGCGCTGGGCGCCGCCGCCTCCGGCTGGCTCACCGACCGCTTCGACCCCCGCCACCTGCTGGCCTGGTGTTTCACGGTCCGCGCGATCACCCTGGCGGCCCTGCCGATGGTGCTCTCGTCGACGGTCCAGCCCTCCCTGGTCGCCGTCGTGGTCGTCTACGGCCTCGTCGACGTCGCGACCGTCCCGCCGGTCATCGCGCTCGCCCAGCGCCGCTACGGAGACGACGGCCCCATCGTCTTCGGCTGGGCCAACTCCGCTCACCAGCTGGGCGCGGGCGGTGGCCCCTCGGCCTTCCTCGGGGCCACCGCCCGCGACCTGGCCGGCACGTACGACGCCGTCTGGGCCGTGTTGTGCGCGGCCTGCCTCATCGCCGCGCTGACCGCGCTGGCCGTACGGGCCGGGAGATCCGACCGGGGTTGAGTCATGCCTCCTCCGACCGCGTCAGGTTGGGCGTCCTCGAACGGCGGCCATGGAGGGACGATGCTCAGCCGTTTCGCTGAATGGCTGTACGACAGGCGCATGACCAGATTGCGTGAGCAGGTGATCGCGGCTCGGATCAACGCCGGCCCGCCCCTTCCCGCCACGTGGGATCGATACGAGGAATCAGCGGTTCGGCTCGCCGAGATCGGGCCAGACGCACTGGGCGCCGGCCGCGAGGAGGTCAGGGAAATCGGTAACACCCTGAATGACGCCGGCGGAAAGCCGCTGCGGGGGCGGCGAAGCCGCGATAAAGTCCTCATATAAGGACTTCGTGTCGCGAACGTCGAGGAGGAGCTCGTGGGCAGGACGGGACGCCGCCCGGGGACATCGACCACCCGGCAGGAGATCGTGGCCGCCGCCGCCGCATCGTTCAGCGAGCACGGCTACGACGGCACGAGCCTACGGCAGGTCGCCACGGACGCCGGCGTCGACCCCGCACTGGTACGCAGGTTCTTCGGCAACAAGGACCAGCTGTTCAGCGCGGTCGTCGCGGAGGTGTTCCAGCCGGACCGCACGATCGTCATGCTGCTTGACGGTCCGCGCTCCAGCCTGGGGCGCCGGCTGCTCGGCTACGCCTTCGACCTGCTGGGGGACGTCGACTCCCCCGGCCCGCTGCTCGGCGTCATCCGCTCGGCCGCCACCAACGAGCACGCCGCCTCCCAGGTCAGGGACTTCCTGGCCGCCGACCTGCTCGTCAAGCTCATCCGGGCCCTGGGCATGGACCACCCCGACCTGCGCGCGACGCTCACGGCCAGCCAGCTCGTCGGGCTGGCGATCACCCGGTACGCCGTACGGGCCGAGGCACTGGTCACCGCCGATCCCGACGAGCTCGCCGATTGGGTCGCGCCGACGTTGCAGCGCTATCTCACCGGACGGGCGCCCAAGCCCTCAACCTGATGAGCCCGCGGCGCGCGCTCACGCCGCCGCACCGCCGAATCCGATGGGCCGCGCCATGGCGACATCGCCCCGGTTGATCAGCACCTCCCCGCGCTGCACCGCGACCTCTTCCACGCCGAAGCCCTCCTTCATGTCGCGCTGAAGCTCGGTCACCGCGGCCTCGGAAGCCGCGGCCGCCTCGGCGTCACGGAAGACCGTGATGGTCATCACCGTCCCCTCGCCGGTGCCGACGGCGGTGTAGAGGATCGAGCCCACCTGCTTCGGAACGCGGTCCGCGAATTGGGCGTCCACGTGCTCGACCATCTTCCTGATCGTGTCGGGATGCGCGCGGTAGTGCCGGACGATCGCGTACATGACACCTCTCCTGGATCGGATCTCTCCCCCCAACCGTATGTCTCCTTACGGAGACTTTTAAGTCGCCATCTGAAGACTTAACGAACCGCTCGCCGGTGGCCCGAGCCGGCATGTGCCCTCTGTTCCGGGGTTGACCTTGACGCGACGTCAACGTTTCTCATGGGAGGCGTCCAGCCGAAGAGAGGAGCACGATGGTCAGAGCCGCGCTGCGCGTCCTGGGGTTCGAGATGAAGGGCCTGGCCTCCGTCGGGCTGTGGATCGCGCGCCGGCGTCACGGCGTGCAGCCCGGGGCGAGCGCCGTCACGTACGCCAAGGAGCAGACGTTCATGCTGGCGCTCATGTTGTTCGCGATGGCGATCGAGACGGTGGTGGTGGACCTCCTGCTGGTCGCGCTCGGCGTGCCCGGCTGGTTGCGGTACGCGGTGCTGGTCGCCGACCTCTACGGGCTGCTGTTCGGGATCATGCTGGCCGCCGCCTGCGCCACCCGGCCGCACGTCATCACCGACGAGGAACTGCGCATCAGGTACGCCGCCTACTTCGACGTGCGGGTGCCCCTCGACCGGATCGTCTCGGTACGGACCGGCCGCAACCTCAACGAGGAGAGCATGGTCTCCGTCGCGGACGGGCGGCTCGGCGTGGCCGTCGCCTCGCAGACCAACCTGACGGTCGAGCTGGCCGGGCCGGTCACCGTCGTCCGCCCGCTCGGGCGCCGGGCCGAGGTCACCTCGATCCGGTTCTTCGCCGACGACCCGGAGGCGGCGCTGGCGGCGCTGCGTCCCCGGCTCACCGTGCCCTCATGAAGGGCGTCAGCCTCCGCGCTCCTCGTGGGAGGCGTCAGCCTCCACCTCCATGTGCGGGGGTCGCGCGGCGCGGGATCGAGCTCAGGTCGAAGGCGAACCGGGCGGCCGAGTCGGCGATGGCGTCGGCGTTCACGTCGAGCGCCGTGCCGTTGACGTTGCGGATCGTGTCGCACGCCTGGTGGTAGCAGGCGTCGTACGCGCTGCCCGCGGTGCCGCCGAACAGCTTCGCCTCCTCGGCCGTCTTGGAGCCTTCCGCGCCGGTGAAGATGCCGCCCGCCGGGATGCCGACCGCGATGAACGGGCCGTAGTCGGAGCGGCCGTCGAAGTCGGTGCCGACGGTGGGCAGGTCTCGGGAGCCGAAGAAGGTCTCGAACTGCTCCTCGATCTGGGCCGAGCCGGGCGGGCCCGCCGAGGCGCCGGTGTCGTCGGAGTCGTCGCCGTCGTAGAGCTTGTAGGCGAAGTTGGGCGAGGCGACCATGTCGAAGTTCAGGTAGAGGCGGATGCGGTCGCGTTCCGTCCGCGGCAGCGACGCGACATACTGGTCGGAGCCGAGCAGGCCGAGCTCCTCCGCGGCCCAGAAGGCGAAGCGCACCCGGTTCTTGACCGGGAAGCGGGCCATCTCCTCGGCCACCTCCAGGATGGCGGCGCTGCCGGAGCCGTTGTCGTTGATGCCGGGACCCGCGGGCACGCTGTCGAGGTGGGCTCCGAGCATGACGACGTTGCCCGGGTCGCCGGTGCGGGTTTCGGCGATCACGTTGTGGTCGGTGCCGATCGCGACGGTGGAGTCGACGGTGAGCCGGACGGTGGCGTCCTCCGTGCCGGCCAGCCGCTCGCCCACCGCGTAGTCCGCGTACACCATGGGGATGCCGGCCCGCCATTCGCCGATGTCGAGCTGCTCGGCCTCCGTGCGTCCCTTCTGGCCCTCGTTGAACACGATGATCGCGGCCGCCCCGGCCGCGCCGGCGTTGCGCACCTTCTGGGAGAAGGCGCAGGTGCCGCGCTGGACGAGCGCGATCCGGCCGGCCACGAACCCGTCGAAGTCGGAGGCCTCGCACCCGCTGGTGGAGGACGGTGTGGCGGCCGGGGGCAGCGTCAGGTCCACGCCCTGGACCTGCGCGGTCACGTCGCCGGCCGGGGAGGGCTCGAAGGCGAAGAAGTCCTGCTTTGGAACGTACGCCCGCCGTTCGGGCGCGGTCTCGGTGAGGGCGGGCGGGCTGTTCTCGGTCCAGCTCTCGACGAATTGGACGGGATCGAGCGTCACCTTGTAGCCGGCTCTGCGCAGCTTGTCGGCCACGTAGTCGCGGGAGGCGTCGTAGCCGGTCGTGCCCGCGGCGCGGTTGCCGCCGTGCGCGGTGGCGATCTTCTGGAAGGCGCGGAGGTGCTCTTCGACGTTCGCGCCCTTGACCTTCTTGACCAGCAGGTCGGCGTACGCGTCGGCGGGCTCGGCAGTATGGGCCGGGGCCGCCGCGGTCAGGGGCAGCGCCAGTGCGGTGATCAGTGCGGTGACGATTCTGCGCATGAGCGATTCCCCTGTCGTGGATGGGAATGCGACATTCCCCCGAGCCGCGATCGGAACGTAAATCCCCAGCTACGAGGCAGACAAGGCCTTCTCCAGCGGCAAAATCAGGACATGTTCGAGTAACGCGTTCACTCTGCGCGACGGGCGCGGGCGCGGCGTTTTCCCTCGTGCATGGCCTGGACGCGGGCTACCGGGATGGTGTGCCCCTCCTCGACCAGGTCGGCGGGCAGCGGTTGCGGCTCGGGCATGAGCTCGGCCCACGGGTCGGCCTCCTCGAGCCGCGCGGCCGCCGTGTGCACGGTGAAGTCGGCGGGCGCCACGCGGTCGAGCTCGTCCCACGCCACCGGGAAGGAGACGGGCACGCCGGGACGGATGCGCGGGCTGTAGGCGGCGGCGACCGTCGCGCCGCCCGCGCGGGTGGAGTCGAGGAAGACCTTGCCCTCGCGGTCCTCCCGGATGAACGCCGTGGTCGCCAGCGCCGGATCGAGCCGCTCGGCACGGGCGGCCAGCGCGCGGGTTGCCGCCGCGAGGTCGTCCACCGCCGTGCCCTCGGCCACGGGCACGAACACGTGCACGCCCTTCGCCCCGCTCGTCTTCACCGCCCCCGACAGCCCGGCGTCGCGGAGGGCCTGGCGGACGAGGAGCGCGCCGCGTACGGCCAGCGAGAAGGAGTCGTCGTGCTCGGGCGGGTCGAGGTCGAGGATGAGATGCGTGGGCCGGTTGCCGACGAACAGCGCCGGGTGATATTCCACGGCCCGCTGGTTGGCGAACCACAAGAGCGTTCTCCTGTCGTCGCAGAGCGCGTACGTCACCTGCCTGCGGGACGCCTCGGCCCAGAAGGAGACGGACCTGATCCACTCGGGGGCGTATTTCGGCAGGTTCTTCTGCATGAACGGCTGCTGCCCCGGGCGGACGCGCATCACGGACAGCGCGCGGTCGCGCAGGACGGGGATGATGCGGTCGGCGACGGCGTCGAGGTAGTCGACCAGGTCGCGCTTGGTGGCGCCGGCGCCGTCGAACAGCGGCTGGTCAAGATTGGTCAGGGCGACCCCGTCACGGGTCTCATCGGCGGCCACCCGCCCTACGATGCCACAGACCCCCGCACAACCGACATGGGAGTGAACCCCGCCGATGACCCGCTACCTGTATCTCACCCGCCACGGCGAGGCCACACCCGAAGGAGAGCTGACGGACGCCGGCCGCCGCCAGGCCGCGCTGCTCGGCGACCGGCTCGGCGAGCAGTTCGGCGACGTGCCGCTCGCCGCCGTGCACCACGGCCCGCTCCCCCGGGCGGCCGAGACCGCCCGGCTCGTCGGCGAGCGGCTCCCCGGTGTCCCGCTGCGCGAGTCGCGGGCCGCCGGCGACTATCTCCCGTACGTCCCGGTCAGGGAGGACCTGCCGGAGGAGTACGCCGACCGCCTCCTGGGGTTCGTCGGCCAGTTCCCCGAGGACGAGCGCCGCGACGGCCCGGCGCTCGCCCGCGAGGCCATGGAGCTGTTCACGGGACCGGCCGCGCAGCCCCGGCACGAGCTGGTGGTCACGCACAACTTCCTGATCGGCTGGCTCGTACGCGCCGCCATGGACGCCCCGGACTGGCGCTGGCTGGGCGTCAATCACTGCAACGCCGCCCTGACCGTCATCCGTTACACGCCCGGCCGCCCGTCGTCCGTGCTCTTCTTCAACGACATGGCCCACCTGCCGGCGGAGCTCAGGTGGACCGGCTTCCCACCCGAGCTCCGCCTGTGATCATCGTCCGAGGTGGTCGCCCAGCAGCTTGAAGAACACGTCGCCGCGGACGATCTCGAAGGGGTCGTCGAGCAGCGTGCCGAGCTCGGCGATGTCGCTCGGCGACCAGTTCCAGGCGTTGACGGCGCCGGCGATGAACAGCGGCTTGCTCCCGTCCCAGCCCTCGATGTGCTTCACCAGCGTGTCGCGGTATTCCTGGGCCCTGCCCTGCGGCATGAAGTTGCCGATCACGGGCAGGCCCGCGGGGTTGATCTGCAGGTCGCCGGTCTCCCACGACTGGATGATGCCGCGCAGGTCGGTGTTCTTCCTGTACGACCGCACGATGCGCTCGTCGAAGGCCACCCAGCCGTCGTCCTCCTCGTTGCGGTGGTTGTAGGCGTAGACGAGGTCCATGCCGGTCCTGCGCATGAATCGTCCTGAGAGCTCCGTGTACGCATCCAGCGCCTCCTTCGGCCACGACCCGGGGTAGGTGTAGCCGGCGCCCGACGGCCCGGCGATGAGCAGGTCGTTGGGCGTGGCCGTGCGCTGGAAGTAGGCGAGGATCGCGGGGCCGATCTCGGCCAGCAGGGGGCTGACGGTCCAGTTCGTGGGCACTTCGCCGCGCTTGTCGTCGTCCCAGATCTGCCGCATCCGGCGCTGGCAGTACTGGATGTTGTCGCCCTCGCCGACGGTGAGCGTGACGTAGACGCGGTTGCGGAGGGTGGCCCGCGGCCTCGGCGGCACCCGGTCGGAGACCTTGGCGCGCACGCCGGCGTGGACGGTGGCGTTCATGTAGTAGTCGGCGGGGATGACCTCGACGGCGTGTTGCGAGGCCCGGTCGACGCCGCCCCACTCGCCCGCCACGTCGTTGGAGAACCATCCGGCGTACGGCGTGGTCGGCTTGACCTGGCCGAGGATCTCGTCGAGCAGTTCGCCGGTCTGGCCGCTGGGCGGCAGCCAGAAGACCATGGCGCGCATGGCGACCGTGTAGTCGCGGAAATAGGGGAAGGGCTCGACCCTGGTCGGCGCGGTGGTGGTGGCGGTCACCAGGTACTGGTTCCACAGGTCCACGTCGACCGTGAGCTGCTGGGCGCCTTCGGGCGCGGTGAAGCGGTAGACGAAGTAGCCGCCGCCGTCGGAGAAGCGGTTGGACTTGTCGCCGATCGCGGAGTTGAGGCCGTCGAAGAGGTACGGCGTCTCGGCGTCCGTGCCGGGGGTGAAGGAGGCGATCTCCTTGCCGTCGGCCTTGACGGTGACCGCGCCGACCGAGGCGCCCCAGCCGTCGTCGCCGAACGAGTCCTGGAAGCGCAGGTAGACGCCGTCCTCGCCGGACAGTTCCTGGCTTAAGTCGAAGGTGCGCACCTCGCGGTTGGAGGTGTCGCGGATGCGCTCGGTCTCGCGGGCGACCTCGCGCCACTGGACGTTGTCGACGCTCACGGTCCTGGTCGGCGGCAGGCCGCTGAGCAGGGCGTGGGTGCAGCGCGGGAAGAGGTTGTCGAGCTGCCAGCGGTAGGTGCCCAGGATGTCGTCGGGGTCGAACTTCCCGCGCAGGTCGGTGATGGTCCTGAAGCCGTGCTCGGCGGCCTGCTCGGCCGTGGCGGCCACGGCGCCCTCCAGGCCGGCGAGGGTGGTGGCGACGTTCACCGAGTCGGGGACGTCGGGGTCGTGCAGGATGGCGCCGCGGGCCTCGCGGCCGTAGCGGGCGACCAGGTCGAGGGCGTTGTCGTGGCGGGTGACGCGGGCGCCCGTGCTGTCCAGCCAGGGGACGTCGAAGTTCTCCTTGTTGTAGTTGAAGTAGAGGCGAGGGCTGCGGCGGTTGACCACTCCTTGGAGGGTGGTCAGGAGCAGCTGGTCATTCCCGTGGAGGGCACTCACGTCGGCGTGGTCGAGCCGGGTGGGGCGACCGAAGTTGGGGAGGAGGGTCCGGGTGGCTGCGGTCGTGGCGGCGGCGGGGGTGGAGAGGCTGACTCCGAGCCCGCCGGCCGCGAGGACCGCGGTGTTGGCCAGCAAGAAGTTACGTCGTGACACCATGCGCGATCTCTGCTCCTGCGAGGGGGGGACCAGGAATGACATCGTTGTCATCTGCCAGAGAACGTAACAACCTGACGTAAGGATGTCCATGGCGTAAACCGCGCAATTCCCCCAGCAGCCCCCGGAACCACGGGCGCACCGTGGGCTCCCGCACGAACTCGACCGCTCCCGCGCAAGCTCACCCCGCCGGCAGGGCGAGCCCGCGCAGCTCCTTCCGCGACGGCAGGTTCAGCTTGCGCAGCACGCTGGAGATGTGGCTTTCCACGGTCCGCCGCGACAGGAACAGCTCTGTGGCGATCTCCTGGTTCGTCCTGCCCGCGGCGGCGAGCAGCGCCACCTCGCGTTCCCGCGCCGACAGCGCGCGCCCGTGCGAGGGCCGCCCGCCCCGCCACGGGTAGGGGATGGGCACGCCGTTCTGCCGCATGGCGCGGCACACCCGCGCGATGTCCCGGTCCGCGCCCATCGACCCGTACAGGCGCAGCGCGCTCTCCAAGCAGTCGCCGCCCGCGGCGCCGCGCAGGCGGCCCAGCCGCTCGGCGGCCTGCGCCTCGTCGTAGCGCAGCCCGGCCTCCCCCAGCGTGGTACGCGCCGCGTCCAGCAGCCGGTCGGCCTCGGGTTCGTCGCCCCGTGAGCAGGCCATGACGGCCCGCGCCGTCAGCAGCGCGGCCTGCGCGGCCGGCGCGCCGGCGTCCTCGATGCCGGCGGCCAGCTCCGCCACCAGCCCGGCCGCCTCGCCGGCCTCGCCGAGCGCGTCCATGGCATCCACCAGGCACAGCACGGTCTCGGCGCCCCACACCCAGTTGCCCTTGGAGCGGACCAGGGCGAGCCCGGCGGTGGCCTGCTCGGCGGCGGCCGCGGGATCGTCCAAAGTGAGCAGGAGCCGCGACAGCGCCATCCGCGCCGGGATGAGCGGCCAGACCGCGCCCACCCTCTCGGCGACGGCGATCACCTCGCCCAGGCACGCCCCGGCGTTCTCGACCGGCCCCATGGCCGCCAGCAGCGTGCCGTGCAGCAGCCGCGAGTCCAGGAACGCCGCCGCGAACGTGGCCGACGGGCCCGCCAGCCGGCGGGCGCGGGGCTCAAGCCCGTCCCAGCGCCCCGCGGCCCGGTCCACGGCGGCGGCGACCAGCTCGACGACCTCCGCCACGCGCAGGTACTCGGCCTGGTCGGCCACCCGGCGGCCCTCGGCGAGCAGGGCCTCGGCGCGGTCGAGCCGCCCGATGTGCAGCGCGCCCTGCGCCCAGTTGAGGCAGGCGCGGGCGTGCTCCCTGGGCACGGCGCGGAGCCGGTCGTCGCGCAGCAGGTCGTCGATCAGCCGCCAGCTGCCCGGGTCGCCCTGTTCGAGCAGGAGCGAGGCCCGCGCGATGCGTACGGCGATGTCCACGTCGCGGTCGCCGCTGCGGCGGGCCGCCCGCTCCGCCTGGTCGCAGCGGGCGGCGTGCTCGTCAACGTGCCGGTCGGGGACGGTCTCGGGCGCGGCGAGCACGGCGAGCGCCCGTCCCAGAAGGGCGGGCCGGTCGCCGAGGTCCTCCACCGCGCCCTCGATCTGCAGGTATCCCGCCCGCGCCTCACCCTGCTGGCGCAGCAGGCGGCCGAGCGCGAAGCGTAACTCTCCGCGCAGGTGGGCGGGGAGCGGCTCGGTCGCCAGCAGGCGTTCGAGAATGGGTACGGCCTCCGCGTGCGCCAGCCCGTCGACCGCGGCCCGGCCCAGCTTGACGGCCAGCCGCACGCGCACGTCGCTGGACAGCTCGCCCGTCTCCAGCGCCTGCAGCAGGAACCTCGCCGCCGTGGCGTCGTTGCCGTGGGCGAGCGCCTTGTCGGCGGCGGCCTCGGCGTTGCCGACGAAGTCCGCCGTGCGCCCCGCGAGCCGGTAGTGATGGGCGAGCCGGGCCACGGGCCTCGGGCCCGGCCCTCGTTCCAGGGCCTGCGCGGTCCTGAGATGCAACCAGCGCCGCCCGGAGACGGGCACCGACTCGTACACGATCTGCCGGGCCAGCGCGTGCCTGAACCGGCAGCGGCCGTCCTCCTCGTGCAGCAGCCCGGCCGCCTGCGCCGTCGCCAGGGCCTTGGCGACCTCCTCCGCGTCGCGGCCGGTGACCTCCGCGAGCACCCGGTCGTCGGGCGTCACGCCGATGACGGCGGCGGCTCCCAGGATCCCCCGCGCCGGCTCGTCGAGCGAGGTCAGGCGCCGCACCACCACGTCGCGCAGCACGGTCGGGACCGCGAGGCCGGCCAGCACGTCCGGGCGTCCGGGGATCTCGCTCGCGGGCAGCCGCTCCAGCAGCGTGCGGAGCACCTCCTCCACGACGAACGGGATGCCGCCGGTCGTCTCGTGGAGCGCCGCGGCGAACGTACGCGGCAGATCGGTCTTCAGGATGCCGCCCGCCAGCTCCTCCACCTCGGGCGGGCTCAGCGGCGTGAGGCCGATCGCCCGCGCCGGCCCTGACGGCGCTCTGGCCAGGGCCTCGCGGATGGGCAGCGGGCCCGTCTCGGTGCGGATCGTGAGGATCACCGACAGCCCGCGCGGCTGGTGGGCCGCCAGGAAGGCGAGGAAGTCGTGCGTGCCGCTGTCGGCCCAGTGCACGTCCTCCAGGACGAGCACCAGCGGGCTGAGGTGGTCGAGCAGCGCGACGGCGGCGCGGAACACCCGGTGCCGCTCCGCCCGCTGGTCGGGCAGGGCGGGCAGCGGCGGCGGCAGGTGCTCGGCGATCTCGGGCAGGAGCGGCGCCAGCGCCCCGATCACCGGGTTGGCCGGGCGGGACGCGGCGAGCTCGTCGCCGGCCAGGCGGAAGGCGTCGAGCAGCGGCGACAGCGGCAGCGGCTCCTGGAGCTGCTCGCACTGTCCCACCAGCGTGCGAACCCGGGCCGATTTCCGGACCGATTTCCGGGCCGATCCCTGTGCCGGCGCTCCGGGCGCTTCCGGCGCGGCGAGCAGCTCTCCGACGAGCCGGCTCTTGCCGATCCCCGCCTCGCCCTCGACCAGGGCGAGGGACGGCGGGGCGGCGATGACCGTACGGAGCAGGGCGAGCTCGGCCCGGCGCCCGACGAGGACGTCGGACAGGGAGCCTGAGGGGGCGACGCGGGCCTGGCCGGAGGGCATGCCTCACCCTCCCACCTGCCCCGATGGCGATATATCAGCTTCAACAGGCTACCGGATCCAGTGATGGTCAAAAATCCGTATGCGCTACGGATGTCCCCCTCCTCGCCCGTCACTAGCGTCTCGACCGTCCGCCGGATCGGCGGCGACGCACTGAGGGGCGACGATGGACCTGTCCACATCTCCTGGATCTCCTGGATCTCCTGGATTCACCACGTTCGGACGCCGGCTGGCGGCGGCCATGGCGCTCACAGGGCTGGCACTGGCCGGACTGACCGCGCCGGGCCAGGCCACCGCGGCGGCCGGCTCGGCAGAGCAGAAGACCTACATCGTGCAGATGACCCCCGACCCCGTGGCGACGTACGAAGGGGACGTCGCGGGGCTGGCCGAGACCAAGCCCGAGCAGGGCGAGAAGATCGACCCCGGCTCCAGCGACGTGACGAGGTACGCCGACCACCTGCGCGGCAGGCACGACGCCGCGTTGAAGAAGGTGGGCGGCGGCCCGAAGGTCTACGACTACGTCTACTCCTACGGCGGCTTCGCGGCCCGGCTGACCGAGGCGCAGGCCGCCGGGTTACGCGCGCTGCCCGACGTCGTGGCCGTGACCGAGGACAGGAAGGTGCCGGTGGCGACGTCGTCGACGCCGTCGTTCCTCGGCCTCGACAAGCGCGGCGGGCTGTGGGACGAGCTCGGCGGCCCCACGGGCGGCCGGCGGGGCAAGGGCGCGGGCGACGGCCTGGTCATCGGCGTGATCGACAGCGGCATCTGGGCCGACAGCCAGAGCTTCGCCGACCCAGGGCCCGGCGGGAAGCCGTACGGCAAGGTGCCCGGCTTCCACGGCAAATGCCCGCGGAGCAGCCCTGACGAGTCGTGGACCGCCCCCCTGTGCAACGGCAAGCTCGTCGCGGCGCGGCACTTCAACGCCGGCTGGGGCGGAGACGAGGGCGTCAAGCAGGCGATGCCGTGGGAATACCTGTCGCCGCGCGACTACAACGGCCACGGCACGCACACCGCCTCGACCGCGGCGGGCAACCACGGCGTCGAGGTGACCGGGCCGGCCGCGGTGTTCGGCTCGATCAGCGGCATCGCGCCGCGCGCCAGGGTCGCCGCCTACAAGGCGCTCTGGTCGACGGAGGACGCCTCCACGGCCAACGGCTTCTACTCCGACCTGGTCGCCGCCATCGACCAGGCGGTGGCGGACGGCGTGGACGTCATCAACTACTCGGTCTCCGGCACGAGCTCGGACCTGCTCGACCCGGCCGAGGTGGCGTTCCTGTCGGCGGCCGAGGCGGGCGTGTTCGTGGCGGCCTCGGCCGGCAACAGCGGCCCGGCCGCGAGCACCGTCGCGCACCCGTCCCCCTGGGTGACCACGGTCGCGGCGGGCACGCACGACCGCGGCACGCGGGGCTCGGCCACGCTCGGCGACGGCACCACGCTGAGCGGCGCCTCGCTGGCGGCGGTCAAGGCGGGGCCCGCGCCTCTCGTCGACTCCACCGCCGCGGGGCTGCCGGGCGCGGACGCGACCCGGCTGGCGCAGTGCCACGCCGCCAGGGACAACGGCGGCCAGGCCGTGCTCGACCCGGCCAAGGTCAAGGGCAAGATCGTCGTCTGTGACCGCGGGGAGACGCCGCGCGCCAACAAGAGCGTCGCCGTCGCCGAGGCGGGCGGGGTCGGCATGATCCTGGCCAACACCGACGACAACTCGCTCAACGCCGACCTGCACGCCGTGCCGACGCTGCACGTCGCGCAGAAGGACAGGCAGGCGGTCAAGGACCACGCCGCCGCGGACGGCTCGACGGCCACGATCGAGCAGGCGGAGATCGTCGATGACGCGCCCGCCCCTTACGTGGCCGCGTTCTCCTCCCGGGGGCCGCTGACCGCCGCGGGCGGCGACCTGCTCAAGCCCGACCTGACCGCGCCCGGGCAGGACATCCTGGCCGCGTACGCGCCGCCGGGCGCCAACGGGTCCGCGTTCAACGTCGCGAGCGGCACGTCGATGTCGGCGCCGCACGTCGCCGGGCTCGCCGCGCTGCTGAAGGACCTGCACCCGCGCTGGTCGCCGATGGCCGTCAAGTCGGCGCTGATGACCAGCGGCTCCGACGTGCTCGACGGGCCCGGCCACGACCCGTCGGTGATCTTCGGCCAGGGCGCCGGCCACGTCGTGCCGAACAGCGCCGCCGACCCCGGACTGGTCTACGACAGCGACATCAGGGACTGGCTGGCCTTCCTGTGCGGCTCGACCAGCGGGGTCGAGGAGCGGACCTGCGAGCACCTGGCCAGGAAGGGCCACTCGTTCGAGGCCGGCGACCTGAACGTCCCGTCCATCGCGGTCGGCCGGCTGCCCGGCACGCGTACGGTGACCCGCGAGGTCACCAACGTCGACCGCCGCACCGCCACCTACACCGCCTCCACGACCGGGCTCGAAGGCGTCGACGTCACGGTCGAACCGCGCCGGCTCACCCTGCGGCCGGGGCAGACCAAGTCGTTCACGGTGACCCTCAAGAGGACCACCGCCCCCATGAACGCCTACGTGGGCGGGCAGCTCACCTGGAAGGACCGCCGGCACACCGTGCGCGTGCCCGTCGTCGTACGGCCGGTGGCCGAGGCGTGGGCGGCCGCCCACGGGGTCGCGGGCGGGGAGGACACCGCCGGGCACATCGCCCTCGACCCCGAGGGCGAGCGGGTCTACGTGTCCGGCGCGAGCTACGGCTCGCAGCCCGGCGTGCGCAGCGCGCGCATCTCGACCGTCGCCCACGACGCCGCCACCGGCGCCGAGCTGTGGAGCGCGGCGTACGCGGGACCGGCCGGCACCTTCGACGAGCCGGCGGGGATCGAGGTGAGCCCCGACGGCGCCCGGCTCTTCGTCACCGGCATCAGCGCCGGCCAGGACACCGGCAACGACGCCGTCACGATCGCGTACGACACGGCCACGGGCGAGGAACTCTGGGTCGCGCGGCACAACGGCACGGCGAACGCCTCCGACCGCGCCGACGCCCTGACGGTCGGCCCCGACGGGACGCACGTCTACGTCACCGGCATGACCTCGCTGGGCGTGGGCGGCAAGGACGACTACGTCACGGTCGCGTACGACGCGGGCAGCGGCGAGCAGAAGTGGGTCGCGCAGTACAACGGGCCCGGCGACGGCACCGACTCCGCGCGGGTGGTCAAGACGACTCCTGACGGCTCCAAGCTCCTGGTCACCGGCCAGAGCCAGGGCGCGCCCGGCACAGGATGGTCCGACTGGGGAACCGTGGCCTACGACGCCGCCACCGGCGAGCAGCTCTGGACAGCCCGGCACGACGGCCCGGCGAACGGCTGGGACATTCCTGGCGGCATGTCCGTCGCCGCGGACGGCGCGTCGTTCTTCGTCATCGGAACCAGTGCCGGGGAGACGAAGACCGACATGACCACGATCGCGTACGACACCGCCACGGGAAAGGAGCTCTGGTCGGACCGTTACGACGGACCCGCGCACGGCGGCGACACCCCGCGCGACATCACTTCGGGGCCTGACGGCACGCTGTATGTCACCGGCAACACCGAGGGTGAGGGGACGAGGGACGACTTCACCACGATCGCCTACCGTCCAAGGACGGGCGAGCGGGTGTGGGTGCAGCGCCACAACGGCAGGGCGAACGAGCAGGACCTCTCCTGGGACGTCGCCGTGACACCGGACGGCAGCAAGATCGTCATCACGGGGCAGGGCTGGAACGAGGTGGCCAGGCCCGACGAGTTCCTTCAGAAGTTCGACTACGTGACGATCGCCTACGACGCCGCGACCGGTGAGCCCGTCTGGACCGGCGAGTACGGCGGCCCGGCCGGCGCCGCGGACAAGGCGCATGCGCTCGCCGTGGACGCGACCGGCGACTCCGGGGTGCGGATCTTCGTGACCGGATCGAGCACGACGTCCGGGGACCTGCTCTCAGGAACGGAGGTCGATTTCACCACGGTGGCCTATTTCGAGCCGTGGAAGAAATCATGACCCGTTGACGGTGCGCCCCCTGACCCGCCGGGTCAGGGGGCGCCGCTCTTCCACTGACTTGCCATGCGCGTTTCGAGGTCCGGCAAAGCGGGTAAAGCCGACATAAATTCTGAGCTACCTGTTATCAGGAGCGCCAGATGTCCCGAATCACGTTGACTCCTGCCGCACGTGAAGCGCTGGGCGACGAAGAAGTGTTGTTCTTCGACTGGCACGTGACCGGGCTCTGCTGCGCGGACGCGGGCGAGTTCTCCGTCCGGCCGCTGCGCCGCCCGCGACTGCCCCGGCGCGCACGCCCGCTCGGAACCGACCTGGTGTACGCGCATCCGACCGCCTGGGTGCATCTCACCGGCCTCCCCGTCACGATCGACTGCCGTCCGCTGTGGCGCTGGCGGCGGTTCACCTCCGATCTGCCGCCGGACGCCGGACTGCGCTGCTGCCTGGGGCGCCCCCTTTATGGCTCGCTAGATGGCTCCTTGGATGGGAGGTAACGGGTGAAACTGCGTTCCATCATCATCTGGACGGCGGTCGCCCTCGTCGGTGCCGCGGGATGGGCCGTGCTGGCCCTGTCCAGAGGCGAGAACGTCAACGCGGTCTGGCTGCTGGCCGCCGCGCTCGGCTCGTACGCCATCGCCTACCGCTTCTACGCCCGCTTCATCGTGCGCAGGGTGCTGGGCGCCGACGACCGGCGCGCCACCCCGGCCGAGCGTCTCGACAACGGCATCGACTACCACCCGACCGACCGGCGCATCCTCTTCGGCCACCACTTCGCCGCCATCGCCGGCGCCGGGCCGCTGGTCGGGCCCGTACTGGCCGCGCAGATGGGTTTCCTGCCCGGCACCATCTGGATCGTCGCCGGCGTCATCTTCGCCGGGGCCGTACAGGACATGGTGATCCTCTTCTTCTCCATGCGGCGCAACGGGCGCAGCCTCGGGCAGATGGCCCGCGACGAGATCGGGCCGGTCGGCGGGGCCGCCGCGCTCGTCGCCGTCTTCGCCATCATGATCATCCTGCTGGCGGTGCTGGCGCTGGTCGTGGTCAACGCCCTGGCGCAGTCGCCGTGGGGTGTCTTCTCCATCGCGATGACCATCCCGATCGCCCTGTTCATGGGGTTCTACCTGCGGGTGATCCGGCCGGGCAAGGTCGTCGAGACCACCGTGATCGGCGTCGTGCTGCTGCTGCTGGCGATCGTCGCCGGCGGCTGGGTGCAGGACTCGAGCTGGGCGCCGTTCTTCACGCTGAGCCCGTCGGCCCTGTCCCTCTGGCTCATCGCGTACGGGTTCGTCGCCGCCGTGCTGCCCGTCTGGATGTTGCTCGCGCCGCGCGACTACCTGTCGACGTTCATGAAGATCGGGACCATCGCGCTCATCGCGATCGGCATCGCCGTCACGATGCCGACGCTGAAGACCCCCGCCTTCACCGACTTCGCGTTCAACGGCGAAGGACCGGTCTTCGCCGGGTCGTTGTTCCCGTTCGTGTTCATCATCATCGCCTGCGGGGCCCTGTCGGGATTCCACGCGCTGATCTCGTCCGGCACGACACCCAAGATGATCCAGAAGGAGACGCAGGTCCGGATGATCGGCTACGGCTCCATGCTCATGGAGTCGTTCGTGGCCGTCATGGCCATCACGGCCGCCTGCGTGCTGACCCCCGGCCTCTACTTCGCCATGAACTCCCCCGCCGGCGTCGTCGGGGCCACCGTCGAGAGCGCCGCCCAGGCCGTGACGAACCTCGGCTTCGTCATCACGCCCGAGCAACTGTCGGCGGCGGCGGACGCCGTACAGGAGGAGACGCTGATCGCCCGGACGGGCGGCGCGCCCACCCTCGCCGTCGGCATCTCGCAGATCTTCTCGGGCTTCCTCGGCGGCGCCGGCTGGCAGGCGTTCTGGTACCACTTCGCGATCATGTTCGAGGCGCTGTTCATCCTCACCACCGTGGACGCCGGCACCCGGGTGGGACGGTTCATGCTCCAGGACACCATCGGCAACGTGTGGAAGCCGATCTCCCGGGTCAGCTGGTGGCCAGGACTCATCGTCACCAGCGCCGTCGTCGTTGCCGCCTGGGGCTACTTCCTCTACCAGGGCGTCAACGACCCGCTCGGCGGGATCAACCAGCTCTTCCCGCTGTTCGGCATCGCCAACCAGTTGCTCGCCGCCGTGGCGCTCACCGTGGCCACCACCCTGCTGATCAAGAGCGGGCGGCTGAAGTGGGCCTGGGTGACGGCGATCCCGCTGGCCTGGGACGCCGCCGTCACGCTCACGGCCAGCTGGCAGAAGGTGTTCTCGCCCGATCCGACGCTCGGCTTCTTCTCCCAGCGCGACCGCTACCAGACCGCTCTGGACCAGGGGCAGTTGCTCGCACCCGCCAAGACGCGGGGCGAGATGGAGCAGATCGTGCTCAACTCCACCGTCGACGGCATCCTGGCCGCGCTGTTCGCGATCCTCATCGTCGTCGTGATCCTGGACGCGCTACGGGTGTGGATCCGGGTGATCAGGAGCGGGGAGACGCTGCCGACCGCTGAGGCGCCGTACGAGGAGTCCAAGATCCTCGCACCGGCCGGTCTCATCGCCACCCGGGAGGAACGCGCGATGATGGCGAAATCGTCACCCGACGGCTGACCGGGCCGCTGCTCCGCCCGTTCATGCCTCGCCAACAACCTGGCGACTCCCGGCCAACGACAACGGCGCGAATCTCCTGAACGCTTGAACCGAGCGCTTCACGACGAGGGGAGAGATGTCATGCGCACGAACGGCTGGAACTAGGGACAGGTGAGACGGCAGCACTCGGGGTCCGGTCCTCGAGTGCTGTCCACCACGCACGCAACCGTCGCGGGCGGTGTGCACGCCTGGCGTACGAACTGTGCACTCCATGCCGTTCCCCCCGGCGACGGCCGCCCGGCATGGTGAAACAATGCCGACAACGAGAAAGCCGGCGGTCCTCGGGACCGTCGCGGCCGCGAGCGCGCGGACCGGGTGATGGCCACCTTCTCCGGCCTTTTCACGGTGCGCGAGTTTCGCTACCTCTACCCGGCCTATGCGCTCTCCTACGTGGGCGACCAGCTCTCGTCCGTCGCCGTGGCCATACTGGTGTTCGACAGGACCGGCTCGCCGGCAGCCACCGCGGTCGCGTTCTCCGCGGCGTTCCTGCCGTCCGCGCTCGGCCCCGTGCTGGGTTCGCTCGCCGACAGGTTTCCGCGCCGCGGCCTGCTCATCGCCTGCGACCTGGCCAGGGCGATACTGGTCGCGGCGCTGGCGCTGCCGGGCATGCCGATCGGCGCCGCGATCGCCCTGCTCTATCTCGCGCACCTGTTCACCCCGCCGTTCATGAGCGCTCGCGCCGCGTTGATGCCGGACGTGCTCAGCGGCGAGGCCTACATCGCCGGCAACGGCCTGACCAACCTCACCTACCAGATCAGCCAGGTGGCCGGGTTCGCGATCGGAGGCGCCGTCGTCCTGCTCGTCACGCCCGCGGGCGCGCTGCTCGTGAACGCCGCGACATTCGCGCTCTCCGCGGCGCTCATCTGGCGGGGCATCAGGCCCCGGCCCGTGCCCGAGAGCGAGGGCGCCCGCTGGTCACCCCTCAAGGACGCGGCGGCAGGGGTGCGCCACGTGTTCGCCGACCCCTGGCTGCGGCAGTGCCTTCTCCTGGTCTGGCTGGTGCCGGCCTTCGCCTTCGGCACCGAGGCGATCGCCTATCCCCTCGCCCGCGAACTGGGCGGCGGCCCGCCACTCGCCGGGGTGCTCATGGCCACCATCGCCCTCGGCTACGCGACCGGGGCGACCGTCCTCACCCGGTGGACGCGCCCGCCCGTTCGCGACCGCGTCACGGTGCCGCTCGCCGTGCTCTCCGGGCTCGCCCTGCTCCCCATGCTCGCGCACCCGCCCGCACCCGTGGTGCTGGCCCTGCTGTTCTGCTGCGGCATTGGCTGCTCGTTCAGCACGCCGCTCAACGCGATGTTCGTCCAGCGGGCCGCGCCGGCCTACCGCGGACGCGCCATGGGAGTCGCGATCGCCGGCATCGCCGCCGGCCAGGGCGGCGGATTCCTCCTGGCGGGATGGGTCACCGAACTCGGCGTCACCGCCTCGGCCACGGTGGGACTGTGCGGGATCGGCGCTCTCGTCGCCGCGGTGTGCTGCGGCGCCGCCTACACGTCCGCAGCAGCTAGTGCGGTGCCGTCCGGGCCGTCCGGGCCGTCCGGGACCTGAACTCCCGCGGCGACTCGCCATAGACCTTCCGGAACGTACGGCTGAAGTCCGCCGGCGCGCCGAAGCCCCACCTGGCGGCGATCTGGCGGATCGGCACGTCGGCGAGGGCCGCGTCGGCGAGGTCGCGACGGGTACACCTCAGCCGCTGGTCGCGGATCCAGCCGCAGACCGTGTCGCCCTGCTCCTGGAACAACCGGTGCAGGTAGCTCACCGAGATGTGGTAAGCCTCCGCAATGGAGCTCGGTGAAAGCTGGTGGTCGCCCAGGTGGCGCTGGATGTGGGCGCGTATCCGCCGGACGAGGTCCTGCCGCCGGTAGCTCTCCCGCCCGCCGGCTCCGCATTCGAGCAGGCTGGAGAAGCACACGGACACAAGGTCCACCAGCACCATCCCCAGCCGCTGCCCGTCGGCCGGTCTGAGCGACAGCTTCTCGTCGGACAGGGCCTGGATGAACTTCTTCAACAGCTCGTACACCCCGCTGTC
The DNA here is from genome assembly GCF_039871615.1 of Nonomuraea sp. B10E15. Taxonomy (NCBI): domain Bacteria; kingdom Bacillati; phylum Actinomycetota; class Actinomycetes; order Streptosporangiales; family Streptosporangiaceae; genus Nonomuraea; species Nonomuraea sp. B10E15. The sequence goes on from NZ_JBDPMB010000027.1 coordinate 86,722, forward strand.
AGCGGGGACGCCATGCCCGAGCACCGCGTCCACGGCCGGCGCCCGAAGCGGCAGCACCGGCTTCGGGATGATGACCACGGCCACCTCGAGGCCGCCGTGCCCGTCGGGCCGCAGAACCATCTCGTCGAGCCGGGCGAGGTCGTGCGCGTAGAGACCGCCGGCGGTCACGGTGTCCTGACGCCCGGCCCACGTCGCGCTCACCGTGCCGCGCACGGGCAGGACGAGCTGGATCGCGTCCTCGCCCTCCGCCCTCCTCCAGCCGGACTCACGCCGTAGGCGTACCGGACGGTATCTCCTCACCTCGAGCACGGCCACGCCGAGATCGACGACATGCCCGCCGATGAACGCCGTTTCGCTCCCGCGCACTCGTGTCCTCCGCACGCAGCGTTCACGGCACGACCCGACACCTCGACGGCTCCCACCGTGATCCCTCGCGGGTCCGCTCAGGAGGCACGCCCTACCGGGCTGCGAACGCCTCCGCCACGCCCCGAGTCATGTGTAGGGCGGCGCGCGTTTCCTCAGCGTTTCGTCCCAAAGCGCCCCGGACCTTCACGAGGAGCGCATCAGGAGGCGCAGCCGGTCACGGAGCCCCGTCTCGAAGGCGGCCTCGCCGTGCTCATCGCGGCCGGCGCGTAGCGGGGAAGAGCCTCCGCGTCCGCAGCGGCCGGTCGAGCGACTCTGACCTATGGTTTCTCCCATGACCGCAGACTCCCTCCGGCTGGTGCCGGTCACCCCCGCCAACATCGATGCGGCCCTCGCCGTGCGGGTCCGTCCCGACCAGGAACGGCTCGTCGCGCCCGTGGCGAAGTCGCTGGCGGAGGCGTACGTCCACCAGCAGGTCGCCTGGCCCCGGCTGGTCCTCGACGGAGATCGTCCCGTGGGATTCCTCATGGCCTTCCTCGACATCGACTGGAACGGCAAGGGGGTCGACTTCCGGTCGGGCCTGTGGCGGCTCAACGTGGCGGCCGACGCGCAGGCGCGCGGGGTCGGCCGCTTCGCCGTCGAAGCCGTGGCCGGCCACCTCAGGCGCCGCGGCTGCACGCGGATGTACGTCACCTGGCACCCCGGTGACGACGGCCCCGAGAACTTCTACCGCAAGCTCGGCTTCCATCCCACGGGCGAGGAGAGCGACGGCGAGACGGTGGGGGCGCTGGACCTGTAGCGGCGGTCACCGTGCTCATCCGGAGTGCCGGCGATGCGCGGCGAAGAACGCGCGGGCGGAGGCCGGCAGCCAGAGGGCGGCGATCATGGCGAGATGGATGACGTTGCCGGAGATGACGGCCCACCAGTACTCCGAACCGGCGGCGGCGGAGATGTAGCTGGCGAGGGTGGCGATGACCAGGTAGACGGTGAGGGCGATGCGGGCCCAGTGACGCCCCTTGAGCGCCTTGAGGACGAACCAGACGACGAGGACGGCGTCCAGGGCATGCAGGACGATCGCGTAGACAATGGCCGCGTTGACGGCGAAGTCGAGATCGGCGGGGTCGAGAGTGGGGTTGTTGCGCATGATCGACGCGCTGGTGAAGTCGCGGTCGACGGCCATCTGCACCGGTAGGGCGATATAGAGGACGACCAGGACGAGCATGTAGGGGACGAGGAGGCGGAGAGCGGTGGGAACACTCTTTTCTTGGTACAGCCGTACTACCATAATCGAGATGGTAGCACGACTGCGCTAACATGGATCGTATGCCCAGGCTGATCGATCATGAACAGCGCCGCGAAGAGCTCGCCGAAGCAGCCTGGCGAGTGATCATGCGGCACGGCGTAGGCCACGTCTCCGTGCGCATGGTCGCCGCCGAGGCGGGACTCTCCGCCGGATCGCTGCGTCACGTCTTCAGGACGCAGAGCGAACTGCTGGTCTTCGCCATGCAGCTCGTGGTCAATCGCGTCCGCGCCCGGATCACCGCGATCCCGCCACAACCCACCATCAGGCAGGCCGTCGAGGCCGTGGCGCGCGAGCTGCTGCCGCTCGACGACGAGCGGCGCGCGGAAATGGAGGTCAACATGGCGCTGTTCAGCGCCGCCACCGCCGAAGAGAGCCTCAGAGGCCCCCGCGCGGAGGCGCACGAGGCCCTCCGCGAGACCTGCCGCTGGATGATCGCCCAGCTCGACAACGGCGTCGACCTGGCGCCGGGGCGTGACCTGCGGCTGGAAGCCCTACGACTGCACGCGGTCATCGACGGACTCGCCGGCCACCTGGTCTACGAGCCGCCCACGGCGGACACGAGCTGGGCGACCGACGTCCTCTCGACGCACATCGACTCACTCAAGACTTGACCTGCTCTCCGCCCAGAAGGACGGAGAGCCCTGTCCTGCGGGAACATCGCTCAGGAGCGGGTCCACTTCTGGTTCGACGCCCCGGTGCAGTCCCACAGCTGCAGCCGCGCGCCGTTGGCGGTGTTGCGGTCCACGACGTCCACGCACCGGTTGGCCGCGATGTTGACGAGGTCGCCCGCCGGGCTGAGCGTGAAGCGCTGGGCTCCGGTGCCGTTGCACGTGTAGAGCTGGATCGGCGTGCCGTTGGCGGTGCCGGCCGCCGCGGCGTCCATGCACTTGCCCATCGCGCGGACCGTGCCGTCACCGTTGACGGACCACTGCTGGGCGACCGTGCCGTTGCAGTCGTACATCTGCAGCGGGGCGGCGTCCACGGGCTCGGCGCGGGGGATGTCGATACAGCGGCCGTTCAGGCTGGACCTGAGCGCGGCGCCGGATCCCGACCCGCCGTCGGTCCACGCGGAGACGCGAACGTAGTCGATCAGCATCGTCTGCGGGAACGTGGTGCCGGCGTTGGGCGGGCCTGGCCAGTTGCCGCCGACCGCCACGTTCATGATCATGAAGAACGGGTGGTCGAACACCCACCGGTTGCCGCGGAGGTCGGCAGGGGTGATGCGGAAGTATTCCGAACCGTCCAGATACCAGACGATGAGGTTGGGTGACCACTCGACCGCGTACCGGTGGAAGGCGTCGCCGAGCGGCCCGCCGATCGTGCGGCTGCCGCCGATCCCGCTGCCGCCGGAGTAGCCGGGGCCGTGGACGGTGCCGTGCACGGTGTTCGGGACGCTGCCGATGTTCTCCATGATGTCGATCTCGCCGTCGCCCGGCCAGTTGCGCCCGCCGAGCATCCAGAACGCCGGCCAGATGCCCTGGCCCCGGGGAATCTTGATGCTGGCCTCGAAGCGGCCGTACGTCTGGGTGAACTTCTCGGCGGTCAGGATCCGGCCGGAGGTGTACTGGCAGGTGCCGTAGTGGCACTGCAAATTGGACGGGTTCTCCCGGCGGGCGGTGATGGCCAGGTGGCCCTGCCCGTCGTGAGAGACGTTGCGGGTCGAGTCGGTGTAGTACTGCAGCTCGTTGTTGCCCCAGCCCCCGCCGCCGATGTCGAACTTCCACTTGGAGCCGTCGACGGACGTCCCGGCGGCGGCGTTGAACTCGTCGGACCAGGTGACCGGGCCGATGTCGGCCTCGGCCGGGTGGGCGCCGGTGACCAGGCCGCCGGTCAGGGCGGCGAGCAGGGCCGTGGCCGCGAGGAGGAGCCGGGGTTTGCGCATGGAGACCTCCGCTGAGTGGTCTTCGCCCCCCGATCAACAGGATGTAATATCAGCACCTCTCCTTTGTCAACAAGAAGCTTTACTTATTATTGCCGCGTGCCGCCCCGGCTGGACTCTCCCCCCGTGGGAGGCCTCATGCTGGATCCCGGCGGGAGGGTGCGGCCGTACGCCGCGCCCGCATGAGGAGAGCGACACATGGCCATTGTGAAGGGCGTCGAGGCCCGCGGCATGCACCACTGCGAGACGACCGCGCTGGGGGTGCTGTTGCGGCATGAGGGGCTCGACCTGTCCGAGCCCATGCTGTTCGGGTTGGGCTCGGGCCTGTCGTTCCTCTACTGGGACAGCAAGAGCATGGCCTTCCCCTTTCTCGCGGGCCGCGTCAGGCCTTTCGACCTCACCAGGAACCTGGCCGCCAGGCTGGGGCTGACGTTGCTGGTCAAGGAGACCGCCTCGCCGCGCAAGGCGTGGGAGAACGTGGCCGCCCCCATCGACGCCGGCCGGCCCGTAGGCCTCCAGCTCGACTCGTACCATCTGCACTATTTCCAGTCCAAGGTGCATTTCGGCGGTCACATCGTCGCCATGTACGGCTACGACGAGCACGACGCCCACCTGGTGGACACCGACCAGCAGGGAGGAGCGGTGCGCACCAGCCGGGCCGGCCTCGCCAGGGCGCGCGCCGAACGCGGCCCGATGACCGCCAGGAACCGGTCCTTCACCATCACCCTGCCGGCTCACCCGCTCGCCTGGCAGGAGCAGATCATCCCCGCCATCAGAGACTGCGCCGACGCCTTCCTCGCCGCCCCCATCGCGAACCTGGGCCACCGCGGCATCGAGAAGGCCGGCCGGAAGGTGCCCGGCTGGCTGGGGCGGGCCGGCGATCCTCGGCAGGATCTGTCGCAGGCCGCCCTGCTCATGGAGAGGGGCGGCACCGGCGGCGCCCTGTTCCGGGCCCTCTACCGCGACTTCCTCGACGAGTGCACCCGGCTGATCGACGACGACGACCTCCGCGCGGGGCACCGGCTGTACGCCGAGGCCGCCGGCCTGTGGACCGACGTGTCCGCCCTCGTCGCGAAGGCCGGGGAGAGCGGCGACGCCGGGCACCTCCAGCAGGCCGGCGCCCTCCTGCACGATCTGTCACGCATCGAGAAGGACGCCATGCAGGCGCTGCGCCGGTTGCGGCCCGGCGGGGAGGCCGTACGAGCACGGGCGCGCACGACAGGAAGCCGGCTTCCGTCGTAGGCTCGATCGCGCACGTAGGGACAGGAGGCTGAGGTGGCCGAGACGACGGTGGCCGAGGTGCTGGCCGAACTGGCCGGGCTGGAGGACCCCAAGGCACGCGCGGTCAACGAGAGACACGGTGACGACCACGGCGTCAACCTCAGCAGGCTGCGCGCGCTCGCGAAGCGGCTGAAGACGCAGCAGGAGCTGGCGCGCCGGCTCTGGGAGACGGGTGACACCGCGGCGCGACTGCTGGCGCTCCTGATCTGCCGCCCGAAGGCGTTCGAGCGTGGCGAGCTGGACGTCATGATGCGGCAGGCGCGCACGCCCAAGGTGCACGACTGGCTCGTCAACTACGTGGTGAAGAAGAGCCCGCACGCCGAGGAGCTGCGCCTGGCCTGGTTCGCCGACCCGGATCCGGCGGTCGCGAGCGCGGGCTGGGCGCTGACCGCCGACCGGGTGGCGAAGCAGCCCGAAGGCCTCGACCTCCCAGGACTGCTCGACGCCATCGAGGCGGAGATGAAGGACGCCCCGGACCGCCTGCAGTGGGCGATGAACACCTGCCTGGCCCAGATCGGGATCGAGCACGCCGGCCTCCGAGCCCGCGCCATCGGCATCGGCGAGCGCCTGGAGGTGCTCAAGGACTACCCGACCTCCCCGGGCTGCACGTCTCCGTTCGCGCCCATCTGGATCACCGAGATGACGCGCCGGGCCGGGCAGGGAGCCGGCCGCGGCTGAGCGCGGCCTCCGGGTGCCCCGGACCATCGCCCGCGCCCCGTCCCGGCGCATAATACGTTCTCATGATCAGAGAGCCGCAGATCCTGGCCTGTTCCGGGGTGCTGTCCCCTCCCGAGGGGTTCCGGCACGTCGGCGTGCAGATATGGCAGGCGAGGCAGCTGGCCGGCGCGCGCCGACCGCGGATGTGCCTCATCGCGACGGCGGTGGGTGACTCGCGGGAGTTCATCGACGGCTGGAGCGCCAACGGTGTCCATGACGATTTGGGTGACCAGCCCCGGCGGGCGCGGTTCCGCGAGTCCGTGGCGAGCGGGACGCTGCCGGCCGGGTACGCCACCGAGGACGGCGTCGCCCTCCACTACGTGGGCACCGGGCTGCACGAGGTCGTGAGCGTGCTCCCCGACCGGAACGCATGGTTCGTCGAGCCTGACGGCGCGGGCGGGACCAGGGAGAAGGCCCTTCCCGCCCGCTGCTGGGTTCCCTGAGCGCCGGCGGCACCCGTTCAATCGATGAGCGGAACGGGAATCTTCGGCCGCTTCAGCGAGGAGAGGCCGATCTGAGCGCACAACGCCTCCGCGTCCACCGTCGCGAGCGGCTTGAGCGCGGCGGTGCCGAGACGGGCCCAGACCGCTCCGCCCGGGGAGCCGGGCTGGTCGCGGATCGCGGCGAGCGTGACGTCCTGCTGCCGTTCGAGCCGGCTGAGCAACCGCTGCCAGTCGTGGCCGTGCGGGCAGGGCGCCACGTCGCCGCCAGGGCCGGGAGGGTGCGGCGGCCTCTCACCGATGACCAGCAAGGTGGTCCGCCGGGGGCGGGGCCCCGCATCCAGCCTGGCGACGACCTCGGCCAGCATGTCCTCCAGCTGGACGGCGCGCGGGTGGCCGGATTCCGCCGCGCCGAACCAGCCCAACGACTTCAGCGCCTCCTCCGGGTCCGCCAGCCAGTCGGTCACGATCACCCGGTCGCCGCGCCGCCGCCGGGTGGGGTGGTGCGCTCCGTAGCCCATGAGGCCGACGCTCAGCGCCCCTGGCCGGGGAAACCCCCGGTGCGCGGCCTTGACCAGCTTCTCCGCGCAGTCCAGCCGCGCGGCCACGCGCGCGGCGGGGCCGGCGATCTCGATGGCGCAAACGAGGTGGACGTGCTGCTGCACCGGCTCGTACGAGCGGGGAATCGCCGCCATCAGCTCGGCCACGCTGCGGTTGTCGCGGGTGACCTGCTCCGGAGAGAGGAAGAGCACCGAGCCGGGCCGGCGGAGCCGGACCCTGACCAGATGAGGTCCCGGCGGCACGTGGGCCACCTGCATCGACAGCAGCGCGGGGGCCGAGCCGTCCCAGGCGACCACCGCGAGCACGGTGCCGTGGTCGTCGGCCGCCTCGCTCCGCACCCTGACCTCGGCCACGGCGCCGCGCCTGGCGCCTTCGGGAAAGAGCTCCCGCAACGCGAGCATGATCTGGCCGGTACGCGGGTCCGCCCTGGCGACGAGCAGGCCGTGGGAGAGCCGGACCGGGGAGTCGGCGATGGCGTCCCGAGCCAGGCCGCGCACGTCCAGCCCTTCCTGGTCCCAGCACCGCGCATCCGGGTGGGCCGTGCGAAGCCGGTCGAAGATCGCGACAGCGCCGGGGGCGTCCGGAGCCGTGTTCACCACGTACAGCCGGCCGGTGGGCTCGGGCAGCGAGAGCTCGCCGGGCATGCCCGTGATCAGCTGCTCCGACGGTTGGGGAACACCCGCACCGTCAAGTGTGATCACGATGCTCAGGGCCTCGCCGGCGGTGAGCCCGACCAGAGTGATCGATTCTCCGGCGCCGAGTGTTGCGACAGCGGTACGGAACGCTTCTCGCACCGCCGCATGTTCTCATAATGACGCGGTTCCCAGGACTAAAATGGCACGGCGACCGGCTCACGTGATCGAGGAGGGCGGCGGCCATGGGCGGGCTCCTCCTCTACCTGTCCGGAGCGCGGCGCGACATCCTGTCCATGTGCCCGTCGGAGGCGGGCAAGTTCAGGTGGCTCGGCGGTGCCGTGCTGGTCACGAGCAGTGTGGCCGCCCTCTCCATGAGCTTGGCGCTGGGGACCGCGCTCGACGTCAACCTCGCTCTGGCCGTGATCACGGGGCTCGTGTGGGGGCTGGCCATCATGTCCCTGGACCGGTGGCTGATCGCGACCCTCGGCGACCACGGCGCGGGGCGGCTCTGGCTCGCCCTGCCTCGGCTGCTGCTGTCCCTGATGCTCGGCGTCATCCTCTCCACACCCCTGGTCCTGCACATCTTCAGACCCGAGATCGACGCCCAGATCGTGCAGATGCAGCAGGCCCGCGCGGAAGCGTTCCAGCGGCAGCAGTCCGCTGGCGAGAGCGCCAGAGAGATCACCCGCCTGACCCAGCTCGTCGACCAGCTTCACCAGGTGATCGAATCGAAGGGTCAGGTCACCATCGACCCCGCCAAGGATCCGAAGACGGCATCTCTGACCACTGACCGGGATCGTGCACTCGAGCAGGCGAACGCCTACTACGACGACTGGCAGTGCCAGTTGTACGGCGGTGAGTGCGAATCCGTCCCGGGCGCCAAGGGGGACGGTCCGCGAGCGCGCGAGCTGGAGAGCCGTTACCGGTCCGCCCGCCACGAGGTCGATCAGCTGAACACGCAGATCGATCAGCGGAGGCAGGAACTCACGCGGAAGAGCAAGAGCGCTGCCGCGGCACGGTACGAGCAGGCCAGGGCGGACCTTCCCGGATATCAGGCACAACTCGACCGGCTCAGGGGTGAGCAGGAGGATCGCCACGCCGCCTTCGAGTCGCAGAGCCGGGAGGGGGGCGGGCTGCTCCTCCGGATCGAGGCGCTGGGGGCGGCCTCGGCGAAGAACGCCACCCTGAACACCGCGAACCTGCTGATCTTCCTCCTTCTGGCGCTGATCGAGTGCCTGCCGGTGATGGCCAAGCTGATGCACCGGCCGGGCACGTACGAACGGATCGAGCAGGCTCAGGCCCGCAGGGAGGAGCAGGCGGCGGCCCGCGCATGGCTCATGTCCGCAGAGATCGACGCCGCGCAGGGCGCGGGAAAGCTGACGCTGGAGCAGGTCTGGGAGCGCGAGTCACGCCAGCCGGACCGGCCGTCCAAGCCCTCCGACCCCGTCGCCGGACGCCGTCGCCGGCCGGCGGATGAGGACGAGCTCCAGGATCGGGCGCTGCGTGGCATGCGGGACGCCCGTGCGCCGGAGGACCCCGACGCGACCCCGCTGCCGCGGGGGCAACGCCCATGACAGCCGCCTGGACCACGACGCCGGAGCTGTTTCCCTGGGACGAGCTGGCCGGCAGCTGCCGCGACGACCCCCGCATCCGCTTCTATGTCGAGCCCGCGCCGCCGCGGGCCACAACCGCGAGCCGGCCCGTGGACTGGGCTCGGGTTCTCGCCGGGAGCAGCAGAGACCAGGCCTTCCGCGATGCGACCGCGCTGGAAAGCTACGCCGGCTTCGCTTCCCTGGCCCACGCGAGCACCCGCGCCCGCATGGATTTCGAGGACTACGCGGCGGGATTCAGCCCGGCCGCGCTTCGAGGATTCCTGACCACGAGGGTGTCGCTCGTCGTGGCCGTCGGACTCGCGCTGCCGGTCTCCTCGTGGTCCGCGCTCATGCTGCTGGCCTGCCAGCTCTCCGCACTCGCCCTGGTGCCGGTGGCCGGCCTGACCTGGCGCTCGGCCCGCGCCACGCGCAGCGCGCCGCGGCTCCTCCTCGCCGCGCTGGCGCTGGCGGCGGGGCTGGCTCTGCCGGCGGTCGCGCCGCTGCTGGGAGCGGCGTTCTCCTTCACCAGCTTCCTGGTCATGGGTGGCTTCCTCGGCCTCGTCTGGATCCTGAGCCTCGATCACACCGGCCGGCCGCTGCGCCGGATGCTCAAGATGCACCTCCTCACCCCCGCGGCTCCCGGTCTCGAGAACCGCGCCGAGCGGGCGCGCCGGCAGTGGCTTGAGGACGCCCGCGAGAACGCCGTCATGCCCGAGCTGATCCAGACGATCAACCGCCTCCTCCAGCCCCGCATGGAAAAGCGGCTGCTCGTCCAGGACACGGCCAGGCTGCGGGCGATCTACCACGCCGGTCTCCTGGTGCCCACCCGCGCCACCCAGCGGGTCCAGGAGGCGCTGCGGCGCTCGGACGGCGCCAGCATCGCCATCTCGGGCGCGCGCGGCACGGGGAAGACCACGCTCCTGCGCATGTTGTGCGGAGGCGAGTCGCAGTTCTCGGTCCTGGTGTCCGCGCCCACCCACTACGTGCCGAAAGAGTTCCTCATCGAGCTCTTCCAGCGGGTGTGCGCCGCGTACATCACCGACCAGGGGTTCACGGTGGAACGCAAGCTCGCCGTGCGGCGGCGCATGGGCCTGCTTCGCTACCTGGCAGGCGCCTCCGGGCTGTTCCTCCGCGTGGCGCTGGCCTGCGGGCTCACGGGTCTGCTGATCTGGTCACTCGCCTTCGAGCTGGCACAGGCCGCGAACGTGGTGGCCGCCTTCGTCGGTGACCTGTCGGCCGGCGTGCGGAGCTGGTGGGAGGTCTGGTGGGCCGACAACCGGCTGGTCGTGCAGATCCTGCTGATCTTCCTGATCGTGGCGGCCGTGCCCAAACGGCACTGGCGGAAGCTGTCCTGGGCCTCGGAGCCGAAGCTGGTCATGGAGGCCAGGCGCCACTACCAGCGGCTGCAGGCGGAGCAGACGGCGACCACGCAGGCCAGCGGCAGCCTGCCGGCCCTGCAGACCGGATTCCAGCGCAGCATCGCGTTGAAGTCGATGCCCTGGGGCATGCCGGAGCTGGTCGGCCACCTGCGCCGGTTCCTGGAGGACGTCACCGAGGTCGAGCACGCGCGCGGGCGCAAGGTGCTCATCTGCATCGACGAGGTGGACCGGATCGGATCGGTGGAGGAGGCCACCCGCTTCCTCAGCGAGATCAAGGCCATCTTCGGATCGGTGCACTGCTATTTCCTCGTCGCCGTCGCCGACGAACTCGGCGCGTCGTTCGCCCGCCAGACCATCACCGGGCGCTCCCACCTCGAGAACGCCTTCGACGAGAAGATCTCCCTGGAGCCGATGTCCTTCGAGCTGTGCCGGCTCCTCCTGCAGCGCCGCGTACCCGGCTTCACCGAGCCCTTCGTCTGGCTCGGGCTCGTGCTGTCCGGCGGGCTGCCCCGCGAGCTCATCCGCGTGGCCAGACGGCTCGTGGAGATCAACATGGAGTTCGAGTACGCCCTGCGCCTTCCCGACCTGACCGACCGGCTCGTCAGGGAAGAACTCCACGAGGCGATCACCGGCACTCGCGCGCAGATCGGCCGCCTGCCGGCCACCCCCGAGTGCGGCGCCCTCCTCGACCGGCTGCACCAGCTGAGCCGTCCCCTCGAACCGGACGCTCCGCTCGGCGACCTGCGTTCCTCGCTGAAGGAGCTGGCACTGCTCGCATCGGAGCAACCGCCCGTGCTCAACCCGGACGACCTGCCCCTCAGGACCCTCGTGACCGAACTGTCGACGCTGGCCTTCCTCGGCATGACCGTCAGCGACGCGTTCAAGGACAACTGCTTCGACCTCATGGCCGGACAGGATCCGGCCCAGCCCGCGGCAGGACCTTACCTGGAGCTCGCGGCGGCGCGGCGCGAACTGAGCATCTCCGCTGACAGCTGCCGGGCGGCGGTCCAGCGGATCCGCGTGGGCATGGGCCTTCCGTAACGGCTTCGCGCTGAGCCATGACCGGTCTTTCGCGTAGCGTTGCCTGCCATGACCGACTTCGTCTCCCTCCCCTTCTATGACCTGTTCCACGAGAACGGGCATGTGCCGGGCATCCGCGAGAAGCTCCCCTCGCTTCTCACGGGGGTCCGGCGGAGCATCCTGGAGATCGGTGCGGGCAGCGGCCTGATCACCACCTCGATAGCCGACTGGACACCGGCCGAGATCTTCGCGCTGGAGCCCTCGGCCGGGATGCGCGGGATGTTGCTGTCCCGGCTGAACGCCCGTCCGGAGCTGCTCAAGCGCGTGACCGTGTTGCCCTGTGACGCGCTGGGCGTGGACCTGGACGAGCCGGTCGAGGCCATGGTGTTGATCAACGTGCTGTACGCCCTGGATCCGGAGTACCGCAGGCGGCTCTGGCCGGTGCTGGCGACCCAGCTGGAACCCGACGGCCTCCTGGTCTTCACCTGGCGCGACGGCGGCCCGCCCGCGCCCGGCCCGCTCGAGGAACTGGAGTCGTGTCAGGTGGGCCGGCACACCTACACCGTCCTGTCGGAGATCACCGAGTCGGACGGGGAGAGGTGCGAGGCCCGCTACGTCTACCGGGTCACGGAGAACGACAAGGTCATCAGCGAGGAGGAGATCTCCGGCTACGCCTACCGGCCCGTACGGGACGTGATCGAGGCAGAACTGGCCGGCGCGGGGTTCGTCCGGGCGGACGCGCCTGACGGGCTCCTCGCCTGGCGGCTCGGGCTCCAGCAGTTCTGATCGATCGCGGCACCACCTCCTGATCACGTGTTACCGCCCCGGCGGAGGTCAGAGGGTCGAGGTGAGCCCCTCCGCGATCTTCTTGAGCTCGGCGCTGACGGCCTCGGCGCCGGAGAACTCCTCGGCGTACACGGGACTGAACATGATCTCGGCGCGCTGCCGGTCGCCCATCCTGAGGAAGAGCGTGGGGGTGCCCTTCATGCCGTCCTCACCCACCTCCTGGATGACCAGGTAGCCGGTGCGGTCGCCGACGGTGATCTCCTCACCGTCGTCCTCGTCGCGGTACTGCTTGATCCGGTCGTCGACCTCCTGGACGGCCGCTTCCTCGTACATGTAGATCTGCACGCAGTAGAAGCCGTTCTTGTCGCCGTCGAAGTTGTACGAGGTCGTGTACCGGTCGCCGAAGTCCAGCGACCAGTTCGACCATTTCAGCCGCTCGGGCAGGTAGCCCACCTTGACATGCCCGAACGCCTTCCCGTCGCCCAGGTCTCCGAAGTCCGGCGTCGGGGAGGGAGCCGGCGGGGTGTCGTCGATGGCGGGCGGCTCCAGCGTCGCGGAGGTCGTGGGCTCCGGCACCGCGGAGATCGCGGGCTCCGGCCGCCCGGTGGTGGCCACCGAGCCGACGGTCACGTACCCGATGGGCGCGGCGGCGATGACGGCGACCGACGCGGCCAGCGCCGCGGCCCTGGTCCTCTTCCGCTTGCCGCGGGAGGAGCGCATGACCCGCTCCGCCAGGTCGGGCGTGGCCTGCAGCCTCGCGGTCTCGTCCGCCATGATCTGGCGGATCTCCTCCTCAAGCGTGGGCATTCCTGATCACTCCTTCCACTGGTTCCCGGCCAAGCGCCGCGCGGAGCTTGGCCATGGCCTTCGACGCCTGGCTCTTGACGGTGCCGACCGAGCATCCGAGCACCTCGGCGGTCTGCGTCTCGCTGAGGTCCTCCCAGTACCGCAGGACGACCACCGCGCGCTGCCGGGGCGGCAGGGCGCGCAGCGCCTCCATCAGCACATGGCGCAGGTCGACGTCGGTCGCGCGGGCCGCTCTCTCCGGCGGGCTGTGCATCGGGATGATGTTGAGGATGGCTCGGCGGCGGGCGCGGCTGATGGCGGCGTTGATGATGACGCGGCGCACGTAGGGCTCGGGGCTGTCGTGGAGCACCCGGTCCCAGCTCCTGTACGTACGCTCCAGCGCTGTCTGCAGCAGGTCTTCGGCCTCTGTCTCGTCACCGCAGGCGAGGTAGGCGACCCGCAGCAGGCTCGTGGCGCGCGCGGCCACGAAAGCGCCGAAGTCGTGCTCCATGCCGCTCACGGCTGTCTGTCCGATTTCACGCCTCCTAATACGCCTCGGCCGGTCCAAGCGTTGCCCGTCGGCGAGGAAAGGTCCACGGGCAACCATTCGGGCGGTCCCAGGCGTATTTCAGATCGTCACATCGAATCCACGGAGGAACCCTATGAAGTTCGCGACCGCGCCGATCCGGCGGCTGAGTTCCCTGGGCATCGGCCTGGCCGTGGGCGCCACCGCTCTCATGGGCGCGCCGGCGGCGGCCGCGGCGGCTCCGCCCGAGGGCGCCTACTGGCACTCTCGGGCGCTCATGACCACCACCCACGCCTGGCGGTTCGGCTCCAGGTCGGACCCCTATTCTCTGGTCCAGCGGCGGGTCACGGACTACTGGAACGCGCCCGACGGCAGGATGTGGATCGGGTTCCGCGAGCTCGGAACGCTGCCGAGGAGCGCGGCGGACAAGAAGGCGTGGCGGCGTGACGGCTCCCCGTCCAGGTGGAGCGAGTCGATCGACGGCAAGACCGTGAAGCTGTCCACCGAACCGGCCAAGGGCAGCGTGACCCCCGTACGGAATGAGAACTCGTTCCGGCTCGCGGGGCAGCGGCTGACGTACGACGAGGTGCAGCGCCTGCCCGCCGACCCGGACATCCTGAAGGACTGGCTCAAGAGGGCGGGCAAGGTCAGCCGCGTGCCGGACGGCGCCATCGACGGCTGGGTCACGAGCTCCCTGCCGGAGATCCTGCACTCCATACCCGCCCCGAAAGAGGTCCGCTCCGCCGCTTACCAGGCGCTGCTGACGATGCCGGGCGTCCGCGCCGGCGGCAACGCGAAGGACACCCTGGGCAGATCCGGCGCCGCAGTCGTGATCGACCGGACGAGCAAGGGAAAGAGCGGTACGAGCTCGGCCGAGATCAGGCTGATCGTCGACACCGGCACGATGGTGCTGCTGTCACGGGACCAGACGGTCACGCACAACGGCAAGACGATCGCGGGCAAGACGCACAACGAGACGCTGGTCAAGGTCGGCTGGACCAACTCCCAACCCGCAGTCCCAGCCCTGCCCTAGCACCCGGGCGGGCACCCGCGTTCAGCAGGAGCTCGTCTCCGAAGCCGGGTAGGGCCGCTTGTAGGAGGCACGGCAAGGCGGGCACGAACAGCGCTTTCAACCTGGAGGTTGACGGCTGGGGGGCCATCGGCCTACAGTTTCAACCACTGAGTTGAAAGTAGAGGAGCCGATGACCACGGACACGCTGTCGCGCGTCTTCGCCGCCCTCGCGGATCCCACGAGGCGTGACATGGTGGCCCGGCTCTCGGAGTGCGACGCGACCGTGAGCCAGCTCGCCGAGCCGTACCAGATGACGCTGCAGGCCGTCTACAAACACCTGCGGGTGCTGGAGGACGCCGGGCTCGTCAGCCGGCCGCACGGGCCCCAACCCAGGCCGGTGCGCTTGGAGGCCCAGGCCTTCGACCTGATGGACACCTGGATCGAGCGCCACCGCCGCCGCGTCGAGCAGCGCTACCGCCGCCTCGACGCCGTCCTCTCGGAAATGAACGGAGACCAACCACATGAGCACGACCAAGGAGACGGCCATCGAAGCCGACCCGGGGGTGCCGATCATCCGGACGACTCGTGACTTCGCGGCAACGCCCGAGCAGCTGTTCCGCGCCCACACCGATCCCGCGCTGTTCGTCCGGTGGGTCGGCCCCGACGACACGGCCACCCGGATCGAGCACTGGGACGCGCACACCGGCGGCAGCTGGCGCTACGTCTCGGAGCACAACGGCACGGAATACGGGTTCCGCGGCTGCTTCCACGAGGTACGGCCGGACCGCATCGTGCAGACCTTCACCTTCGAGGGCGACCCCGACGGAGTCGCCCTGGAGACGTTGCGGTTCGAGGACCTGGGCGACGGCCGGACGCGGCTGCGGTCGCAGTCGCTGGTCGACAGCTTCGAGGGCCGCGACGCGTGGCTGCGCAGCGGTATGGAGGTCGGTGTCAGCGAAGGCTACGCCAAGCTGGAGAGGATGATCATCGATGGCTCTGTCTGACCACCCCGCCGAGCGACACCGGCAGATCGCCGGGCTGTTCACCGACCGGGTCCGCGCCACCACGTCGTGGGACGTGCCGTCCCCGGTCGCCGGCTGGGCCGCCCGCGACATCGTCCGGCACCTGACCGAGTGGTTCCCCGGGTTCCTGGCCTCCGGCGCCGGCATCGAACTGCGCCGCGGACCCTCGGTGGACGAGGACCCGGTCGCCGCGTGGCACCTGCACAGCGACGCTGTGCAGGCGGTGCTGGACGATCCGGAGACCGAGCACCGCAAATTCACCAACCCGCACATCGGCACCCTGCCCCTGGCGACCGCGATCGACCAGTTCTACACCGCTGACGTGTTCATGCACACCTGGGACCTGTCCAGGGCAACCGGCCAGGACGACCGGCTGGACCCCGGCTTCTGCGCCCAGCTCCTCGACGGGATGGAGCAGATGGAGGAGGTTCTCCGCTCCTCCGGCCAGTACGGCGCCCGGGTCGAGGTGCCCGCCGGCTCGGACGTACAGACCAGGCTGGTGGGCTTCATCGGCCGGGACCCGTTCTGGCAGGGACAGTGATCCGGACACCCTCCACCTGACCGGACACCCACAACCTGCCCGGACGCTCTCAACCTGCCCGCTCAACCTGCCCGGACGCCGAAGCCACAGGCGTCCAGCGGCGAGCGCGGGTCAGCGGCTTCCGATCCCCCTGGCGAGAAGATCCTTGGCGGCCTGGGGAGCCTTGGCAGGGGAGCCCGCGTCGAAAGGTGGCTGAGGGTCGTACTCGATGGCGAGCTGGATCGACTCGGCCGTGGTCTGGTCAGCGATCCGCGCCGCCAGGGTGAGGGCCATATCGATGCCCGACGAGACCCCCGCAGCGGTCACGATCTTCTCCTGGAACACGACTCTCTCGGGGGTGTAGGCAGCTCCGTACGACTCCAGGACGTCGACTGCCGCCCAGTGCGTCGTCGCGGAGAGACCATCGAGCAGCCCCGCCGCGGCCAGCAGCAGTGAGCCTGTACAGACGGAGGTGGTCCAGACACTCCCTTCGTGCATTCGACGGATCCAGCCGAGGAGATCGTCGTCCTGGAGGAGGCCTCGAGCGCCTGGTCCCCCTGGAACGAGCAGCACATCGCAGGAGTCGACATCGGCGAACGCCGCGTCGGCGCTGATGGCCAGCCACTTGGGCACATCTCGCACCGGCCCCGGTTTCTCGGCGACGAACACGATCTCGGCGTCAGGGAGAAACTTGAGCACCTCGTACGGGCCGACTGCGTCAAGGGCCGTGAACCGATCAAACAGCGGAATGGCGATACGCACGATGACTCCTCCGGTCAGCTCGACAATGCTACGTCGGTGCCGTATTCCCTGTCGTTCCCGCGCGTGGAGCTGCCGCGCCACACCATGAACGCCTGTCATCCGAACGTGCCCGCCAGGTAGTAGTCATCGCCGGAGACGACGAGACGGAGATGACTGATGGACGACGGGTTCGCCGAGTACGTGGCGCACCGCCATCTACGGCTGTGCCGGATGGCGTACCTCCTTGCCCGTGACTGGGGCACGGCCGAGGACCTGGTGCAGACAGCGCTGGCCAAGGCCTGGGTGGCCTGGCGGCGGATCGAAGGCAACCCCGATCCGTACGTCTATCGCATCATCGTGAACACCCACGCCACCTGGTGGCGGCGGCTGTGGCGCGGCGAGCTGCCGGTCGAAACCCTGCCCGAGACGGCCGACCCGCATGACCACGCCGCCGCCGTGGACGACCAGGCGGCGCTGTGGAACGCCATCGGCACCCTGTCACCACGCCAGCGGGCGGTGATCATCCTGCACTACTTCGAAGGGCGGACGCTCACCCAGGTCGCCGACATGGTCGGCTGCTCGCTGGGCGCGGTCAAGAGCCAGCTCAGCAGGGCCCTGACCCGTCTCCGGGTCGATCCGGACATCCGCACCATGAACCTGGAGGAGCTCCACCGATGAGGCACACGGAGAGCAACCTGCGCACGCTCCTGGACAGGCACGCCCACGACACGACAGGGAGGGAACCGGTCCCCAACCTCGACGCCATCGTCCGCCGAGGCCGCCGGACGCGCCGGACCCGGCGCGCGCTGAGCGTCGGGGCGGCGCTCGCCGTCACCGCGACCGCCGCTGTCCTGCTGACGGGGCCCGTCCGGCCGGACCGGGCCGTGGTGGCCCAGCCGCCCAGCTCGGCGCGGATCGAGCCGCCCCCGGAACTGCCCGAGAGCTTCCCCGTTGTGCTGGGAGCCGAGAGGTTCGCCCTTTCCCTCATCCACTCCCAGCGCTTCGGTACGACGGGCGTCGGCCGGACCGTGACGTTCACACCGACAAGTCTCTCCACCGGCTACAAGGTGGTCTGCGCCGATCCCCAGGCCTGGGTCGTCGTCTCGATCTCGCACAAGGGCGGTGAAGCGGGCGGCACCTCCTGGCGATGCGGAGACGGAGTGGGCGGCCACCACGACCGGCTCTCCGCCCCCTCCGGCTGGCTCAAGGGCCCGCAGACGATACAGGTGTGGGTCTTCCCCGCCGACGCCCCCGTCGTCAAGGTCACCGAGGAGCTCGGCCGCTGCCGGCAGTTCACGAAGTCGCCGACGTGCGACGAGCGGGCGGCCGCGCGCGCCCTCTCCCGCCCGGACGTGCTCGAACGCCTCTCTGCGGAGGTCGGCGAGCGGCCCGGCGAGTGGGCGGTCGGCCTCTACGACCACCCGGCCGCCGCGACCCCGGCGACCCCTGACGCTTCCGGGCCCTCGGGAGACGTCGACCGGTCCTGAGCGCGCGAGGGCGCTATGTCCTGTCGGCGGAGTTCACTCCTCGTTCCAGTTGTCGAGGATGATGACGGGCGCCTCTTCCACATCCAGCCATTCGCTTTCAAGGCGCATGCCGGTGGCTGCCTCGATGAAGGCGAATGCCGCACTGAGCTTGCCGCGATAGTCCTCCGGGTGGAGGCTGTCGAGCATGGGCAGAAAATCGGCCAGGATGTCGGGGTCGCCCTGCTGGATGCGGTGCTCGGCGAAGATGAAGTAGCCCATTCGTGCCCTGATCTCGCCCTCGGCTGCGTTGAGGATCGTATATCCCCCGAAGGTGTGCCAGGTCGTCATCCATACCCGTGACGTCTTGCTGAGTTCGACGAGGATGTGATCGGGTGTGGCGTAGCCGTAGCTGAACTCCAGGAAACCGTAGGTTCCTTCGCCCTCGAAGGCGAAGAGCACCGGCAGATCCTCCCTCCAGGCCACCTCCGTGGGATGTTCCATGGTGCGTTGTCGGGGCTCGCGGCCTCCGTTCAGCCGCCGCAGGAGGTCGTCCACTGTGGTCTCTTCGTCCAGGGGTTGCACGACAGTCCAGCAGAGCGCCTGCTCTAACCACTGGTGCCAGTCGAAGAGGTTGCGGTAATGATCGATCACGGTGCTGATTGTCACAGAAGATGCCAGGATGGGCGCCCGCTCTGCCGGTGTGGCAGGACGGTGCTTCGCGTCGCGGCAAACTGGCGCTGTCGCCCGTACCATCCCCTTCGATACCTTCAACAAGCGTGCAGGCGATCGCCTCCGAGAAGGCGATTTCCTTTTCCTGCTGTCACCGCCCCGCGAGTGTTCGGAGCCAAAGACTATGAATGGCCTGGCGAGAACCTGTGCAGCCTTGGCAGTGGGCATCTTCTTAGCTGGCGCAATGACCGGCTGCGGCGCGTTGTGCCAAGCGCGGGCGAAGCAGGACATCAACGAACTGAAGCGAATCGTTCCAGGTCTTCTCCCGAAAGCTGTTGCTGAGACCGTCATGGAGGATGACGACTGCGAGTCCGGAAGTGGCGGGTTCCTTGTCTTCAGAGCACGCCGTACGATGACTAGCGAGCAGATATTCGAGAAGTTTCTCGCCAAGGGGTGGGATCGAATCGACGGACCACAGGATGGGTGCGCCCTTTGCGTCGACGGGCTCGACGGCGTAACTACCGAGCGGGACGGTCACACGGTCTACCTGAGGATCAGTGACTCGGAGGACGGCACGATGGATATCCTGGCGGCTTTTGCATGATGTGCGGCCCCGAGCGGCGCCCCGCGCTTCCCTGGCTCAGCCGATGACCGGCCAACGAGTCGAGCACGTGGGGGTCGGGTTGCCGAAGGAGAGGGAACGCTCGGCTGCGCCGGGCCGACAACGACTCCACGACAAACTTCGCTACACGGCCAGGCCCCTTTGTCGGATCCTCGCTGACCGGATGAAGGGGAACCGGATCTGCCGCTTCTCCCGCACCTGTCCCGCCCCTATGAGTGGACGGCACCGCCGTAGCGCCGGCGGAAGTCCCGGGGGGATATGCCGAAGACCTGGCGGAATCGGCGGCTGAGGTAGTTGGGGTCCGGCCAGCCGTACCGGCGGCCGATCTCGCTGATCGGGTCGTCGCTGTTGATGAGATCGGCGGCGACGTGCTCGGCGCGGAGCCGGGCGAGGTACGCGATCGGTGACATGCCGGTGGCCTGGAGGAACAGTCTGGACAGGTGGGACGCCGACAGGTGAGACGCCTCGACGAGGTCGCCGAGGGTCCACTGTCTGGCCACGTCACATTCCAGCAGCCGCAGCGTGTCGGTGATCGCCGCGGGCAGTTGCGCGGGCTGCTGCTGATGGAGGGCGGGCCCGTCAGGCCCTGACGCCGTGGAGAGGGCGCCGAGTACGGCCGTCAGCAGGCCGACCCGCCTGGACGCGTACGTGATGCTGCCGGGCGCGTCGCGAGGTGGCACCTCGCGCAACCACCTGGTGACGTCTACCAGCGTGGGGTCGTCGAGTTGCCGTTCGACGACGCGACCCGGTGCGGGCGGCCTGATCAGGCTGCTGCATTCCGGCGAGTCGCGCAGCCACCGCAGGGCCGAGTGGAGCGACTCGGTGCCGAGGTAGATGTTCCACACCCGGAGTGCGCGGCAGTCACGCCAGCTGTGCCAATGGCCCGGCCTGAGCACCGCGCAGTATCCGCGGCCCACCGTACGGCTGGCCAGCTGGGTCTCGTGGCGTGCCTGGCCGCTCTCGACGACCACGATCTCGATGAACTCGTGGCTGTGCGGGCCGACCCCGGGGAGGCCGTCCATGAGTTCCGCGGCGACCGCCGGCCCCGACTCCGGCAGGGCCTGGCCTCGACGGTATCGGTTGATCGCGACTCCACTGGTCAGATCGTGCTATTTCAGGACGGGATCCTGCTAGCCCACGCACCACGATGTCAATAGCATGCGCGTTACGTGCAAGTTGGGGCCGAAAACCACCCTTTGGTCGGGCCCGAACAGGGAGGTCGCGGTGAAGACGCTCGGCTTACGGAGAAACCTGGCGCGCGTCGCGGCCGTGGTCGCGGTCGCGCTCGCCGTACCAGGTGGTGGTGCGAATGCCACGACGGTCACCGTGGAAGAGGCGCGAGAGAGCCCGGCCACGACCACCGACCTGATGGCGGCGGGCGGTCCCCTGGTGGCCACCGATGCGCTCGGCCGCCGGCTGAGCGATCACACCACCGCTCCCGCTCCGCGCCGCGACCGCTCGGTCGGCGTCTTCTACGTGCTGTGGCACGGCTCGAACGACATGCGTGACTACAAGAACGTCTTCGACAACAACGCCACGCTGGCCAAGGACCCGCTCGCCTGGAAGAGGCCGGACAGCGGAGCCTTCCCCGACCCCAACCATTTCGCTTACTGGGGCGAGCCGCTGTGGGGCTACTTCCGCAGCGACGACGCCTGGGTGGTGCGCCGCGACCTCCAACTCCTCGCCGCCGCCCAGGTCGACTACCTGGTGCTCGACACCTCGAACTGGGAGATCTACAAGCCGCAGGCGATCCTGCTGATGCGGACGATCGTCGAACTGCAGGCCCAGGGCGTGCGGGCACCGCAGGTGGTCTTCATGACGCACACCGATTCCACCCGCAACATGGACGAGATCTACCGGACGTTCTACGCCGACGACGCGCCGCACCGGTATCCCAGCACGTGGTTCCGCTGGGACGGCAGGCCGTTGATCATGGGCAGCGACCCGTCCCGGACCGTCCAGGACTTCTTCACCTTCCGCTACGCTCAGTGGCCCAACGAGCCGCAGCAGCCCGCCGACGGCTGGGACTGGATCAGTTTCGACCGCCCGCAGCGTGGCAACCGTGACGCCGACGGAAACCTTGAGCAGATGGCCGTGTCCCCGGCACAGAACTCCGGCAGTTCGTCGATCTTCAGCTACACCGCGTGGTACGAGCTCGACGACAGGGCGTCGCTCAGCCGTAATTTCCATGACGGCGCGGAGGACGAGTCGCCCGGAGCGGAGCTCCACGGCCACAACTTCCAGGAACAGTGGGACCACGCGATCGCGCAAGATCCCGAGACGATCCTCGTCCTGGAGTGGAACGAATGGATCGCCGGAAACTGGGCGGCCGACCCGAAGAGTCCTCTCGTCTTCTACGACGTGGTCAACACCCGGTGGAGCCGCGACCTGGCGCCGATGGCCGGCGGCTACGGCGACAACTACTATCTGCAGCTGGTCGACAACATCCGCCGCTACAAGGGCGTCGATCCGCCGGCGGACACCGGCGCCGAGCGGACCATCGACCTGCGGCGCGGATTCGGCCAGTGGCGCGGGGTCTCCCCCGAGTACGCCGACCACCGGGGCGACACCGCGCCACGCGACCATCCGGGCACCGACGCGCGGACCTACGTCAACCGTACGGGCCGCAACGACATCGTCTCCGCCAAGGTCGCCAGGGACACCGCGAACGTCTACTTCTACGCCAGGACGGGCGAACACCTGACGCCGATCTCCGGCGGGAACTGGATGACGCTGTACCTGGACGTCGACTCCGGCAAGGCCAACGGCTGGTCCGGTTACGACCTGCGGGTGCGGTGGAGCGAAGCCGGCGGAGCCCGGCTCGAACGGTTCACCGGCGGCGGGTGGACGGCTGTCCGCTCGATCTCGTTCACGGCCGACGGCGGCGAGCTGATGCTCGCGGTGCCGCGGGCGGACCTCACCGCCGGCGCGGATCCGCTGCGGCTCGCTTTCAAGTGGTGGGACAACCAGCAGAGCGACGACCCTGCCGACGCGTACGTCTCCGGTGACGCCGCGCCTGACGGCCGGTTCGGCTACCTGTACGACACCGGCGACCATCCGAGCGCGCAGCCGCTCGACGGGCCGCCGGCCGTGGACAAGGCGCCGGCCAGGCCTTCCGGGTGGTACCGGATCGAGAACGACGACCGGACGACGGACTACGAGACCTCCGTGACGCCACACGCCAGTGACTGGGTGGTCGTGCCGGACCGGGCCGCCTCCGGCGGCTCCTACAGCTCCCTGTTCAACCCAGGAGGAGGGGCGAGCGGCTTCTACCGGACGTTCATCAGAGCCGGCTTCACCGGCAACGCCGTCCGCTGGGTCGCCCCGACAGGTCCGCAGGGCACCGAAGCCGAGGTGTTCGTCAACGGACTGTCGCAAGGGATGGTGAACCTGTACAGTTCGCAGCCGCGGTCCAGGCAGACCGTCTTCGAGGTACGTGGCCTGCCGGACGACTACCACGAGATCATGGTCGTGTTCCGGGCCCAGAGCGGGACCTACTACCACGACGCCTTCGAGTACGGCGTCGGCGCCGCCGGCCGTGGCGGCGGACCCGACCCGGCGACCCCGTCCGCGACCGCCTACGCCACCGCATCCTCCTTCTCCCCGGCGAGGTGGTTCGCCACCAACGCCGGCCAGGTGAACGACGGCCGCGTGGGGACGTACTGGCGGGGCACCAAGGAGTCGGGCGACTCCGTCACCCTCTCCTTCGGCAGGACGGTCAGGTTCGACCGGGTGGAAGTGGTGCCCAGAGCGGCCGGGGCGACCGTGACGTCGTTCGAGGTGCGCGTGCCCGACGGAGACGGATGGCGCGTCGTCCACCGTGGCGGGAAGCCGGCCGCCGGCGCCATCGACCTCGGCACGATCCGCGCCGACGCCCTCCAGTTGCTGGTCAAGGGAACGACCGGCGGACCTCCTGAGATCGCCGAACTCGAGGTCTCAGCGCATCGCGAATCTCCGCCGAAGCCATCCGGCACCTCGTGGGAGTTCGCGAACGGCGCCGACGGCTGGTCAGGCGCCGGGCTGAGCGGCGAGGTCGAGTGGTCGGAGCAGGGCACGATCGGCGGCGACCTCGGCGCCACGGAGTCGGTGTTGCGCTCCCCCGGCGATCTCCACGTCGATGCGGACAGGTTCCGGTCCGTCCTGGTCGAGATGAGCAACCGCACCGACGCGCGCGAGGCGTACATCGACTACACCGCGGTGACCCCCGACCATCGCACCGTGACCGGGCGCCGCACCTTCCGCCTGGCCCCGGGAACAGCAGCCAGAAGTCACGTCATCGACATGACGGACGCGCCGGGCTGGTCGGGAACGGTGCGCCAGGTCGGGGTCGGGATCTCGGCGGGGAAGGGCCGCCTGGACCTCGGACACGTGCGCCTCGCGCCGGACCACGCGGTGTACTCCGCGCACTTCGTCGAGGACGCGGAAGGATGGACCGCCGCAGGCATGACCTGGCAGCGGGACGGTTCGATCCGCCTGCCTGCCGATGGCGGCGCAGTGACCTCGCCCGCCGGTCTGCGTTCCGACCTCACCAACGCCGACACCGTGACCTTGCGGGTACGCAACGACTCGTCGGCACGCCGTGGCGTGATCCGCTTCACCACGGGGGCGGAACCCGAGGACGCGTCACGAGGCTCGGCCGAGTTCGAACTGACCGCGCACGACGACGCCTTCAAGACCTACCAGGTCACCATGGACGGTGTGCCCGGCTGGCAGGGCCTCCTGGACCGGCTGAGCGTGGAACTGGTCGGTGCGGCGAAGGGCGAGAACGTGTACCTGGACGCGGTACGGGTCGAACCTTTCGTCCTCACCACGCTCAACCCTCAGCGCTCGTGGACGTTCGACGAGAGCGCGGAAGGATGGGGCGAGCCCGGCCACATCGACGGATTCGCCTGGCGCGACGGCGGGGTCGGCGGCACGATCACCGGGCCTGACCCCCAGTTCTTCTCGCCGCACGGGTTGTGGGTGGACCTCACCGGCCTCAAGACCGTGGCGATCCGGATGGCCGTCGACACGACCGCGACGCACGGAACCCTCTACTTCACGACCGAGGCCGACTCCGGCTTCAGCGAGGCCAACAGCGTCAGGATCCCCCTCGATACCGGCGCCACCGGGCCGGTGACGTACCGGCTCGACATGAGCAAGGTCAGCGGCTGGAACGGCGTCCTGCGACAGATCCGGCTCGACCCCGAAGAGGGCGACAGCGGCGGAAGCTTCCACGTCGACAGCGTCGAACTGCTGGCCGGCTAGACCGCAGGCGTCCGCGCCCAAGAGGAGCACATCATGCCAAGGACAACACCCAGCAGCTTCAGGCTCGCCGTGACGGCCCTGGCCGTGGCACTGGCCGCGGCGGCCTGCGGCGGCTCCGGCTCGCCGCCAGGTGACACCACCGTCAAATGGTGGGCATGGAACGCCGGCGAGCACGAGAGGACGATCGCGGCGTTCGAGAAGGCGAACCCCGGGATCAAGGTCGAGTTCACCGCCTACTCCAACGCCGACTACCTGAACAACCTGCGCTCAGCACTCACGTCGGGCAAGGGACCGGACGTCCTGCAACTCGCACCCGGTGCCACCGTGGCCAACTACGGCGACCTCGTCGAGGACCTCGGGCCGCTCGCCGAGAAGCAGTGGGGAGCCGGCTGGCGCGACAGGTTCAACGAGCTCGGTGTCGACCAGCTGGCCGCGAACGGCAGGCAGGCAGCGCTTCCCGCCTACATGAGCGCCGCCGGGCTGATCTACTACAACTCCGGCCTGTTGGAGAAGACCGGGACGAAAGTCCCCAAGGACCTGGCCGAGTGGAAGGCCACCTGCAAGACCATCAAGGCAGCCGGGTACGACTGCCTCGCGCACGGAGCCAAGGACGCCTGGGCGAACCTGGACGTCTACCTCTCGCTGATCAACAGCGTCAAGCCCGGCATCGTGTACGACGCCATCGCCGGCAAGGCCGACTGGACCGGCCCCGAGTTCCTCCAGGCCATGCAGGCGTGGCGGTCGCTGTTCACCGACGGCGTCATCTCCTCGGGCGCGACGGCGAAAGCGGAGTATCCCGACGCGTTCTCACCCTTCCTCGAAGGAAAAGCCGCGTTCATCGCGCTCGGCACGTGGAACACCCCAGGCACCATGACCAGGACCGGGCTCAAGGTCTCCCAGCAGACCGTGTCGGCACCGATCAAGAGCGTCTTCCTGTCCGCACCGTTCCCCGGCGCCGCCACCGGGCTGGCGCCCACCGCGGCCTTCGGCGGCCCGGACAACGGCTGGGCCATCAGCAGCCAGAGCGCGGACAGGGACGCCGCGTGGAAGCTGGTGTCCTTCCTCTCGGACACCGAGGGCCAGACCATCCAGGCGGCAGTCGGAAACTTCCCGGCGCTGCTGAGCGTGCCGGTGTCGACCTCGGATGTCGTCGACTCCAGCCAGGTGGACGACATCGAACGACAGCAGAAGACGCTCACCAGCCTGATCGGGTACCGGCAGATCCCCTACCCCGACCTCGAAACCGCGCTCGCCCGAGCGTTGTCGGAGGTGGCGGCGGGAACGGCCGAGCCCGCCGAAGCCCTCGCCGCGGTGCAGGGCGTGTCGTCCTCCCTCACCCGATGACGGCAAGGAACTGGGGCCCCTACCTCTACGCGCTACCCGCCCTCGTGCTCGTCTCCGGAGTCGTGCACTACGGAATCGCGGCGAACGCCATGTACTCGACGTGGGACTGGAACGGGGTGTCACCACGGCACACCGGGGTCGGCGCCGGCAACTACCTCGCGCTTGCCACCGATCCCGTTTTCTGGACGGCGGCGCGCAACACCCTGCTGTTCGCCGTCGCGACCGTCGGGATCCAGATGGTCCTCGGGTTTCTCCTGGCCGTCCTCGTACGCACGCGGACGTCGGGCGGCGGGATCCTGCGAACCCTGATCTTCGTGCCGGTGGTGATCTCCCCGGCGATCGTGGCGACCTCCTTCCGGCTGCTGCTCTCGCCGGACGGGGAGGTGAACCAGTTGCTGGCCTTGGATCACGCCTGGCTGGCCGACCCCCGGACGGCGCTGATGACCATCATCGCGATCAACATCTGGCAGTACACGGGGTACAGCTTCGTCATCTACGACGCGGCGATCTCGCAGATCGACCCTTCCGTCATCGAGGCCGCCCGGCTCGACGGCGCCGGTACGGCACAGCTGCTTCGGCGCGTCGTCGCGCCGCTCGTCTCCGGTTCCCACCTCGTGCTCGTCGTGCTCGGGGTGATCAGCGCGCTCAAGACCTTCGACATCGTGTTCCTGACCACCGGCGGCGGTCCTGGTGTCGAGACGGAGTTCCTCAGCACGTACATCTACAAGCAGGTGATCAACCAGTTCCACGCCGGCTACGGCGCGGCGCTGTCGATGGTGCTGGTCCTGGTCGCGCTGCTGTTCGCGGTCCTTCAGGTCCGGCTCGCCCAGCGGGCGGTGAGCTGAGTGTTCGCCCAGCAATCGATCCTGGGGCGGGTCGTGAGCCAGATCGTGCTGGCGATCTGTGTCGTGATCCTCGCCGCCCCGCTCGCCCTGATCGTCCGGCTGTCCTTCGGCGGGGAGGGCTGGCGCAACTTCGTGGTCATCGTCGGCACCACGCCGTTCCTCCGGTTCCTGTCGAACAGCCTCGTGATCGCCGTCGTGACCGTGGCGCTCGTCCTGATCATGGCCATGGCCGCCGCCTACGCGACATCCGTGCTCCGGCCCAGGGGCGCATCGCTGATCACCGTGCTCGTCCTCGCCGGCCTGTCCATGCCGGCGATCGCGCTGGCGGTGCCGGTGTTCTCTCTCGTCCAGACCTTCGGGCTGTTCGACACCTACTGGGCGGTGATCATCCCGTTGACGGCGTTGTCCATCCCGTTCGGAGTGCTCGTCGGCGGGAACTACATCCGCGCGATACCGGTCGAGATCTTCGAGGCCGCGAAACTCGACGGCAGCGGCTCGTTCAGGACCCTGGTGAGCATCGTGGTGCCGATCTGCCGCCCGGTGCTCTCGGTGATAGCAATTTTCAGCTTTCTCGCGGCATGGAACGAGTATCTGCTGCCGCTGCTCTTCCTCCAGGACGTTGATCTCAAGGTTGTGACCCAGGTGCCCACCTATTTCCAGAGCCAGCGACTCGTCGACACCCCCAAGGTCTTCGCGGCCAATGTCCTGATCAGCCTGCCCATCGTGGCCGTCTACCTGGCGCTGCAGCGGACCTTCCGCAGAGGTCTGACCGGCGGGGCCGTCAAATGACCGATCGGGCACGGCAGGCCGACCGCCCCAAGATCTTTGCGTACTACTTTCCCGACTACCACGCCGACGCGCGCAATGCCGCCTGGTTCGGCGAGGGCTGGGACGAGTGGCACCTGGTGCGCGCCGCTGTCCCCCGTTTTCCTGAGCACCTCCAGCCGAAGGTGCCGCTGCTCGGCCACCAGGACGAAGCCGACCCCGCGGTCGCCCAGTCCTCCATCGAACTCGCCGACCGGTTCGGGATCGACGGGTTCATCTTCGACTATTACTGGTACGACGACGGCCCCTACCTCCAGCGAGCGCTCGATGAAGGATTCCTCGGGGCGCCGAACCCGGAGCGGGTCGAGTTCTCGCTGATGTGGGCGAACCACGACCTGCTCGACATCTTTCCGCGGCGGGACCTCACCACGATGCCCCGCACGCTGAAGCGGGGTGCGATCGGCCGTGCCGCCTTCGAGCGGATGGCACGACATGTGGTCGACCGCTATTTCTGGCGGCCGCACTACACCCGCGTCCACGGACGGCCACGCTTCTCGATCTACGAGGTGGGTGCGCTGATCCGCGGCTTGGGCGGCGTAAGGGAGGCCGCCGACGCACTGAACTGGTTCGACGGACTCGCGCGCGAGTCCGGCCATCCGGGCGTGCATTTCGACGCCGTGGTCTGGGGGTTCGCGGTGCTTCCCGCGGAGATTCCGATCGCCGCGCCCGAGAAGCTGATTCGGGAGCTGGGATTCAGGTCGGCGAGCTCCTACGTCTGGATCCACCACGCGGATTCGGCCCAGCACCCCTTCCCTTTCGCCGACACCTGGCGTGAGGTCGCCGCCGCCGCGTTCCTGGAGTACGACGGCTACAGGAAACGGTTGGGTGTCCCGTTCCACCCGAACGCCACCGCGGGCTGGGACGCCTCCGCCCGGGTCGCGGCCGAGGCCGAATTCTCCCGTGACGACCTGCCGTACACACCGGTCTGGCAGGCCACCCCGGCCGACTTCGAACACGGCCTCCGCCTGGCGAAGAGCTTCATCTCAGCGTCCGGGTACGACTACCGCGAACTGACGATCAACGCGTGGAACGAGTGGACCGAGGGGTCCTACCTCCTCCCCGACGAGGTCGACGGGTTCGCTCGGCTCGAAGCCGTCCTGCGCGTGTTCGGGCCGCGGGCGAACCGCGGATCTTCTTGAGGGGCGAACAGCACCAGCCGGCACGGGGCGAACGCGCTGGGACCCATCACCGCAACTGTTGACGTCGCCCTCACGGAAGGCGGCGACGCGGTCCTGTCATGATCATCAGATGTTCGAGGCCGTGGAGCTTCCGACGTGGATAGGGATGGTGGCTGTCGGATTCCTCTTCCCGGACGGCCGAGTGACGATCTACAACGCTCTCGATGAGAACGGCATGGAGTTCACAGACCCCGATCAGCGGTACGCGCGCCAGAAGTTCGGCGCGCAGTGCCCATGACCCACTGGCGAGACTTGTCACCCCCGGCGATCGGAGCGGGTGACGAGAATAGAATCCGCGCTGTCAGCTTGTGATGATCGCTTGCCCATGCTTATGTGTTCGGAGTGAGTCGTGATTCCGATGTAGGCGAACGTCTCGAACCTGTTGCGGCGAAGATGGGCTCGGCAGGTGGCAAAGCGAGCCACATCACACTGCTCATTGTCCTGGGCGCGATCCCTCTTCTGCTTGCCAACTGGTTCATCGTTGCCATGATCCTTGGGCACGACTGCGCCTTTTCCTATGAGGGCGGCAACATAACGGAGTGTGTTGGCGGGTTTTCCGAGGAAGAGACGACCGCCGCGTCGGGGCTGGTCGCGCTGGTGCTACTTGTCATCCAGATGGGGCTGATCATCCTGGTGCGCCGACGCACCCGCGGATCGTAGTGAGGCCGCATTGTCGGCGGCTTGAAACCGAACCTACGGATCACGAGCGGTTCGTGCCGTTCCGGGCAGGCCAATGCAGGCCAGGAGGGGTGCGCGGTCGCTCAGGAACGCCTCTGGAGGGCGTGGAACCGCAACTAGAACCGCAACTGGGCACCCTGCAATAGGAGCGGCCTGAACTTGGGCATCGGCAGGCTGTCAAGCAAGCTCTGGAAATGCGTCCGCGGGGCTCGCGTAGTAGCGAGCGATGGATGCTCGGTGAGGCAAGGCCCCGGGCTGGAGGTGGCGGGGCTCCAGCCGAACACCGGTACGTCGTTCGGCGAGCGCCAAAGCTCCCTCGATGTAAGGCGGGAAGATGTCGGGGTCCGGGTCGAGGTCCCAGAGCATGCCCAGTTCTTCGAGGTCCCGTTTGAGCCGTTCGGGGTCGGTGCTGTCGCTCCAGTGGGCGTACATCGGGTCAAGGCGCTCGATGACGTCGCCGTCTACGGCATGGACGAAGTGGGAGTGATAGTTGACGTTGCGCTCAACGCTGGCGATCGACGTACCTCGCGAGAGGGTGTGCACCACTTCGC
Source organism: Nonomuraea sp. B10E15 (assembly GCF_039871615.1). Taxonomy (NCBI): domain Bacteria; kingdom Bacillati; phylum Actinomycetota; class Actinomycetes; order Streptosporangiales; family Streptosporangiaceae; genus Nonomuraea; species Nonomuraea sp. B10E15. Next base: position 116,710 of record NZ_JBDPMB010000027.1, read on the forward strand.
GCAAGATCCCTGCATGGCCGTGCTCCACCATGATCGATCCACCGGGAGCACAGCCGACTTCGACGGTTGCGGGACCTTCCTGTTCGGGGTCCTCGATGAGTCCCAGTCGGTTCAGGACCTCTTCAGGCGCGAGGCCGGCGATGAAGGTGAGGCAAAACGCCGCCGGCGCCCATGGAGACTGACTCCACCATCCGTAGACGTCCGTGGTCGCTGCACGTTCACCGGCGACGATCACCGATCCCTCGGAGCGATGGTTTGTTCCGTCGGTGACCGGATCGGCAGGAAGTCGGTGACCGCAGTCTTCTTCCGTCTCGTCGTACAAGGCCAGATGCGTGGGACACGGCCACATACGACAGGTGGGACAGGTCTGAATGTGATCGAACGTGCAGTCGTCGCAGCCGCGGGGCTTTCGCGTGCTCCTGACATGGCGAGAGCATGGGCGCAGCTGGAGAATCGTGCCCGGCTGGTGGAGGGCATCGACCCGAGCGACAGCTTGCCCGGCCTTCTCTGAGAATTCCGGCACAGAGACCTCTCGATAGTCCGAAGGGGCGTAGACGAGCCTTGCCGATTATCGTGGGCGACGCGAATGTCCACACCATCGGCCATGACGGAGGCCACGCCCCCACTCGTGCTTACGACACGCGCGATTGAGCAGGCCCTCGGCCCTGGATTCACCGGGTTCCGACCGGCGACGATCTACCAGCACGCGGTCAGAGGAGCCGGTGAGGCGATCACCAACATCGACGATCGGCAACTCGAAGCACGTGACCGGCAGGATGATCACGAGCTAATAGCCCGTGGCCTGCGAAGATCGAACCAGTCCGGAAACAGTCACGGCGTCGCGCGGGCATAGGCCAGGAGCGCGCCGAAGTCGGTGTCGGCGGAGATGACGATCCGGCCATCCGCAGCAGCGAGTTACATGAGCGTGGTGTCGGGCGCGCTCGTTACCTGGAGATCGCGTACATGGACGGCGTCGTGGCCGCTTCGGTCAGCAGCTCAGCGCTCGGGGCGAGGTCTCATCGACCAGGAAGTTCACGCTGGCTCTCGGAGACGGTAGAAGTGGACATTCGTGGACGCCGCTGCGTACTCAAGCGCCTGCGCTTGTCAGGTTCGACGGTGATCCGATCGAAGTTCATGGCGTCTCCCTCCCCTGCCGATACTGCCAGGTTCGATTCCCGTCACCCGCTCCACATGCGATGCCGTCGTCATGATGACGCCGCATTACCTCCTACGCGGTGTCTCGGTCGCGTGCTGCTGGCCGACCTGCCAAGGGTTGAGTGACCGTGAATTCCCGTGACTCCCCATTGATCGCTCTGCGAACGGGGACGCAACGGGCACGAACCTATGGCCATTCGATGCGAACAAGATAGACCTCGCGCTGCCGGTCCAGGACCACATAGGTGGCGAGACCACGTTCTCCGAACGCGTGCGTAAGCATGTTCGCCCTTGGGTTCTTGAAGTTGTACGGGTCTCCACTCCAAGGAGCGGTCTCCGGCAGCGCGAACAGTTCCGCGAGCGGATGCAGTGCGTGATCGGGTAGCGCAGCGATCTGTTCCTCGGCTACGGGATCGATGTTGAGCTTGAACACCTAGACATCGATCCCACGAGCAGCAAGGATCTCCCGCTGTCCTGTCCCGTGACATGCTTGACACTCGAGTCCCAGGACATGCTTGACACCGGTGCCGTGTTCGGGTTTCTCCTGATGCGTCGTTTGTGGGTGGCGCGTTTCGGGGGAGCCGGGAATGGTCCTG
>NZ_JBDPMB010000028.1:0-111577 GCF_039871615.1 Nonomuraea sp. B10E15
CGGAGGAGATGTTGCTGGCCGCCGCCGGCGCGCTCGCCGCCGTCGTCACGCCCGAGGAGCTCGGCCCCAACTACATCATCCCGAGCGTCTTCCACCCCGACGTGTCCACCGCCGTCGCCGCCGCCGTCCGCGAGTCGGCCGGCGGGCGCGCGCGGGGCTTCACCGAAGCATAAGATCATTTTCTGTTACGGCACGGCCAAGGTCACGCCGCCCGCCGCACGCGGCTGAGGGCCTCCAGGGGGACGCTCGCTGACCCGCACATGGAATCCCGCCGTCACGGCGCCTGGTGGGCCGGTTACGTGGTCTCCCGCGTGCCGTCGGGCAGCGTGAGGCCCTCCTGGCCCGGCTCCTCCCGGGTGAGGGCGGGCATCAGACGATAGCTCTCCTGGAAGACCAGGTTGTGGGCGTCCCCGGCGGCGATCACCCGCAACGTGCCGAGCTGCGCCGCGGCGTCCGCCTCGTCGAAGACGTTCAGCGGCCAGTCGCCCACGGTGTTGCCCCGCAGGTGCGGATGGTTGAAGTCGCTGCCGTAGTGGGCGACCACCGCGACCGGCTGGGCGTGGCACGCGCGCTGCTCCTGCCACGTCAGCGACCACATCGCGTTGAGCCCGCCCTCGCGTGACCGGGTGACGCCGCTGGCGACCACCTCCCCGGCGCCGAGGAGCAGGTCGGCGTTGAGCTCGTCCAGGGCGGTGCGCGCCACCGGGTCCAGCAGCCCGACCGCCGTGATGAACACCTGCTCCTTGTCGTCCCGGGAGACAGCCTGCCCATGAGTGCCGTCGCGCAGGTCACGGAAGTGCCTGAGCAGGGCTTCGTTGATGGGAGTTCGCATGCCCTCCCCCTGCCCAGCCGGGTCGCCAGGCCACCTCCCGGGGCCCCGGCACCGCCCCGCCGCGCTCCGAACTCGGCGCCGCGGACCCGCCACGCCGAACCGCGTGCCGAACCCCGGGGCCGCCGCGCCGACCCGCGTACCCGGACCAGGTCCGTCAGCCGAGCAGCTTGTCGATCCTGGCGCGCACGTCGGGCGTGTCGAGGCCGCGCACCGTGAGCGTCGTGCGGCGGCGTACGACGTCGTCCACCGTGGCCGCCCACTCGCGGTCGCGGGCGTAGACCGCCTGGGCCCAGATGTCCGGCCCGTCGGGGTGGATGCGCTCGCCGAGCGCCGGGTCCTCGCGGATGAGCCGCGCCAGGTCGAACGCGATCGACCCGTAGTGCGTGGCCAGGTGCCTGGCGACCAGCGGGTCCATGCGCGTGCCCGGGTCGCGGTCGGTCCACAGCCGCATGGCCACCGCGTCGGGGCTGGCCAGCCCCGGCAGCGGCACGGCCGGCAGGATGTCGGCGAGATCGTCGCCCAGCGGCTGCCCCGGCAGGCGGGCGAGCGTGTCGAGCACGTGCCTGCCGATGTGCCGGTAGGTGGTCCACTTGCCGCCGGCGACGGAGAGCATGCCGCCCGAGCCGCTGGTCACCACGGTCTCCCGCTTGGCCGCCGCGACCTGCCCGGGGCCGCCGGGCAGCACCCGGAGCCCGGCGAAGGCGTAGGTGATGTCCTCGCGCCTGAGCTGGGAGTCGCGTACGGAGTGGCCCGCCTCGTCGAGGATCTGCGCGATGTCGGCCTCGGTGGCCCGCACCGCGGCCGGGTCGCCTTCGTACGCCTCGTCCGTGGTGCCGAGGAGCAGGTGGTCCTCCCACGGGATGGCGAACGACACGCGGTATTTGTCGATGGGCGTGGTCAGCGCGGCCTTCCACGGCTCCTGCCTGCGCAGCACCAGGTGAGCGCCCTTGGACAGCCGGATGCTGGGCGCCGCTGAGGGGTCTTCCATGCGGCGCAGGTGGTCGACCCACGGCCCGGTGGCGTTCAGCACGAGCCTGGCCGACACGCCGAACTCGGTCCCGTCGAGCCGGTCGCGCAGGTCGGCGCCCGTCACGGTGCCGCCCGTCTGGCGCAGCCCGACGACCTCGGCGTGGTTGAGCACGACCGCGCCCGCGTCCACCGCGGCCCGCACGGTCATGACCGCGACCCGGCTGTCGTTCATCTGGTGGTCGCCGTAGACGGCGGCGGCCCGCAGGCCGTCGGAGCGCAGGGCGGGCACCCTGGCCATGGCCTGCTGCGGCGTGATCACCCGGCCCATGCCGTCGCCGAACACCGACAGCGCGGAGTAGAGGAACACTCCCGCGCCGAGCTTGGCGGCGCCGTGCGGGCCGCCCTTGTAGATCGGCACCACGAACGTCAGCGGCTTGACCAGGTGGGGTGCGATGTCGGCGGCCAGGGCGCGCCGCTCGCGGTGGTTCTCCGCGACCAGCCGCACGTTGCCGGTCTGCAGGTAGCGCAGGCCGCCGTGGACGAGCTTGGAGGAGGCACTGGAGGTGGCGCCGGCGAAGTCGCCCGCGTCGACCATCGCCACCCGCAGTCCCGCCTGCGCGGCCATCCAGGTCACCGACGTGCCGAGGATGCCGCCGCCGATCACGAGCAGGTCGTATGCGGTGCCGGCCAGCTCGTGCCTGGTCTCCGCGCGGTCGGTGCCGATCGTGAGTGTCATGCTCTGCTCCCCTCCTCCTGCTCCACCCAGCCGAGGGTGCGCGCCACGGCCTTCTTCCAGTTGCGGTATTCGCGCTCGCGTACGGTTTCGTCGATCGCGGGACGCCACTCGGCGGCCTTGTGCCAGTTGGCCCGCAGGCTGTCGACGTCGGGCCAGTAGCCGGTGGCCAGTCCCGCCGCGTAGGCGGCGCCCAGCGCGGTGGTCTCGGCCACCATCGGCCGGATGACCGGCACCGCCAGCACGTCGGCGAGCGTCTGCATGAGCAGGTTGTCGGCGGTCATGCCGCCGTCGGCGCGCAGCGTGGTCAGGTCGAGCCCCGAGTCGGCGTTCATCGCGTCGACCACCTCGCGGGTCTGCCACGCCGTGGCCTCCAGCACGGCCCGCGCGAGGTGGCCCTTGTTGACGAACCCGGTCAGTCCCGCGATCACCCCGCGCGCGTCGGAGCGCCAGTGGGGCGCGAACAGCCCGGAGAACGCCGGCACGAAGTAGCAGCCGCCGTTGTCGTCGACCGTCCTCGCCAGTGTCTCGATCTCGGCCGCGCTGGAGATCAGGCCCAGGTTGTCGCGCAGCCACTGCACCAGGGAGCCGGTGACGGCGATGGCGCCTTCGAGCGCGTACGTGGCCGGGCCCGAGCCGATCTGGTAGCCGACGGTGGTCAGCAGGCCGTGCTTGGAGACGACCGGCTCGTGACCGGTGTTCATCAGCAGGAAGCTGCCGGAGCCGTAGGTGCTCTTGGTCTCGCCGGGGGCGAAGCACGTCTGCCCGAACAGCGCGGCCTGCTGGTCGCCGAGCGCGGAGGCGACCGGGACGCCGCCCGCCGTGCGGCCGTAGACCTCGGCGGACGGGCGGATCTCCGGCAACATCGCACGCGGCACGCCCATCGCGGCCAGCAGCTCGTCGTCCCAGCCCAGCGTGTGGATGTTCATCAGCATCGTACGGCTGGCGTTGGTCACGTCGGTGATGTGGCGGCCCGTGAGGTTCCACAACAACCAGCTGTCCATCGTGCCGAACAGCACCTCGCCGCGCTCTGCCCGCTCCCGCAGGCCGGGGGTCTCGTCGAGCAGCCAGCGGATCTTCGGCCCGGAGAAGTAGGTGGCCAGCGGCAGCCCGGCCCGCTCCTTGAACAGGCTCTCGTGCTCGGCCAGGGATCGGGTCAGCGCGTCGGTGCGGGTGTCCTGCCAGACGATCGCGTTGCGGACGGGCCGGCCGGTCTCGCGGTCCCACAACACGGTGGTCTCGCGCTGGTTGGTGATGCCGAGCGCGGCGATCTGGGCGTCCTCGATGCCGGCGCCGCTCACGGCCTCTCCGAGCAGGCCGCGCACGGCCTGCCAGATCTCGTCCGCGTCGTGCTCCACCCAGCCGGGCCTGGGGAAGATCTGGCGGTGTTCGCGCTGGGCGACGGAGATGATGTTGCCGGCCTCGTCGAAGACGATGCACCGGCTGGACGTGGTGCCCTGGTCGATGGCTGCGACGTAGTGCGGTCGAGGCACGAGCTTCCTCGCTTGGATCAGGGTTCGACAATGTCGAACGACGTGAGAAATGTTAGGCGGTCGTCATGGGGGTGGACAAGTCAGCGGGCGAGGGCGCGCGTGATCGCGCGGGCGGCGTCGCGTACGTACGAGACGTACTCCATGTGCAGGGCTCCGTCCGGGGCCAGCCGTTCGACGGCGCCCCGGATGCCGATGGCGCCGACCACGATGCCGCGCGCGTCCTTGATGGGCGCGGCGATGGCCACCTCGCCCTCCGTCAGCTCCTCCGTCTCGGCCGCCCAGCCGCGGGTCCTGACCTGGTCGAGCTCGGCCTCCAGCGCCTTGGGATCGGTGAGCGTGGCCCTCGTGTACGCCCGCAGCGGCGCGGCCGGCGCCTCGCCGTAGGGGTCGTGGGCGAGCAGGACCTTGCCGAGGGCGCTGGCGTGCGTCGGCAGGTAGGTGCCGACCTGGAGGGTCTGCATGCTGTCGTCCGGCCTGAACACGTGGTGGATCACCAGGACGTGCCCCTCGTGCAGGGTGCCGATCCAGGCGCTCTCCCTGCTGCGCCCCGCCAGGGCGTCGGCCCAGTTGATCGAGCGGGTGCGCAGCTCGTTGACGTCGAGGTAGCTGCTGCCGAGGTGGAGCAGCGTGGCGCCGAGCCGGTACTTCCCCGTCGTCCGGTCCTGCTCGACGAACCCCACGCGGACCAGCGTGCGCAGGATGCCGTGCAGCGTCCCCTTGGGCAGGCCCAGCGCCTTGGCCAGCTCGGCCACGCCGAGCTGGCGCGGGCCCGAGGCGAGCAACCGCAGGATCGCGGCCGCCCGCTCGACCGATTGAATCGTCTCTCCCACACCTCGCACCTTAGTGCAGAGGAGTTCGATATTGCCGAACGGTGGTCGTGCGGCGGTCGACGGGCGCGCGGTTCGTGAAAAGGTGCCCGCCCACCAGCAGCGCGGCAGCCGGAGTCGGCCTAGAATGGCGCCAGCGGTGAACCCGGCAGACCACAACGCCCCGTTCAGCCCCGCGCCCGACCCCGGAATGCCCCCTCAGCAACGACATGGTCAGCAGGGAGAGCCCGGCGGGCGTGCGATGGCGGAGGCGAGTCCCCGGGTCACCTGCCACGAGCACAACCCCGGCGAGGTCGCCAGCCCTCCCGTGAATGAGGAGAGCCCGAGCACGCCATGCCCACAAGGAGATGCCCGCGCCGCCTGACCAGACCGGCGGCCCTGTCGATGAGCAGGGCCACCTGGTCCGCCGCGGGCCGTAAAAGGCCGGGGTCGTAAGAACATGCGCCATTAACGGGATGAGAGTCCCGTTAGCCGGGCATGCCGGTATGCGGTGAGGAGTTTAGATGGAACAACCTTCCCGTCTGGCGGGAACCGTGCGGCCGGGGGGCCGCACCGCGAGGGTACGCGCAGCCGTACTCGAGGCCACCCAGGACATCCTGGTCGAGCACGGCTTCCACGGCCTGACCATGGATCAGGTGGCGGCCAGGGCCGGCGTCGGCAAGACCACGGTCTACCGGCGCTGGGGGAGCACCCCCGGCCTGGTGACCGATCTCATGAAAGAGCTGGCCAACCAGTCGTCGCCGCACGCCGACACGGGCGACGTCGAGCGTGACCTGCTGGCCAACGCCGTGTCCGTCTGGGAGGCGGTCACCGACGGGCGGCTCGGCGCCACGCTGCAGGCGGTGATCGCGGCCGGGACCTGCGACGAGGAGGCCGCCGACGCGCTGCGGGCCTTCTTCACCCGCCGCATCGACGAGTGGGCCACCGTCGTTGACCTGGCCGTCAAGCGGGGAGAGCTGCCCGAGGGGACCGACGGCGGTGAGCTGGTCAGGGCGATCTCGGCCCCGCTCTACTACCGCCTGGTGGTCACGAGGGAGCCGGTGACGCGGCGGGACGCCGAGCGCTCGGTGTCGCGCGGGCTGGCCGCCGCGCGGGCCGGCGCGTTCGTTGCCGACTCTTAGCGGGCGCCGTCCGGGCTCACGGGGCCGAGCGCGGCCAGATCCAGCCGTACCACCACAGAATGCCTCCCATGACCACCAGTCCGCCCGCCGTGGCCAGCTTGGCCATGAGGTCCACGGGCGGACCTGTGAAGGGGAGGCGGTCGAGGTGGTGGCCCCAGGGGCAGTCGTTCTCCACGTCGGTCGAGTCGATCAGCGTGTCGGGGTTGTGCTCGGCGACCGAGTACGCCTCGATCTCGGCGCGGCTGCCCTTCCCCACCCGGACCTGCTTGACGACCGTCTTGCGCGCCGGGATCGAGCCGCTCGCCACCGTCCTGCCGTCGGCCCGCAGGTCGTACCTTGCCAGCTGGCGGGTCACGTTGCGGAGCGTGACGGTCGCCCGGCCGGAGCGGCAGGCCACGTCGTCGACCGTCATGGTGAACGGGTCTCCCGGATCCAGCCGCGGCCAGGCCCAGGCGGTGGCAGGGAGGAGCAGTGCCACGGTCATGGGCAGCGTGGCCAGGACGACACGAGTACCGATACGCATGTGCTCCCCCCGGAGTGTGATCTTTGCTACGTAAGGTGCCCAAGGGGACACGAAAAGTAACATCGACTCACGAGGGGAGCGGACGCCCCCGGATACACGCCATGATGGATGTATGGCGGAAGCGATCTACGTCGGCGGGTTGTTGGTGGCGACGCCGCTCCTCGATGACCCCAACTTCCGGCGTAGCGTCGTGCTGATCCTCGAACACGACCACGACGGGGGCACTCTGGGCGTGGTGCTCAACAGGCCGAGCGACATCTCGGTGACGCAGGTGCTGCCCGTGTGGGATCCGCTGGTCACGGGGCCTCCGGTGCTCTTCGAGGGCGGGCCGGTGCAGACCGACAGCGCGCTCGCGCTGGCGGCGGTCCCGAGCGGTGAGGAGCCGCTCGGCTGGCGCAGGCTGCACGCCGGCACCCCGGCCGTGTCAAGGCTGGGGACGGTCGACCTTGACGCGCCGCCCGAGATCCTGCAGGGGGAGATCGCGCAGATGCGCATCTTCGCGGGGTACGCGGGGTGGACGTCGGGCCAGCTGGAGAGCGAGATCGCCGAGGGCGCCTGGTATGTCGTCGACTCCGAGGTCGGCGACACCTTCCACGCCGATCCGGGCTCGCTCTGGCGGCACGTGCTGCGGCGCCAGCACGGCGAGCTGGCTTTCGTGGCGACCTGCCCGGACGATCCGACGATGAACTGAGCCCTTCGGCGAGCCCCGCGCCTCAGAGGTCCCACCCCGGCCGCAGCGAGCGCTCGGCCAGCTCGATCGTCTCTGCCATGCGGCCGGTGATCTCCGGCACCGAGCCGTCGCGGCGCGGGCACTCGAAGCCGACGCGCATCGCCGACATGGCGAACGCGACGATCAGGTGGGAGAGCTGGTCGGTGTCGGCGTCCACACCCCTGCGCCCGGCGACCAGCTCCGCGAGGCGGCGCTCCGTGCCGGCGCTCCTGGCCACCGACTGGCCGATCAGCTGCGGATTCTCGTCGAGGATCCGGCGGAGTTTGAGGAACCTCTGGTGCTCGTCCTCCGTTGAGCCTTCCATGTCGCTCATCACCGCTCGCACCGCGTGCATGAGCGCCGTGAACGGCGGCTCGTCCTGCGGGCGGGAGCGCAGGGTCTCCACCATGAGCTGCTCGCCGTGGTCGTGGAACCACAGCACCAGGTGGTCCTTGCTGGTGAAGTAGCGGAAGAAGGTGCGGGGGGAGATCTCGACGGCCCCCGCGATCTGCTCGACGGTGGTCGACTCGTATCCTTGTTCGAGGAACAGGTCGAGCGCCGCGTCGAGGATCGCCAGGCGCGTCTTCTCCTTCTTGCGTTCACGCAGACCCACAGCGGTCACTCCCTCGAAACCTTTCTGTCATAGTGTGCCATAAGTCATACGCCGTCATGTGAGAGTCGGTTGTCTGAAGTCGTCGGCTGCCATAAATTAGTGAGGCTTGCGATATCTATGCCCTGATCTGGGGCTATATGTCATTTGAGGGGGAGTCATGGCTCAAGCGAAGGCGGTCAACGCGCCGTCGTCGCCCGGCCCGGACCGGACGGGGGCCGGCGGCAATCCGTGGCTGGTGCTGCTGGCGGTCAGCCTGGGCGTCATCATGGTGATGCTCGACGGCACGGTGGTGGGCATCGCCAACCCGGTCATCCAGGCCGACCTGAAGGCGACGCTGTCGGACCTGCAGTGGGTGACCAGCGGCTATCTGCTGGCGCTGGCGGTGTTCCTGATCACCGCGGGCAAGCTCGGCGACCTGTTCGGGCACAAGCGCGTCTTTCTCATCGGTGTTGCCGGCTTTGCGATCACGTCCGTGGGCATCGGTCTCAGCGCCGAACTGGCCGGCGTCATTCCCGGCCTCTCGCCCGTCGGCGCGCTCATCGGCCTGCGTGTGCTGCAGGGTCTTTTCGGCGCGCTGCTCCAGCCCGCCGCCCTGGCGCTGCTGCGTGGAGCGTTCCCGGGGGAGAAGCTCAACCAGGCGATGGGAGCCTGGGGCGGCATCATCGGCCTGTCCAGCGCCGCAGGGCCGATCGTGGGCGGTGTGCTGGTCGAGAACGTGAGCTGGGAGTCGGTCTTCTTCATCAACGCGCCGGTCGGGATCATCGCCCTCGTCATGGGCGTCTTCCTGATCAAGGACAACCGCGCGCAGACGATGGCGCGGATCGACTGGCTAGGCGTGCTGCTGCTGTCGGGCGCGATGTTCTCGCTGGTGTGGACGATCATCAAGGCCCCCGACTGGGGCTGGGGCGACAGCACGACGCTGACCTTCCTGGGCGCGTTCGCGGTGCTGATCGCCGCGTTCATCCTCTGGCAGAACAGGGCGCAGAAGATCGGCAGGCAGCCGCTGGTCCCGCTGTCGCTGTTCAGGAACGTCTCGATCTCCATCGGCACCGTGCTGATGATGATGGTGGCGTTCGCGATGTTCGGCGCGATGTTCTTCCTGGGCTTCTTCTTCCAGGGCGTGCACGGCCTGACCCCGCTGGAGGCCGGCCTGCGCATGTTGCCGATGAGCGCCGGCATGATCGTCGCCTCGCCGCTGGCGGGCATGGCGATCGGCAGGCTGGGGCCGAAGATCACGATGGCGGCCGGTCTGCTGATCACCGCGTTCGCCATGTTCCTCATGTCCCAGCTCAGCATCGACGCGTCGTTCCTCGCGAGCGCCATCCCGTTCGTGCTGCTGGCCTTCGGCATGTCGCCGGTCTTCGTGGGCGCCACGGAGATCATCGTGGGCAACGCGCCGCTTGAGCTGAGCGGTGTCGCGGGTGGCGTCCAGCAGTCGGCCATGCAGGTCGGCGGCGCGCTGGGCACCGCGATCCTGGGCGCCGTCATGGCCGCCGAGATCTCCGGCACGCTGCCCGGCTACCTCGGCCCCGCCGCGCAGACGATCCCGCCCGCGCAGATGATCGGGCTGGAGAAGGCGGCCGCCTTCGGCGCGGCGCCTCCCGGGGTGCCGCAGCCGATCGTCGACGCCGTGCACCACTCCTTCATGGACGGCATGCACCTCGCCTTCCTGGTGAGCACCGGCATCGCCGTGCTGACCGCCCTGCTGACGCTGTTCGTCAAGGCCGGGCGCAAGGCCGAGGGCGTGCAGGTCCATGTGGGCTGACCATGTGGGCTGACCGGGCGGGCTGACCGGGCGGGCTGACCGGGCGGCCCTCGCCTTCGCGGCGGGGGCCGTACCGCCGGGTGGAGGACGCGGTCGCGAGCGGGCATAAACTCGGTGGGGTGAGCAGCACGAAGATCCTCCCAGAGCAGGAGACCACGCCGCGGACCTCGCACGGCGACGGCGATCACGAGCGCTTCGCCCACTACGCGGACAAGCACAAGATCACCGAGAGCATGGTGACGGGCACGCCCATCCGCGCCCTGTGCGGCAAAATCTGGGTGCCCAGCCGTGACCCCAAGAAATACCCCGTTTGCCCGGAGTGCAAAGAGATCTACGAGGGCCTTCCCTCTGGTGACGGCGAGGGCGACGACAAGCAGTGAGTGTTGCTGAGCGGTAATCCTCCGCCAAACAGCTACGGTCTGTAGCCATATCGGCTCATTCCGTGGTGGAGGATCTATGGCTCGGCGTGCGACGGCCGCCTCGTTGGCATGCCTGCTGGCGGTATGGTTCGCCCCGGCGGTGCAGGCCGGCGCCGCCTACGCGGCCCGTTGCAGCCGTCATGCGCCGGAGGAGCCCTGGCCGCGCTCGCCCCAGCCGGGAGACGTGGCCAAGGTCCGGTCCGAGCTCGCCCGGCGCCTGGCTGGCGTCACGCCGCCGACTCAGATCACCGTGCCCACCGTGGTGCACGTCATCGCGCGGCCTGACCGCCAGGTCTCCGACGAGGCGGTCGAAGCGCAGATCAACGTGCTCAACTCCGCGTACGCCGGCCGCTTCGGCGGCGTGGACACCGGCGTGCAGTTCCGGCTCGACGCCATCACGGTCCGGCAGAACGCCGCCTGGTTCGGCGACCCCGTCGGTCACGAGCGGGCCATGAAGAGCGCGCTGCACCAGGGCGGCCCCGGCACGCTCAACCTCTACATCGCCCAGCTCAGCGAGCACATGCTGGGCTTCGCCAGCTACCCCTACTGGTACACCGACGCGCCGGTGCTCGACGGCGTGGTCATCGACTGGCGCGGACTGCCCGGGGGCGCGATGACCAACTACAACCGCGGCTTCACCGGCGTCCACGAGATCGGCCACTGGCTCGGGCTGTTCCACACCTTCGAGAACGGCTGCAAGGAGCCCGGCGACGGCATCGACGACACCCCCGCCCAGGCCAAACCGACGAAGGGCTGCCCCGAGCGCGCCGACTCCTGCGCGAAGGCGGGCCTTGACCCCGTGCACAACTTCATGGACTACGCCCACGACCGGTGCATGTCGGAGTTCACCCAAGGACAGGCCAAGCGGATGCACGAGATGTGGGCGGCGTACCGGCAGGCGACGCCGTGAGCGATGCGGCGCTGACTACGATGTGCTGGTGACAGCACCGAAGGCACTCGACACTCCATACCAGCCGCCGCGAATCTTCGGTTCGCGCTACCGTACCGCGACCCTCGGCATCCTCCTCGTGGTCACGCTGGTCGCTTTCGAAGGCATGTCGGTCGGCGTCGCCATGCCCGCCATCGCCGAGGAGCTCGACGCGCTCAACCTCTACGGGATCAGCTTCTCGGCCTTCCTGATCGCCAGCCTGTTCGCCAACGTGGTGGCCGGCCTCTGGTCCGACCGACGCGGCTACCCCGTCCCGTTCGTGACGGGAGTGGTGCTGTTCGTCATCGGGATGGCACTGGCCGGGGTCGCGACGTCGGCGGTGATGTTCCTCGTGGCGCGGGCCGTGCAGGGGCTGGGGGCGGGAACCACCATCGTGGCGCTGTACGTGATGATCGCCCGGGTCTATCCGGTGGAGTCGCGGCCCAAGGCGTTCGCGGCCCTCTCCGCGGCCTGGGTGGTGCCCGCCATGGTGGGCCCGGCCGTGGCCGGATTCGTGGCGGAGAACTGGGGCTGGCGCTTCGTCTTCTTCGGGATCATCCCGCTGGTGGTGCCCGCGCTGGTGATGCTCGTCCCGGCGCTGCGGCAGCCCTCATCGCCGGGCGAGGCTCCGTCGGGCGGGCCGAGGTCGAGGCCGGTGGCCATGACGCTGGCCGCCACCGCCGCGGCCGCCGGCGCGGGGGTGCTGCTGCACGGCGTCGACCGGCTGCACCTGCATCCCGTCACGGGGGCCCTGGAGACGGTGGCGGGGCTGGCGTCCCTGTCGTACGGGCTGTTCCGGCTGCTGCCTCCACGGGCGCTGCGGTTCGGGCGCGGGCTGCCCACCACGGTGATGATGCGCGGCTTCTTCTCGGCCGCCTTCTTCGGCGTCAACTCCTTCATCCCGCTGGTGTTGCAGGAGGTGAAGGGCTTCGACCTGTCGAGCGCGGGCGTCGCGCTGACCACCGGGGCGCTCGGCTGGTCCGCCGGCTCCTACCTGCAGAGCAGGAAAGAAGGGCAGGCGCACCTGCGGATCCGGCTGGGCATGGGATGCATCGCCGTCGCGGTCCTGCTCTGCCTGCTGGCCGTCCTGCCCGGGGTGAGCGGATGGATCGCCGTGCCCGCGTGGATCATCGCCGGCTTCGGGATGGGGTTCGGCATGACCACGGTCAGCATCACGGCGCTGAAGCAGTCGCCGGTCAACGAGCAGGGAGCCAACTCGGCGTCGCTGTCGGTGACGGACATGCTGGGCTCGGCGCTGTCCATCGGCGTCGGCGGCGCGCTGGTCAACCTGATCGGGCACTCCTCCTCCGAGATCGCCACCGGGTTCGTCGTCATCTCGATCCTCATGGCCACCATCGCGCTGAGCGGCACCGTGCTCGCCGGCCGCACCCGCTGAATTCCGCCTCTCCTGTCACAACGACAACGGATCGCCTGATCCTCGTCGCGAGGAGTGATAGGACAGCGGGACAAGGAGGTGTCATGGAGGGTGATCGCCGTGTCTGGCCCCCGCAGACGGGCGCCCGGCACCGCCGTACCCCTCCCGAGGACGGCACCCCTCCCGAGGGCCGCACCTCTCCTGAGGACGGCAAGCCCGTGTGGGGCGCGCACCGCGACGGGAGGCCGCGGCGGGGCAAGAACCCCTTCGCGAGCGTCAGGGACACCGCCGCCGATGCCAGGCGCTCTCCCGCGCCCGCGGATCCCGCGCCGGAGCGGAACGAGAGGTCCGTGCCCGATCCTGCTCAGGAGGCGGGCTGGGGGTCTGCGTCCGAGCCTGGCGACACCGGCTGGGGGGCTTCTCCCGAGGTCCCGTACGAGACGGGCTGGGGGGACCTCCCAGAGCGTGATGACGGGCCGTCGCGGAGACGGCGGGAACGGTCCCATCCGCTGGACCTCGGCCCTGACCCGGAGGACGAGGAGCCGTGGAACCCGCGGATCCGCCGGGCCACGTACCCCGGCCTTCGGAACGGCGCGGACAACGGGCAGGACAACGGGTTCGGCGGCGGACGCGGCCGTGGGAGCGGCACGTCGCCGGCCGGCGAGCCCCTGCCGCCGTCGGCCCGCCTCTACGGCTCTCCGGCCGATCCCGGCGCGCGCGGGCGGGTGGGCGGCAGGAGGTGGCGCCGGTGGGCGGGAGCGCTGGTGGCGTTGCCTGCCGGGGCGGGGCTGATCGTGGTGGTGGCCGTCGTGGTGCTGCGGTTCACCGCCCCGCCGGCGGAGACGGGCCGGCTGAGCGACTCGCGGGCGGGGGTGTCGGCGGCGCTGCCGCAGGGGTGGCGCGAGGGGCCGGTGCCGCCCGTGACCGGGTTCACCTCGGTCATCAGGGACGACGCCGGAGCACTCGTCATGGCCAGACCGATGCCGTCGGTGAAGGACGCGGGGAAGGCCGCCAAGGAGGCGGCGGCGCTCTACTCCAGGCTCCTGCTCAAAGGGGACCGCGTGACCGTCGTCGAGGACAGGCAGGTTCCGGGTGGCCACACCCGGGCACTGCGGGCGGAATATCGGGACGTGGTCAACCGGCCGGCCTTCCTGCGAGTGATGCTCCTCACTCGCGGCGCCAGGGCCGTCCTGCTCGTCGGGCTGCTCCAGCCCGCCGGCACCGAGCGCAGGCAGGAACTCGACACGGTCATGACGAGCCTGCGGCCGGGATGAGAGCCCGCCCGCCCCCTAACACGTGAGGATCACCTTGGCCAGAATCCTCGGCTCACGGCACGTCTTGTCGGTGGGCCCGATTACTCTAGGGTCACTGTGAGAAAGCGAAGCACACCAACCCCAGAGGTGATGCGGTGAGCACCTTCGCCGCGTCCCACCTTTCGCCTTCCTATCCCGACCGAGCCGCATGGGGCACCGCCCCCAAGCTGCGCGCGTGGCAGCAGGAGGCGTTCGACCTCTACTTCAGGCGAGACCCGCGCGACTTCCTCACCGTGGCGACCCCGGGCGCGGGCAAGACGACCTACGCCCTGCGCATCGCCAGCGAACTGCTCGCCAACGGGGTGATCAGAGCGGTCACCGTCGTGACGCCCACCGAGCACCTCAAGCGCCAGTGGGCCGACGCGGCCGGGCGGGTGGGCATCAACATCGACCCCGAGTTCAAGAACAGCCAGGGCGCCACGTCGCGCGACTACACCGGGGTGGCGGTGACCTACGCGCAGGTCGCCATGCACCCGGCGCTGCACAGGGCGCGCACCGAGGCGCGCAAGACCCTGGTGATCTTCGACGAGATCCACCACGCGGGCGACGCCAAGTCATGGGGCGACGGCGTGCGCGAGGCGTTCGAGCCCGCCGCACGGCGGCTCCAGCTCACCGGCACCCCGTTCAGGTCCGACGACAACCCCATCCCGTTCGTCGCCTACGAGGAGGACGCTGAGGGCCTCAAGCGCAGCGTCGCCGACTACTCCTACGGCTACGGCCCCGCCCTCGACGACGGGGTCGTGCGCCCGGTCATCTTCCTGGCCTACTCCGGCGAGATGAAGTGGCGCACGCGGGCCGGCGACGAGATCGCCGCGACCCTGGGCACCCCGCTCACCAAGGACCAGCTCTCCCAGGCGTGGCGGGCCGCGCTCGATCCGAAGGGCGACTGGATCCGCCAGGTCATGCAGGCCGCCGACCGCCGTCTCACCGAGGTGCGCAGGGGCGTCCCCGACGCCGGCGGCCTGGTCATCGCCACCGATCACGAGACCGCCCGCGCCTACGCCCGCCACCTGCGCAACATCAGCGGCGAGGGCGCCACCGTGGTCCTCTCCGACGACCCCGGCGCGTCGAAGAAGATCAAGCAGTTCGCCGCGTCCCAGGACCGCTGGCTGGTGGCCGTGCGCATGGTGTCCGAGGGCGTCGACATCCCTCGCCTGTGCGTGGGCGTCTACGCCACCTCGACCTCGACCCCGCTCTTCTTCGCGCAGGCCGTGGGCCGGTTCGTCCGCGCCCGCAAGCGCGGCGAGACCGCGTCCGTCTTCCTCCCCTCGGTGCCCACGCTCATGGGCCTGGCCAACGAGATGGAGGTCGAGCGCGACCACGTCCTCAACAAGCGGCCGCCGGAGGACGGCCTCGACGACACCCTCCTCGAACAGGCCAACCGCGAGAAGGACAACCCCGACGTCCTGGGCGACGAGCTGCCGTTCGAGACGATGCAGACGTCGGCCACGTTCGACCGGGTGTTGTTCGACGGGGGCGAGTTCGGCACGGGGGCCGAGCTCGGCTCGGCCGAGGAAGAAGACTTCATCGGCCTGCCCGGCCTGCTCGAGCCCGACCAGGTGGCCACGCTCCTGCGCAAGCGCCAGTCCGACCAGCAGGCCGCCAAGCGCAAGCAGCCGGCCGACGAGCCGCGGCAGACGCTGGCGCCGCACGAGCAGATCGCCGAGCTGCGGCGCGAGCTCAACGGCCTGGTCGGCGCATGGAACCACCGCACGGGCCAGCCGCACGGGGTCATCCACTCCGAGCTGCGCCGCGCCTGCGGCGGCCCGCCGATCGCCCAGGCGACCGCCGAGCAGATCCAGGAGCGCATCGCCACCATCCGCCGCTGGGCCACCCAGCGGCGCTAGGCGCACCTGCCAGAGACCGGTGACGTGCCGGCCCGATGGGACGGCTCCCGTCGTGGTGGAGATGGTGTCTTCACCTGACGGGAGGGCTTCGCCCGCCACCTCTGGCGGGCGGCTCGTCCGACGCGGCGAGGCGCCTGACCATGATGCGGCACCGCTCAGGCCGGAGCTCGCGCCGGCCGTCCGGGTGGTAGACGACCTCTGTCGTGGCGACCTGCCCGTACGGCCATTCGGCGTATCCGAGACGCAGGTAGAGCCGCTGCGCGTCCCCGTTGTCCAGCCCCACGCCCAGGGCGATCCGGTCGTGGCCCAGGGCGGAGAGCCGGTCCTCGGCCGCCCACAGCAGCTCCGTCCCGATGCCCTGCTTGCGCCGCCAGGGCACGACCTCCAGGTGGGTGAGCAGGGCCACGCCCGGTAGATGGGTGCGTAACTCGGGCTCCTCCGCCGGGGCCAGCCAGACGTACACGTCGCCCACCGCCTCCTGGCCGTCCCAGGCGACGAGCAGGAGTCCGTGGCCGGTGTCCTGCCTGCCCAGCCGGTCGGCGAAATAGGCCTCCTGGCCGAGGGACCGGACCATGGCAGGAAGGTCAGTATGGATGGCTTTGCGAATTTCGGAGGCCCCCACGGACCACAGATTCCCGGATGCCGCTCCCCTGAATCAACAGGCGTTTACCGGGACGCCCACCAGCGCAGCGGCTTGGCCCCCGGCCGGACCACCCACTTCATGGCGTCCGCCACGTCTGATTCGAGCTGCGGGATCCCGGCCAGGTGGCCGGCCCAGCGATGGCGGTCCGCCTTCCATGCCCGCAGGTAGGAGACGCAGAAGTCCGGGGTGATCAGCTTGAGCCGGCCGAGCGCGGCCAGCAGCGACTCCTCCATGGCGGTGCGGTCGGTGGAGCCGGGCCGCAGCCTGACGCGGCGCAGCACGTCCTCGACGAACGCCCTGCGCCTGGCCAGGAAACTCGTCCAGTGCGCCGGCCGGGTCGCGGCCTCCCAGCTGGCCCCGTCGCCGTCGAGGAGCCAGTAGACGCCCTCCGCCAGCACGTCGCCGAGCTCCTGGTCACGGGCGCGGACGGGCCGGTCGAACGGGTTGTACGGGCGCTGGGTCACCATGCCCGTCACCGCGAGCCGGCGCAGCGACGTCTCGCCCAGCAGGTAGAACCAGTCCTCGTTGTAGATGTTCGGGAAGAACGACGGCCTGCGGGTGGTCTCGACGGCGAGGGCGCCGCCGCCCACGAACGAGTCCTGGTCGCCGCCGGTGAGCCGATGCGCGTGGCACACCACGGAGTTGTCCGGGTAACCGCCGATGTGCATGCCCACGGCGTCATAGTCGTCGAGCAGGGCCGCCGCCGCCGCGACCTCCTTGTGCCCTCCGACCACGATGTCGTCGTCCAGGAAGACGACGCGCTGCCAGCCCATCAGGCGGGAGAGGAGCAGCCCGGTGTTGCGTTTGGCGCTGAGATCGGTCGCGCGGTGAAACGGCGTGCCCTTCACCAGCGCGGAGGTCGCGAAGTCCGGCAGGTTGAGCCGGGCCGTGTCGTCGACGTCGATCACGATGTGGTCCACGCCGGTCGGCAGCAGGAGCGCCGCCGCCTCGTCCGGGCGGCTCCACCTGCGGCTGTGCAGGGTCACCAGCGGGCAGTCCAGTGCGACGGCCAGGCGGATCGCGTGGCCGAGCCAGCTGGGATGCCGGATCGTCGGTACGACGATCGCGTCGACGGTCCCGGACCCCGCGTGCTCGTGGTACAGGTCGACCAGGTGCCTGTGGGAGCCGTGATGATGCTCCGTGCCGGCTTGTGCTCTCTCATGCTCCATGGAGGGGACCCGGCCATTCGTGTAGCCGGTACGAGGCGACCGTCCAGTCGGGTGTGACGGCGACGCGGCCCTGCACCCTGACCCTCGTGAGGAGGCTGTACGCCTCCGCGTCGCGGAACCGGTCACGCAGGTAGGCGGTGTTCCGGTCGCGAAAGCGCGCGTCCGTGAGCGCGCGCACCACGCCGTAGACGCCTCGCGAGTGCATGCCGTTGCAGATGGTCAAGGTGTGGCTGGTGTTGTCCGGGTTGACGCCGCGGTAGAAGAAGCCGACATCCTCTGTGAGCCGCACGCCATCGCCTGAGCCGCTGGTGACGGTGTAGTGCCTGTGCGTTTCGCCGCCCTCGTCGACCTCGAAGTACGGCCCCCTCTCGCCCTCCCAGTCGGGCACCTGCCGCACCGGGAGCTCGATCCGCGAGAGCATGTACGCGGTGACCTCGTTGTAGTCGACGCCGCCGAGGAGCACCACGTGGGTGGTGAGGTCGTCGGCGCGAAGGTCCTCCGTCGCGCGCAGCGTCACGAGGCTGTGCGGGTTGGCGGCTCTGACATGGCCCCACAGCTCGAACAGGGAGTCAAGATCGGAGTATTTGTAGAGCTCGATGTAGTCGGGGCTCGACGGGTCCGCGTAGGTGATCTTCTCCCGCTCGTCGTGGGGGATCTGCGAGCAGATGATCGTGATCGGTTCGCCGTCGGCGAAGTGCCACGGTCCGTCATGGAGGGCGTCCGGCTCCGGGTCGGAGCTCTCGGCCCCCTGGAAGCGCAGCGCGTTCTTGCGCAGCCGGGTGAGCTCGTCGAGCAGGGCGCGGTGCTCCGCCAGCTCCTCGGCCGTCATGTCCGACAGGGGGAGCACGCGGGCGTGCCCGTTGGCCAGCGATCGCCGGGTGGCGAAGAACGCGGCGTACTTCTCGAGGCGGTGCACGGGCGGGATCTTGATCAGGTGGGTCGACTCCCACGACGAGATCAGTGGAACGCTGACCCCGAACGCGTCGCGCAACTGTGCCTGGGTGACCCGCAGCCCGGGCCATCGGCTGTCGCGGAGCTCACGCAGCCGGCGCGCCAGCGCGGTCCGCGCGGGTTCGTCACCGCTCATGCCAAGCCTCATTCAAGTGAACTTCAGTGAATATAAGCCCCAGTGGCGAAGTCGGTGAAGAAGTCGCAGCTAGGGCAGCACAACCGGGCTACGTGCGCGAACGGATCGCACAGGAAGCACCAGTCTAGCCACAGCTCCGTGGCTGCCAAGGGGGAATGTGTGGGTTGAGAGTGGGTAAATCTCTGCACATAGAGATTCAGTTAATGAAAGCTGAAGTTTACTGAATAGAGGTGGAGGTGGTATCGCGACCCGAGTCCCATGAGCCGTACCAGGCCAGAGCGGCATCCCGCGCGGAAAACGAGCGCAGGCACCCCTGAGACGACAGCGAAGGGTGGCCCGCGATCCCGGATTTCTTGTCAGAGCGCGTCTCCGCACCAGGGAAACCTTCATGACCACACTAGTCCTCCACCTCTCGGTGGCCACGCCCATGTCATCCGACTCCCGGACCATGTCCCTCTTCATGCTGGCAACCATGATCACGCTGACGCTGGCCGCGATCCGCGGGCTGCTCAAGCGTACGCGCCTGATCATGGTGGTCAGCGGCACGAGCGCCCTGCTCGTGGTCCTCTCCGTCCTCGCCCTCGCCTACCTGATCACCTTCGGAGCGACCTGAGGCGGTCACCGCGCGCGGCGCACCGCCCCCTGCGCTGCGCGCGTGCCGACCGCGCCGCCGCGGGCGCGGTCACGCTGAGTGACTCTGTGTGTTTGGACACAGAGCAGTGACCTCCTGTTAGAAGCTCGACTCAAGCGGCAACAACCACGATTGGCTGTCTTGGGATATGCAGAAGGGCTCCGCCCATGTCGTCTGAGGCCACCGGCAGGTCGACGCTGATCGTCACTTCCGGCCTCTCTCGCAACGCCGTCATCATCAGACTCGAAGGCGAGCTCGACGTCAACGGGCTGCCGGTGCTGAGAGAGCACCTGCAGCGCGTGTGGGAGCTGCCCCCGAAGCCGTTCCTGGTCATGGATCTGAGCGCGGTCTGGTTCTGCGACTCGATGGGCATGAACGAGCTCGTCGAGGTCCTGCAGCGCTGCGAGGCCAGGGAGACCAGGCTGCTGCTCGGAGGGGTGCAGGGGGTGATGGAGCGGGTGTTGTCGATCACCGGTCTCCGGCACGCCTTCGAGGTCTTCGACCACACCGACGACGCCCTGCGGCTGACCCGGGTCTGAAAATCTGTCGCGCGGGTGAAGATCTCTCCCTCGCCGTATGAGGTTGCCTCCGGCGGGCGTTGACCTACACATGACCGTAGCGTCGCCATGTGAGTACTCTTCGTGATCGCCGGTGCCGCAGGGGTGCCGGGTTACCGTGGAGAGGTGCCTGAAGTGAGCCTGTACCTGCCCGAGGACGTCCTGAGCCGGGTCGCCGAGGCGGCCCGCGCGCACGAGATGTCCGAAGGGGACTACATTCGCGAGGCGGTCACACGCGCTCTCGCCGAGGAGATCGTCGGCGAACGACCCCGTCCCAAACTCCCGCTGTTCCCGCTGAGCGGGGAGAACCTCACGGCGGAACGCGTCGACGAGATCCTGGCCGAGGGGTTCGGGAAGGACGGGCTCGACTGATGCTGGTCCTCGACACGAGCGGCCTGCTCGCCGCGATCGGTCCCGAGCAACCGCACCACGAGGAGGCACGCCAGGTGCTGCTGTCCGATCCGGGGCCGCTGCTGCTTTCGCCCTACGTGCTCGCCGAAGTGGACTACATGCTCCTCAAGCTCGCCGGAGAGCGCAGGGAGCTCCAGTTCCTGCACGACGTCAGTGACGGGAGCTACGAGATGGTCTCCATGACGGCCGCTGACGTCAGGCGGGCGGTGCACATCGTCGAACGCTATCGAGGCATGTCCATCGGACTGACGGACGCCTCGGTCGCGCTCGTGGCCGGACGGCATGCCACAACCAGGGTGCTGACGCTAGATCAGCGGCACTTCCGGGCGATGAAGCCGCTCTGGGGCGACGCCTTCACGGTGCTCCCCGCCGACGCCAACTGACCGGCCCAGGTCAGCCCAGTACGGGCGTCCCGCGCAGGGTGGCGCCGGCGGCCTTCAGCTCCGCCAGCGCCGCCTCCGTGGTCGCCGGTGCCACGCCCGCCGTGAGGTCGAGCAGCACCCGCACCTCCAGCCCGTGGCGGAGCGCGTCGAGGGCGGTGGCGCGCACGCAGTGGTCGGTGGCGATGCCCGCCACGTCGACCTCGCGCACCCCGCGTTCCTGGAGCCACTCCTTCAGCGGCACCCCGTCGCGTGAGGTGCCCTCGAACCCGCTGTACGCCGCGTCGTAGGCGCCCTTGCTGAACACCTCGTCCACTTCCGACAGGTCGAGGGCCTGGTGGAAGTCGGCGCCGGGCGTGCCGGCGACGCAGTGGGCGGGCCAGGTGGAGGCGTAGTCGGGGGTGTCGGAGAAGTGGTCGCCGGGCGAGATGTGGTGGTCGCGGGTGGCCACCACATGGTCGTAGGGGTGGTCGGCCACGTGACGGGTGATCGCCCCCGCCACCTGCGAGCCGCCGGTGACGGCCAGGCTGCCGCCCTCGCAGAAGTCGTTCTGCACGTCGACGATGATCAGCGCGCTGCCCATACGGGCCACGATACGTCAGGCGAATTCGGTGGGGATCGCCGCATAGCCCCTGCCGAGGTGGAGGGCGTCCAGGGGGAGGGTGGTGATGGCCCTGGCGTGACGATCGCGGGCGGCGGACAGGGGCTCCCCGCCGACGACCTCGCCGTCGCGTACCAGCTCGTGCAGCAGGGGGATGCCGCCTTCGGGGGCGAGCCCGCCGGTCGTGATCAGCTCGGTGTCGCAGTGGCCCGTCCCGTCGAAGAGCCGGTACGCCTCCTTGCGGCCCCCGCGCGACGGCTTGCCCACCGAGCGCTTGGCCACGGCCTCCAGCCTGCCCGTTGCCGTCTCCCGCGCCACCAGCTTGTACACCAGAGCCGCCGTGGGCACGCCCGACCCGGTCACGAGGGAGGTGCCGACGCCGTAGCCGTCCACCGGGGCGGCGGCCAGGGCGGCGATGGCGTACTCGTCGAGGTCGGAGGTGACAAGGATGCGGGTGTTGAACGCCCCGAGCGCGTCCAGCTGCTCGCGCACCTCCTGCGCGGCCGCCGCCAGGTCGCCGGAGTCGATGCGGACCGCTCCGAGCTTGGGCCCGGCCAGCTCGACGGCCGTGCGGACGGCCTCGGCCACGTCGTACGTGTCCACCAGCAGCGTCGTCTCCTGCCCGAGTGAGGCGATCTGGGCCTCGAACGCGTCACGCTCCGAGTCGTGCAGCAGGGTGAACGCGTGCGCCGCCGTGCCGGCCGTGGGGACCCCGTGAACGCGGCCGGCCATCAGGTTGGAGGTCGAGGCGAACCCGGCGATGTACGCGGCTCGCGCGGAGGCCACGGCGGCGCTTTCGTGCGTGCGGCGCGAGCCCATCTCGATGAGGGGGCGCTTGCCCGCGGCGTTGACCATGCGGGAGGCGGCGGAGGCGATGGCGCAGTCGTGGTTGAGGATGGACAGCGCGATCGTCTCGAGGAGCACGGCCTCGGCGAAGGTGCCCTCCACGATCATGATGGGGGAGGCGGGGAAGTAGAGTTCGCCCTCGCGATAGCCGTAGATGTTCCCCGAAAACCGGTAATCGGCGAGAAACGCCAGGGTGGATTCATCGACGACCCGGTGCTCGCGCAGGTAGGTGAGTTCTTCGTCACCGAAGCGGAAGCGTTCAAGCTCGTCCAGGACACGTCCCGTCCCGGCGACAACCCCGTAACGCCGCCCGCCCGGCAGGTGTCGCGCGAACACCTCGAAGACGGCGCGCCGGTGCGCCGCGCCGCTTCGCAGGGCCGCCTGCAGCATCGTCAGCTCATAGTGATCTGTGAGCAACGCAGTGCTCATGGTCATTGTCACGAGTCGAAGACTACGGCTCAGATAGGGCAGACTCGGGGATGTGGGTAGCACCGCTCCAATCGCCGTTGAGCGTCCGTCATCGGACGTCCGACCCGATCTGCCTTGGGTGACCATCGTCTGGAACGACCCGGTCAACCTCATGTCCTACGTGACCTATGTCTTCCAAACGGTCTTCGGCTATACCAGGGAGAAGGCCGAGAAACTCATGCTGGACGTCCACCACAAGGGCAAGGCCGTCGTGTCCAGTGGCACGCGTGAAGAGATGGAACGCGATGTGCAGATTCTCCACTCCTACGGCCTGTGGGCGACGGTCCAGCCGGATTCGGTCAAGTGAGGCGGCACGGGTGAGTTCGGGGTTCAAGCCGGGCAGGAACGGCGGCGTGATCGCGGTCTTCGAGGCCGCGGAGGTCTCGCTGCTGCGCTCGCTCGTGTCGATGATGCTCGGCATCGTCTCTCCGGGGCGGACGAGCGACGACCCGCTGGAGCGGGCGCTCGGCATCGGTGACACGGCGGTGCCGTCCGATCCGGTGCTGGCCAGGTTGTTCCCGTCGGCGTACGAGGACGAGAAGGACTCCGCCGAGTTCCGCCGCTACACCGAGGCGACGCTGCGCGACGGCAAGCGGGCGGACGCGCAGACCGTCTTCGACACCGCCGAGCCCGGCCACGCCGAGCTCACGGCCGAGCAGGCCCAGGCGTGGTTGCGCTCGCTCAACGACGTGCGCCTGACGCTCGGCGTCAAGCTCGACGTGACCGAGGAGGTGCACGACGAGATCGCGATGATGTCGGAAGACGACCCCCGCTACCCGGCCTACGTCACCTACGACTGGCTGACCTACCTGCAGGACAGCCTGGTCCGGGCCCTCTGGTAACTTCCGGGGCATGCTGTCGATCTCGCAGGAACTCGCGGACAAGATCGTCGCGCATGCTCGCGCCGATCATCCCGACGAGGCGTGTGGTGTCATCGCGGGCCGGGGCGGCGTGCCCGAGCGGTTCATCCCGATGGAGAACGCCGAGCGTTCGCCGACCTTCTACCGCTTCGACTCGATGGAGCAGTTCAGGGTCTGGAAGGAGATGGACGAGCGCGACGAGGAGCCCGTCGTGATCTACCACTCCCACACCGCCACCGAGGCCTACCCGTCGCGCACCGACGTGTCCTACGCCTCCGAGCCGAACGCCCACTACGTCCTGGTCTCCACCAAGGACGACACCGAGGTGGAGTTCCGCTCCTACCGCATCCTCGAAGGCGTCATCACCGAGGAAGAGGTAAGGTTCATCCCATGATGGTCCGGCAGGTGCAGAGCTTCCTCTTCGCGCACACCGCGGCTGTCGTCGTCTACGACTGTCCGTGAGCGATCCGCTGCGCGGGCTGCCGTCACGGCCCTGACGGGCACGGCGGTCCGGCGAGCCGATCTCCTGGTGGAACTTCCCCGGAATCCGCATCCTGCCGTCGGCGTTGCTGCCGATGGGACGACGACTGACCTGAGGAGACTGACCGCGATGGCCATCGAGGTTCGCATTCCGACCATCCTGCGCAACTACACCGACGGCGCCAAGGCCGTCGACGCCGAGGGCGCCACGCTCGACGAGCTGATCAGCAATCTCGAGTCGCGCCACCCCGGCATCAAGGACCGCCTGGTCGACCAGGGCGCGCTGCGCCGTTTCGTCAACGTCTACCTCAACGACGAGGACGTACGTTTCCTGGGCGGCCTGGGCACGCCGCTGTCCGACGGCGACACGGTGACCGTGCTTCCCGCCGTCGCCGGTGGGTGACATGCGTTTCGACTCGTTGATCGACTCGGTCGGCCGCACGCCTCTGGTGGGGCTGCCCAGGTTGTCACCCGCCTCCGACGTGCGGATCTGGGCCAAGCTCGAAGACCGCAATCCGACCGGGTCGATCAAGGACCGTCCGGCGCTCTGGATGATCCAGGAGGCCGAGAAGGACGGGCGGCTCACGCCCGGCTGCACGATTCTCGAGCCCACCAGCGGCAACACCGGCATCTCGCTGGCCATGTCGGCCAAGCTCAAGGGCTACAACCTGATCTGCGTGATGCCGGAGAACACCTCGGAGGAGCGCCGCCAGCTGCTGCGCATGTGGGGCGCCGAGATCATCTCCTCACCCGCCGCGGGCGGCTCCAACGAGGCCGTGCGCGTGGCCAAGGAACTCGCCGCGAAGAACCCGTCGTGGGTGATGCTCTACCAGTACGGCAACCCCGCCAACTGGCGCTCCCACTACGAGTCCACGGGCCCGGAGATCCTGGCGGACCTGCCCACCGTCACGCACTTCGTGGCCGGGCTCGGCACGACGGGCACGCTGATGGGGGTCGGGCGGTTCCTGCGCGAGCAGGTGCCCGACGTGCAGATCGTCGCCGCCGAGCCGCGTTACGGCGAGCTGGTCTACGGGCTGCGCAACGTGGACGAGGGCTTCATCCCCGAGCTCTACGACGAGTCCGTGCTGACCACGCGCTTCTCGGTCGGCTCGGCCGACGCGCTGCGGCGCACCCGCGAGCTGCTGGCCTCCGAAGGCATCTTCGCCGGGGTCTCGACCGGTGCGGCGCTGCACGCGGCGCTGGGCGTGGCCAGGAAGGCGGTCAAGGCGGGCGAGCGCGCCGACATCGTCTTCGTGGTGGCCGACGGCGGCTGGAAATACCTGTCCACGGGCGCGTACGAAGGCACGCTCGAGGAGGCGGAGGACCGCCTCGAGGGCCAGCTCTGGGCCTGAGCGCCGGTGGGCTGTGACGGCACAGCCCAGGAGGCTGCGCCAGTGTTTGCGGAAAGCACGAGGGCGGCCGGTTCGCTGACCGGCCGCCCTCGTCGCGTGTCTGGCTTCCTTGTCCCGGTGTCTAGTTGAACAGCACCCGCAGCGAGAACGTCGCCGAGCTGTCGGTCATCGACGTGCTCATGCCGACGGCCTTGAGCACCTGCGCGTTGGCCTTGTCGTCGCCCTGCATGGAGTTCAGGTACAGGCTCTCGATCTTGTCGAGGTCGACGAAGAGCGCCATGTTGGCCTCTTCCGGGTTGGCGACCGCCGTCTGGAACGTCTCCGAGTCGGCCAGCGTGCCCGTCTCGGCCAGCTTCTTGGCGTAGTCGTCCGTCGTCGCCACGGTGAAGACGCCGTCGCCGGCGACCTTGGCGAGCTGCGGAGCGCCCTGCGCGCCGGTGGCCATCGCCCGCTGGACCTTGTCCAGGATGGCCTGTGCCTTGGCCGGGTCGGTGGCGATGCGCGCGCCGGCCTTGAACTGGTTGTTGCTCAGGCCCTCGCTGTCGACCGCGAACGTGAAGTTCTTGCCGACGAGCGTCGCGAGGTCGCCCGGCAGGTCCAGCCCCAGGCGGGTCTTGGCCTGGGCGAGCATCTGCTGGGCCTGGGTGGCGCCGAGGGCTAGGGCCTGCTTTTCGATGTTGGCCCAGTTCTTGGTGAAGACCTGGTCGAGGCCGGAGATCGACAGGGCGCCGGCCGTGCTCGCGGGCAGGACGCCCAGGTTGGCCGGGGCCAGCTCGCCCTCGGGGGCCATGCCCTTGGCGCCGTTGACGACGCCCGCCAGCTCGACGTAGGCGCTGTCGAAGCGGAGCGCGCCGGCGAACCTGGCGTTCTTGACCTGCTCGAGGCTCGCCTTCTGCTCGGGGGTCATGTTCTTCTCGGTCGCCTCGGCGAGGCCGCCGATGTGGGTCCAGAACGACAACACGCCCTGCTCGCCGAGCGCGGCCAGGTCGTCGTTGAAGTCGGCGTTGTCGCCCAGGCTGCCTTCGGCCTGCGCGTACTTGGCGGCGAGTTCCGGCTTTTCGGTGATGATCGCGTAGTCCTCGCGGAAGGCGATGCCGTACTCGTCGCCCTCCATCAGCTTGGCGATGCCGGCCTTCGCCAGCTCCTCGTCCGTGATCTGGACGGCCACGGCGAGGTCGGGCTCGTCATTGCCGGACGGGACGGCGGCGAAGCCGATCCTGCTGCCCAGCCACGGGTCGACGTCCTTGGCGAAGTCGACCTTGGAGTCGCCGTCCTTGGTGATCGTGTCGAACAGCGCCTTGCGCGGGTCCTCGCCGGAGAAGGTGTCCTTGGTGACGGTGAACTTCCTGGCCAGCTCGAACAGCGCCACCTTCTGGTTGGCCGCCGGGTCGAGGTCGAGCCTGGCGTAGGCGATGCTGTTGGCGGGCAGCACCTCGTGCGGCTGGGTGCCGCCACCGCCGATGGCGCCCACGGCCCACACGGCGCCGCCGCCGAGCAGCACCACCGCGAGCGCGGCGGCGACGGCGATGATCCAGGCCTTGGGGCCCTTCTTGGCCGGCTCGGCGGGACCGAAGCCTTCGGGGCCCTGCTGCTGCCAGCCGCCCTGCGCGTGCTGGTTCTGCTGCTGCCAGCCCTGCTCCTGCTGGGGTTGCTGCTGTTGCCAGCCGCCCTGCTGCCACTGCTGCTGGGGTTGCTGCGGCTGCTGCCCGTACCCCTGCTGCTGCCATCCCTGCTGGGGCTGCTGCTGGCCATAGCCCCCCTGGGCCTGCTGGCCGTAAGGCTGCTGCGGTGGGTACGGCTCACCCGATGACATCGGCATCGTCGGGGGGTTCACCGGCTGCTGCCCCTGGTTCCAGTTGTATGCCGTGGTCCGGTCAGGGTCCTGGCCAGAGGGGGGATTATTCACAGACATCACTCAACTCACAAAGTGGACTAATGACCACAGCGAAGGTAGCTGATGTTGGTAGACCGCCGCTTGCAATGCGCTGAAGTACGACTTCGTGCCCGGTTGAACCCCTTCCGTAGCGGTAAGTCTCCCCGTCACGCCGCTAGAGTGTGGAAGCACTAGAACTAAGTTCCATACGAGGTGGGTGCGGATGACGAAGTTCGACGAGGCGACGCAGGCGATCAGGGTCGACGACAACACCTACGACGTGTGCCTCGACCCCGGATACGGGATCGGCGGCCCGCTCAACGGCGGCTACCTGCTGGCCGTGATCATGCGTGCGGCCGTGGAGGCCTCGCCGTTCGACCACCCCGTGACCACGAGCGCGCAGTTCCTCAAGGCGCCGGTCCCCGGTCCTGCCCAGGTCAAGATAGAGCCGCTCAAAGCGGGCAGGACGGCTGCATTCGCCAGGGCCACGCTCGTGCAGGACGGCGTCGCGCAGATCGCGAGTTCGATCACGACGGCCACCCTGCACGGCGCCGAGCCCGTCTACGCCGGCGAACCGGCCTGCGCCATGCCGAGCATCGACGACTGCGTCGCGCTCCCCGACCCCAAGCCTGAGTCGGGCATGATGCTGAACGCCCAGATGGAGGTGCTCTTCGACCCGCCCACGGTCGCCTGGCTGAAGGGCGAGCCCAGCGGCAGGCCCGAGTCGCGGGCCTACTTCAGGATGGCCGAGCCGCAGGACCCCGACCCGTACGTGCTGGCCCTGGCCGTGGACGCGCTGCCGCCCGTGGTGTTCTCCGCGGGCGCGCGCGGCTGGGCGCCCACCGTGGACCTCACCCTGCACCTGCGCGCCCTGCCCGCGCCAGGCTGGCTCACCGTGCTCTGCGGCGGCCGGCTCGTCTCCGACGGCTGGTTCGACGAGGAGGCGGAGGTGCGCGACTCGACCGGCCGGCTCGTGGCCCAGTCGCGCCAGCTGGCCCGCGTCGGCAGGGGATGAGCGTGTGGCCGCGACCAAGGCGCCACCACATCACGACCATGTTTCCCACATGAGCGAGCGCGGCGCGCGACTGTGAGCATTCTTACGCAGAGTTGATCGGGCAGGTCGCCTACCCTCGAAGGCGTGCCGGACGCGAGTATTGGGATCTTCGACAGCGGGGTCGGCGGCCTGACGGTCGCCCGCGCGATCATCGACCAGCTGCCCTACGAGTCGATCACGTACGTGGCCGACACGGCCCGCCAGCCGTACGGGCCGAAGAGCATCGCGGAGGTCCGCGCCTACGCCCTGGAGGTCATGGACCACCTCGTCGAGCACGACGTCAAGATGCTCGTCATCGCGTGCAACAGCGCCAGCGCCGCCGTGCTGCGCGACGCACGCGAGCGCTACGACGTCCCGGTCGTCGAGGTGATCCAGCCGGCCACCAGGAGGGCCGTGCGCGCCACCCGCACCGGCAGGGTCGGCGTGATCGCCACGAGGGCCACCATCGACTCGATGGCCTATCACGACGCCTTCACCGCGGCCCCCGACGTGCAGCTCACCGGCGTGGCCGCCCCGCGCCTGGTGGAGTACGTCGAGCGAGGGGAGACGATGAGCGACGAGCTCATCGAGGTCGTGCGCGACTACCTGGAGCCCATCAGGGCCGCGGGGTGCGACACCCTCATTCTCGGCTGCACCCACTACCCGCTGCTCACCGGTGCGATCTCCTACGTCGCCGGCGACGGGGTCACGCTGGTCTCCAGCGCCGAGGAGACGGCCAAGGACGTCTACCGGATCCTACACGACCGCGGCCTGGCGGCGGGAGGCGAGGCCACCCCCCGGCACCGCTTCCGCGCCACCGGCGACTCCCTGCTCTTCGCCCGGCTCGGGCAGCGCTTCCTGGGGCCGGAGATCGACGCGGTCGAAGTCGCACCGCTGGGGGGTACCACCTCGAACGGCCACTCGGCCGCATCCGTGGCCGGCATTCGCAGCGGCCGGAGCGCAGCCGCCGGCGTGCCCAGGGAAGACGCCGGGATCGAGGGGCCGAGCCGCGACGCGGAGCGTCGTACTGGGAAGGAGCCCACATGAAGGTGACCATCGTCGGCTGCTCGGGAAGCTATCCCGGCCCCGACAGTCCCGCGTCCTGCTACCTGATCGAGGCGGACGGGTTCAGGATGTTGCTCGACTTCGGCAGCGGCTCGCTCGGCGCGCTCCAGCGCCACATCGGCCTGTACGACGTGGACGCCATCTGCCTGACCCATCTGCACGCCGACCACTGTCTCGACGTCTGCGGCTACCACGTGGTCCGCACGTACGGGCCGGCCGCGCCGTACCCCATCGTGCCGATCTACGCGCCCGCGGACGCGCCGCGCCGGCTGGCGGCCGCGTACGGCATGCCGGACGAGCCCGGCCTCGAGACAGCCTTCGACTTCGTGCCGCTGGAGCCTGGAACGTTCGAGATCGGGCCGTTCACCCTGACCGCGGGCCTGGTCAACCACCCGGTCGAGGCGTACGGCTTCCGGGTGAGCGGTGGGGGCAGATCCGTGGCCTACTCCGGCGACACCGGCGAGTCGGGCGAGCTGGTGAAGCTGGCCGCTGGCGCCGACCTGCTGCTGTGCGAGGCGTCGTTCGTCGAGCGGCCGGGGCTGCCGCCCGGCCTGCACCTGACCGGCCGGCAGGCGGCCGAGCACGCCGCCAAGGCCGATGTCGGCCGGCTCGTGCTCACCCACCTCGTCCCGTGGAACGACCAGGCGACCGTGCTGAGGGAGGCCTCCGAAGGCGGCTACGGCGGCCCGCTCGAGCTGGCCCGCAGCGGCGCCGTCTACGACCTGGCCTGAACCTCGCCGAAGTCGCGCATGCGCGGCAGCGGCGAGAACAGCAACGGCAGGAACGCCAGCAGCCTGCCCCCCATGAACACCCACAGGGCCTGCCGCACGCCGATCTGCTGGGCCACGAGGCCGCCGAGCAGCGCGCCCAGCGGCATCATGCCCCAGGTCATGAACCGCACCGACGCGTTGACCCGGCCGAGGACGTGCTCGGGGGTCACGGTCTGCCGGTAGGTGACCTGGCCGACGTTCAGCAGGACCGAGCTCCACGACAGGCCGATGGACGTGATCGCGAAGAACACCGCCCGCCAGTCGGGCTGCGTCATCGGCAACAGCAGGCCGAAGGGCGAGCCGATGGTGACGGCCAGCCAGGTCATCCGCGCGGTGCCGTACCTCCTGGACAGCCAGCCGCCGCTGAGGCCGCCCATCAGGCCGCCGATGCCGCCCGACATGAGCAGCACGCCGATGAGGCCGGGCGCGAGCATGACCTCGTCGGCCAGGAACAACACCGACTGTCCGAGGACCGCGCTCACGAAGAGGTTCATGGCCGCCGACGTGATCACGAACGTGCGCATCAGCCGGTCGTCCCAGACGTACGCGAGGCCCTCGCGGATGCCGCGCATCAGCGGCGTGGGCTCGGTGACGGCGGGCGGCCTGTCCGGCGCCTTGATCCGGCTCAGGAGGAGCACCGAGGCGAGCGCGCCGAGCGCGGTGGCGACCAGCGTGCGGGACGCCCCCAGCAACTGCACGAGCGCGCCGCCGAGGGCCGGGCCCGACAGCGACCCGCTGGAGCGCACGACCTCCAGCTTGGAGTTGGCGTCGCCGAGCTGCGCGGTGCTGATCAGATCGGGCAGGTACGTGCGGTCGGCCACGTCGTTGAAGACCTGGGCCGCGCCGACCAGCAGCGCCACCAGGAACATCATCTCGATCGTCAGGAACCCCAGCTCGGCCGCGACCGGAATGCTGCCCAGCAGCAGGAACCTGGCCAGATCGGAGGCCATGAGCACGCGGCGCCTGCGCATCCGGTCGACCCACACCCCCGCGGGCAGGCCGATCAGAAGGAACGCCGTTGTCTGCAACGCCGACAGCACACCGACCTCGGTGGGGCCGGCGTGTAATGCCAGCACGGCAACCAGCGGTAGCGCCACCCGCGAGATATTCGCGCCGAGTTCGTTGGCGACGTGAGAACCGAGGAACCGTAGGAAGTCAGGGTTTCGCAACACCCCCGTTGTCATTGCGTAAGGATCCATGTGTCGGACACTCTTGGTCAAGAGCGTCGTGTCGCGGAGATAGGGTGATCTGCATGTCGCGACAGGATGGCCGCAACCCTGACCAGCTACGTCCCATAACCATCACGAGGCAATGGCTCACCCATGCCGAAGGATCTGTGCTCGTCGAATTCGGCGGCACCAGGGTGTTGTGCGCGGCCTCCGTCCAGGACAGCGTGCCCCGCTGGCGCCGCGGCAGCGGGCAGGGGTGGGTTACGGCCGAATATGCCATGTTGCCCCGTGCGACCAATACTCGTAACGATCGTGAATCAGTTCGGGGAAAAATCGGTGGCAGGACCCACGAGATATCGCGGTTGATCGGCCGTTCGCTACGCGCGTGCGTCGATTACAAAGCGTTGGGGGAAAACTCCATTCTGCTCGACTGTGACGTGCTGCAGGCCGACGGCGGCACCCGCACCGCCGCCATCACCGGTGCCTACGTCGCGCTGGCCGACGCGGTGGCGTGGATGCGCGGGCGCAAGATGTGCCCGGGCGACCCGCTGATCGGCTCCGTCGCGGCCGTCTCCGTCGGCGTGGTCGGCTCGGTGCCGATGCTCGACCTCTGCTACACCGAAGACGTCGCCGCCGAGACCGACATGAACGTCGTGATGACCGGCGAGGGCAGCTTCGTCGAGGTGCAGGGAACGGCCGAGGGCGCGCCGTTCGACCGCGCGGCGCTCGACCAGCTGCTCGACCTGGCCGTGGCGGGCTGCGAGGAGCTCACGCTCATCCAGCAGGAGGCGCTGGAGTCATGAAGATCGTGCTGGCCACCCGCAACGCCGGCAAGATCGCGGAGCTGCGCCGCATCCTGGCCGGTTTCGAGATCGTCGGGCTGGAGGCGTTCCCCCAGATCGGCGAGGTCGCCGAGACCGGCGTCACCTTCGAGGAGAACGCCCTGCTCAAGGCGCATGCCGTCGCCCAGGGCTCCGGGTTGCCCGCGGTCGCCGACGACTCGGGGCTCTGCGTCGACGTGCTCAACGGCATGCCGGGCGTGTTCTCCGCTCGTTGGTCGGGCCGGCACGGCGACGACCGGGCCAACCTCGACCTGCTGCTGGCCCAGCTGTCCGACGTGCCCGCCGACCGGCTGACCGCCCACTTCGCCTGCGCCGCCGCGCTGGCTCTGCCGTCGGGGGAGTCGCGGGTGGTCGAGGGCGTCCTGCCGGGGCGGCTCGTCACCACGCCGCGCGGCAGCAACGGGTTCGGCTACGACCCGATCCTGGTGCCCGACGGTGAGGACCGCACGACCGCTGAGATGTCGCCCGGCGAGAAGGACGCGATCAGCCACCGGGGCCGGGCCTTCCGCGCGCTGACCCCGATCGTGCGCGAGCTGCTCGGCTCGTAACCACCGTGTAAGAACCGCCGGGCACGGGGCGGCGTACCGTCGAGACGTGCAGAGGAAATCGGTGGTGCCCGCCTGGGCCAGGGCCTTGCTGGGGCTGGTCGCCGGGGGCGTGGCTCTCGGGATCGCGCAGCTCGTGGCCGCGTTCGTCGGTCCTGAGACGTCTCCCGTGCTCGCCGTGGGCGATGCGACGGTCGATCTGACGCCGGCGCCGGTCAAGGAATTCGCGATCAGGACGTTCGGCGAGAGCGACAAGGCCGTTCTCGTCGGCGGCGTGCTGGTGGTGGTGCTCTTCGGGGTCGCGCCGCTCATCGGGATGCTGGCCCTGCGCCGGCTCTCCTACGGCTTCGCGGGGCTGGCCGTGTTCGGTGCGGTGGGGCTGCTGGCGGTGCTGACCCGGCCGGAGGCGGGGGTGCTGGACGTGCTTCCGACCCTGGCCGGCGTGGGCGCGGGCGGCTGTGCTCTGGCCTGGCTCGTACGCCGGGCGACCGGCGACGGCGACCCCTTCCACGGGATCGACGCGCGACCGCCCCTGCAACCCGCGAAGGTCGGCGCCCCGGCCGGAGGCGAAGCCGGCCCGTCGAGTGGCACGTCGAGCGGCACGTCGACCGGCCCGTCGGGTGGCGCCGGAAGCGGTCCGTCGAGCGGATCCGCGAGCGGCTCCGCGAGCGGTGGCGGGGGTGCCGTGGAGCGGCCCGCCGTCATGTGGGTCGCAGGGGAGCCGCCGGCGTTCGACCGCCGCCGGTTGCTGGCCGGCGCGGCGGGCGGCGCGGTGGCCGCCGGGGCCGCCTACCTGCTCGGGCAGACCCTCGGAGGGCGGCAGATGGTCGACACCGCGCGGGCGGGGGTGGCGCTGCCCGGGCCCGCGACCCCGGCCAGGCCGATCCCGGCCGGCGCGGACCTGCGCATCGGCGGGCTGTCGCCGTTCATCACGCCCAACAAGGACTTCTACCGGGTCGACACCGCGCTCGTCGTCCCCCAGGTCGATCCTGGCGACTGGACGCTGCGCATCCACGGCATGGTCGACCGGCCCGTCGAGATCACCTACGCGGACCTGCTGAGGATGCCGCTCACCGAGGCGGACGTCACGCTCACCTGCGTCTCCAACGAGGTCGGCGGCCCGCTGGCCGGCAACGCCCGGTGGCTGGGCGTGCGCATGGCCGAGGTGCTGCGCCAGGCCGGGCTCCGGTCCGGCGCCGACATGCTCCTGTCCACCTCCGCGGACGGCTTCACCTGCGGCACCCCGGTGGACGTGGTGATGGACGGGCGCGACGCGCTCTTCGCGGTCGCGATGAACGGCGAGGTGCTCCCCGTCGACCACGGTTTCCCGGTGCGCCAGGTGGTGCCGGGCCTGTACGGGTACGTCTCGGCCACCAAGTGGGTCGTGGACATCAAGGTGACCCGGTTCGACAGGGACGAGGCGTACTGGACGCCCCGCGGATGGGCGGCCAAGGGCCCGATCAAGACGCAGTCGCGCATCGACGTGCCCAAGGCCGCGGACACGCTGAAGCCGGGGCGGAACACGGTCGCCGGGGTGGCGTGGGCGCAGCACACGGGGGTGGACGCCGTGGAGGTGCGGTTCGACGGCGGGCAGTGGAGGCAGGCGAAGCTGGCCGAGGTGCCCGGGCCGGACACCTGGCGGCAGTGGTCGATCGACTGGGACGCCAGGCCGGGCGAGCACCGCATCGAGGTGCGCGCGACGGACGCGTCCGGCTACATCCAGACCGACGACTTCGCCCCGGTGGCGCCGGACGGCGCGACGGGCTGGCACACGATCACGGTGAACGTCGTCTGATCCTTGTCGGGGTTTGCGCTGTTTGCCCAGGTGGAGAGGGGGAACTCTGGCGGTCAATCTGCCTGACTGCACCTCCCTGCCGTGGTGACGCCTCTACGATCGGTCGTCGAGCATGACAGGAGGCAGGCCGTGTTCCGCGAGCGCAAGCCGAGTGTCCGGTGGGTCCTTCCAGAGGGGCGTTACGACCCTGTGGTGGCCGAAGGGGTGCGGTGGCTCGACTACGAGCGGGCCGCCGAGGCCGGTGCAGCGCCCCCTGACGGCGGCTCCGCCCCCGCGTACCCGGCCACCTCGGAGCACGAACCACCAGGCCCCACCACCACGGATCCGGGGGAGCCCGCGCAACTCGACGAGCCCGTGCAGCCCGTGCAGCCCGCGCAGTCCAGGGAGTCCGGGGAGCTCGGAGAGCTCGGAGAGTCGGGGAAGCCCGAGGTCCTCGGGGAGCTCGGAGAGTTCGGGGAGCCCGGGGACCTCGACGCATCCGCTGAGCCCCTGGAGCCGGTGGAGCTCGACTGGTTCGATCTGCCGCGGCGGCCGCCCAGGCTCGCCGACTGCCGGCCGTACGGCGTGCCGGGCGGGCTGGCCAGGCCGGACCCGCAGGTCGAGCGGGACCTCGCCGAGTCGCTGCAGCCCGGCGCCCGCTTTCCCGACCCGCGCGGCACCTGGGTGCGGCTGATCAACGGCGGCGGGCCCGCCGACGACCCGTTCCGGGCCTCCAACGCCGCCGACTGCGCGCTCGCCGTGCTGTCCACCTGGCACGGCGAGCCCGCGACCGCCGCGCCCCGGCTGCCCGAGTACGACAGGATCGGCCGGCCGGTGCTGACCGGCGAGCGGGGAAGCACGGCCAGGATCGAGCGGTGGGCGGGCCATCGCCTGCAGTACGCGGGGCAGGGGCGGCACGCCTACCCGCTGATCGCGCGGCGGCTGCTCGACGCCGGGCACGGCGCGAGCGCCGTCATCGTGGTGCGCTGGCCCGGCGGCGGCTCCCACGCCTGGAACGCGGTCAACGCCGACGGCGAGGTGATCTGGATCGACGCGCAGCGGGGGCACATGTCCGTCGAGCCGCCGTACACGACGGTGACCGGGGTGTTCTGCCTGATGCTCGACCGGCAGGGGCGGCCGCGATGAACCTGGACCAGGCCAGGTCGCTGGCGGAGGAGTATTTCAACGGGGTGCTCCCGCTCGATGAGGCGGTGCCGGTGGGGGTGTACGCGTTCGACGCGGGTTACGTCGCCTGGGTGCGGGATCTCGACCCCGACGACCCGGCCAGGCTGCCGGACGCCGTGGGAGGCGGGTGCATCGTGATCGACCGGGCCACGGGCGAGGTGGTGGCCCGGCCGCTCCTCGACCCGGAGACGGTGGCCGAGTTGTGGCCCGGCCGCAGACCCCGCTGAGACCCGGGCGGCCGTCAGGTGACGGTCTTGGGGCACACGGTGCCCCGCGCGGGAAGGCGCAGGCTGATCAGGTAGCGGTTGACGTGGCCGATGATGCAGGAGTTCCCGGCGTTGTAGAGGCCGTGGCCGTGTCCCTGGTACTGGACCGCCGCCGAGCCCGGTACCCGCCGTACGATGTCCGCGCTCCTGCCGTAGTCCGTCCAGGAGCCGACACCCAGGTAGGGCGGCAGTTCCTCGGCGGGCAGCGGCCCGGGCGGATTGGTCACGGGGGTCGGCCAGCCGACACAGCCGAGCGGGTGCCAGAGCTCGGTCCCGGCGATGTTGGGCAGCAGGCGCTCACCTTCGCGGCGCCTCTGCCGGTACTCCTCGTAGTCGCGGAAGACGATGCCGTCGAGGCAGTGGGTCATGTTCATCCCGGTGGACGAGGGCACCTTCGGGCTTTTCCTGGCCTGCCGGACGTAGTCGGCGAACCCTGAGGCGTCACCGTCGACGGCCCGCTCGATCGCCTCCGCAAGCTCCGTCCATCGGGGGAGGTCGGGCTCCTGACCTGGCGAGATGATGCTGGGGGCGGCGGCCTCCTTGATGTCGAACCCGCTGTAGGCGGCCGCCGGCGATTCGCCTTTGACCGGCACCGGGACACGGTCGGCCCGCGCCACCAGCGCCCTCCAGACCTCGCCGACGTCCTGGCCGTGCAGCGCGCAGGTGGTGTTCGCCGCGCACCAGGCGGCGAAGCGGGCGAAGGACTCCTCATGGGAGAGCCTGCTCTGCGCACGGTGCTCGTACGGGTTGACCGCGCCGTCGAACACCATCGCGCGCACCCGGCCGGGGAACAGCCGGGAGTATTCGATTCCGGGTCTGCCGCCGTAGGAGTTGGCGATGAAGCTCAGCTTCTCCTCTCCCAGAGCGACGCGGATCGCCTCCATGTCCCGCGCAACGGAGGCGGAATCCATGTGGTCGAAGAACTCGGGGTCGGCGCCGCGGCATCGCTGCGCCGCCGCCCGGTTGCGCCTGCCCAGCTCGGCGTACTCGGCGCGGGTGTCGGGCCAGGTGATCCACGGGCCGGAGAACAGGCAGTCGAACGACAGCACGCCCTTGTCGACGGTGTTGCGGGGCTCGACGCTGACCACGTCGAAACGATCGCGCAGTTCGGCGAAGCTGCCCGCGTTCCTGCTCAGATCCTCAACGCCCGAGCCGCCCGGCCCGCCGGGGATCGCGAACACCGTGCCCATCCTGCGTTGGGCGCCGGTGGCCGGCAGCAGCCCGACGGTCAGGTCGATCTTCCGCCCGGACGGCTCGGCCCAGTTCACGGGCACCTTGATCGAGGCGCAGCGCATCTCCTTGACGAGGGTCCTGTCCGCGCAGTCCGCCCAGGCCATCGTCGATGCGGGGTCCGGCGAGCTCGCCGCGGCGGCAGGCACAGCCGAGACCAGGACGGCTGCGGCAGCGCCGATCGCCAGCACCTTGATCCGGCGCCGGGCCATCGTGATCATCGTGGCGCCCGCCGTCAGCGCGGCGAGCACGTACGCCACCAGCAGCCCCGCCGCCGCGGCGGGGGGCAGGATGCCGCCGCCGACCCCCGCGATCTGGAGCGGCAGGTTCTCGATCATGAAGGAGCCGGCCTGCGCGCGCAGCGGCATGGGCAGCGTCTTGGCCACCACCGGCAGCACCACGATGATCACGGCCAGCACGACCAGAGCGCCGGGGGTGGAGCGGACGGCGGCCCCGACGCCGAGCCCGATCAGGGCGACCGCGGCCATCGACAGCCCGGCGACGATCACCGAGGCGAGCACGCCCGGATCTGACAGCGGCGTGCCCAGCGTCACCCCTTCGCGGAGCAGCTGCCCGGCCCGGTCGCCGAGCGCCGCCATGGAGGCCGCGTGCATGACGAACGCCAGAACCTGGCCGGCCACCAGCGCGACCGCGGCCAGGCCGGGAATCTTGGCCAGCAGGAGCACCCGCCTGCGTGGCACGGCCACCAGGCTCGTCTGGATCATTCCGGTGCTGTGTTCCGAGGTGATCGCCAGCGCGCCCAGCACGGCGAACACGAAGTAGGCGACCGCGATCCCGTTGCCGATGCCGTCCCCGTTGCCGGGGAAGGCCATCTTC
This sequence comes from Nonomuraea sp. B10E15, assembly GCF_039871615.1. Taxonomy (NCBI): domain Bacteria; kingdom Bacillati; phylum Actinomycetota; class Actinomycetes; order Streptosporangiales; family Streptosporangiaceae; genus Nonomuraea; species Nonomuraea sp. B10E15. Next base: position 37,542 of record NZ_JBDPMB010000028.1, read on the forward strand.
TCGTCCAGCGTCTGGCCGTCGAACCCGCGGCCGATCATGAACGCGATCCCGGCGCAGGCCAGGACGGCCGCCACCGAGCAGGCCAGCACGTAGACGTTCGAGCGGAGCGTGCGGAGCTTCATCCACTCGGAAGCGATCACGTCGATCACCGCACGGCCTCCTTCTGAGTGCTCCCGCTCTCGCTTCTGAACGCGGTGCTGTCCTCCGTGAGCCGCATGAACGCCTCCTCCAGGGACGCGGCGCGCGGAGACAGCTCCACCAGCGCGATCCCCGCGGACAGCGCCAGCGCGCCGATCTCGGCCGCGTCCAGCCCATGGACGGACAGAGCAACGGCCCGGGCGCCGTCGTCCTCGGCCACCACCGTCGCCCCGTGCCCGCGCATGATGGCGGTGAGCTGCTCCGGGTGACGCGTGCGGACCAGCACGTCGCCCTCGAAATGCCCGGCCAGGGCGTTCATGCCGGTGTCAGCGATCAGCCGGCCCCGTCCGATGACGATGACGTGGTCGGCGGTGAATGCCATCTCGTTCATCAGATGGCTGGACAGCAGCACGGTACGGCCCTCGTCCGCCAGCGAACGCAGCAGGCCGCGCAGCCAGCGGATGCCCTCGGGGTCCAGTCCGTTCAGCGGCTCGTCGAACATCAGCACCGCCGGGTCCCCGAGCAGCGCCGCCGCGATGCCCAGTCGCTGCTTCATGCCGAGGGAGAAGCCGCCGATCCTCTTGCCTGCGACGTCGGTCAGGCCGGCCTGGTCGAGGACGGCGGTCACACGGGCGCGGCCGATGCCGTTGCTGCGCGCGAGGCAGCCGATATGGTCGCGGGCCGAGCGGCCGCCGTGCACCGCCCCGGCGTTCAGCAGCGCCCCCATCGTGCGCATGGGCCGGCGCAGCGACGCGTACGGTCGCCCGTCCACCAGCGCCTCACCCGAGGAGGGGACCTCCAGCCCGAGTACGGCCCGCATGGTCGTGGACTTGCCGGCTCCGTTCGGTCCCAGGAACCCGGTCACCAGCCCCGGTTTCACCGTGCAGGTCAGGTCGTCCACGGCGAGCGTGCGGCCGTACCGCATGCTCAGTCCCCTCACTTCGATCACGTCCCGCTCTCCTTCGCCTGGCCGGGCACGATCAGCTCGCTCTGATCGGGCCTGTCCAGCCTCGCGGTCACGAGGGCCTGCCTCCATGGGTGCCGGTCCACCTCCCGGGGTGGAAAATCGCCACCCCGGGAGGTGGACCCAGCCCCACTGCCCTGAGCACGTGACCAGCGTTCCGCCCGAGCCTCGAAGGCTCCGGGTCAGCCGGTGGCGAGGGAACCGGTGATCGACGCCCGGGCGGCCCGGCGGGCCGGCAGGACCGCCGCCAGCACCGCGGCCACGCCGGAGAGCACCACGAACAGCACGATCTGCGCGACCGGCACCGAGAAGACGGCGCCGTCCAGCATGGCCATGATCGCGGCCCACCCGAAGGCGCCTCCGAGCACGACGCCCACCAGCGCCCCGATCAGCCCGAGCACCAGCGCCTCGACCGACAACATCCCGCGCAGTTGCCGCCGGGTCAGGCCCAGCGCCCGCAGCAGCGCCGACTCCCTGGTGCGCTCGTGCACCGACAGCGAGAGCGTGTTGGCGATGCCCAGCAGCGAGATCAGGATCGCCAGTCCCAGCAGCCCGGTGATGATCATGAGAAGCATGTCCAGCGTCTCGTCGAACTGGCCGCGTACCTCCGTCGAGCTCGACACCTTCACGCTCGGATAGGGAGCCGCGGCCGCGTCGACGACCTCGCGCGCGCGGTCGGGAGGCACGCCGTCACCGATGCGGATCATCACCCGCGCGTCGGGCACCGCCCCGAAGTAGGTGTCGAAGGCGGTCTCCGCCACGGTGACCGGCGGCAGCGCCGACTGGTTCCCGTCGAGCAGCGCGACCACCTCCAGCGGCACCGTCCCGGCCCGCGCGGTCCTGAGCCGCACCGAGTCGCCGACCCGCACGCCCAGGCCCTCGGCCTCGCTGTCCCGCAGCGCCACCCGGCCCGCGCCGAAACCCGCCATGGAACCGGCGGTGACGTAGGGCTCGACGGGTCCGCGGAACGTGCCGGTGATCACGTGCCGGCCGCCGATCGTGGCTTCGGCCTGGCGGATCTGCACCACGGAGGCCAGCTCCGGCGCGTCCCGCAGGCTCTCGGCGACGGTCCTCGGGACGACGGAGTCGCGGGATTGGTCCATCAGCACGTAGTCGATGGGGAACTGCTCGTCGAGCTTGGCCGTCATTGTCAGCCTGGTGGACGCGGTGACCACCGAGATCAGCGTCATGAGCGTCACCCCGATCGTCAGGGCGACCGTGGTGGTCGCGGCCCGCTTCGGGTTGCGTCCCGAGTTGCCGACGGCCAGGCGGCCCGGCACCCCGAACAGCCTGCCGGGGATCCAGCCGACCAGCGCGCTCAGCGGCCTGACCAGCACCGGGCCGAAGATCAGCACCGCCAGGAACGTCAGCGTGCCCCCGGCCATCACGACGAGCAGCGAGATCTCCCGGCCGGGTTCGAGCACGAACACGCCGACGGCGGTGGTGCCGAGCCCGGCCACCAGGAAGAAGGCGGCGAAGAGCCCGCGCAGCAGGCCCGCACGGAACGTCTGCTCCTCGGCCTGGCTGCGCAGCGCCGCGACCGGCGGGACACGGGTCGCGGACCTGGCGGGCAGCAGGGCCGCGCACACCGTGACCGCGAGGCCGACGGCCAGCCCTGCCGCCGTGGTGACCGGTGAGAGCGTGACGGCTGCGTCGGTGGGCAGCGGGGCGTCGACCGCGGCCAGCACCGTCAGCGTGAGCGCGGCCAGACCGTATCCGAGCAGCAGCCCCAGCGCGGAGGCGAGCGCGCCCACGACGGCCGACTCCAGCAGGATCGAGCCGAACACCTGCCCCCGCGTGGCGCCGATGCACCGCAGCAGCGCCATCTCCCTGGTGCGCTGGGCGACGAGGATGGTGAACGTGTTGTAGATGACCAGGGCCGCCACCATCATGGCCACGGCCCCGAACAGCAGCAGGCCCAGCGCGAACATCCGTGTCTCGACCCCGGCCGCCCTGGCCAGGTCGGCGGCCAGCTCGTCGCCGGTCTTGACGGTGTACGCGCCGCCGGCGGCCGCCGTGACGGCCTGCTTCAGCCCGGGGGCCGAGCCCGCGACGTCGATCTCGCGGTAGCCCCTGGCACCCGTCATGCGCTGCGCGGTGGCCGTGGTGAAGCCGACCGCGCCGGTGAAGGAGAGGTCCTGGTCGAGGCCGGTGTCGAGGAGGCCCACGAGCCTGAACCGGTGCTCTGCCTTCCCGGCGTCGAGCACGGTGATGGTCTCGCCGAGCCGGAAGCCCTGGGCCCTGGCGGTGTTCTCGTCGAGCACGGCGGCCCGGTCGTCGGTGCCGGGCCCGGTGCCGGCGACGATGTCGGCGCGGTCCAGCGGGCCGGTGACGATCGAGATCGCCGTGGTGGGGAGGTCGCCGACGGTCTTGCCGTCCTTGCCGAGCAGCGGCGCGGCACCGCGGACCAGGCCCTGCGCCTCCGTCACGCCGTCGAGGGCGCGGATCCGCTCCAGCACGCGCTCGGGCAGCACGGAGCCGGGGCCCTCGGGCAGGACGGCGACGTCCACCTTGCCCGCGTTGGCGGTGACCCGCTGGGCGAATCCCGCCTCGACGGTGTCGTTCAGCACGAACGTGCCCGCGATGAACCCCACGCCCAGCATGATCGCCAGCGACGTGAGCAGCAGCCGGAGCGTGTGGGCGCGCAGCCCGGCCAGAGCCGTCCTCAGCACCTCACGCCTCCAGTTTCACGAGCGTGTCCAGCACGGTCTGCGGCGTCGGCGCGGCGATCTCGGTGACCAGCTCGCCGTCGCGCAGGAACACCACGCGGTCGGCGTACGACGCCGCGACCGGGTCGTGCGTGACCATGACGATGGTCTGGCCCAGCTCGCGCACCGACGTGCGCAGGAACGACAGGATCTCGGCGCCGCCGCGGGAGTCCAGGTTCCCCGTCGGCTCGTCGGCGAAGATCACCTGCGGCTTGCTGATGAGCGCCCTGGCCACGGCCACGCGCTGCTGCTGGCCGCCGGACAGCTCGGTCGGCCGGTGCGAGAGCCGGTCCGTCAGCCCGACGGTCTCGATGACCCGGTCGAACAGCGCCTCATCGGCCTGGCGGGCGGCGATCTCCAGGGGCAGGCGGATGTTCTGCTCCGCGGTCAGCGTCGGCAGCAGGTTGAACGCCTGGAAGACGAACCCGATCCGCTCGCGGCGCAGCAGGGTGAGCTGCCGGTCCGACAGCCCGGTCAGCTCCACGTCGCCGAGGTGCACGGTGCCCGACGTGGCCGTGTCGAGACCGGCCAGGCAGTGCATCAGCGTGGACTTGCCCGAGCCCGACGGGCCCATGATGGCGGTGAACGCCCCGGTGGCGAAGGCCACGCTCACCTCGCGCAGGGCGTGCACCCGGGCGTCGCCCTGGCCGTACACCTTGGTCAGCTCCGTGGCCACGACAGCGGTCGCGGCTCGGCGTTCGGTGAGCGTCACCTTCACTCCTTCTCCCTGGGGGCGCGGGCTTCAACGCGACCAACGCTAGGGGCGGAGATTCCGGGATCCATGGGCCCTGAGGAGGGACTTCAGGTGCGCCCCCGGATGACCCCGGTCAGCCTTTCGGCCGATGGGAGGGCACCACCAGCCCGGCCTCGTACGCGTACACCACCACCTGCGCCCGATCCCGCAGGCCCAGCTTGGCCAGCACCCGGCCCAGGTGCGTCTTCACCGTCGCCTCCGCGACCTCCAGCCCGGCCGCGATCTCCCCGTTGGACAGGCCGCGCGCCACCATGAGCAGCACCTCGCGCTCGCGCGGCGTCAGGTCGTCCGCCGCCGCCGGCGCCTGGCCGGGGAGCTGGGCGGCGAACGTGTCCAGCATCCGGCGCAAGGTGCGCGGCGACACCGCGGCGTCGCCCGCGTGCACGAGCCTGATGGCGTTGACCAGGTCGGCCGGCGGCACATCCTTCAGCAGGAACCCGGCCGCGCCCGCCTTGATCGCCGCGAACGCGTACTCGTCGAGGTCGAACGTGGTGAGGATCAGCACCTTCGCCCCTTCGATCAGCCGGGTGGCCTCGACGCCGTCCATGCGGGGCATGCGCACGTCCATGAGCACGACGTCGACCTCGGTGGACTCGAGGACCTCCAGCGCGGTGACGCCGTCGCCGGCCTCCGCCACGACCTCGATGTCGGGCTGCGCCCCCAGCACCATCCTGAACCCGGCCCGCAGCAACTCCTGGTCGTCGACGAGCATCACGCGTATCACCCGGCCGCCTCCTCCTACGCCGCTTCCGCCATGGGCAACCGGGCCAGCACCTCGAAGCCGCCGCCCTGCAGCGGGCCGGCCGAGACCGCGCCGCCGTACATGCCGACGCGCTCGCGCATGCCGATCAGGCCGTGCCCGTCATGGCTCGTGGGCGCCGCCGCGCCCCGGCCGTCGTCGGTCACGCGTATGATCAGGTCAGGGCCGGTGAAGTCGATCTCCACGTCCGCCCGCACGCCGGGTCCGCCGTGTTTGAGCGCGTTGGTCAGCGCCTCCTGCACGATGCGGTAGACCGCGAGTTGCCGGCCCTCGGGCAGGTCGGCGGGGCTCCCGCCGATGCGCAGCCGGGCGGGCACGGCCGATTCGCGCACCATCTTCTCCAACCCGTCCAGGCCGGGCTGCGGGGTGTAGTCGGTCGCCGCGCTCTCGTTCTCGCGCAGGACCCCGACCAGCTTGCGCATCTCGGCGAGGGCGGCCCTGCCGGTCCTGGAAATGGTCGTGACGGCCAGGCGGGCCTGCTCGGGATCGTGGTCGAGGGCGTAGCCCGCCCCGTCGGCCTGCACCACCATCACGCTGACGTTGTGCGCCACGACGTCGTGCAGTTCCCTGGCGATCCTGGCGCGCTCGGCGGCGGCCGCCATCCTGGCCTGCTGGTCCCGCTCGCGCTCGGCCCGCTCGGCGCGCTCCTCCAGCCCTTCGAGATAGTGCCTGCGCGTCCTGGCGTACAGGCCGGTCAGCCAGATCGTCACCACGAGGATCGAGCCGCTGAAGAACATGCCGAAGGTGGGCACCAGCCAGTTGACCAGGACCAGCAGCACCCCGACCTCCGACACGAGGAGCGCCGCCAGCGCCCAGCGGAACGAGCACCGGTAGGCCACGCCCCAGAGGGCGATCAGCACCGCCATGTTGGCGGGCATCGGGTCGACGTCGGCCACCCACTGGAAGAAGCTGGCCAGCGCGATGACCGCGAAGGACAGGCGTGGCCGGTCGCGCCACACCAGCGGCACGACCAGCGCCGCGGAGAAGCCCACGTACGAGATCACGCCGGGGTTGACGCCACCGCCCGGCGCCTCACGTCCCGCGTACAGCACCGCCGTGATCAGGCACAGCGCGCCGAGCGGCGCCACCCGCAGGACGGCGGCCAGCTTCTCGTGGCGCCTCGACCACGCCTGTACGCTTCCGAACACATCCTCAAGATATGTATCTATAGTGGGGTCTTGGTCAGCCTGGAGGGTGAAGTGTGCGTACGACCCAGGTCTGACGTGACCGTTCCCTTACGCCGGGCTTACAGGCGATCGGGCATTCTTGCTCATCGGGAGCGCCCCTTGTGGGTGAGTAAAGGGAGATCGTGATGGCGGATCATGATCAAGACGCCCGGGTCGCGCGGTGACGAAGAAACGCCGCGCGACCCAGTAGCCCCCGGCGCTCCGGAGCCTAACGGCGCACGTGCAGGCGGACCACCGTGCACATCTCGTCGTCGCGGATCTCGCGTCGGATGCGCCCCACGATGTCCTGGTCGAGCTTGCCCACCACCGCGCCCATGTCCGCCTCCGACGGGCAGGTCACGCTGATCCGCAGGCCGTCATCGCCGACCCGCACCTTGGTCTTGCCCAGGTTCTCCACGTTCTTCAGCCCGACGAACAACATGGCGGTGCCCGTGCCGTTGGGCGTGCCGCGACGGCCCCAGCCCAGGCAGAGCAGCAGCCAGCGCAGCGAGACCAGCGACAGGAGCAGCAGGGCGAAGGCCAGCAGCCACATGCTCCACGGCTCCTCGGCCAGCGTCCGGTGGAGCTGCGCCGGCAGGACCTTCCCCTTGGGCGGCAGCTCGGACAGGCGGCCCTCGCCGCGCAACCACGCGTACGCGCCCAGCCCGGCCAGCGCGGTGCCGACGACGGCCAGCCCGACCCGGTTGCCGGCGTACTGCCGCATCACAGTGCCTTCCTGCGCAGCCGGACCACGACCTCGCCGGTGCCGAGCGTGCCCACACCCGCGAGCCGGTCGCCCACCGCGGTGCCGACCTGCCTGAGCATCGCCCCGGTGCTCTCGGCGTCGGTCACGACGGTGACCTCGATGGTGCGCCTGCGCAGGCGCACCCGGGCCTTGTCCACGCCCGCCACCTGCTGGGCCGCGGCGGCGAGCGTACGGCGCAGGCCCGGGCGGGTGATGCCGATGACGATCAGCGGGTCGGACGTCTCCACCGCGACCAGCCTGGAGGTGCCCGGCACGACGGCCAGCAGCACCATCAGCACGCCGGCGCCGCCCACGACCAGGGCGGCGGTGGACACCTTCGGCCACGCGGTCCTGCCCGCCAGCTCCACCACCTCGTTCACCGGCACCCAGCCGAGCGGCGCGCCGAGCAGTCCCGACACCAGCTCCGCCGTGGTCAGGCCCAGCCCCGCGGTCAGTGCGATCGCCACGACGGCCCCTGGGAGGGTCCTGGCCGGCCTGAGTGCCCTGTTCGCCCTGCGCAGTCCGGTGAGCCGCGGGGTGGCGGCGGCGCCGGGCAGTATCTGCTGAAGCGTGGTCATCACAAGGACAGAGGTACAGGGGAGCCGCATGGCCTGAACCGCGCCCTCGCCGCCGATTTGCCCGATCATTACGGGGACGAGGACTAATATGAAAGCCGCTCATATTCATTTGCCTGATATGTCGTTACGCTGCTGGTATGGATGCCCGCCAGCGCTATGATCGTGCCACCGCGGCGCTCGAGCCCCCGTTCGCGATCCTCGACCTGGCGGCCATGCGGGCCAACGCGGCCGATCTCGTCCGCCGGGCGGCGGGCAAGCCGATCCGGGTGGCGAGCAAATCGGTACGCAGCCGGCCGCTGCTCGAACGCGTCCTGGCCATGGACGGCTTCCAGGGCGTCATGGCCTTCACCCTGCCCGAGGCGCTGTGGCTGGCCCGGCACGGGTGCGCGGACGTCCTCGTCGCCTACCCGACGGCCGACCGGCACGCGCTCGCCGAACTGGCCGGGGACGCGGTCGCGGCCGGGCGCATCACCGTGACCGTCGACTCGCTCGCGCACCTCGACTTCATCGAGGCCGCCGTGGAAGGGGTGCGTCCCCGGGCCGAGCTCCGGATCTGCCTCGACATCGACGCCGGCTACGTCGCCCTGGGCGGGAGATTCCGGGCGGGAGCCCTGCGCTCCCCGATCCGCGAGCCCGAGCATGCCGCCGACCTGGCCGCCGCCATCGCCGAACGCCCCGGGCTCCGCCTGGCCGGGCTGCTGGCCTACGAGGCCCAGATCGCCGGAGTCGGCGACGACGCTCCGGGCAACGCCCTGCTCACCCGCGCCATCAGAGTCATGCAGGCGTGCTCCGCCCGGGAGCTCATCGTCAGGCGCGGCCGCGTCGTGAACGCCGTCCGCCGGGTCGCCGACCTCGAATTCGTCAACGGCGGCGGCACCGGCTCCATCGAGCGCACCGTACGCGAGAAGGCCGTCACGGAGGTGACGGCGGGATCCGGGCTCTTCCACCCGAGGTTGTTCGACTTCTACCGCGGCTTCACCGGCCATCCGGCGGCCCTGTTCGCCCTGCCGGTCGTACGCCGCCCGGCTCCGGACATCGCCACCGTGCTCGGGGGCGGCTATCCGGCCTCGGGGGCGGCGGGCGGGAGCCGCCTGCCGCAGCCCTACCTGCCGGCGGGGCTGCGCTTCTCCCCGGACGAAGGCGCGGGGGAGGTGCAGACGCCGCTGCTCGGCCAGGCCGCCGAGGACCTGCGGATCGGCGACCGGGTGTGGTTCAGGCACGCCAAGGCGGGCGAGCTGTGCGAGCGGTTCGACACGCTCCACCTCGTCGACGGCGACACCCTGGACGGATCGGTGCCGACGTACAGAGGCGAGGGCAAGACCTTCCTCTGACCTCCGGCGCCACGCGCGCCGGGCGAGCCCGGGCGGCCTGCGGAGTGCCGGGCACGCCCGGCGTGCCCGGCCGGTGCACGGGAGCGTCAGGCGCGCCGCCGGCGGCGGCGCCAGAACACGAGGGCCGCCCCCACGACCAGCACCGCCCCGACCCCGATGAGGACGGGACCCAGGTCGGGCCGCTCATCGTCCCACGCCCGCTCGCCATCGTCGGTGTAGCCGGCCGGCCGCGGCGCCACCCCGAGCGCGTCGCCCACGGACGCCACGAAGTGCCCCGCCCTGCTCTTGACGTCGGTCACCGTGCGTTCGGCGACCCGCTTGGGGCTCACCCGGTCGGCAATGGCGTCGACCGTCTGCGCCAACTCGGCGCGCGTCCGCGCGATCCGCCGCTCCAGCTCGTCGGGATCGGTGTCAGCCATGGCTTCTCCTTTCGACCGTGCGTGGCCGCCCCCGCTTCGTGTGCCGTGCGGGCTGCGGCCGTAGTGGTCGTGATCAGTCTGTCAGGTCGGCGGGCCGTACGGCACGGTGGCCAGGCCGGTAGGTTTGCGGGAAGAACCGAGGAGGGCCCCATGACAGAGACCAAGCTCGCGCCCGGCGACGCCGCGCCCGAGTTCGTGCTACCCGCCGCCGACGGAACCACCGTTTCCCTCGGCGACCACCGCGGCAAGCGGGTGATCCTCTATTTCTACCCCGCCGCGATGACGCCCGGCTGCACCAAGCAGGCCTGCGATTTCCGTGACAACCTCAGCCAGTTGACCGCCGAAGGTTTCGTGGTCCTCGGCGTGTCGAAGGACAAACCGGAAAAGCTCGCCAAGTTCGTCGAGCGTGACGCGCTGACCTTCCCGCTGCTCTCCGATCCCGACCTCGTCGTGCACAAGGCGTACGCCGCCTATGGCCCCAAGAAGTTGTATGGCAAGGAGATCGTGGGGGTCATCCGCTCGACGTTCGTCATCGACGGCGACGGGAAGGTAGAGCAGGCGCTTTACAACGTGAAGGCGACGGGGCACGTGGCCTCGTTGAAGAAGAAGCTGGGCCTGGCCTGAGCCCGCTCGCGGGCCCTGCGGAAAGGGCCCGCGCCCTTCTCTCGGCCTGCTGCGCCAGTACTTCCCCAAGAGCACAGACCTGTCGGTCCACACCCGCGGTCAACTAGAGGCCGTGGCCGCGGAATTGAATGCCAGCCCACGGAAGACGCTCGCCTGGGACACCCCGGCCGAACGTTTGGCCGCACTGCTGTCCCCATGTTTGATCACAGGACATGTCCGATCTGGGGGAGCGGGACCAGCGAAAAAACAGTCACGAAGAAAAGGGCCACAGGCACGACGAGCACGAATGCCGTCACCAAGGCCGATCTGAGCAGCATTCCCCGGTGAGCCATCCAGAACCCGGCACCAGCAGCTACCAGGAACACGACAAAGACCGACGCCATAGCGACCAAGACGGGGACGTGGTTTTGGAGGCTCGGGTCGATGACCCAGTCCTCCAGCGGATCCCCCGTCCCGGGGAATCCCGACAGGTCGCGTAGGAAAGGCGTTGCCGTCCATGACGCCACCGCCAATTCAGCCGCTCCCAGCCCTGAACCGGCAAGCAGTGCCGTGACCAGGCCGGCCCGACGCTCCCTGTGCATGCTCCACCGTGCGACCAGCAGCCCGGCAAGCAGCGCGCACACATGTCCGACCGCGCTGCCGGAGGTATAGGCCAAGACGGCCCGGCGACGCCACTCCGCTACATACTGTCCTGCCCATTGCGGGTCGGTCACCGTGTCTCCCCCCACAAGGATGTTAGGGACGACCAGCGCAGCCGCCGCAACGGCGGTCACCGCCATCAAGACCCCATAGATGGCGATATGACGCCTCTCGGCCTGCTTGATCATGGAAATATGCGGCATGTCACCATCATCCGCGATTACGGGATCTCATGACTTCAGAGTGCCCGGAGGCGCAGCGAGGTCGAGGCAAGCCGAAACGACCCCGGCGGTGATCAGATGGACCTGTTCCTGCCCGTGCGGACGCCTGGCGGGATCCCCAGGCAGGCGTCCGCTATCCTCCTGCACACCAGTAAGCGACCACTGTGTTGCGACGACCCCTCGAATCCGCCCCCGGGGCCCTTCCCTGGGCGCTCCTCTGCGTCCCTTTCTCCTGGGCCCTCCTCTTCTTCTCAGGCCGGCCTCATCACAGATGCGCCTCGTCCTCACCCAGAGCGCTAAACTGTCTCAAGCCCGCTTTCGGCGGGGACTACGCGGGCGTGGCGAAATGGCATACGCGGCAGGTTTAGGTCTTGTTGGTGGAGACACCGTGGGGGTTCGAATCCCCCCGCCCGCACAACCGAGCGCCCATCGGGCTCTTCCTGCCACTATGCTATTTATCCGAATTGGCCAGGCATTTCTCGACCAACGCGGCAATCGGCATCCACGTGCCCTCTAGTCGTAGTGGTAGCGGGCCTGCAAGATGACGATCTCGTCGCTGTCGGCGAGATACACCAGGCGATGCTCATCCGTGATACGTCGCGACCATGCGCCTGCCAGCGCGTGCTTGAGCGGCTCAGGTTTGCCGATGCCCTCGTACGGGTCGCGCAGAATGTCCTCGATGAGCTCGAGTCGATTACGGTACCACTCGATGGTGGTCAGCACTCGATCACGTTGACGGCCAGGCCGCCGCGTGAGGTCTCCTTGTACTTGTCCAGCATGTCGCGGCCGGTGTCGCGCATCGTCTTGATCGCCTTGTCCAGGGCCACGAAGTGGCGGCCGTCGCCGCGCAGGGCGATCCTGGCCGCCGTGATGGCCTTGTTGGAGGCGACCGCGTTCCGCTCGATGCACGGGATCTGCACCAGCCCGCCGATCGGGTCGCAGGTCAGCCCCAGGTTGTGCTCGATGCCGATCTCGGCGGCGTTCTCGACCTGCTCCGGGGTGCCTCCGAGCACCTCCGTGAGGCCCGCGGAGGCCATGGAGCAGGCGGAGCCGACCTCGCCCTGGCAGCCCACCTCGGCGCCCGAGATCGAGGCGTTCTCCTTGAACAGCACGCCGATCGCGCCGGCCGTGAGCAGGAAGCGGATCACGCCGTCCTCGTCCGCGTGGGGGACGAAACGGGTGTAGTACGTCAGGACCGCCGGGATGATGCCGGCGGCCCCGTTGGTGGGGGCGGTGACGATGCGGCCGCCGGCCGCGTTCTCCTCGTTGACCGCCAGCGCGAACAACGTCACCCAGTCCATGGCCTGCAGCGGGTCCTTCTCGGCCGGCTCGGACTGCAGGCGGCGGTGCAACTGGTTGGCGCGGCGCTTGACCTTGAGCCCGCCGGGCAGGACGCCCTCCTTCGAGATGCCCCGGCGCACGCACTCCGACATGACCTGCCAGAGGCGCAGCAGGCCCGCGCGGACCTCCTCCTCGGTGCGCCCGAACGCCTTCTCGTTCTCCAGCATGAGCGCGGACATCGACAGGCCGGTGTTCGTGCAGTGTTTGAGCAGCTCTTCCCCGGTGGTGAAGGGGTAGGGCAGGACGGTGTCGTCCGGCTTGATGCGGTCGGCGCCGGTGGCCTTCTCGTCCACGACGAAGCCGCCGCCGACCGAGAAGTAGATCTTCTCCCTGAGCTGCTCGCCCGCCGCGTCGTAGGCGGTGAAGCGCATGCCGTTGGGGTGCTCGGGCAGCGAGATCTTGCGCTCGAAGACGAGGTCCCGGCCGACGACGAAGGGGATCTCGCGCGTGCCGTACAGCCGGACGCTGCCCGACTCGCGCATCTCGGCCAGACGCCCTTCGACGGTGTCGACGTCGACCAGTTCCGGCTTCTCGCCGGACAGGCCCAGCAGGACCGCCTTGTCGCTGCCGTGGCCCTTCCCGGTCAGGCCGAGCGAGCCGTACAGGATGGCCTCCACCCGGGCCACGCGCGGCAGCAGGCCGTCCTCATGCAGGCCGCGGGCGAACTTGTGGGCCGCGGCCATCGGGCCTCCCGTGTGGGAGCTCGACGGCCCGATGCCGATCTTGAACAGGTCGAAGACGCTGATCGCCATTGATGATGCGCCCTTCATGAGTGCCGGGGCCCGGACGCGGGCCCCGGCGTCAGCCGATGAGGCCTGGCAGGGTCAGGACTCGCCCGAGGTGAGCGCGGCGTACTCCTCGGCGGAGAGCAGGTCCTCCGGGTCGCCCTCCATGCGCACCCGGAACATCCAGCCCTCGCCGTACGGGTCGCTGTTGGCCAGGCTCGGATCGTCCACGATGGCCTGGTTGACCTCGACGATCTCGCCGCCGACGGGCGTGTAGATCTCGCTGACCGACTTGGTCGACTCGACCTCGCCGACGGAGTCGCCCGGCTCGGTGACCGAACCGACCTCGGGGAGCTGCACGAAGACGACGTCACCAAGGGCGTCGGCGGCGTAGGCCGTGATGCCGACGGTCACGGTGAGGCCGTCCTCGACCCCGGAAACCCACTCGTGTTCCTTGGTGTAGCTCAGGTCGTCAGGGATGTTGCTCACTTGTTCCTCCTGTAAAAGGGCAGCTCGGCCAGGTCCATGGGTTCATGGCTGCCCCGGATGTCCACAGCCAGGCCTGAGTCGGCGCCGGTGTCCACGTAGGCCAGCGCGATGGGCTTGCCCAGGGTCTGGGAGGGCGCACCGCTGGTGACCTCGCCGACGACGGCGCCGTCCTTGGTGACCGGGTAGCCGTGGCGCGGCACCCGGCGGCCCCGGGCGACCAGACCGACGAGACGGCGCCGCGGCGGGTCGTCCTTGACCGCCTCGAGCGCCGACCTGCCGACGAAGTCGCCCGGCTTGTCGAATTTCACCACCCTGCCCAGCCCCGCGTCGAACGGGGTCAGCTCGGCGCTCAGCTCGTTGCCGTACAGGGGCATGCCGGCCTCGAGCCTGAGCGTGTCGCGGCTGGACAGTCCGGCGGGCTTGAGCCCGTACGGCTCGCCCGCGGTCACGAGCGCGTTCCAGAGCGGCACCGCGTCCTGGCCGGCCACGAACAGCTCGAACCCGTCCTCGCCGGTGTAGCCGGTGCGCGCGATGAGCGCCTGCCGCCCGTCGACGAGCCCGGGCAGGCCCGCGTAGTACTTGAGCCCGGCCAGGTCGGCGTCGGTGAGCGTGGCGAGGATCTCCTGGGAGCGGGGTCCCTGGACGGCGATCAGGGCGTACTGCTGCGAACGGTCGTCGACCACGGCGTCGTACGCCTTGGAGCGGTTCTCCAGCTCGTCGGCGACCTTCTCGTAGTTCGAGGCGTTCGCGACGACCATGAACTCCTCGTCCCCGAGCCGGTAGACGATGAGGTCGTCCAGCACCCCGCCCCGCTCGTTGACGATCATGGTGTACCTGGCTCGTCCGGGCGTCACGGCCGACATGTTGCCGACCAGCGCGTAGTCCAGGGCGGCGGCGGCCTGCGGCCCGGTCACGAAGATCTCGCCCATGTGCGAGAGGTCGAACAGCCCGGCGGCCTCGCGGACGGCCCTGTGCTCCGCGGACTCGCTCCCGTACCGGAGTGGCATGAGCCAGCCCGCGAAGTCGGTCAGCGTCGCGCCGAGGCTTTCGTGCACGTCTCGTAGCGGAGTAGGTCGGGACATTTATCGCACCTCAGGACAGGATTGGATGCCAGCATCCTCCCCCTCTGTCATCGATGCCTGAGAGCTTCGCCCGAGTTTTGCCGGACTTTCACCTTCGGCGAGACCCTGCGGGCCTGCTTTCCAGAGGTCACCTTCCGAGGAGACATGCTCCCGGTCAGCCGTGCGGTCCTTTGCCTTGAGAGGTTCGCGGGGAGGGCTTGCTCCTTCAGGGACCCTGACCGGCTGTCAGGGTGCTCTCCCGCACGGTTTGCTGGTGTGTCCCGCCAGCCTAGTAGTGATTTGGGGGTCTTGTCGCGTTCGCCGGTCAGCAGGCGGCCACCAGGGCCTCGAAGAGGGCGTGGTCCTCGGCCGCCTCCGGGTGCCACTGCGCCGCCACGGTGAACGGCCCCGAGTCCAGCTCCACCCCTTCGACGGTGCCGTCGGCGGCGGTCGCGGTCACGGTGAGGCCGGGGGCGAGCCGGTCGACGGCCTGGTGGTGATAGTGCGGCACCGTCACGGGCGCCGTGCCCAGCGCCTTGGCCAGGCGGGTGCCGGGGACGGGGGTGATGGGCAGGTGACCGAACCGTCCGGGCGCGGGGGAGTGACCCGTGTGGCCGACCACGTCGGGCAGGTGCTGGTGGAGGCTGCCGCCGAGAGCGACGTTGAGCACCTGGAGGCCCCGGCAGATGCCGAGGAAGGGCAGCCCGGCGTCGAGGGCGGCGGCCAGCACGGCGAACTCGGCCTGGTCGCGGAATTCGCGGATGTAGCCGGTACGCTCCGCCGGCGTCTCGCCGTACCTCGCCGGATCGATGTCGCCGCCACCGGCCAGGACGAGCCCGTCCAGGCGGCTCACCACCTGCGCGGCGTCCCCCGCGGGCGGGAGCACGACCGGCTGGCCGCCGGCCCGGACGACCTGCTCGACGTACATGTACGGCAGGAGCGCGACCGGCATGTCCTGCCAGACCGTGAACGTCGCCGGCTCCACGTAACACGTGACCCCGATGACGGGACGTCGCACGATGACCCCCCTAGAGCGGCGTGACGTAGGCGCCGGAGATGCCGCCGTCCACCAGGAACTCGCTGCCCGTGATGAACGACGCGTCGTCGCTGGCCAGGAACGCGACCGCCGCCGCGATCTCCGACGCCTCGGCGAAGCGCCCGACCGGGACGTGCACCAGGCGCCGCTGCGCCCGCTCGGGGTCCTTCGCGAACAACTCCTGCAGCAGCGGCGTGTTCACCGGGCCCGGGCACAGCGCGTTCACCCGGATGCCCTCGCGCGCGAACTGCACGCCCAGCTCGCGCGACATCGCCAGCACCCCGCCCTTGGACGCCGTGTAGGAGATCTGCGAGGTCGCCGAGCCCATGACGGCCACGAACGACGCGGTGTTGATGATCGAGCCCCTGCCCTGCCGCCGCATGTACGGGATGGCGTGCTTGCAGCACAGGTAGACGCTGGTCAGGTTCACGTCCTGGACGCGGCGCCACGCGTCGATGCCGGTCTCCAGGATCGAGTCGTCGTCGGGCGGCGAGATGCCGGCGTTGTTGAAGGCGATGTCCACGCTGCCGTAGGTGTCGAACGCCGTACGGAACATCCGGGCGACGTCGTCCTCGTCGGCCACGTCGACGCGTACGAAGAGGCCGCCGACCTCGTTCGCGGCCTTGACGCCCGCCTCCTCGTCGAGGTCGGCGCAGACCACCTTGGCGCCCTCGTCGGCGAACCTGCGCGCGGTGGCCAGCCCGATGCCGCCGCCCGCGCCGGTGATCACAGCCACCCGATCCTGCAATCTCTTCACGTGCTGCCTCACTCCCAGGAGATGAAGACGTTCTTGGTCTCCGTGAACGCCGCCAGGGCGTCGGGGCCGAGTTCCCGGCCCAGCCCTGACTGCTTGAAGCCGCCGAACGGGGTCCAGTAGCGGACCGACGCGTTGGAGTTCACCGACAGGGCGCCCGCCTCGACCGCTCTGGACACGCGGAGCGCGCGCCCGACGTCGCGGGTCCAGATGGAGCCGCTCAGCCCGTACGGGGTGTCGTTGGCGATGCGTACGGCGTCCGCCTCGTCCTCGAAGGGCGCCACCGACACGACCGGCCCGAAGATCTCCTCGGTGAACGCACGGTCGGTGACGTCCGGGGTGAGCACGGTCGGCGGGAACCAGTAGCCCTTGCCCTCGGGGCACGACCCCTGGAGGTAGGGGGCGCCGTCCTGGACGAAGCCGCGCACGCGGTCGAGGTGCTCGGCGCTGATCAGCGGGCCCATCTCGGTGCTCTCGTCGCGGGGGTCGCCGACGACGACGCCGCGCACGGCCTCGGAGAGGCGCTCCATGAAGGCGTCGTACACGCTTGACTGGACGAGCAGCCGGGACCTGGCGCAGCAGTCCTGTCCCGCGTTGTCGAAGACCGCGTAGGGGGCGGCTTGTGCCGCTCTGTCGAGTTCGGCATCCGCGAAGATGATATTTGCGGACTTGCCGCCTAGCTCCAGCGTGACCCGCTTGACCTGGGCCGCCGCCTTGGCCGCGATCTCCTTGCCCACCTCGGTCGAGCCGGTGAACACGATCTTGGCCACGCCGGGGTGCTCCACCAGCCGGGCGCCCGCGACCTCCCCCGCCCCGGGCAGCACCTGGAGCACCCCCTCGGGCAGGCCCGCGGCCAGGGCCAGCTCCGCCAGCCTCAGCGCGGTCAGGGGAGTCCACTCGGCCGGCTTGACGATCACCGTGTTGCCGGCCGCCAGCGCCGGGGCCACCCCCCACGACATGATCAGCATCGGGAAGTTCCACGGCACGATGACGCCCACCACGCCCAGCGGCTCCTGGAAGGTGACGTCCACGCCGCCGGGCACCGGGATCTGCCTGCCGTGGTCGCGCTCGGGCGCCCCGGCGTAGAAGTGCAGCACGTCGCGTACGGCGCCGGCCTCCCAGCGGGAGTTGCCGATCGGGTGCCCGGCGTTGGCCATCTCCAGCCGCGCCAGCTCCTCGCCGTGCTCGCCCACCAGGTCGGCGAACCTCCTCAGCAGCCGTGCCCGATCGCCGGGCGCCACCTGCCGCCAGGCGGCGTACGCCTTCCCGGCGCGCTCCACCGCCCGGTCGACCTCGGCCGCGTCGGCCAGTTCGACGTCGGCGACGACGGCCTCCGTCGCCGGATTGACGATCTTCATCGGTCACCCGTCACATTCGCTCGAAACCACGGAACATCTCCCAGTCCGTCACCGCCGCGTCGAACGCCGCCAGCTCCACGCGCGCGTTGTTCGCGTAATGCTCGACGACCTCCTCGCCGAACGCCTCGCGGGCCAGCTTCGACCCCTCGAACAGGGGGAGCGCGTCCCGCAGCGTGTGCGGAACGGTCTCCGCGCCCGAGTCGTAGGCGTTGCCCTCGAACGCGTCCTCCAGCGGCAGCTCGTTGTCGATGCCGTGCAGCCCGGCCGCCACCATTCCCGCCACCGCGAGGTACGGGTTGACGTCACCGCCCGGCACGCGGTTCTCGATCCGCAGCGACGGCCCGTGCCCGACGAGCCTGAGCGCGCAGGTGCGGTTGTCGACGCCCCACTTGATCGCCGTGGGGGCGAAGCTGCCCGGCACGTAACGCTTGTAGGAGTTGATGTTGGGGGCGTACAGGAGGGTGAGCTCGCGCAGGCAGGCCTGCTGCCCGGCGATGAAGCGGGCGCCGAGCTGCGAGAGCCCGTACGGCCCCGGCCCGGCCATGACGGGGTCGCCGTCGAGGCTCCTGAGCGAGATGTGGATGTGACAGGAGTTGCCCTCGCGCTCGTTCGGCTTGGCCATGAAGGTGATCGACCTGCCCTCCTGGGCGGCGATCTCCTTGGCGCCGTTCTTGTAGATGGCGTGGTTGTCGCAGGTCTTCAGCGCCTCGGCGTAGCGGAAGGCGATCTCGTGCTGGCCCAGGTTGCACTCGCCCTTCGCGGACTCGACGTAGAGCCCGGCGCCCTCCATGTCGCGCCTGATCCGCCGGAGGAGGGGCTCGATGCGGGCGGTGCCCAGCAGCGAGTAGTCGACGTTGTAGAGGTTGGCGGGCGACATGTCGCGGTAGCCGCGCTGCCACGCCTGCTCGTAGGTGTCGTCGTAGACGCAGAACTCCAGCTCGGTGCCGACGTACGCGGCCAGCCCCCGCTCGGAGAGCCGGGCGAGCTGCCTGCGCAGGACCTGGCGGGGGGAGGGCGGCACGTCGCCGCCGTCCTCCCAGGTCAGGTCGGCCATCAGCAGGACGGTGCCCTCCTGCCACGGCACCCGGCGCAACGTCGTCAGGTCGGGTTTCATCACGAAGTCGCCGTAGCCGCGCTCCCAGGACGACATCGCGTAGCCGGCCACGGTGTTCATGTCCACGTCGACCGCGAGCAGGTAGTTGCACCCCTCGGAGCCGTGGTGCAGCACCTCGTCGAGGAAATAGCGTGCGGACAGCCTCTTGCCCTGCAACCTGCCCTGCATGTCGGCGATCGCGAGGAGCACGGTGTCGATCCGCCCGGACGCCACCTCGTCGCGCAGCTCGCTGACGGAAAGGTATCCGGTGCTCGCTCCATCGCTCACGCTACGCCGCTCCGATCTGCGCTGACACGCGTCCCCGTTGATTGGGCTAGTCTTAGACCATTGATGTGTATGGCGGGATCCCTTGTCAAGACCTGAGGACACGTTGGACGAGTCGGCGCGTTTGATGACGGTGCTGCGCCCGGTCCGGGCCGGCAACGCCTTCGAGGAGACCGTGGAACGCCTGCTCCAGGCCATCAAGCTCGGCCTGGTCGCGCCGGGCGACAAGCTTCCCCCCGAGCGCGAGCTGGCCGTCAGGCTCGGCATCAGCAGGGTGACGCTGCGCGAGGCCATCCGGGCGCTGTCCGACGCGGGATACCTCGAGGTGCGCAGGGGCCGTTACGGCGGCGCGTTCGTCACGTACGCGCCGCCCGAGCCGGACGCCGGCCACCTGCGCGAGGCCGTCAAGGAGATGGGCATGGCCGACCTGTCGGACGCCCTCACGTTCCGCCTGGCGGTCGAGTGCGGGGCGGCCCAGGTGCTGGCGATGTCCCGGCCGGCGGAGGAGCAGCGGGCGGTGCTCGTACGCCGGCTCGCCGACGTGAACGAGGCCGGCCTCGACGACTACCGCCGGCTCGACACCGCCTTCCACCTGTCGATCGCCGAGCTGACGGGCTCGCCCCTGCTCGCCACGACCTGCGCGGACGCCCGCTCGCGGGTCAGCGACCTGCTCAACGCCATCCCCATGCTCCAGGTCAACCTCGACCACGCCGCCGTGCAGCACCAGGCCATCGTCGACGCCATCCTGGCGGGCGACCCCGACGCGGCCCGGCAGGCGGTGGCCGAACACCTGGAGGGCACGGCGGCCCTCCTGCGCGCGTTCCTGGCCTGAGGGCCGCCGGTTGCGCGCATAAAGGGCTCATCGGCTCGTAGCATCGTTTCCAGCATCATGGGGACCTGGTTTCAGCACACCATCATCGCCACAGGACGGCTGCCGCTGTTCTGCTACTTCGTCGCGCTCATCGTCGCCTTCATCGCCACGCGCATCAACGTCCGCCTGATCAGGGCGAAGATCGGCTGGTTCCGCAACGTCAGCGTGGGCGAGATGCACATCCACCACGTCGTGTTCGGCGTCGTGCTGATGATGGCCGGCGGGGTCGCCGGCCTCATCGTCCCGCCCGCCTCGCACGCGGGCACGGCGGCCGCGGCGTGCGTGTTCGGCATCGGATCGGCGCTGGTGCTGGACGAGTTCGCGCTGATCCTGCACCTGCACGACGTCTACTGGGAAGAGGAGGGGCGCACCTCGGTGGACGCCGTCTTCATCGCGGTCGCCGTCACCGGCCTGCTCCTCATGGGGTTGCGCCCGCTCACCTGGGACTACGGCACCCCGGTCAACCCCGCCGTGCTCATCATCGCCAACCTGGCGCTGGCCGTCGTCACCCTGCTCAAGGGCAAGATCTGGACCGGGATGGCGGGGCTGTTCATCCCGCCCATGCTGGTGGTGGGCGCGTTCCGCCTGGCGCGGCCGGGCTCGCCCTGGGCCCACTGGTTCTTCACCAGGCAGTCACCGCGCAAGATGGCCAAGGCGATCCACCGGGAGGAACGCTGGCGGCGGCCGGTGATCAAGGCGAAGATCGCCTTCCAGGAGTTCCTCTCAGGGCGGCACGATCTGCCGTCCACGCGGCGCGGGCGGTGGAACGCCTGAAACATGGAGCTTCCTTCCTTCCAGCGGCGTTTGCTCCAGGCCGTGTCACCCGTGTGTGAGACATACGGTCTGGTGCTCGCGGGCGGTTACGCCATGAGAGCTCATGGCTTCACCGACCGGCCGGGCGCCGGCCTCGACTTCGCCACCGCCATGGAGACATCCCTTCGCGAGGTGGCGGGCGGCGTCGCCGGCGCGTTCCTGGACGCGGGCCTGCGGGCATCGATCACCGACGTCACGCCGCGGACGGCGCGCCTGATGGTCGAGGACATGACGACCGGGGAAAGGTGTGCGATCGACCTGCTGCGCGAGGCGTTCCAGCAGCCGCCTCGAACGGCTCGCGGCCGTGCACCATGACGGCTTCTCGCCTCATGAGCTGCTCATGCGGCTGGAGCGCGTCGAGGGCATGACCGTTGAGGCGTTCGAGGCGTACGGCGTGGACGAAGCGCGGATCGTGGAGATCCGGCAGTTCGTGCAGGGCTGGGTGGAGGACCTCAAGCTGCGGCGGGTCGACGACGGTGACGCCGGCCATGACGATCCCGATCTGCCGGACATCGACTGATCTCCTGCAAGCCCGTCAGCGAGTCCGCGCCGACCAGTTCCGCGAACGTCCGGCCGGGTGCGGTCGGCGCCTCGGAGGTCGTCGGAATGCGCCGCTTCCGGATGCCGTCTCCTCCTCACGAAGGAGGAGTCAACCAAAGTTGACATACTAGGGTCGTCAATTTAGGTTGACTCTGGCGATCGGTGTCGATCGAGGGCTCCCGTTCGTTGGAGCAAAGTCGAGAAATGTCGTGAAGGGGGTTGCGGTGGTCAAGGAGTTGCTCGCCTACGTTCGCCCGCACAGAAAGGTCCTGTTCCTGGGCGGCCTGCTGGGCCTGATCGGCTCGGTGGCGGGTCTGGCGATGCCGTTGCTGGCCAAGTACGTCGTCGACGCGTTCGGCCAGAACACGTCGATGGCCGGACCGCTGTTAGGGCTCACCGTCGCGGTGCTGGTGGGCGCGGTCGTGTCGGCCGGTGGCAGTTACCTGATGGAACGCACGGGCGAGGGCATCGTGCTCGGCGCCAGGCGCGGGCTCGTGGACCGGATGTTGCGCCTCAAGGTCGCCGACGTCGACCGGCTCAAGCCCGGAGACCTGATGTCGCGGGTGACCAGCGACACGACGCTGCTGCGCGCCGTGCTGACCAACGGCATCGTCGAGTCGGTGAGCGCGGCGTTCATGCTGGTCGGGGCCATCGTCATGATGGCGGCCATGGACGGCGTGCTGCTGCTGATCACGCTGCTCGTGGTGGTGGTGATCGGCGGGCTGGTCGCGCTGATCATGCCGAGGATCCAGCGGGCCCAGACGCACGCCCAGGAGGCCGTGGGCGAGATGGGAGCCGTGCTGGACCGGGCGCTGCAGGCGTACAGGACGGTGAAGGCGAGCGGCGCGGAGGAACGGGAGATCGCCGAGGTGGGCGAGGCGGCGGTCCGCGCCCGTGACAGGGGCCTGCAGGTCGCCGGGTGGACCTCGCTCGCGGGTGTGGCGACGTGGATGGCGGTGCAGATCGCGTTCCTGTGCGTGCTGGGCGTCGGCGGGTCGAGGGTGGCCTCCGGCACGCTCGAGGTGTCGTCGCTGATCGCGTTCCTGCTCTACCTGTTCTACCTCGTGCCGCCGATCGGGCAGCTGGTCCAGGGCGGTGTGCAGCTCCAGCAGGGACTGGCCGCGCTCAAGCGGATCAAGGAGATCGAAGAGCTGCCCGCGGAGCCGACCGAGCCGGTCCGCGTCGCCCAGGGCAGCGTCGAGCCGGTCGGGGTGACGTTCGAGGGCGTGGTGTTCCGGTACGGCGACGACCGGCCGATCGTGCACGACGGGGTCACCTTCGAGGTGCCGCCCGGCGGCCTGACCGCGCTGGTGGGGCCGTCGGGGGCGGGGAAGTCGACGGTGTTCGCCCTGCTCGAACGCTTCTACGACCACCAGGGCGGCACGATCAGGATCGGCGGCCGCGACATCCGCGACTGGCCGCTCGGCGAGCTGCGGGCCGCACTGGGCTACGTCGAGCAGGACGCCCCCGTGCTGGCCGGCACGTTGCGGGAGAACCTGCTCTTCGCCGCCAGGGACGCCACGGAGGAGGAGCTGCGCCGCGCGATCGCCCGCACCCGGCTCGACGACCTGGTGGCCAGGCTGCCCGAAGGGCTGGAGACGGCGGTCGGGCACCGCGGGGTGCTGCTGTCCGGCGGCGAGCGGCAGCGCGTCGCCATCGCCAGGGCGCTGCTGCGCAAGCCCAGGCTCCTGCTGCTCGACGAGGCCACCTCGCAGCTCGACGCGGTCAACGAGCTGCGGCTGCGCGAGGTCATCGCCGAGGTGGCCGCGGAGACCACGGTGCTCGTCATCGCGCACCGCCTGTCCACCGTGACCAACGCCGACCGGATCGTGGTCATGGAGAGCGGAGGGGTGCGCGCGGTCGGCACGCACGACGAGCTGGTCGGCCTGGACGACCTCTATCGCGAGCTGGCGGCCACCCAGTTCCTGGTGAGCTAGCCGATGTAGTCTGCGGGTGACATTGATGAATGCTCTCATTCAGGAGGGTCACCATGAGCCGCAGCGTGCGCGCGCCGCGAGGCACGACGATCACCGCCAAGGGGTGGCCGCAGGAGGCGGCGCTCCGCATGCTCCAGAACAACCTGGACCCGGAGGTGGCCGAGCACCCCGAGCAGCTGGTCGTCTACGGCGGCTCGGGCCGCGCCGCACGTGACTGGCCGTCGTTCGACGCGCTGGTCAGGACGCTGACGACGCTCGAGGGCGACGAGACCCTCCTGGTGCAGTCGGGGCGCCCCGTGGGCGTGTTCCGCACCCACGAATGGGCGCCCCGGGTGCTCATCGCCAACTCCAACCTGGTGCCCGACTGGGCGAACTGGGAGGAGTTCCGGCGGCTGGAGGCGGCCGGCCTCACCATGTACGGGCAGATGACCGCCGGCTCGTGGATCTACATCGGCACGCAGGGCATCCTGCAGGGCACGTACGAGACGTTCGCGGCGGTCGCCGACAGGCGCTTCGGCGGGTCGCTGGCCGGGACGATCACGCTGACGGCCGGGCTCGGCGGGATGGGCGGCGCCCAGCCGCTGGCCGTCACCATGAACGGCGGCGTGGTCATCTGCGTCGACTGCGACCCGCGCTCGGTCACCCGCCGCATCGAGCACCGCTACCTCGACGTGGCCGCGGAGTCGCTGGACGAGGCGCTGCGGCTGGCCTACGAGGCGCGCGACGCCCGCAGGCCGCTGTCGATCGGGGTGGTGGCCAACGCCGCGGAGGCGGTGCCCGACCTGCTGGCCCGCGGCGCGGAGATCGACATCGTCACCGACCAGACCTCGGCCCACGACCCGCTGATGTACCTCCCGGAGGGGGTGGCCTTCGAGGACATGGCGGCCGAGCGCGACAAGGACCCGGCCGGGTTCACCGAGCGGGCGCGGGCCTCTCTGGCCCGGCACGTGAGCGCCATGGTGGGCTTCAAGGACGCCGGCGCGGAGGTGTTCGACTACGGCAACTCCATCCGCGGCGAGGCCCGGCTGGCCGGCTACGAGCGGGCGTTCGACTTCCCCGGGTTCGTGCCGGCGTACATCAGGCCGCTGTTCTGCGCGGGCAAGGGCCCGTTCCGGTGGGCGGCGCTGAGCGGCGACCCGGCGGACATCGCCGCCACCGACCGGGCGATCCTGGAGCTCTTCCCGGAGAACGAGGCGCTCGCCAGGTGGATCAGGAAGGCCGGCGAGCAGGTGCACTTCCAGGGCCTGCCCGCGCGCATCTGCTGGCTGGGCTACGGCGAGCGCAACCTGGCGGGCGAGCGGTTCAACGACATGGTGGCGTCCGGCGAGCTCAAGGCGCCCGTCGTGATCGGGCGCGACCACCTCGACAGCGGGTCGGTGGCCTCCCCCTACCGCGAGACGGAGTCCATGGCCGACGGGTCCGACGCGATCGCGGACTGGCCGCTGCTCAACGCCATGCTCAACACCGCCTCGGGGGCCGCCTGGGTGTCCATCCACCACGGCGGCGGGGTCGGCATCGGGCGTTCGATCCACGCCGGCCAGGTAACGGTCGCCGACGGCACCCCGCTCGCCGGAGAGAAGCTCGACCGGGTGCTCACGAACGACCCGGGCACCGGCGTCATGCGCCACGTCGACGCGGGCTACGACGAGGCGGCCACGGTGGCGGAGGAACGCGGCGTCCGCATCCCGATGCGCGAATCCTGAGTGACTCCTGATGCCGATGTGGGATGAGGACGCCGGGGTCGCGGCGTTGGAGGAGGCGTGACGGGCGCATATCACAGCGGGCTGGACCGGTTGCTCGACGGTCGCAGGCTCTCACCGGTGCAGCGGAGGATCACACTCTATTTGTCGGAACACCTGGAGGAGGCCATCTTCCTGTCGAGCGTGGAGCTGGCCGAGCGGGTGGGGGTGAGCCAGCCGTCCGTGACCAGGTTCGCGATGGTGCTCGGCTTCGCCGGCTATCCGGAGCTGCGGCAGGCGCTGCGCCCGCTGGTGCTGGGCGGGCCGCCGGAGGGGCCGCAGGAGAGCCTCATCAAAGGGGCCATCGACCGCGAGATCACAAACCTGGCCTCGGTGCGCGACCGGCTGCCGTCACTCCCGCTCAAGGAGCTGGGCGAGTGCCTGGCCGCCGCCGAGCCGCTCCCGGTGCTGGGCCTGCGCGTCTCGGCGGGGCTGGCCACCACGTTCGCCTACTACGGCCGGCGCGTCCATCCCGACGTGCGCCTGCTCGCGCACGGCGGTTCGGAGCTGATCGACGGCCTGCACGCCGCCCGCCGCGCCGGGGCGGAGTGGCTGGTGGCCGTGGTGCTGCCGCGTTACCCGGTCGAGGTGATGAACGCCCTGGAATACGCGGACAAGCTCGGCTACCGGGTGGCCGCGATCTGCGACCGGCCCGACTTCCCCGCCGAGGTGGTGCTGGACGCGCCGGTCGGCGACCGGCTGGTGTTCGACTCCCACGCGGCGCCGCTCGCCCTGGCCATGGCCCTGGTGGAGGCCATGGCCGACGCGGCGCCGCTGCGCACCCAGGCGCGGCTGGAGGAGTACGAGCGGATGACGGACGAGACCGGCACGTTCCTAACCGGCGATCCTGCGTAGCGAGCGCATCGACCAGATCGTGGTGAGCACCGCCAGCACGATGAACAGCCCGAACGCCACCGGGATCGACGAGTCGGACAGCCGCCCGGCGAACAACGCCCGCCCGGCCTCGACCGCGTGGTAGAGCGGGTTGATCGGGGCCAGCGCCTTCATCCAGTCGGGCGCGAACGAGATCGGCACGAACAACCCGGCCAGCAGCATGATCGGCAGCATGAACAGGTTGAGCGTCTGCGACATGCCGTTCTCGTCGCGCACGGTCAGCGCCAGCCCCTGCGACAGTCCCGAGGCGAACAACCCGGTGGCCGCCATGAGCAGCAGCACCAGCACCAGCTCGACGACCCCGATGCGCACGCCCATCGCGGTCGCCACGACCAGCACCAGGATCGCCTGGCACACCAGCACGACCATGTCCTTCGCCACCCGCCCGAGCACGATGGCCGGCCGCCACGCGGGGCTGACGGCGTATCGCTCGAGCGAGCCGTTGCGCAACTCGGCGATCAGGCCGAACCCGGAGAACAACGAACCGAAGACCGCGATCATCATCATCGACGCCGGCGTGAACATGCGCAGCGCGTCGACGGTGGTGCCGCCCGGGGTCATGGTCCTGAGCAGCGGCGCGAACATCAGCAGATAGAGCACCGGCTGCATGATGCCGAACAGCGGCCAGACGGGATTGCTGAACGACTTCTTCAGCTCGTAGCCGGTGAACAGGACGGTGTGGCGGATCATGAGCCGGCTCCAGCGTCACGAAGGGTGCGGCCGGTCTTGGCCAGGAAGACGTCGTCGAGGGTGGACCTGTCGAGCGCGATCGAGCTCAGCCCGATCCCCTGCTCCTCCAGCGCCCGCAGCAGCGCGGGCAGCGTGTGCTCGCCGTCGTCGACGTAGACGCGCAGCACGTCCTCGTCGACGCGGGTCTCGCGGGCCAGGGGCCTGAGCGTGTCGGCGGCCTTGCCGAGGTCGTCCGCCCTGAGCGTGATCACGTCGCCGGACACCTGCCGTTTGAGGTCGCCGGGGGTGCCCTCCGCCACGACCTCGCCGTGGTCGACGATCATCAGCCGGTCGCACAGGGCGTCGGCCTCGTCGAGGTAGTGGGTGCTGAGCAGCACGCTCGTGCCCGCCTCGCGCAACTGCCTGATGCGCTCCCACAGGTTGGCGCGGTTCTGCGGGTCGAGGCCGGTGGTGGGCTCGTCGAGGAAGAGCAGCGGCGGGCTGTGCACCAGTCCGATGGCGATGGCCACGCGCCGCTTCTGGCCGCCGGAGAGCGTACGGCCCGGGCGGTCGGCCATCTCGGTCAGGTCGAAGCGCTCCAGCACCTCGGCCGTGGCCCGCTTCGGATCGGCCACGTTGTGGATCCTGGCGGCCATCACGATCTGGGCCCTGGCGCTCGTGGTGTCCTCCACCCCGCCGGCCTGGCTCACGTAGCCGAGGTTGCGGCGGACGGCGGCGGGCTCCTTGAGCAGATCGTGGCCGGCGATGACGGCCGTGCCCGCGTCCGGGGCGATCAGCGTGGAGAGCATGCGGATCGTGGTGGTCTTTCCGGCGCCGTTGGGGCCGAGCACGCCGAAGATCTCGCCCTTCTTCACCTCCAAGCCGACACCGCGTACGGCCTCGACGGTCTGTGTGCCTTTCCTGCTCCTGGTGGTGAACGTCTTGCGCAGGCCGTCTGCCTGAATGATCATGAGGATTCTCGCTCCTTCTGGGCGACTCGCCCACTTCGAGCTGCCCGATCGCCGGCCGGCCCGGGCTTTCGGCATGGCTCTGGTCAGGCGGGGTTTCCCGCCCGGGTGCCGGGGGCGCCGTGACGTCCTCCGGCGCCTGAAACGTGTTCGAAGGTCTTCGCGCTCATCGCGAGCTGAGGCATCCTGCCACACAAGGCGCCTGGAATCTCCCTCTTTTTCGGCCAATCCATGAACCGCGGCGGGTCGACGGCTCCAGCG
This sequence comes from Nonomuraea sp. B10E15, assembly GCF_039871615.1. Lineage (NCBI taxonomy): Bacteria > Bacillati > Actinomycetota > Actinomycetes > Streptosporangiales > Streptosporangiaceae > Nonomuraea > Nonomuraea sp. B10E15. Next base: position 65,423 of record NZ_JBDPMB010000028.1, read on the forward strand.
TGCCCTGTCAAGGTCCATAAGCTGGGCTCATGAGTGAACGACCGACGGCGCTGGTCACCGGCGCTTCCCGGGGCGTCGGCGCGGCCGTCGCCAGGGCCCTGGCCCCGACGCACGACGTCCTGCTCGGCGGCCGCGACGAGGCCGCGCTCGCCGCGACGGCGGCCGAGCTGCCCGGCGCGCGGCCGTGGCCGGTGGAGCTGACACGGGTCACGCAGGCCGACGTCGAGCACGTCGAGCGGCTCGACGTGCTCGTGCACTGCGCCGGGATCAGCGAGCTGGGCCGGATCGCCGACCAGCCCGCCGACGTGTGGCGCAGGACCATGGACGTCAACGTCGTCGCCGTCGCCGAGCTGACCAGGCTGCTCCTGCCCGCGCTCAGGCGGGCCGGCGGCCACGTCGTCTGCGTCAACTCGGGCGCGGGCCAGCGGGTGAACCCCGGCTGGGGCTCCTACTCCGCCAGCAAGTTCGCGTTGAAGGCCCTCGCCGACGCGCTGCGCCTGGAGGAGCCCGAGCTGCGGGTCACCACGGTCTACCCCGGCCGTACGGCCACCGACATGCAGCGCGGCGTGCGCGAGTTCGAGGGCGGGGACTTCGAGCCGGAGCGTTACCTCACCCCGGAGAGCGTGGCGCGGGCGGTGCTGGCCGCCGTCACCGCGGGCCCCGACGCCCACCTCACCGAGCTGACCATCCGGCCCCGGGGCTGAATGGGTCCATTCACTAGAGTGGGGTCATGCTTGAACCACTCGCGCACGTAGGACGAGATCCGGCGACCGGCGGCTACGTCAGAGACGCCTGGTCGCCCGCTGACCTGGAGCTACGCGAATGGTTCGCGGGAGAGGCCACGCGCAGGGGGCTCGACCTGCGCGAGGACCGCAACGGCAACCTGTGGGCATGGTGGGGCGACCCCTCGCCGCGGCGGCCCGGCGTGGTCACGGGCAGCCACCTCGACTCGGTGCGCCAGGGCGGCGCGTACGACGGGCCGCTGGGCGTCGTGTCGGCCTTCGCCGCGCTCGACCTGCTGAGAACGCGCGGCGTCACCCCCGCCGTGCCCGTCGGGGTCGCCTGCTTCACCGACGAGGAGGGCGCCAGGTTCGGCGTCCCCTGCATGGGGTCGCGGCTGCTCACCGGCCTCCTTGAGCCCGATCGGGCGCTCGGGCTCAAGGACGACGACGGCGACACGCTGGCCGACGTCATGACCCGGGCGGGGCGCACCCCCCGCGCGATCGGGCGTGACGGCGAGACCCTGGCCATGATCGGCACGTTCGTCGAGCTCCACGTCGAGCAGGGGCGCGGCCTCGTGACGGAGGGCCGCCCGGTGGGGGTGGCCGACGCGATCTGGCCGCACGGGCGGTGGCGGTTCGACTTCCGGGGCCGGGCCGACCACGCGGGCACCACCCGGCTGGCCGACCGCGACGACCCTATGGTGCCGTTCGCCCGCATGGTGCAGGCCGCGCGGGAGCTGGCGGAGCGGCACGGCGTGGTGGCCACGGTGGGCAAGGTCCGCGTCTCGCCCGGCAACGCCAACGCGATCCCCGGCCTGGTCTCGGCCTGGCTCGACGCGCGCGGCGCCGGCGAGGCGGCCGTACGCGCCCTTGTCGCGGACCTGACGGCCGAGGCCCCGGCGGACGTGCGGGAGGAGTCGTGGACGCCGGTCGTCGACTTCGACGTGGCACTGCGGGACCGGCTGGCCAGGGTGGCCGGAGGCGACACGCCCGCGCCGATCCTGGCGACAGGAGCCGGGCACGACGCGGGAATCCTGGCGACGGCGGGTGTCCCGAGCGCCATGGTGTTCGTCAGGAACCCCACCGGCGTGTCCCACTCGCCCGATGAGCACGCCGAACGGGCAGACTGCGAAGCGGGAGTCGTGGCACTCGCGAACGTGCTGGAGGATCTGTGTCGCTGACCGAGACGAAGTCGAGATCCTGATGGGCGAGCGGAGCGCCGTGCCTTTCGAGGGGGTCGCGGAGGGCGAGACCCCCCGCGTGTACTGGTGCGAGCAGGCGTGGCTGCCCGACGGCGTCACCGACGGCGTGCTCATCGAGATCGAGGGCGCCAGGATCGCGCACATCGGCCAGGGCCCGCCTGGCTCCGCCGAGCGGCTGGCGGGGCTCACCATCCCCGGCCTGGCCAACGCCCACTCCCACGCCTTCCACCGCGCGCTGCGCGGCAGCGCCCAGGAGGGCAAGGGCGACTTCTGGACCTGGCGCGAGCGGATGTACACCGTGGCCGCCAAGCTCGACCCCGACTCCTATCTCCGCCTGGCCAGGGCCGTCTACGCCGAGATGGCGCTGGCCGGGGTGACGTGCGTGGGCGAGTTCCACTACCTGCACCACGCCGCGGACGGTCACCCCTACGACGACCCCAACGCGATGGGGCACGCCCTCATCCAGGCCGCCCGCGACGCCGGCCTGCGCATCGCGCTGCTCGACACCTGCTATCTGTCCGGAGGCATCGGCGTGCCCCTGGACGGCACGCAGCTGCGCTTCACCGACGGCGACGCCGAAGGCTGGGACGCCAGGGCGGAGGAGCTGGCGGCGGCGTACGAAGGGCAGCCCGACGTGGAGATCGGCGCGGCCGTCCACTCGGTGCGCGCGGTGCCGCCCGAGCAGATGCCGGTCGTGGCCGAGTTCTCCCACCGCAACGCCGCGCCCCTGCACGTGCACGTCTCGGAACAGCGGGCGGAGAACACCGCGTGCGTCGAGACGTACGCGGCCACGCCCGTCCAGGTGCTGCACGAGCGGGGCGTGCTGGGGCCCCGCTCGACCGCCGTGCACGCCACCCACCTGGCCGACGTGGACATCGAGCTGCTCGGCCAGTCGGGCTCCTACATCTGCATGTGCCCCACCACCGAACGCGACCTCGCCGACGGCGTCGGCCCGGCCAGGGCGGCGGCCGACCGCGGGGCGTCCATCACGCTCGGCTCCGACAGCCACGCCGTGATCGACCTGTTCGAGGAGGCCAGGGCGGTCGAGCTGGACGAGCGGCTGGCCAGCCACCAGCGCGGCCACTGGCGCGCCGACGAGCTCCTCGCCGCCGCCACCGTCACGGGGCACACCTCGCTCGGCTTCCCCGGCGCGGGGCTGCTCGTGCCGGGCGCGTGGGCCGACCTGGTGTCCGTACGCCTCGACTCCGTGCGCACGGCGGGCGCGCGCGGGCTGGAGGCCGTGGTGTACGCGGCCACGGCGGCCGACGTGCACACGGTCGTCTCCGGCGGCCGGCGCGTGGTCACCGACGGGCGCCACCGGCTCGGCGACGTCGGCGCCATGCTCGCCGAGGCGATCGGCGCCCTGCGATGACCGCCCGGACCGGATCCCGGCGCGCCACCCCGCGGTGACCGCGTAGATCGGCGCCCCTGCCAAGACCGACCACTCAGGAGGAACCATGACGGGCACGACGCTGATCGACGGGATCGGGCTCCTGTACACCGGCGACCCGGAACGCGAGGAGATCCCTGACGCGGCCCTCGTCATCGACGACGGCCAGGTCGCCTGGACCGGGCCCGCGAGCCGGGCGCCCGACGCCGACGAGCGCGTGGACGCCGGAGGCAGGGCCGTCATCCCCGGCTTCGTCGACAGTCACGCCCACCTGGTCTTCGCCGGCGACAGGACCGCCGAGTTCCAGGCCCGCATGTCCGGCGAGCCCTACACCGGAGGCGGCATCAGGACCACGGTCGCCGCCACCCGCGCGGCCGGCGACGCCGAGCTGGCCACCCGCGCCCTCGGCCTGGTGAACGAGATGCTCGCCCAGGGCACGACCACCGTGGAGATCAAGAGCGGCTACGGCCTGTCCGTCGGGGACGAGCGCCGCTGCCTGGAGATCGCCACCGCGCTGACCGACGAGACCACCTTCCTCGGCGCGCACGTCGTTCCCTCCGGCATGGACTCCGACGCGTACGTCCGGCTCGTCGCCGGGGAGATGCTCGAAGCGTGCGCCCCCTACGCGAAGTGGGTGGACGTGTTCTGCGAGCGCGGGGCGTTCGACGGCGACCAGACGCGGGAGATCCTGACGGCGGGCGTGAAGGCGGGGCTCGGGGCGCGGGTGCACGCCAACCAGCTGACGGAGGGGCCGGGCGTGCGGATCGCCTGCGAGATCGGCGCCGCCTCCGCCGACCACTGCACCCACCTCACGCCGGCCGACGTGGACGCGCTGGCCTCCTCCGGCACCGTGGCGACGCTGCTGCCGGGGGCCGAGTTCTCCACGCGGTCGCCGTACCCGGACGCGCGGCGGCTGCTCGACGCGGGAGCGACGGTGGCGCTGGCGACCGACTGCAACCCGGGGTCGTCGTTCACGTCGTCGATGGCGTTCTGCGTGGCGCTGGCCGTACGCGAGATGCGGATGACGCCGCTGGAGGCGATCAGGGCGGCCACGTACGGCGGGGCACGCGCGCTCCGGCGTGCGGACGTAGGCTGGTTGCGGCGCGGAGCCCGCGCGGACCTCGTCATCCTCGACGCCCCCTCTTATGCGCACCTCGCTTACCGACCTGGCGTTCCCCTTGTCCACCAGGTGTTTCACGGCGGCCTCCTCCTTGAGGAGGACATCCAGAACCCTCCCTCCGACGTAGTGCTTTAGGGAATCTTTGCCTGTGGCCGGACGTTGGCCCGGTAGGGAACGCAGCTGCGGGAACGAGGTGCCTGGGGATGGCAAGGCCTACGGGGAGTCGCACGCAAGAGCAGCATGTCGCCGACCGCGACCTGCTGGGGACCTATCTGGCCGAGATCGGCCGGGTCCCGCTGCTCACGGCGGAGGAAGAGGTGGAGCTCGCCAAGCGGATAGAGGCGGGGCTGTTCGCCGAGCAGTTGCTCGACAGCGGGGGCTCGGAGCCGCGCATCGGGGACGCGGCGGACGAGGAGCTGGAGCGCCTGGCCATTTCCGGCCAGCGGGCGAAAGACGAGTTCATCCAGGCCAACCTGCGCCTGGTGGTGGCGGTGGCCAGGAAATACTCCGGCCGGGGGATGCCGCTCATCGATCTGGTGCAGGAAGGAAACCTCGGCCTGGTCCGCGCCGTGGAGAAGTTCGACTACCGGCGGGGCTACAAGTTCTCCACCTACGCGACGTGGTGGATCAGGCAGTCGGTGGGGCGGGCCATCCACGAGCAGGCGCGGCCGGTGCGGCTGCCCACGCACGCGGGCGAGCAGATGACCCGGTTGATGCGCGTGCGGCGCGACATCCTGGCGGAGTTCGACGCCGAGCCGACCGACGACGACCTCGCCGAGATCCTCGACCTGCCGATCGAGCGGGTGCGGGAGCTGCGGCGGTGGGCGTCGGATCCGGTCTCGCTCCAGCTCGGGGTGGGCGACGAGGACGAGACCGAACTGGGCGACATGATCGCCGACGAGACGTGGGCGGATCCCGAGCAGCAGGCCATCGACATCCTGGAGCGGGAGCGGCTGAACGAGTGGCTGACCGGGCTCGAGGGCGTCACCAGCGAGATGTTGCGCTGGCGCTACGGCCTGCTCGACGGGCGCGAGCACACGCTCACGGAGGTCGGTGAGCGTTACGGCATCGGCCGCGACCGCGCCCGCCGCATCGAGCGGGACGCGCTGGCCCGCCTGCGCAAGATGGCCACGGCCGCCGCCTGAGGTTCACGGCGGGATGAGCGGGCCGTAGGCACGCAGTGCGGCGCCCGGCCCGAGGGGGTTCCCAAGAAAGCTTCTCAAGGGAGCAGCCCGAACGCGACCTGAGCGGCCCCACCGGCAGAAGCAAGCAGATCGGGGCTTCTCTGGGGGACCACCGGCACGCTGCGAAGCACGCACACGTAGGGTCGGGGGATGCGTGTGGAGATGCTGCGGCGGTATCCGGTGAAGTCGATGCTGGGCGAGGAGGTCGGGCAGAGCGAGGTGACCGAGCGCGGCCTTGCGGGGGACCGGGTGCGGGCGGTGCTCGACGTCGCCACCGGCAAGATCGCCAGCGCGAAGAACCCGCGGCTCTGGCGTGGCCTGCTGACGATCGAGGGTGCGCGGGTCCCCGGTGACGTGGAGCTGTCGCGGATGCTCGGTCGCGAGGTGCGGGTGATCGACGTGCCGCCGGCGGGCGCCGAGTTCGAACGGTCGGTGCCGGAGCAGGTGCTGGCGGAGGGGATCGAGGCGGAGGTGCCGCACACGGTGGGCACGCTCGGTGGGGCGTCTCCGGACGGCACGTTCTTCGATTTCGCCCCGATTCATTTGATCTCCACGTCCGCTGTCGAGCGGATCGGCGCGCTGAGCCCGCGCGGGCGTGTCGAGGCGGTCCGTTACCGGCCCAACCTGGTGATCGCGACGGACGAGGAGGGGTTCCCGGAGAACGCCTGGGCGGGCCGGGAGCTGCACGTGGGCGACGAACTGGTGCTCAAGGTGATCGTGGCCACGCCTCGCTGCGCCGTGCCGACTCTGGCGCACGGGCCGCTGGATCGCGACACGGAGGCCCTGCGCACCGTGGCCAGGCACAACCGGGTGCCGGTGCTCGACATGGGGCCGCAGCCGTGCGCGGGGGTTTACGCGCGGGTGCTGCGGCCCGGTCCGGTCAGGAAGGGCGATCGGGTCACGCCAGCGGGGTGAGGTGTTCGTCGAGGTCGTCGAGGATCTTGCCGGCGGCCGTGACGCCGATGCCGGTCATCCAGATCTCGTCGTCCACGGGGTGGGCGTGGCCCGACGTGACGGCCTTCAGGTTCTTCCACAGGGGACCGGCGGTGACCGTGGCCTGTGACTTGGCGGCGGCCTCGCCGTACGCGCTGTAGAAGATGGCGTCACCGTCGGCCTTGGCGATGTTCTCCTGGCTCAGCTTGCCGAAGCGCCTGTCGTCCTGGCCGGCCAGCTGCTGCGCTTCGGGCCGCGGGACGGCCGCGTCGCCCAGCACGATGCCGCTGAACGACTCGGGCCCGTACATCCGGATCTCGGTGGGCATGAACCGCACGATGCTCACCTCCAGCTTCGAGAACTTCGCCCCCACCTGTTCGGCCCGTGCCTCGTAGTCCGACAGCAGCCGCGTGGCCTGTTCCTTCTTGCCCAGCGCCTCGGCGTCGAGCAGGAAGTTCTCCTTCCAGGTGATGCCGACGCGCTCGGTGAAGACGGTGGGCGCGATCTTGCTGAGCTTGTCGTAGAAGGGGGCCTGCCGGAACTTGGAGCCGAGGATGAGGTCTGGTCGCAGCGCCATGATGGCTTCGAGGTTCAGCTCCTGGAGGGTGCCCACCGCCTTGGTGGACTTGAGCGCGGGGCCGAGGTATTCGGGCCAGGTCTGGTTCTGGGAGGCCTGCGCGGCGCCGACGGGCGTGAGGCCGAGCGAGATCATGCTGTCGAGCTTGTCGGTGTCGAGCACCACCACCCGCTTGGGGGCCATGGGCACCTTGGTCTCTCCCATGGCGTGTTTGACGGTCCGGGTGGGACCGGCCTCCTGCGAGGAGGTGGAACTGCCGCAGGCGACGAGGGTGAAGGAGAGCGCGGCGGCGAGGGCCAGGCGGAGACGCATGGGCATTCCTTGATCGTTAGGTTAGGCAAGCCTAAGTATCCCACGCGCCGATAGTGCGGTGCGGAAATGGTGCCTGTGAGAAGGCCGAAACGTCGGCGAAACACCCGTACGGCGAGATTCACGAACGTGAAACATACCTGGTCGAGCCACGAAACCCCGGCCGAACACGCTGTGGCCACACGTCACATGTAAGGAGGGTCGCGTCGTGAAGATCGATAGCGGCACGACTGCCTGGATGCTCACAGCCGCCGCACTGGTGCTGTTGATGACTCCGGGCCTCGCGTTCTTCTACGGGGGCATGACCAGGGCCAAGAGTGTCCTGAACATGATGATGATGTCGTTCGGCGCCATCGTCACCGTCACCGTCACCTGGATGCTCTTCGGGCACTCGCTGGCCTTCACCGACAACCCCAGCTCGGCCCTCAACACCTTCGTCGGCGGCTTCGACGCCCTGGGGCTGCAGAGCCTGGTCGACACCGCCACCAAGGACGACGGCACCGGCATGCCGAGCCTCGTCTTCTCCATGTTCCAGATGACCTTCGCCATCATCACCGTCGCGCTGATCAGCGGCGCGATCGCGGACCGGGCGAAGTTCGGGGCGTGGATGCTCTTCACCGCCATCTGGGCCACGGTCGTCTACTTCCCGGTCGCGCACTGGGTGTGGGGCACCGGCTGGCTCAACACCATGGGCATCGAGGACTTCGCCGGCGGCACCGTCGTGCACATCAACGCCGGAGCCGCGGCGCTCGCGCTCGCTCTCGTGCTCGGCAAGCGCCAGGGCTGGCGCAAGGAGCCGATGCGGCCGCACAACCTGACGCTGGTGCTGCTCGGCGCCGCCCTGCTCTGGTTCGGCTGGTTCGGCTTCAACGCCGGCTCCGAGCTGGCCGTGGACGGCATCACCGGGCTGGCCTTCATCAACACGCAGGTGGCCACCGCGGTCGCCGTGGGCGCCTGGCTCCTCGTGGAGAAGCTGCGCGACGGGCACGCCACCAGCCTGGGCGCCGCCTCCGGCGCGGTCGCCGGTCTCGTCGCCATCACCCCGGCCTGTGGTTTCGTCGACCCGTGGGCGGCGATGGTCATCGGCCTGCTGGCCGGCGCGAGCTGCGCCTACGCCGTCGGCCTGAAGTACCGGCTCGGCTATGACGACTCCCTCGACGTGGTCGGCGTGCACCTGGTCGGTGGCGTGGTCGGCGCCGTCGCCCTCGGCTTCCTGGCCGCCTACCCCGCCACGGACCAGCAGAGCGAGGGGCTGTTCTACGGCGGTGGCTTCGGGCAGCTCGGCCTGCAGGTGCTCGGCCCCGTCGCGGTCGGCGCCTACTCCTTCGTCATCACGTGGGTCATCGGCACGATCATCCACAAGACCATCGGCTTCCGCATCTCCTCCGAGGACGAGGTCACCGGCGTCGACATCACCACCCACGCCGAGACGGGTTACGACCTCGGCACCGTGCACGCCTCCGGCGTGAGCTCGCCCAACGGCCCTGTCACCGCTCCCGCGACGAAGAAGGTGGACGCATGAGGCTCATCACAGCGATCATCAAGCCCTTCAAGCTGGATGACGTCAAGGCCGCCCTCGAGCAGTTCGGCATCAAGGGCATGACGGTCAGCGAGGCGAGCGGCTACGGCCGCCAGCGCGGCCACACGGAGGTCTACCGCGGCGCCGAATACCAGGTCGACCTGGTGCCGAAGGTCAGGGTCGAGGTCCTCGCCGAAGAGGACGACACCGAGGACGTGATCGACGTCATCGTCAAGGCCGCGCACACCGGCAAGATCGGTGACGGCAAGGTCTGGTCCGTGCCCGTGGACACCGTCATCCGCGTGCGCACAGGGGAGAGGGGCCCGGAGGCCCTGTGAGGAAACCCAGGCGACGCCCGGACGACGGGGTCCGGGCGGAGCTCGGCAAGGGGGCGCAGGAGTGAGGGGCGAGGCCCGTTCGTACGCCGCGGCGCGCAAGGAGCGGGCCGCGGACACCGACCGCTGGCTCAAGGATCTCTTCCGTACGGCCGGCGACGGCCGGCACGTTTCCCTGGTCGCCGTCGGGAGCCTGGGCAGGGGCGAGCTGGCCCCCGGCAGCGACCTCGACCTCGTCCTGCTGCACAACGGGCGGGCCGACGTCGCCAGGATCGCCGACCGGATCTGGTATCCGATCTGGGATTCGGCGGTCAACCTCGACCATTCGGTCCGCACGGTCGAGGAGGCGGTGACCGTCGCCCGCCAGGACCTGAAGGCCGTGCTCGGCCTCATCCAGGCCCGGCACGTGGCGGGCGATCCTGAGCTGACCCGCAAGGCCAGGGAGGCGGTGCTCGCCGAGTGGCGGGCCGACTCCCGGCGCCGGCTCGGCGAGTTGCGCGCCGCCGCCGACCAGCGGGCCCGCGCCAGCGGCGAGCTGGCCTTCCTCCTCGAACCCGATCTGAGGGACGGCCGCGGCGGGCTCCGCGACGTCCAGGCCATGCAGGCCGTGTCCGCCGCCTGGGTCGCCTCGGCACCCGGCCCTCGGGCGCGGGAGGCGTACGAGCTCATCCTCGACGTGCGGCACGCGTTGCACGTCGTCACCGGCCGTGGCACCGACCGGCTGGTGTTGCAGGAGCAGGACGCGGTGGCCGGGCTGCTCGGCCTGCTCGACGCCGAGGCGCTGATGCGCAGGCTCGCCGAGGCGGGCCGCACCGTCTCCCACGCGTTCGACGCCACCTGGCGCACCGTTGACAGGCTCCTGTCAGGCCCTGCTCCCCGGGGCCGCCGCCCGCTGGCGGACGGCGTGGTCGAGCACGGGGGCGGGGTGGTGCTCGCCCGGGGGATCGACCCGCGCAAGGATCCCGTCCTGGTGTTGCGGGCCGCCGCTGCGGCGGCCGACTCGGGGCTGCCGCTCGCCCCTGCCACGGTGTCCGTTCTGGCTGCTCAGTCGCCGCCGATGCCGGTGCCGTGGCCCGAGGAGGCGCGCGACGCGCTGGTGTCGGTCCTCGGCGCGGGCCGTGCCGCCGTGCCCGTGTGGGAGGAGCTCGACCAGGCGGGCATCCTTGTCAAGCTGCTTCCTGACTGGGAGCGCGTACGCCACCGTCCCCAGCGCAACCCGATCCACCGGTTCACGGTCGACCGGCACCTGATCGAGGCCGCCGCGAACGCCGCCAGCCACACCCGCGAGGTCTCCCGTCCCGATCTCCTGCTGATCGGTGCTCTGCTGCACGACATCGGCAAGGGGTGGCCCGGCGACCACTCGGTGACCGGCGAGGTCGTGGTCCGCGACATCGCCACCCGCATCGGCCTGCCCCCGTCCGACGTGGATACCCTCGCGACCGTCGTCCGCCACCACCTGCTGCTGCCGGAGACCGCCACCCGCAGGGACCTCGACGACCCCGTCACGATCGAGAAGGTCGCGGCCACGGTCGGCACGCGGGAGGTTCTCGACCTGCTGGCCGCGCTGGCGGTCGCCGACGGCAACGCGACCGGCCCGGCGGCGTGGAACGGCTGGAAGGAGGGGCTGGTCGCCGACCTCGTACGCCGTGTCAGGTCCGTGCTCGCCGGCTCGCCCCCGCCCAGGCCGCCCGTGCTCTCGGCCGAGCAGGCCGCGCTCGCCCGGCACGGCGGCGGCGCCGTGCGCGTCAACGGGGGAGCGGTCACGGTCGTCGCTCCCGACCGGGTGGGCCTGCTGTGGAGCGCCGCGGGCGTGCTCGCCGCGCACCGGCTCGTCGTGCGCTCCGCCTCGGCCGCCTCCGCGGGGTCGACGGCCGTGATCGAGTTCTCCGTCATCCCCGAGTACGGCTCGCCGCCCGACCCCGCGACGCTGGAGGCGGATCTCCGTCTCGTCCTTGCTGGGCGTCTTGACATCGAGCAGCGGCTGGCCCGCCGTACACGCTCCATGAGGCCGCCTCGCGTGCCCGTCGCCCCACCCCGCGTGACGTTGGTGGACGACGCTTCCGCGACCGCCACCGTGGTGGAAGTCAGAGCCCATGACAGGCCGGGGCTGCTGTGGCGCATCGGGCGGGCGTTCGGCGAGTGCGGTCTTGACGTGAGGGCCGCCCGCGTGGAGACTCTCGGCGCGGAGGCGGTGGACGTCTTCTACGTAGTGGATCGCGCCGGTCGCTCCCTCAGCGGCGACGCGCAGAGGGCTCAAGTCCGTGATCAGGTGCTTGCCGCACTGAGATAACCAACAGCACACGACTGGCGGACATCTTTGTAACAATGGTGTCCGAAATGCCTGGTAAGTCGGATGCTGTGGATACCTTGTGGACGGCTTGAGGGCCCGTTGACTGAGGGGACGATTGAGGGGTAGCGGAAGCAGTGACTACGGGGAACTCCGGCGGCGGCCCAGCCGCGCAGCGGGACCGCGAACGGCGGTCACTGCCTCGTTTCGGCTTGCGCAACTGGCGCGTGCGGTGGCGGCTCACCGCGCTCATCCTGGTGCCCACCATCGCCGGCGTCGTGCTCGGGGGAGCGCGCGTGGTCGAGTCGGTCCAGAGCATCGGCGTCTACGACCGCACGGCCATCGGGGCCGAGCAGTCCGGGCGCATCCGTGACCTCGTGCAGGCGATCGGGCTTGAGCGTGACACCGCCGGATGGGCGGGCGCCGGCCGCGCCGTGCGCAAGAAGCTCGCCGCCCCGCTGGAGCAGCGCAAGGCCGCCGTCGACACGCTGGTCAGGGCCGTGCGGTCCGACCTCGACACGATGGACACCTCCTACGGTCCCCGCATCGTCAAGGCCGCCGCGCAGGCGAGATACGACCTGAGCCGGCTGGAGCAGATCAGGGAAGAGGGCCAGACCGACCCCGTCCGCTACGACTTCCTCACCGACACCCTCCTCAGGCTGCACGACGAGCTGAGCCTGCTGTCCGACGACTCGCAGATCATCGGCCAGTTCCGCGCGCTGAGCGCGCTCGCGTCGGCCAAGGAGGAGATCTCCCGGCAGCGCGTCCAGCTGATCCAGGCCTCCTACAACACCCAACGGGTGGGCGCCGACGAGGTCGAGGCGTTCATCGCCTCCAACGCGCGCCAGCAGAGCGACATCGCCGCCGTCGGCGCGGAGGCCGGCCCCGACGTCGGGCTCGCCCTGTCCAGGAAGCTGACCGGCACCGAGGAGTACGTCAACGTCCAGCTCACCAAGGCACGCGCGATCACGCTGGTCAGCGGCCGGTCGCCGGGCGCGCGGATCACCGAGAACCTGATCTCCGCCACGGGCGACCGCGAGCAGTGGTTCAAGCAGAACACGACCACCATCGACGTGCTCCACGGGATCGAGGAGGACCTGGCGGGCAAGGTCGGCCTGCGCAGCCAGGAACTGCGCAGCGCCGAGATCCGCAACGCGGTCATCGCGGGAGTGCTCATCGTGGCGCTGCTGCTGCTCGTCCTGCTCCTCACCGTGGCCATCGCCCGGTCCATGGTCGGCCCGCTGCGCCGGCTGCGCACCGAGGCCCTGGAGATCGCCGGTTTCCGGCTCCCCGACGTGGTCCGGCGGCTGCGCGTCAGCGGCGAAGGCTCCGTGGGCGAGGTACGCCCCATCGAGGTCGAGGGCAACGACGAGATCGGCGAGGTGGCCAGGGCCTTCGACCAGGTGCACCGGCAGGCCGTGCGGCTGGCGGGCGAGGAGGCCGAGCTGCGCAGCAACATCAGCTCGATGTTCGTCAACCTCTCGCGCCGGACCCAGACGCTGGTCGAGCGGCAGATCTCGCTGATCGACGGCCTGGAGAAGGGCGAGCAGGACGGCGGCCGGCTGGCCGACCTGTTCAAGCTCGACCACCTGGCCACCCGCATGCGACGCAACTCCGAGAACCTGCTGGTCCTGGCCGGCCACGAGGCCACCCGCCGGCGCAGCCAGCCGGCCAAGCTGGTCGACGTCGTACGCGCCGCGCTGTCGGAGGTCGAGGGCTACGAGCGTGTCCAGGTCAAGGTGCACCGCGCCACCTCGGTGGTCGGCAGCGCCGCCAACGACCTGGTCCACCTGGTCGCCGAGCTGGTCGAGAACGCCATCCAGTTCTCCCCGAACAACTCCCAGGTCACGGTGACCAGCAGCCTCATCGAGGGCGGCGGCGCGCTGGTGTCGGTGACCGACACCGGCATCAGCATGACCGAGGAGGAGCTGGCCGAGGCCAACCGCCGTTTGGCCGAGCCCCCGGTCGTGGACGTGTCGGTCTCCCGGCGCATGGGCCTGTTCGTGGTCGGCCGGCTGGCGCTGCGCCACGGCATCAGGGTGCAGCTCAGGAAGGGCGAGGGCGCGGGGCTGATCGCCATGGTGCTGCTGCCGCCCGCGCTGATCGCCGACGGAGCGCAGCAGCCGCTGCCGCAGCGGCCGGCGTTCGGCGGCGGGACCATGCCGGGTCAGGCGGCCGCCCCAGGCCAGGCCGGCGTTCCTGGCCAGGCCGGCGTGCCCGGTCCGGCGGGTGTGCCGGTGCCCGGCCAGGCGGGTCAGCCCGCCCAGAACGGGACGTTCCGGTCGTTCGGCAGCTTCGACTCCTTCGACCCTGGCTCCTTCCGTCCGGGCGGCAACGGCAGGGTCACGGGAGCGCCCCGGCCCGGCCCCGCCACGTACGACAGCGCGCCGGGGACGCCGAGGCCGGCGTTCGGAACGCACCCGTCCGACCCCGGCAGGGCGGGTGTCAACGGCTTCACCGCCGACACCGACGGCGGTTCCTACCGCAGGCAGCCGGCCTCGTTCGACTCGGGAACCTACCCGTCGTACCCGAGCAAGGGCTCTCCGCCATCCGGAAATGGCGCGTTCCAGACGCCGCCGCCGTCGTACTCCACGAACGACGTGCGCAGGCCGGACCCGGTCCCCTCGGTCGACGTGTCGCCGGTGGGGCAGGAGCAGGAGGAGTTCCTGCCGATCTTCGCGTCGGTGGAGTCGGCCTGGTTCCGCAGGCCGCCGGAGGAGCAGGCGGCGCAGGCGGAGGGCGGCGGCGATGCCACGCCGGGGCAGGCCGTACGCTCTGGGGAGGAAGCGTGGCGAACGGCCGCTGACGCCGGCTGGCAGGCGGCGGCCGCCGCGAGCGAGCCGAGTCTCGGCGGGATCACCGCCGCCGGGCTTCCGAAGCGCACCCCCAAGGCGAATCTGGTCCCCGGCACGGCGGCCGGCCAGGCGGCACAGCAGCAACAGCCGTCGCGGCCGGCGCCGGCGCAACCGGTCTCCGCAGACCGGATGCGCAGCAGGATGGCCGGTTTTCAGCAAGGTGTGCGACGGGCCCGCCAGGAAGTACGTGGACAGGAGGAACAAGAGTGAGTGAGCGTCCCGCTGGGGAGGATGCGTGACAACCCTGAGCCATGAGGCACATCGCTTCGACTGGCTGATCACCGACTTCGTCCGCAACACGCCAGGTGTGGCGCACGCCGTCGTCGTCTCCGCCGACGGTCTGTGCCTGGCGGCGTCGGAGGGCTTCCCACCTGACAGGGCCGACCAGCTCGCCGCGGTCTCGGCGGGTCTGCTGAGCCTGACCGTGGGCGCGTCCAGGGTCTTCGAGGGCGGGTCGGTGACGCAGACCGTCGTCGAGATGCAGCGTGGCCTGCTCCTGGTCATGGCGATCAGCGACGGTTCCGTGCTCACGGTGCTGGCCGCGCCCGACTGCGACATGGGGCTCGTGGCCTATCAGATGACGCTGCTGGTGGACAGGGCGGGACAGGCGCTCACCCCGGCCCTGCGCGCGGAGCTTCAGGCGGCCAGGACGCGGTGATGAACTGATGGGAGAGGGTCGTGTACGGCGTTGACGGGGCCGGGGACGACGAGCCCTTGTTCCGCCCCTACGCGGTGACCGGCGGTCGATCCGAGCCCCGCTATCACCTCGCGATGGAGACGTTGATCTCGTCGATGTCGATCCCGGACGAGGAGATGGCCCTGCTCACCCCCGAGCAGGAGGCCATCATGCAGCTGTGCAGGACGTTCCGGTCGGTCGCCGAGATCTCGGCCCTGCTCCGTGTCCCGCTGGGCGTCGCCAGGGTGCTCGTGGCGGACATGTCCGATGAAGGGCTTGTCCGCCTGCACCGGCCGCACCTCAGCGAGGGACAGCCAGACCTCAACATGCTCGAAAGGGTGCTCAGTGGACTACGCAGGCTCTAGCCCCGGCCTCACGTCGACCAAGATCGTCGTCGCGGGCGGGTTCGGCGTCGGCAAGACGACATTCGTGGGGGCGGTGTCCGAGATCCTTCCGCTCACGACGGAAGCGGTGATGACCGACGCGTCCGCGGGCATCGACGACCTCGGCCTGACGCCCCACAAGCAGACCACGACCGTGGCGATGGACTTCGGCCGTCTGTCGCTGGATCGTGACCTGATCCTCTACCTGTTCGGCACGCCCGGGCAGCACCGGTTCTGGTTCATGTGGGACGACCTGGTGCGCGGCGCCATCGGCGCGGTGGTGCTGCTCGACACGCGCCGCCTGGCCGACAGTTTCCCGGCCATCGACTACTTCGAAGAGGCCAAGCTGCCCTTCCTGATCGGCATCAACGGCTGGGAGGGCCAGTTCCCGCACTCAGACCAGGAGGTGAGGGAGGCGCTGGCGCTGTCGCCGCAGGTGCCGATCGTGCGCACCGACGCCCGCAACCGCGAGGCGGTCAAGTCGACGCTGATCTCGCTGGTCGAGCACGTCGTACGGCTGCGCTCCGCTCCCGTGCGCTAGCGCTCCCGCTACGAGCGGGCGTTGCCCGGAGCCTGACCGCCCCCGTCGGCCCGGCTGTCCACCAGCGCCTCGATGCCGTCGAGCACGCGCCGGAGGCCGAACTCGAAGGCATGCTCGGGGCTGTAGGCGGCGTTGAGCTGCTCCCCCACCGCCTGACCCACCCGGGTCGCCGTGGGATAGCGGTCGACGTCGGCGATCCTGCCGAGGAAGGGCGAGTGCGCGGCCCACCACTGCTCGTCGGTCATGCCCGTCCGGGTCTCGGCCTGCGCGGCCTCCACCGCGCCCCGGGCGGTGCCGTGCACGAAACCGGTGATCAGGGTGATCACCGAGTCCATCTCCACGTCCGTCAGCCCGATCCCGTCGATCGCGCGCAGCTCGTAGTCGTACTTCGCGGTGACGTTCGGGCCGAGCACCGGGCGGCTCGTCGCCACCTGCAGCAGCCAGGGGTGGCGCAGATAGAGTGCCCAGTTCGCCCTGGCGATCTGCTCCAGCCGGCCCCGCCAGCCGCCGGGCACGTCCTCCGGCCTGCCGGTCTCGCCGTAGACGGTGTCCAGCATGACGTCGAACAACTCCGGCTTGCCGGGCACGTACGTGTAGAGCGACATCGTCCCGACGCCCAGCCGCTCGGCCACGCGGCGCATGGACAGCGCCTGCAGGCCCTCCGCGTCGGCCACCTCGATGGCGGCCCGCACGATGCGGTCGACGCTCAGCTCCGGCTTGCCCTTGCGGCTGGCCCGCTCTCCGGTGCGCCAGAGCAGCGCCAGGCTGCGCGCCGGGTCGCCCTTGCCCGAGTACTCGAGGGTCACCGTCGTACGGTACACCGTACGGCAGTCATGTGTGATGTCGGAAGTGGTCGCCATCTGCAGGGAGCGGGAGGGCCGCCAAGGCCCGGGCGTTCAGTGGCAGAACCTCGGACACCGTCGCCTCCTGCGGATGGTGCTTGTGCTTTCGGGCATCGGTCAGGGCTTGGCCGTCGTCTCCCGCGTAAGCGGGGCGAGAAGCCGCTGCCTTCAGGGAGCGGAGGAGTCACGGGTTCGTCCTCTACACCGGCAAGCGGTCACTCGCCTTCGGGGATCGGCTCACCGCCCTGCCGATCAGTGCGCTGTGGGACCGGTAGTGGCCGCGCACCGACGATCCGGACCAAGGAGCGCGGGTCAGGCCGGCCGGGGGTGGCGGTAGAACTCCACGGGCTCCGGGGGCAGCGGGGTGTTGCCGAGGATGAGATCGGCCGACTTCTCGGCGAGCATCATGACCGGGGCGTAGATGTTGCCGTTGGTGACGTACGGCATCGCCGAGGCGTCCACCACGCGCAGCCCGTCGAGGCCGTGGACGCGCATCGTCCCCGGGTCCACCACCGCCGTCTCGCCGGTGCCCATCTTGCAGGTGCAGGAGGGGTGGAGCGCGGTCTCGGCGTCCCTGGCGACCCAGTCGAGGATCTGCTGGTCGCTCTGCACGGCGGGGCCGGGGGAGAGCTCGCCGGCGTCGAGGCCGGCCCAGGCGGGCTGGGCCAGGATGGTCCTGGCGTGCCTGACGGCCTCCACCCACTCGCGGCGGTCCTGGTCGGTGGAGAGGTAGTTGAAGCGCAGGGCCGGCTTCTGGCGGGGATCGGCCGACGTGATCCGCACCGAGCCCCTCGCGTCGGAGTACATCGGGCCGATGTGCACCTGGTAGCCGTGGCCGCCGGCCGGGGCTGAGCCGTCGTAGCGGACCGCGATCGGCAGGAAGTGGAACATCAGGTTCGGGTACGCCACCTCGTCGTTGGAGCGGATGAAGCCGCCGGCCTCGAAGTGGTTGGTGGCGCCCGGGCCGCTCCTGCGGAAGAGCCAGTCGGCGCCGATGAAGGGCCTGCGCCATCTGGCCAGCGACGGTTGTTGCGAGACCGGCTGCCTGCAGCCGTGCTGGACGTACACCTCCAGGTGGTCCTGCAGGTTCTCGCCCACGCCCGGAAGGTCGTGCACCATCTTCACGCCCAGGGGCTCCAGCAGCTCGCGCGGGCCGACCCCGGACAGTTGCAGGAGCTGGGGGGTGTTGACGGCGCCGGCGCTCAGGATGACCTCGCCCGCCTCGATGCGCTCGCCGTCGCACCGCACGCCGACGGCCCTGGTGCCGTCGAAGAGCACGCGCTCCACGAACGCGCGGGTTCTGACCGTGAGGTTGCGCCGCCGGCGTACGGGGTGCAAATAGGCGCGGGCCGCGCTGAGCCGGCGGCCGCGGTGGACGTTGCGGTCGAAGGCCGCGAAGCCCTCCTGGCGGTAGCCGTTCACGTCGTCGGTCAGCGGGTGGCCGGCCTGCTGCACGGCCTCGAAGAACGCCTCGAAGAGCGGGCCGCGGGCCGGGCCGCGTTCGAGCTTCAGCGGGCCGTCGCCGCCGCGGAAGTCGGTGCCGGGCTCGGCCAGGCAGGTCTCCATGCGCTTGAAGTAGGGCAGGCAGTGCGCGTGGTCCCAGCGTTCCATGCCGGGGTCGGCGGCCCAGCGCTCGTAGTCGAGCGGGTTGCCGCGCTGGAAGATCATGCCGTTGATGCTGCTGGAGCCGCCCAGCACCTTGCCTCGGGCGTGGTAGACGCGGCGGCCGTGCATGTGCGGCTCGGGCTCGGACTCGTATTTCCAGTCGTAGAAGCGGCTGCCGATCGGGAACATCAGCGCGGCGGGCATGTGGATGAACACGTCCCACAGGTAGTCGGGCCTGCCCGCCTCCAGCACCAGCACGGACGTCGAGGGGTCGGCGCTGAGCCGGTTGGCCAGGGCGCAGCCCGCGCTGCCGCCGCCCACGATGACGTAGTCGTACCTCAACGGGGAATCCAGTCCTTCCACACGATCTTGTTCTCGGCGACCCATCGCTCGGCCGCCTGCTCGGCGGTCATCTTCTCGTTGATCATGTCGCTGGCCACGGTGTTCTGGTCGTCGTTGGTCCAGCTGAAGTTGCGCACCAGCTCGTACGCCGGCCCGCCGGTCTCCGCGAACCGCCGGCTGACGAGCTTGTCGAGCAGGTAGGGCGGGTAGTCGCAGGCGACCTTGGCCGGGACCTCGTCGCAGCCCACCGCGTACGGGGGCAGCGCGACCTTGACGAGTCTGACCTTGGTGAACAACCATTGCGGTTCGTAGAAATACATGAGCAAGGGCGTCCGATTCCTCGTCGCGGACTGGGCCGCCTTGATCAACGCCTCCTCGCTGCCCGAGTAGACGACTTTGTAGTTGAGGTTGAGGTTCTTGACGAGTGTCTCGTCGTTGGTCACGAACGACGGGTCGCCGTCCAGGATCTGTCCGGCATTTCCCGTCTTTGGGGTGCGGAAGAGGTGTGCGTATTTATTGAGGTTTCGGTAGTCCGTAATGTCGGGATATTTCTTGGCCATCCACTCGGGGACGTACCAGCCGATCACTCCCTTGTTGCCCGTAAGACCGGCCGACAGGGCGACCTTCTTCTCCTCGATGAACTCCTTCTTCAGATCGTTGTGCCCCCAGTTCTCGACGATCACGTCCACCTTGCCGGACTCGAAGTCCTTCCAGGATTGCGCCTCCGCCGCCTTCCGCGTCTTCACCGCGTATCCCAGCTCGTGCTTCAGCAGGTACGCCAGCACGGCAGCCTGGGCCTCGTAGCCCACCCAGGCGTGGACGTCGATGGCGACCGTCCCCTTGGACACGGTGGCCGAGTCGGGCTCCCCGGTGGAGCAGGCCGCCAGGAGCAGGGCCGCGACCAGCGGCCCGACGAGCGTCTTCGTTCGCATCAGAGGTCTCCGTGCCCGGGCCCCGCGTGCCGGGACCCGGGTCGTCGAGGGGCTACTTGGGGATCCACGCCTGCCACTTGGCGGGGTTGGCCTCGACCCACTTCTTGGCGGCCTCCTCGCCGGTCATGCCGTTGTTGGTCATGTCGTCGGCGACGGCGTTCTGGTCCGCGTTGGTCCAGCTGAAGTTCTTGACCAGCTCGTACGCCTTGCCGCCGGTGTCGGCGAACTTCTTGCTGACGATCTTGTCGAGGTCCATCTCCGGGTAGTCGCAGGCCACCTTCTTCGGGTCGGCGTCGCAACCCTCGGTGTGGGGCGGCAGGTTGACCCGGACCAGCTCGGTCTGGCTGAACAGCCAGTGCGGGTCCCAGAAGTAGAACAGCAGCGGCTTCTTCTGCGCCTGCGCCTGCTGGGCGCCCTTGATCAGGGCCGCCTCGCTGCCGCCGGTGACGATCTTGTAGTCGAGCTTGAGGTTCTTGATCAGCGCGGCCTCGTTGCTGACGTACGACGGGTCGCCGAACAGCAGCTGGCCCTTGCCGCCAGACTCGGAGGTCTTGAACAGCTCGGCGTACTTGTTGAGGTTCTTCCAGTCGGTGATGTCGGGGTGCTCGTCGGCCATCCACTTGGGGATGTACCAGCCGATGACGCCCTTGTTGCCGGTGGAGCCGGCCTCGACGGCGACCTTCTTCTCCTCGATGAACTGCTTCTTCAGGTCAGGGTGGCCCCAGTTCTCGATGATGACGTCGACGTCGCCGGTCTCGAAGCCCTCCCAGGCCAGCTGCTCCTTGATCTCGGGCAGCTCGACCTCGTAGCCGAGCTCGTTCTCCAGCAGGTACGCCACGACGTTCGCGCTGGCCTCGTAACCGACCCACGGATTGATGGCGATCTTCACCGTGCCGGCGGAGGCGCCCGAGGCGCTGGCGCCGGCCTCCGGCGCGGCGGAGCTGGTCGAGGTGTCGACCGTGGCTCCGCCGCAGCCCATCGTGGTGAGTCCCAGGGCGAGAAGGCCTGCGAGCAGGCGAATCTTCATGTGAACTTCCTCTTTCGGGGGGAAGAGCGCCTGTCGGCGCCCTGCGTGATGCGGTCGAGCATGACTCCGAGGAGCACCGTGGCGATGCCGGCCACGAAGCCCATGCCGAAGTCGGTCCGCTGGGAGAACCCGAGGACCACGTCGTAGCCCAGCGCGCCCGCCCCGACCAGGCCGCCGATGACGACCATGGCCAGCGTCATCACGATGCCCTGGTTGGCCGCGAGCAGGATGGCCCTCCTCGCCATGGGCAGCTGCACCTTCCACAGCAGCTGGCCCGGGGTCGAGCCCGCCGATGCGGCGGCCTCGACGACCGTGGCGGGCACCGCTCTGATGCCGTCCTCGACCAGGCGTACGACCGGCGGGACCGCGTAGATGACGGAGGCGAAGATCGCGGTGAACCTGGTGGTGCCGAAGAGCGCCAGGGCCGGCAGCAGGTAGACGAACGCGGGCATGGTCTGCGCGGCGTCGAGGATGGGCCGCTGCACGGCCGAGAAGTGCGGCGAGCGGGCCGCGGCCACCCCGAGCAGCAGGCCGATGGCCAGCGTGACGAGCACCGCGACGGCGACCGTGCTCATCGTCATCATGCTGTGCTCCCACAGGCCGAGCAGCGCGATGGCCAGCAGGCAGGCCAGCGCCGTCAGCGCGGGACGCAGCCCGCTCACCCGCCAGGCCGCCGCCAGCACCGCGAGCGCCACCAGCCACCAGGGGGCCGAGGTGAGCAGCGACTGCAGCGGGTTCAGCAGGGCCTGGGTGGTGGCTTCCCTGATGAACGTCGTCACCGGGTACCAGGTCGTCTCGGCCCAGCGGACGGCGGCGTTCACCTCCGCCACGACGTCGAGGGTGAGGTTCTCGGGCCAGACGCGCGGCGACACGGGGATGAGCGCGAGCCCGGCCAGCGCCAGCGCTCCCGCCCCGGCCAGGTCGACCCGTGAGGTCCGGGCGTGCGCGTCCCGGCGGGAGAGGGCCATCGTCATCCGGTCGAGCGTCACCGCCATGATCACCACGGCCACGCCCGCCGGGAGCATGATGCCGACCTGGGCTCGCGACAGGCCGCGGATGATGTCGCCGCCCAGCCCGGGCGCCGAGATCAGGTTCGCGATGACGACCATGGACAGCGCCATCATGATCGTCTGGTTGACCGCCAGCGCCATCGTGGACCTGGCCAGCGGGAGGTGGACCTTGAACAACGTCTGCCGGCCCGTGGCTCCCAGCGAGGCGGACGCCTCGACCGCCGTGGGGGAGACCTCCGAGATGGCCAGGGCGGTGATGCGGATGGCGGGCGGGATCGCGTAGATCATCGTCGCGATGGCGCCGGCGGGCGCGCCGATGTGGAAGAACAGCGCGAGCGGCGCCAGGTACGCGAACGTCGGCATGATCTGCATGACGTCGAGGACCGGCGTCAGCGCCCTGCGCACGCGCTCGGAGAGCCCGGCCCACACGCCCAGCGGGATGCCGACGGCCAGCGACAGCAGCACCGCCACCGCGACCAGGGCCAGCGTGTCGACGCTCGACTCCCAGAGGCCGAGCAGGCCGAACGCGCTCACGCCGCCCACCGCGAGCGCCGCGATCCACCGGCCGCCGGACAACCAGCCCAGCGCACCCATGACGCCCGTGAGTCCGGGCCAGCCGAGCGCGAACAGGACGGTGTGGAAGGCGTCGTAGAGCCCGCCGACGAACAGCCTGATGTAGTTGAGGAAGTACAGGAAGAGCGGGTTGTCGTTCCTGTTGTCGTCGATCCACTCGCGCAGCTCGGTGACGGCCAGGAACGGCGCCGCCTCCCTGCTGTGCGGCAGCGTCGCCGTGTCGCGGAAGGCCAGGTACGCCGCCGCGAACAGGACCGCCGCCCCCGCGGGGGCCGCCCACCCCGGCAGGCCGAGCCAGGCCGGCCTGCCGGCGGCCGTGGCGCTGCTCATGCGCCCGCTCGCACGGGGCTCTCCTGGCCCGACAGGAAGGACAGCAGGTCGACCCGGTCCACGACGCCCGCCAGCTCGTCGCCGTCCACGGCCCTGATCGGGTGGGCGGAGGCGGCGGAGGCGGCGATGGCGTCCCTGATGACGGTGGTGACCGGTAACTCGGGCCCGTCCAGCGACTCGCCGGGCTCGGGGGGCCGGCAGAGCCGGCGCAGCGTCAGCACGTGGCTTTTCGGTACGTCACGGACGAAGTCGGCCACGTAGTCGTCGGCCGGCGCGCCCACGAGCTCCTCCGCGGTGCCGAGCTGCACGATCGAGCCCGCCCGCATGATCGCGATCCTCTCGCCCAGCTTGAGCGCCTCCGACAGGTCGTGCGTGATGAACACCATCGTCTTGCCGACCTCCCGGTGCAGGCGGATGACCTCGGCCTGCATGTCGCGCCTGATCAGCGGGTCGAGCGCGCTGAACGGCTCGTCGAACAACATCACCTGCGGGTCCACGGCCAGCGCGCGGGCCAGCCCGACCCGCTGCTGCATGCCTCCGGAGAGCTGGTCGGGGTAGGCGTCGGCGTGGCCGTCGAGGCCGACCAGGGCGAGGATCTCCTCGGCCCGCTCGTGCCTGGCGGCCCTCGGCGTGCCCTGGATCTCCAGACCGTAGGCGACGTTGTCGATCACCTTGCGGTGCGGCAGCAGGCCGAAGTGCTGGAAGACCATGCTGACCTGGTGCCGCCGGATCTCGCGGAGCCGGGCGGGCGAGGCGCGGCCGATGTCCTCGCCGCCGATGGTGATCTCGCCGGCGCTGGGCTCGACGAGCCGCGTGAGGCAGCGTACGAGGGTGGACTTGCCGCTGCCGGACAGCCCCATGACCACGAAAACCTCGCCGGGGCGTACCTCGAAACCGACGTCCCTGACCGCGGCGGTGCAGCCGGTCTTCTCTCTCAGCGCGGCGGGATCGAGATGTCTGTCCTCGCTGTTCAGCACTTTCTGTGCCTTGGGCCCGAAGATCTTCCACAGGCCGTCGACGGTGATGGCCGCGCTGTGAGAATCGCCCACACTCGCCTCCTCGTTATGACGTCGCTCAACATATGTGGTGATTAGCGACATTCTCAACGCTGTGACACTCCGGAGATCACGGTGCGGCTTCCGTGTTATGCGTTGAAACGTACTAACCGCTCATTAGCGGACATCTATCTTGATCTGGGTTAATCTCTCGCCCGGGTGCTTCACGCATGGTGTCCCAAGTTCTATCCTCAGGAGTCACACGACTCGACTTTTGTCGCGTTAAGTTCGGTTGGCCGTCCTGTATGGGATGTGTTCCAATTACCCGCACTTGCTGATTTCCCCCGGGGCGTATGCCCCTCATATACGCCGATTCGGGCGAGGTGCGTTCGGTGAGTACACAGCTGAGCGAGAGGCAGGCCGGCGAGAGCGGCTGGCGGCTGCGCAACTGGCGCGTGCGGGCGCGCCTGGTCGCGCTCATCCTCATCCCCACGGCCGCCGCCGTCCTGCTCGGCGGTGTCCAGGTGCTCGCCTCGACCTCCGCCGCCGGCGACTACAGCCGTACGAACCAGTTCGCCCGGATGTCCGCGGAGCTGGGCGAGCTCACCCACCAGGTGTCCACAGAACGGGCCAGGACCGCGTGGTACATCGCCCGCGACCGGCCCGCGGTCGAGCTCGGCACGGTGCGCGCCCAGATGGACCAGACCGACCTGTCCGTCAAGCAGGTGCGCGGCCTCGCGCAGTCCCTGCTGAACGACGTGAGCGGGCGCACCGCGGACCAGATCGAGACCCTGCTCAGCCGCCTGAACGACCTGAGCACCCTGCGCGCGCAGGCACTCGACGCCAACCTGCTGCCCGGCCCGGCCGTCGAGCTCTACACGACCGTGATCGCCGACCTGCTGTCCGTGCACAACGAGCTGATCAAGGGCAGCGTCGACGACGAGCTGTTCCGCCAGACCCGCATGCTCGACGCGCTCGCCCGGGCCAAGGAGAGCGTCTCCTACCAGCAGGCGCTGGTCACGATCGTGCTGGTCGAGGGGGCGTTCGACCCCGACCAGCTCAAACGCTTCCTCGGCGAGCAGTCCAAGGAGGCCAGCGAGCGCAGGGGTTTCGCCGAGGAGGCCACCTCAGGCGAGCGCCGCTTCTTCGACGAGACCGTCAACGGCAGGTCCGCCGAGCGCATGTTGTTCCTGCGCGAGCTGGTGATGATCAGGGCCACCAACGAGCTGCCGCTGCGCGGGCTCGACCAGGCCAAGCGCGACGACGCCAAGGAGTGGCACGACGCCGCCGCGGTGGTCGTCGACTCCATGCGCACGGTCGAGCGGCGCCGGGCGGAGGGCATCGTGGCCCGCAGCGAGGCGCTCAGCGCGGACGAGCGGCGCAAGGCGTACGTGACCGCGGGCGCGGTCCTCGCGCTGCTGGTGGCGGTGCTGCTGATCACCACCGGTGTGGCCAGGTCGCTCGTACGCCCCCTGCGCCGCCTGCGCAGCGAGGCACTGGAGATCGCGGGCCGGCGGCTGCCCGACTTCGTGCAGCACCTGCGGGAGTCGCGCGACGGCGCGGTCAACGCCGAGGTGCCGCCCATCGGCATCTTCTCCAGGGACGAGGTGGGCGAGGTCGCGCGCGCGTTCGACGAGGTGCACCGCGAGGCCGTACGGCTGGCGGGCGACGAGGCGCGGTTGCGCTCCAACGTCAACGCCATGTTCGTCAACCTGTCCAGGCGCAGCCAGACGCTCGTCGAACGGCAGCTCACGCTGATCGAGCGGCTGGAGCGCGGAGAGCGCGACGACGCCCGGCTCGGCGACCTGTTCAAGCTCGACCACCTGGCCACCCGCATGCGGCGCAACAGCGAGAACCTGCTCGTCCTGGCCGGCCAGGAAGCCGCCCGCAAGTGGAGCGAGCCGGTCGAGCTGATGGACATCGTGCGGGCGGCGCTGGGCGAGGTGGAGAGCTACGACCGGGTCAGCATCCAGGTCGAGTCGGACGTCGCGATCGCCGGCCAGGCCGTCACCGACGTGGTGCACCTGCTCGCGGAGCTGGTCGAGAACGCCGTCTCCTTCTCCTCCCGGGACACCAAGGTCATCATCTCCAGCGGCCGGCTCGACGAGGGCAGCCTGATGGTGTCGGTCACCGACCAGGGGATCGGCATGAGCCCCGACGAACTGGCCGAGGCCAACTGGCGGCTGGCCAATCCGCCGGTCGTGGACGTGTCGGTGTCGCGGCGCATGGGCCTGTTCGTGGTCGGCCGGCTGGCGCTGCGGCACACCATCAAGGTCCAGCTGCGGGCGCAGGACATCGGCGGGCTGACCGCCATGGTGCTCATCCCGCCGATGTTGCTCACGGAGGTGCCGAGCGCGCTGCCCGCGCAGGGACGGGTCCAGGTGCCGAGACAGGCGCAGGTGCGTACGCCGTCCTTCGGGACCGCCGACTCCTTCGCCGCCCCCGTGCACACGCCCCCGCCCGCCTCGCTGACGGGCCCTCCGCCCGGGCATCCGTCGTTCGACGCCGCACCCGTGACGGCCGAGCCGTCGTCGTGGTTCGGCCCGTCGCCGACGACCCTGCCGGCCGCGCCGCCGCCCACCCTGCCGCCCGCCCTGCCTCCCACCCTGCCTCCCACTCTGGGAGAGCAGCCGCCGTACACCTATCCGGGCGAGCAGCCGCCGTACACGCAAGCGGCCGAGCCGCCGCCCGACCTGGCAGGGCCGTCCCAGGACGAGTTCCTGCCGATCTTCGCCGCCGTCGAGGAGAGCAGCTGGTTCAGCAAGGCGGCCCCCACCGCCGACCACCGCGACTCCTCCTGGAGCTCGCCCGCCGACCAGGGATGGCAGGCCGCGGGCGCGGCCGCGGAGCCCGCCCAGAGCGGCACCACGAACTCGGGCTTGCCGAAAAGGACGCCGAAGGCGAATCTGGTACCAGGCACCGCGAATCCGGCGCCCGCTCCCGCTCCCGCTCCACCGCTGTCCCCTGATCGGCTGCGTTCCCGGCTGGCCAGCTACCAGCAGGGCGTGCGCAAGGGCCGTGCCGAGCTCGAGGAGGACTCGTGAAGGAGCTGAGCCAGGCCGCCAGGGACGTCAACTGGCTGGTCACCGGCTTCGTCGAAGAGGTGCCCGGCGTGGCGCACGCCGTCGTGGTCTCCGCCGACGGGCTGCCCATGGCGTACTCGCGGGGCTTCCCCAAGGACCGCGCCGACCAGCTCGCCGCCATCGCGGCGGGCCTGGTCAGCCTCACGCACGGATCGGCGCGGGTCTTCGAGGGCGGAGGGGTCACCCAGACGCTCGTCGAGATGGAGCGCGGGCTGCTGCTCGTGATGTCGATCAGCGACGGATCCTGCCTGGCGGTGCTGGCCGCACCCGACTGCGACATGGGGCTGGTCGCCTACCAGATGACGATCCTGGTCGAGCGCGCGGGCCAGGTGCTCACGCCCGCCGTACGGGCGGAGCTGTCCGCCGCGCGTCCGTGGTGATCATGTGTGTTTACAGGCCGCAGACCCCGGGCTTCAGCCCTGGGGATAGGCCGGAATGGGGGTCAAGCTTTAACATGATCAAGCGCTCTCATGTTAAGCATGTCCCAGATCGTGAAGCGGGCCTACAAGTACCGCTTCTATCCGACCCCCGAACAGGCAGATCTGCTGAACCGCACGTTCGGGTGTGTCCGGTTGGTCTGGAACAAGGCACTCGCCGAACGCAACCGGCGCTACACCGACGAGCACGTCTCGACTTCGTACGTGGACACGGCCAAGTGGCTGACCGCATGGAAGCAGGACCCGGAACTGGAGTTCCTGCGCGAGGTGTCGAACGTCCCGTTGCAGCAGGCGTTGCGCCGGCAGCAGGTAGCGTTCAACAACTTCTTCGCCAAGCGTGCCCGCTACCCGCGCTTCAAGTCCAAGCACAAGTCGCGGGCATCGGCGACGTTCCAGAACAACGCCTTCTCGTTCCGGGATG
Source organism: Nonomuraea sp. B10E15 (assembly GCF_039871615.1). Taxonomy (NCBI): domain Bacteria; kingdom Bacillati; phylum Actinomycetota; class Actinomycetes; order Streptosporangiales; family Streptosporangiaceae; genus Nonomuraea; species Nonomuraea sp. B10E15. The sequence goes on from NZ_JBDPMB010000028.1 coordinate 93,053, forward strand.
GCGTGGTGAAGCTGGCGAAGATGGAAGCTCCGCTGGACATCGTGTGGTCGCGTCCGCTCCCGGAAAGAGCCGAGCCGTCCATGGTGACGGTGTCGAAGGATGCGGCGGGACGCTGGTTCGTGTCCCTGCTGGTCGAGGAGAAGACCAGCCCGCTGCCGCCCGTGGATGCGCAGGTCGGGATGGATGCCGGGCTCACTCATCTGCTGACGCTTTCCACCGGCGAGAAGATCACGAATCCGCGCTGCGAACGACGGGACAGGCGGCGCTTGGCCAAGGCGCAGCGGGAGTTGGCCCGGAAGGCGAAAGGCTCGGCGAACCGGGCCAAGGCCAAGCTGAAGGTGGCGCGGGCGCATGCCCGGATCACCGACCGGCGTCGGGACTTCCTGCACAAGGTCACCACTCGATTGGTGCGCGAGAACCAAACGCTCGCGATCGAGGACCTGACCGTCCGCAACCTGGTCAAGAACCACTCGCTGGCCCGCGCCATCTCCGACGCCTCCTGGCGGGAGTTGCGGGGGATGCTGGAGTACAAGGCCGCCTGGTACGGGCGGACGCTGGCGGCCGTGGACCGGTGGTTCCCGTCGTCGAAGCTGTGCTCGGCTCGCGGATGCGGGCACGTCAACGGGTCCATGCCGTTGAACGTCCGTTCGTGGACCTGTCCTGCCTGCGGGAGCGTCCACGACCGGGACGTGAACGCGGCGAAGAACATCCTCGCGGCCGGGCTGGTCGAGAGGTAAAACGCCTGCGGAGGGCTGGTAAGACCGGCCCCGGAGTCTTCCGGGGAGGCGTGGCCCGATGAAACAGGAACCCCGATCCGGTGACGGATTGGAGTCCCCTGCCTTTAGGCGTGGGGAGGAAGTCAAGGGAGTGAACCGTGGCATCGTGGGATAACGGCGAGCCGGAGCCCGAGCGCAGCTCGCTCGTCCGCATGTACGCCGTCACCGGCGGAAGGACCGCGCCGCGCACCGAGCTGGCCATGGAGGCTCTGGTGTCGTCGGCGACCTCGGCCCAGCTCGGTTCGACCTACACCCGCGAGTTCCGGGCGATCAGCGAGCTGTGCCGGCAGGTGCGGTCCGTGGCGGAGATCTCGGCGCTGCTCAGCGTCCCGCTCGGAGTGGCGCGGGTGCTCATCGCCGACATGGAGGCGGACGGGCTGGTCAAGGTGTACCAGCCGCAGCTGAATGCGGGATTACCCGATAGAAACCTGCTCGAAAGGGTGTTAAGTGGACTTCGCAGGCTCTAGCCGGCTCACCTCGACGAAGATCGTCGTGGCGGGCGGGTTCGGCGTGGGCAAGACCACGTTCGTGAGCTCCGTGTCCGAGATCCTGCCGCTGACCACCGAGGCGGTGATGACCGACGCGTCGGCGGGCATCGACGACCTCGGCCACACGCCGGGCAAGACCACCACCACCGTCGCCATGGACTTCGGGCGGCTCTCCCTGGCGAACGACCTGATCCTCTACCTGTTCGGCACGCCCGGCCAGTACCGGTTCTGGTTCATGTGGGACGACCTGGTCCGCGGGGCCATCGGCGCCGTGGTGCTGGTCGACTCGCGCCGGCTCGCCGACAGTTTCCCCGCCGTCGACTACTTCGAGGAGTCGCGGATCCCGTTCGTGGTCGGCCTGAACGGCTGGAACGGCGAGTTCCCGCACGTCGAGAGCGAGGTGCGGGAGGCGCTCACGCTCTCGACGCACGTGCCGATCGTCCGCATGGACGCGCGGGCGCGCCCGGCGGTCAAGCACACCCTCATCACGCTCGTCGAACACGCCATGGCCGTACGCGCCGGCTGACCTACCGGCCGCTCCACCAGTGGGCGGCCACCAGCTCGGCCACCAGGGTCTCCGTGAGCAGGGCCACGTCCGGGTCGCCGTCGTGCCGGTAGCGGATGGCGGCCGCGGCGTCCTTCACCTCCGCGCCGACGGCCAGCACCGTCGAGCCCCGCAGGCGTACCCAGTCCATGGCCTGGTCGTCGTAGCGGGAGCCCGGGTAGAGCAGGGCCCGGTAGTCGAGGGTCTTGGTGAGGTAGACGTCCACGTGGGACCAGTCGCCCGTCTCGCACGCGTCGGCCGGGCGGCGCGGGCCCTCGCGGAGCATCAGCGCCGACTGCTCCGCCGACGACAGGCGCTCGGCGGGGGCGACGGTGTAGACGCCGTGCGGGCCGTCGAGCAGCTCCAGCGCCCGCGGGAGCCAGGCGTCCCGGCGTTCCAGCAGGTCGGCGGTGGCCTCGGCGGCCCGCTCCACCAGGGCGGGGACGTCGCGGTCCCGCCCGGTGAGCGTGGCCTCCATGAGCAGCAGCAGCGCCAGGGTGTGCTGGAACGTCCGGCACGCGACGCCGCCGCGCTCCTCGCCCGCGTGCATGGGGATCACCAGGTCGGCCGCCTCGGCGAGGGGCGAGCCCGGGGCGTTGGTGAGCACGGCGACGGGGGAGGGGCCGCCCGCGTAGCGGGCCGTGGCGTCGAGGGTCTCCCCGCTGGCGCCGGTGGCCGAGATCGGCACGACCAGGGTGTCCTGCCTCGCCGGACAGGTGGCGGCGGCGGAGGCGTAGTCGGCGTACGCGTCGACGCCCGCCGCGCGCAGGCGCAGGGCCGCCACCCCGGCGGCGTAACGGGAGCTGCCCATGCCGAGGAAGAGCACCCTCGTGACGCCCGGAGGCAGGGCCAGGAAGGGGTTCTCCTCGGCCAGGGCGCCGGCCAGGCTCCGCAGCGCCTCCGGCTTGGCCTCCAGGTCGGACAGGTAGAGCTCGGGATTCACGCGTTGTCCTCGGCGTTCTCTTCGGGATACGAGGTCTCTTCGGGATACCAGGTGCGCAGGACGCCCATGGGGGCGTAGCGCCAGCGGGGCAGGTGGCGGGCGGCGTAGATGAGCTCCCGGCACTCCTGCTCCACCTCGAACGGGCGGATCAGCCTGTCGTCCAGCAGGTCGGGCCTGCCCCGCTCGGCCAGCCGGGCCCGGTAGGCGGACAGCAGGGCGGCGCGGGCGGCGGCCGCCCACGCGGCGGCCTCGGCGGGCGGGGTGGACCGCCGCCTGATCGCCACCTGCGCCACGTGCTCCAGGCTGGTGGTGAGCTGGGCGACGTCCCTGGCCGCCGGCTGGTACGGGTCCGCGCCCGCGACCGTGGGGTTGCCGTCGAAGTCGATCACCGCGTACCCGCCGTCCCACCGGAGGATCTGGCCGACGTGCAGGTCGCCGTGGATCCTGATGCGCGGGCCGGCCGCGGGGACGGCCAGCGGCGCCAGGTCGCGCCGGAGGGCGGCGGACCTGGCGGCCAGCCGTTCGCCGTCGTCGCCGCCGGTCAGTTCCAGGGCCTCCGCGAGCGCGCACCCCGCCCGCTCCGCCAGATCGGGGCCGGCCCCGGCGGGCGGCGGCGGCAGCGTGGAGAGGGCGAGATGCAGGTCGGCGGCCAGGCGGCCGAGCGGCGCGGCGAAGGCGGTGGCGCCGGTTCCATCACCGGTTCCCCCCGGCGACGCGGCTTCGTCGACGCACCACTCCCAGCCGTCCCGCGCCCCGGGCAGGTAGCCCGTGACCAGGGCGAGGAGGTGATCGCGGCCGTCCAGCTCCGCGGTCAGCGCCGCGTAGGGAGGAGCGGTGTCGTTGAAACCCGCCTCAACGAGATGGGCGAGGAGTTCCGGGGCGGGATGCGGCAGGGGAGCCGGCGGGGTCAGCCACTTGACAACGACCTTTTCGGCCACGACAACGGAGTGGTTTGTCTGGTCCACGTGCGGGCCGAAACCACGCTCACCTGGGGCCCCAGTGTGGAGATCCCTGGAGGCGTACGAGAAGGTGGGCAGCGGGCGGAAGCGCCGCACCGCGAAGGGCGGCGGCGGATCCTCGCCCAGCAGCCCCACGAGCGCGGTGGTGAGCCCGCGATCTCGGCCGGTGAGGGGCTTCTCACCGAGAGAGATCAACCGAGGCCCTATTGAATCCCAATTCAACACGATCGCCAAACTTCCAGGTAGCAATGTCATAAAAAGTCTTGCCCATGTTGATATCTGCTGCAACACTCCTGATCTGGTCCGCTGTGTCCGGTAAGGTCGCGCGACCCCTCTTAACACCGCAAATTCAAGAAGGAGTAGCGGCCGTGTCCCGTACCCGGTTCACCCGTCGTCTCCCGGCCGCCGTCGCGGTGGCCGGCCTCGCGCTTGCCGTCGCGGCGTGCGGCGGTGAGTCGTCGACAAGCCCAGAAGGCACGAACGCGGCGGCGGCCGACGACCTCAAGCCGAACGCGGACCTGACGAAGCAGTCGATCCAGGTGACCGTTTGGGACGGCTACCTGCCCGAGGAGTTCACCAAGGGGGCCAAGGACAAGCTCAAGGTCAAGGACATCAAGATCGCCCTGCACGCCACCAACGAGGACGCGATGGCCAAGCTCACCGCCTCCGGTGACAGCGGGGTCGACGTGGCGTTCGTGTCCGGCCAGTACGCTCAGGCGCTCAACGAGCAGGGCCTGCTGGAGCCGATCCACCCCGAGCTGATCCCCAACCTGGCCAACCTCTACCCCGAGGCCACCCAGCTCTCCTACGACAAGGGCAACAAGATCTCCGTGCCCTACACCTGGGGCACGACCGGCATCTGTTACCGGACCGACCTGGTGAAGAAGAAGCCGACCAGTTGGAACGATCTTCTCAAGCCGCCGGCCTGGGCCGACAAGAAGGTCACCATGATGACCACCGAACGCTGGCTGGCGCTGCCGGCGCTCAAGGCCCTCGGCTACTCGGTCAACACCGACAAGGACGAGGAGATCGCCAAGGCCAAGGAGCTCCTCGTGGCGCAGAAGCCACATCTGCTCGGCTACGACGACACGACCTTCGGCGACAAGCTGAAGTCGGGCGAGGCCATCATGGTCGAGGCGTGGGACGGCTGGTGCCCGACGACCGACCCGAAGGGCAACATCGCGTTCGCGGTGCCGAAGGAAGGCAGCGACCTCTGGGTGGACACCATGGTGATCATGAAGTCCTCCAAGAACAAGGAGGCCGCCCACGCCCTCATCAACTACATCCTCGCCCCCGAGAACCACAGCTGGGCCGCCGAGAACATCAACTACAAGGTGCCCAACAAGGCCGCCATGGAGCGCGTGAAGGTCGCCAAGGGCTCGCTGCTCGGCATCAAGCCGGACGAGCTGCTCGACGGTGAGTCGATCGTCGACCTCGGACAGGCGTCCACGAAGTACACCCGCCTGTCGACGGAAGTCACGGCGCAGTCGTAACAGCGGTGACCTCTGAGCTCAAGGCCCGGTCGGCGTCCCCTTCGCGCGGACGCCGGCTGGGCGCGTTCGTGTTCCTGTCGCCGGGCCTGACCTACCTCGTCGTGCTCCTGCTGGTGCCGCTGGCCCTGGTGCTGAGCAACACCGTCTTCCAGCGCGGGCGCTTCGGCGGCATCGTGTACGAGTTCACCACCGAGAACTTCGCCCGCCTGATGGACCCGCTCTACCTGGGCGTGGTCGGCGGCTCGCTGCGCATCGCGGCCCTGACGACGGCCATCGCGCTGCTGATCGGCTATCCGACGGCCTACGCGATCGCGCGGCTCTCGCCCAGGTGGAAGACGATCGCCCTGGTCGCGATCGTGCTGCCGTTCTGGACCAACTTCATCATCCGCGTCTACGCGTGGATCATCCTGCTCAGCGGTCCCGGGCTGGTCAACAGCGGGCTGGCGGCGATCGGGCTCGGGCCGTACGAGCTGCTCTACAACCAGGGTGCGATCGTCACCGGGCTGCTCTACTCGTACCTGCCGCTGATGGTGCTGCCGCTGTACGCCGCGATCGAGCGGCTGGACCCGCAGCTCAGGGAGGCGTCGGCGAACCTCGGCGCCTCGCCGTTCACCACGTTCCGCAAGGTCACGCTGCCGCTCACGGTCCCGGGCGTGCTGAGCGGCTGCCTGTTCGTGTTCGTGCCGAGCTTCGGCAACTTCGTCATCCCCGAGATCCTGGGCGGCAACAAGTCGATCATGGTCGGCAACCTGATCCGCGACCAGTTCCTGAAGGCGCGCGACTGGCCGTTCGGCTCGGCGCTGGCGCTGGCGCTCATCGCGGTGCTCCTGGTGCTGCTGATGGCGCAGGCATGGGTGGCGCGCCGTGCGTAGGTCCAAGCTGCTGTTCGTCCCGCTCTGGGTGACGTACGTCTTCCTCTACCTGCCGATCGTCGTGCTCGTCGTCATGTCGTTCAACGCCGGCGAGTCGGCGTACACCTATGAGGGGTTCAGCCTCAAGTGGTACGGCGAGCTGGCCGCGGACGAGCGCGTCAGGAACGGCCTGATCAACACGCTGATCGTGGCCGTGGGGTCGACCGCGATCGCGACCGTGCTGGGCACGCTGCTGGCTGTCGGCCTGGCCCGCCACTCCAGGTCCAAGGCCCTCGACGCGCTGGCGCTGATGCCCGCCGTACTGCCCGACCTGGTGCTGGCGATCGGGCTGCTGCTCTTCTACGGCGTGATCGCGCTGACGCTCGGCCACTACTCGGTGATCCTCGCGCACGCCCTGTTCTCCATGGCGTTCGTGGCCGCGGTGGTGCGCACCCGGCTGTCCGGGGCCGACACCTCGCTGGAGGAGGCCTCGCGCGACCTCGGCGCGGGACACGTGGTCACGTTCATGAAGATCACGCTGCCGCAGCTGGCGCCGGGCATCGTGGCGGGGGCGCTGCTGGCGTTCACGTTGTCGCTCGACGAGTTCGTGATCGCCTTCTTCACCATCGGGAACGCCGAGCCGACGCTGCCGATCGTCATCTACTCGATGATCCGTTTCGGGGTGACCCCCAAGATCAACGCGCTGGCCGCGATCCTGCTCCTCGTGAGCTTCGTAGCGGTGATCGCGGGCCAGCGTCTGACGAGGATCGGAGAGAGACAGAGTGCTGAAGGTTGACGGGATCACGCGCAGGTTCGGCGACGTCACCGCGCTCGACGGCGTCTCGCTGGAGATCGGCCAGGGCGAGTTCTTCGCCCTGCTCGGGCCGTCGGGGTGCGGCAAGACCACGCTGCTGCGCATCATCGCCGGGTTCGAGACGCCCGACCGGGGCACCGTCACCCTCGACGGGGAGGACCTGCTGGCCCTGCCCCCGAACCGCAGGCCGATCAGCCTGATGTTCCAGTCGTACGCGCTGTTCCCGCACATGACCGTGGCCAAGAACGTCGCCTACGGCCTGGAGCGGGAGCGCCTGCCCCGCCAGGAGATCAGGCAGCGCGTCGGCGAGGTGCTGGAGACGGTCGGGCTGACCGCGCACGCCTCGCGCAAGCCCGCCCAGCTCTCCGGCGGGCAGCGGCAGCGGGTGGCGCTCGCCCGTTCCATCGTCAAGCGGCCGCGCCTGCTGCTGCTGGACGAGCCGCTGTCGGCCCTGGACAAGAAGGTCCGCGCCGACATGCAGCTGGAGCTGAAGCGGCTGCAGCACGACGTCGGCATCACGTTCGTGGTCGTCACGCACGACCAGGAGGAGGCCATGTCGCTGGCCGACCGCATCGCGGTCTTCGACAGCGGCACGGTGTGCCAGGTGGACGAGCCCGTCCCGCTGTACGAACGGCCGCGGTCGCCGTTCGTGGCCGGTTTCGTCGGCGCCAACAACCTGTTCGAGGGCGTCGCCGGCGGCCTCGACGGGCTCGAGAGCGAGGAGTTCGGCGTGCTGGCGGGCACGCCCATGACCGAGCTCGCGGCGGGCAGCAAGGCGCTGCTCGCGGTACGCCCCGAGAGGGTGAGGCTGGTCGACGAGAGCGAGACCGCGGGCCTGCGGGGCAGCGTCCTCGACGTCAGCTTCTACGGTGGCGTGTCGCACATCTCCGTGGACGTGCCGGGCCGGGTCGAGCCGGTGCTCGTCGCCGTCCAGGGCGCCAGCGCGGTGGAGGCCGGGGCAAAGGTCAAGGTGCGCTGGAACGCCGAGGACGCCGTCATCATGGCGGTCGATCAGTGAGACAGGTCGTTGCCCGTGGCCGCCCGGGCGTAGGAGAGGATCAGTTCGGCCGCCTCGGCCGGGCCGATCACCGGATGCCTGGCCGTGATGCGGTAGCCGTACGCGTCCTCCAGCGCCACGAGATTGCGCGCGACCGTCAGCGAGTCGGCGCTCAGCCGGAACACCCCCAGCGCCGCTCCCGTGTCGAGGATCGCCTGGTACATCGACACCTGGCGGTCATAGAGCGAGGTGAGCAACACGCCGTAGACCCTGTTGCGGCCCGCGGCCCCGCCCAGTTCGTTGAGCAGGCGGACGTCGGGGTCGAGCGGCCCGGTCGGCAGCCCCGACCTGATGGTCACGACCAGCTTCTCCACCGGATCGGTGAAGTCGGCGAGCCGGCGCAGCCGCTGCTCGTAGAAGCGCTCCATGCCGGCGTGCTGCGCCTCGACCAGCAGTTCGCTGAGGTCGGGGTAGTGGTAGAGCACGGCTCCGGAGGTCAGGCCGGCCTCCTCGGCCACGTGGGAGAGTTGTACTCCGTCGATGCCATGGCGGATGATGGCCCTGCGCGCGGCCTCGATCAAGTCGATGCGCCGGTCACTCCGGCTTTTACGCTGAGCCACCCCCACCACCTTCACCCGTTTGGCTGCTGTTCAGTTGGCCGTGACCATAGTGCCCTTAAGTTGACCTTCACGCTAGATGCGTTTTTGAATTCCCCTTCAAATTGATCAGCAGTTCCGGAGTCTCCATGTCTCTCACCATCCTGTTCATGCCTGAAAGCGCCTACGGTCCCACCAACAACAGCATCGGCATCGGCGACATCCTGCGTCGCCGCGGTCACCGCGTCGTCTTCGCCGCCGAGGCGTCGTGGAAGGGCAAGCTCGAAGCACTCGGCTTCGAGGAGGACCTGGTCGACCTCGCTCCGCCACCCGACGACGCCGAGGAGCAGGACCCCGGGCAGTTCTGGAAGGACTTCATCCGCGAGACCGCGCCCGAGTACCGCAAGAGCACCCGCGAGCAGCTCGAGACCGTCGTCAAGCCCATCTGGGCCGAGCTGATCGACGGCGCGAAATACTGCGAGCCGCAGCTCAAGGCCATCATCGAGCGGGTGCAGCCGGACATCATCGTCGAGGACAACGTGCTCACGTTCCCGGCGCTGGTCACGGCGGGCAAGAAGTTCGTCCGCATCGTCTCCTGCAACCCGCTCGAGGTCCGCGGCGAGAACGTCGCGCCGGTCTTCTCCGGGCTCCCCGCCGGCGACCGCTCGGAGTGGGAGGCCTTCCGCGCGGAGTACGACCGCACCCACCGCGAGCTCTGGACCGCCTGGAACGAGTGGTGCGTCGAGCAGGGCACCGAGCCGCTGCCGGAGCTCGACTTCATGCACAACGGCGACCTGAACCTCTACGTCTATCCGGAGATCGCCGACTACGCCGACGCCCGGCCGCTGGGCGACACCTGGCACCGGCTCGACTCCTCGGTCCGCGAGACGGAGGAGAAGTGGGAACTGCCCTTCCGGCGTGGCGAGGGCTCGCTGATCTACTTCTCGCTCGGCTCGCTGGGCTCGTCCGACGTGGAGCTGATGCGGCGGGTGATCGGCGTGCTGGCCGACACTCCGCATCAGTACGTCGTCTCCAAGGGCCCGCTGCACGAGGAGATCGAACTTCCCGCCAACATGTGGGGCGCGGAGTTCCTTCCGCAGACTAGGATCATCCCACTGTGTGACCTCGTCATCACCCACGGCGGTAACAACACGACCACCGAGGCGCTGCACTTCGGCAAGCCGATGATCCTGCTGCCACTCTTCTGGGACCAGTACGACAATGCCCAGAGAATGGATGAGTTGGGCTATGGTGTCAGGCTTTCGACCTATACCTTCACCGACGACGAGCTGAAGGGGGCGGTCGCGCGGCTGCTCGGCGACACCGAGCTGCGCGCGAGGCTGGCCGCCGCGGGCGAGGAGATCCGGCGCCGCGACGGGCTGCGCAAGGCCGCCGACCTGATCGAGCAGCTCGGCAAGTAGCACGACCCCTGAGAGCGAAGTCTTCCGATGCGTGAACTGATCAACCCCGCCACCGGACTCCCGTGTGCCGAAATTCCGGACACGCCGGTGGAGGGCGTGGCGACCGCCGTACGGTCGGCGCGCGCGGCGTTCGAGACGTGGTCGCAGACCACTCCGGCCGAGCGCCAGCGCCTGCTGCTGCGGCTGGCCGACCTGGTGGAGGCCGACGCCGAAGAGCTGACCAGGCTCGAAGTGGAGGAGACGGGCAAGCCCGCCGCGGTGTTCAGAGACGGAGAGCTGCCGTTCGCCGTCGACAACCTGCGCTTCTTCGCCGGCGCCGCCCGCTCGCTCGAAGGGTCGGGCGCCGGCGTGTTCAGCCCCGGGTACACCTCGGTCATGCTGCGCCGCCCCGTCGGGGTGGTGGGGTCGATCGCGCCATGGAACTTCCCCTTCGTCATGGCCGTGTGGAAGATCGGCCCGGCGGTGGCCGCGGGCAACGCGGTGGTGATCAAGCCCGCCCCTCAGACGCCGCGCACGACGCTGCGGCTGGCGGAGTTGTTCGCCGCGGCGGGCGCGCCCGAAGGGCTCGTCCAGGCGGTCACCGGGGACGCGCAGGTCGGTCAGGCACTGGTCACCGACCCCGGGGTCGACATGGTCAGCGTCACGGGCTCGACGGAGACCGGCCGCGCCGTGATGGCCGGGGCGGCGGGCACGCTCAAGCGGGTCCATCTGGAGCTCGGCGGCAAGGCCCCGGCGCTGGTCTTCGAGGACGCCGATCTGGCCGAGATGGCTCACGGCGTGGCCATGGGGGCGACGTACAACAGCGGGCAGGACTGTACGGCGGCCACCCGCGTCTACGTCGCCCGCGAGGTGTACGCGGACGCGGTCGAGGCGATTCGGGCAACTCTTGCCAACATCACCGTCGGCGACCCGTGGGACCCGGCGACCGACATCGGCCCCCTGATCTCGGCGGCCCACCGGGACCGGGTGCACGGGTTCGTCTCGAGGTCGGGCGGGCGGATTCTCCACGGGGGGTCGCCGATCGACGGGCCGGGGTTTTACTATTCGCCTACGCTTGTCAGCGAGGTCGGTCAGGACAGCGAGATCGTCCAAGGCGAGCTTTTCGGCCCTGTGCTGGTCGCGCTGCCGTTCGAGGGCGAGGACGAGGCCGTCAGGCTGGCCAATGGCACCACGTACGGCCTGGCGTCGTCGGTGTGGTCGCGCGACGTGTCGCGGGCGATGCGCGTGTCGCATCGGCTCGACGTGGGTGTGACCTGGGTCAACGACCATCTGCCCATCGCCAGCGAGGCGCCGCACGGCGGGGTGAAGGGCAGCGGGTTCGGCAAGGACATGAGCCAGGAGGCGGTGCAGGACTACTCGGTGACGCGCCACCTCATGGTGAAGCACGCGGCACCGGCCGAGCGGGATTCGTTCCGGCCCGCCTGAAAACGTGTACGGCGGTAGACGCCCCGAAGTGCTGCTTTGGGCGTGTTTGATGGGATATGTTCGGTTGGCCGATCTGGTACGGGTTGTGTTCCAATTACCCAGCCGGACAGAATCCCATGCGCCACACGCGTGTCTGATTTTTTCGAGCACGTACCGGCGAGAGGTTGCGAGAGTCAGTGAGGACGGATAACCCCAGACATACGAGGTCAGGGGAGTACACAGGCGGACGGTTCCGGCTGGGGAACTGGCGTGTGCGCTCAAGGCTGGTCGCGCTGATCCTCATCCCCACGGTCGTGGGTGTGCTGCTCGCCGGCATCCAGCTGGCCGACGCCATCGGCACCAGCGCCGAATACCGCCGGCTCACCCAGGTCGCCGAGCTGGTGCAGCGCATCGGCGCGCTCAACCACGAGCTGGGCAAGGAACGCACGCTCACCGCGTGGTACGTCGCCGACCGCAGGAAGGCCCAGCGCTTCGTCCAGGTCAAGACCCAGCGGCAGACGACCGACAAGGCCAAGCAGGACGTCGTCAACGCGGCCTCGGCCATCGACGCCGCCCACTCGGCCCGCGTCCGCGAGGGCGTCGCCAGCATGAACCGCTGGCTCAACGGCCTCGACAGCCTGCGCGCCTCCATGGTCGGCAACGTGCCCCCGCGCGCCGTCATCGGCACCTACACCACGATGATCGAGGTCTTCTCGTCGGTCCAGGCCGGCATGGGCGACGGCGTCACCGACGACTCCCTCCTGGGCGACGTCGCCGCGCTCGGCGCGCTCCAGCGGGTCAAGGAGGAGGTCTCGCGGCAGCAGATCATCCTCCTCGTGGCACTCGTCCAGAGCAAGCTCGACAGCGACGACTGGGCGGAGTTCCTCGGCTCCTGGAACAAGCAGCAGGCCGAGCAGCTCACCTTCGAGCAGGAGGCGTCCCCGGCGGACCTGGAGGCGTTCCACGAGGGCGTCAAGGGCCTGGAGGTCGACCTCGCCGACGCCATGCGGCAGCGGGCGCTCGCCCAGGTGCGCGCCCTCAACCGGATCAGGGACCTCGACGTCACCACGCGCGCCGACCGTACGCGCTGGTTCGAGAGCACCACCGCGGCCGGTAACGCCATGCGCAAGGTCGAGGACGGCCTGGCCACCAAGATCGTGGCCGGCACCCGCGACCTCAGCGACACCGAGCAGCGCAACGCGATCATGTCCGGTGCGATGATCCTCGTGCTGCTGCTCCTCGTCCTGATCATCACCACCCGCGTGGCCGGCTCGCTGGTCCGCCCGCTGCGCCGGCTGCGCGCCGAAGCGCTCCAGGTCGCCACGACCCGGCTGCCCGAGACCGTCCGCCTGCTGCGCGAGTCCGGCGAGGGCGCCCACGTGCCCGAGATGCCGTCGGTCGGCGTCAACACCCGGGACGAGATCGGTGAAGTGGCGCGGGCGTTCGACGAGGTCCACCGCGAGGCCATCCGGCTGGCCGGCGACGAGGCCAAGCTGCGGGCGAACGTCAACTCCATGTTCGTCAACCTCTCCCGGCGCAGCCAGACTCTCGTCGAGCGGCAGCTGCAGCTCATCGAGGGCCTGGAGCAGGGCGAGGAGGACGAGCAGCGGCTCGCCAACCTGTTCCGCCTCGACCACCTGGCCACCCGCATGCGCCGCAACAGCGAGAACCTCCTGGTTCTCGCCGGCCAGGAGGCCGCGCGCAAGTGGAGCGAGCCGGTGCCGCTGGTCGACATCGCCCGCGCCTCGCTCTCCGAGGTCGAGAACTACGAACGCGTCCAGATCCAGATCGCGTCCGGCACCCTCATCGTCGGCCCGGCCGTCACCGACGCCGTCCACCTGCTCGCCGAGCTGATCGAGAACGCCATCTCGTTCTCTCCCCGCGAGAGCAAGGTCCAGGTGACCAGCTCGCCGGTCGAGGGCGGCGTGCTCGTGTCGATCAACGACCTGGGCATCGGCATGAGCCAGGAAGAGCTGGCCGAGGCCAACTGGCGGCTGGCGAACCCGCCCGTCGTCGACGTGTCCGTGTCGCGGCGCATGGGTCTGTTCGTGGTCGGCCGCCTGGCCCTGCGTCACGGCGTCCGGGTGCAGCTCAGCATGCGGGAGACGGGCGGGCTGAGCGCGCTCGTCATGATGCCCGACATGCTCATCAGCGACGGCTCGGGCGCGCCGCAGCAGGGTGGCCAGTACGAAGCGTTCACCACGTTCGACCCGAGCATGTTCGGGCAGCCGTCCACCAACGGATCGGGCTCCCGCTCCGGGGCGCCCTCGGGCGAGAGCTCCGAGCAGGTCGTGGACACGCAGTGGCCGGGGTCGCTGCCCGCGCCGGGCACCGGCAACTGGCCGTCGTTCGGCGATCAGCAGCAGCCCGCCGCCTTCGGCGAGCAGCCCGAGCAGCAACCTGCCGCGTTCGGCGAGCAGCCGCCGGCGTTCGGGGAGCAGCCGCCGGCCTTCGGCGACCAGCCGGCTCCGTTCGCGGGCCAGCCGCAGGAAGCGCAGGAGGAGCCGGCCTGGCCGTCCTTCGCCCAGGAGCCGCCGGCCACGCCGTCGCCGTTCGGCGAGCAGCGCTGGCCCTCGTTCTCGGACGAGCCCCCGCCCTCCTCCGTGTCGCAGCCGTTCGCGGAGAACCGGTGGCCGTCGTTCGCCGAGCAGCCCCCGCCGCTGCAGGATGACGAGCCGCGCTGGCCGTCGTTCGCGACGGAGCCGCCGCAGCAGCAGCCGCAGGACGAGTCGCGGTGGTCGTCGTTCGCCGACCCGTTGCCGCGCAGGTCGTTGTTCGAGGCGGAGGACCGGCCGCGGCAGCAGTTCGACCCGTCGTACCACTCGCCGTTCTCGGAGGAGCCCAAGCCCGCCGACCAGTTCGAGCAGAACGGGAATTCCGCCTACAACCCGTTCGGGCCGGGCGACTACTCCTCGCAGGACATGACCGGGCCGCTGCCCGCGGTGCGCAACTCGCCCATGGAGGAGCAGAGCGAGGAGTTCCTGCCGATCTTCTCGTCGGTCGGCTCCGACTGGTTCCGCAGGCCGGAGCCGGAGCAGCTGCGGCCTCGTCACGAGCCGCAGCCCGAGCCCGAGCACGAGAGCACCGCGGTGCAACCGGCGGTGCCCGCGGACCCGCCGCCCGCCGCTCCCGCCCAGCAGACGCCGGGCAAGCTGCCTCAGCGCAAGCCGGGGCAGTCGGGCGCCGGCGCGTCGTGGTCCTCGCCCGCGGACACCGGCTTCCAGGCCGCGCAGGCCGCCGCGCAGCCTGCGCAGGCCGGCACGACGCCTTCGGGGCTGCCCCGCCGCGTCCCCAAGGCCAACCTGGTGCCCGGCACGGCCAGCCTCGCCGAGCCCCAGGCCACATCACCGGCGCCGCAGATCTCACCTGAGCGGTTGCGCAGCAGGCTCTCCAGCTTCCAGCAGGGTGTCCGGCAAGGCCGAGCGTTCACCCGCGGAGAAGAAAATGAGGAGGACAAATGAGAGAAATGAGCCAGGGAGCGCGCGGCATCAGCTGGCTGATCACGGACTTCGTGAACAACGTGCCCGGCGTCGCTCACACGGTCGTGGTGTCGTCCGACGGGCTGCCGCTGGCCTTTTCCGAGGGCTTTCCGAAGGACCGGGCCGACCAGCTCGCCGCGGTCGCCTCAGGCGTGATCAGTTTGACCCAGGGAGCGGCACGGGTCTTCGAGGGCGGTATGGTGACCCAGACCGTCATCGAAATGCAGCGGGGCCTCCTGATGATCATGTCCATCAGCGATGGGTCCTGCCTGGCTGTCCTGGCCGCACCAGACTGTGACATGGGGCTGGTGGCATACCAGATGACTCTGCTGGTCGAGCGGGCGGGCCAGGTGCTGACTCCGGCGGTGCGCGCGGAGCTGCAAGCGGCCCGTCCCCGCTAGGGGGCGGTGACAGGAGATCATGGTGTCAGGTCAGGGTTGGGCTGGTGATAGTACCCCGCCGCATCCGGCGGTTCCCCGTCCGCAGAAACCGAGTTCCCTGGTACGGCCCTATGCCGTGACCGGGGGGCGTACCGCGCCGCGGATGAAGTTCGCCATGGAGGCCCTGGTGTCCTCCGTGACATCGGAATACCAAGACATTTCCCTACTTAGTCCGGAGTATCAGGCGATCATTCAGCTGACCCGGAACGTCAGGTCGGTTGCCGAGATCTCCGCCCTTTTACGCCAGCCTCTCGGTGTGGTCCGGGTGTTGATCGCCGACATGGCGTCGGAGGGCCTGATCCGCGTGCACCAGCCTGCGCTGGACGCGGGAAAGCCGGACCTCAACTTGCTCGAAAGGGTGCTCAGTGGACTTCGCAGGCTCTAGCCCCGGCCTAACCTCGACGAAGATCGTCGTGGCCGGGGGCTTCGGCGTGGGGAAGACGACGTTCGTGGGTGCGGTGTCGGAGATCCTGCCGCTCACCACCGAAGCGGTCATGACGGACGCCTCGGCGCACGTCGACGACGTCTCGCTCACGCCGAACAAGACGACGACGACCGTGGCGATGGACTTCGGCCGGGTCTCCCTCGACCGTGACCTGATCCTCTATCTGTTCGGCACGCCCGGGCAGCACCGGTTCTGGTTCATGTGGGACGACCTGGTGCGCGGCGCCATCGGCGCGGTGGTGCTGGTCGACACGCGCCGCCTGGCCGACAGCTTCCCGGCCATCGACTACTTCGAAGAGGCCAAGCTGCCCTTCGTGATCGGCATCAACGGCTGGGACGGCCAGTTCGCGCACGCCGAGGAGGAGCTCCGCGAGGCGCTGTCGATCGGCGGCCACATCCCGATCGTGCGGCTGGACGCCCGGCAGCGCGAATCCGTCAAAGGCACCTTGATCACGCTGGTCGAGCACGCCCTGACCCGCCGCATGCACAGCCCGGTCTAGCCGGCTCGACGGCCCGCCACCCTTGCCTGACCGGGGTGGCGGGCCGCTTGCTGCCCCGGCTCCGGACCGGCCGGAACCCCGACCGCTCCACGATCTCGCGGTGGTGCCGGAAGGTTGCCGCGCGCTCGCCGGAGCGGGGCGTCAACGATCGGCGTCGTCGCGCAGGCCGACCTGGCAGCCCACGTCGTCGATCTCCATCGCCGCGAGCACGACCTGGAGCAGGCCGGGGAAGCGGGCCTGTAAGTCGTCCCCGCGCAGGGTCACGTAACAACGGGTGCCCTCCTGGCGGGTGCGGGTCAGCCCGGCGTCGCGCAGCACGCGCAGGTGATGGCTGAGCGTCGATTTGGCCACCGGTGCGCGTAGCTGCCCCCAGCCGCGCTCGCGGCCGTCGGCCAGCACGCGCACCAGCCCGACCCGGATCGGATCGCTCAGCGCGGCCATCACCTCGGTCAGTGCGATCTTGCCCAACTCGGGATGATGTGCCTTATGCATGCGTCCATGCTAGCTTGTTCGACGTTTCACGAACATCGAACATGGGGGAACGTCGTGACCGATCGACCAGGCGGCCGGATGGAGGGCAGAGCGGTGATCGTGACAGGGGCGGGCACGGGGATCGGCCGCGCCGCCGCGCTCGCCTTCGCCCGCGGCGGAGCGCACGTGCTCGGGGTGGGCCGCCGCGCCGACGTGCTGCGGGAGACCGCGGACCAGCACCCCGCCATCGCCGTCCACGCCGCCGACGTCCGCGGCGAGCACGCGCCGGAAACGATCGTCGGCGCGGCGATCGAGCGGTGGGGGCGCCTCGACGTGCTCGTCAACAGTGCCGGCGCCACCGCCATGATGGCGCTGGCCGACACCGACGCCGAGCGCGTCGGGGACCTGTTCGCGCTCAACGTCACCGCGCCCAGCCTGCTCGCCCGCGCCGCGCTGCCGCACCTGAAGGCCGCCCGCGGCGCGATCGTCAACGTCTCCAGCACGTACGGGCACCGCCCGCTGCCCGGCGCCGCCCACTACGCCGCCTCGAAGGCCGCCCTGGAGCAGTTGACCCGCAGCTGGGCCCTGGAGCTCGCACCCGACGGCATCCGCGTCAACGCCCTGGCCCCCGGCCCGACCGAGAGCGAGGCACTGGCCGCCTCCGGGCTGCCCCAGGACACGGTCGAGCAGATCAAGCAGGACGAGGCCGCCCGCATCCCGCTCGGCCGCCGTGGCGAGCCCGACGAGGTGGCCGCCTGGATCGTGCACCTCGCCGACCCCGCCGCCACCTGGATCACCGGCCAGGTCCTCACCGTCGACGGCGGCCTGGAACTCGTGTGAGCCTCTGCCCTCAGATGCGGGAGAGCAGCTCCGCCTTCTTGACCCGGAACTCCTCCTCTGTCAGCAGCCCGGCGTCGCGCAGCTCGCCGAGCTTGACGATCAACCCGGCGACGTCGGCCACGGCCCAGGGGAGCGTCTTCGCCGCGGGGACGGGCTCGGGGGCGGGGATGGCGGCGAGGACGGCGGCGGCGAAGGGAAGGGACTTGTGGGTGGCACCCCAGCCCAGCCCGAACACGACGGCGGCGGGATCCTTGTCGGGCTCGGGAGGCGGTCGCCGCCCGCGCACCCTGAGCCGCAGGCACCCGCTTCCTCCGTCCGGCGTGTGCCAGTCGACACCCTCCAGGTCGGCGGGGGTGTAGCGCTGGTCGCCCGCCGCGTACTTGGCCGACGTCGCGCCCGACCAGAACCAGGTGAGGGTGACGGTCTCGCCGTCGAAGGCCGCCGCGCCGTCCCAGCCCTTGAAGGCACGTGGCGGCTCGGGAGGGGACACCAGGAAACGTGTGGCCGGACCGCGGTCGGTGAGGACCGAGCGCAGCTCATCCGCGTAGTAGTCGGCGAGCGACTCCTTGTCGGCCGGCAGCACCAGCCGGTAGGGGTCGGCGGCCTCCCTGAGCTGCCCGGCCGCGGCGGCCATCAGAGGGTCGGCCCCACGCCTGAGGTCGGCCCGCAACACCACGGTGCCCCGCTTGCCTGGAGTGAGGGTGACCTTGGCGATCGCCTCGTGGGGCACCACCCGCTCGCCGAGTTCGGAGAGAAGTTTGGGCGCTTTTCCGCTTTCGGGCTTGATACGCAGGAATTCGGATTCGAACTCCCACGAGCAGCCCCGGCCTGCCAGCACATCCGCCACGACTTCCAGAATAAGCTTTCATGCGCTGACCGGCCGGAGTACAACCACATAACCCGGTCAAAGGCACGCCGTGACGGCGGCCGTCCCCGTGCGGGATGCTCCTATTGATGTCAAGCACTGGGTTCATGATCAGTTCTGGTGATGACCCGATAGAGCTCGCGGGCGATGTAGCGCTTGAGGCAGCGGATGATCTCTTTCTTGGACAGGCCGTCTTGGGT
>NZ_JBDPMB010000029.1:0-108618 GCF_039871615.1 Nonomuraea sp. B10E15
CTAACAAAAAGGAATCCATCAACCGACAAACGTCGATCAACGGGGTTGTGCATCATGCACTGGCTTTTAACACACTGTTGAGTTCTCAAGAAACGCACGCGTCCATCCTCACCAAAACCCCGAACCCGGGATCCTCGCTCAGAGGCGTTCATTTCGTTGTGTCTTAACTCTTTCAGCCGTTCAAGTCCCTGTCAAATTGACCGGACCTGCACAACCTGCGGGAATTAAGCGCCGCCCCCTTTCGGAGACAACCCCTCTAACTTACCAGCCCTTCAGAGTGGACGCGAACATCCACGAGGTCGGTCAGTGTCTGGGGGTGGCCCCCGAGTGAGATCGGCGATCAACGCCGCTCTCGTGGGACTGCTGAACTCTATGTACGCCTCTCGGAACCGTCAAATCGGCGGTGCTCCCTGCGGGTACGGGTAGGTAGGGGGGCGTGCCAGATCAACCCGTCCCCAGGGCGCTCATCATCATGGTGGGAATCGCCGCCGCGGTGGTCGCCCTCTTCGGAATCCGCGAGGTCGCCTCGATCGTGGGCCCGGTCGTGCTGGCGCTCGTGCTCGTCATCGCCGTCTCGCCGGTGCGCACGTGGCTGGCCGCCAGGAGGGCGCCCACGTGGCTGCAGGTCGCCGTGCCCTTCCTCATCGTCGTGCTGGCGCTGCTGGGCATGGTCGGCATCCTGACGATCTCGGTCACCCAGCTCGTCTCGCTGCTGCCGGCGTACGCCGCACAGTTCGACCGGCTCCTCGCCGACACGCTGGCCTGGGCCGCCGCGCACGGCGTCAGCAACGACGTGCTCGACAAGATGTTGCAGGCGTTCGACGCGGGGTCGATCCTCGGCCTGGCGCAGAGCCTGCTCGGCAGCCTGATCGGCGTTCTTTCCGCGCTCTTCCTCATCATCGTGCTGCTGCTGGCCATGTGTCTCGACGCGCCTGTGACGTCGAAGGTCCTGACGACCGGTGAAGGCTATCGGCCGCAGCTGGTGACGGCGCTGGCCACGTTCGCGCACAAGACGCGGCGCTATCTGATCGTCTCGACCGTCTTCGGGCTGATCTGCGCGACCCTCGACGTGGTCGCCCTGTCGGTGCTGGACGTGCCGCTGCCGCTGCTCTGGGGCGTGCTGGCGCTCATCGCCAACTACATCCCGAACATCGGCTTCGTCATCGGGCTGGTGCCGCCCGCCATGCTCGCTCTGCTGGACGGCGGCGTGCAGACGATGGTGCTGGTCATCGTCGCCTACAGCGTCATCAACGTCGTGGTGCAGTCGTTCATCCTGCCCAAGTTCCTCGGGGACGCGGTGGGGCTCTCGACCACGATGACGTTCCTGTCGCTGATCGTGTGGACGTTCGTGCTGGGACCGCTGGGCGCGATCCTCGCCATCCCGCTGAGCCTGCTGACCCGGGCGCTGCTGATCGACAGCGATCCACGCGCCAGGTGGGCGCAGAGCCTCGTGTCAGGCGGACCGCCGCGCAGGTGAGAGCAGGCGGCGCATGGAGCCGCCGCTCAGCCGCCTGACGTCGTGGGACAGGTGGCTCTGGTCGGCATAACCGGCCGTGACGGCCGCCTCCGCCAGCGGGACGCCGGCACGGGCCAGGCCGAGTGCGCGCTGGAAACGCACGATGCGCTGGAGGGTCTTCGGCGCGTAGCCGAAGGAGGCCAGGCTGCGGCGGTGGAGCTGGCGCTCGCTGAAGCCGAGCTGCCAGGCCACCTCCGCGACCGTGCGGCCCTCGCGGAGCGCCCTCGTGATGGCGGAACCCGCGGGGTCGGCGCCCGTGGTCGCGGCCAGCCGCCGCCTCACCTCGGCGCGCATGGCGGCCGGCCGCGCGCCGGCTCGCGGGGCGGCCTCCTCGATGCGCTCGGCAGGGAAGGGCAGGTCGGACAGGGGGACGCGCCGGTCACGCAGCTCGTGGAGGGGCACGCCGAAGAAGTCGCCCACCGCGCCGGGACGGAACCGCACACCCGTGAACGTGTCACCCACCGCCATGGACGTCGGCATGGGCCCGGTGTCGGGGCCCGCCACGAACAGCCCGCGAGGGCCCCAGATGAGGTCGACGCAGGCGTCGGGCACGACGAGCTGGGTCTGCTCCGTCTCGCTGACCAGGTGCCACACGCAGGCGACACGGCCGGCGAGATCGGGGTCTGGAGGCCGTTCCGCGTACATGCCCTCAACATACGCGGCCTCACCGACAGAACGGCCTCACCCCTTCAGCCGTCCGTACGCGCGCAGTGTCTTCAGCTGGTGGACGGTGATGTAGCCGCCCCATTCGTGCGCCACCAGCGGCGTCCACATCAGCCAGTTGCCGTTCCAGCCGCCTTCCTCGGACTGGGCGGCGGCGAGCGCGTCGAGGTGAACGTCGAGGACGTCCTGCGTGAACAGCGGCAGCCGCAGCGGCTCCGGCGCGAAGTCCAGCGGGAAGTGCGCCTCCCCCGTGGCGTGGGGGTCGAGGACGACCGTCGCGAGGATGGCCTCCTTGATCCGGGCGAACTCGGCCTCCGCCCTGTCCCGGTCGGGCACCAGGTTGAGGAAGGTCACGACGGCGCGGGCTTCGTACGGATTCGTCTCGCCGATCTCGGCGATCCGCGACCAGCAGAACGCGGTCGCGGCGGCCAGCCACGGGTGGGTGCTGCCGTGCTTGTGGAGCAGCGCGGCGATCGACGCGGTGGGCACGAGACTGCCCGGAGGGTCGTCGGCCGTTTCCCACCATGGGGCTCTCGGCGTGTTCCTGACCGACGGCAGCACGAACGGCACGCCGCCGTCCTCGGCGCTGACCTGGGCGAGGTAGTCGCAGGCCGCGGGCACCATCGGGGAGTCGAAGGCGTCGAGCTCGTCGAGGATCCAGAACGCCACCTCGACCGGCTCGGGCTGGCTGCCCCGGCCTCTCAGGTCGGGCTCCAGCGCGTTGCCGAAGCCGCCGTCGGCGTTCTGGTAGCAGCGCAGCACGTCGAGCACCCGCTCACGCGGTCCGTCGCCGAACAGCGCCTCGAAGCGCAGCCGGTCGATCAGCCTGGCGTTCAGGTCCAGGTAGCGTCGTGCGCGGTCGAGCATGTCCATGTCGGCTGGTCCTTCAGAGGTGGAACGTCGGTCGTCACGGCGACGCTACCCAGGGCGAGGGCGGGAGTCTTGTCGGAATCGGATACGCGCCCGCGCGCGAGCGACGGCGGCACGACCGCTGGCCGCACGCACTCCATCGCGGTCCGGCCCTCGCCGGCGCGACCGATTAAATGTTTTGCCCAGTCGCCGAGGGTCGGCTTAGGGTCAGCCCCATGTCATGCATGTTCACCTGCCAGGTTTTCATCCGCATCCGCCGCAGCCGGGCTCTGGCCCGCTAGCGGACGCGATCACCTGAGGCTGGGCGTCCGCGCGCGTGCCCAGGGCCCTTCGAGCAACCCGTTGTCTCGAGGACCCGGAAGGGCAGTGCTGTGGCGCGGAATTACGCACACGGAAACTATTCACACACTCAGAAGAAGGCCAGGAACAGCGGTGACGGCCGCACGCCCGTGGATCGGGCGCGGCGCACGCTCTCGCAGAACTTCCTGGTCGACCGGCATGCCGTCGACCTGATGGTCAAGGCCGCCGGCCCGGAGGGGCTGGTGCTGGAGCCCGGCCCCGGCGAGGGCGCGCTCACCCTGGCGCTGGCCGAGGCGGGCGCCCAGGTGGTCGGCTACGAGGTCGATCCCCGGCTGGCCGGGCGCCTGGCCTCGCGCACCCGCAGCGACCCGAGGATCGACATCGTCAGGCGCGACTTCACCACCGTGAGGGCGCCGCGGGAGCCGTTCGCGGTCGTGGGGAACATCCCCTACTCGATCACGTCGAAGATCGTCGACTGGTGCCTGCGGGCACCGGCCCTGACCTCGGCCACGCTGCTCACGCAGCGGGAGTACGCCCGCAAGCGCGCGGGCGGCTACGGCCGCTGGAGCCTGGTCACGGTCGAGTCGTGGCCGTGGTTCAGCTGGAAGCTGGGCGACACGATCGGCAGGGAGAGCTTCCGGCCCGTCCCGTCGGTCGACTCGGCGATCCTGCGCATCCAGCGCAGGCCCGAGCCGCTCGTGAGCGGCGGCAGCTCCTACCAGGAGCTGGTCGAGGTGGGGTTCGGCGGCGTGGGCGGGTCGGTGCGCGCATCGCTGAAGGCGAGGTATGACGGGGTGGACACCGCGCTGGCGGCGGCCGGCGTGTCCCGCGACGCCGTCGTGGGACACGTGCACCCCGACCAGTGGATCACGTTGTGGGGGCGCCTATGCCGGTGACGTGATCCGCGACTCGCCGGAACACCCCTGAGACGGGACCCGACCTGGGGCCGTCGCCACGCGGCGGCGGCCCCAGGGCATGGCCAGGGCCAGGATCGGCAGCAGCAGGATCGAGGCGCGCGACCAGTCGGCGTGCTGCAGCCACCACCCGTTGAAGTCGAACTGCGTCATGTAGAGGTAGCCGTAGCCGGCCCACAGCGAGGCGCCGATGATGGCCGGCCAGGCGAACCTCGTGGGCCTGGCGACCAGGAACGGCATGAACCACATGAGGTATTGGGCGCCGAGCCGGGGCGTCATGACCATGAAGACCAGCAGCACGGCGATCGTCATGTCGACCGGGTCGGCCCGCCGCCAGTAGAGCACGGCGGCGACGACGCTCACGTAGATCAGCTTCGTGCCGAACGAGGCCAGGTCGGGCCGGAGCGCCCACTGCCCCTCGGTCAGCCACGGCGTCCAGCCCCATTCGCCGACGATGGGCCGGATGTCCTGGATGGTGTGGATGACCGCCGGGATCTGGTCGAGCGACGTGCCCGCGAAAATCGGCAGCGTCACCAGGAAGAAGACGGGCACCAGCCCGGTCGCGAACAGGGCCGCGACGCGGGCGCGCAGATGGGGCAGGAGCAGCAGCATGCCGGGGATCAGCCAGATGGGCCAGCTCTTGGCGCACAGCGCCAGGCCCATCAGCAGGCCCGCCAGCGCGCCCCGTCTGAGGTCGGCGCGGTCGTCCTCGCCCGGCAGCAGCGAGCGGTGCAGCATGCCCCCGCGGCCGATCACCCGTGGGACGGAGGCCCGGACGCCGTGCGCGGCCAGGCCCGCGCGCACCCTCGCGATCACGTCGGTGGTCATCCCGGGACGCTCGGGCGCGCCCGGCCCTCTGGCCACCACGAACGCGGCGACGCCGAACATCAGCGCGACCGGCTCGACCTGGCCATGGATGCAGGCGACCATCAGGGCGAGCGGGTTGAGCGCGTACTGGAAGGCCCGCAGCGACGCCTTGGGACCGCCGGCCAGCTTGGCCACCAGCGGGATGAGCACGATGTCGGCGACCACGGTGACCAGGCGCCCGGCGTATTCCCACGGGATGCCGAGCCACAGCAGGATGCCGTACGCGTAGGGGATCGTCGGCAGGAAGTGCCAGCCGCCCTCGCTGGCCAGCACCGGGTCCTCGCCCCGCAGCACGGCCTCGCCCGCGGGCTTGAAGCTCTCCACGAAGTCGACGGGCTGCCACGAATCGATCGCCGACGTGTACATGATCAGCACGCGTACGGCGATGCCCACGGCGACGGCGACAAGGAGCGGCGGCCGCCAGTCTCGCCACTGGGCGACGAGGGCGAGCACGACACCGGTGACGAGGACGATGCCCGTGAGAACTGCGTAATCCATGGCGAGATATAGCCTGCCGCACCCGGAGCGCCGCCGCCACCAGGGGTTCCGATTCTTATCCCCGACATGCCGACACGTATAGCGATACGGCATCACTCTTTGTGTTGAACTCTTCGCATGGGGGGATCGCAGGTCAACCAGGCACTGGTCAGGCTCTATTTCGAGGTGAGGAACGGGCTGCGCGACCCGGTCGCGGCCTGGGCGAAACTCACAGCCAACTCACAGGAACACCAGCGGGCCAGGGGTGAGCGGCGGGTGCCGCTCGACGACGCGACGGCCGCCGAGCTGGTGGCGGCGGCGATCGTGCACACCGCCGACGAGCACGGGCCCGAGCGGGTGGCGGCGCTGGCCAGCTCCCCGCTGGCGCGCCTGGTCGGCGAGCTCGGCGGTGCGGTGCTGACCGAGCACCCGTGCGCCCCCGAGCAGGTGCTGGGGCCGCGCTTCGCCGGTCCGTCACGCGCCGAGGACTGGGCGCGGGCGGCGTACGTGCTGCTGTGGGGTGAGAACAACCGGCTCGTACGCTCGGCGGACACGCCCTGGGTGATCGCCGGCCGCTACAAGGGCCAGAAGGTGGTCGCGATCGGCACGCATCCGACGCGGTTGTCCGACGAGACGCTGGTCGTGCGGCCCGGCACGGACGGCGCGCTGGCCATGGCCATGGGGCACGTGCTGCTCAAGGAGTTCTTCCTGGACCGCACGCCGTTCGCCGGGCAGGCGATGGAGCACACCGATCTGCCGCTCCTGGTACGGCTGCGCGACCGCGAGGAGGCGTACGTGCCGGGCGGGCTGACGGGCGGCGCCTGCGACCGGCTCAGCGTGTACGGCGGCGAGGCGGTGGAGGTGCTGCTGCCGCGCTTCGACGACGGCCCGGGGGTGCTGCGGCGCGGCGTGCCCGTGCTGCGCGAGGGCGGCGAGCTGGTGACGACGGTGTTCGACCTGCTGCTGGCCGTCTACGGGGTGGCCAGGCCCCGGCTGCCGGGCGTGTGGCCGCGCGGCTACGACGACCGTGCGGAGCCGTACACGCCGGCCTGGCAGGAGGCCTGCACCGGGGTGGCCGCGTCGCGGGCGGTGAAGATCGCGCGGGAGCTGGGCGTGACGGCGGAGAAGACGCGCGGCGAGTGCGTGATCGTGCCCGGGCGGCTGGAGACGCCGCATGCCGACACCGCCTACCGGGCGATGCTGGCGCTGCTGGTGCTCACCGGGTGCGGCGGCGGCTGGGCGCAGGCGGGCGGTGCGGGGGTTCCGCTGGTGCCGTACCTGTGCCTGCACGCCTGTGGCGAGGACCGCTCCGACGTGGGCGCGCTGAGCTGGGCGCTGGCCGACGGGTTGTTCGCGCACAAGACGTCGCGCTCGGTGCTGCTGGAGGCGGTGCGCGACGGCTGGCCGATGGCCCCGCCGCCGCGCGTGCTCGCCCTGCCGCGCCCCATCTACCCGCTGCCGCCCGACGTCGACCTGCTCATCGGGCCTGACGACCACTGCGACCTGTCCGCTCCTGACACGGAACTCGTGGTGGCGGCCGTGACGCGGATGATCGGCCGGGTCGCCCCCGCGGGGCCCGGCCGGGTGCCGCCCGCCGGGCGGATGCGGATGCTGGTGGACCACGCCTGGATGCACGAGTACGGCGAGGCCCTGCCCACCTACCGGCCGCCCGGCCTCGGCGTCCCGCTCAAGCCCACCCAGCTCGTCCGCGTCAGGTGAGCCCGTCCAGGTACGCCCGGTGGCTCCGGGAGAACTCGAACCCGTTGTGCCGGTCCCAGTTGATCGACCAGGCCATCAGGCCCCGCAGCCCCGGATAGACGCCACGCGGCCGGTACGTTCCGCAGCCGGTGCCCGTGGCCAGGCAGCCGAACGCCTTCTGCACCTCCGTCACGGTCGTGAATCCGTTGCCCGCGTTGACCGAGGCGGGCAGCCCGACGGCCACCTGGTCCTGGCGCAGCGGCGGGAACACGTTGTCGGCGTCGCCCATGATCGGGAAGCCGGCCAGCAGCATGTCGGTCATGGCGACGTGGAAGTCGTGCCCGCCCATGGTGTGGTACTGCCCGTCCAGGCCCATGATCGGCCCGGAGTTGTAGTCCTGCACGTGGAGCAGGGTGAGGTCGTCGCGCATCGCGTGGATGACCGGCAGGTAGGAGGCGCTTCTGGGGTCGGCGGCGCCGTTCGGGCCCGGCCCGTAGAACTGGTGGCCGAGCTGGACGAAGAACGTCTCCGGCGCCATCGTCAGCACGAATCCGTCGCCGTAGCGGCTCTTGAGGCTCTTCAGCGCCGCGATGAGGTTGACGACGACCGGCGTGGTCGGGGCGTCCAGGTCGGTGTCGCCCGGGTCGAGGTGGAGCGAGTGGCCTTCGAAGTCGATGTCCAGGCCGTCGAGCCCGTACCTGTCGATGACGGCCGAGACCGACTCGACGAACGCGTCGCGCGCCGCCGCGGTCGTGAGCTGCACCTGGCCGTTCTGGCCGCCGATCGAGATCAGCACCTTCTTGCCCTGCGCCTGCTTGGCCCTGATGGCGGCGGCGAAGTCGGCGTCGGACTCGACGCCGGGGCACTCGGCGGCCGGGCACAGGCTGAACCTGATGTCGCCCGAGGTGACCGAGGTGGGCTCGCCGAAGGCGAGGTTGATGACGTCCCATTCCTGCGGGACGTCGCTCATCCTGACGTATCCGGATCCGTTGGCGAACGACGCGTGCAGGTACCCCACCAGCACCCGCTCGGGCAGCCCGCCGTCGCCCCCGTTCCCGGCGGCGGTGGTGCCGCTCGCCTCGGGGCTGTAGGCGGAGCAGTTGCCCGCCGCGTCGCAGGCACGGACCCTGAAGCGGTACGTGGTGTCCGCGCTCAGCCCGGTCACCCGGTGGCTCGTCCCGGTGACGGCGACGGGCGAGCCGCCGTCGCGCGACACCTCGTAACGGGTGACGCCCACGTCGTCCGTGGCGGCCGACCAGGTGACGTCGAGGCTCGTGGCGGTGGCCCCGCCGGCGGACACGCCG
Organism: Nonomuraea sp. B10E15; assembly: GCF_039871615.1. Classification (NCBI taxonomy): domain Bacteria; kingdom Bacillati; phylum Actinomycetota; class Actinomycetes; order Streptosporangiales; family Streptosporangiaceae; genus Nonomuraea; species Nonomuraea sp. B10E15. Next base: position 8,610 of record NZ_JBDPMB010000029.1, read on the forward strand.
CCCGGCACGCTGGGCGCCGAGGTGTCCTGCTCGCCGGAGACGCCGTCGAGGACGACGTCGTCGGCGAGGTAGGGGCCCTGGCCGTACCATCCGTGCAGGTAGACGGTCACGGAGGTGGTGGACGGGCCCGTGGTGAAGGTCGTGTGCAGCCGGGTCCAGGCCGCGCCGGGCGAACCCCAGGTCTGCGGGTCGGCGCCGCCGGTGCCCGTGGCGCCGAGGAAGACGTAACCGCCCTGGACCCAGGCCGACAGCGTGTACGCCGACGACGGCCGTACGCTGACCTGCCGGCCGCATCGGGCGAGGTCGCTGCCCTGCGGGGTGGCCCGGAGCGCGGAGGCGCCGCCGCGCACGGGGGACGCCACCGCCTGCGCCCCGGCGGAACACGTCCAGCCGCTGAGGCCCGACTCGAAGCCGGGGTTGGGCAGGATGTTCGCGGCCTGGGCCGGGGCGGCGTGCAGCGTGGTGAGTCCCAGGACGAGCGCGGCCGTCGCCACTCGGAGATTCATGACGTTCCTCCTGGCCCGGCCCGCCCCGGCGAAGGGGCGGGCCGGATTCGCGCGGGGTCAGAAGCCGGCGGTGGTCCTGGTGAACTCCCAGTCGGACTGCGCGATGCCGCTGCAGTTGGAGGTCACGCCGCCACCGGGGCAGGGCCGGTCACGGTTGACCGCCCAGTACGCGAGCCTGGTCAGGCCCTTGGACCTGGCCCAGTCGCGGATCTGCGTCCAGGTGCCGGGCGAGGTCAGCTCCTGCTGGTCGGACAGGCCGTTCATGCCGGAGATGCCCATGTGGGCGTACGCCTGGGCGTCGGACCAGCCGTACGCGTTCTTGAGCGCGTTCTTCAGGCCCTCGGAGGCGTTGACGGTGTCCTGGTAGATGTTGGAGCTGCCGAAGTCGAACGGCATGATCGTGAAGTTGTCGATCGGGACGCCGAGGGCCCTGGCCTGGTTGATGAGGCGGACGCCGTGGGCGTTCGGGCCGGTCCTGGTGGTGCCGAAGGTGACGACGATCTTGACGTTCGGGTTGTTCTGCCTGACGATCTTGAGGGCGTTCAGGATGCGGTCCTGGACCGTGTAGTTCTCGAACTCGTCGGTGTTCTCGATGTCGAAGTCGACGACGGCCGGGCCGACGGCGTTGATGACCTGCTGCACCGCGCCCGCGAACGCCTGCGGCGAGGAGCAGTTGGGGCCGAGCTTGTTGCCCTGCCAGCCGCCGAAGGAGATCTGGACGCTGCCGCCCTTCGACTTGATCGTGTTGATCGCCTGCTGGTCGGCGCCGCCGGTCAGCGGGCGCTGCCCGTCCCACGCCGGGGTGCAGCCGCCGCTGGACAGGATGAACGCCATGGTGAACGACTTGACGCCGGTGGCGTCCATCACGGCGCCGGGGTTGGGCGGGTTGCCCCAGCCCATGTAGAGGTAGGGGGCGCCGGGCATCTTGCTGGGGTTGTTACCGGTGCAGCCCGACGTGGTGGCGGTGGCGTCGCGGCCTGCCGACTCGCCCGCCGCGTTGTACGCCTTCACGGTGTAGGTGTGGGTCGTGCACGCGCCGAGCCCGGAGATGGTGGCGCTGGTACCGGTGACCTGGGCGCGCCGGGTCGAGCCCTCGTACACGCGGTAGCCCGTCACGGTGCCGCCGGCGGCGCCCCAGCGCAGCGAGATGCTCGAGTTGGTGACCGACGTGCTCACCGTGCCCGGCGTGCCGGGGGCGCCGGGATCGGGGTCCGGGTCGCCGCCCGAGGTGGGCTTCCAGAGCGCCGGCACGACGGGCGGCTCCCAGCCCGTCTGCGAGGTGTGGCCCTGCAGGCAGACGTAGTCGACGCCGTTGTAGGTGACGACCGCGCCGGTGGCGTACGCGGTCCCCGGGGCCCAGGCGGCGGCCATGTGCCGCACCGTGCCGGCGGCGTGGGCGGCGGGCCCGCTGGTGGCCAGGCCGGTCAGGGCGAGGGCGACGCCGGTGGCTAATGCGAGCATTTTGCGGCGAAATTTCATGGCATTCCCTGGAGGTGAGGCTTGACGGTCTTGGAGAAGGACCAGTTGTTGCTCGCGTCCCAGTTGATGGACCACGTCATCGCGCCCCTGATGTCCGGGTAGGCGCGCGGCGGCACGAAGGTCCCGCAGCCGGTCCGCTCGGCCAGGCAGTCGAGCGCCCGGTTGACGACCGAGGGCGGCACCACGCCCCCGTTCGCGGCGCCCGGCCCGGCCGGCAGGCCCAGCGCCACCTGGTCGGGACGGAGCCCGTTCTCGAGCTGGATGCAGGCCAGCGCGGTGATGAAGTCGACCGTGCCCTGCGCGTACGCGAAGGCCTGGTCGCACCCGAGCATCGAGCCGGAGTTGTAGAACTGCGTGTGGACGACGGTGAGGATGTCCTTGATGGACAGGGCGAGCTTGAAGTACTCCATCCCGGTCGACTGCATGTCGATGGTCTGCGGGGCCATGGTGATGATCAGCTCGGAACCGGCCTGGGCGCGCAGCGACCTCAGCGCCTGACCCATGTAGGTGGCGTTGAGACCGTTCTCCAGGTCGATGTCCACTCCGTCGAAGCCGTAGCTCCGCATCAGCGCGTACACCGAGTCGGCGAACCGCGTGGCGGCCGCGGCGCTCGCGACCTGCACGCGCCCGGCCTCGCCGCCGACCGACAGGATGACCTTCTTACCGCGCTGCTTCAGCGCCTGCACGTCCGCCCTGAACTGGGCGTCGGTGTAGCCGCCCAGCGCCGTGGCCAGTCCGGGGTCGACCCCGAACACGACCTCGCCCGGGGTGGCGGTGGCCTCGCCGAACGCCACCGCGATCAGGTCGTACTCGTCGGGCACGGCCGACAGCTTGAGCTCGACGGCGGGATTGACGAAGTTGTGCCAGTAGCCGGTGAGGAAGTGCCTGGGCAGCGTGCCGCTCTGGCAGCCGGCCGTGGTGAAGCCGAAGGGATCACCGGCGGGGCCGTCACCCGAGGCGTCCGTCGCGATGATCGTGACCGTGTGCGAGGTGCAGGGGCCCAGGCCGGTGAGCGTGTGCGTGGTGCCGGTGACGGTGACGGCAGCGCCACCGTCGAGCCGGACCTTGTAGCCGGTGGCGCCGGGGACGGCGCTCCAGCTCAGCGCGGCGCTGGTCGCGGTGGTGGAGGTCAGCGTGATGCCGCCGACCTCGCCGAGCCCGCCGGGATCCGCACCGGAGTCGCCGCAGGGAGCGCCGTTCAGCGTGCAGCCGGAGACCCCGGGGAAGTTGCCCGGGCTGCCGTTGAAGCCGAAGCTCACGCTCGCCCCTGCGGCCAGCGGCGACGCCCAGGACGGGTTGGTGAACGTGTAGTGCTGCCCGCTCCTCGACATGACCGCGTCCCACGCGGACGGGATGGAGAAGCCTGCCGGGACGTCGAACTGGACGTTCCAGCCGTTCATGGTGGTGGAGGTGCCGTTGGTGACGGTGACCCTGCCCTCGAAACCCGAACCCCAGTCGGAGACCTTGACGAAGGTCGCGGTGGCGGAGGCGGCGTGGGCGGGCGGGGCGGTCAGGCTGAGTGCGAGGGTCGCGAGCGCCAGGAGAATCGGCCGAAGTCTCACGGTTCTTCCTTGGGGGGTGTGCGTGCCGTACGCCTTGCGCCGGGGGGTGAGAGCGCAAGGCGTACGGCACGGCCCGTGGGGAGGTGGCACGGGCGTCGGAGGTGTCAGCGCGAACCGGTGGATTCCATCTTTTAGGAAACTTTCCTAAGTATTCGCGGCGATCGTAACCTTGACTCAGGAGCCTTACAAGACCCAAACACGTCTCCGCCACACGAGACCATGAGGGTTGGACAAACCAGGCGATATCGTGATGTGTCACCAGCAAGCGTTCGCGGAGGGCAGTCCGCATGTTCTTCGGCATCACCGACTTCTGGGCCTACGTCATCGGCGCCTTCCTGATCATTCTGTTGCCGGGCCCGAACTCGCTGTACGTGCTCAGCCTCGCCGCCCGGCACGGTGTCCGGCAGGGCTACCGGGCCGCCGCGGGCGTGTTCGTCGGTGACACCGTGCTGATGGTCCTGGCGGCCGCCGGCGCCGCGTCCCTGCTCCGCTCCACCCCGCTGCTCTTCACCATCGTCAAGTACGCGGGCGCCGGCTACCTGGCCTGGATCGGCTTCCAGATGATCCGCGGCGCGGTGCGGGCCTGGCGGGCCGGGCCCGGCGGGGACACCACCACGCGGCCCCAGGAGGAGCGCGAACGCCGCCTTCGGCCGTTCCGCAAGGCCCTGGGCATCAGCCTGCTCAACCCGAAGGCGATCCTGTTCTTCGTCTCGTTCTTCATCCAGTTCGTGGACCCCGCCTATCCGGCCCCCGCGCTGTCGTTCGCCATCCTGGGCGCGATCATCCAGGTGTTCAGCGTGCTCTACCTGACGGCCCTGATCTTCGGCGGCACGTTCCTGGCCGGCCAGTTCCGCCGGCACAGGAAGCTGGGCGCGGGGCTGACCTCGGGGGTCGGCGTCGTCTTCGTCGGGTTCGGCGCGAAGCTCGCCACCGCGTCACTCGGATGAACGCCAGGTTCAACACCCAGCCGAATCCGTATGGAACAGCGGGAACGTGCCGAAGGAGGCAGTCGCATCAGCCGGCCTCGGGTACGGTAGGCCACCGGCCCGCTTCCCGGGACGGCGCTGATGACGCTCTGGTTACCACGAGCGGTCCATCTGGAGAGCCTGGTCCTGCGAGGCCCGGGTAGTCGCTGATCGTCGGCCTATCTGCGGAGCAGCCTTGAACCACCCTCAGGTCACCCTTCCACGCCTCACGGCGCTCGCCCGGCAGGCTGCACCCAAGCTGCTCGAAAGCGTGGTGGCGCCGCTGGTGGTGTTCTACCTGGCCATGGTCGTCCTCGGATTCCAGTGGGCGCTCGTCATGACCGTCGCCTGGGTCTATTTCGGGGTGGCGTGGCGGCTGGTCAGGCGGATCAAGGTGCCCGCGACCATGTATCTGGCGGCGTTCGCGATCACCATCCGCGCGATCGTGGCCTTCTGGACCGGCACCTGGATGTGGTTCTTCATCCAGCCGGAGATGGGCACCATCTGCATCAGCATGGTCTTCCTCGCGTCCGTGCGGCTGAACAGGCCGCTCGTGCAGAAGCTCACGCTCGACTACATCCACCTGCCGTCGGCGGTGCTCAAACACGAGCGGGTGCGCAGGTTCTTCGCCAGGATCACGCTGCTGTGGGCGTTCGTGCTGCTGATGAACTCGTCTCTGAGCATCTGCCTGGCCGTCTACGAATATGTCGCGGGCTCGCTCGGCTCGTACATGGTGCTGCGGACGTCAGCGGTGGCCGTGATAAGCGGCCTGGCGATCACCATCTCGATCGTCGCCTTCAAGCGCCTCCTCAAGCGGCTGCACGTCGCCCACGCCTGACCGCTCGGCCAGCACGTACGCCCCGCTCATCCCCATGACCAGCCCGGTCAGCATGCCGAACAGCTCCACGAGGCCGACCGCTCCCGAGCCTCCACCGGCGAGCGGACCTCCGGCGAAGCTGACGATCATCGCGTAGAGGCCCCAGCCGAACAACGAGCCGGAGCCGAGCCAGACCGGCACGAGCAGCCGCCAGAACGGGCTGTTCCCGCGCCGCCGGACGACGGCCACGAACGCGACGGCCCCGGCGAGGGCGAGCAGCGCCTTGAACCCGTCCATGACGACCGCCACGGCGGGCGCGCCGAACGTCCACGACAGGCGCACCCCGGCGACCACCGTGGTGACCAGCAGCGCTCCCCAGGCCACGACCCTCTGGAACGACTCGGCAGGGCCGGGGAAGGCGTGTCCGAGCCGCGCGGTGAAGATCGCGGGCCACCGGTCGCGGGCGTAGAGGACGAAGGTCGTCATCAGGCCGATGCCCTGCCCGACGAAACCGCCGTAGACCATCATGTAGACCCACGCCTCGATGGCGCCGCCGCTGAACACCGCGATCCCGTCGGTCGCCACCAGGATCGGCGCCGTGACGGTCACCACCGACAGCAGGCCCGTGCCCACCCACAGCGGCAGCAACACGAGCCAGGCCGGCAGCCGCATGCCCCAGCGCGTGGTGAAGGCCACCACCAGCAGCAGCCCGACGGCGTCCATGCCGAAGGTCATGGCGTTGAGCCCGACCATCGCCGCATCGTTCATCAGGTCCGGCTCGGTGACCCCGACGGAGCTTCCGGTCAGCCAGAGGATCTTCAGCGTGAGGTACGGGAGCATGGCGGCGACCGTCACGATCGCCGCGGTGACGCGGCCGATCGCCGGTCCCTGTTCAGTGGTCATGGAGGGAGCGTCGCGCGCCCGGCCGTTCGTCACCTCCCGAGCCGCGGGGATCCTCCTCCCCCGCGTGGGGGAGGGTCACGGCCAGCTCGTAGCCGCCCTCGGACATCGGGCCCGCGGTGAGGGAGCCGCCGGCCAGCCGTACGCGCTCGCGCAGGCCCGCCAGCCCGAGACCGCCGGGCTGCGCGGTGGGCCGGGAGCGCGGCGGCCCGTTGCGCACGGTGATCCGCTCGGGCGAGACGCCGACCTGCACGGCCGCTCCCGGCGCGTGCTTGGCGACGTTGGTGATCCCTTCCTGGACCACCGCGCGTGCCAGGCCGGGCACCGGCCCGTGGATCAGGTCGAGGTCGACCTTCATGCCGGAGTCCCTGGCCCGGCGTACGAGCTCGGTCACGTCCTCGTCCGCGGGCGCCAGCGGCGGCGCGTCGGCTTCCTCGCGCAGCAGCCCGATGATCTGGCGCAGCCGCTCGGTGGCGTCGGCGGCGGCGACCCGCAGCTCGCCCGCGGCCTTGACCTCGGTGGGGCCCAGCCCGGGAGCCAGTTCCAGCCCGGCCGCCCTGACCGCGATCAGCGCCAGGTCGTGGCCGAGCGAGTCGTGCATGTCGCGGGCGATCCTGGCCCGCTCGCGCAGCCTGGCCTGGGCCTCGACCGACAGCCTGGCCACCCGCCGCTGCTGGAGCAGCCTCCTCCTGAGCAGCCCGAGCAGGTAGGGCACCAGGTAGGTGCCGATGAGCGCGGTGGTCATGGACAGCCACAGGGCCAGGTCACTGCCCCTGGCCAGGACCACGCCCACGCCCACGATCGTGACCAGGCAGAACGCCGCCGGCGCCGGCCACGCCCTGGTCATGCGCCGCCCGGTGAGGTAGGCGTACCACACGATGAAGGGCGACGTGGGCAGCAGGGGAAGGATCTTCACGTTGCGCCGGGGCAGCAGCCAGCTCAGGTCCACGGTCGCGAATCCCTCGGTGAACTGCCACGGCCCGAGCGGCAGCAGCAGCACCAGGGCGGCCAGCGGCCAGCGCCGGCCGACCAGCACGGCCGCGGCAGCGAGCACCAGCCTGGGCACGGTGATCATCGCGAACCCCGCGGGGTCCAGGAAAGGGTCGGGCCCCATGGCGGACACGAAGACGCTGAGCACGGCCCACAGCAGCAGGTCGTAGACCAGCTTGCGGCGGGTCTCGCGGCGGAGGGGGCGCAGGTGCTTCACGGCGTCGACGTTATCCGCCGCGTGCCGGCCGGCGCCCTCCACGGACGGCAGGTGACACCCCTGACGAAAGTCGGGGTGGGGCTCGGGTCACCGCCGGAGTAGAGCTAACCCCACCGTGAAAGCGCCTATCTGCACTGGTGCCCGGAAGGGCCGATCCGGGTTGGATCAATGGTGTCATCGGAAGGTCGCACCGCGACCCTGACGAAAGTAGGGGGCGGTGCGTGCCGATCGTCCGATGTGCCGTGACCTGCGGAGTTTCTACCTTCATGGGGTACAGGCCCTGACCCGTATCGGGGATGGGCCCGCGTTCGACCGGGGGCATCCCCGATGTTCCCCACGGTCCAGCGCCGACACGCTATGTGAGTGCCCTGACGATCGGAGCCCCTGTTATGTCGCACGCCATTCTCGACCTGGTTCAACAGGCCATGGCGTCACCATGGTTGTACGCCGTGCTCTTCGGCCTGGCGTTGCTCGACGGGTTCTTCCCCATCGTGCCCGCCGAGACGTCGGTGATCACCGCCGGGGTGTTCGCGGCGTCCGGCGAGACGAACCTCGCGCTGGTGATCATCGTCGCGGCTCTGGGAGCTTTCGCGGGCGACCACATCTCCTACCTGATCGGCAAGACGTCAGGCGGGAGGCTGCGGGAGAAGAAGGCGTTCGTCTGGGCGCGCGGCGCCCTGGAAGAGCGGGGCGGGCTCGTGCTCGTCGTGGCCAGGTACATCCCCGGCGGGCGCACCGCGACCACGCTGACCATGGGCGCGGTCCGGCACCCGCTGCGCTCGTTCACGTTCTTCGACGTGATCGCGGCGAGCTCGTGGGCGGTGTACTCCGGCCTGATCGGCTTCTTCGGCGGGATGGCGTTCGAGAACGACCCCATCAAGGGCCTGCTGCTCGGGCTGGGCATCGCGGTGTCCGTCACCGCGGCCGTCGAGATCGTGCGGTGGATCAGGAAGCGCCGCGCCATCCAGCCTTCCCCTGAACGTCTTCCCACGGACACACCCGTTTGACCCTGCCCGGCGACCATCCGTCTGAAAGGAGTGCGCATGACTGTGCTGGCCGCGGTGATAGCCCTGGTCGGTTCGCTGTTCTTCGCGCTCGGAGCCGCCCTCCAGCAGTTCGAGGCGGTCGGCACCGCCAAGCCCGGGCTGCTCGCGCTGCTGCGCAGGCCGCGCTGGCTGATCGGCGGCGCCTCCATTCTCGCGGGTGGTGGCCTGCACATCGTCGCGCTCGGGCTGGGCCCGCTGACCATCGTCCAGCCGATGGGCGTGGCCAGCCTGCTGTTCGCCCTGCCCATCGCCGCCACGCTGCACGGCCGCAGGCCGTCGCGCAGGGAACTGGCTGCCGCCGGCGTGGTGGCGGCCGGGCTGATCGGCCTGGTCCTGCTGGTTCCCGAGTCGCACGGCCCCACCTACCTCAGCCCGACCGGCGTGCTCACGCTCCTGGGCGTGGCCGGCGTCGCCTCGGTCCTGCTGTGGGCCGGTTCGCGGGCGGTCTCGCCCGCGGGCCGGGCGGCGCTGCTGGCGACCAGCTCGGGCGTCCTGTACGGCGCCACCGCCACCCTCGTGCGCGTGCTGGTGGACGGCGCGTGGAACTGGTGGTACCTGCTGGCGCTGCCGATCCCCGCCCTGCTGGCGCTGATGATGCTCCAGCGCGCCTACGCCGTCGGGCACTTCGGCGTCTCGTTCGCCTCGCTGCAGATCGCCGACCCGCTGACCGCGGTGGCCTTCGGCGCGCTGCTGCTCGGCGAGCCGCTGCCGACCGGAGTCCTGCCGGTCGCGGCCGCCGCGCTCACCGCCGCCGGCACCGTCGCCCTGGCACGGACCAGCCCGCTGGAGGCACACCGCGACCTTGCCTGATCTGTCCCGTACGTCTCACCGGCCCTCCCCTGGCCTCTCATCATTGGAGTCACTCTCATGGCCATGCCCCTGCACAGCGTCACCGAGCAGCCGGCCCTCGCCCCGGCCGCCGAACGCCCACGCCGGATCCTGATCTCGAGCGACACCTACCCGCCCGACGTCAACGGCGCCGCCTACTTCACCCACCGCCTCGCCACCGGCCTGGCCGCGCGCGGCAACGAGGTGCACGTGGTCTGCCAGTCGGAGGTGGGACCGGCCAGCGCCGACGTGGAGGACGGCGTGGTGGTCCACCGGCTGCGCTCCGCTCCGCTGCTGGTCCACCCCACGATGCGGGTCACCGTGCCGACCAGGCTCGACCGCCTCATCGCCTCGATCGCCCCCGACGTGCTGCACACGCAGGGCCACTTCGTGGTGGGCCGGGCCGCCATCGCCGCCGCCCGCCGCGCGGGCGTGCCCGTGGTCGCCACCAACCACTTCATGCCCGACAACCTCTTCCAGTTCGGCCACATCCCCGAGCGGCTGCGGGCCAGGGCGGGCAAGCTGGCCTGGCGCGACTTCAGCCGGATCTTCAACCGCGCCGACCACATCACCACGCCCACCCCGCTGGCCGCCCACCTCCTGTCCGAACAGGGCTTCGGTCGCGAGGTGGAGCCGGTCTCCTGCGGCATCGACCTGACCAGGTTCCGCCCGCACTCCGAGCCCAAGGCGTGGGCCCGCAGGACGTTCGACCTCCCCGACCGGCCCACCGTCATGTTCGTCGGCCGCCTGGACGAGGAGAAGCGCATCGACGAGATCGTACGCGCGCTGCCGATCGTGCTGAACGACACCGACGCGCAGGCGGTGCTGGTCGGCCGGGGTAACCAGCGCATGGAGCTGGAGCGGCTGGCCAAGCGCATCGGCGTGGGCGATCGGGTGTTCTTCCTCGGCTTCGTGCCCGACGAGATCATGCCCCAGGCGTACGCGTCCGCCGACGTCTTCGCCATGCCGGGCATCGCCGAGCTGCAGAGCATCGCCACGCTGGAGGCCATGGCCACCGGGCTGCCCGTGGTGGCCGCCGACGCGATGGCGCTGCCGCACCTGGTGGACGGCAACGGCTACCTGTACCAGCCGGGTGACGTGGCCACGCTGGCCAGGCGCCTGACGGGCATCCTCACCGACGACGGCCTGCGCGCCAGGCTCGGCAAGGCCAGCCGCGAGCTGGCGCTCACCCACGACGACCAGACGTCGCTGGCCCGGTTCGAGACGATCTATGACGAGGTGGCGCTATGACCCGGCAGCAGACCGTGTGGGGCACCGTCATCGGCACGGTGGTGTCCTTCTGCGCCCTCGCCTACGCGGAAATCACCTTGCCCGTGCAGCCGCTGATCAGCGACTACGCGCTGGTCTCCGGCGGGTTGGCGCCCGTACTGATCGGGATGCTGGCACTCGCGGGAGCGTGCCTGAGTCTCGCGTACGGGCTGGCGTCCACGGAGCCGGCGCGCACCGCGGCCGCCCGTGTCCTGCTGCTGGCCGGCGCGGCGGGACTGATGATGAGCGCGATCTTCCCCACCGACCCAGGGTCGTCGCAGATCGGCACGCTCTCCGGGGAGATCCACCGCTGGGCGGCGGCCGTGGTCTTCACCTCGCTGCCGGTCGCCGGCTGGAGCCTGGCCAGGGGCCGCGCGGCGGCGCCCGGCTGGAACGCGGTCAAGGCCCTGAGCGTGACCTCCGCGCTGTCGCTGGCGTTCTACCTGGCGGCGCACCCGGCCTCCATCACCTCGCCGCTGATCGACGGCGCCGCCTACTACGGGCTGCTGGAGCGGGGGCTCGTGGTGGCCGAGATGCTGCTCATCGTGGTGATGGCGCTGGCCTTCGCCGGACGGCGGAGCGCCGCCCGGACCACGGCCCCCGCGAGGTCCGCCGAGGCCGGGCCGCCGGAGCGCCAGGAACGGCTGGCCGCCTGACGGCATGCTTCGAGCGCCGGCGAAACGATCCCGCTCTAGCGTGACGTCATGCACATCACCCGTCATGCCGAGGCCCGTGCCGTGCTCGACGACGCCGCGTACGTGCCGCCTCCCGTACGCCAGGACGGCGCGAAGGGGACGCTCGCCTGGCTGCGCGCCCAGGTGTCACGGTTCAGCACCGGTGAGATCCACGCCGGGCGGCGCCGAGCCCTGGTCGAGCTGCTGGCCGGGCTGGAGCCCGCCGAGCTGAGGCGGGCGGCCGCGGCCATGACCGAGGAGCGGGACGGCGACTGGCGGGGCGTCCCCACGGCCGTGCTCGCGTCCGCGCTCGGTGTCGAGGACACCGCCACCGTGTCCGCCACCGTGTCCACCACCGTGTCCACCACCGTGTCCGCTGCGGCGTCCGGCTACCTGTCCGGCGAGGAGAGCCCGCAGGCCGACGCCGCCGTCGCGCAGTTGCTCACGCTGGCGGACGTTTCCGTGATCACCCTGCTGCTGCAGGGTCACGCCGCCACGGAAGGGCTGATCGAGAACGCGCTCCGGCACGCGAAGCCCGGCGACGACCCCTGGGCGCTGCTGGAGGAGACGCTCAGGCAGGACCCGCCGCTCAGGGCCACCCGCAGGCTCGACACGAGGACCGGTGAGACGGTGACGATCGACCTGGTGGCCGCCAACCGCGACCCCGACGTGTTCGCCGACGCCGAGAGGTTCGACCCCGCGCGCGGCCCGAGCCCGCACCTGACCTTCGGCTCCGGCATCCGCCCCTGCCCCGCGCCCGGCCACGCCCTCGCACTCGCCGCCGGTGTGCTCGACGCGCTGCTCGCTACATCCCGGCCGCCGCGCCCGCGATAATCGGGGTATGCGCTTCCAGATCCTCGGGCCCACCGCCGTGCTGGGCGAGGACGGCGAGCAGGTCGCGCTCGGGGGTCCCCGCGTGCGCGCCCTGCTGACCCTGCTCGCCCTGCACGCCGGCCGCATCGTCGGCGCGGAGCAACTCGTGGCCGGCATGTACGGCCCCAGCCCTCCTGAGGGCGAGGCCAACGCGCTGCAGTCGCAGGTGTCCCGGCTGCGCAGGGCGCTGGGCCGGCATCTGGTGGAGTTCCATCCGGCCGGATACCGGCTGGTGGCCGATCCGCAGGACGTCGACGCGTGCAGGTTCGAGCAGCTGGCGCGGGCGGGCGGGCAGGCCCTGGCCGGCGGCGACCCTGAGCGGGCGGCGGCGCTGCTGCGCGAGGCGCTGAACCTGTGGCGTGGCACCCCGCTCTCCGACGCCCCGCACGCGGTGGCCGCCGCGACGGCGCTGGAGGAGCTGCGCCTGTCGGCCACGGAAGACCGGGTGCAGGCCGACCTCGACCTGGGCAGGCACCGCGAGCTGGTCGCCGAGCTGAGCCGACTCGCCGCCGCCCACCCGCTGCGCGAGCGGCTGCGGGCCCAGCTCATGCGCGCGCTCTACGGCAGCGGCCGCCAGGCGGAGGCGCTGGCCGTCTACGACGAGGCCAGGAAGCTGCTGGACGACGAGCTGGGGGTCGAGCCGGGAGCCGAGCTGGCCGCCGCGCACCTGGCCGTGCTCAGGGCCGACCCGGCGCTCGGCGCCTCGGCCGCGCCCGCGACCGGGCAGAGCTCGCGGCAGGGTCTGCGCGCCCAGCTCACCAGCTTCGTCGGCCGCGCCGACGAGCTCCAGCAGGTGGCGGCGAGACTGCGCGAGCACCGGCTCGTCACGCTGATCGGGCCGGGCGGCGCGGGCAAGACGCGCCTCGCGATCGAGGCGGCCGGCCAGGAGGCGGGCGACGTGTGCTTCGTGCCGCTCGCGCAGGTCTCCGACGGGGCCGACGTTCCGGCGGCCGTCCTCGCCGCGCTCGGCATCCGCGACGCCGTGACGCACGCCTCCGACCGGCCCGCCGTCGACCCGGCCACCAGGCTCGTCACCGCGCTGGCCGGCCGCAGGCTGCTGCTGGTCCTCGACAACTGCGAGCACCTCATCGCGGCCACCGCCGAGCTGACGGACCTGCTGCTGGCCTCCTCTCCCCGGCTGCGGGTGCTGGTGACCGGGCGGGAGGCACTCGGCATCACCGGCGAGTCGATCCTGCCGGTGGCGCCGCTGCGGTCGCCTCCGCCGGAGTCGGGCGACCCGCTCAGCTATCCCGCCGTCCGGCTGTTCGCCGACCGCGCCTCCGCCGTGGCGCCCGGCTTCGCCGTCGACGCGGGCAACGCCGCCCAGGTGGCGGGCATCTGCCGGGCGCTCGACGGGTTACCGCTGGCCATCGAGCTGGCCGCGGCGCGACTGCGCACACTCCCGCTGGCCGACATCGCGGCGCGGCTCGACGACCGGTTCCGGCTGCTGACCCGGGGGAGCCGCACGGCGCTGCCCCGGCACCAGACGCTGCGCGCGGTCGTCGCGTGGAGCTGGGACCTGCTCGACGAGGACGAGCAGCGGCTGGCCAGGAGGCTGACCGTGTTCGTGGGCGGCGCGCGGCCCACGGCGGCCGAGCGGGTGTGCGGGCTGCCGGAGGAGGTGCTGTTCTCGCTGGCGGAGAAGTCCCTGGTGCAGGTGGTCGACGGGCGCTACCGCATGCTCGACACGATCCGGGCCTACTGCGCCGAGAGGCTGGCCGAGTCCGGCGAGGTCGAGGCGATCCGCGACGCGCACGCCGGCTACTACCTCGACCTCGTCATGGAGGCCGACCCGTGGCTGCGCACGGGCGAGCAGCTGGAGTGGCTGGCCCGGTTCGACGAGGAGAGCGACGACGTCAACGCCGCCGTGCGCTGGACCACCGAGGCAGGGCGGCTGGAGGTCGCGTTGCGGCTGCTGGCCCACAGCGCCTGCTACTGGTGGATGCGCGGTCACCGCGCCACCAGCGCGGGCCTGGCCGCCGGGCTGCTGGCCGAGCTCGGCTCGCGGCGCCCGCCCGACCTGGACGAGGAATACGTCATGTGCGTGCTCGTCACGGCCTGGGCGGGAGGCGCCGACGACGGGCTGCGCGAGCGGCTGGCCGAGGTGCGCCGGCTGGTGAACTGGGACTACATGCCGGTGCGGATCGAGTTCATGATGATGTTGCTGTCGATGTTCACCGGGCCTCCCGGCGACTTCCGGGAGGCCTTCGACGAGATCAGACGGATCGTGCAGGAGCTCCCGCCCTGGCAGCAGGCGCTGTCCTACGTCGGCGCCGCGTTCGTCCTGCAGGCCCTCGACAGGCCCGAGGAGTCGCTGGCCCACTTCGAGCAGAGCCTGGCCGCGTTCAGGGCCATCGGCGAGCGCTGGGGCACGACGCTCGTGTTGTCCGGGCTCTGCGAGTTCCACCACGAGCGCGGCGACTACGACACCGCGTACGCGCTGGCCGACGAGGCACTGGCGATGGCGCGCGAGCTGGGCGCCACGACCGAGATCGCCGAGAGCCTGTGCCGCCGCGCCGACGCGCTGCTCTACATGGACACCACGGACGCCGCGCAGGCCGACTACGTGCTCGCGGCCGAGCTGTCGAGCAGGAACGGCTCCATGGAGACCCTCGCGTGGGCGCACCTCGGCCTCGGCGAGGTGACGCTGCGCCGCGGCGACCTCGACGAGGCGCAGGCGCTGCTCACCCGGGCGCGGGCCGAATGCCCCGACGACTGGTACAGCGCCGAGGACACCCGCACCCGCATCGCGGCCGGGCTGAGCGAGATCAGCCGGTTGGTCAGCGAGCGGTAGGCCGGCCGTCAGCCGCTCCCACGACCGTGAGCGGCATGACGAACAGATGGGCCGCGCTGGCGATCGCCTGCCTGGCCACACTCCTGCTCTCCCTCGACCTGACCGTCCTGCACCTCGCGCTGCCGCGCCTGGTGGCCGACCTGGGCGCCACCTCCACGCAGCTGTTGTGGATCGGCGACATGTACGGCTTCGCGCTGGCCGGCCTGCTCGTCACCATGGGCAACCTCGGCGACCGCATCGGCCGCAAGCGCCTGCTGCTGATCGGCGCGGTCGCGTTCGGCGCCGCCTCCGTGGTCACCGCGTACGCCCCCAGCCCCGAGCTGCTGATCGCGGCCAGGGCGCTGCTGGGCGTCGCCGGGGCGACGATCATGCCGTCCACGCTGTCGATCATCCGCAACGTGTTCACCGAGCCCGGCGAGCGGACCGCGGCCATCGGCGTCTGGAGCGGGATGAGCGCCGCGGGCTTCGCGATCGGCCCGGTCGTCGGCGGCGTGCTGCTCGATCACTACTGGTGGGGCTCGGTGTTCCTGATCAACGTACCGATCATGCTGCTGGTGCTGGTGGGCGGCGCCCTGGTGCTGCCCGAGTCGCGCAACCCGGACGCGGGCCGGCTCGACCTGCCCAGCGTCGTCCTGTCCTTCAGCGGCGTCGTGACGGCCATCTACGCCGTCAAGGAGGCCGCGAACAAGGGGCTCGGCCACGCCGACGTGGCGGCCGCGGGCGTGGCCGGCGTGCTGCTGCTGGCGGTGTTCGTGTGGCGGCAGACGCGCCTGGCCGAACCGCTGATCGACGTGCGGCTCTTCCGCAGGAGGGCGTTCAGCGCGTCCATCGCCACGAACCTGCTGGCGATCTTCGCGATGTCGGCGATGATGCTGATGTTCGCGTGGTACCTGCAGCTCGTGCTCGGCTGGTCGCCGCTGCAGGCAGGGCTGGCCCAGCTGCCGGGCGGCCTGGCGGGCGCCGTCGGCGGGGTGCTGGCCGCCAAGCTGATCAACCTCATCGGCCGCAACGGCGTGGTCGCGCTCGGCCTGGCCATGAACGCGGGCTCGTTCCTCTACTACGCCACCCTCGGCACCGAGCTGAACTACCTCGCCCTGCTGCCCGTCATGGTGATCGGCGGCATGGGCGTCGGGTTCGCGTTCACGGTGAACAACGACAACGTGCTGGCCACCGCGCCCAGGGAACGGGCGGGGGCGGCGTCGGCGGTGTCGGAGACGGCGTTCGAGCTGGGCGGGGCGCTCGGCATCGCGATCCTCGGCACGGTGCTGACCAGCGCCTACCGGGCGAACCTGGAACTGCCCGCCGGGGTGGACGGCGCGGCCGCGAGGGAGTCGATCGCCGGGGCGCTGCAGACGGCCACCGGCCTGCCGCCCGGCCAGGCGGGCCAGCTCGTCCGGGCCGCGCAGGAGGCGTTCCTCGCGGGTGTGCATGTGACGTCGTTGGTCACGGCGGCGCTGCTGGCCGTGGTCGCGGGGCTGGCGCTGGCAGGGCTGCGCGGGGTGCCCAAAGAGATCCCTGAGGAGGCCCTGGCCCACCGGGCGTAGGCACCGATGGGTGCCGCAAGGTTCAGGGGATGGGGTTGGTGGGGCAGGGGCGGGTGTAGGTCGGGGAGAGGCCGTCGAGGCGGGCGCCGATCGTACGGGCCACCCGCTCGATGGTCTGGACGCCCGCGCCGTGGCCGGGTTGCTGGTCGGTCTGGACCGACAGCAGCAGGTCGCGGCCTGGGCCCTGGATGCGGCCGTAGCTGGTGACGGCCCACGTGTTGTGGATGAACGGGCGCGGGGTCCAGCCGTTCTTCAGGGCCACCCGGTCGCCGGGCCGGGCCGCGGCGCTGACGCCCCACGCCTGCTCCTTGCGTACCCGGCCCATCAGCCCCAGCAGCAGCCGGCGATCGGCGGCGCGCAGCCCTTCGCCGCCGCCGATCAGGACGTCCAGCAGGCGGATGCGGTCGGCGGGGCTGGTGGTGGTGCCGCCCCAGTAGATGCCGGGCCCCGGTGTGGTCTCTCTCATCCCCATCCGCCGGTAGAAGGTGCTCATGGCGCCGCCCCCGCCCACCCGCGACCAGAGCGCGTCCGCCGCCTTGTTGTCGCTCTCCGTGATCATGCGTTCCGCCAGGTCGCGGTCTCCTTCGCTGAGGCCGCTCGCGTGGCGGCGCTGGAGCAGCGCGGCGACGATGTCCACCTTGGCGCCGCTGGCGGTGATGAGGTCGTGCCGGTGCTCGCCCTGGCCCAGGGTGATCCCGCTGACCAGGTCGTGGGCGCCGTACACGATGCGGCCTGGGCGGGTGCGCAGGTAGCGGGAGAGGTCGTGCTCGAGGCGCTGGCGGGCCACGCGCGCGGCCCGTTTATCAGGAAATTTCATGACGCATCGCGCCACCTTGACCGGCGCCTTGGCGGAGGCCCGCACCGCGACGGGCACGGTCGGCGCCCGCTCGGCGCCGCAGGCCGCCACGAGCGCCAGGCCCACCCAGGCCGCCCACTTTGTACGCATGCGCAACCCCCGTCGAGTCTGCAGGGGTTACGTGATTAATGCCCGATTCGGCGGCTTCATCCCTCACATGCGGTACTTTCCTGGACCGGCCTTCAGCACCTCCTCGCCGACCGGTCAGAGATGCCTCTCCAGGAAGGCGGCCGTCGCGTCCACGGCCCTGGTGACGTACGGCTCCTGGTCATAGAGGTCGGTGTGCTGCTTGGCGTCCACCCAGACGAGCTCCTTCGGCTCGTCGAGCCGTTTGTACGCCTCCTCGGCGCCCTCCGGCGAGCAGAACCGGTCGACGACCCCGTGCACGATGAGCGCCGGTTTCGGGGACAGGAAGTCGGCCCCCATCATGTTGTCCATCGTGATCAGCTCGCGCACGCTCGCCCTGGTCACCTCGTTCGCCCAGTGGGGCGAGGCGCCGCGCTCGGAGCCGTAGTAGGCGTACGGCTCGTCGCCCGGCATCGCGGCCTCGGCTCTCTCGGCGACGACGGGCACGTACGCGACGGGCCCGCCCTGGTCCTGCCGCTCCAGCACCTCCGTGAGCGAGCCGAGCACGGCCGGGTAGTCCATGTCCGTCCGCAGGGCGTAGGGGTTGCTGTACGCCCCGGCGATGCCGACAAAAGTCCGCACCCGGGGATCGAAAGCAGCAAATTTCAGGGCATATCCGCCGCCCAGGCAGATCCCCACCACCCCGACCCGCTCCGGATCCACCTCCGGCCGCGACCGCAGCATCGACACCGCCGCCCGCAGGTCGTGCAGCTTGCCCTGCGGATCCTCGTGCCGGCGCGGCTCCCCGCCGGACTCGCCCCAGTTGCGGTGGTCGAAGGACAGCGTCACGTAGCCCCGCTCCGCCAGCCGGGCCGCGTACAGGCCGGTGACCTGGTCGCGCACCCCGGTGAACGGACCCGTGAACACCAGCCCGGGACGCGGCCCCCCGCCCTCCGGCACCCGCAGGTCACCGACCAGGGTGAGGCCGCCCACGACGAATTCTGCTCTCATACGCCAAGTCTGCGCTATGAGTCGAACCCCAGCCCCATCCGGTCGAGCGCCCGCAACCACAGGTTGCGCCTGCCCTCGTGCTGGTCGGCCCGCGCGATCGACCACCGGGTGAACTGGATCACCCCCGACCGCACCGGCTCGGGCGGGAACGGGATCGGCTTCTCCTTCACCATCCGCAGCTCGGTGCGCTCGGTGCGCTCGCCCGACAGCAGGTCGAGCATGACGTTCGCGCCGAACCTGGTGGCGCCGACCCCCATGCCGGTGAAACCGGCCGCGTAGACCAGCCGGCCTCCGTGGGCCTGCCCGTAGAAGGCGCTGAACCGGCTGCACGTGTCGATCACGCCGCCCCACCGGTGGCTGAACCGCACGTTCGCGAGCTGCGGGAACGTGGCGTAGAAGTGTTCGGCGAGCTTGACGAACGTCGCGTCGCGCTGGTCGTACTCGTGCTTGACCAGGCCGCCGTTGTAGTAGACGGCGTCGTAGCCGCCCCACAGGACGCGGTTGTCGTCGGTCAGCCGGTAGTAGTGGAACTGGTTACCCGAGTCGCCGACGCCCTGCCGGTTGCTCCAGCCCACCTCGGCCAGTTGCGCCGCCGTCAGCGGCTCGGTCATCAGCACGTAGTCGTAGACCGGCACCACGAAGTGCCGCAACCGCCGCAGCAGCGGCGGGAACACGCCGGTGCCCAGGGCCACGTGGCGCGCGGCGGCCGTGCCGTACGGCGTGCGCAGGGTGATCGTGGTGCCGTCGTCGTGCAGCGAGCGCACCGGGCTGCGCTCGTGGACGCGTACGCCGAGCCGCAGGCACGCGTCACGCAGCCCCCACGCCAGCCGCGCGGGGTCGACCATGGCGCAGCCGCTGCGCTCCCACAGCCCGCCCAGGTAGGTCGGCGAGTCGAGCTCGGCCCGCACCTGATCCCGGCCGAGCGGCACGTAGTCGAGGCCCAGCTCGTCGATCAGGTCGAGGTGCTCGTTCAGCCCGTCGAGCTGCCACGGCTCGGTGGCCACGTGCAACTCGCCGGTGCGCTCGAACGAGCAGTCGATGCGGTAGCGCCACAGCGTGCGCTCGATCTCGTCGAGGTTGGCCACGCCCATGCGCTCCAGGCGGTCGATCTCCTCCGGCCACCGTTCGAGCCCGTTGGCCAGGCCGTGGGTGAGCGTGGCCATGCAGAACCCGCCGTTGCGGCCGGTGGCCGCCCAGCCGATCCTGCGCCCTTCGAGCAGGACGACGTCCAGCGACGGGTTGCGCTCTTTGGCCATCAGGGCCGTCCACAGGCCGGAGAAGCCGCCGCCGACGACGACCAGGTCGGCGCTGGTGCGGCCGGAAAGCCGCGGGGCCGGCTCTGGCCGGGCCGGGCTGTCCAGCCAGTACGGCGCGCGCTCCGCGTCAGCCAGCGCCTTCAGCGGATCCACACTCCCACATCCCTACGATCGAGCCGTGTGGTCGAAGGCTCAGGCGCGCCGTCTGGCCACCACGGCGTTGGCGACGGCGATCAGCACCCCGACACCGAAGATCAGCGTACCCATGACGTTGACCTGTGGCGGGATGCCGGTCTTCACCGCGCCGACGATCCACAGCGGGAAGGTGACGGTCGAGCCGTTGACGAAGCTGGTCACCACGTAGTCGTCGATCGACAGCGCGAACGACAACATCGCGCCCGCCGTCACCGCGGGCATGATCGACGGCAGCGTCACCTGCCGGAACGTCCCCCAGGCCGTGGCGCCGAGGTCTCTGGCGGCCTCCTCCAGCGACGGGTCGAGCGTGACGATCCGCGCCCGCACGGTCACCACCACGAAGGACAGCGAGAACAGCACGTGCGAGACGATGATCGTGTTCGCGTCGCGCGGCACGTTGCCCGAGACGAACAACGACAGCAGCGACGCCCCCATGACCAGCTCGGGCGTGGAGATGGCGGCGAAGACCAGGAAGTTCGTGACGCCCTTGCCGCGGAAGCGGTGGCGGCCGAGCGCGAGCCCGAGCATGGTGCCGAGCACGACGGTGATGACGGTGCTGACCAGGGCGATGACCAGCGAGTTGCGCAGCGCCACGGTCAGGTCGGAGATCTCGAACAGTTCGGCGTACCACCTGAGGGTGAAGCCCTGCCAGCTGGTGTTGGACTTGCTCTGCTTGTCGTTGAACCCGAACAGGATCATCACGGCGATCGGCGCCGACAGCCACACGATGACGAGCCACGTGTACGCGTGCAGCAGCCGGTCCCCCAGCCTGCCCCGCTCGCCGGTCCTCATCGGGCCGCCGCCTCGAGCACGTTCTCCGTGCCGAGCGCCCTGGCGTAGGCGAAGATCCCCACCAGCAGGACCGCCATCAGCGTGAACGACAGCGCGGCGGCCGTCGGGTAGTCGAGGTTCACCAGATATTCGGTCTGGATGTTGTTGCCGATCATGGTGTTGCCCGTGCCGCCCAGGATCTGCGCGTTGATCGGGTCGGCCGTGGCCGGCACGAACGTCATGAGCACCCCGGCGAACACCCCGGGCAGGGACAGCGGCAGCACGACCCGGCGGAAGGCCCCCGCCCGCGTCGCGTACAGGTCCTGGGCCGCCTCCACCACCCGCGGGTCCACCCGCTCCAGCGCCACGTAGATGGGCAGGATCATGAACGGCAGGAAGTTGTACGTCAGCCCGCCCACCACGGCCAGCGTCGTCGCGAGCACGTGGAAGCTCTCGGGCAGCAGCCCCCAGCCCTTCAGCGTGCCGAAGAGGATGCCGTTGTCGGCCAGCAGGAAGTTCCACGAGATCGTCCGCAGGACGAACGACACGAAGAACGGCAGCAGCAGCAGGAAGAGGTACACGGACTTGCGGTTGCCGCCCCTGAAGGCGATCCAGTAGGCCACCGGGTAGCCGATCAGCAGCATGGCCACGGTCGCGAGCCCGCCGTACACCAGCGAGCGGAGCAGCTGGGTGCTGTACCTGCCGAGCGCCTCCCCGTAGGTGGAGACGTTGAAGGTCATGGCGTAGCCGTCGTAGGCGTTGCCGGTCTGCAGCGAGACCGACGCCATCGCGACCATGGGCACGACCAGGAAGATGGCCAGCCACATCCAGCTCGGCAGCGCGAGGAGGTAGGGGGTGAGCCGCCGCATCGTCACGCTCTCCCGGGTCCGGCGGGTTGCGGCAGGTGACGGGTCATCGTGCCTACGCCTGGGTGATCGACTGGAAGATCGGGTTGAACACCTGCTCCTGCTGGGTGGTCAGCGTGGTGTACGTGCGCAGCTTGGCGTAGTCGGCTTCGCTCGGGAACATGAGCGGGCTGTCGACCATGTCGTCGAGCGCCTTCTTGTCCTTGCCCTCGGCCGTCCTGGCCCGCTCTCTGAGCAGGTCCTGGACGGCCGGGACGGGCGTGACGAACTGGATGAACTCATCGAGCTCGGCGGCCACGGCGGGCTGGTAGAGGTAGTCCATCAGCATGAGCGCGTCGAGGGGGTTGGCGGCGCCCTTGGGGATGAGCATGTTGTCGGTCCAGATCGTGCCGCCCTCCTCGGGCACCACGAAGGCGACGGGCTCGCCGGCGAGCTGGCGCTGGAAGACGTCGCCCGACCAGGCCATGGTCACCCAGACATCGCCCTTCGCCACGGCATCGATATACCCTTGATCATAATATTTCCGCACAAGTCCGGCATCGCGCTGTGCCTTGAGCTTCTCCCCGGCCTTCTTCCAGTCCGCCTCCGTCGACTTCTCCGGGTCGACGCCCACCGCGAACATGCCGAAGTTGCCGATCTCCTGGGCGTCGTTCATCATCCCGACCCGCCCCTTGTACCGGGGATCGAACAACGCCTCGATGCTGGTGATCTCCTCTTTGACATGGTCGGTGTTGTACGCGATCCCGGTCACGCCCGACGCGTACGGGATCGTGAACTTGTTGCCCGGGTCGTAGGAGCGCTCCTTGAACTTCTGGCCCGCGTTCGCCTGGAAGTTCGGCAACCGCGCGTGGTCGAGCGGAACCGCGTAGCCGAGCTGGAGCATGTGCTGGAGCTGGATGCCGTTGGTCATGACGACGATGTCGTAGCCCAGCGACTGGCCGGCGCGGAGCACGGGGTCCGCCTTGCCGAAGAAGTCGGCGTTCTCCTGGATGACCTCCTTGTACTCGTACGCGATGCCGGTGTCCTTCTTGAACCGCTCGAGCGGACCCTTGTCCCCCGGCATGTACTCCGGCCAGTTGGCGAAGACCACCTTGCCGTTCTTGGTCTGTTTCGCCCAGAAATCCTGGACGGCGTCCGCCTTGGGCGGCGCGACCTTCTGCCCCTGCACGCCGCAGGCGGCGAGGGCGAGCCCGGCGGCCGAATAACCGGCGAGCCGGAAGACGTCACGTCTGGTGCGGGATGAGCGCAGTGGGGGGTGCATGAGACGCTGTCAACTTCCAATCACGTACGAGTGCTGCGCCCGCCACGACAGCCAGACGGAGTCTCCCCGCTCCGCCGTCGCCACCGCGTCATGCGCGTTCTGCTGGAAGACGGTGATGTCGGTCCCGTCCGCGAGGCTCACGGAATAGCTGGTGTAGGTGCCCAGGTAGACGACCTCGGCGACGGTCCCGCGCACCCCGCTCACCTCCGGCCCCGGGTCCTCCGCCACGATGGTGATCTTCTCGGGGCGTACGGTCACCGTCACCTCGCCGTCGTGACCGGGCACCAGCACCCGGCCGCCGCCGACCTTCACCTCGCCGCCGGTCGCGGTGCCCGCGAGCAGGTTGGAGGTGCCGATGAAGCCCGCGACGAACGCGGTCGCGGGTCGCTCGTAGATCTCGCGCGGCCTGGCGAGCTGCTCGACCAGGCCGTCGTTCATGACGGCGATGCGGTCGCTCATGGTCAGCGCCTCGTTCTGGTCGTGCGTCACGTACACGAACGTGATGCCGACCTCGCGCTGGATGCGCTTGAGCTCGATCTGCATGGCCTGGCGTAATTTGAGGTCGAGCGCGCCGAGCGGCTCGTCGAGCAGCAGCGCCCGTGGCCGGTTGACCAGGGCCCTGGCCAGCGCCACGCGCTGCTGCTGGCCACCGGACATCTCGCGCGGCCGGCGTTTCTCCCTGCCGGCCAGGTCGACGATCTCCAGCATCTCGCCGACCCGCCGCCTGATCTCCTCCTGCGGCGTCCGGCGCTGTTTCAGGCCGAACGCCACGTTGTCCCAGACGTTCATGTGCGGGAAGAGCGCGTAGGACTGGAAGACCATGTTGACGTCGCGCTTGTTCGGCGGGACGTCCGTGACGTCCTTGCCGTGCAGCTTCACCAGGCCTTTCGTGGGCGCCTCGAACCCGGCGACCATCCTCATGGTCGTGGTCTTGCCGCAGCCGGACGGGCCGAGGAGGGAGAAGAACTCCCCCTCGGCGACGTCCAGCGTCACGCCTTTGACCGCCTGGACGACCTCGCCATGCGAGAGGTACTCCTTGACGACGTCCTCCAGCTCGATTGCCGATAGCCCGGT
The DNA here is from genome assembly GCF_039871615.1 of Nonomuraea sp. B10E15. Lineage (NCBI taxonomy): Bacteria > Bacillati > Actinomycetota > Actinomycetes > Streptosporangiales > Streptosporangiaceae > Nonomuraea > Nonomuraea sp. B10E15. The sequence continues at coordinate 32,430 of NZ_JBDPMB010000029.1, forward strand.
CATGTCCAGGTTTCGCCCCTGCCGCTATTCGCCGATGTAGTGCATGACGTGCTTGACCCTGGTGTAGTCGTGCAGGCCGAACACCGACAGATCCTTGCCGTATCCGGAATGCTTGAAGCCGCCGTGCGGCATCTCCGAGATGAACGGGATGTGCGTGTTCACCCAGACCGTGCCGAAGTCCAGCCGGTTGGACATCCGCATGGCACGGCCGTGATCGGAGGTCCAGACCGAGCCGCTCAGGCCATATCTGACGTCGTTGGCCTTGGCCAGCGCGTCGGCCTCGTCCGTGAACGTCTGCACGGTGATCACCGGGCCGAAGACCTCGTTCTGCACGATCTCGTCGTCCTGCCTGAGCCCGTCGACGACCGTGGGGGCGAAGAAGTAGCCCTTGTCGCCGACACGCTTGCCGCCGGTGAGGATCGTGGCGTGCGCGGGGAGCCTGTCGATGAAGCCCTGCACCCTGGCCAGCTGGTTCTCGTTGTTGAGCGGCCCGTACAGCGCGTCCTCGGTGTCCAGGCCGCCGGTCACGGTGCCTGCGGCGGCCTCGCTCAGCGCGGCCACGAACGCGTCGTGCACGCTCTCCTGCACCAGCACCCGGCAGGCGGCGGTGCAGTCCTGGCCGGCGTTGTAGAGGCCGGCCTCGGCTATGCCGGCGGCGGCCGCACGCAGGTCCTTCACGTCCTCGAAGACCACGACGGGCGCCTTGCCGCCGAGCTCCAGGTGCACCCGCTTGAGGTCGTCGGCGGCGCTCCTGGCCACCGACATGCCCGCGCCGACCGAGCCGGTGATGGCCACCATCGAGGCGGCCGGATGGCTCACCACGAGGGCGCCCGTCTCGCGGTCGCCGGTGACGACGTTGAAGACCCCGGCGGGCAGCACCGAGCCGAGGATCTCGGCGAGCTTGAGCGTGGCGACCGGGGTGGTGTCGGACGGCTTGAGCACGACCGTGTTGCCGGCCGCGAGCGCGGGTGCGATCTTCCAGACCGCCATCATCACCGGATAGTTCCACGGCGTGACCTGCCCGACCACGCCGATCGGCTCGTGCCTGATGACGCTGGTGTGCTCGGCGAGGAACTCACCGGCCGTCGGACCCTCCAGCGTGCGGGCCGCGCCCGCGAAGAACCGGAAGTGGTCGGCGGCGACCGGGGTCTCGTCCTCGGCCATGCGGGCACGTGGCTTGCCGGTGTCGCGGCACTCGGCCTCGTTGATCTCGTCGGCCCGCGCCTCGATCGCGTCGGCCACCTTCAGCAGCAGGTTGGCCCGGTCACCCGGGGTGGTCCTGCCCCACGACTCGAACGCGGCGGCCGCGGCGGCGAACGCCGCGTCGACGTCGTCCTGCCCGGAGACCGGAGCCTGAACGTAGGCCTCGCCCGCGCACGGGTCGATGATGTCGGAGAACCGGCCGCTCTTGGCGTCCACGAGCTCGCCGTTGACATAGTTCTGCAGACGGGTCGTCATGCGCCCTCCTTCGTCGGTCGCCAGACCCAGGTGCTCTGTCTATGGGTGACCTCGGCAAGCTCGGTCATGAATGACCTCCTCGTGAGGCGGCTGAGATGCCCGCGACTCTTACAGAGCGGTCGCAGCGAAACAAGGGATTTCGTGGTGAATATATCAAATTGCTACGAATTCGCTTGACAGTCACCCGGGAACTGACACCATGTCGCACCAGGACGGCATCCCAGCGGGAACGCCCCCGCCATGCCGGACCGCTAGGAGGAACCACATCCGATGACCACGCCGCCGCGCGTACGCCGCTCCACTCCCCGCTCGGGGCCCGTGGTGCTCGACGACCTGTCCAAGCAGATCATCGAGCAGCTGCAGGCCGACGGGCGCATGCCGTACGCGGCGATCGGGAAGGCGGTCGGGCTCTCCGAGGCGGCGGTGCGCCAGCGCGTCCAGCGGCTGCAGGACGCCGGCGTCATGCAGATCGTCGCCGTCACCGACCCTCTCACCCTGGGCTTCCCGCGCCAGGCCATGATCGGCGTCACCTGCGAGGGCGACCTCGAGTCGGTGGCCGACGAGCTGGCGGCGATCGAGGAGATCGACTACGTGGTGCTCACGGCCGGGTCGTTCGACGTGATCGTGGAGGTGGTGTGCGAGGGGGACGGGCACCTGCTGGAGATCCTCAGCAAGATCCGCGCCATCCCCGCCGTCCGCGCCACCGAGTCGTTCGTCTACCTGAAACTCCGCAAGCAGACCTACTCCTGGGGCACCCGCTGACCGACCTGGCGGCGGGCTCCCGCGGGGCTCACCCGAAGACCTGCTCCGCACAGTCGGCCGTGAGCGCCCGCTGGAACCACTCCTCCAGCACCGCCGTGTCCATGCACGACGTGATCCGCGCCCGCACCTCCTCAGACACCTCGATGCCCCGCGCCTCCAGCAGCATCTGCAGCATCTTCGCCCCCTCTTCCGCCTTGCCTTTGGCCTCACCTTTGGCCTCACCTTTGGCCTCGCCCTCGGCGAGGAGGCTCTCGGCGAAATCCCCCTGGTACGAATGTGTCTGCATAGCCATTAGGTTCCCCCATTCCTTCTGGGCGACGCCAGTCAGAGAGACGTAGATGTACTGACCGTATCGCCCGGCCAGCTTCTGATCGATTTTGCCGAGGGCCGCGTCCAACGTGCTCAGGACTTCTTTGATCAACGGGTCCTGGGACTTGGTGACGGCGGAGATGACGGCCAGACCGATGTTGCCCACCGCCTCGGCCACGTCGGTGATGAGCGGGGTGTTGTCGGGCCCGATCACCAGTGGATTGAGCACGAGTCCCGGATGGCCGGTCTCTATGGGCTTGGCCGCCCAGCGTGCTATCCGGCGGTCGTCGGGCGAGGCCAGCCTGGCCTCGCCCGTATCGGGTATCCGCAGATCGAACAGCGCGCGCAGCCCTTGCGCGGTGTGCCCGAGATCGAGGGTGGCGAGTTTGGTCAGCCCTTCGTGTTGGGAAGTGATCACGGCATGACATTACTATATGTGTTCCAATAATTACCCAGAGTTGGCGAGTTGGATCGTGGCGATCTCCCAGGCTTTCAGCGAAAGGCGGAGGGTGCCGTCCGTGACCGGCAGGTCCTCGCCGGGGCGACCGCGCAGATCCGCGTGCCTGGCCCGGGTGAACGAGCCCTCGACGACCGCCTCCGTGTCGCCGGGGGTGAGGGCGACCACCCGGAGTTCGTGCCAGCCGTCGCGGTCGCGCAGCGAGGTCATGGTCACGCCGTTCCCGGTCACCGACAGGCCCGCCGCCGGAGCGGGCAGGGAGAGGTGCTGCGCGCCCTGCCCGGGCACCACCAGCAGGTCGTGGCGGAAGGCCTCCGCGTGGGGCACGACCTCTTCCCACGACTCGCGGTACGGCATCAGCGCCAGGCTCACCCTGCGCACCCCGCGCGACTGCGCGGCCGGGGTCGGAAGCTGAGGGCCCGCCGGTTCGGGGCGCAGCGGGTTGCGGTTACGGGACAGGTAGCCGACCGAGCGAAGCAGCGTGAGGGCCAGCTCGGCGCCGTCCACCACTTCGTACTCCGTCACGTGCTCCAGCAGCGCCGCCACGCCCCCTGCCGCCACCCAGGAGGAGGCGGGGAACGTGGGCAGCGGGGTCTCGCCGCAGCCCCCTTCCGGGGTCAGCCCGCGGGTGGTCACCGCGAACTGCCCCTCGGCGTACGACTGCGTGGCCCGGTCGGGCAGCGGCACGTGCAGGCGCACCCGGTGGTCGGCGCAGCGGTTGTCGAACTCGACGTCGAGCCGGACGAAGGGCTCGCCCGCGCGCAGTTCGACGCGGGTGGTGACGACGACGTCCTCGGCAGCGGGCGTCCGCGCGATGGCGGGGAGCTCCGGGGCGCCGTCGATGGCGCCGCCGGCGGCCGGCCACCGGTACGTGCGGCGCACGTCCACCATGGCCACCAGCGGGCCTGAGGCGATCAGCTCGCTCTCGACCGACACCGGCTCGTCCACGATCAGGTCGGCCGGCGGGGGCGCGTAGTTGTAGGTGTCGCCGACGTCCCCGCCGTCCACGATGCGGCCGGCGCCCGTGACCGTCGTGCCGTCCTGGCCCACAAGCGTGAGCGTGCCGTCGCGGGCGATCGTGACGCGCAGCAGGCCGTTGTCCAGCACCTCCTCGTCGCCGCGCACCGGCAGGGCGGCCGAGTCGGAGCTGAGCCAGCAGGACGGGTCGTGCTCGGTGGGCAGGCCGCTCGCCCCCGCGGGCGGGCCGAACACCTGCTCGTGCGGCGCGGGCCGGACGCTCGTGTGGCCCAGCGGCGGGACCTCGACCAGGGCGGCGACCGTGCGCCGGGGCTCGGCGACGATGCGGACGCGCGTCACGCCGTCGAGCTCGCCGCGCAGGTCGTCGACGTCGAAGACCGCCTGCGTCTCGCGGGCCACCGTGAACGTCAGCGTGCCGTCCTCGACGGACCAGGACGTGATGTGCTGGCCGTACAACTCGGTGCCGTGGACGAAGCTCAGCGCGGTGGCCGGGTCCATCTCGTCGTCCAGCAGCAGCGTGGCCGCGTGTTCCAGCGGCTGGACGGGCACGGCCGCGCCCGAGGGGTCCACCAGCGGGTGGTGGCCGGCCACGTCCACGAGGACCACGCCGCGCCTGGGGGCGGGCGTCGGGTTGGCGACGAGCACGCCGTCGGACGGCACCGCGCCGGCCAGCCGGGCGGTCACCATGTCGCGCACGGCCTGCCCTAGGTGCTCGGCCTCGGCGATGCGGGCGGCGACCTGCTGGGCGGTGTCGTCGACGCCGCATCCGGTCACGGAGTCGTGGCCGCTGGCGTCCACCAGCCGCCACCAGGCCATGTCGAGGAAACGCCCGGGCCACTCCTCGCCCCAGAGCGTGGCCAGCGGCTCGGCGTAGCGCTCGACCATCCGCTCGGCGCGGCTCATGGCCTGCTTGACGTGGGCGCGGACGGAGATGACGCCGGGCAGGATGTTGGCGCGCGCGTGCGAGCGAAGCTCGCCGCGCACCTCGGGCAGGCCGTCCACCTCACCAGAACAGTCCCCGATGTATCCGGACAGGGTGTCCATGCGGGCGCCGATCGCCGCCACCATCTCCGGCAACCCTCGGACGGGCGCGGAGTGGTCGGTGCCGTACATCGCCAGCAGCGAGCCCTCGGGCCCGTGCCACTCGCGCATCGTCCTGGTGAACGCGTCCGCTCGTTCCTTCAGTCCCGCCGGGTCGTGGAACAGATGGGCCCCGTTGCCGTAGCCGCCGGCGGGCAGGTACTGCGTGCGCAGCGCCGTGCCGTCGGGCGCGACCCAGGCGAAGGCGTCGGTGGTCACCGAGGACGGCACCCCCCGGTAGACGCAGGCGTGCAGCAGCCCCGCCCGGCGCAAGATCTGCGGCATCTGCGCCGCGTGCCCGAACATGTCGGGCAGGTAGCCGACCGGCATGGCCCCGCCGAGCTTGTCGGCCCTGGCCATGCCGAGTTCGAGGTTGCGGACGATGTTCTCGCCCGAGCACAGGAACTCGTCGAGCAGGATCTGCCACGGCCCGACCGCCAGGCGCCCCGACTCGACCAGCGCGGCCACCCGGTCGCGGTTCTCCGGGCGGACCTCCAGGTAGTCGTCCACGCAGGCGAGCTGCCCGTCGAGGGTGAAGTGGTAGGCGGGCTGGCGCTCCATCGTGTCGAGCACCTCGTCGAGCAGCGCCACGAGGCGCAGCCTGAAGCGCTGGAACGGTTCGTACCACTCCCGGTCCCAGTGCGTGTGCGGTACGACCACGATCTCCGTGCTCACGCTGCCTCCCCTTCCATGGGCAGTCCATGTTGTACGGCGTAGCGGGCGGCGATCCGCTGGGCCGTCACGATGTCCTCGAGCGCGCCGCCCGCGTCGGTGAGCGGCGGCTCGCCATCGTTCACGAAAGCATGGAAGGCGGCCAGCTGTACTTCGAACGCCTCGGTCACCTCGCGCCGATGGGTGCGGCTCTCGCCGCCCTCGCCGCTCCCGTCGCCGGAGACGACGGTGAGCGTGGTGGGGGCGTTCATCAGGTAGGGCGCGGGGAAGACCAGCTCCAGCGAGCCCTTGTCGTGGTGGATGGCCACGGTCTCGCGGTAGGCGGGGTAGTCCTCCAGGTAGTGCCAGCGGATCTGGAACCGGCCGCGGACGGGCAGCGGGCCGGAGATCTCGATGGATCCGGGCGCGGGTCCCCACGTCTCGACGTGCGAGATTTCGGTGGGCGAACCGGTGAAGCGCCTCAAGAGCGACAAGTCGTGGCATATGGAGCCGAGCGCGACTCCGTACAGGTTCCGCACCGGCTCCGGCGCCGACTCCCCCAGCGCCCGCGAGACGAGATCGCTCTCGGCCGCCCGCAGCGAGGCGAGCAGCCCGGGGTCCACGTCACGGGCCTGCGTCAGGTTGGCGAAGGCGAGCTGCGACTCCCCGCTCGGGTGCAGCACGACCACCTCGACCGACCTGATCGCCTCCGGCCCGCCCAGCTCCGCCAGCAGCTTCTCGGCCCTGCGCACCGCCGGGTCGTACTGCTTCATGTAGCCGACCATCAGCCGCCCCTCGGGCAGCGCCGCCACCTCGGCCCTGGTCAGGGCGAGCGGCTTCTCGCACAGCACGGCGTAACCAGCGCTCAGCGCCTGCCGCACGGCCTCGCCGTGCGAGCCGGACGCCAGCATGACGACGGCGTCGAAGCCGCCGTCGGCCAGCATCTCTTTCAGCTCGGTGTACCGCCTGGCGGCACCCAGCCGGTCACCGACCGCGTCGGCCAGCGTCCGCGACAGGTCGCAGACGGCGCTCACCTCGAACAGGTCACGCCGCCTCGACAACAACGGCACGTAGACCGCCTGGGTGACGGCTCCGCAGCCCACCAGGGCGATTCTCACCTGTGTCAAAGTCCCAGTTCCCTCAGTCGCTCGCGGTTGGCGGCCTGGTCGGCGATGTTCTGGGCGACCGTGCGGCGGCCCGGCAGGGTGTCCTGCTCGACGATGACCCAGCCCTCATAGTCGATCTCGTCGAGCGCCGCGATCACGCCGGCCAGGTCCAGCTCGCCCTCGCCGAGAGAGGAGAACCCGCCGCGGCCCATGAGCTCGCGCAGGTCGACGCCGTCGTCCAGGGCCTGGGCCAGGATCTTGGTGTCGCCGTCCTTGATGTGCACGTGGCCGACCCGCCCGGCCCACTCGCGCAGCTTCGTCACCGGGTCTCCCCCGCCCAGCAGCAGGTGGCCGGTGTCGAGGCAGAGCTCGACGTCGGTCAGCTCCAGCAGCCGCTCGACGTCGTCGGGGGTCTCGACGTACGTGCCGAGGTGAGGATGGAAGGCGGGCTCGAACCCGCGCTCGCGGCACCGGCCGACCGCCTCCTGGACGCGGGCGGCGTACCCGGGCCACTCGGAGGACGGCAGCCCTGGAACGCTCCCACCAGGGCGGGCGAACCTCTCGGGCGAGCCGGAGCAACCCAGCGTGGGCCGCGGCGCCAGCTGCTCGGGGGCGGGCGGCGCGGCGGCGAACACGTCGAGCGTCCTCTCCAGCGCGGTCAGGCCCTTGCGGAACTCCTCGGCGTCGTTGTAGCGCAGGTCGGCCCAGCCGCCGGCGAGCAGCATGCCGTCGAGCCGTTCCGCCAGGTCGTGGCTGGTGCCCAGGTAACCCACCGGGCCCAGATCGATGCCCTCGTAACCGGCCTCGGACAACGCGCCGACCATCTCGCCGGCGTTCAGCGGCGGGGGCGCGTCGCTCAGCTCGAACACGCCGAAACTCACCGGCGCGTTGGCGACCTTCCGCACTCGCGTGCTCATGACCTCACTCCGTTCGTCGGCACGTTCACTCGCATAGCGCCATCACCTCGTTCTCGTACGTTTCCAGCCGGTGGCGGCCGCCGGACGCGGGCAGGAGCGTACGGTCCCCGCGGACGACCCGCCGCCGCCCGTCGGGGGCCACCAGCACCAGGCCGTCGGCGTCCAGCGCGAGCAACTCGTCGCCCAGCCTGAGCAGCAGCGGCCCGTCGGGACCGGCGGAAACGGCGGTGCGCCCCGCACGCACGCCGTCGAGCACCGTGGTCGTGTCCTCGGCCAGCACCCACGTCGTCGGGGCGCCGGGCAGGCCGTCGGAACCGTGGCGGTGGAAGTCGCTGCCGCCGATCACGGTCAGGTCGTGGCGCCAGGCGTCGGCCCACGCCAGCGGCGCGCCCCAGCGGCGGTCCCACCAGCCGGAGTGCCACACTTCTGCGATGGCGGGCCGGCGCTCGATCGGCAGCAGCCAGGCGCAGTCGCCGCCGAGCGGATGGTTGACGGACATCAGCCCGCCCGCGCGCTCGGCGTGCTCGGCCCAGGAGTCCGCCGGCCGCCGGAAGTCCACCCAGCCGACGTCGCCGAACACGTTCGCGTGGCCCCGGTCCGTGGTGACCTCCTGGCCGGGAATGAGCGTGATCTCGCGGTCGATCTTGGCCAGCCAGGGGTGGTGGCTGACGGTGTTGTGGTCGGTGACGGCCAGGAAGTCGAGCCCTCTGCCGTGGGCGAGCTCGGCCAGCTCATGGATGCTGAGCCCGCCGTCGCTGTGCAGGGTGTGGGCGTGGAAGTCGCCCGCGAACCACCGCAGCCCGCCGGTGTCGGGGATGTCGCGCCGCGCCGGGCGCTCGCCGTGCGGCGGCTCCGCCACGACCGGCTCCGGTGGCGCGACGGTCGCGGTGGTGATCTCCAGCGTGTAGTCGAGGCCCTGCGGCGGGATGCGGTGCAGCCGCAGCCACACGTGCCACGTGCCCGGCTCGGGCTCGCCCGGCAGGTAGCCGGGGGTCGCCCAGTCCTCGCCGATCGTGTACGTGTCACGCGCGCCACCCGACCAGCCGCGGAACCCGGCGGGCGAGGCGCACCCGAGGTCGATGACGCCCTGCGACCTGTCGTACGCCAGCCGCACGGTCACGGCGGCCGCGCCCGCGCCCACCTCGAAGGGCACCTCGCGCAGGATCTGCTCCAGCCTGTCGTCCAGGCTCCAGCGGCCTTCGATGATCACACCAGCTCACCGTCCCGGTAGACGAGGGCCCGGTCGCGGCGGGGCAGCGCGTGGCCGTCGTCGCCGACGGCGGGCTCGCTGCCCTCGGGCACGACGGCCTGCACCAGGACGTCGTTGACGTCCAGGGTCACCAGGTGGGACGCGCCCAGGTTCTCCACGATGACCACCTTCCCGCTCAGCGCGCCCTCGGCGGGCCCGGCCGAGTAGGTCATGTACTCCGGCCGCACGCCGTAGACGATCTTCTCCCCGTCGGTCAGCCGCCCCTCGGCGGCGGCCGGGACCGCCACCTTGCAGCCCGCGACCTCCAGCGTGTCACCTCGTACGGCGCCATCCAGCAGGTTCATCGGCGTCGAGCCGATGAACCCCGCCACGAACGTGTTTGCCGGCCGCTGGAACACCTCGGCCGGAGTGCCGATCTGCCGGATGTGCCCGTTCTCCATGACGGCCATCCGGTCGGCCATGGCCAGCGCCTCGGCCTGGTCGTGGGTGACGAAGACGGTGGTGACGCCCAGCTCGCGCTGGAGCTTCTTGAGGAACGTCCGGGCTTCGAGCCGCAGGCGGGCGTCGAGGTTGGACAGCGGCTCGTCGAACAGGAACGCCTGCGCCTGCGTGGCCATCACCCTGGCCAGCGCGACCCGCTGCTGCTGGCCGCCCGACAGCTGCCCGGGGCGGCGGTCCATGAGGTGGTCGAGGCCGAGCCGCGCGCCGACCTCCTCCGCCTTCTGGCGGCGCGCGCCCTTGGCGACCTTCTTGATCCGCAGCGGGTAGGCGATGTTGTCCGTGACGTCCATGTGCGGGAACAGCGCGTAGTCCTGGAAGACCATCGCGACGTCGCGGCCGCCCGGCTGAACCCCGGTCACGTCGCGGTCGCCGATGACCACGGCGCCGCCGGTGGCCGTCTCCAGCCCGGCGATCGTGCGCAGCAGGGTCGTCTTGCCGCAACCGGAGGGGCCGAGCAGGGCGAAGAACTCGCCGTCGGGGATGCCGAGGTCGAGCGAGTCGAGCGCTTTCACCCCGCCGGGATAGACCTTGGTCAGCCCGCGTAGTTCGATGGCGGCCATTAGCGCTTGATCCCTCCGTGGAAGCGGAAGCCGTACTTCTTGCTGACGAACAGGTACATGAGCACCACGGGAATCGAGTAGAGCAGGCCGAACGTGGACAACATGCTGAGGTTGGCCTGGCCGCCCTCGGTGTACAGCGTGTACGTGATCACCGCGGCCGGCTGCTTCTCGACGTCGCTCAGCAGCAGGTACGGCATGAGGAAGTTTCCCCACACGTTGGCCAGGGCCCACACCCCGATCGTGGCCAGCCCGGGCCGCACCAGCGGGACGACGACGTGCCGGACGATCTGCAGCGGCGAGGCCCCGAAGACCCGCGCCGACTCCTCGTAGGACTTCGGCGTGGAGTCCATGAAGTCCTTCAGCATGAAGATCGCCGCGGGCAGCAGCCCGCCGGTCAGGATGAGGATCAGCCCGAACTGCGAGTCGATCAGGTTCAGCTCGACCGCGAGCTGGAACAGCGGCACCATGGCCGCCGTGCCCGTGATGATCGACGACAGCAGCAGCAGCGCGTAGAGCAGGGCGTCCCGGCCGGGCAGGCGCACCCGGCTCAGCGCGTACGCGGCCAGCGCCGCGAACAGCACGACCAGCACGGCGGTGCCGACCGACAACACGAGCGAGTTGTAGAGCGACGGCAGCGCGTACGGGTGCTCCACGACCGCCTGGAAGTTGTCCCAGGTGAAGTCGGGCACCTTGACCTCGTATGAGGGGTCGGAGGTGAACGGCGCGGTCACCAGCCACAACAGCGGGATCGTGAAGAAGGCCAGCAGCACCGCGATGAGCGTGCAGAAGCCGATCCGGCCCAGGACGAAGCGCGTCATTTCTTGCTCCGGAGCAGCCGCAGGTAGAAGACCGCGACGACCAGGTTGATCAGCAGGATGATCGTGGACACGGCGGCGCCGTAGCCCAGCTCGCCGCTCTGCAGCGCGACCTTGTACACGTGCACCGCCAGCACCTCGGACCTGCCGTCGGGGCCGCCCGCGGTGATGAGGAACGGGGAGAAGTCGTTGAACGTCCACAGGCTGATGAGCAGCAGGTTGGTCAGGATGTGGCCCCGGATGTGCGGGAAGACGACGTCCCTGAGCTGCTGCCAGCCGGTGGCTCCGGCCAGGCGGGCGCTCTCCAGGTGGGAGGGCGGCACGTTGCCGAGCGCGGCGCCGTACAACATCATCGAGAACGCGGTGCCGCGCCAGGTGTTGAAGACGATGATCGACAACATCGGGTGGTCGAGCAGCCACGCGAAGCCGGGGATGCCGAGCAGCGCGTTGAGCGTGCCGCCGTCGCGGTCGAGCAGCGCCACCCACAGGAACGACACGATGGCGCTCGGCAGGATCCAGGCCAGGATGACCAGGCCCTCGACCAGCCGCTTGAGCGGTCCGACGCGGTCGCGCAGCAGCCAGGCGATCGTGAAGCCGAGCACGACCTGGCCGATGACGGCCGAGCCGAGCACGAACTGCACGGTCAGCCAGGTCGAGTTCCAGAACGTGGGGTTGGAGACCGCGTCGAGGAGGTTGTCGAGCCCGACGAACTCCGGCTCGGCCGCGGCGGCGCCGGTCAGGCGGTAGTTGGTGAGCCCCAGGTAGAGCACCCAGAGCGCGGGGAACACGAGGAAGGCGGCGATGAGCAGCAGGGCGGGGGCGACGAACGCCCCTGCCCGCAGGCTGCCCAGGCCCGCCGCGTCAGAGCTGTAGCCGCGGCGGGTCCGCTCGTCTTCCTCGACGGCCTCAGGAGGCGATGTTGCCTGCGCCACCGACGATTCCTTCAAGCTTCTTCTGGTAGTCGGCCGCCGCCTGGTCGGGCGGCGTGCCGCCGGCGACGGCCGCGGTCGCCTCCTGCAGCGCCACCGACACCTGCGGATAGACGGCGACGGGCGGCCGGTAGGCGGTCACGGGCAGCACCTTCTCCGAGATGAAGGTGAGCAGCGGCTCGCCGGCGAGGATCTCCTTGTTGACGTCGGTACGCGGGGTGACGCGTACGTTGCCGTCCTTGGTCTCCTCCTTCAGCGCCTCGGGCGAGAGGGTGAAGGTCAGCAGCTCGAAGGCCTCCTTCGGGTGCTCGCTGTTGGGGTTGACCGTGCGCAGGGCGCCGCCTGACATGCTGACGAAGTCCTGGCCGCGCAGGCCCTTGCCGGGCTCCATCGCGGGGATCATGGCGTAGCCGACGACCTGGTCGCGGTCGGCCATCTTCGCCACGCCGTCCTTGGGGTTGACGACGCCGCGCCAGAAGTAGTCGCCCTCCATCAGGATGCCGACCTCGCCCTCGGCGAACTGCTGGAACGACTTGTCGCGGCCCTTGGCCTCCTGCTGGAGCTTGGGGTCACCGAGGCCGCCGCCGTAGATCTTCTGGTAGAGGCCGAGCGCGTCCTTCAGCGCCTGGGAGGCGCCCGTCCACTTGCCGTCCTGCTGCACCTCACCGCCCGCGCCGGCGAGCAGCGGCAGCACGCCCTGCATCGAGGTGGCCTCGCCCATGGCGGTGCCGGCGTTGATCTGGATCGGCACGGGCACGCCGGCGGACTTCAGCTTCGTGCCCGCGTCGATGATCTCCTGCCAGCTCTTCGGCTGCCAGTCGGCGGGGAGCCCGGCCTTCTGGAAGAGCGTCTTGTTGAAGTAGAGCACCCGGCCGTCGGTGCCGACCGGCAGGGCGTACTTCTTGCCGTTGAACTCGGCCATGCCCTGGACGGCCTCGGGGATCTGCGACCAGCCGTCCCAGCTGTCGGCCTCCGGCCCGACCAGCTCCGGCAGCGGTTTGATGTAGCCCGCCTCGGCGAACTCGCCGGCCCAGATGCCGTCGATGTCCATGACGTCCGCGCCCTTGCCTGACTTGAGGTCGAGGGAGAGCTTGGTCTTGTACTGTTCGTCGTCGACTCCGCTGGGGACGAACTTGACCGTGACGTCCTTTCCCTTCGCCTTCTGGGCGGCCTCGAACTTGGGGATCACCCAGTCCTCGATGAAGGTCGCTCCGGCGGCGTTCTTGCCGCCCTTGATGGCGTTCTGGGTGATCGTCAGCTCGATGGCCTCACCCTCGCCTCCGCCGGACGACTGGCCGCACGCGGCGAGCCCCAGCCCGGCCGCGGCGAGGACCGCGACCACTCCCAGCGACCGTTTCCGCTCTGCCATGCAAACCCTCCGACATGTCCTTAGGGGGAGGAAGCCATGGGCCAATATGTCATGACATGCATATGACGTAAAGGCCCGCCCAATTCGCCGGGCCACGCTTCCGGAGGCGCCCGTACGCTGTGCGTTTGCCCGAAGGAGAGGGTCAGCCGCGAGGATGGGCACATCAGGCAACATAGCGGACATCCGAATGTCATGACAATATGCCATAGTGTCGAGAGAAGCCTCACCCTGGAGGTGCGTCAGGTGCAGACCCCGCTCCCCGCGACAGGCCGCCCGCCCGGGCCCGCCGTGCACGACCTGATCACGATCGGCCGCTGCGGCGTCGACGTCTACCCGCTGCAGACCGGCGTCGGGCTGGCCGACGTCGAGACCTTCGGCAAGTTCCTCGGCGGCAGCCCGACGAACGTCGCCGTGGCCGCGGCGCGCCACGGGCTGCGCTCAGCCGTGATCACCGCCGTGGGAGCCGATCCCTTCGGGGACTTCGTCCGGCGGGCGATCCGCGACTTCGGCGTCGACGACGCCTACGTGAGCACCATCGAAGGCCCGCCCACACCCGTCACGTTCTGCGAGATCTTCCCTCCCGACCACTTCCCGATCTACTTCTACCGCGGCGAGCATCCGCCCGACCTGCGCATCTCCCCCGACCTCCTCGACCTCGACGCCATCGCGGCCACCAGCCTGTTCTGGTTCTCGCTGACCGGCCTGAGCAAGGAGCCCAGCGCCGCGGCCCACGCCGCCGCCCTGTCGGCGCGCACCACCGGCTGGACGGTGTTCGACCTCGACTACCGGCCCAGCCTGTGGCCGTCGCGGGAGGCGGCGCACAAGGCGGCGAGCCGGGCGCTGCCGCACACGAACGTCGCGGTCGGCAACCTCGACGAGGTGGAGACCGCGGTCGGCGTGCGCGACCCGGAGGCCGCGGCGCAGGCACTGCTGGACGCCGGGGTGAAGGTCGCCATCGTGAAGATGGGCCCTGAAGGGGTTTTCGCCCGCACCGCCGAGGAGAGCGTCTTGGTGGAGCCCGTGGAGGTGAAGGTGGTCAACGGCATCGGAGCCGGCGACGCGTTCGGCGGCGCCCTCTGCCTCGGCCTGCTGCGCGGCTGGCCGCTGGAGCACACGATCCGCTTCGCCAACGCCGCAGGCGCCTTCGTGGCCGCCCGCCTGGCCTGCGCCGACGCCATGCCGGCGACGGCGGACGTGGAGGACCTGCTGAACGGCACCGAGAACGGGGATCGCTCTTGAGCGACATCACGCTGCCCAGGGCCGCCGGATACGCGCGGCTCACCCACATCCGCGCCACCAAGCCGGAGGAGATCGCCGAGGCGGCGGCCCGGCGGCAGCGACGCGGCATGCCCCGCGAGGGCGAGCGGCTGCTCATCATCGCCGCCGACCACCCCGCCAGGGGGGCGCTGGCCGTACGCGACCGCCCGCTGGCCATGGCCAGCCGCGCCGACCTGCTCGGCCGCCTCCAGACCGCGCTGGCCAGGCCGGGTGTCGACGGCATCCTGGCCGCCCCCGACGTGCTGGAGGACCTGCTCCTGCTGGGGGCGCTGGAGGGCAAGCTGGCCTTCGGCTCCATGAACAGGGGCGGCCTGCAGGGCTCGGTGTTCGAGCTGGACGACCGCTTCACCGGCTTCGACGCCGCGTCGATCGACACGATGCGCCTCGACGGCGGCAAGATGCTCTGCCGCATCGACCCAGGCGACCACGCGACCGTGACGACGCTGGAGTCGTGCTCCCGCGCGGTCAGCGACCTGGCCCGCAGGCGCCTGGTCGCCATGGTGGAGCCGTTCTGGTCTCTGCGCGCGGAGACGGGCGCGGTCCGCAACGACCTGTCGCCCGACGCCGTGATCCGCGCGATCAGCGTCGCCCAGGCGCTCGGCGTGACCTCGGCCTACACCTGGCTCAAGATCCCCGCGGTGGCGGAGATGGAGCGGGTGATGGCGGCCACCACGCTGCCCGCCCTGCTGCTCGGCGGCGACCCACCGGACATCGACGCCGCCTACGCCGACTGGGACCGCGCGCTCGGACTGCCGGGCGTCCGGGGACTCGTCGTCGGGCGCGCTCTGCTCTACCCTCCGGACGACGACGTAGCAACCGCCGTGGACGGCGCCGCCGCCCTGGTTCGAGAGGCCCGCGCATGACATACCTTCCGTACGGCAAGTCCGCCAACGGCCCCTGGGCGGTGGAGATAACCCCGTCCCTGGCCGGATGGACCTATTCGGGCCTGCGCGTCGCGAACCTGGCCGACGCCACGGTCTCGTTCGACACGGGCGAGGAGGAGATGCTCGTGCTCCCCCTGTCGGGCTCGTGCACGGTCGCCCTCACCCCATCCGCCTCCCCGCCGCCCGGCACGCACGGGCCCGATGCGGTGACGTACGAGCTGGCCGGGCGCTCCTCCGTGTTCGACGGACCGTCCGACTTCGTCTACCTTCCGATCGGCGCCCACGTGACGCTCAGGGGTGACGGGCGCATCGCGCTGCCCTCGGCCCGCGCCACCCGCGCGCTGGAGCCCCGCCACGTGCCCGCCGCCGACGTCTCCGTGGAGATCAGGGGCGCGGGTCAGGCCAGCCGCCAGGTGAACAACTTCTGCTCCCCCGACGCCTTCGACTGCGACAAGCTCGTGGCGGTCGAAGTGCTCACCCCCGGCGGGAACTGGTCGTCCTACCCGCCGCACAAGCACGACACCCCCAACCCGGGCGAGGCCGTGCTGGAGGAGATCTACTACTTCGAGGTCGCCGGCCGGGGTCTGGGCTACCAGCGCGTCTACTCCTCAGAACGCGGCCAGATCGACACCCTGGCCGAGGTCTCGTCCGGCGACGTCGTGCTGGTCCCGTACGGCTACCACGGGCCCTCCATGGCCGCGCCCGGCTACGACCTCTACTATCTGAACGTCCTGGCAGGCCCGGCGGAGCAGCGCTCGATGGCGTTCTGCGACGACCCCGGCCACGCCTGGATCCGCGCGTCGTGGGACTCCCAGCCCATCGACCCGAGACTCCCGTTCGGGAGGGCACATGACTGAGCTTGTCGAGGTCTCCTTGAGACCGGCGGAGGAGGTCCCATGACGACCCGGCTGACCGTGGCGCAGGCCGTGGTGCGGTTCCTGGCGCAGCAGTGGAGCGAGCGCGACGGCGTGGAGCGGCGGTTCTTCGGCGGCTGCGCCGGCATCTTCGGCCACGGCAACGTCGCCGGCCTCGGCCAGGCGCTGGCCACCTCCGCCGGCGACCTGCCCTACCACCTGACCCGCAACGAGCAGGCGATGGTGCACACCGCCGCCGCCTACGCCCGCGCCGGCAACCGGCTGACGACCCTGGCCTGCACCACCTCCATCGGCCCCGGCGCGACCAACATGGTCACCGGCGCGGCCGGCGCGACGATCAACCGGCTGCCCGTGCTGCTGCTGCCCGGCGACATCTTCTCCACCCGCGTGGCGAGCCCCGTGCTGCAGGAGCTGGAGGACACCCGCTCCTACGACATCTCGGTCAACGACTGCTTCAAGCCGGTCTCCCGCTTCTGGGACCGGATCAACCGCCCCGAGCAGCTCCCGTCCGCGCTGCTGGCCGCCATGCGGGTGCTCACCGACCCCGCCGAGACCGGCGCGGTGACGCTGGCGTTGCCGCAGGACGTTCAGGCGGAGGCGTTCGACTGGCCGGACGAGCTGTTCGCCCGCCGCGTGTGGCACATTCCCCGGCCGCGCCCTGAGCGCGCCGCCCTGGCCAGGGCCGCCGAGCTGATCACCTCGGCCGAGCGCCCGCTGATCGTCGCGGGCGGCGGCGCGATCTACAGCGAGGCCACGGACGAGCTGCGCGCCTTCGCCGAGGCGCACGGCATCCCGGTCGCCGAGACCCAGGCGGGCAAGGGCGCGCTCCCCCACGGCCATCCCCTCGCGATGGGCGCCGTCGGCGCCACGGGCACCACGGCCGCCAACGCGCTGGCCCGCGAGGCCGACGTGATCATCGGCGTGGGCACCCGCTACAGCGACTTCACCACCGCCTCCCGGACGATCTTCGCCCCCGGCGCGCGGTTCGTGAACGTCAACATCACCGGCTTCGACGCCGCCAAGCTGTCCGGCCTGCAACTGGTCGCCGACGCCCGCGAGGGGCTGGCCGACCTGGGCCAGGCGTGCGCGGGATGGAGCACACCACCCGCCTACCGCGCCCGGGCCGCCGAGCTCACCCGTGCCTGGGACGCCGCCGTCGACGAGGCGTACGCGCTGGAGGGCTCGCCGCTGCCGCAGTCGGCGGTCATCGGCGCGGTCAACGCCGCGGCCGGCGACGACGGCGTGGTCGTGTGCGCGGCCGGATCCATGCCCGGCGACCTGCACAAACTCTGGCGGCCCAGCGGCCCGGGCAGCTACCACGTCGAGTACGGCTACTCCTGCATGGGCTACGAGATCGCGGGCGGCCTGGGCGTCAAGATGGCGGCGCCGGAGCGCGAGGTGTTCGTGCTGGTGGGCGACGGCTCCTACCTCATGATGGCCCAGGAGCTCGTCACGGCCGTCTCCGAGGGCATCAAGCTGATCGTCGTCCTGGTCGACAACTCCGGTTTCGCCTCCATCGGCCGCCTGTCCGAGAGCGTCGGCGCCGAGCGGCTCGGCACCTCCTACGCCCGTCGCGACGGCGACCCGCTCCCCGTCGACCTGGCCGCCAACGCGGCCAGCCTCGGCGCCTCGGTGCTGCGCCCCGAATCGGTCGCCGACCTGCGCAAGGCGCTCGACGCGGCCCGGTCGGCGACGGAGACCACCGTGATCCACGTACGCACCGACCGGCTGGCGGACGACGCACCATCGTCGGAAGCCTGGTGGGACGTGCCCGTGGCGCAGGTGGCGACGACGAGCGCCACCTACGCAGCGCGCGAGGCGTACGAGTCCGGCAAGCGCTCCCAGCGCCCGCACCTCGCCCCGCCGGCCTGACCTGGGTTGCCCCCGATCTTCCGAGGGAAGGCCTCTGACCAGGCACGATCGGGGGGTGGGGCATGGGACCGTGGCGGTTGCTCGGGTGGCTCGCGGTCACGGCGGTGGCCCTGTTCTGCCTGTACCACGTGCGTACGGTGGCCATCTCCATCGTCATCGGCGTGTTCCTGACCGCGTTGCTGCTGCCGCCGGCCCGCTGGCTCAGGTCACGAGGGCTCAACAGGGCGGCGGCCACCGCGGTCACGTTCGTCGGCGGGCTGGTGCTGGCGGGTGCGCTGATCGCGCTGCTGGTGCCGCCCACCGTCGCCAGCGTGTCGGAGCTGCGCACCAGCGTCGACCAGGTGCTGCGCGACGTGCACCGCCTGGTCGCCGCCGTCGGGCTCGACGACCAGCGGCTCCTCACCCAGGCCAGGGACTACCTGTCGGGGCAGGGCGGGCAGATCACCACGGGGGCGCTGGCCGGGGTCAGGACGGTCGGCGAGGTCGTCGTCGGAACCGTGCTGGCCGCCATCCTGTCGGTCTACTTCGTGCACGGCGGCGACCGGCTCTTCCGCTGGCTCGTGGACCTCGCACCCGCCTCCGCCAGGACCCGCCTGACCAGGACCGGCGATCTGATCTTCGCCGTGATCGGCCGCTACATCCGCGGGGTGGCGATCGTGGGCGCGTTCGACGGGTTCTTCATCGGGCTCGCGCTGTGGATCCTCGGGGTGCCGCTCGCGCTGCCGCTGGCGGTGCTGACGTTCGTGGGGGCGTTCCTCCCGGTGGTGGGGGCGTTCATGGCGGGGCTGCTGGCCGCGGTGGTGGCGCTCGTGGCCAAGGGCTGGCTGGTGGCGCTGATCGTGGTCGCGGTGACCGTGGCCGTGCAGCAGCTGGAGGGGCACGTGCTCGCGCCGCAGATCTACGGCAAGGCCCTCGACCTGCCCGGCGCGGTCATCCTGGTCGCCATCACGGTGGGCAGCGTGATCGCGGGCATCACCGGCGCGTTCCTGGCCGCTCCCGTGACCTCCGTGATCGTCGCCCTGGTGCAGAGCAGGAGGAAGGCGGTCAGAGAGCCAGCTCCAGCTCCAGGTAGTGCCTGATCGGGATGCCGTCGGACTCCGCGGGGATGGCGGGTTTGAGCTCGCGCGCCTCGTCCGCCGCGTTACGGTGCAGGGCGACGAGGTCGAAGCCGTAACGCTGGTAGAAACGCAGGGCACGCGTGTTGTCGTTCGTGGTGATCAGCGTGAGCCGCTCCATCCCGCGTGCGGACGCGAGGGCGCGCACGGCGTCGAGCAGGGCCCGGCCGGCCCCCTGCCCGGGCAGCACGGCGTCGACCGTGACGATCTCGACGAACCCGTCACGATCGAGGTAGGTGAGCACGCCCGCCACCTCGCCGCCGCTCTCCGCGACGAAGCCGGGCAGCTCGACCGCGTCCACCAGCTCTCCGCGACCCAGCGCGATCACGGTGGTGCCGCCCCAGCTCTCGCTGAGCACGCGGGCCACTGCCTCGGTGTCGTCAGGGCCGACGGGCCGCACCGATACCGCCATGGACCTCATTATGAGTCATGAGGCACCTGCCTGGAGAGCGTCTAGTTACGCTGGTCGAGGACTTCGGCGATGTCGGCCAGGAAGGAGTCGACGTCCGCGATCAGATAGCCGGACCGGAACATCACGGTGGAGAACGTGGCCTCCCGCACCTCCTTCGCCGTGAGCGGATAGTCGGTGGTGCCGCGCAGAGTGGCCACGATCCGGTCGAGGAAGGCGTCGATCTCGTCCTCGTTGTAGCCGGCGCCCATGCGTCCGGGACGGAAGGCCACCCGCTCGACGCGTGCGGCCTGGGTCTCGAACCATTCCTCCCGCACCATCTCGCCGGTGGGCTCGGCCATGGCCAGGCGTACCGGCCGCTTGGCCTGCGTCTCCAGGGCCACCACGAACGCTTCGAGCGCGAAGTCGACGGCGGTCTCCTGGTAGCCGCCGCGTTTGGTGCGGAACGTCGCACCGCGCACCTCGTCGGCGGTGACGGGCTCCATGGTGTGCGAGCCCCTGCCGAGGGTCGACTCGATCCGCCCGATCAGGGCGTCGACTTCGGCGGGGTCATAGCCTGAACGCATGCCCATGACCCGCGGAAAGCGGTTCAAGCCTTACTCCTCTTGAGATGGCGCCGGGACCTCTATTTTGACATTTCCAGCGTGTTCACTGATGCGGTCTTTTATCACGACGATGCGCCCCCGCCTATACCGTTACAGCACCATGCGTCTCTCCCACGTGTCCTTCCGCTACCGGCGGCGCGATCCGCTGATCATCGAAGACGCCGGCGCCGAGCTCTCCCCCGGCGACGTGATCGAGCTGACCGGGGTGAACGGAGCCGGCAAGTCGACCCTGCTCCGCCTCCTCGCGGGCCTGGCCAGGCCGAGCGCGGGCACGATCACCGGCCGCCCGGCGGTCGTCGGCTTCGCCCCCGACCGTTTCCCCGCGGGCCAGCCTTTCACGGTGACGCACTACCTGCGGCACATGTCACGGGTGCGCGGCGGCGCCCGCTGGGAGCCGTGGGCGGAGCGCCTTGCCATGGGCCACCTGCTCGGTCTCCCGCTGGGCGAGCTGTCGAAGGGCAGCGCGCACAAGGTGGGGCTGGTCCAGGCGCTGATGGCCGAGCCGGGGCTGCTGCTCCTCGACGAGCCGTTCGCCGGGCTCGACGCCGGCACGCGCGCGGCGCTGCCCGCGATCGCGGCCGAGGTGGCCGCCGGGGGCGGCATCGTCGTCGCCAGCGACCACCAGGGCGGCCTGCGAGCCCTGCCCGGTGTCCGCCACTGGTCGATGGTCGCCGGCCGGCTGAAGGAAGGCACGCCGGACACCCCCGCGCCGGAAGCCGAGCCCGCCGCAACCGGGGTCGCCACCACCGCGCGGGATTCCCCGCCCGCCGCGGCCGCGCTGCGCTCGCGCCCCCCGGGCGGGCCGTCCGAGCGCCGGCACGCGACCGTGGCCGTGACGCTGCCGGCCGCCGACGTCCAGCGGTTCGTGGCCAGGATGCGCGGCGAGGGTTACCAGGCCCGCGAGATCGAGGAGAGCCGATGATCGCCCTGGCCGCCTTCCGCCTGGCCGCCTACGTCCGGTCCCACCGCGTCTACCAGGCGCTCCTGCTCGCCCTGGCCCTGCTGGCGATCCTCTACGGCAGCCGCGCCCCGAAGGGCGAGGAGACGTCCGTGCTCACCGACGGCGCCGTGCTGATCGTCGCGGTGCTGGCGTGGGCGGCGAGGAGCCTGCTCGACACCGAGCCTGACCGGCAGCGCGAGATGTCGGCCATCCAGGCGGGCGGCCGGGGCAGGGAGGTGGCCGCGGGACTCATCGCGGCCTTCGCGGCATGTGCCGGGCTCGCCGCGATCGCCTTGGCCTGGGCCCTGCTGCTCGGCGTGAGCGCCACCCCGCCGCCCGCCGTGCTGGCCGCCGTGATCGCGCTGTATGCCCTGGCCGCGCTGGCCGGAACGGCGCTGGGTGCGCTCACCAGCCGGGCGATCGTGCGCTCTCCCGCCGTCTCGATCACGGGGCTGCTGCTCGGCTTCCTGGCGACGCTGCTGGTCAGCACCTCGCCCCTCTACTGGCTGACCGTGCCGCTGATCCCCTGGATGCGGGCCGCGAACGCCGGCGACCTGCTCGGCCGCTTCCCCGAGCTGGCCGCCCTCTCCCTGGCCTGGTGCCTGATCGCCCTGGCCGGCTACGCCTGGCGCCGCCTCAGGACGAGCTAGGCACCACCGGCGTGTTCCTGCCGGCGCCCCTGGACGTGCCCGCACTCACTCGGCGGCGGCGAGCTGCCCGCACGCGCCGTCGATCTCGCGCCCGCGGGTGTCGCGGACCGTCACGGGCACGCCGTGGAACTGCAGCCGTCGTACGAAGGCCCGCTCGTCCTCAGGCCGCGACGCCGTCCACTTGGAGCCCGGCGTGGGGTTGAGCGGGATCAGGTTGACGTGCACCAGTTTGTTCTTCACCAGCTTGCCGAGCAGGTCGGCCCGCCACTCCTGGTCGTTGATGTCCTTGATCAGGGCGTATTCGATCGAGACCCGCCGCTTGGTCCTCGCCGCGTACGCCCACGCCGCGTCGAGGACCTCGGCCACCTTCCACCGCGTGTTGATCGGCACGAGGGTGTCGCGCAGCTCGTCGTCGGGCGCGTGCAGCGACAACGCCAGCGTGACCGGCAGCCCCTCGTCGGCGAGCTTGCCGATGGCGGGCACCAGCCCCACCGTGGATACGGTGACGCCGCGCGCGGAGATGCCGAGGCCGTGCGGCGCGGGCTCCACCAGCCGCCGCACCGCGCCGATCACCTGCTTGTAGTTGGCCAGCGGCTCGCCCATGCCCATGAACACGACGTTGCTCACCCGGCCGGGGCCGCCCGGCACCTCGCCGGCGGCCAGCGCCCGAGCGCCGGAGACCACCTGCTCGACGATCTCGGCGGTGGACATGTTGCGGGTCAGGCCCGCCTGGCCGGTGGCGCAGAACGGGCAGTTCATGCCGCAGCCGGCCTGCGACGACACGCACATCGTCACCCGGTCGGGATAGCGCATCAGCACCGACTCGACCAGCGCGCCGTCGAACAGCCGCCACAACGTCTTACGGGTCGTGCCGCCGTCGGTGGCCATCTCCCTGACCGGCGTGAGCAGCTCGGGCAGCAGCGCGGACAGCTTCTCGCGGGACGCGGCCGGCAGATCGGTCATCGAGCCGACGTCGGTGGTCAGGCGCTCGAAGTAGTGGCGCGAAAGCTGGTCGGCACGGAACGCCTTCTCGCCCAGCTCGGTGACCGCGGCCCGCCGATCGGCCATCGACAGGTCGGCCAGGTGCCGTGCGGGCTTGGCTCGCCGGGGCGCGACGAAGGTGAGCTGGCCTGGGGGCTGGGACACGTTGCCGCCTTTGCTTGAGGGGTTGTCGGCCAGGGTAATGAACGTTGGGATAGGAGGTGGCATTCCTGGTGTCGGTTGGGCTCGCGTCGCGGTTGCCGCCCGATCTACAGTCATCTCGTATGGCGATTTTCCGGGCGGCAGCTGGCGAGAGCGGCGCCGAGGTCGTCCTCGCCGCGGGCAATCCGTACGGCAGCCGGACGCTCGTGGTCGAGCGTGATGAGGACTCCTCGGTAGCTTACCTGTGCTCACCCGACGGCACGGTGCACGGCGCCGTGTGGCTGGCCAACCACCGCCCCGCCCCGCCCGTGGTCGACCTGGCCAGGATCAACGCCGGCCTGCCGCCGCTGATGCCGAGGGCCGGCACACTGCACCCCGAGGGCCGCCGTCCGCTCGGGCAGCTCAGCGCGCTGTGGTTCGAGGAGGGCGACGGCGTGGCCCTCTACGAGGACGACGACCTGCTGGCGGTCATCCCCGGCTGGGCCGACATGAACCGGGGCATGCCCGGCTACGCGCGCGACGCGGTGGGCGAGTCGCCGTTCGCGTGGGCGCTGTCGGAGGCGCTCGAAGGTTTGCGCCCGCGCATCTCCAACGCCGAGTCCTACTGGCGCTGGCGGCACGGCGAGGGTTCGTGGCCGTCGTTCCAGCAGTTCGTGATGGGCCATCTGGACCGCGCGCTCGGCCCGGCGGGCCGGTACTGGGACGCCGGCGGCGAGCGGCTGCCGACCGTGGGCATCACCGAGCGGCCACCGCACCGCGATCGCGACTACACCGTGTTGTCGACGGTCGGGATGAGCTGCCAGCGCATGCCCACGGTGGAGCAGTGGATCGACGAGCCGGGCGCGTACGCCAGGATCGAGCTGGCCGTGGCCACCCGGGAGGACCCGAAGGACGCGGCGCTGCTGCTGGTGTGGTTGTCGCAATATCCGTGGCATTCGGTCACGTGGCTCGGCCACGGGCACACGGCGAAGTGGTATCACGAGCCTGCGACGTTCCCGCTGGGGCCGCAGTATTCGGGGGTGCTGATGATGCACAGCCCACCCCACATGCCTGACATGTCGGGGTTCGCGTTCGGGGGCGAGGCCGTACGGTGGCTCTGGCTGACCCCCGTCACGGCGCAGGCGCTGGAGACACACCGCTAGAAGAACAGCGTCATCAGCAGCCAGGCCGGCACCAGCACCGTCACCAGCGAGTCGAGCCGGTCCATCAGACCGCCGTGGCCGGGCAGGATCGTGCCCAGGTCCTTGATGCCGAGATCCCGCTTGATCATCGACTCGATCAGATCGCCCGCGGTCGCCAGCACCGCCGCGAGCCCGCCGATCAGCGCCCCCTGCCAGAGCTCGCCGCCGAGCAGCCACGTCACCAGCCAGCCACCGACCGCCACGCACGCGACGAGCGACCCGGCGAAGCCCTCCCAGGTCTTCTTCGGGCTGATGACCGTCATCTGGTGACGGCCGAACAACACCCCGGCGACGTAGCCGCCGATGTCGCTGGCGATGGTCACCGCGATGAAGATCAGCACGCGGTGGTCGCCGTCGTCCGGCTTGAGCAGCAGCGGCACGAACGCGGCAAGCAGGCAGGGGTAGAAGAGCGTGAACACCGACGCGGACGCGTCGCGTACGTAGCCGTCGGTGCCGTCACCGAACATCCGCCAGATCAGCAGGACGAGCGCGAACCCGGCGAACGCGGCCAGTAACCAGACCGAACCGCCCCAGTAGGCCGCCACCTGCATGGCCACCAGCCCGGCGAGCACGGGCGCGACCGGCACCTTGATGTCACGGGTGGCGAACGCCCTGATCAGCTCCACCGTGCCGACGCCGACGGCGCCCGCGACCACCACGAGGAACAGCTCTTTGACCGTGTAGAGGGTGCCGAGGACCAGCGCGCCCAGCACGACGCCCACCGCGATCGCGGCAGGCAGGTTTCTGCCGGTACGGCTGCCGCCGCTCGAGCTGGTGCCAGCCGTACTTTTTTCCACAGTGTTCTCCAAAGCCGCGGCCCCCGCCGTCCGGGCGAGGGCCGCAGAGTGCATGCCCGCTGCCTTCGCCCCATGGGCAGGGGCCCACCGGAGGCGGCCCGCCGCCGGGCGCCCCGCTCAGACTTCGAGCAGTTCGGCTTCCTTGACCTTGAGCAGCTCGTCGATCTTCGCGACGTGCTTCTGGGTGATGTCGTCGAGCTCCTTCTCGGCCCGCCTGACCTCGTCCTCGCCCGCCTCGCCATCCTTCATCATCTTGTCGAGGACCTCCTTGGCGGACCGGCGGATGTTGCGCACCGACACCTTGGCGTGCTCGCCCTTGTTCCTGGCGACCTTGATGTATTCCTTGCGGCGCTCCTCGGACAGCTCCGGGAAGGTCACGCGGATCACCTGGCCGTCGTCGGTCGGGTTGACGCCGAGGTCGGAGTCGCGGATGGCCCTCTCGATCGCGGACATGGAGCTCTTGTCGTAGGGCTGGATGAGCACCATGCGCGCCTCGGGCACGTGGAACGACGCCAGCTGCTGGATCGGCGTCGGCGTGCCGTAATATTCGGCGTTGATCTTGTTGAACATCGAAGGGGTGACCCGGCCCGTACGGATGCTCGCGAAGTCCTCCTTCGCGACAGACACGGCCTTGTCCATTTTGTCCTCGGCTTCGAGGAGGGTTTCGTCGATCACAGCGGCTCCCTGTCTTCTAGCTGGCGGTGTCGGGCTCGCTCGCTCATTTGCCTGCGGGACTGACCAGCGTGCCGATCTTCTCACCGCGGACGGCGCGCAGGATGTTGCCCTCGCCCATGAGGTCGAAGACCACGATCGGCAGATCGTTGTCCTTGCACAGGCTGATCGCGGTGGCGTCCATGACCGCGAGGTCGCGGAGCAGCACCTCGCCGTAGTCAAGGTGGTCGAATCTGACCGCATCCGGATTCTTGCGGGGGTCGGAATCGTAGATCCCGTCCACCTGTGTGCCCTTGAGCAGCGCCTCGGCGCCGATCTCGAGCGCCCGCTGGGACGCCGCGGTGTCGGTGGAGAAGAAGGGCGACCCGAGCCCGGCGCCGAAGATGACCACGCGGCCCTTCTCGAGATGCCTGATCGCGCGGCGTGGCAGGAACGGCTCGGCCACCTGCTGCATGGTGATGGCCGTCTGCACGCGTGTCTCCACGCCCCGCCGTTCGAGGAAGTCCTGCAGGGCCAGGCAGTTGATGACCGTGCCGAGCATGCCCATGTAGTCGGCTCTGGCCCGGTCGATGCCTCCTTGCGAGAGGGTGGCGCCGCGGAACATGTTGCCGCCGCCGACCACGACCGCGACCTGCACACCCTCCTGGACCGCCTCGGTGATCGAGTCGGCCAGGTGGTCGACGATCACCGGGTCGATGCCCAGCGGCTCGCTGCCGGCGAACGCCTCGCCCGACAGTTTCAGCATCACCCGTTTCCACCGCAGCGGGTTCGGCGGGTGTGGAGACGAGGAAGCCGCCGTCCGTGGGGATTCGTGGGCTGGCTCCCGGTGTTCCTGCACGGCGGCGGCCTCCTTCGTTCGGCGGTTCGTTGAGCTGGCGGCTTGCCTAAGCCTAAGCCTGACCGACCTTGAAACGGACAAAGCCGAGGACCTCGACGCCGTTCTCCTCGGCGTACTTGCCCACGCTCTTCTTGCCGTCCTTGACGAAGGTCTGCTGGAGGAGGGTGAAGTCTTTGTACCAGCCGTTGACGCGGCCCTCGACGATCTTGCCGATCGCGGCCTCGGGCTTGCCCTCCTCGCGGGTCATCTCCTCGAAGAGCTTGCGCTCCTTCTCGACGACCTCGGCGGGTACGGAGGCCGCCTTGAGGTATTGCGGGGCCATCGCCGCGGCGTGCTGCGCGACGTCCTTGGCGACCTCGGCGTTGGGCTTGTCGAGCTGGACCAGCACGCCGACCGCGGGCGGCAGCGCCGGGTCGGTGCGGTGCATGTAGGCGCCGACGTAGCCGCCCTCCAGCACCGCGAACCGGCGGATCTCGATCTTCTCGCCGAGCGCGGCGTTGGCGGTGTCGAGGTGGTCCTTGACGGTCTTGCCGTCGAACGAGGACTCCAGCAGCGCCGGCACGTCGGCGGGCCTGTTCTCGAGGATGTGCGCCACGACCTGGGCGGCCAGCTCCTGGAAGCGCTCGCCCTTCGCCACGAAGTCGGTCTCGCAGTTGAGCTCCAGGAGCGCGGCGGCGGAGTCGCCGTCCTGCTTGAGCGCGACGAGGCCGTTGGAGGCGGTGCGCGCCTCGCGCTTGCCCACGTCCTTGGCGCCCTTCAGGCGCAGCAGCTCGATGGCGCGGTCGAAGTCGCCACCGGACTCCTCGAGCGCCTTCTTGCAGTCCATCATGCCGGCAGCGGTGATCTCGCGAAGCCGCTTGACGTCGGCCATGTTCACGGAAGCCATTGCTCTTATTCCTTGTGAAATTTCGTCGTCGTGGATCGGGCGGGCGCCGTGATCGGCGGCCCACCCCGGGGTCGGCACGGCGGGCGCGTGCCGTACAGGAACTCTGCCTCGGTCGGGGGCGCGCACCGGCCCGGCCCTACTGCTGCCTCGCCCGGTATGCTGCCCAGCCTCGCCGCGGCCTATCACCTGTGCGGGCCCGGCTTCGCCAGGCCGGGACGCGCCCCCGTCGGCGGGGACGCGTCCCTCGATCAGCCGTCAGCCCTGCTGCTCGGGCTTGTCCTCGGCGGGGGCCTCGGCCGCGGGAGCGGTCTCGGCGGGAGCCTCGGCCGCGGCGGCCGGCTCGGCGGGAGCGGCCTCGGCCGGGGCCTCCGGAGCGGCGGAGTCGGCCTCGTCCGCCGGACGCTCGCCGGTGCCCTGCTCGATGAGCTCGCGCTCCCACTCGGCCAGCGGCTCGGCGGCGGCCGGCTTCTCGTCACCGCGGGCGGCGCCGGAGCGGGCCATCAGACCGGCGGCGACACCGTCGGCGACGACCCTGGTCAGCAGCCCGACGGCGCGGATGGCGTCGTCGTTGCCCGGGATCGGGTAGTCGACCTCGTCGGGGTCGCAGTTGGTGTCGAGGATCGCGACGACAGGGATGCCGAGCTTCTTGGCCTCGCTGATCGCGATGTGCTCCTTCTTGGTGTCGACGACCCACACCGCGCTGGGCACGCGGCCCATGTCACGGATGCCGCCGAGCGTGCGCTCGAGCTTGTCCTTCTCGCGCCGGCGCATGAGGAGCTCCTTCTTGGTGAGCCCCGAGGCGGCGACGTTGTCGAAGTCGAGCTCCTCGAGCTCCTTCAGGCGCTGCAGCCTCTTGTGCACGGTGGAGAAGTTGGTGAGCATGCCGCCCAGCCAGCGCTGGTTGACGTAGGGCATGCCGACCCGGGCCGCCTGCTCGGAGATGGCCTCCTGAGCCTGCTTCTTCGTGCCGATGAACAGGATGGTGCCGCCGTGGGCGACGGTCTCCTTCACGAAGTCGTAGGCGCGGTCGATGTAGGACAGCGACTTCTGCAGGTCGATGATGTAGATGCCGTTGCGCTCGGTGAAGATGAAGCGCTTCATCTTCGGGTTCCAGCGCCGGGTCTGGTGACCGAAGTGAACGCCGCTCTCGAGCAGCTGTCGCATGGTGACGACGGGGGCCATGTGCTGGTCCTCCAGGTCTGGGCGCCCTGCGGATGGGCGCGATTCTCGGTTGTGACGCGACAGCGCGTGTCTGCCGCCCTGATGCCCCGAAACCGCTCCAGCCGGGCGCCTGGCCCGGACCGACGGCGCGGTCCGCAATGAGGCATGCGAAGTCGGCCTGTGCCACAGGCCACCGGAAAGTCTACCTCCCACGCCGCCTCAGGCCGACCGCATGTGGTCAAACGACGCGGGTCAGCCCGGTTCCGCCCTCAGGTAGGCCAGTACCGCCATGACCCGGCGGTTGTGATCGTCGCTCGGCGGCAGGCCGAGCTTGGCGAAAATGTTGTTGGTGTGCTTGGCGATGGCCTTGTCCGTGACGAGCAGGCGGGCGGCGATCGCGGCGTTCGACAGGCCCTCGGCCATGAGCGCGAGCACCTCGCGCTCCCTGGGGGTCAGGCGGCCCAGCGGCTCGTCGCGCTTCCTGCGGGCGAGCAGCTGGCCGATCACCTCGGAGTCCATCGCCGTGCCTCCGGCCGCCACGCTGCGCACCGCCTCGACGAACTGGTCGACGTCGCCGATCCGGTCCTTCAGCAGGTAGCCGACCGCACCCGCCTGGTCGGACAGCAGCTCACGGGCGTAGAGCTGCTCGACGTACTGCGACAGGATCAGCACCGGCAGCCCCGGCCGTCGCCTGCGGGCCTCCAGCGCGACGCGCAGCCCCTCGTCGGTCAGGGTCGGCGGCAGCCGTACGTCGACCACGGCGACGTCGGGCCGGTGGCGGGTCAGCGCGCTGAGCAGCATCGGCCCGTTGCCGACCGCCTCGACCACCTCGAACCCGGACGCCGACAGCAGGCGGACGAGCCCGTCCCTCAGGAGGGCGAGATCTTCTGCGATGACAACGCGCACGGTATCTCCACGATGAATTCGCTCGGCCCGCCGGCCGGGCTGCGGACGTCGAGCGTCCCGTCGAACGCCGACAACCGGCGCCTGATGCCGTCGATGCCGGTGCCGCCCGCGTCGGCGCCGCCCTTCCCGTCGTCGCCCACCACCAGCCGCAGGACGCCTTCCGAGTGGCACAGCCGCACCCACGCGCGGCGGGCGCCGCTGTGCTTGGCCGCGTTCGTCAGGGCCTCGGCGGCGGCGAAGTAGACCGCGGACTCGACGGGCGCCTCCGGCCGGGCGGGCAGGTCGATGTCGACGTCCACCGTGAGGGGGACGTGCAGCGCGGCGGCCTCAAGCGCCCCGGCCAGACCCCGGTCGGCCAGCACGGGAGGGTGGATGCCGTTGACCAGGTCGCGCAGGTCGGTCAGGGCCTGCCCGGCCGACTCCCACGCCTCCTCCACCAGCTCGCGAACCTGACCGGGATCGCTCGCCCGCCTGGCCAGGCCGAGGTTCATGCGCACCGAGACCAGCCTGGCCTGCGCGCCGTCGTGCAGGTCGCGTTCGATCCTGCGCAGCTCGGCCGCCTGCGCGCTCACCGCCGCGGCCCTCGACTCGGTCAGCTGCCTGATCCGGTCCGTGTCACCGGGGCGCAGCAGCAGCTCCGCCAGCCGCGCCTGCGCCTTGTGCAGGAGTGGTACGGCGGCCACCGCGACGGCGACGATGGCGACGAGCGCCAGAGACAGGGCGACCGTGAGCTGGCTGCTCGGCCGCACCGTCTGCAGCCTCCAGAGGACGGCGTCGGCCGACAGCACCCCGCCCACGAGGAGCACACCGCCCGGGCCGGTCACGGCCTGCACCGTCAGCCAGGCCGTCTCGCGGGCGTGAGCGCCCTCCCGCGCGTGGGCGCTCTCCGGCGCCGCCGGCTCGTGGCCGAGCGCGCGGGCCGCCCAGGCCAGCTGGAACGTCGCCAGCCCGTGGACCATCGACCGCACCCGGGCCAGCGGGCGCACGCCGAGCCCGCCGATCGGGACCAGCGCCGCGCACCCGGCGAGCAGCAGGAGGAGCGCCCATGCCGCCACGCCGGCGGCGGCGTTCAGCAGCAGGCCGCCCACGGGCTCGGCCATGCGGCGCATCATGCTCACCCGAGCAGTCTGCCCGCTCCGCACGACCGGCGCGGTAGACCTGACCCCACCATCAGGGTGGCGAAATTCCACCGGCACAGGGGACGCACGGCGGTGGCCCCGTCACGCGGAGGCCGGGTTTCATGACTGCAGTGACCGGCCTGGCGATGTGGTATGGCGACGCGCTCGCGGTCGACCAGGCGATCCAGCTGAGGCACAGAGCCGAGTCCATCGAGCAGCGGTTCGCCCGGTTCGTCGAATGGTGCCGGTCGGCCACGTCGTGATCGCGCGGGGCATGCCCGGTCGGGACGCGGTCGCCGCCCTCGGTGGGCCTGCGGAGGTTGTCAGGGCGCGTCGTGGTCCTCGGTGGGCAGGCCGGGGGCGACCCGCTTCGCGACCGGGAACAGGCTGATATGCGCCTCGGCGATCCTGGCCCCGCCCGGGGCTTGGTCCTGGCTGCGGAAGCGGGCGACGTACGGCTCGATCAGCTTCTTGATCTCCTCGTTGAGCCGGCCGAGTTCCTGGGCGTCGACCCTGATCCTGGTGCGGCTGAAACCGCTCGCGTAG
Source organism: Nonomuraea sp. B10E15 (assembly GCF_039871615.1). NCBI lineage: Bacteria > Bacillati > Actinomycetota > Actinomycetes > Streptosporangiales > Streptosporangiaceae > Nonomuraea > Nonomuraea sp. B10E15. The sequence goes on from NZ_JBDPMB010000029.1 coordinate 63,408, forward strand.
CGCCACTCCTCCGTGTCGTTGTCGAGGTTGGCCCAGCTGCGTTCCGCCTCCTCGCGGGCCTCCTTGTTGAACAGCGCTATCAACGACTTCTTCGCCTCGCGCACCTCCGGCGGGTCGCCGGGACTCACACCCACGCCGATCGGGGTGTCCACGACCTTCCACAGTCGTTCCCTGCCGTCGCCGCGGGGCGGCGCGTCCTCGACGAAACCGTATTTGGCGAGCATGCGCAGGTGATAGCTGGCGGCGCTGGGCGTGATGCCCGCGTTCTCGGCCACCTCGGTGGCGGTGGCGCTGCCCTCGTCGGCCAGTTGGGTGAGGATCGTCAGCCGCGCCGAATGCGCCAGCGCCCGCATCGCCTTCGGATCGCTGAGCCAACCAGGTTCCCGCGTCATGTGCCCACGGTACCTCTGCCCGCGGATATCTGAAAGGTTGCCTTCACAACTCTGAAGGATTAGCTTCACATCTATGAAGGAAACCTTTCACACTCGGCGTGGGCGTGCCGTCGAGCACCCAGCCGGCGGACCGCCCGATGCGGGCAGCCCGACCATCGGGCCCGTCCCCCCGCTCGAAGCCGCCGCCGCTCCGCTGCGCAAGCAGCGCGACTACCGCCTGCTCTGGACGGCCAGGACGGTCTCGATCACCGGATCAGAGGTGTCCAAGCTGGCCATCCCCCTGACCGCGGTGACCCTGCTGACCGCATCGCCCTCACAGATGGGCCTGCTGACCGCGGCCGCCTCGGTGCCCGCCCTGCTGTTCGGGCTGCAGTCGGGGGCGATCGCCGACCGGCTCACGCGGCACCGTCCCCTGATGATCGCGTGCGAGCTCGTCTCCTGCGCGGCCGCCGCCACCGTGCCGGTCGCCTGGTTGCTGGGCGTGCTGAACGTCGCCTGGCTGATCATCGTGGCCCTCGTGATCGGCACGGCTGGAGTGCTGTTCAGAGCCGCGAACTTCCCCCATCTGGCGGCCGTCGTCCCCTCCGGGCAGCGCACCGAGGCGATGGCCGGCCTGCAGGCGTCCTACTCGGTGGCCTCCGTGAGCGGACCAGGGCTGGCCGGGCTCCTGGTGCAGGTGCTCACGGCACCGCTGGCCGTCCTGGCGGAGGCGCTGTCGTTCCTGGCCTCGGCCCTGCTGCTGCGCTCCATCCGCACCCCGGAACGGAACGAACCGGCCGCCTCCCGGGGGATGTGGCGCGACGTCAAGGAAGGACTGAAGGTCAGCGTCACCCATCCGGTCCTGCGCGCGCTGCTCGGCGCGGGCGTCACGATCAACTTCTTCGCGATGGCGTTCACGGCCGTCTACATGCTCTACATGGTGAACACCCTCGGCATCCCCAAGGGCGTGATCGGTGTCCTCATCGCGTTGAGCGGGGCGGGTGGCCTGCTGGGCGCCTGGCTCTCGGCCCGCCTGTCCAAACGCTACGGCGAGAACCGGGTCCTGCTCGCCGCCGTCCTCTTCTTCCCCTCGGAGATCCTCGCGGTGGGACTGCTGACCGGCCCGCTGTGGTGGAAACTGTCGGTCCTGGCCGTGACGGGCACGCTCACAGGCGGCATCGTGGTGGCCTTCGCCACCTGCATGGGCGCGATCACCCTGAGCGAGACCACCGCCGAACTGCGCGGCCGGGTCAACGCGACCATGACGTTCGCGGTGCAGGGCGTCCTCGCCCTCGGCGGTCTGCTCGGAGGCCTTCTCGCGGAGGCGATCGGGCTGCGTCCGGTCATCCTGGTCTGCGCCGCGGGCATCGCCCTGAGCACCCTGTGGATCTGGACGTCTCCACTGCGTCCGCGCCGTACCAGGTTCAGGGCCTCGGGCGAGCCAGGCGCCGACCCGGCACTCTCCTCTTCTCTTGACGACCTCCTCAACTCCAAGCCCCGGGTCTCCTGAACGACCCGCCGATCAGCGTGGTCTCGCACCCCAAATCAGCGCCCGGCCTGTGGACAACCCAGCGTCCTCCACAGAGCGGCGTTCACCGACCCGCCGCCAAGGCGCCGTAGCCGAAACTCGCGCCATGACCGCCTGCCCACCGGCCCGCCACCACCCGCAGTCCCCCGGCACCGCCCCGACGACCCTCACCACCACCCGCACGGCGCTGACAACCGCCGCCTCCACCAGCACGGCCCAGACAGCCCTCACCACCACCCGCAGCGCCTTGACGGCCCTCACCACCACCCGCACCGCCTTGACGGCCGTCGTTCTCGCGGCCACCGTCCTCGCTGTCCCAGCACCCGCAGCGGCAAGGGCCTCACCGCCCGCATGGCGCTGGCCGCTGGACGGCCGCCCTCGCGTCATCCGCCGATTCGCTCCGCCCCCGGAGCCCTGGCTGGCAGGTCACCGCGGTGTCGACCTGGCCGCCCAGGAAGCCGCCCCGGTGCTGGCGGCAGGCGCGGGCACGGTCCGATTCGCCGGTCCGGTCGGCGGGCGGGGCGTGGTCACGGTCGAGCACGCAGGTGGCCTGCGCACGACGTACGTACCGGTCACGTCATCGGTGACACAGGGCCAGTCCGTCGAACAGGGAGCCAAGCTGGGCGTGCTCGAGTCCTCGACCGATCACTGTCAGGCGCCGTGCCTCCATTGGGGTCTCCTCCACGACACCCGCTACCTCGACCCTCTCCTCCTCCTGGGCCACGCCCCCATCCGCCTTCTCCCGTTCTGGCAGGCGGACTCCACGGCAGGCCCTGATCCTTCAGGCCACCACGGTTCCCCGTCACCGTCCGACCTTCCCACCACGCCACCAGCGCCGGCACGTTCGGTCACCGTCGCTCCACCGCAGGCGAGATCGGCCGCGATCCCCCTTCGACCAGCGCCCGCCGCGGCAGCAACCACCGCACCCGTTGCACGAGCGCCCGCAGCGAACCGGCCGACTGCCGGTCCACCAGCGACGTTCGCCACCGCTCCCGCCGCGCGACCGGTCCATAAGGCACTGCCATCCACCACGCCCTCGCCGTTTCTCGCGCGTTCGGCTTCGGCCACCCCGCTTGTGAGCGCGATCGCCCTGGCCGCGCTACTGGGCGGGTTCCTTCTCCTCAACCTCGCCACGACCGTATGCCGACGCCTGCGTTCCCGCCCCCTCTCTCGCCGACATGCCGCGCCACAGGGCCGCCACCGCAAGCAGCGTCGCAGGAGAGGCGCCCGCGACCCCCGGCCGCACCGCGGTCGGCGGTCGCGGGCGACTGATGACCGGCTCGGCCCTTATCCACAACCTCCCGGTAACCCACCCCGCCATCCCCAGAACCCCGTTCGGCCGACCTCGCTCCACCCCCATCCACGAGAGTCGGGGCCCGACAGCCAGACGGAGGTGGCACATGCCCGCAAACAAGAGACTCGGCCTCGGCAGACAGGGCGAGCAGCTAGCCGTGACCTATCTGGAGGCACAAGGGATGAAAGTGATCGAGCGTAACTGGCGCTGCCGTCACGGCGAGATCGACGTCATCGCCGAAGAAGGCCCCCGCCTGATCGTGGTCGAGGTCAAGACACGATCGGGCACGTCCCACGGCACAGCCCTGGAGGGCGTGAGCCGGGCCAAGCTGGCCCGGCTTCACCTGCTGGCGGCGAAATGGCTGGCCACGCAGCAACGCACCTTCGACACCGTGCGCGTGGACGTGATCGCCATCGAGCGCTTCGCCGGCGACTTCGCGCTGCGCCACGTGCGAGGGGCGATCTGATGGCCGTGGCCCGCACCCGCAGCGTGGCCGTCGTCGGAGTCGCCGGGCGCACCGTCGAGGTCGAGGCCGACGTGGGCAACGGACTGGCCGGCATCCACCTCATCGGCCTTCCCGACACCGCGCTCAGCGAGGCTCGCGACCGAGTCAGGTCGGCGGTCGTCAACAGCGGTTATCCCTGGCCCGATGCCCGCATCATCGTCAGTCTCTTCCCCGCCAGCCTGCCCAAACGCGGATCCCAGTTCGATCTGGCCATAGCCGTCGCGATCCTCGGCGCGGCGGGAGTGATCCCTGCTGAGCGCATCGCGGAGCCGTTCTTCCTGGGTGAGCTCGGCCTCGACGGCCGCATCAGACCCGTGCGCGGCGTCCTCCCCTCGGTGCTCGGCGCCGCCGGGCACGGTGCCGCCGGGCACGGTGGCGCCACGGTCGTCGTGCCCGCCGCCAACTCGGCCGAGGCGGCCCTGGTGCCCGACGTCAAGGTCGTCCCCGTGTCCGGCCTGCGCCAGCTGGTCGAGTGGCTGCGCACCGGCGACGACCCGCCCGAGGCCCGGACCGGCGACATCGTGGAGCCTCAGAGCTCCGCCCCCGTCCCCGCAGCCGACCTGTCTGACGTCGTCGGCCAGCCGGTGGCCCGTCGAGCCCTCGAAGTGTGCGCGGCAGGCGGCCACAACCTGTGGATGCTCGGCCCGCCCGGCACCGGCAAAACCCTGCTGGCCGAACGCCTCCCCACCCTGCTGCCGGATCTGGAGCTCGATCATGCCCTGGAGGTCACCGCCATCCATTCCGTCGCGGGTGTGCTGCCGCCCGACTCACCCATGATGAGCAGGCCGCCGTTCGTCGCCTCGCACCACACGGCGACGTCCGCCGCGATCATCGGCGGCGGCAGCACGGTCGTGCGCCCGGGGGCGGTCTCCCTCGCTCACAGGGGCCTGTTGTTCATGGACGAGGCTCCCGAGTTTCCCCGCCATGTCCTCGACTCCCTGCGGCAACCGTTGGAGTCCGGCCGGGTGACGGTGTCCAGATCCGCGGGATCGGTCACGTTCCCGGCGCGGTTCATGCTGGTCCTGGCCGCGAACCCCTGCCCCTGCGCCCAGGCCGACGACAAGAGCGAGACGTGCAGATGTTCCCCCACCACCAGACGTCGCTATCTCGGCAGACTCTCAGGCCCGCTCCTTGACCGCATCGACATGAAGGTCACGGTCGTCCGCTCGTCAAGGCGCGAGCTCCTGGCCGACCGCCAGTTCGTGGAGACCAGCAGGACGGTGGCCGAACGCGTGCTGGTGGCCCGCGACCGAGCCGCCAAGCGCCTGGCCGGCACCCCCTGGCGCACCAACGCCGAGATCCCCTCCTCCATGCTGCATGCCGACTACCGCCCAGGGGAGGCGGCCATGCGGCCCATGACGTCCTGCCTCGACTCCGGCATCCTCACCGCACGCGGCCTCGACCGGGTGGTCCGGGTCGCCTGGACCCTCGCCGATCTGGCAGGCAAGGACCGCCCGGAGGAGGACGAAACCACCGGCGCCCTCAGTTTCTGGCTGGGAGTCACGTCGTGACACCGCCGGATCCTTCCGCCGGCGCCCCGATCGCCGCCGCGCCCCTTCCAGCTCGGACTTCCAGGTTCTCGAGAGGCCCTCCCCCTGGGCTCCAAGACCTCCGCACGCGCCCGCCGCGTCCGCGCCCTGCGCCGGCTCTGCCCCGTCTCCGAACGCCCCGTTGGCCCTCCCATCGTCCATCCCACTCCACGAAGGCACCGTCAGCCCCATGCCATCCACTCCCGCCGCCCCAGCGACCACGACGCCTCGGCCCTCTGCCTCCAATCCAGCCGTCCCGCCCGCCCAGCAGTTCCACATCCAGGTCACGAGTGCCCAGACCTCACCCGTCCAGGACGTGAGCGGCCAGACCTCACCCGTCCAGGACGTGAGCGGCCAGACCTCACCCGTCCAGGACGTGAGCGGCCAGACCTCACCCGTCCAGGACGTGAGTACACAAACCTCTCCCAGCCAGGAGACCCCCGCTGCGCCGGCTCCTCGCACGCCGGACGCCGGATCCTCACAAGCACCTCGACCCCCCGCGGACGGTGAGCGGGCTACGGTCGCCATGACCCGGCGATCAGGGCGACCGGAGACAGACGAGCTGGTGGCCAGGGCTGCTCTCATGCGCGCCGCTGACGTGGGCGACCCGGTCATGGGCCGCCTCGTCGCCCAGTACGGCGCGCCGGAGGCGGCGGCGGCGATCCGTGCACGCGCCTTGCCATCCGACTTCGCCGCCCAAGAGGCCCGGCACGAGCGCCCGCCCGACCTGACCCGCCGCCTGAACGCCTGGTACGCCCGCCTGGCGACCGCCAAGCCCGCAGCCGACCTGGAATCAGGCGAGAAAGCCGGAGCCAGGTTGATCATTCCCGGCAGCCAGGAATGGCCTACCCAGCTGGACCAGCTGGGGCCGAGCCGCCCCCTCGGGCTGTGGTTGCACGGCACGGCCGACCTGCGCTTCGCGTGCCTCAAGTCCGTCGCCGTGGTCGGCGCCCGCGCCGCCACGTCATACGGTTCGCACATCGCGGCCCAGTTCGGTGTCGGTCTCAGCGAATCAGGCTGGACGGTCGTGTCAGGTGGCGCCTACGGCGTGGACGGGGCGGCCCACAAGGGGGCTCTGGCATCGGATGCACCGACGGTGGCCGTTCTGGCCTGCGGCGTGGACGTCTGCTATCCGAGCAGCCATGACACCCTGTTCGCGGCCGTCAGGGAGCGGGGGGTCGTGATCAGCGAGTGCCCACCGGGCGTCCATCCCACCCGGGCACGTTTCCTCATCAGAAACCGCCTGATCGCCGCCCTGTCGAGAGGCACCGTGGTGGTGGAGGCGGCGTTGCGCAGCGGCGCGCTCAACACGGCCGCCCATGCCCTCTCCCTCAACAGGCACTTGGGGGCGGTGCCTGGCCCGATCACTTCGAGCATGTCGGCCGGCTGTCACCGGCTCCTTCGGGAGCGCAAAGCGGTATGTGTGACGACCCCGGAGGAGATGATCGACCTCGTCGGCGTGATAGGCGACGATCTTGCTCCGCAGAGCCGGGTGGCCGCTGTCTCCAGGGACAAACTCAACGACTCCACCAAGAGGGTGCTGGACGCGGTCCCTGCCCGAGGCGGCGCCGGTCCAGCCTCCATAGCGGTTGCCGCGGGAGTCAGCCTGGATGTGACCTTGAGCGCGCTGGGCGGCCTGGCAGCCGCAGGCTACATAGAACGCGCCGCCAACGGCTGGCGCCTGCGCAAGCCGGCAACGAGCTATCGCAAGGCTCCCGAGTCAACCGCCCTACAACCCCCACCCACCGCGGAAGCCGCCGGACAGGCGGACGATCCTCCGTTTCCGGACGACCTGCCCGTGCCCTACCAGGCGGCGGGGAGGATGGACGCCTGACGGACGTGTCACGGTCCCTGACCCGCACCGCGTCACCGGGCGGGGGCGGACATGGTGACGGCCATCGCGTGATCCTTGGAGGGCCTGCATCAAGACCGTGGGAGAGCACCGCGATGGCCGCACACAACAGTCTGGCGTGTGTCCACCGGAAGGCGAAGAGGACCACGCACCAGTGACTCCTACTTTTTGCTGACATAGTTGTGGATCATGACAATCGGTTGTTGAGGTTGCTCTCGGCGCATGAGGCGATGATGCGGGCAGTACGGAGCTCGTACCGGCGACGGCGAAGGGAGCCGTCGCCATCGCCCGGACACGGCCGGCGACGGCGAGAGGGGAACCGTCACCGCTACACGGACTCGGCCGGCGGGACGAAAGAGACGACGGGAGCACGACATCACGACCGGCGCAACCGAAGGGACGCGGCACCTCAGCCAGCGCAAAGCAAGGGAAACGCGGCATCATGACAGCGCAACGACGGCGCTCGGCACCGCGACATGACCGACACGAAAGATGATGGTGACGTGGAAGACATGGCCCGGACGGACGGTGGTACGTCGGCGAGCAGGGACGAAGTTCTGGCCGACTTCGGCCGATATCTGCGGCTGGAGCGTGACCTCTCACCACACACGGTCCGGGCTTACCTGACCGACATCGCCTCTCTGCTCGATCACATGGGCGGGCACCTCGACGGCCTGGACATCGGGGCTCTGAGGGGGTGGCTGGCCGGCCAGCACGAAGCGGGAAAGTCCAGAGCCACGCTGGCACGCCGAACCGCCTGTGCCCGCACCTTCACCGCCTACTGTCATCGTCGCGGCTGGCTGTCCACGGACCCCGGATTGTTGCTGGGCACCGCCAGGACACCCCGGTCACTGCCGTCCGTGCTCGACCAGGAGCAGGCGCAGGCCGTGATGGACGTCCCCGCCACCGCGGAGCCGAAAGAACTCCGCGATCAGGCGTTGCTGGAGTTGTTGTACGCCACAGGTGTGCGGGTGAGCGAGCTGTGCGCACTGGACGTCGATGATGTCGACCGTGACCGGCACGTCATCAGGGTTCTGGGCAAGGGGCGTAAGGAGCGTTCGGTGCCGTTCGGGCTGCCCGCTCTCCGAGCGCTGGACAAATGGTGTATTCATGGACGGCCGCTGTGGGCCCGAGCCAGGTCGGGGCCCGCGCTCTTTCTCGGTGTGCGCGGGGGCCGCATCGATGCGGGAACCGTCCGGCGGGTGGTGCACGCGCGACTGGCCCAGGTCGATGGGGCGCCGGACATGGGGCCGCACGGTCTCCGGCACACCGCGGCGACGCACCTCCTGGAGGGTGGTGCGGACCTGCGTAGCGTTCAGGAGTTGCTCGGGCATGCGTCGCTGAACACCACGCAGATCTACACTCACGTCTCTATCGAGCGTCTGCGGGCGGCCTACCGGCAAGCGCATCCCAGGGCCTGAGCGAGCCCGCTGGCGTGACGGGCGCGGGCTGCTTCACCGCCGCGCCCGAGCAACACAACGACAGACCCCTGCTGCAGCCCCTCGGGTCGCTGCCGTCCGGACGGATGCCGGTCACGGCGCGTCAGGACCACGCCGGCTCAGCCCGAGGATCGCCCCGTTCCCGGGGGGCGTTGAGGGGCCACGCTCCCGTGGCGCGAGAGGTTGCGGAGGCGTCGCCTCTCACCGCGCGGTTACCCGGAGAAGCCCTCCTTGGGCATCTCCAGGTCTGCTTTGGCCAGCTCTTCGACGTTGACGTCCTTGAACGTGACGACCCGTACGTTCTTCACGAATCGGGCGGGCCGGTACATGTCCCACACCCAAGCGTCCTGCATCTTCACGTCGAAGAAGACGTCGCCGTTCTCCGCAGTGCGGACATCGAGATCGACCGAGTTGGTCAGATAGAACCGCCGCTCAGTCTCCACCACGTATGTGAACAAACCGACGACATCGCGGTATTCGCGGTAAAGCTGCAGCTCCATCTCGGTTTCGTACTTTTCGAGATCCTCTGCGCTCATCGCGGTCCTCCTGTCGTACCGGTCCCCCGGTTCGCCTGGTCAGGCAACCCCGGCCCCCATTTCATTTTCACCCATCCCCCTCGCCACCGTGACGAAGGAGTAACGGTGATCAGGACACGGACCATGCGTTTCCAGCGCCAGCCGGTGTCCTGGTGTGACATACCCCTTGTGCTCGGCGAAGCCGTACTGCGGGAAGCGCTCGTCCAGCGCGACCATCAGGCGATCCCTCGTCACCTTGGCCACGATCGACGCAGCCGCCACGCACGCGGCCACCTGGTCCCCCTTCCAGACGGCGAGCGACGGCGCGGGCAACCCGGGCACCGGGAAGCCGTCCGTCAGGATGTACTCAGGGTTATCGGACAACTGTGCGACAGCACGCCGCATTCCCGAAACGTTGCATTTGTGGAGACCTTTGGCGTCGATCTCCCCAGGTGGGATGGTCACGATGCCTACATGGGCGACGCGCACGATCGCGTCGTAGAGCCGTTCGCGCACCGCCGGAGCGAGCAGTTTCGAGTCTCCCAGGCCGTCGACCGGCTTGCGCAGGATGACGGCCGCGACCACGAGCGGCCCGGCGCACGCGCCACGGCCGGCCTCGTCGACACCCGCGATAGGGGTGAGGCCGCGGCGGGCGAGCGCCCGTTCGTAGGCGTAGAGTCCGGAATCTCGCCGGACGACGCTGGGGCGAGGGCGGAACGCAACTGTCATGACAGAGGCAGCGTACGCCTCATTCGCCGCAAACCGCGACCGGAAGCGGATCTACTTGACCTTGTCGAAAGCCTCAGGCTGGGAGAAGAGATAGCCCCGCGACAGCGGCCAATAGCGCACCACAGCCTTGCCGATCACCGCGTCTTCCGAGATGAAACCGCCACCCGGCTCCTCCATGTGCGCCCGGGAGTCGGCCGAGGCGCTGCGGTGGTCGCCCATCAGCCAGAGCTTGCCGGCCGGCACCTTGACGTCGAACTTATCGCCGGAAGCGTAATCGTCCGGGTAGAGGTAGGAGGACTCGTCAAGCGGCTTGCCGTTGATGGTGATGCGCTTGTCGGCGTCGCAGCACTTGACGTGGTCGCCGCCGACCCCGATGACGCGCTTGATGGTGTCTTCGCCGTTCCAGCCCTTGAACACCACGATGTCGCCGCGCTCAGGCTTGCCAGAAAGCTTGTTGACGAAGATCCGGTCGTTGAGCTGCAGGGTGTTCTCCATCGACACGGACGGGATGTAGAACGACCCGACCACGAAGGCCTGCAGCAGCAGCGCGATGCCGATCCCCAGAACGAGCAGCAGCACCGTCTCGCGGAAACTGCCCTTCTTCTTCTCTTTGCCCACGCCCTCCGCCTTCTTGGTGACGGCCATCAGCGTTTCCTCCGCAGCCTGCGCCGAACCAGGACCAAGGGTACGGCCAGCCCGAACCCGGCGACCAGCGGTACGGACCCGCCGAGCGCGTGGAGCGCGGGTTGGGCGAACGTCTCGGGGATGTCTATCGAGGAGGCGCGGTCGAACGGCCACACGATCACGAACGCCCGTCCGATGACCTGGCCCACCGGAATGGATCCGCCGCCCGCGTCGCCGGTGTGGGCGCGGGAGTCGAGTGACACCGAGCGGTGGTCGCCCATGACCCACAGCCGCCCGGACGGCACCGTGACGTCGAAGAACTTGTCAGAGGGCACGTTGCCTGGATAGAGGTAGCTCTCCTCGTTGATGGGCGTGCCGTTGACGGTGATGCGGCCTTTGGAGTCACAGCACTTGACGTGGTCGCCGCCGATGCCGATGACCCGCTTGATGTAGTCCTTCTCGCCGGGGATGACGCCGAACGCCGTGCCGACCCAGCGGAAGAACGCCGCGACCGGGTTGGACGGCTCCTCCATCTGGAACTCGCCGTCCCAGGAATCGACGCCCGAGAAGACCACCACGTCGCCGCGCTCGATGTCGCGCGTGTGGTAGACGAGCTTGTTGACGAGAACCCTGTCGTTGGTCAGCAGGGTGTTTTCCATCGACTCCGACGGAATATAGAAGGCCTGGACCACAAAGGTCTTGATGATCAGTGCCAGCACCAGAGCGACAACGACAAGAACAGGAAGCTCTTTCCAGAACGACCCCTTCTTCTCCTTTTTTCCGCCCTTAGCCGGCTTCTGAGTCTCTTCGGCGACCACGTCCACCTCGTCCTCGACAGGGCGGCGCGCCGCGCCGTGCTCCTGGCTCTCGCTAGTCATCGCTGACGAGCCTAGATGATGTCCTGGCTCGACAAGCCTGGACCGACGTTACACCCACGCACGAGTCGCTCCACATAAAGGAAACGGCCCCGTAAAGCCGAAAGGCCCGCGCCGTAGCGCGGACCTCGGAATGAGCAGGACCTACTTCGCGGGCGTCGTCTCGCGCTTCTCGCGGATACGGGCGGCCTTACCGCGCAGGTCACGCATGTAGTAGAGCTTCGCGCGGCGCACGTCGCCGCGGGAGACGAGCACGATCTTCTCGATGACGGGGCTGTGCACAGGGAAGGTGCGCTCGACGCCGACGCCATAGCTGACCTTGCGAACGGTGAAGGTCTCGCGGGCGCCGCTGCCCTGCCTGCGCAGCACGAAGCCCTTGAAGACCTGGATGCGGGAGCGGTTGCCTTCGACGACGCGTACGTGAACCTCGAGCGTGTCACCGGGGCGGAAATCCGGCACGTCGCTGCGCAGGGTCGCCTTCTCGAGCTCCTGGATCTTCGTGTGCATGAGAGCTGTCCTCAAGTCCTCGTGAGCACGCGGAGGTCCACCCGGCCATGGCTCGTGGCGGACACGCCTGCTGATGTGATGAAACCCAGGACCGTTTCCCGGGCATGACAGACCAACCACAACAGGTTGGCAGCGATTCAGTTTGCCATATCTTCGGGCTCGACGCGAAACGACAGCTCCTCGAGAAGTCTCCTGTCGTGCTTGTCGAGCGTCTCGGGGTCGAGCTCCGCCGCGAGTTCAGGCCGGTTTCGCACGGTACGGCGCAGCGCCTCATCTCGCCGCCATCTCGCGATTTTTCCGTGATGTCCGGACAGCAACACGTCGGGCACCTGACGCCCCCGCCAGACGGGAGGCTTGGTGTAGACGGGCCCCTCGACGAGGTTGCGCATGGCCCCTGGGGCGAAGGAGTCGTCGACGGCCGACTGGGCGTTGCCGAGCACACCTGGCAGCAGCCTGCCGACGGCCTCCACCATGACCAGCACCGCCACCTCGCCGCCGGCCAGCACGTAGTCGCCGATGCCGACCTCGTCGACCCGCAGCCGCCCGGAGTATTCCTCCACGACGCGCGAGTCGATCCCCTCGTAACGCCCGCACGCGAACAGCAGCCACGGCTCGCCCGCCAGCTCCTGCGCGAGCTCCTGGGTGAACGGCCGCCCGCTCGGGGTCGGCACGATCATCCGCGGCGTGCCGTCACCGATCACGGAGTCGATGGCCTCGCCCCACACCTCGGGTTTCATGACCATGCCGGGGCCCCCGCCGTAAGGGGTGTCGTCCACGGACTTGTGCACGTCGTGGGCCCAGTCGCGGAGCTGGTGCACGCGTACGTCGAGCGTGCCGCGCTCGCGCGCCTTGCCGATCAGCGAGACGTCGAGCGGCCCGAAGTACTCGGGAAAGATCGAGACGATGTCGATCCGCATCACAACAGGCCCTCCGGCGGATCGACGACCAGCCGTCCGGCCTCCACGTCGACCACGGGCACGAGGGCCTTGACGAACGGGATCAGCGCGTCGTCGGCACCGCGCCGGCGCACGACCAGAAGGTCCTGGCCGTGATGGAGCACATCGGTGATCTCGCCTACGGGCTCGCCCGAAGCGGTCTCGACCGCCAGGCCGATGAGCTGGTGGTCGTGGAACTCGTCGGGATCGTCGGGCGGCGGCACCTCGCCGGAGTCGATGACCAGCATGGTGTTGCGCAGATCTTCGGCCGCGTCACGGCCGGCGACCCCGGCGAACGACACCAGCAGCAGCCCTTTGTGCCAGCGGCGGCTCTCGACGACGAGCGGCCCTCGGCCTGCGGGATCGGTGGCGATCGACGTGCCGGGGGCGAAACGCAGCTCGGGATCGTCGGTGCGCACCTCCACGGTCACCTCACCGCGTACGCCGTGCGGACGGCCTATCCGGCCGACGACCAACTGCACGTGAATTCGCCCTCCTCAACGCGAGCGCCCCCATCGGAAGGACCGATGAGGGCGCGCAAACCTGACGCTAACGGACTACTTCGTGCAGATCGAGCAGATCGACTCGCACGTACTTCCCGTCGGCCAGGGCGTTCACGACCGTGCGCAGCGCCTTGGCGGTGCGCCCGCCGCGTCCGATGACCTTCCCCAGGTCCTCGGGGTGCACCCGGACCTCCAGGACGCGCCCGCTGCGGATGCGGCGTGCGCGGACCCGGACATCGTCTGGATGTTCGACGATGCCCTTAACGAGGTGCTCGAGAGCCTCCTCGAGCACGTCAGGCCTCGCCCTCGGCCTGGGTCTCGGCGGGGGCCTCGGCCTCTTCCTTCTTCTTGGCCTTCTTCGGCGGCGTGGTGGCGGCCGTGCCGGTGTCGCCACCGGACAGCGCCTCCTTGGCCGCGGCCTCGTAAAGGGCGTGACGGTCAGGCGCGGGCTCAGCGACCTTGAGAGGCTCGGGGGCGGGCTCGCCCTTGAACTTCTGCCAGTCGCCGGTGAGCTTGAGGAGCTTGAGCACCGGCTCGGTCGGCTGCGCGCCGACGCCCAGCCAGTAGGCCGCACGCTCAGCGTTGATCACGATGCGCGAAGGGTTTTCCTTCGGGTGGTAAAGGCCGATCTCCTCGATCGCCCGGCCGTCACGCTTGGTGCGGCTGTCGGCGACGACGATGCGGTATTGAGCGTTGCGGATCATGCCGAGCCGCTTGAGCTTGATCTTGACTGCCACGGGTGTGGTCTCTCCTGCATTCGCATGTGGGTGAACGGCGCCTCGCCGAGTGGGGCACGACGGGACGACGCTCCAGGGACAGGCGTGTCCTGCGGGAGGTGAGAGGGCACCCGCCTGGTCACGGTGTTCCAACATGTCATTCTGCCAGATCGACGACACTGCCCACGACCGCCGGCGGCACGTCGCCGCAAAGGGTCGGCAAGCTCCCGGCCTCCCTTCCGCTACGGCCCCATCGGCCCTGGTATGCCCCCCACCCCGCGCCCTTCACCACACCCTCATTCCGAGCGACCGGTGGACGGGCCTCGGGCAACCGCGGACGGCCCGGGCAACGGGCGAAGCCCGGACCGCCGCCGACCGGTCGGCCGGCAGGAGGTGCGCCGGTCGACGCGGTGGGTGGGCGAGGCGGGCGGCCAGGCCCGGCAGTCGGGATGACCGGGCCGGCCGGAGGCGTGCCGGGCAACCCGGCCAGGGCGGCAACCCGGCCCAGGACGCGCCGGCCAGGCGCTCGAAGGTGTGGCGAGCGGGCCGGGCGGAGGCGCGGTGATGGGCCCGCCGGGCCCGGGTGCGCACCGGCGGGAGCGGGGTTATTTCTGGCCGGGGAGCCGGAGCTTGGAGGGGTCGAAGCCGGGCGGCAACTCCACCCCCGGGGGCAGCTTGCCACCGAGGTTGCCCAGCACGCCGCCCTGCTTGGGCTCGGCGGGCGTCTCGGCGGAGGGCTTGCCCATGGCGGCCTTGCGCGGGTCGCCGCTGACGCGCCGCCCCTTCTTGGCCTTCTTCTGGGACTTGCCGCCCTTGCCGCGGCCGCCCCCGCCCGGCATGCCGGGCATGCCCATGCCGCCGGCCATCCGCTTCATCATCTTCTGGGCCTCGAAGAAGCGGGTCACCAGGTTGTTGACGGCGCTGACGGTGACGCCGGAGCCGGTGGCGATGCGGGCGCGGCGGGAACCGTTGATGATCTTGGGGTCCTGGCGCTCGGCCGGGGTCATCGAGCGGATGATGGCCGCGATGCGGTCGAGGTCGCGGTCGTCGATGGAGTTGATCTGGTCGCGCATCTGCCCCATGCCGGGCATCATGCCGAGCAGGTTCTTGATCGGCCCCATCTTCTGGACCATCTGCATCTGCTCGAGGAAGTCTTCGAGCGTGAAGTTCTCGCCCGAGGTGAGCTTGCCCGCCATCTTGGCGGCCTGCTCCTCGTCGAACGTCTTCTGGGCCTGCTCGATCAGGGTGAGGATGTCACCCATGTCGAGAATGCGGGAGGCCATCCGGTCGGGGTGGAAGGCGTCGAAGTCTTCCAGCTTCTCGCCCGTCGAGGCGAACATGATGGGCCGGCCGGTGATGTGCCTGACCGAGAGCGCCGCGCCGCCGCGGGCGTCGCCGTCGAGCTTGGTCAGCACGACGCCGTCGAAGCCGACGCCCTCCATGAACGCCTGCGCCGTCGTGACGGCGTCCTGGCCGATCATGGCGTCGACCACGAACAGGACCTCGTCGGGCTGGACCGCGTCGCGGATGTCGGCGGCCTGGCGCATCATCTCCTGGTCGATGCCGAGCCGGCCCGCGGTGTCGATGATGACGATGTCGTGCTGCAGGCGCCTGGCCTCGTCGATGGAGGTGCGGGCGACGCCGATCGGGTCGCCGACGCCGTTGCCGGGCTCGGGCGCGTAGACGGCGACCTCGGCGCGCTCGCCCACCACCTGGAGCTGCTGGACGGCGTTGGGGCGCTGGAGGTCGGCGGCGACCAGCATGGGCGCGTGCCCCTGCTCGCGCAGCCATCGGGCCAGCTTGCCCGCCAGCGTGGTCTTGCCCGCGCCCTGGAGGCCGGCGAGCATGATGACGGTCGGGGGAGTCTTGGCGAGACGGAGCCTGCGGGTCTCACCGCCGAGGATCCCGATCAGCTCGTCATTGACGATCTTGACGACCTGCTGCGCCGGGTTCAGCGCCTGGGAGACCTCTGCGCCGCGGGCGCGCTCTTTGACCTGGGCGACGAACGCCTTGACCACAGGGAGGGCGACGTCGGCCTCGAGCAGCGCGATGCGGATCTCGCGGGTGGTGGCGTCGATGTCGGCATCGGACAGCCGCCCCTTGGATCGGAGGGAGGAGAAGACCGATGTCAACCGGTCGGATAGCGTCTCGAACACGTGGTTGGCCAGTCCTCGAAGCGAAGGTACGTCTAAGGCTCCAGCCTAGCCGCTCTGCTAGCCGCTCCAGCCGGGCACGGCCATCCGAACCGTGAGCGCGTGTTCGACCAGGTTGATCAGCGTGGCCTTCACGGAGTCCTTCGACCTGGCGTCCAGGCGCACCATCGGGATGTGCGGGGCCAGGGTAAGGGCGTCGCGGACCTCGGCGTCGCTGTGGGCGTACTGGCCGTCCCAGCCGTTCACTCCCACGATGAACGGCAGTTGCGCCTCCTCGAAGTAGTCGATGGCGGGGAAACTGTCGGCCAGGCGGCGCGTGTCGACCAGCACCACCGCACCGATCGCACCCCGCACCAGGTCGTCCCACATGAACCAGAACCGATGCTGCCCGGGCGTCCCGAACAGATACAGGATCAGATCACGATCCAGCGAGACCCGGCCGAAGTCCATCGCCACGGTCGTCGTCGACTTCAACGGCGTCATGCCCAGATCGTCGATGCCCTTGGAGGCATCCGTCATGACGGCCTCCGTGGTCAACGGCATGATCTCCGACACCGCACCGACGAACGTCGTCTTGCCCACCCCGAAGCCCCCGGCCACCACGATCTTCGTCGAGGTGAGGCCGGGACTAGAGCCTGCGAAGTCCACTGAGCACCCTTTCCAGCAGGTTGACGTCCGGCCTACCCTCATCCAGCTGCGGCTGGTGCACGCGGACCAGACCTTCGGCCGCCATGTCAGCGATCAGAACACGCACCACGCCGAGCGGGATCCGCAGCAACGCCGAGACCTCGGCCACCGATCTGACCTGGAGGCAGAGCTGGCTGATGGCCTTGTACTCGGGCGTGATGTGCGAGAACTCCCGGTGTTCGGCCGTGGCCGAGGACACGAGGGCCTCCATCGCCAGCTTGACCCTGGGCGCGGTCCGCCCGCCCGTGACGGCGTAGGGCCGCACCGGCGAGGCGGGATCGTTGCTGGAGGGCTGCGGAGGAGGTGGGGGCTCCCAGCTGCCGCTGTTGTGGGAGTTCCAGCCGCCACTGTTGGAGTTCCAGCTGCCGCTGTTCCATCGGGGGTCTGTCACCTACATCACCTGGTCTGGCTGGCGCGCAGCTCCGCACGCACAGCCGGAGTCAGCACCTGACCGGCGCGATCCACCATCAGCGTCATCTGGTACGCCACCAACCCCATGTCACAATCCGGAGCCGCCAACACAGCCAGACACGAACCATCACTGATCGACATGATCAGCATCAACCCACGCTGCATCTCCACGATCGTCTGATTGACCGCACCCCCCTCGAACACCCGCGCCGCACCCTGCGTCAAACTCACCAGACCCGACGCGATCGCCGCCAGCTGATCCGCCCGATCAGCCGGAAAACCCGACGACGCCGCAAGCGGCAACCCGTCGGACGAAACCACCACCGCGTGCGCGACCCCGGGAACGGAGTTGACGAAATCGGTGATTAACCAATCCACCCCGCGTGCCGACTGGCTCAGGTCACTCATGACCGCTCATCCCTGCTTTCAACACTCCTGGGGCCGGAGGGATACGTCCTGCCCTCGCTGATGTCATCACGTGCCGCCCGGAACCCCTGCTGGAAGCTGGAGAGCCGGCTGCGCACCCGCTCCGGCGAGACCGCGGGCATCGGCGCGACGCCTTTCGGCGCGGAGACTGTGTCGGCGGAGCCGGGCACCAGGTTGGCCTTGGGCACCCGCTTGGGCAGCCCGGCGGCCGTGGCGCCGTCGCGTGCGGGCTCGACGACGGCTTCGGCGGCGCTCCAGCCGGCGTCGGCCTTGGCGGAGCCCCAGGTGGCGTCGCTGTCAGGGCCGTGCTCGAACCAGGCCGACTCGACCGAGGCGAAGATCGGCAGATATTCGTCGCCGGCGGAGGCGGGCTGCACGGCGGGCATCGGACCTGTCGCGGCGGACTCGGTCTCGGGGAAGTCGTACCTTCCCGCGTCGGGGTCCGGTCTGCCGGCGTTCGCCCGGTCGCCGGTGGGCCGCTGCGGCAGCGGGTTGCTGCTGCTCATCCAGTTGCCGGGCGGGCTCGCGGGGTTGCGCGAGGGGACCCAGACGTCGGCGGTGTCGTAACCGCCGCCGTTGTTGCGCGGATCGGAGGGCCAGCCGGAGTCCATGCTCCCCCGGGGAGAGAAGGACGAGGGCTGCGACGAGAACGACGGTTGCGACGGGAACGACGGCTCTGAGGGGAACGACGGGTGCCCGGGCCCCGGCTGGTAGCTTCCGCCCGCGCCCCACTGGGGGACGGGCGGCTGTCCCGTGGGCTGACGGGCGGCGCCGAAGCCCTCGTCGAACGAGATGCTGTCCTGCTGGCCCATGCCGTTGTTCGCGGGGGTCGGGCCGTACGAGGGGGCCTGCGAGCCCAGGAGCGCTTCCGGCATGAGGACCATGGCGGTCAGGCCGCCGGAGCCGTGGGGGCGCAGCTGCACCCGGATGCCGTGGCGGTGCGCCAGGCGGGCGACCACGAACAGGCCCATGCGCCGCGACACCGACACGTCCACGGTGGGGGCTTCCATGAGGCGCTCGTTGGCCTGGGCCAGTTCGTCGGGGGTCATGCCGATGCCGGAGTCGGTGATCGACAACATCACGCCGCCGCCGTCGATCCTGCTGCCCGACACCGTCACCCGCGTCTCGCGCGGCGAGAACGACAGA
Organism: Nonomuraea sp. B10E15; assembly: GCF_039871615.1. NCBI lineage: Bacteria > Bacillati > Actinomycetota > Actinomycetes > Streptosporangiales > Streptosporangiaceae > Nonomuraea > Nonomuraea sp. B10E15. The sequence goes on from NZ_JBDPMB010000029.1 coordinate 82,153, forward strand.
GCGTTCTCCACCAGCTCCGCGATCAGGTGGATGACGTCGTTGACCGCCTGACCGGCCACCGACACCCCGTCGGGCACCTGCAACACGACCCGCTCGTAGTTCTCCACCTCCGAAAGGGAGGCGCGGGCGACGTCGACCAGCTTGACCGGTTTGCTCCAGCGGCGCGGCGGGTCCTGCCCCGCCAGCACCAGCAGGTTCTCGCTGTTACGCCGCATACGCGTGGCCAGGTGGTCCAGCTTGAACAAGTTCCCGAGCCGCTGCTCGTCCTGCTCACCCTGCTCCAGACCGTCGATCAACGTGATCTGCCGCTCCACCAGCGTCTGGCTACGCCGCGACAGGTTCACGAACATCGCGTTCACGTTGCTCCGCAGCCGCGCCTCCTCGCCCGCCAGCCGCACCGCCTCACGGTGCACCTCGTCGAACGCCCGCGCGACCTCACCGATCTCGTCGTTGGAGGCGACGCCGATCGGGGTCACGGGCCCGATCGAGCCTTCGCCGCTCTCACGCAGCTGCTTGACGGTCTCCGGCAGGCGGCGGCCGGCGATGAACAGCGCTTCCCTGCGCAGCCTGCGCAGGGGGCCGCTCAGCGAGCGGGCCATGAAGACGGTGACCAGCAGCACGAGGAGGAGCAGGGCGGCGATCACGCCACCGACGATCACGGCGTTCTGCTGCTCCGCGCCTTCCAGTGTGCGGCTGCGCAGCACGATGGAGTCGGCCGTCTGCTGCTCGACGGAGCGCATCCCGTCGATGGTCTCGCTGATGGCGTCGAACCACGCCTTGCCGTCGCGGGTGAGGCCGAGCCTGCGGTCGCGCAGGGGCAGGCCGTCGTCCTGCAGGAGCAGGGCTCGGGCCAGCAGGACCTCGGCGCGGTCCACGGACCGGCCGCTTACGGAGTCGTCGTACGCCTGGCGGAGCTGGAGGGAGACCTGCGACTTGAAGGTGGCGAGCTCGCTGTTCCGCTGGGCGCGGGCGGCGATGAAGGCGTCGAGCTCGGCCTTGCCGAACTCGCCGGTGGCCAGGGCGGCGACGAGCAGCGCGCGCTGGGTGGAGACGTACTGCTTGGCCCGGGCCAGGGCGGCGAAGCCGGACACGCTCGCGGACAGTTCCTTGTCGACCGCGCCCTGGTCGATCTTGTCGTTCAGCGAGAGGAGGTCGGAGATGGTCCGGTCGTAGAGCTCGATGACGGAGTTGACGTCGAGCTGGGAGGCGACCGCGGTGTCTCGCGAGGTGGCGAGCTCGTCGAAGCGGTTCTTGATGCGCAGGGCCTCGGGGGCCGCCGAGTTGTCGGAGGACATGAGGGTCTCGATGCCCGGCTTGACCTCGGCGACGAGCTTGTCGACGTTCTCGTACTGGGCCGCGACGTCCGCGGGGGCCTTCTCGTCGCCGGATGTCCGGCGTCCCAGGGCGACGAACCGGGCGGTCAGGTCACGTTCGCGCTCGACTTCGTGGGCGAGGGCGGTCAGCCGGCTCGCGAGCACGGCCACCTCGTTGACCTGGGCGTACTCACCGGCGGTGGCGATCGAGGTGGTGACGCGCAGGCCACCGAACACGAGTGCGGCCAGGGTCGGGATGATGACGATGACCAGCAGCTTGGAGCGCACTCGCCAGTTGCGTATGGAGAAGCGAGATCCCGCCTGGCGTTTGTCGACCGCGTCCACGCCGTCCGGCTCGGACATCTCTGGCCCACGGGGGCCTTGTCGGGGGGCTTCTTCTGTTAAGCCCTGTTCGCCGCCCGTAGGGGGGATCACAGTCTTCACTTGCCTCCGCAACCTCTCCTCGGATGGCCTGGTGCACGTAGATCACGTCATTACGCATGTTTGCCATGTGACGCCGACGCACCCTTGGGGCGAGAGCTAATTGGAGCACATCTACCTGAGATCGGCCAATACCGCAAAGATCACAAGCAACACACGGCTCAGCATTTTACGCAATTCACCACACCTGCCCCAACGGTCCCACGTCAAGGACTCCAGATTTCCCGACAAACGGACAAACCACCGCAAAATACCATATATGTGGATATATCTTGTTAATTTCCGGCGTTCCAGGTGACCTGGTAAGCATGGCCTGCGCTAAGGTGCCAGCGTCGTTGAACACCCCCGTTCGCACTCACCCCCCGGTTCAAAGGAGACCCGCAATGCGGTTCGGTGCATTAGGGCGTACTGCCCTGGTTGGGCTTGTGGCCACCCTCGTCATCACTGGGTGCTCCGGTTCTGACGACAAGGCCGAGGGCTCAGGCGCCGACGCCGGTATGAAGACCGACCTGCTGATCGGCCAATATCCCGGCGCGGACTCGGCGCCGCTGTTCATCGCCATGGAACGAGGCTTCTTCAAGGAAGAAGGCCTCACCGTCAAGCAGGAGCCCATCCAGGCTCCGCAGCAGGTCCTGGGAAAGCTTTCGAATGGCGCCATGGACGTCGTTCTCGGTAGCTACGCCACCATCCTGACGATCCAGGAACAGGGCACCGAGAAGTTCAAGTACATCGCCGACTCCTACCAAGGCGCGCAGGGCGCGTTCGGCATCATGGTGAAGAAGGACTCCCCCATCAAGAAGGTCGCCGACCTGAAGGGCAAGAAGGTCGGCGTCAACGCCTTGAAGGGCCTGGGCGTCCTCACCATGAACCCGCACTTCAAGGTTGCCGGCCTCGACCCCAACAAGGACCTCACTTATGTCGAGGTCCCGACGACCAACTGGCTCTCCTCGCTCGACAAGGGCGACGTGGACGCCGTCTGGATGACCGACCCCTACGTCAGCCAGGCGAAGAAGGAGCTCGGGGCCACCATGCTGGTGGACACGATGTCGGGCCCGACCGAGGGTCTGCCGATCACCGGCTGGGCCGCCACGGAGAAGTGGGTCGCCGACAACCCCAAGACGCTGGCGGCGTTCCAGCGGGCGATGGCCAAGGCGCAGAACATCGCGGCCACCGACCGTAGCGCGGTGACGAAGGTCCTGCCGACCTTCACCCAGATCCCGGCAGAGACCGCCGCCACGATCAACCTGGGCGCCTACCCGACCTCGCTGAGCGCCGAGCGCATCCAGCGGGTGGCGGACCTGATGCTCGACTCGAGCATGCTCAAGAAGGAGATGGACGTGAAGTCCATGATCTACACGGCTCCCACCCAGGGATGACGGCTACAGTCACACCGGCGCGGCGCGAGCGGTCCCCGCTCGCCCGCGCCCGGCTGGTCAAGTACGCCCGCCACGCCGCAGGCGTGGCGGGCTTTCTGTTGCTGTGGCAGGTCCTCGGCGCGTCGGGCGCGATCAAATGGCTGCCGCCGGCCGTGGACACGCTGGCCAGGACCGTCGCACTCGCCGTCGACCCGGAGTTCCTCGACCACCTGCTGGGCACCATCACCGCCGCGATCGTCGGGCTGCCGCTCGCCGTCCTGGTCGCGGTCCCCATCGGCCTGGTGCTGGGAACTGTCCCGGTGATCGAGGAGATGACCCGGGTGTTCGTCGAGTTCCTGCGGCCGATCCCGTCCGTGGCGCTGATCCCGCTGGCGCTGTTCTTCTTCCCCTCCGAGCTCAACGCCAAGGTCGCGCTCATCGTCTTCGCCGCGTCCTGGCCCATCCTGATCAACACCATGTACGCCATGCGTGACGTCGACCCGGTGAGCAAGGAGACGCTGCGCACGTTCGGGTTCGGCGCCGGAGCCGTGTTGTGGCGGGTGTCCCTGCCGAGCGCGGCGCCCTTCATCGCGACGGGAGTGCGGCTCGCCGCGTCCATCACGCTCATCCTGGCGATCAGCGTGGAGTACATCGTGGGCGGGTCGACCGGCATCGGCAGTTTCCTCATCCAGGCGAGCACGGGCATCGGCGCCGACGCCATGATCGACGTCCTGGCCGCCCTGCTGTGGGCGGGTTTCCTCGGGCTCGTCGTCAACACCGTGCTCGTACGGGCCGAGCGGCGTCTGTTCAGGTGGCGAACGACATGATGCGCACCTTGCTGAAGCGGCTGTGGCTGATCCCCGTCGTCCTCGGCGGCTGGGAGCTCCTGGCACGCTCTCTCGACATCGCGTACCTGCCGGAGCCGAGCCTGATCGTGACGCGGATGTACGAGATGTGGTTCTCCGGGCCGTACATCCTCACCGAGGAGGCCGTCGGCAACTTCGTGCCCAGCCTGGTCAGGGTGACGGGTTCGTGGGCCGTCGCGGTGGTCGTCGGCGTGGCGCTCGGCGTCGCGCTGGGCAGGACCGCCTGGCTGGCCGACGTCGTGCAGCCGCTGGTCGAGTTCGCCCGCGCGGTGCCGCCGCCGGTCATGCTCCCCCTCTTCCTCGTGCTCTTCACGATGGGCACCCAGGTGCAGGTGGCGACGATCGTCTTCGGCATCATCTGGCCGATCCTGCTCAACTCCATCGACGGCGCACGCAGCGTCGACCGGCTGAAGGTCGAGACCGCCACCGTGTTCGGCGTGCCGGCCTCGCTCAGGCTCTTCCGCATCATCCTGCCCTCCGCGGCGCCGAAGATCTTCGCGGGCCTGCGCCTGAGCGTCTCGCTGGCGCTGATCCTCATGGTCATCTCCGAGCTCAAGGGCAGCACCGAGGGGATCGGCTATCTGCTCAGCCTGGCCAACAGCAACGCCGACATGCCGGCCATCTGGGCGGGCGTGCTGGTGCTCGGCGTGCTCGGCTTCGTCCTCAACTCCCTGTTCCTGATGGTCGAGCGGCGCGTGCTGGCCTGGCACCGCGACGCCCACCGCATCGCTTGATCGCTTGATCGCTTAATCGCTAGGAGAGACACTCCCCCGTGACCGAGCTGCTGCTGAAGAACGTGAAGGTCGTCACCCACGAGCACGACCAGCCCGTGGCGGCGGACATCGCCGTCGAGGACGGCCGCATCGTCCGGGTGGGGCCGGGGCTGGCCGGAGCCGGCGAGGTGATCGACGGCGGCGGCAGGCTGGCCTTCCCCGGTGTCGTGGACGCCCACCAGCACTGGGGCATCTACAACCCGCTGCCCGAGGACACCGAGTCGGAGAGCCGGGCGAGCGCGCAGGGCGGCGTGACCACCGCGCTCACCTACATGCGGACCGGCCAGTACTACCTCAACAAGGGCGGCCCCTACACCGAGTTCTTCCCCGAGGTGCTCAGGCAGGCCGAGGGCCGGGCCTACGTCGACTACGGATTCCACCTGGCGCCCATGTCGAGCGGGCACATCGACGAGCTGCCCGACCTGGTCGAGCGGTTCGGGGTGCCGTCGTTCAAGATCTTCATGTTCTACGGCGGGCACGGGCTGCACGGGCGCTCCGACGACCAGCGGGCGTTCCTCATGCTGCCGGAGGGCGAGCGCTACGACTACGCGCACTTCGAGTTCGTGATGCGCGGGGTGCAGGCGGCCAGGGAACGCCTGCCCGAACTGGCCGGCGAGATCTCGTTGTCGCTGCACTGCGAGACGGCCGAGATCATGACCGCGTACACGAAGCTCGTCGAGGAGGCGGGAGACCTGAGCGGGCTGGCCGCCTACAGCGCCTCCCGCCCCCAGCACTCCGAGGGGCTGGCCGTCTTCATCGCCTCCTACCTCGCCCACGAGACCGGGCTGGCCAACGTCAACCTGCTGCACCTGTCGTCCCGCAAGGCCCTGGACGCGGCCGTGCGGATGGCGGCGACGTTCCCGCACATCGACTTCCGCCGCGAGGTCACGATCGGTCACCTGCTGGCCGACGTCGACACGGCCAGCGGCCTCGGAGCGAAGGTGAACCCGCCGATCAGGCCGCGCGAGGACGTCGAGGCGCTGTGGGAGTACGTGCTCGACGGCACCGTGGACTGGGTCGTCAGCGACCACGCCTGCTGCCGCGACGAGCTCAAGTTCGGCGATCCGCGCGACGACGTCTTCGTGGCCAAGGCCGGGTTCGGCGGGGCGGAATACCTGCTGCCCGGCCTGATCACGGAGGGCCGCCGCAGGGGCCTGCCGTACGGCAGGATCGCCGCGCTGACCTCCTGGAACCCCGCCAGGAGGTACGGTCTGCGCACCAAGGGCACGATCGCCCCCGGTTTCGACGCCGACATCTGCCTGGTCGACCCCGCGAGCACCTGGACGGTCCGGGCGCAGGACTCGGAGTCGACGCAGGAATACACGCCGTTCGAGGGTTTCGAGCTGACGGCCAAGGTGACGGACACGTTCGTGCGCGGCAACCGCGTGCTGGACGCCGGCAAGGTCGTGGGCCGTCCGGTGGGACGCTACGTGTCCCGGCCCGCGTGAGCTTTCACGCGCGCGTGCCCGTGGCGTAACGCACGGTGCGGGCCAGCAGGAAACCCTCCTGCGGCAACGACGCCTCCAGCGCGGCCCTGGCCTCGGGGCGCAGCGACTCGGGGATGTTCTCCAGCGAGGCCCTGCGGGCGGCCGACCAGAGCCAGTCCCACACCTGCCCGGCCCCGACGGTCACCTCGAACACCACGTCCGCGCACTCGACGTCGCCCAGTCCGCCCTGCTCGAACAGCCCGGTCAGCTCGCCTGGCGCACCCAGGGTGTGGTGGAACGGCGCGCTGCCCGCCCCCGTGGTGTAGGGCGCCAGCGCCCGTTCCACCAGCGCGAACAGCTCGGCCTCGGCGGGGCTCGACCGGACCAGCAGGCTGGCCGCCAGCCGCCCGCCCGGCCGCAGCAGCCCGGCCATGGAGCGCACGGCGGCGGGCGGGTCGGGCAGGAAATAGAGCATCATCCCCGCCAGCACGATGTCGAACCGCTCGCCCGGCAGCAGGTCTTCGGCGTGCTCCGCGTCGCCGAGCACGACGGCCGCCTGGCTGAGGCCGTGGCGCTCCACCTCGGCGGTGGCGGCGGCCACCATCCCGGGTGCGAGGTCGAGACCGACGACCCGGCCTGTGGGGCCGACGGCCTGGGCGGCCGGCACGAGCGAGGCGCCGGTGCCGCACCCGGCGTCCAGCACGTGGTCGCCGGGGCCGGGGGCGGCGCGGCGTACGAGCTCGGCGGCGACGGGCGTGAAGAACGGCACGCCGACGCGTTCGTAACTGCCGGACGCGCGGTCGAACACGCCGGCCATGTACTCCTTGGCATCCATCAGCTTCCTCGCAATCAGCAGGCACGCGGCCCGGGGGGCGCCGTGCGGTCGGTCCGATGATCAGATGTGCCGGACCCGAGCTTGCCATGCCCATAGCTGATCGACAAAGGGCGAGTCAGGAGAGATCGGCTACCGTAGGCTCGACATCCTGACGACCCTCTGGGCACCCCCTTGTCCCCCAGAAAGGCAGAAGCGATGAAGCTGGCCAGGATACTAGCCGCAGGCATGGCGATCGCCCTCTCGCTGAGCGCGTGCGGAGGGGGCGGCGAGAGCGGCGACGGCGGCACCGCGGCTCCTGGAGGCTCCGCGGGCGGGCTGGAGAAGACCCAGCTGCTGGTCGGTGTGGTGCCGGTCCCGTCGTCGGCGCCGCTGTTCATCGCGGAGAAGCGGGGCTTCTTCAAGGAGGAGGGGCTGACCGTCAAGACGGAGATCATCCAGGCTCCGCAGGCGGTCATGCCGAAGATCCTCAACGGCAGCATGGACGCGTTCCTGACGAGCTACGTGTCCCTGATGGCGATCAACGACTCCGGCGCGGCCACGCTCAAGCTCTTCCAGCACAGCCAGGAGGCCGCGCCCAACGTCGCCGGCGTCGTGGTGGCCGAGGGCTCGCCGATCAAGTCGGCCGCCGACCTCAAGGGCAAGACGATCGCGGTCAACGTGCTGAAGGCGCTCGGGCAGACGCTGACCAACGCCCACCTGCAGGAGGCCGGGCTCAAGCCGGACGACGTCAAATACGTCCCGGTGCAGTTCGCCGACCAGATCAGCGCGCTGTCCTCGGGCAAGGTCGACGCCGCCTGGCTGGTCGAGCCGTTCCTGACCGCGGCGAAGAAGGACGGCGCCACCCAGATCATCGACACCACCGACGGCGTCACCGCCGGCGTGCCGATCGACGGCTGGGGCGTCACGGAAGACTGGCTGGCCAAGAACCCCAAGACCGCCGCCGCCTTCCACCGCGCCCTGGCCAAGGCCCAGCAGATCGCGGGCGAGGACCGCAAGGCCATCGACGAGGTCGTGCCGACGTACACGCAGATCCCGGCCGACGCGGCGGCGGCGATGACGCTCGGCACGTTCTCGCTCGAGGCCGACAGGGCCGGTGTGCAGAAGCTCGGCGACCTGCTGCACGGCTACGGCTACCTCAAGTCCAAGGTGGACGCGGCGCAGCTGTTCGCGCCGCTGGGCGGATGATCGATCGGCGGATCGCGCGGGCCGCGCTCGGCGCGCTCGGCGTGGCGGGCTTCCTCGCCGTCGCCGAGGCGGCCGGGCGCGTCGGGCTCGTCCCCGACGTGCTGCCGTACACGTCGCAGGTGCTGGTGACGGCGGCGCGGCTGCCGCTGGAAGCGCAGTTCAGGGCCGACGTGCTGGCCACGCTGGAGGCGTGCGCGAGCGGGCTGGCGATCGCGATCGCGGTCGCCGTGCCCGCCGGGTTGCTGCTCGGGACGGTGCCGTTCGTGGAGCGGTCGGTACGCCCGCTGGTGGAGTTCCTGCGGCCGATCCCCTCGGTGTCGCTCATCCCCCTGGCCATGTTCCTGTTCCCGGTGAGCCACGACGCCAAGGTCGCGCTCATCGTCTACACCTGCTCGTGGCCGCTGCTGATCAACACCCTGTACGGCCTGGGCGACGTCGACCCGCTGGCCAAGGAGACCCTGCGCAGCTTCGGCTTCGGGCCGCTGGCCGTGGCGCTGCGGGTGAGCCTGCCGAGCGCGGCGCCGTTCATCGCCACCGGCGTGCGCATCGCCGTGTCCGTCACCCTGATCGTGGCGGTGAGCGTGGAGCTGCTGGCTCCCGGCGGCGGCGGGATCGGCGCGTTCCAGTCGCTGGCGGGCAGCGCCAACCGGGCCGACCGCATGCTGGCCGCCCCGCTGTGGGCCGGGGTCATCGGGCTGGCCGCCAACGTGCTGTTCACGTCCGCCGAGCGCCGCCTGTTCCGCTGGCACCGGGCGCGCGCGGGAGAGCCGTCATGACCGCCGCCGCCCGCCGGCTGGTGTGGTACTGGCTGCTGCCCGTGGCCGTGCTCGGCTGGGAGCTGGCCACCCGCTCTGCGGACGCACCTTACTTCCCGCCGCCGTCGCGGATCGTCGTACGGCTGCACGAGATGTGGTTCTCGGGCCCGCCGTCGCGGGCGTTCCTCACCGACGAGGCCGTCGCCGACCTGCTGCCGAGCCTGGCCAGGCTGTTCGCCGGGTGGGCGGTGGCGTGCGCGGCGGGCGTGCTGGTCGGCGTCGCGCTCGGCCGCTCGTGGCTGCTGTCGGCCCTGGTCGAGCCGCTCGTGCACTTCGGCCGCTCGGTGCCGCCGTCCACGCTGGTGCTGGTGTTCCTGGTGCTGTTCAAGATCGGCACCCCGATGCAGCTGGCCTCCATCGTGTACGGCGTCATCTGGCCGGTGCTGATCAACTCCATGGACGGCGCCCGCCACGTCGACCGCCAGTACATCGAGACCGGCGTCGTCTACCGGCTGGGCCCCTGGCAGCGGCTCGTCCGCGTCATCCTGCCCGCCGCCTCCCCGAAGATCTTCGCCGGGCTGCGGCTGAGCGTGTCACTGGCGCTGATCATGATGGTGATCTCGGAGCTCGTCGGCAGCAGCGAGGGCATCGGGCACCGCATGCTGGAGGCGCAGAGCCAGTTCGACATCCCGGCCATGTGGGCGGCGATCGTGCTGCTCGGCCTGCTCGGCATCGCCCTCAACGCCGCGTTCCTGGGCGTCGAGCGGCTCGTGCTCTCCTGGCACCGCGGCGTCAGGGCCTAGCTTCGCCGTACAGCCGCTCGATCGCCTCGATCTGCCTGGTCGTGAACCAGGCCCGGTCGCGCGGCCCGGCCGCCAGGCCGCCGGGCCGCTCGCCGTCGTGGCGGGCGTACTCCTCAGCCCACAGGCCGGTCTTCACGCGGCTGAGCAGGTTGCCCATCCCAGGCCGCCGCCGGTGCCGGCGCAGCGCCGTCAGGTCCAGTTCCGCGGCGGCCACCAGCGACTCGCCCGCGCCCGCCAGCGCCAGCGCCCGGCCTTCGTGGTCGATCACCTCGGATCCGCCGTTGGTGGAGTCTCCGGGGATCGCGATGCCGGACAGGCCGCCGCTGTTGGCCGAGACGACGTAGGCGTGGTTCTCGACGGCCCTGGCGCGGCGGGCGATCGCCTTGGGCGTCAGCGCCGGCGAGGACGCCTCCGACGTGGGATGGCAGAAGACCTCGGCACCGCGCAGGGCCAGCGCGCGGGCCAGCTCCGGCACGAGGACCTCCTCCGAGGCGAGCACCGCCAGGTTGCCGATCTCGGTGCGGGCCACCGGCAGCACCCCGTCGATGCCGTAGACGTCGAGGTACCGCTCCCACACGTCGTACGGGGTCGGCGTGAACATCGAGTGCAGCCGGCGGTAACGCAGCACCGCCTCCCCCTGCGGGGAGAGGATCACCGACGCCTGGAAGTACAGCTCGGGGAAGTGCTCGTCGCGCTCGTACGCGTTCACGCACAGGAACAGCTCGTGCCGCGCGGCGATCTCCCCGAGCGCTCGGTATTCGGGGCCGCCAGGGTCGAGAGCGGCCCGTTCGCGCCACTCGGCGAAGCTCTCGCGCATGGGGAACCCGGTCAGCACGTATTCCGGCAGCACCACCAGGCGCAGGCCGGGCCCGAGCCACGCCGCCGAGCCGCGGACCCGCTCGGCGATCCGGTCGACGGCGGCGGCGATCTCGGCCCGCGGGTCGGCGGCCGCGTTGACGGCGCGGGTCCGCACCTGCAGGGCAAGCGCGGTGTAGGCGGTCATTCAGCCGACCCGCCGCTCGTTGATGAGGGTACGGCGCACGCACACGCCGCCGCGGATCCACTGCCAGACCCTGCTGCGGGTGTCGCCCGTCCCGCTCAGCACGATCAGCTCGAACAGCCGCAGGTCCTCCCCTTCCGCCTTGAACTGCCAGCGCAGGTAGATGGTGGACTCGTCCAGCTCCCAGAACTCGCCCTTGAGCCGGTCGGTGTCGAACCCGCAGCGGCCGCCGCCGAGATGGCGGCCGGGGAACTCGTGCACCTCCACCCGGCCGTCGTCCCAGGTGTAGCGGTTGGTCTGGTGGTAGGTGGCGTCGCCGACGATGGCGCAGGTCATCTCGACGCGGTGCCGGTCGAGCACGGCGCCGCCGGGGTCGACGTGCACGTACTCGCCCTCCCACCGGCCCTCGTGCCGCGCCAGCAGCGGCATGTCCTCGCGAAGTCCCACGCTCACTCCTTCTCCAGCGGATGCCACCACGGGTCGGCGGCCGGCGACCGGTTCACCAGGAACGCCCGGCGGCGCAGGAACCGGCGGATCGAGGCGGCGCCCATGCGCGAGCGGCCCAGGCCGGACAGCCCGAACGAGTCCTTCTCGCCTTCGTGCACGAGAGCGGTCAGCGAGGCGTCGTTGATGCTGACCGCCCCCACGCGCAGCCGGGCCGCCACCTCCATGGCGTCCTGCTCCGAGGCGGCGAAGACGGCGGCCGACAGCCCGTAGACGGAGTCGTTGGCCAGGGCCACCGCCTCCTCGGCGCCGGCCACGGCCATGACCGGCAGCAGCGGGCCGAACGTCTCCTCCGTCATGACCCGCATCTCGTGGGTGACCCCGGACAACACCGTGGGCCGGCACCAGTGGCCGCCGCCGTGGCGTTCGATCTCCCCGCCCGTGTGCACGATCGCGCCCCTGGCCGTCGCGTCGGCCAGCTGCGCGGCGATCACCTGCTCGTGCCCCGGCCGGATGAGGGGACCTATCGGGCCGCCCTCGCACGTCAGGCCCACCCTGGCGGCCTTGCTCGCGAGCAGGTCGAGGAAGTCGTCGTGGACGTCGTGCTCGACGTAGACCCGCTCGATCGACTGGCAGGACTGCCCGGCGTTGGCGGTGCCGCCCCACAGGATCGCGGACGCGGCCCGGTCGAGGTCGGCGCCGGCCAGCACGATCGCCGGGTCCTTGCCGCCCAGCTCCAGGAACGCGGGCACGAACGCGCGGGCCGCCGCCTCGGCCACCCGCCGCCCCGTCTCGACGCTGCCGGTGAACACCACGGCGTCCACCATTCCCACCAGCGCCGCGCCGGTCTCGCCGTCGCCCTCGACCACCCTCAGCGGAAGTTCGGGAGGCACCAGCCGCATCAGCGGCTCGATGAACCGCGGCGTCACCTCGCTCGGCTTGACCAGCACGGAGCAGCCCGCCGCCAGCGCGGGAGCCGCGTCGATGAGGGCCATGAGCAGGGGCAGGTTCCACGGGCTGAGCACGCCCACGAGATCGTAGGGGACCATGTCACCGCCCACGACGATCCCCGGCGCCGACGCGGCGAACGGCTCGGGCGGCGCCAGCAGCGCGGGAGCCTCGCGGGCCCAGCGCCCGACCAGGTCAGCGGCGAGCCGCCGTTCCAGCGACGACTCCCCCACCCGACCGGTGTCGGCCACCAGCGCGGCCAGCAGGTCGTCGTCGGCCGCGAGCGCGGCGGCGAACGCCGACAGGACCTCACTCCTGTCCGCCCTCCGCCAGCCGCCGGCGCGCCCGCGCAGTTCGGCCGCCAGGTCCGCCAGCTGCGCGGGCGTGGCGGGCACGAGCTCCCGCTCGGCCCAGCCGGTGAGCGGGTTGCGTACGGTGCTCATGACCGGCCGTTGGCGGCGCACCAGGCCGCCCAGGTGGTGGCGCCCTTGCCGAGTTGCTTGGTGTGGAAGGACGTCCAGGAGTTCTCGCTCGGGCCCGGCCCGGCGGGCGCGGAGGTGAACCGCGGATGCTCCGCTTCGACCGCCGCGCGCAACCACGGTTCGACGTCGTCGTAGGAGTCGACCGACCAGCCGCGGGCGTGGTAGGTGAGCCCGCCGCGCACCTCGGTCTCCGCCAGGCACATGAACGGCGCCCACGGGCTGGTCCTGGCCCAGCTGACCTTGGTCTTCATCGCGCCGCGCGGGACGGCGCCGGGGACGGCGCGGGCGGCGACCTCGCGTCCGTCCACCGAGAAGTCGAACATCTCCTGCGCGGTGTAGACGCCGCCCACCAGGCCGAACCGCTCGCCGAGCGTGGCGCCCAGATCGGCGCGTACGGGGATGTCGCTGGTCCACACCGTCTCGTCGTGCACCCTCACCAGCGGGGGCCCCTGGAAGGAGGGCGTGATCGGGAATGGGCCGAAGTTGACCGCGTCGTTGTTGATGGGGACGACCGGGTACGTCCTGCCGTCGACCGGGTTCTTCCACTCGCGGACGATCCGCGCCGGGTCGGCGGGGTCGGTGTAGAACACGATCTCGCGGGAGAGCTGGTAAAGCTGGTTGGTGCCGGGCACCCGGTGGAGCCGCCGGATGTTGTAACCCTCGATGTTGAAGAGCTTCTGGCCGTGCCGCATGGCGGGGTCGAGGGTGTTGCCCGTGACGTCCGCGAAAACCGACCCCGAAATCCGGAAAACCATATCCTTGCCGTCGGGGCGGCCGAAAGTCTGGAGCGAGAGCAGAGCACTTTTCCCGGTGACCGTTCTGAACACCGGACCGGGATGGGTCGGCGTCCTGGACCCGGCGTCCGCCGCCGCGCCGGGAATGGCGCCGCTCGCGAACAACAGGACGAGAGCAAAAGACGCCGTCAGTCTGCGTGTGAACATGGATGCTCCCCACCGAGAAAGCAGGACGACGCCTATTCTGATCATGCGCTCACCGGCATTGTCCAGCCGTGACTTCCCGCAGAATTCAGCGGTTCTTCCCTTTCGAGCGCGGTGCGGCCGGGCCGCGTGCCGTGCGGGCGCCGCTGGAGCCGCCCGGCGCGGGCCGTGTCCCGTCATGCGCCCTGCCCCGGCGGCGTTCTCCACGGGCCGGGTCGCGTGGGGTTGCCCGTGCTGAGGTCGTCGCGTGCCGCGCGGACGCCCTGCTGGAAGCCGGCCAGGCGGTTGCGGACCCGGTCGGGCGAGATCCGGGGGATGGGGGCCACGCCCTTGGGAGTGGAGGCGCTGTCGGCGGTGCCGGGCACCAGGTTGGCCCTGGGCACGCGCTTGGGCAGGCCGGACGGGGTGGCGCCGTCGTCGACAGGGCTGGCCGCGGCCTGCGCGGCGCTCCATCCGGCGTCCGCCTGGGGCGAGCTCCACACGTCGCTGCGGTCGCGGTCGAACCAGGCCGACTCCACGGCGGCGAAGATCGGCAGGTAGTCGTCCGCGCCCCGAGCGGGTGGCCCCGCCTGCGGCGGGTCGAATGCCGGCGATCTGGGCGGTGGGGCGGGGCCGTACGGACCGGGCGGGCCCGGCCAGACCGGCGGCGGCGCGAGGTCCCGCGGTGCCGCGGTGTCCGAGGGGTCGGTGGCGAAGGACGGCCAGTTCGCGACCGCGGGCGTGGAGTAGGGCTCCGGCTCGGCACCGGGCGGGGTGTGCGGGTCGGGCGGGTGGGTGCTCCGGGGCTCGGGTGGGGAGGTGGTGGAGAAGGCGGGCGGCGGGGTGAAGAAGCCGGAGGGCCGGTCGGGCGACGAAGGGAAGGCAGCGGGGGTGGGCTGGGCCGGGCCCAGGTGGTAGTGGAGCAGGGAGCCGGGCAGGAACACGATCGCGGTCAGGCCGGCCGCGTGCGAGCGCAGCCGCACCCGTACGCCGTGGCGCTGCGCCAGCCGGGCGACCACGAACAACCCCATGCGGCGGGAGACCGACACGTCCACCGTGGGCGCGCGGGCGAGCCGGGCGTTGGCCTGTTCGAGCTCGTCCCGGGTCATGCCGATGCCGGTGTCGTCGATGGAGAGCATGAGCCCGCCGCTCTCCATGGTCCCGGTGGAGACGGTGACGCGGGTCTCGTACGGCGAGAAGGCCAGCGCGTTCTCGATCAGCTCCGCCAGCAGGTGGACGATGTCGTTGACCGCCTGTCCCGAGACGGCGACGCCGCCGGCGAGCTTGACCGCGACCCGCTCAGCCCCTTCGACCTCCGACAGCGCGGCGCGCACCACGTCGGCCAGGCCGACCGGCTCGTTCCACCGGCGGGGGGCGTCCTGCCCGGCCAGGACCAGCAGGTTGTCGTTGTTGCGCCGCATGCGCGTGGCCAGGTGGTCGAGGGTGAACAGGCCGGCCAGCCGCCGCTCGTCCCGCTCGCCCTGCCCCAGCCCGTCGATGATCTGGAGCTGCCGCTGGACCAGGGTCTGGCTGCGCCTGGACAGGTTGACGAACATCGCGTTGACGTTGGCGCGCAGCCGGGACTCCTCACCGGCCAGCCGGATGGCCTCGCGGTGCACCTCGTCGAACGCCCGGGCGACCTCGCCGATCTCGTCGCGGGAGTCGACTCCGATGGGCGCGGGCACGAGTCCCGTCCCGTCGCCGCGCTCGCGCAGCAGGCGGACCGTCTCGGGCAGGCGGGCGCCGGCGATGTGCAGGGCCTCGGTGCGGAGCCTGCGCAGCGGGCTGACCAGGGACCGGGCCATGATGGCCGTGACGATCAGGACCGCGAGCAGCAGCAGGAGGCTGTAGGCGGCGGCCAGGAGCGCGTCCTGGCGGGCGGCGTCCTTCATCGTCCTGCTGTGGACGTTGATCTCCTCCCCGAGCCGGCGCTGCATGGTCCAGATCCCGTTCACGGAGCCGCTGCTCGCCTCGAACCAGTGGTCGGCGTCGTCCTGGCGCTCCGGCTCGATGTCGATGCGGTTGCCGTCGGCGGCCTGGGCCAGCGCGCGCAGCCGGATCGCCTCGGCCCGGTCCACCAGGGCGCCGGTGACGGTGTCGTCGTACAGCTGGCGCTGGTCGGGCGTGGCCACCGACTTGAACACGCTGACCTCGCTCTCCTGCCGTGCGCGGGCGGCGATGAACCGGTCGAGTTCGCCGCTCTGGAACCGCCCGGCGGCGGCCGCGCCGGTGAGCAGGCCGCGCTGCTCGGAGGCGGCGTTGTACGCCTTGGACAGGGCGGAGAGGGCGGCCACGTCGCCGGCGAGCACCTCCTGGTCGCCTCCCTTGCCGATCTCGTCGTGGAACTGCGCGAGCACCGCGATGATCTGGGAGTACTTGGTGACGGTGGGCAGGGCGAGCAGGGCGGACCCGAGCACGGTGCTGCGGGTGGCGGCGATCTCCGGCAGGCGGCTGAGCATCTGCCGGGTGAGGGTCGACGCGCTCCCGCCGTACGCGGGGGTGATGGTCGCGGCCTTCTCGCGGAACGCCTCGGCGGCGGAGTCCACTCGGCCGAACTGCGCGCGCAGCGGCTCCTCGCGTTCGGGGGTACGGCCGGCGGCCACGTAGTGAACGGCGAGGTCGCGTTCCAGGGCCAGCTGGTGGGTCAGCTCGGTGACGGAGGCGCTGAGCTCGGATTTGTCCATGACGCGCTGGTATTGACCGGCCAGCGTCCACGACGTGATGACCTGCTGCGCGCCGACCACGATGCTCACTCCGGTCGGGATGACGATCAGGGCGATGAGCCGCGAGCGTACCCGCCAATCCCGGAACCGGAATTTACGCCGTCCTTTTCCGCCGTTTCGGCCATGCGGCTTCGACGGTGAAGGCGGATGGGGACGGTGGACGTCCGCAGGCGATCGGTTGCTCACTGGTTCCACTCTCTGGCCTACATATACGCCGGCATCGGCATCTGATGCGCCCCCGAGACGAAGAGCAATTTCAACACACGCCAGGCAGGTTGCGCCAACCTTACAAATCACCTGACTGCCTGGAAAGGATGACGTACAGCAAAACAACCCCCAGCGAAGCAGAGACGTCACGAAAGCCGGACAGCGACCGACAATCAGCGATGTTTCACTGAGCCGTGCCCCAGGACCATTCATGGCATTCGCGACACTCCTGCTGTACGATCACCGCCTGTCCGCGTGCCGCCGCCTCCGGTTCCGTTTCCCGGTGTCCACTCCCCGCGTCCACTCCCCGCGTCCACTTCCCAGCGTCCACGGCGGCCTCGATGCCCCGGCCAAGGAGGACCATGCGATCCGGGCCCGCCCTCCGCGCCTGCGTGGCGCTCGCCGCCACGATCGTCATCACCGCCTGCGGCGGCGCCGACCCCGGACCGCCCGCAGGCGGCCGGCAGGGAGGCCCTGAGAAGACGGCGCTGACCATCGGCGTCAGCCCGACGCCCTCGTCGGCTCCGGTCTTCATCGCCGACCGCCGCGGGTTCTTCAAGGAGGAGGGCCTGACCGTCAGGACGGAGGTCATCCAGGCGCCGCAGACCGTCATGCCGAAGATCCTCAACGGCACCATGGACATCTTCAAGGGCAGCTACGTGTCCCTGGTCAACATCCAGGACAGCGGCGCGGCGAAGATCAAGATCCTGCACGACAGCCTGGCCGCGGCGCCGGGCATCGCGGGCGTCGTGGTCATGAACGACTCCCCGCTGCAGGGCCCGAAGGACCTCAAGGGCGCGACGATCGCCGTCAACTCGCTCGACAACCTGGGCACGATGTCGATGAGCGCCCATCTGAAGGCTTATGAGGTCGCCCCCGACCAGGTGAAGTTCGTCGTGGTGAACTTCGAGGCCCAACTGGCCGCGCTCAAGGAGTCGCGGGTGGACGCCGCGTGGATGGTCGAGCCGTTCCTGTCGGCCGCGCAGCAGGCGGGCGCGCGGCTGCTGCTCGACACCAACACCGGCCCCACCGACGCGCTGCCGATCGACGGCTGGGCCGCGACGGAGGAATGGACGGCCCGGCATCCGCGAACCGCCGCGGCCTTCCAGCGCGCCGTGTCCAGGGCGCAGCGCCTGGCCGTGACCGACCGCGCGGTGCTGGCCGAGGTCGTCCCGCTCTACACCCAGACCCCGAAGGACGCGGTGATGACCATGGCGATGGGGACGTTTCCCACGTCGTTGAACGCCACGCGCATCCAGCGGGTGGCGGACCTCATGTACGAGTTCGGCTACCTGGAGTCGAAGGTCGACGTGGCCTCGATGGTCGTGCCCATCCCCGGGCGGTGACGCTCGCGGAAGAGGCTCAGCCGCCCCAGCCCGGCACGGCCATCCTGACCGAGAGGGCGTGTTCGACCAGGTTGATCAGCGCGCTTTTCACGGAGTCCTTCGACCTGGCGTCCAGGCGCACCATCGGGATGTGCGGGGCCAGGGTCAGGGCGTCGCGGACCTCGGCGTCGCTGTGCGGATATTGTCCGTCCCAACCGTTGACGCCCACCACGAACGGCAGTTGCGCCTCCTCGAAGTAGTCGATGGCGGGGAAACTGTCGGCCAGGCGGCGCGTGTCGACCAGCACCACCGCACCGATCGCACCCCGCACCAGGTCGTCCCACATGAACCAGAACCGATGCTGTCCGGGCGTCCCGAACAGATAAAGAATCAGATCACGATCCAGCGAGACCCGGCCGAAGTCCATCGCCACGGTCGTCGTCGACTTCAACGGCGTCATGCCCAGATCGTCGATGCCCTTGGAGGCATCCGTCATGACGGCCTCCGTGGTCAACGGCATGATCTCCGACACCGCACCGACGAACGTCGTCTTGCCCACCCCGAAACCCCCGGCCACCACGATCTTCGTCGAGGTGAGGCCGGGACTAGAGCCTGCGAAGTCCACTGAGCACCCTTTCCAGCAGGTTGACGTCCGGCCTACCCTCATCCAGCTGCGGCTGGTGCACGCGGACCAGACCTTCGGCGGCCATGTCAGCGATCAGGACCCGTACGACGCCCAGGGGGATCCGCAGCAGGGCCGACACCTCCGCCACCGACCGGACCTGCCGGCACAGTTGGCTGATCGCCTGGTACTCCGGCGTGATGTGCGAGAACTCCCGCTGCTCGGCGGTCGCCGAGGACACGAGGGCCTCCATCGCCAGCTTGACCCGCGGCGCCGTCCGTCCGCCTGTCACCGCGTACGGGCGGACGGGCGACGCCGGGTCGGGACTCAGCGGCGACTGGGACTGGGGCTGAGGCGGAGGCACCCAGTCGCCGCTGTTCCATCGGGGGTCTGTCACCTACGTCACCTTGTCTGGCTGGCGCGCAGCTCCGCACGCACAGCCGGAGTCAGCACCTGACCGGCGCGATCCACCATCAGCGTCATCTGGTACGCCACCAACCCCATGTCACAATCCGGAGCCGCCAACACAGCCAGACACGAACCATCGCTGACCGACATGATCAGCATCAACCCACGCTGCATCTCCACGATCGTCTGATTGACCGCACCCCCCTCGAACACCCGCGCCGCACCCTGCGTCAAACTCACCAGACCCGACGCGATCGCCGCCAGCTGATCCGCCCGATCAGCCGGAAAACCCGACGACGCCGCAAGCGGCAACCCGTCGGACGAAACCACCACCGCGTGCGCGACCCCGGGAACGGTGCTGACGAAGTCGGTGATCAGCCAGTCGACTCCGCGTGCCGCGTGACTCAGGTCTCTCATGCGTCCTCCTCCCTGTTGTCGTCCGCTGGGCCAGAGGGGAACGCCCTGCCCTCGCTGATGTCATCACGTGCCGCCCGGAACCCCTGCTGGAAGCTGGAGAGCCGGTTGCGGATCCGGTCCGGCGACACCGACGGCATCGGCGTCACTCCCTTCGGCGACGACGAGGTGTCCGCCGATCCGGG
The DNA here is from genome assembly GCF_039871615.1 of Nonomuraea sp. B10E15. Taxonomy (NCBI): domain Bacteria; kingdom Bacillati; phylum Actinomycetota; class Actinomycetes; order Streptosporangiales; family Streptosporangiaceae; genus Nonomuraea; species Nonomuraea sp. B10E15. Next base: position 101,581 of record NZ_JBDPMB010000029.1, read on the forward strand.
CACCAGGTTGGCCTTGGGCACCCGCTTGGGCAGCCCGGCGGCCGTCGATCCATTACGCACAGGCTCCACCACCGCTTCCGCCGCACTCCAGCCTTCGTCCGCCTTGGACGGGCCCCAGCTCGCGCCGCTCCCGTCGCGGCCGAACCACGCGGACTCGACGGCGGCGAAGATCGGCAGGTAGTCGTCCCCGCCGGAGGCGGGCGGGGACGCCGGGATGGACCCCGACGTGCCCGGATCCGGGTCGTGGCGGTCGAACCCCGGCCGCTGCGGCGGCATCGTGTCGTTGCTCCAGCCGCCCGGCGGGCGCTCGGGTCCTGGCCGTCTGGGCAGGCCGCGGTCGCCGTTCTGCGCGGGGCCCCGGTGCGGGCCGCCCGAGTTCCACACGTCGGCCCCGTCGTAGCCGAGCGGTTCCTGCGGCCAGCCGCCGGGCTCGGGCTGCCAGGGAGCCGACGGCGGCCAGTTGCCGCCCTGGTCCGGGTTCGACGGGAAGGACGGGTGGCCGGGGCCGAGCTGGTACGGGGGCTGCGGCCAGTCCACGGCCGGCGGGGCCGGATGCGGGCCGGAGTACGGCTCGTCCCTGGGCCCGCCGCTCGCCGCGCCCGCGAGGGCGGGAGGCTGGTTGCCGGAGAACGCGGAGGGCTGGTTGCCGGAGAAGGACGGCGTGCCGGTGAGGGGAGGCGCCTGCGTGCCCAGCATGTTCTCCGGGATCAGCACCATCGCGGTCAGCCCGCCGGAACTGTGGGGGCGCAGCTGCACCCGGATGCCGTGGCGGTGCGCCAGGCGGGCGACCACGAACAGGCCCATGCGCCGCGACACCGACACGTCCACGGTGGGCGCGTCGGTCAGTCGCTCGTTCGCCTGGGCCAGTTCCTCCTGCGTCATGCCGATGCCGGAGTCGGTGATCGACAACATCACGCCGCCGCCGTCGATCCTGCTGCCCGACACCGTCACCCGCGTCTCGCGCGGCGAGAACGACAGAGCGTTCTCCACCAGCTCCGCGATCAGGTGGATGACGTCGTTGACCGCCTGACCGGCCACCGACACCCCGTCGGGCACCTGCAACACGACCCGCTCGTAGTTCTCCACCTCCGAAAGGGAGGCGCGCGCGACGTCGACCAGCTTGACCGGCTGGCTCCAGCGGCGCGGCGGGTCCTGCCCCGCCAGCACCAGCAGGTTCTCGCTGTTACGCCGCATACGCGTGGCCAGGTGATCCAGCTTGAACAAGTTCCCGAGCCGCTGCTCGTCCTGCTCACCCTGCTCCAGACCGTCGATCAACGTGATCTGCCGCTCCACCAGCGTCTGGCTACGCCGCGACAGGTTCACGAACATCGCGTTCACGTTGCTCCGCAGCCGCGCCTCCTCGCCCGCCAGCCGCACCGCCTCACGGTGCACCTCGTCGAACGCCCGCGCGACCTCACCGATCTCGTCGTGCGTGTCCACGCCGATCGGGTCGACCGGCGGGACCGTTCCTTCCCCGCTTTCACGCAGCTCGCGTACGGTGCCCGGCAGGCGGTTGCCCGCGATGTCGAGCGCCTCGCCGCGCAGCTTGCGCAGCGGCCTGATCAGCGAGCGGGCGATGAGCGAGATGATCGCGAGCACCACGAGCAGCAGCACCAGGATGAAGCCGCCGGAGATCAGCGCCGAGCGGTTGGCGCTCTCCTCCAGAGCCCTGGCACGCAGGATGACCGAGGAGGACAGCTCCTTCTCCACGGTGCGCAGCGCGTCGATCTTGCCGGTGCTGACCTCGACCCACGTGGCCGCGTCCTGGGCGGGCCGGCCACCGATGCTCAGGTCCTTGCCCTCGGCCGCCTGCGCCATGGCCCGGAGCCTGAACAGGTCGGTCTGGTCGACGTCGTGCCCCACGACCGTGTTGCGGTAGAGCTCGAGCTGTTCGAGGTTGGCCAGGGTGGCGAACAGCGTCGTCTCGCTCTCCTCCCGCGACTTGGCGTCGGTGAGCGCGTCGAGCTCGCCGCTGTCGAAGCCCTTCCTGTCCAGCGCGCTGGCCAGGATGCCGCGCTGCTCGGACGCCTGCTCCTTGGCCCTGGCGATGGCGGCCCGCGAGCCGGCGCTGCGTGACACCTCGTCGTCCACCGCGACCTGGCCGACCTGGTCGTGGAACTGCAGCAGGGCCGCGATGATCTGCGAGTACTTCTGGATCATCGGCAGGGGCTGGATCTTCCCGTTGACCGCGGTGTCGCGTACCGTCCGGATCTCGTCGAGCCGGCGCAGCACCGGGCGTACGGCGTCGGCGTGGGTGTCCGTGATCGCCGCCGCCCGCTCCTTGGCCTCCTCGATGTGGCCGTTCACCGCGCTGTAGGTGGTGCGCAGCTGGGCTTCGCGGTTGTCGGGACGGCCCTGGGCGATGAAGAGCGCGGTCTCGTCGCGTTCGAAGGACAGCTCGTGCGTGACGGTGCCGAGTTGCTGGCTGAACTCGGCGACCTCCCTGAGGGTCTGATAGGTGTTGGCGTCACTGAGCGAGGTGATCACGTTCAGTCCGCCCAGCCCCACGGCCACGGCCGTGGGAACGACGATCAGCGCGACGAGCCGCGACCGTACGTGCCAGTTGCCCAATCCGAACCTTTTCGAGGTCGGCTGAGACAACCGTCGCTTCTCATGCCCGTGCGGCTCGCGGTCGGCGGAAGCTTCGGCGCTCTGCGTTCTCACTTGCCTTCGCAACCTCTCGCCTGGAGGGGGAATTCTCGGGGGCCGTGCAGGTTATTGCAGGTGGGGCAATATGTACGTCCAGATAAGCGCCATTTGAGCACAGGGGTCGCCAAGGGCCAACCACCACTAGTGCCCGTATGGGGTGTTTATCCCCCAGTGTCCAGAAAATTCGACAGAATCGGTAGAGGGCCTCTCATCAGGAGAAACAGGCAATAGAGGGCCGTCCGCGGGCCACCTCTTGACTCGCAGAAAAGATCGAATAGTATGCACCATCAGTTACTGTTGCCTCGCGTTCACCTCCAGTCCCAAACCGGACAAACATTCGGGCGGGTATCGGTCACCAGAATTTCACGATAGAGCCCGAAACAGACATTGCAACCACAAGTGTTGTTCTCGCGATAATGACCACTAATTTGGTGCTACGGTCGATCTCTGTTGTGCGTCAGGCACGCAGCCCGCCGGGAGCAGAAGCCCCCCGGTTTCCCCCCTGGCTCCATCTGAAGGGAGTCCCTGACATGAGGCTTGGCCGTCCCGCCAGGACCGCCATCATCGGGATCGCTCTGATACTCGGTGTAGTCGCGTGCAGCACCGGCGGCTCAACGACCGCCGGCGCGCCATCGTCCGCACCCGCCAACGGCGGCCTGGAGAAGACGGAGATCAAGGTCGCCACCCTGCCCGCCATCGACAGCGCAGCCCTCTACGTGGCCATCGACCAGGGGCTCTTCGAGAAGGAGGGCCTGGAGGTCACCCCGCAGGTCGTCCAGGCCTCCCCCGAGGCCATCCCCATGATGCTGAACGGCGAGATCGACGCCATGTTCGGCAACTACGTCTCGATGTTCGCCGCCCACGACAAGGGCTCGCTCCAGTTGCGGATCCTGGCCGAGGGTTCGCGCGCCTCCCCCGACTCGCTGAGCATCATGGCGCTGCCCGACTCGCCCATCAAGGCGCCGAAAGACCTCGAAGGCAAGACGATCAATGTGAACGTCCTGCACAACTTCCAGGAACTGGCGCTCACGCAGGTGCTCAAGGCCAACAACGTCGATCCGGCCACGATCAAATACGTGCAGGTGACGTTCCAGAACATCATGCCCTCCTGGAAGGGCGGCCAGATCGACGCCGCCTACCTCGGCGAGCCGATGGTCACCGCCGCCACGGCGTCCATGGGCGCCCGCAAGATCCTCGACCCCGCATCCGGCCCCGCCGCGGAGTTCCCGATCTCCGGCTACGTCAGCACGCAGGAGTGGTACGACAAGAATCCCAAGGTCGCCGCGGCGTTCCAGCGAGCCATCCACAACGCGGGCAAGCTGATGGAGAACAACCGTGAGGTCGTGGCCAAGGTGCTGCCGACCTTCACCCAGATCAACGCCGCCACGGCGGCCACCGTCACCTTCCCCTACTTCTCCAGCAACGACAATCCGGTCCGCCTCCAGCGGGTGGCCGACTGGATGCTGGAGGCCAAGTGGCTGTCCAAGGCGATCGACGTGAAGACCCTCATGTCGCCCACCACGTCCGGGTGAGCGCGCAGACCCTGTCCCGTGCCCGTCCGGCGTCCACGACCACCCGATGGTCGCGCCGGGCGGCTGGGGCGCTCGCCTTCGCCGCCCTGATCGAGCTGACAAGCCGGACGGGCCTGGCAGATCCGGAGTTCCTGCCGCCGGCCACGGAGATCGTCGGGCGGGCGGTCACGTTGTCGGCCGATCCCGCCTTCCTCGGGCACGCCCTGACCAGCCTGCTCGCCTGGGCGATGGGGCTGGGCATCGCCGCCGCCATCGCGGTGCCGCTCGGCCTGCTGCTCGGCAGCGTCCCGATCGTCGACGCCGCGATGCGGTCGGTCGTGGAGTTCCTGCGGCCGATCCCGTCGGTGGCGCTCATCCCGCTGGTGGCCCTCGTCATCGGCACCGGGCTCCAGCTGCGCGTCACGCTGGTGGTCTACGCCTCGCTCTGGCCCATCCTCTACAACACGATGTACGGCCTGCGCGGCGTCGACCCGCTGGCCAAGGAGTCGCTCAGGTCGTACGGCTTCGGCCCTCCGGCGGTGCTGCTGCGCGTCTCGCTGCCGTCGTCGGCGCCCTTCATCACCACCGGGATCAGGCTGGCCGCCGGAGTGGCACTCATCCTGACCGTCAGCACCGAGATCGTGGCCGGGCGGGGTGAGGGCATCGGCGTGTTCATCTTCTTCGCCGGCATCGCCGTGCCCGCCCGGATGGTCGACATCCTGGCCGGCGTGTTCTGGGTCGGCCTGTTCGGAGTCGTGGTCAACGCGCTGCTGGTGGCCGCCGAGCGGCGGGCGTTCCGCTGGCACCACGCGCAGCTGGGAGAGCGGCCATGAGGCGCGGAGGGCTGGGCACGGCGACGTTCCGCTGGGTGGTGCTGCTCGTGCTCGTCCTGGTCTGGGAGGCGGCCACGCGGGTGGCGGGCAGCACGTTCTTCCCGCCGCCGAGCGCGATCGTGACCCGGATGCACGCCATGTGGTTCTCGGGCCCGCCGGATGCGTTGTTCCTGACCGACGCGGCCGTGGAGAACATCCTGCCGAGCCTGGGCAGGATGGCCGCGGGGTTCGCGGGGGGCGCGCTGGCCGGGGTCGTGCTCGGGCTGGCGGTGGGGCTGTCCGCCAGGGCGTACGACTATCTCGACGGGGTGCTGCAGTTCCTGCGCGCGATCCCGCCGCCCGCGCTGGTCACCGTCTTCCTCGTGGTGTTCGGGTTCGGGCTGCGGATGCAGCTGGCGTTCATCATGTTCAGCATCGTGTGGCCGGTGCTGCTCAACACCGCCGACGGCGCCCGCTCGGTCGAGCCGCTGCACCTGCAGACGAGCCAGGCGTTCCGGCTGTCGCGGGCCGAGCTGCTGCTGCGGGTGGTGGTGCCGTCCACGCTGCCCAAGATGTTCGCCGGGTTGCGGCTGGCCCTGTCGCTCTCGCTGATCGTCATGGTCTTCTCCGAACTGCTGCCCGGCACCACCAACGGCATCGGCTTCCAGATCACCGACGCGTACTCCACGTTCGACCTGCCCGGGATCTGGGCCGGGATCGTGCTGCTGGGCGTGCTGGGATACTTGCTCAACGAGCTTTTCCTGGTCGCGGAGCGCCGGGTGCTCGGCTGGCACCACGCCGCCCAGCAACTGGCGGCTCCGTGAGCGTCCCCCATGGCGGTTGCGCCCGTGAAAGACTGAGATCACGTTCCCAATAGGTTACCTAACCGACATGTCCGGCAATTTACCCTCCGATAAAGTTGTCGTCCCCGGCTCCGCAAGAGCCGCCGTGCAATCCGCGGCCTCGCCCCCAAGGACATCCATTGCTCGAGATAGACAACCTCTCCCACGTTTACGGCGGCGGCAGCCCGAACGCGCACCACGCCATCGACGGGCTCAACCTGAGCGTCGCGGCGGGTGAGCTGCTGTGCATCGTCGGCCCCTCGGGGTGCGGGAAGTCGACGCTGCTGCGCTCGATCGCCGGCCTGATCAACCCGACAGGTGGCGAGATCAGGGTCGAGGGCGACGTGGTGCGCCAGACCCCCGACAACCTGGCCGTCGTCTTCCAGGACTACAGCCGCTCGTTGTTCCCGTGGATGTCGGTGGCCGACAACGTGGCGCTGCCGCTGCGCCGCAAGAACATGGACAAGCGCCAGCGCCGCGAGGCCGCCCACGAGGCCCTGGAATCGGTCGGGCTGCAGGACGCGGGGCGCAAATATCCGTTCCAGCTCTCCGGCGGCATGCAGCAGCGGGTGGCGATCGCGCGTGCGCTGGCGTACCGGCCGACTCTGATGCTGATGGACGAGCCGTTCGGCTCGGTCGACGCCCAGACCCGCGAGGACCTGGAAGATCTGGTGCTCAAGGTGCGCGGCCACCACCAGATGACGATCGTGCTCATCACGCACGACATCGACGAGAGCGTCTACGTCGGCGACCGCGTGGTGGTGCTCTCCAAGGCCCCGGCGCACGTGGTGGGCGACCTCAAGGTGGAGCTGCCCGCGCCGCGCGACCAGATCTCCACCCGCGAGCACCCCGACTTCGTGCACCTGCGCGCCGAGGTCGGCCGTCTGGTCCGCGGCCACGCGACCGTGTGATCATCCGCACGTCCGCGCCCCTTCTGCCCGCAGCCACGCGGACGTGCGACCATCCCTCTTCAGGGCCGCGTCCGGCCCTGGGGTCCGCAGCCACGTGGGCCGTGCGGAAAAACAGCATTCTTTACGGCTGGCGCCAAGGTCACGCCACACGCCGCACGTGGCTGAGCGCCTCCAGGGGGACGCCCGCTGACAGAGATGATGTAGGGGAGCACCTCCCGCCAGTCCTGACCCACCCTCTGACTGACCTCGGGTCTTCAACGGGATCTGTCGGTCTGAGCGGGAAGTGCTCGCCTGCACCCACCGGACGTGGCGT
>NZ_JBDPMB010000003.1:0-586554 GCF_039871615.1 Nonomuraea sp. B10E15
CTCGCCGTCGGCCTGACCCGCCTCATCGGCTGGACCAACATCACCGCCGCCACCGACCACTACCGCAGCCACCCTGCCGACGGTCTTCAACTACTCGGTCTCACCACGTGAGAACGCTTCAGCCCTGCATTCCTGAGGGCCTCAACGGCTAGGATCACCCGGTGGATGCCTGCGGAGTCCGCCATTGTTTGACCTGCGGTCAGAATATCTTGTAGCAAAAACATCCAGTCGCGCGAACAAGGCACTGAAGGTGCCGCTGATGAGCATCATTGTGCAAGCACAATCCATGGCGGACGCCTCCTCCCTGCCGGCCTTAAGACGCGCGAGATCCAGATCCGTTCGGCTGTAGATCTTTACTCGCATCCTCTCCGATCTTCCCAATCGTGCGCGGATGCAGTTCATGAAAGCGCCTCTTGTGGAGGCCCGGCATCCGGGTTATCGTCCTGTGTAGCGTCGACTGCCGGGAGGGGAATTATGGCAGAGGCTGACTCGCCAAGATCAAACGTGCTCTATCAAGGCGCCAATTCGCAGCAGACGGCGTGGGTGGGTTCAATTCTGGACGGCAGTCGCTTCGTACGGTCGAGTTTCAGCGACTGCGAGTTCATCGACACCTCTCTCCGAAGCGACACGTTCGCACAGGTTTCGTTCGATGACAGTCGGATGTTGAAGTGCAGCTTCAACAATGTCGTGATAGAGGCGAGTGACGTTTCCGGCCTCGTCATCAACGGCGTCAACATCGGCGATCTGCTGGCCGAGCGCAAGGCGGAGGGGTGATTCGTGTGGCGAGGGAAAAGTTCTTCATCGTTGAGAATGCCCGCCCGGACGTCCTTGGCGACTTCAGGTTGTCAGCGCTCACGATCGATGACGCCATCGCCAACGCCCTGTCCCTTGCCGCGGACGGCTGTCATTCCGATGGAAAGGAAGGCGGCTCCGACGGGAACGAGACGGGTAAGGAATCGAGCGAGAAGGACAGCGAGGGCAAGGAGGCCAGCGACCCTGAGATTCTCAGCCCGATCGACGCAGTCGTGCTTCCGGGTGAGATAAGCGCCGTGGAGCAATTCATGCGCCCAATGATGTGATGCGGTCGATCCTGGTTTTTGCTCCTCCGCATGACGACGGCGCCCAGGCCTTCAAGGAGCATTGTTCGAAAAGCAATGTCTCTTGCGCGCTCGTGAGCGATCTTCGAGACATGTCCTTGGCTCTTGCGTACGAGCACGCCCGTGATCCCCGATGGGTCTGCTTCGTGGATGGCCAGCGTTTGACGTCCACCGACACCTGTGTGTGGGTGAGGCACGCCGGAGCCCTTCGACCGATCATCGATGTCGAAGAAGAGCGATTCGCATCCCAGGAGTACTTCGCCGCCCTGTGGTCCTTGGCAGGCATGGCGTCCCACACGGTGAACCGTCCGGGTCGTTGGGCTTGGGACTACGTCCAGGGCCTACGATCGCTGTTCGGGGATTCGTTCGTCGCCACCTACACGGGTTCCCGCACCGCTGAGCTCCAGGAATTGGTGCATCTTGCCCACGAGAAGTCGGCCGGCGAGATTCATTGGCAGAACGCGATTTCCTTGGTCACCTGGTGTGGTGACACGGATCCGACGGAGCGGGAGATGCCACCGTTCGTGCGGGCACAGGTGTGTGACACTGCGTCCTATGATCTGTATCTGATGGTGGGCGATCACGTGTTCCCCTTGTGGTCGGGGAGCGGCCTCGATCGCTCGTCGGAAGGGTACAAGACCTGGTTGACTCGTTTCAGGAACCAGGCCGCGAGAGAGGGCCTGTGCTTCTATACGGTTGCGGTGGTCGGCCGTCGAGGCCATCCTCTGGTCTCCGCAATCAGGACGGATCCGCCACTCGCCTGGTACCGGCAGTGGGCCGGTAAGGTACACGATGCTTTGCTTGACGTCTGCTGCGGGAGCGGTAAGGACTCGTGATCGTCCTCTTGGGTGCCACGCGTGACAAGACCATGGCTCATACTGCGGCGATGGCGAGGGGCCACGATGTTCCGTTTCTGTTCTTCGATGTGCAGCGTTATCTCGACGAGGGAGGGTGGATCTGGGACGGCGAAGCTCGTGAAGGACGACTGTGGTACGGCGAGACCGTCCTTGAGCTCTCGAAATTATCGGTCAGCGGCATATATTCCCGTCTGATCGATACCACCGAGCTGCTGCCCGCGGAAGCGAGAGGCGCGGCCCGTGCGCGGTTACGCGCCCTGGTCGAAATGCTCGGCGCATGCGAGATCACTGTGGTGAATCGTCCGCGCTCCGAGCCCAGCAACGGCTCCAAGCTCTATCATCTGTGGGTGCTCGCAGGTTTCCGGTTCACGACCCCTCCATCTCTGCTGACGAACTTCGGGGAGCCGCTCAGCGACTTCCTCGAACAGAACGGCCGCGTGCTGTACAAGGGTGCGAGCTCGGAGAAGACCATCGTTTCCCCATTCACCGATGCGGAAGCGGCGAGGGTGAATTCACTGCGAAACAGTCCGGTCCTGTTCCAGGCGTATGTGCCGGGCGTGGATGTTCGATTGCACCTGGTGCGCGGTGAACCCATCGCTGTCAGTGTGACCCCCGAGCGGTCGGAGGACTCTCTCGTCGTCGATTACCGCTTTGATCCTTCGCCGAAGCGTTACGCGGTTGTTCCGGTGCCGGACGACGTGCTGGCATCGTGTCACGCATACCAGGCATGGTCGGGGCTCGACTTCATCGGTTTCGACTTCCGGGTGAGCCAGAAGGGGTGGACCGTCCTGGAAGCGAACCCGATGCCTGGATACGAGAGTTACGACCGCAGAGCCGACAACCGGATATCCGAAGCGCTGCTGAGCGTGTTGGGCGTCCGCATGACCTAGTACTTCAGTGGCACTTGGCGATCTTGAGGGATCGGGGTCACATGGCGACGGCCAGCACCACAGACGACGTCATCCCCCTGACCCTGCCCGAGATCCCCCGGCTGCTCGCCGCCCTGATCGCGACATGTCACCGGAGTACTAGGCGCCTCAGGGGCACCTTCGGACTTCCTGGAAGTTTCGTGATGAAAATGACCTTTTGTGATGTCGAACCTCCGTACGGCCTACGATGATCACCGTTAAGGATCATGGTGTACCAGAGGGAGTGTTCGGTGGTCGTAGCCAGACGAATCGCCAGGGCCGTCACGGCGGTCGTGATCTCAGGAGTGGTGTCCGTCGCATCTGCGGTCACGGTCAGCCAGCCCGCCCTCGCCGCGGACGGCTGTTCGGGAAAACTGCTCCAGACCCGGAACATGAAGGACAACGGGGGAAGGGTCATCGCCAAGCTTCACCTCTACTGGGACGGCACCCGCAACTGCGCCGTCCTACGGGCCACGTCGGCGTCCGTCGCGACGAAGAAGACCATGTCGGTCACCCTCCTCACGTGCGCGCGCTCCGCCAAGGGCAAGCGGACGTGCGACCCGCGCATCGGACGCGCCTACGACGGCGGCCAGTTCACGTACTACGCGGGTCCGGTCAGGCTCAACGGCGTCAACAAGTGCGTCGCGGCCTCCGGCACGTTCAGGAAGGTCCGCAACCCCGCCATCCGGCCGCCGGAGGCGCACCCGCAGTACACCGTCGCCACGAGTCCGTACGTGGGGCACTGCGGGTGACTCCCTCGCGCCGCGGCGCCCGACCGCCCGGTCACCCGGCTGCGGACGCTCGGGCGCCGTGTCGTACATGCGTCATGACCGATGGCGCCACCCAGGTTGCTTGATCGTGCGAATCCTCCCCTGCTTGACTCCTCATGCCCTATGAGGAGGAAACGACGATGTTAGCCAGAACGCTCGTCGCGGTGGTCGCGCTCGCGATCCCCTTGGCCGCCGTCCCCCCTGCCGTCGCGGACACCCCACCGCCCGACTCGGCCGCCGCCAGGAGCGTGACGCTGATCACCGGAGACCGCGTGACCGTGGACGGTGATCGTGTCGCCTTCGAGGCGGGTCCCGGCAGGAAGAACGTCCGGTACGTCACGGAGGGCACCAAGGACGACTGGGCGCTCATCCCGCTGGACGTCGCCGGCGACGTGGCCAGAGGCGTGCTGGATCGCAGCCTGTTCCAGGTTCCCCGGCTGATCGCGGCCGGGCTGGATGACGCCTCGGTCAAGGGGCTGCCGCTGATCGTGCAGTATCGGGACGGGGCCGCGCCCAAGGCCTCCTTGGCCGGGGCCCGTACGCTGGCCTCGATCAACGCCGTGGCGGCCACCGCTCCGCGCGAGCGGGCCGTGTGGACGCAGCTCGACCAGGACAGCTCGGTGGCGAAGGTGTGGCTCGACGCGCCCGTCAAGGCCTCGCTCGACCGCAGCGTTCCGCAGATCGGCGCGCCCGAGGCCTGGCAGGCCGGGTTCAGCGGCGAGGGTGTCAAGGTGGCCGTTCTGGACACCGGCGTCGACGACGAACACCCCGACCTCGCCGGCCGGGTGGAGGCCGCCCAGAACTTCACCGACAGCCAGGACGCCGTGGACCGGCACGGCCACGGCACCCATGTCGCCGCCACGATCGCCGGTCAGGGCGCCGCGGGGACGCCCGCGCGCAAGGGCGTCGCGCCCGGAGCCCGGCTGCTCAGCGGCAAGGTGCTGAACGACAGCGGCAGCGGCTACGCCTCCGGCATCATCGCCGGCATGGAGTGGGCCGCCCAGCAGGGCGCCAAGATCGTCAACCTGAGCCTCGGCCACCGGGACGAGCCCGGTCTCGACCCGCTGGAGCAGGCCGTCGAGCACATCTCCGCCGACAGCGGCGTGCTCTTCGTGATCGCCGCGGGCAACGACGGACCGGGCGCGAGCACGCTCGGCAGCCCGGGCAGCGCCGACTCGGCGCTCACGGTGGGCGCGGTGGACTCCGAGGACGAGCTCGCGAGCTTCTCCAGCCGAGGCCCCCGCGTGGCGGACTTCGCGATCAAACCCGACCTGACCGCCCCCGGCGTGGACATCACCGCCGCCCGGGCCGGCACGACCGGCCACATCGCGTACTCCGGCACGTCGATGGCCGCCCCGCACGTCGCCGGCGCCGCCGCAATCCTGGCCCAGCAGCACCCCGACTGGACGTGGCAGCAGCTCAAGGCGAGCCTGGTCGGCTCGGTCAAGCCAGGTGGGCCGCTCACCGACAACGGCGCCGGCCGGGTGGACGTCGCCAAGGCCGTCAAGCAGAGCGTCGCCGCCGACGCGGGCACGCTCTCCTTCGGGCACCTGCGCTGGCCGTACGAGGACGACCCCATCGAGCGGACCCTCACCTACCGCAACTCCGGCACCGCGCCGGTCACGCTCGACCTCGCCCTTGACGCGCCCGAGGACGTGTACACGCTGGGCGCCACGCAGGTGACCGTCCCCGCGAACGACACCGCGGCGGTCACCGTCACCGCGCAGGTGAAGTCGTCCCGCCCCGGCGCCTTCCCCGGTCGCATCACCGCGACGGGCGGCGGCGTCACCATCTCCACCCTGGTCAACCTCTCCACCGAGGCGGAGAGCTACGACCTGCACGTGAAGATGATCGACCAGCTCGGTACGGTCCCCGACCGCCCGGACGACTACATGCCGATGACGCTCATGCCGGAGAGCGGCGGCGACCCCATCAGCATCGGCGTCAACCACGGCGACAGCGAGGGGCCCGTCCGCGTGCCCGCGGGCCGCTACCTGGCCTATGCCGTGCTGCGGACCGCGTTCCCCGACGGTCACGACGAGCTGAGCGTGGTGCCGGTCCCCGGTCTGGAGGTCAAGGAGGACCGGGAGCTCGTCTTCGACGCCCGCGACGCGCGGCTGCTGAACGTGGCGACCGACCACGCCGACGCCAGGACGGCGGGAGAGACCTTCACCTTCATCCAGGACCGCCAGGACGGCCGGCAGTGGGGGGCGCGGTTCTCCCTCGACCGCTTCTCGCTGCCGCGGAACGTCTCGCCCGATCCGCTGCGTTTCCGCGTGTCGCCCACCGAGGGGAAGGCGCGCGGGTTCCGCTTCGAGACGTTCACCCAGCTGGCGGCCCTGCGCGCGGACGGCACGTTCACCGACACGCCCTACCAGTACAACCTGCTGCTGCGCAGGGAGGGATCCGTGCCGGGCACGTTGCGGGTGCGTGACCGCGAGCTGGGCACCGTACGAGCGCACCTGGCCACCCTCCGGGCCGACGCCACGGGCGCGTTCGGCGCGGGACCCGTCACCGACGGCCCCGCCGGGTCCTACACCTCGTGGAGCCAGGCGGTCGTGTCGTTGCCGGCCACGCCGACCTGGTACTTCACGCCGGGCGTGCCGTGGGCGCGCTCCATCGAGACCATGCCGACCGGGCGTCTCCACCAGACCGACGAGCACGCCGAGGCCGACTCCTACCGGGCCGGCCGTACCGAGAAGGAGTGGTGGAACACGGGCGTCGTGGGCCCTGCCCTGCCGGGCAACGCCGCCGTGACCAGGAACGACAAGGCCTTCACGATCACGCGCATACCGCTGTGGCACCCGCCCCGTCCCGGCCGCTCCGCCGTGAGCAGCGACTACGGCGGCGGCACCACGACGCTCCTGCGTGACGGCCAGGTCGTGGGAACGGCCGACAAACTGCCCGGTACGGTGACCTTCCCCGTCGAGTCCGGTCCCGGGCGTTTCCAGCTCGTCCTGGACGGCACGGTCAACCCCAAGGCCAGCGAGCTGTCCACCAAGGTCAGGACGGAGTGGTCGTTCACCTCGTCGGGTGCCGGTCCCGTGCCGCTGTTCGTGCTGCGTGCCTATCCCCAGCTCGACCTGGACAACGCGACCAGGCCGGGGGCCCTCGTGCTGCCCCTGCGGCTGGAGCGCATGACCGGGGCGACCCGGCCGCTGTCCCGCGTCGGTGTCGAGGTGTCGCGCGACGGCTCCTCGTGGATCAAGGCCGTGGTCGTGCCTGCCGGCAAGGACACCTGGAAGGCGATCGTCCCGGTCCTTCCGCGACAGGGAGGGTTCGCGTCGCTCCGCCTCACGGCGCGCGACACAGCGGGTAACACGGTCCAGCAGACCGTGGAGCGCGCCTTCCGCGTGCGCTGACGCCCCGTGGCGACGAACGTGGTCTCTCCGGCCGCTTCGTCCTGGCCGAACCGGTGCGCCTCGGCTGCCTGACCAGGCGTTGGGGACGACGTCGTCACACGGGCATGCTCGCGGGCGTCACCGGGATCCCGTACAGGGCGGTCAGCCGAGTCGCCCGTACCGGTACGAGTCGCCTGTACCGGTACGGGCGGGACCTGGCCGCGCCGCCCCCGCCGGCTCTGATCACTGGCGCAGGAACTCCGTGACCATCGGCAGCACCAGGTCGGGCCGGATGACCTGCAGGTGCTTCGTGCCCGGCAGGATCGCGAGTCGCGCGTCCGGCAGCAGCTGCTTCATCTCGACGGCGTGCTCGAGCCGGACGAAGTCGGTGTCGCCGATGATGATCAGGACCGGCATCGTCAGCCGGGCCAGCTGTTCATCCGTCCACCCTTCGAAATCGTGCACCGCCGGCTGGAGCTTCACCACGAACGGGAAGAAGTCCTCCGGCTTCGGCGCCACCTCGTCGTAGGCACGCTTCATCGCCGCGGAGTCCTCCTCGGTCGGCATCCGAGGCGAGTCCAGCTTCAGCTCCGTGATCTCGGGGTAATACGCCTCGGATCGTGTCGACCGGACATGCGAGGCCGCCAGCACGACCCGGCCGACCCTGTGCGGGGCCGAGACAGCGACCTCGGTGGAGACCAGCCCGCCCAGGCTGTAGCCGAACAGGTCGGCCCGCTCGACGCCGAGATGATCGAGCAGCGCGATCACGTCCTCGGCGCACTGCCGGATGGAGAACGGCCGGTCACTGTCGGCGGTGTGCCCGTGCCCCTGCAGCTCGACACCGATCACCTTCCGCTCAGCGGTCAACGCCGGCAGCAACGAGTCGAAGCTCAGACGGAACGTGTACGCGCCGCCGTGCAGCATGATCAGCGGCGGACCGGGCCGATCGGCGCCCAGAACCTCGTAGTAGAGGTCGATGCCGTTCACCGAGGCGTACGCACCCTGAGTCATGTCGATTCCCCCGTCCCTGTCCACCGACTCGGCACATAGGTCAGCACCACTGTGCCGTTACCGAGCTCGGTCACCTTCGTCAGATCCATTGCGGTGGCACGCATGCCGGACAGCAGCGACTCACCGGATCCAGCGACGAACGGGGAGATGCTCAGATGCAGCTCGTCGAGCAGACCCGCCTCGACCAGCGCCCGGCTGAACGGGCCGTTGCCATACTTGATCAATGTGCCGTCGCCGGCCTCCTTGAGCCGGGCGACTGCCTCGACCGCATCGCCGGCCAGCACCTCCGCGTTCCACGTGGTGGCGGTCAGCGTGGTGGAGGCGACGTACTTGGGCAAGGAGTTGATCTTGTCTGCGACATCGCCGGTCATGGTCGGCCAGGTTTGGGCGAAGCCCTCATAGGTCGCCCGGCCGAGCACGAGACCGGCCGCCGAGGACAGCAGCCCGAGCTGATAGGCGAAGTGGTCGTCGTTGGGGACGATCTTCGCCTGCCCGGCCCACCAGGCGTCGCCGAACATCCTCCCATCGATCGAGAGGTGGTCGTATTCGATCAGTTTTCGCACGGCCGGGAGTCAACCATCCGGCTTGTCGGTCTGTCTTGTATCGAACCGAACCCGTGTCACAACGCCAGGAACGGCGTACCGGACCTCAACTCGCCCGGAGTCTGACCGGTCGCCCACCGCATCGCCCGCGCGAGCTGCGACTGATCGTAATAGCCGCCGGCGGTGACCACGTCGGCGATCGAGCTCCCCGCCATGAGGAGCTGCGCGGCGTGCCGTGCCTGCTCGATGCTGGCGAGCTTGCGGTGCGAGATCCCGACGGCCCGGCGGAACCGGATCTGCGCGCTCCGTTCGGACATACCGCGTGGCCGTTCGCCG
Organism: Nonomuraea sp. B10E15; assembly: GCF_039871615.1. Lineage (NCBI taxonomy): Bacteria > Bacillati > Actinomycetota > Actinomycetes > Streptosporangiales > Streptosporangiaceae > Nonomuraea > Nonomuraea sp. B10E15. The sequence goes on from NZ_JBDPMB010000003.1 coordinate 8,863, forward strand.
TGCCGGATCTCGTCGATGAGCGGGTCGAAGGACAGCAGACCTGCGCGCACCAGCCGGTCGACGAAGACGTCGATGTTCTGCACGGTCGGCATCTCCCAGTCCCGGTTGCCCAGCAGGATCCGGCCGCCCGGGAGGGTCGGCACCAACGCATCCCTGAGGTCGGTCAGACCGGAGGGCGGGTGAAGCGGCAGACAGGCACCGAGCCGCAATTCCACACCGAAAAACTCCCAGCCGGCCGGGAAAGTCAGCGATGAGCCCTTCGTCTCCGGTCCGCGCACGTGCACCGTCATTCCACGGTCACCTCGCGCAAACGCGATCATGGATGAGGCTTTGACCACCGAACTGAAGACAGTCGTGGTGTCACAGCTCGCCGACCACACTCGTTGCACCAGCGGGAGTTCGCCGATCACAGCGTCGAAAATTATCCCCACCCGGCGTGATTCTAGACCTCACACGACACCCGGCCACAACCGGGACCTGGCAGGGCCGGAGCCCGCGTCTACACTCAGTCCAAGGACGTGACCAGCCAGAAGACGATCGGCAGCGCCCGGCCGGCGCTGGCAATCGGATGAAAGTGTCCGGCAGAAGTCCGGATATCGCCCTGTCAGATGTCCGGCCGACATCACATGATGCGAGTGGAAATCCGGAGCTGCGCTCTTGAAGGCGCTCATTTGGATATCGCGACGAACACGTAGGCTCGCCTCCCGCAAAAAGATCGTCGCACTACGGGAGCACGACGGTGAATGTGGAAACGAACATCAGCCCGCAGGTGCGAAAGCTCGGATCGGCCAGGACCTTCCTGTCCACCGTGGATCCGGCCACCCGCGAGCGTGGAAGGGGCAGGTCCTGTCGCCTCGGAGGCGGTCGGGTGAAGACTTCTTCCGAATTTCTCTGCGGACGTGTCGAGTGGCGTCGAGCCCGTTCGTAGCCAGGGTGAGAGGCCGGCGACGGGCCGGTCACCACTCACCGGAGGTCCGCAATGTCCATCATCACCGCTACCGCCGCCACCACCGCTACCGCCAAGCGGCTGATCATCGGCGGTCTGACCGCCTCCCTCGTGGCCGGCGCGGCGACCGCGGCCGTCGCCGCGGCGGGCGAGGCCGCCGGGATCAGCCTCGTCGTCAACGGCGCGCCGATCCCCGCATCCGGCTTCGCGGTGCTGACCGTCGTCTTCTCCCTGGCAGGCCTGGTGCTGGCCGTGGCGCTGGCCCGCTGGGCCCGGCGGGCGCGTACGGCGTTCGTCCGTGCCACGCTGGTGCTGACCGCGCTGTCCCTGGTACCGGATGTGCTCGTCGGCGCGTCGGTGGCCACGAAGGTGCTGCTGATGGTGACGCACGTGGTCGCCGCCGCGATCGTGATCCCCGCCATCGCCCGCCGCATGTCCGCCTGATCCTGGTTCAAGGAGTTCGACCGTGAAGAAGTACCTGCTGGCCGTCCAGTTCGACGAGAGCACGTCATGGCCGTCCGATGCGGAGCTGCAGGAGCAGCAGGCCCGGACGGCCAAGGTCACCGCTGACATGCAGGCGGCTGGTTGCTGGGTGTTCGCGGGTGGCCTGGTGGGCTCGCACGCCACCACCGTCGTACGCCCTGGCAACGGCACGACCACCATGACCGACGGCCCGTTCGCCGAGACCAAGGAACAGCTCGGCGGGTTCTGGGTGATCCAGTGCGACGACCTGGACCAGGCGCTGGCCTGGGGCGAGAGGTGCGCGCTGGCTTGCGGGGCCCCGATCGAGGTGCGCCCGTTCGAAGACGCGCAGTGGAAGTGAGCAGGCGATGGACGCGGTGGATCTGGACGGCGTCTACCGGGCCGAGTACGGCCGGTGCGTGGCCACGCTGACGCGCCAGCTGGGGGATATCGGCCTGGCCGAGGAGTTCGTGCAGGACGCCTTCGCGGTGGCCGTCCAGAAGTGGGGCGAGGCGCCGCCGCCCAATCCCGGCGCATGGATCGTGACCACCGCCCGCAACCGGGCGATCGACCGCCTGCGCCGTGAATCCACCCGCGAAGCGCGCCACGCCCAGGCACTGCTGCTGCACCAGCCCGGCGAACCCCAGGAGGTGGGACCGGTGCGCGACGACCAGCTCCGCATGATCTTCACCTGCTGCCACCCGGCGCTGTCGCCGCTCGCGCAGACCGCGCTCACCCTGCGCCTGCTCGGCGGCCTGGAGGTGGCCGAGATCGCGCGCGCCTACCTTGTTCCGGAGGCGACCGTCTTCCAGCGGATCGTCCGGGCCAAGAAGAAGATCCGCGACGCCGGCATCCCCTACCGGGTGCCCGGCGCCGCCGAGCTCCCCGACCGGCTGGCGCCGGTTCTCACCGTGCTCTACCTGGTCTTCAACGAGGGATACACCGCCACGGCGGGGGAGCTCCTGCGCACCGACCTGAGCCTGGAAGCGATCCGCCTGGCCAGGGAGCTGGCCGAGCTGATGCCCGACGAGCCGGAGGTGATCGGCCTGCTGGCGCTGCTGCTGCTCACCGAAGCCCGCCGGCCCGCCCGGCTGGGGCCGGCCGGTGAGCTGGTGGTGCTGGCCGAGCAGGACCGCTCGCTGTGGAACCGGGAGCTGATCGCCGAAGGACACGAGCTGGTACGCCGCTGCCTGCGCCGCGACCAGCCGGGACCGTACCAGCTGCAGGCCGCGATCAACGCCGTGCACACCGACGGGCCGGCCACCGACTGGGCGCAGGTGCTGGCCCTGTACGACCAGCTGCTGCGGCAGTCCCCGACCCCGATCGTGGCACTCAACCGAGCGGTCGCCGTCGCCGAGGTGCACGGACCGGCGCAGGCGCTGGCCGCCATCGACGAGCTGGACCTGCCGGGCTACCACCTGCTGCCCGCCACCCGCGCCGACCTGCTGGCCCGCCTGGGCCGCACCGCCGAGGCCGTCGCCGCCTACGACCAGGCGATCACCTGGGCTGCCAACGACACCGAACGAACCTTCCTGCGGACCCGGCGGGCACGCATGGAGCAGGAGGCCTGAGATGACACGGAGCGTGCACATCATGAACCAGGAGAACGTGAACGCCACCCTGACCGTCGCCGTGCCCGCCGCGAGGGTGTTCGCGGTGCTGGCGGACCCGGCGAGCCACGCCGCGATCGACGGCACCGGCTGGGTGCAGGAAGCCGTCAACCAGGCGCCGCTGACCGAGGTGGGGCAGATCTTCCGGATGGACATGCATCACGCCGACCATCCGGACGGTGACTACCGGGTGGTCAACAAGGTCCAGGTGCTCGACCCGCCGCGCGCCATCGGCTGGCTGACGGGCTATGACAAGGGCGACGGTCAGCTGGAGTTCGGCGGCTGGATCTGGCGGTACGACCTCACGCCGCTCGGTCCGTCCAAGACCGAGGTCACGCTCACCTACGACTGGTCGGCGGTGCCCGACTCCGTCCGGGCATACCTCCGGTTCCCGCCGTTCGGCCCCGACCATCTCATCAACTCGCTGCGCCACCTGGCCGAGCTCGTCCCCGGCAGGTGACGTCGTCCGTCCCTTCGCAGCACATCAACTGGATTCGAGGAGAACATCATGACCGCCACCCCGGCAGACGGCCTCAAACGCCCGCCAGAACACGATCAAGTGCCGCCCGGCCCGCGGGCCCCCAGTGCGGCTTGCCGCCGGGAAGGCCCCGATCCCCGTTCTGTCCCATGAGCATCAGGAAGAGGCTCTTCATAGCGGCCAGCCCGCGGGCGCGCCGGATCGTCGCCTCGTCCGCGTGCCCGTACGCGTCGAAGAACCGGGCAGCCGCGCCCGCGGGGAGCAGCACCCACGCGGCGCCGAGGTCCCACGCGGGATCGCCGGCGAACAAGGCACCGAAATCGATCACACCCGAGAGCGTTCCGTCCGAGACGACGACATTCGCGGGATGGAGGTCGCCGTGCACCCACACCGGCGGGCCCTCCCACTCGGGGGCCGCGACGGCATCGGCCCAGACGGCCCGGACGGCGCGGACATCGCCGACGGCGTCGGGGTCAATGGCCTGCAAGAACTGCTCGAAGCCGCCCGTACACCTCTTGGGGTGAGCGCCGAAGTCCGAACTGGCCGTGGCCTCGGCGGGCGCCTCCACATGGAGCGCCCCGAGGAAGCCCGCCAGCGTGTCGGCCGCGTGGGCGCCGCGGCTGATCAAGCCGTGGTCCAGCGGCTCGCCGGGAACCCATGTCATCACGGTCCAGTGCTTGGGGAAGCGTCCGGACGGTTCGCCGAACCGCACCGGGGTCGGCACCGGGAGCGGCAGGCGCGGGGCCAGCACGGGCAGCCACCGCCGCTCCTTGAGCTGGAGCTCCGGGGTGGGGTCCATGCGCTGCATGCGCACGGCCAACTCGTCCCCGAGGCGCCATATCTGGTTGCCCCAGCCACCCTCCACCTCACGGATGGCCAGCCCGGCAAGATCTGGATGTTGCTCCCGAAGCAGGTCGCGGACCAGGTCCGCGGTGATCTCGATCTCGGTGTCGGTCATGCGAAGTCACAGTACTGCGCTGCTCTGCCCGAACCGGCAGTGCAAGGTGTCCAGCCCGCAGCACCGCCTGGACCGCGGGCGACCCACACCCTGATGGCCGAGGCCGGGTCCGTCAAGCCTTCTTCCTGATCAGGCCCAGGAGGCGCCGGCCCAGCGCCCGGCCTGAGCGCCGACGGCCACACCGACTTGGTGTGAGAACTGACTTCTGTCATGCGGGACCAGTGATACAGAACACTGACCTCCGCCGAGCGGAAGGCTCATGCTGAGCGCCATGACCACTCGTCGATTCAGCACGCTCGCCTCGCGGCTGGGAGCCGCGACCCTGGCCGCCGCGTTGCTCGCGGCGGCACCCGCGGCCGTCGCCGAGGACGGCGGCCTCGACCGGCAGCGGCTGCGCCAGACACTGGACGCCGTGCACGAGGCCGGCATGTACGGCGCCTCTTCGAACGTCGTGGACGGCCGGCGGAGCTGGAAGGGCGCCGCGGGCGTCGCCGACGTCGAGACCCGCCGCCCGATGCGTCCCGAGATGGTGCACCGGGCCGGGAGCATCACCAAGTCGTTCGTCACCGTGGCGGTGCTACAGCAGGTCAGCAAGGGCACGATCGAGCTCGACGCCCCCATCGGCCGCTACCTGCCGGATCTGCTCCCGGGTGAGCGCGGGCAGCAGATCACCGTACGCATGCTGCTCAACCACACCAGCCACATCGCCAACCACACCGAGGTGCTCTTCCCGACGATCGAGAGCCTGGACGCCAACCGCTTCCGCGCCTTCCCGCCGGAGGAGCTGGCGCGGGCAGGGCTCGGCGCCCCAGCGACCGGGCAGCCGGGGGTGACACCCGGGTCGTACTCGAACACGAACTTCGTCATCGCCGGCCTGCTGCTGGAGAAGGTGACGGGCACGAGTGCCGAGCGGTACATCACCGACCAGGTCTTCCGGAAGGCCGGGCTGCGGCACACGTCGTTCCCGCGTACGCCGTACCTGCCTGGGCCGAGCTCCAAGGCGTACGAGGCGCTGTTCGGCTACTTCGACCCGCCCAAGGACTACAGCGTCTACAACATGTCCTGGGCCTGGACGTCGGGTGCGGTCGCCTCGACGATGGAGGACCTCAACCGCTTCTTCCGGCTGCTGCTGCGCGGAGAGCTGCTCGACGCGACTCTGCTCGCCGAGATGCAGAAGACCGTGCCCATCCGGTCGTTGTCGGGCGCCGCGGTCGACTACGGTCTCGGGATCTTCCCTCTCGACCTGCCGTGCGGCAGGTTCTGGGGGCACGACGGGAGCGTCCCCGGCATGCAGACCTTCGCGTTCTCCGACGCCGGCGGCGGCCACCAGTTCGCCTTCGGCATCAACCTGAGGAACTACCAGCAGCTCGACGAGAACGGTGGTCCCGTCACGCACGCCATCGACTTCGCGATCGGGAACCACTTGCTGGAGGCGGCGTGCGGGCCTGACGCGGGGGCGGCGACCAGGGCGGCACGGCCGCTCCCGGCGATCGGCGTGGACGGGGGCACGGCCACACCGTGACCGGCGGCGCGGGCGGGTCACCGATCGGCGGCCCGCCACAGCACCGCCGCCCTACCCCGGACGTTGAGCTCTCTCGCCGGCGAGGTAGGGCGACACCCGGCTGGCCATCGGCGAGCCGGCACAGCGGTTCGGCCTGGCCACGCACGTTGTGCGGCACCGGGGTGGCATCAAGGTAGCTTTACCGGCCGCCTGTGCGTACTTATGCATGGCTACGGACGCGTGGACGCTCTTACAGTCCGGTCACGACTTGCCGACAGGCAAGCTGCCATCCAGGACCGGGAGATCATCATGGCACGTTCCAAGTGCGCAGTTGTCATCGGGCTCAGCTCGGCCCTCCTCATCCCCCTGTTCCTCACAACCGCGCTGGCGACGCCGGCGCAGGCAGCCGTCTGTGACGGCAGCCGGAGGATGTCCGAGCGGATCGCCGCCAGCGGGAACTTCTTCGAGGCCGACACTGCCTTCGGCATCCCTGGCGGGAAGGTCGTCCTCCGAGTCGGCGGGCCTTGCGCATGGGGGCTCATCGAAAGCCCCTTGCCGTGGATGCGTACGGGCTGGGTATGGCTGGAGCGCAAACAGCCCGGATCGTCGACCGTCGACAGGCTCGGCGAGCGCAAGCTGGGAGGTACGAAGTCTCGCACGCACACCGGCGCCTACACCCGGGCCGGCTACTACGTTCGTGCCTGCGGCGCGGTGCTGGACAACCGCCCGTCCAAGAACCTCGGCTACGTACCGGAACGCTTCGCCGACTGCACCAAGTGGTCGTTGTACATCTAGAGGCGCCCCGCCACGGGCAGCGAGGCGTCCAGACCACACATCTGCAGCACGCCAGGGCCCATCTCGTACGGACGGTCCAGCGGGCCGAAGGCACGCAGTACGGCGCTCAGCCCGAGGGGTTTCCCAGAAAGATCTTCTCCCCACCGCCGCACCAGGCGTGCCACGGCGACGCGCCGGCTCGCCCAGTGATCATGTAGCGGCGACGGTCGTGAGCGGGCAGCCGAAGACCGCCATCGAGACGAACCGGAACCTGATCCGGCTGTCGCCGTATCACAACCACCCGCACCGAACTCTTGTCTCTACTGAGTCCCGACGACAGTGGGAGAGGGCATGTTCTCGGCGTCCAACTACGCGGCACAGCGGTACGAGAGCGAAGCGGGTCAGGAGCACCTCGAGACACTTCAGGTGCTGGTCCACCTCGCAGGACTGGAGGAGGAGGACGAGTTCGTCACCGCCGTGCTGAACGGCGTCACCTACAACGGGCCGGAGGGAAACCTCGCCTCCGACATGGAGAGCATTCGCACGGCGCTGGCGGAGGCCTCGGCCATCTACAGGCTGGGTGACCCGTGGCGGGCCCAGCTCAAGGAGTTCGCCGTGCACCTGGGCGAGGACGACTACTTCAGCGCGCAGAAGTTCTACGAAGCCCGCTCGTTCTCCCCCGACCACACGGAGGTCGTCGGCGGGCGCTCTCTGCAATTCGCCACTCCGATGGTGCTTGCCCATCCGCCGATCGTCGAGGTGAATCAGCACCTCAGGGGCGCTCTCGCCGGATACGCCTTCCAGCCCCCGACGATCTGGATACGTTTCGGTCTGTTCAAGGTTCTCACGGCGCTCAAGGCCGACGGGGACAATACGGACGCGACGAAGGCCGGCGTCCTGCAGTTCGTCACAAGCAGCCGGGTCGCCGAGTATGACGGGCTAAAAGTCGACTACTCGTTCGAGCGGTCCTTGGACACCAGCCAGCCGCCCTGGTACAAGGGCCAGACCGACGATATCCCGCCCGGTGAGCCGGTGGTCCTCATCCGCGACGACTCCCCGACATGGGCAGTGCCGACCAAGTGGCAGAAGGGCCAGGATCTTCGTAGCGTCACGATCACCGACACCTTCGAGACGTACTTAGCCGTACAAGTAGGTCCCCAGGCCTTCACAACGCTTTTCACCTGCGAATGGACGTTCCACGCCAAGTACGACATGCAAAAGCCCGGTGAGGGCAGCGCGGAGTACAGCATCACGGCTCAGAAGATCGAGACCCGCGACATCAAGGTGACCGGGCTGCCGCTGGCGCACAACGTCGAGGCGAAGGTCGTGAGCTGAGGCGACCCGCACCTCACTGTTAAGCGGGGGTGAACGGGCGCGGTCCGGGATGACGGACCGCGCCCGAGCCTCAGGAGTCCACTGCGGCGTGGAAATCCTGGACTCGGTCACGACGACGGCGAAGCCGCAGCCGCGGGCCAGCCCCAAGAAGGCGGCTCTGCATTTCCGGACAGTGCTTCTAGCCGGTCAGCACCGATTGAACGGACTTCGTCACCATGTCACCGGCGTCGTGTGAGGGCAGGCGTCCCACGCGTACCTCGCTCGCCGCCCCGTGCAGGATGTAGTGGACGAGGCTCACCAGCCAGGTGGTGGGAAGATCGGCGCGGAAGACGCCTTGTTCCTGGCCGCGGCGGATGAGCTCGGCCATGCGTCGAGCGGGTTCGGCGTGCAGTTCGCGGACCCGGCCTGCGGGGAGGACTGTCTCGGCGGCGGTAAGCAGCGCCGCGGACTCGGCCACGATCTCCCAGCTCGACGCCAGTAGGCGGGTCATGGCTTCGTGGGCGTCCCCCGTCAGGTCGAGGGACGACAGGGTTTCGTCGCCGGCTCGCAGGGCGTCCATGAGTGCGGCTTCGACCAGGTCTGCCCGAGTGCGAAAGTGCCCGTACAGGGTCATCCGCCCGACACCTGCGGCCTGCGCGATGTCGTCCGTGGTCGTGTTCGGATCCGAACTCAGCAATGCGCGCGCTGTGGACACGATGCGGGCGATGTTGCGCTCGGCATCGGCGCGGCGCCTGGAGCGCGCGGAGGGTGCAGCCATTACACCAGTCTAACTCGTATGTGCATATACAGGTTATAGTGTCGACTAGATCTCGTACACGAGAGTACGAGTTATGTGCATGGAGGAGAACTGATGGCCCAACCAGAAGTACGGCAGGTCTCACCCCAGGAGCCGCATCCGGCCCGGTGGCACATCCTTGGCTTCCTCGGGGTTGCCCAGCTCATGCTGATCCTCGACGTCACCGTCGTGGCCATAGCACTGCCCCACATCGGGACGGACCTCGAACTCGGCCGCGAGGCGCTGACCTGGACGGTCAGCGCCTACACGCTCACCTTCGGCGGACTGATGCTGCTCGGCGGACGGATCACGGACCTCGTAGGAGCCAAGCCGGTCGTGCTCGCCGGACTGCTTCTGTTCGCCGTCGCATCGCTGGTCACCGGGCTGGCCGGGTCCGCGGGCCTGCTGGTGGGCGGTCGCGTGGCGCAGGGCGTCGGGGCGGCGCTCCTGTCGCCCTCCGCCTTGTCGCTGGTGGTGGCGCTGTTCGACGGAGAGGAGCGGAACAAGGCCCTGGGCGTCTGGTCCGCGCTGGGCGGTGGTGGCGCCGCCCTCGGTGTCCTCCTCGGCGGCCTGCTCACCGCAGGCCCAGGATGGTCATGGGTCTTCTATGTCAACGTGCCCATCGGGCTCGTGATCGCCGCAGTGCTCGCCGCTCTGCTGCCGGCCCGGCCGGCCACGTCCGCCGACCGGCCAAGGCTCGACGCCCTCGGCGCGATTCTGGTGACGTCCTCCTCCGCGTCGTTGATCTACGCCCTCATCGCCGCAGGCGAGCGGGGCTGGCTCAGCGCGCTCACCGGATGGCTCGTCCTGGCGGCCGCCGTGGGCTATGTGTTGTTCGTGCTCTGGCAGCGGCGGGCCCGGTCACCCCTGATGGACGTCCGGATGCTGGCCAGGCGGCCTGTGGCGACCGGCGCTTTCCTCATCCTGATGGCAACGGCGCTGATGATCGCCGTGTTCTTCCTGGGCACCTTCTACTTCCAGCACGCTGTCGGATACGGCGCCTTGCAGGCAGGGCTGCTGTTCCTGCCGGTGGCGCTGGCGACGATGCTCGGCGCCCATCTGACCGGACGCATGCTCGGCCGATGGGGTGGACGCCGGCTGGCCGTCGCGGGCCTGACGGTCGCGGCGATCGGCCTGGCCGTACCGGCGGTGTCGATGAACACGGTCAGCGTCGTGCTCGGCGTGGCCGTCGCGGCGGCGGGCACCGGCGCGATGTTCGTCATCGCCTCGGCGACCGCGCTCGGGCAGGTGGCGCCCCATGAAGCCGGGATCGCCTCCGGCATCGTGAGCACCTTCCACGAGTTCGGCGCCTCCATCGGAGCCGCGGTCGTGTCGAGCGTCGCAGCCGCGAGCCTGGTCGGGACCACGCTGAGCGGCTTCACCAACGGGTTCATCGTGGCGGCCGCCGCAGCGGCGGTCGGCGCCGTCGCCGCCGCGCTGTTGACACCCGGCCGCACAAACCGGCAGAACCAACCTCATCCGTCCTGAGCCATCCGTGGTGCGGGGGATGACGAAGGGCATTGCACGCATCACGGCACCACCACAGAGCCCGGTCAAGACTGGTGATCCCATCCGGGATCGCTGCTCACCCCCGCCCGCGCCGAGGGTGGCCGGCGCCGCTACAGCCGCATCGATCTGTACCGAATCGCGGTGGTCCTCCGCGCCAGGGAAGCGGGCATCGCTTGGGAGGACCTCCGCGAGATGTTCACCACCCCGGAGCCCACCGCCCGCCGGGAGATCCTCCATCGCCACCGCCGGAGCCTGGTTCGGGCGCGTCGCCCGGGCCCAAGCGTCGCCAGAACTCATCGACTGCGCGTTGACCTGCGACCACGAGGACTTCGCCGGTTACGCGGACTTCCAGGCGATGCTGACCGCCCGCGTCGCGCAGGCCGCCCCTAGGCTTCCGGCGCCGCGGGTTCGAGCCCGGCAAGGAGGTTGAACGTGCCGGTGAGCTGGTTCAGGGCGACCAATCCCGGGATCTCGGCGATGATCCTGTCACTCCAGCCATGTGCGCGCAGCTCCGCCACATCGTCGTCGCCGACGGAGGACGGCTCGGCCAGAATACGGACCGCCATCGCGATGAGGGCCGCCTCGCGCGTGTCCGTGGCCGATCCCTGACGAGCGAGTGCGATGTCGCTCTCGCTCAGCCCTGCCGCACGTGCCGCCTCCGTGTGTGCTTCCAGGCAGTAGGCGCAGCCGATCCACTCCTGCACGGCGAGCGAGATCTTCTCGCTGAGAGCACGAGGCAGCTTGACGCGCTTCATGGCACGGGACAGCTCCAGGTAGCCCTGCAACAGGGCCGGCGAATGAGCCATGGTGGCGACCATGGCTCCCACACCGCCCCTCCTGGCGACGATGTCCTCCAGGAGCTCACGGGATTTCCCGGGTGCTTCGGCGGGCTCCAGCGCGGTAAGGCGTCGCATACGATCTCCTTAACTCCATTTATACCCCCTAAGGGTATATGGGCGAGAGGCATTCCCGCCACCTCACCGAGCCCTTCCCCGTCCTGCCCCTGTTCCGCGACGCCTCGAAGCCCGCCCGACCTCCCCGCACGCTTCCACACTCACTACCGCGGCCAGGCACACTGTCCGCTCCCGCGCCGCCCGCTTCTGTGCGCACCGTCGAGATGACGGAGACTGTGCGGCGCCACTGCGCCCACCATGGTGCAGGCCACCGGCATCAGCCGAGCCACCTGCCCCGGCCAGCGTTTCGCCTGCTCCACATACTCCTATGCGGCAGCCCCTCGGACCCGCACCACCTCACGACACCCTGCCGCTTCGCCGCAGCCAGTCACACGCCGGCCCAGCCGCAACTCTCCCAGTCCAGGTTTCGACGCGGAGATGCCGTGCCACGCCAGCATGCAGCCCTCGCCGCCAGCCTCACTTGCCACATACCCAAGGGGGGTATAGCTTCGGGATGAATGACCTCTAACCCATACCGTTGAGGAGGGGCCGATGGCTGAGCACAACCCGCCCACGCAGGACCAGCGCGCCGTGCATGCCCAACACCACCCCACCCAGGGAACGCGCCAGGGGCACACGGGCAAGGCGTCATGGTCGATGGCCGCCTCAGCCACGTTGCACTGCCTAACCGGGTGCGCCATCGGCGAGGTGCTGGGGCTGGTCATCGCAACCTGGCTAGGCTGGAGCACCGCTCCCTCCATCGCCCTGGCCGTGGTGCTGGCCTTCTTCTTCGGCTACCTGCTCACCTTGCTGCCGCTGCGCCGGGCCGGCGTGAGCTGGCGCGCTGCGATCAAGCTAGCGCTGGCCGCCGACACCGCGTCGATCCTCGTGATGGAGATCGTGGACAACGGCGTGATGCTCGCCGTCCCCGGCGCCATGGACGCCACGTTGACCTCCGGCCTGTTCTGGGGAGCCCTCGCCTTCGCGTTGCTGGTGGCCTTCCTGGTCACCACCCCGATCAACAAGTGGATCATCGGCCGGGGCAAGGGCCACGCAGTCGTACACGCCTATCACCACTGATCTCGGTCCGCGGCGGGCCGCGCAGGCCACTGCGGCCGGAGCGCCCCGTCAGGTGGGCGGCCGGTCTGCTGAGCGCTCGCGCTGCGCAGGCCAGTCGCCCGTGCCGCCCCGTTCGAGCAGGCGATGGCCTTTGAAGGCGCGCACGTTCCTCATGCGGGAGGCGCTCGCGGCCAGCGGCAACCAGGCGGTCACGCTGGTCCGCTTCCCGGACGTCCCATTGCGGACGGACATCACGCCATCAGGCGCTGCCATCGGCGTCACCCGACCTCGCGGGACATGACCCGTCCGGGCGTCCATCGCGCTCGGACGGGTCATGAAATCAGAGCCGGTCGAGGATCTTCTGCAGTTCCTCCACCTCGGCCTGCTGCGTGGTCTCTATGGTTGCGGCCAACTCTTGGGCCTGCGGGTTCGACCCACCGGCCTGCTGGGTGCGGGCCATCTCGATCGCGCCCTTGTGGTGGGCGATCATCCGCTGCGCGAACAGCTTGTCGAACTCCGTGCCCTTGGCCGCCTTGAGCTTGGTCATCTCCTTCTCGGACATGACGCCGGGCATGTCGTGTCCCATGCCGCCCTCCGGCGCGGCCTTGCCCCACCCCGTCAGCCAGCCCTTCATGGTGCGAATCTCCCGGGAACGAAGGCATGTCACGGCACCTGCCGGTGTACTAGTGCGGCTCGTAGCACCTGCCAGGAGCCGGCCGGGTGCCGGCACACACAGATGCACGGCACCCGGCCGTCAACCGTTCACCGCGGCTCTCCCGCCAGGGCCCTCTTCGAGGCCCGGTCAGGCGGAGACCAGCTCGTAGCCCGCTTCTTCTACGGCATCGCGCACAAGAGCTTCCTCGATCGGCTCGTTCCCCGTCACGGTTACCTGGCCGGTGGCCAGGTCGACATCGACCGCAGTGACACCGGCGATCTTGCCGACTTCGGCCTTCACGGTGCCCACGCAGTGGCCACAGGTCATCCCGCTTACGGTGTAGGTCGCATTGCTCATCATGACTCCCCTCGACAAATACCCCTATTAGGTATACGGGCGAGTTGACCATACGGCAGCACAGCATCTCTGACAACCCTAACCCCCTATGGGTATGTGAGATCTAAATCACGTTCACACATATACCCCTTAGGGGTATGGTCGTCCCTCATGAGAGAACTCAACTCCATCGCCATCGTCGGAGCTTCGCTGGCTGGCTTTCGTGCGTTTCAGGCTCTGCGACGTGAGGGCTTCGACGGCACGATCACCCTGGTAGGGGCTGAGAAGCACCTTCCCTACAATCGCCCCCCGCTGTCCAAGAGCATGCTCAGGGGCGATGACGAGGTCACTCTCCCAGGCGCCGAGGAGCTCGGCAACCGCTGGCTACAGGGCCGCCATGCCGTACGGCTGGCCCCGTCTCAGCGCCGGCTCATCCTGGACGATGCCTCGGAAATTCGCTACGACGGCCTGGTCATCGCCACCGGCGCCCGCCCACGCCACCTGCCGGACACCCCCGACGGCGTGTACACCCTGCGCACCGTCGAGGATTCCCTGGCGCTGCGCGCCGAACTGGCCGCAGGACCCGGCGACGTCGTCGTGATCGGCGGTGGCTTCATCGGAGGAGAGGTCGCCTCGACCGCTCGAGCCCTCGGGCTCGGCGTCACCCTCGTGGACACGTCGCCGCACCCGATGGCGAAGGTCGTCGGCGCCGAGACCGCACGCTGGCTGGCCGCCCATCACCGGGACAACGGCGTCGAACTCGTCACCGGGACCCGCGTGACCGGCTTCGACTGGAACGGCAGGGTAACGGGCGTGCGATTGAGCGACGGCCGGACGCTGCCCGCCGACCTGGTCATCGCGGGCATGGGCGTCGTCCCGAACACCGACTGGCTGGAAGGCAGCGGGCTGACGCTGAGCGACGGGGTGGTCTGCGACGAGCGCCTGTTCGCGTCGGGAGCGGAGGACGTGGTCGCCGCGGGTGACGTGGCACGCTGGCCGCACAGCCTGTACGGCGGCGCCATGGTACGCGTCGAACACTGGTCGAACGCCAACGACCAGGGCGCCGCCGCGGCGCTCAACCTGCTGGCCGGTCCGGACAACGCCAAGCCCTTCGCCGACCTGCCGTCCTTCGCCACCCACGTGCACGGCGCCCGCATCCAGACGGCCGGCCTGCCGCACCTGGCGGACGAGACCCGCGTCGTGACCGGCGACCCGCGCGAGGGGCGGTTCGCCGTCGCCTTCGCCAAGCACGGCGCTCTGGTAGGCGCCGTCGCGGTGAACGCGCCCAAGGACCTGATCCGCGTCAAACGCGCCATCCTGGCGGGCGATCGCCTGGCTTCCCTGGTGTGACGAGAAGACACGCTGAGGCCACGCTTCTACGATCGCCGGTAGCATCTGAACAGACCCGGGTGGAGGGACTGTCACATGGTGCGTGGCCCAGGAGAGCTCGAGTCCACGACCAAGACCACATGGGCTTCGCCATCACCGGCCCGAAGACGTTCCTGGCCAGCGGACACCCCTCGCCCGAGGACGTCTCGCCGGAACACCCGCCCCACCTCGGCCTTGTCAAGTCGACGGACTCCGGACGCACCTGGAAGACGCCGTCGGAGGACGGCTCCGCCGACTTCCACTCCATCCAGCCCGCCGGCGCCGAGCAGCCGTCACGCGTCTACGCCACCACACCCGACGGGCTGAAGGTCAGCACCAACGGCAGGCTGCACCACAGCAAGGTCACGAAAGCCCCCCTCCTCAGCCACATCGACGTCCTCGCAGGCGACGTGCTCGTGGGAGCGGGAGCCGAGGGCCGAATCCACATCAGCCAGGACTCCGGGAAGACCTGGTCCGCCTCCGGCAAGCTGCCTGGTCAGGCAGCCCGCGGTCACAGCCGTGGACCGCCGGCGTCTGCTCGCTGCCACGGGTGCTCTCCCTCTCGCACTGTCACGTTCAGCCGAGAGCGGCGGTCAGCTCGCGCTGCTTCTCCTGGTCGACGTGGCCGAGGTCCTGTGGATACGCGGAAAGCATCTCCGCAACCTGTGAAGTCATGTTCCCTCCCGTCGCGAGTGACGGCCCTACTCAGCAATCGAGGCGCCCCAAGCACATCTACGATCAGCAGCAGTAGTACAGCCCAATGCCGTATGCAGCACCTCCGGACTGACCAAAGCCTTAGCGGGTACCGGTTCTACGATGAGCCATCGTGAAGTAGAGCTCTGTGGGAGGTGACAACCATGAGCGACTACGTCCCTGATCGACCTGGCGAAGACAAGGAACGCAGCACTGCGATCCTTGACGTCAGCGGGCTGCACTGGGCTTCCGAACAGAACGTCGTCGTGGCCACCCTGGGCCGGCGCCCAGGCGTGCTGCAGGTCGAGGCCAACGCTGCCGCCCAGACGGCGACGGTGCGTTTCGATCCGCGCGTCACGTCCCTCGCCGAGCTGCGTACGTGGATCACCGAATGTGGCTATCACTGCGCCGGGCAGTCGGTGCCCTCTCACATCTGCGATCCCATGGCTGAGCCTGACCCGCCAGGCGCGAGCGCCGTGGCTGCGCCCGCTGGTCACGCAACGCATGCCGAAGAAACGGCGTCACCTCACGACATGATGGGACACGGCGGCCATGCCGGGATGTCGATGGCCTCGATGGTCACCGACATGCGCAACCGCTTCCTGGTGGCCGCGATCTTCTCCATCCCGATCGTGTTGTGGTCTCCGATCGGCACGGAGGTGTTCGGGCTGGACCTGCCTGTCCCGTTCGGATGGCGTCAAGACGTCTGGGCGCTGCTGCTCAGCCTGCCGGTGATCTTCTACTCGTGCTGGATCTTCTTCGACGGAGCCGTCCGCGCACTTCGCGCCCGCACCCTCGACATGATGGTTCTCGTCGCGGTCGCGGTCGGCGCCGGCTGGTTGTACTCCCTGGTCGTCACGCTCACCGGCGGCGGCGAGGTGTTCTACGAGGCCGCCACCGTCCTGGCCGCCTTCGTACTGCTCGGCCACTGGTTCGAAATGCGGGCGAGGGGCGGCGCCAACGACGCCATCCGTGCCCTGCTCGACCTGGCCCCGCCCAAGGCGACGGTTGTTCGTGATGGTCAGCCGGTCGAGGTCCCGACCGCCGAGGTGATGGTCGGCGACCTCCTGCTGGTCCGTCCTGGCTCCAAGATTCCGGTCGACGGCACCGTCGAAGAGGGTCAGAGCGAGGTCGACGAGTCGATGGTCACCGGCGAGAGCCTGCCGGTGCACAAGGAGCCGCGTTCTGCCGTCATCGGTGCCACCGTCAACCGCAACGGCACGCTCAGGGTGCGCGCGACCAAGGTGGGAGCCGACACCGCCCTGGCACAGATCGTCCACCTCGTCCAGCAGGCGCAGAACTCCAAGGCGCCGGGGCAGCGGCTGGCCGACCGGGCGGCGTTCTGGCTCGTCCTCGTGGCATTGATCGGAGGGGTCCTCACCTTCGCGGTCTGGCTGCTGGCCGCAGGGCAGCCGTTCAGCGTCGCGATCCTGTTCGCCATCACGGTCGTCGTCATCACCTGTCCCGACGCGCTCGGCCTGGCGACCCCCACCGCCATCATGGTGGGCACCGGGCTGGGGGCCAAGCGTGGGGTGTTGTTCAAGAATGCGATGGCGCTCGAGTCCTCGGCCCGCATTCAGGTCGTGGTGATGGACAAGACCGGCACCTTGACCAAGGGCGAGCCGGAGGTCACCGATGTGGTGGCAGGTGACACGCTGCCGGACGACGAGTTCCTGCGCCTGGTCGCTGCCGTCGAGCGGGAGTCAGAGCATCCGCTGGCCGAGGCGATCGTCCGGCACGCGGATGGCCTGGGCTTGGCGCCGATGAGGGCCGAGCACTTCGAGAACGTCCCCGGACACGGCGCTGTCGCGCAGGTCAACCGGCGCAAGGTCGTGGTCGGCAACCGGCGGCTGCTGGAGCGGGAAGGGGTGGAGCTCGGGAAACTGGCGGGCAGGCGGCGGGAACTGGCCGAGGGCGGCCGCACCGCCGTCGTGGTCGCCGTGGACAACACGGTGGCCGGCATCATCGGCATCGCGGACGCGGCGCGGGACACGTCCTCTGCTGCCGTTGCCACGCTGCATGAGCTCGGCGTCGAGGTGGTGATGCTCACGGGAGACAATGCCGCGACCGCGGAGCGGATCGCGCGGCAGCTCGGCATCGACACCGTGATCGCCGAAGTGCTCCCTGGAGACAAGGCGGCCAAGATCGCTGAGCTCCGGGCAGGCAGCCGCAAGGTGGCCATGGTCGGGGACGGCGTCAACGACGCCCCGGCACTCGCCCACGCCGACCTGGGCATCGCCATCGGCGCCGGCACGGACGTGGCCATCGAAACCGCCGATGTGGTGCTGATGCGCTCCGACCCGCTGGACGTGCCCACGGCCCTGCGCATCGGCCGGGGTACGTTGCGCAAGATGCGGCAGAACCTGGGCTGGGCCATCGGCTACAACGCGCTCGCCCTGCCCGTCGCCGCCGGGGTGTTCGAGCCGGCGTTCGGGCTCGTGCTTCGGCCTGAGATCGCCGCGCTGTCGATGTCGGGATCGAGCGTGATCGTGGCCGTCAACGCCCTCGCGCTCAAACGGCTGCGCCTGCCCTCTACGTGAGGAAAGGCGAGTCGAGAACGCACCAGCCTGGCGACGGCGTCGCCGGGCTCCTTGACTTCCGCCTCGGCATCCGGGCCGCCCTGGCGGGTGGCTTCGGAGACGCAGTGGGCAAGGTGCTCCTCAGGCAGGGCCAGGGAGAATGACTTCAGTGCGCTGGTGGCCGCGGAGACCTGGGTCAGGATGTCGATGCGTGCTGCGTCTGGCAGCACAGCCGGCCGTAGAAGCCGCGCGGTCGGACCGGTACGGGTCGAGGTCGCTCCCGATCGCACCCGATCCGCGGCACCTGAGCAAGAGGAGGATGGCTCCACGCCGTACGGCGTGGAGCCATCCCGGCACTGCTACTTGAAGCGCCGCAGGCGCAGGCTGTTGCTGACCACGAAGACGCTGGAGAACGCCATCGCCGCTCCTGCGATCATCGGGTTGAGCAAGCCGAGCGCCGCCAGCGGCAGGGCGGCCACGTTGTAGGCGAAGGCCCAGAACAGATTGCCCTTGATCGTGCTGAGCGTCTTACGGGACAGCCGGATGGCGTCGGCGGCTACCCGCAGGTCGCCCCGTACCAGTGTGAGGTCGCTCGCCTCTATGGCGGCGTCGGTGCCGGTGCCCATGGCCAGCCCCAGGTCGGCCTGGGCCAGCGCGGCAGCGTCGTTGACCCCGTCACCGACCATGGCCACGACCTTGCCCTCGGACTGCAGGCGCTTGACCACGTCGACCTTGTCTGCGGGCAGCACCTCGGCGATCACCTCGTCGATGCCCACCTCGGCCGCGACGGTCTTGGCCACGGCCTCGTTGTCGCCGGTCAGCAGCACCGGTGTGAGACCGAGGGCACGGAGCTGGGCGATGGCCTCCTTGCTGGTCGGCTTGACCGCGTCGGCCACCACGAGCACCGCCCGTGCCTGGCCGTCCCAGCCGACCGCGACCGCGGTGCGGCCGCCGGCTTGGGCCTCGTGAAAGTCCCGTTCCAGGTCGGCCGGAAGGTGCTGGGACCACTCCTCCAGCAGCCGGGGGCGGCCGACCAGGACCGCGTGGCCGTCGACGATGCCTTGAACGCCGAGCCCTTCGACGTTGGCGAAATCCTCCGGCGCGGGCAGTTCGCCGACGCGGGCAGCGGCACCCTTGGCTATGGCCTGGGCGATCGGGTGCTCGGAGGCGTATTCCAGCGCACCTGCCAGGCGCAGCACCTCGTCCTCGCTCGTCCCCTCGGCCACGTGGACGGCCGTGAGGGTCATCCTGCCCTCGGTGACCGTGCCGGTCTTGTCCAGCACCACAGTATTGATCTTGCGGGTGGACTCCAGCACCTCCGGCCCCTTGATCAGGATGCCGAGCTGCGCGCCTCGGCCGGTCCCGACCAGCAGCGCAGTCGGCGTGGCCAGACCGAGTGCGCACGGGCAGGCGATGATCAGCACCGCGACCGCCGCCGTGAAGGCCGCCCCGACACCGTCGCCGGTGCCGAGCCAGAAGCCCAGCGTACCGAGGGCGAGTGCGATCACGATCGGCACGAAGACGCCGGAGATGCGGTCGGCCAGCCGCTGCACCTGCGCCTTGCCGGTCTGCGCCTCCTCGACCAGCTTGGCCATCTGGGCCAGCTGGGTGTCGGCGCCGACCCGGGTTGCCCGGACGATGAGCCTGCCACCCGCGTTCACGGTGGCGCCGGTGACCGCATCGCCCACGCCGACCTCGACCGGGACGGATTCGCCGGTGAGCATCGAGGCGTCCACGGCCGAGGAACCTTCCTCGACCACGCCGTCAGTAGCGATCTTCTCGCCCGGCCGGACCACGAACCGGTCGCCCGCCGTGAGCTGCTCGACCGGCACGCGCCGGCCGTCGGCCAGCTCCACGTCCTTGGCGCCCAGCTCCAGCAAGGCCCTCAGCGCAGAGCCGGCGCGCCGCTTGGAGCGGGCCTCGAAGTAGCGCCCGGCCAGGATGAACGCCGTCACCGCGGCGGCCGTCTCCAGATAGATGTTGCCGGAGCCGTCGGTGCGCTCGATGGTGAACGTGAACGGGTGCGTCATGCCGGGCGTGCCGGCGGTGCCGACGAACAGCGCCCACAGCGACCAGCCCAGCGCGGCCAGGGTGCCGACCGAGATCAGCGTGTCCATGGTGGCCGCGCCGTGGCGCAGGTTGGTCCAGGCTGCCTTGTGGAAGGGCCAGCCCGCATACGCCACCACGGGAGCGGCCAGTACCAGCGACAACCACTGCCAGTTCGTGAACTGCAGGGGCGGGATCATCGCCATGGCCACCACCGGGACCGACAGCACCACGGAAGTGATGAGGCGGTGGCGCAGCGGCTGGAGCTCGTCCTCCGGCTCCTGCTCGGCCGCCTCCGTTGTGGGCGGTGCGGGCAGCGCGGCCGTGTATCCGGCCTTCTCCACCTCCGCGATGAGCTGCTGCGGGTTGACGTCCTCGGGGAAGGTGACCTTCGCCTTTTCCGTCGCGTAATTGACCGTCGCGGTCACGCCGTCCATCTTGTTCAGCTTGCGCTCGATGCGGTTGGCGCACGAGGCGCAGGTCATGCCGCCGATCGAGAGCTCGACCGCGTTCTGCCGGTCATCGGTGACCTGGGTCATCACCGTTCTCCTTTCTCTCGCTCAGTGGCTGTGGCCGTCGTCGGCGTGCCCGGTGGATGTGGGCGTCGGCGTGGAGGTCGGGATCGCCGGCCGCTCCCCAGCGCCGAGGGTGAAGTCCGCGGTGCGGACCTCGCCCTTGTGCTGGAAGTCGAGGAACAGCCGGTAGTCGCCGGTGCTGGGCGCTTCGGCATAGAAGACGATCTCCGGCCCGGGCTCGGTCTCACCGTCGCCGGGCTCTCCGTCGGGATGGACGTGCAAGTAGGCAAGGTCCCTGGCGCGCAGCGCCACGAGGTGGCCGTAGGCGCCGAGGTAGGGCTGCAGGTCAGTGACCGGCTTGCCGTCCTTGCTGACCTTGAGGGTGAGCTTGCTCGACTGGCCGGGCGTCAGCTCGCCGTCGAGGGTGACCTCGTATCCGTCGACGCTCGCCGTACGGCTGGCCTGCGGCAGCGCCTTCGGCTCGAAATCGCCGGCGACGAGCAGGTCTGTGCCCAACGTCAAAGCCTTGCCACCCGTGGGGACGAAGTCGGCGAAGGCCCGGTACGCTCCCGCGCCGGGCAGGGTCAGCTTGACCGACCAGACGCCGTCACCTGCTTCGGTGGGGTGGAGATGCAGGAAGGTGCTCAGGTCGCGGGACACGACGATGAAGTGAAGCTTCTTGTCGTGCTCAACCTGGTAGTCGGTGACCGGCTCACCGTCAGGCCCGGTCACCGAGAAGCGGAAGTCGGTCGGCTCATCCGGCTTGATCGTCGCGGTGAGCGGGTGAAGGGTGTAACCGCTCTCGGACACTTGGAGCCCTCCGGGGGTATCGTCCTCCACCTGCTCGGTGGCGTGCTCCCCGTGGCCCGCACTCGCGCTCGCGCTCGCGGTGGGCGCTGTCATGGCGGCGTGGTCCTCGGCCGGGGGCGTCCCCACCGGTCCCACCACCTTGCCCGCGCCCAGAGCACCGCCGAAAACGACGGCCAGTCCCAGGACGTATGAGCCGAGCTTGACTGGGGTGTTCACCGGTTCGCCACCTCGTAACCGGCCTCTTCAACGGCAATGATGATCTTGGCTGAGTCAATAAGGCCGTCGCTGTCCACGGTCAGCAGCCCGGTCGCCAAGTCCACCTCGACGTTGGCGACCCCGGTCACTTCGCTGACCTCCTCCCTGACCGAACTGACGCAGTGGCCGCAGGTCATGCCCTTGACGGTGTAGGTGGATGTGGTGCTCATATCGGTCTCTCCTTCAGGTCGGCAGGGTCAGGAACGCACGAGTCTGGCGATCGCCTCGGAGGCCTCCTTGACCTTGGCGTCAGCCTCCGGGCCGCCCTTCAGCGTGGCCTCAGCGACACAGTGGGCCAGGTGCTCTTCGAGCATCGACAGGGAGAACGACTTCAGCGCGCTGGTCGCCGCCGACACCTGAGTCAGGATGTCGATGCAGTATTTGTCGTTTTCGACCATCCGCTGCAGCCCGCGGACCTGCCCCTCGATACGGCGCAACCGCATGGCGTGGTCCTGCTTGCTACCGCTGTATCCGGCCATGTCCACCCCTCCTCTTGTCGATCGCCCAGAACAACACCATACCCCCCTACCGTATTCCTGGCAAAGCAGGGCGGCGCCGCCGTTCACTTCGCCAACGACTCCTTGGATGACTCCAGGAACTGGCTCGACATCGGAATGACTGTCGGCGCCGCCCTGGCCGGCACCGTCGCGACGGCATCACTACCTACCCTACCGGGGTACCGCTCCGGTCTCCGCGAGGTGGCTCGGGTTGAGCGGCTCGCCAGTCGGTCGGTGCCCCGCCGGCGCAAGGCGTGGCGCGAAGGCGGGACGCAAGCGCTGCTGTCCAGAGCCGTCCTCTTCGGCTACCACCGCGTGGCGCCCTCCGAGCGGCTGTGGATCTGGGCCATCGACCTGGATCAAGCCCGGAAGGACCCGCCACTCTCTTGACCTGCGTCAGGCGAGCCTTCCCGTCAGCGTTCGCAGCGCAGGCTCATACCTACTTCTCTACGATGTAGATCCATAAGACCCTTGCGCGACTTCACCTTGCGGATGGCAACGTCGCGTGGAGTGGACCCGGCACACCAGTTGGACAGCCCAGACCACCTGGACCGCAGCGAGCGCGCCGAGACCTGCCGCGCCGTACGCTCCAGCTCCCCCATCGGTGTGTCCGTGCCCAGGTCGTGCTCTGGGAGCACCTGGACGCCCGTGGAATGCCCCCGGGCAAGGACGATCAGGCACGTCTGGTGTTCGCCACCCGAAACGGCACCGCGATGAGTGCGGGCAACGTCCGTCGCGAGTTCCGGCGGGTCATCACCAGGGCCGGCCTGGTCGGTTCCGAGTGGACCCCTCGGGAGATGCGGCACAGCTTCGTGTCGCGGTTGTCGGCGGACGGCGTCCCCATCGAGAACATCCCCCGGATGATCGGACATGCCGCCCTAGAAGATCAAAAAGGCCACGTCCCGCGTTGGGAGGTGGCCTTTGACCTTGGTGGGCGATACTGGGATCGAACCAGTGACCTCTTCGGTGTGAACGAAGCGCTCTCCCGCTGAGCTAATCGCCCGCCCTGCCGGCTCCGCTTGGTGCCGACGGGGAAAACCATACCGCACTCTGGCGCCTGCTGGCGAAGCGATGTGATCAGAAGGGGGTGGGCCGGGCGGCGGGAGGGGGTCGGCGAGGGCCGGATCGGCGCAGCCGTAGGGATTCGGGTGAAACGCGGCGGTTGCCCATCGGCATGGCGGGTCGGTGGCATACCATCAGTCGTGTTCCGGAAGACGCCGGTCGCGATCATTTCGCAAGAAACGTTCATGACCGACGCCTCCGGAACACGGTCCACCGCACGCAAAACCCTTGCAAATACGACCCGATTGATGCCGTTTAGCCTGGTAGATGCCCAAATGTCCAGCTGTGATGTGCGTTACAGAAGGCCCTAGGAGCGGAATCTTTCCTACGGGTTTCTTCGTTCCCTGCGTCATGGCTCAGGACGAAGTCCATCAGAGCAGTGAAAGCCCCGTAGAGGGGACCTACGACGAAAAGGTTTGGCTGACGATGAACAGCACCACCGTCTCCGCCGAGCTTGGCCTTCGGCTTGTGGTCCCCGACCGTACAACCGTCCCCCTGCTCGCCGGGTTGAGTTACACAGCTGACGACCCATACGCCATCCGCATGGCCTTCCACGTAGGGAACGACGAGCCGGTCGAGTGGATCTTTGCTCGCGAACTGTTGACCGTGGGCATCGTGCGACGTGTCGGCGACGGCGACGTGCAGGTGTGGCCCGCCCGTGCCGACGGCGAGCGCACGCTGCACATCAGTCTCACATCACCGTTCGGGCAGGCGCTCTTCGAAGTGCCGCTGGCCCCGCTCACGGAGTTCCTCCACCGCACGTACGAGAAGGTGCCCGCGGGCCGCGAGACCGACTTCATGGATCTCGACAGCGAGCTGACCAACATGCTCTGGCCCTCGTGACCGGAAGCGACCTCGTGACCGGAAGCGACCCCGTGCCCCCGGTGTCCCCCGGCCGGAGCACCCCCCGGCCCCGGCGCTAGGCCGGCAGCGATTCCAGCACCCGCTTCATGCGGGTGATCTCAATGCTCTGACCCGAGTACACATCCTTGGCGAGCAGCCGCATGCGTCGGTCCCGGCCGGTCGCGAGCTGCTCTCCGGCCATCTTCACCGCACCCTGGTGATGTCTGATCATCAGCTGGAGGAACAACCGGTCGAAGGCGGTCCCCTTGGCCGCGCCCAGCGCGTTCAGCTGCTGCTCGGTCGCCATCCCGTAGCCCTCGGCCTCCCCGTGGTCGTGTCCCGACGGGGCGGAGCGGCCCAGCTCGGCGAGCCAGTTGGTCATGCCCTTGATCTCCGGCAGCTGGGCGGCGTCGATCGCGCGGGCAATCGAGCGGATGGTGGACGTGGTCGTGCGGTCTTCCACGAGCGCCGTCATTTCCAGAGCCTGGCGATGATGCGGGATCATGGCCTCGGCGAAACGTACGTCGGAGGCCACGGTCGGGGCGGGCGTCTGCCCGAGCCGCTCCCCCGGTGTCGCCGTGCGCCCCTGGCCTCCTGGGCTGCCGGGCACGATGACCGGCGCCTCCGTACCCACGGCAGAGGGTTGGGCAGACGGCTGCGAGCAGGCGCTTAGGCCCAATATGGTCAGAACCGTGATAAAGACCGTGCGCGGCGTCGAACCTGCTGACATAGCTTCCATACTGAGCCACAACATGAAGGGGAATGCGCGTTGATCTCTGCCAAGCTGCGCGGAGCGTTGCTGTGTACGGTCATGCTGCTGGCCTCCGCGTGCGCCGGAGTCCCGCTGGGGGGCATGCCCGAAACGCCCGCAGGGTCGTCGCAGGAGACCGGCGCTCCAGCAAGAACCACCGCGGACGGCGTGATGAAGAGCGACAATGTGGAACACGTCGCCAACATTCCGAGAACTGCCCCGTTAAACGGTTCGGAAGACCTCAATACGGACCTCGCCTTCCAGGGCGACTACGCGTACATGGGCAACTTCGGCGGGTTCACGATCTACGACATCAGCGACCCGACGAAGCCGCAGATCGTCAGCCAGGTGTCCTGCCCGGCGCAGCAGAACGACGTCACCGTCTACGGCGACCTGCTCATCCTGTCGATCGACGAGCCGCGCAGCGGCCCGGAGTGCGACTCCCGCGATGACCGCCGCAGCTGGGAAGGTCTGCGCATCTTCGACATCAGCGACAAGAAGAGCCCCAGATACGTCAGCGCGGTCCAGACCGACTGCGGCTCCCACACGCACACGATGGTCCCCGCCGGGGAGACCTTGTACGTGTACGTCTCCTCGCCGGGCCCGGAGCCCGAGTCGGAGACCTGCCAGCCGCCCCACGAGCTCATCCAGATCGTGGAGATCCCGGTGCAGGACCCGCAGTCGGCGAAGATGGCGGCGAAGCCGGACCTCTTCCCTGAGCGCTCCAACAGCGAGGGCGGCTCCGGCTGCCACGACATCACCGCCTACCCGGAGAAGAACGTGGCCGCGGCCGCCTGCTTCGGCGACGGTGTGATCATGGACATCACCGACCCGGTCGAGCCGAAGGTCGTCCAGCGGCTGAACGACCCTGAGAACTTCCAGATCTGGCACTCGGCGACGTTCAACAACGACGGCACCAAGATCGTGTTCGGTGACGAGCTCGGCGGCGGCGCCATGGCCACCTGCGACAGGAACACCCCTCCCACGAAGGGCGCGGACGCCGTCTACGACCTGATCAACGGCCAGTTGGAGCGGCGCAGCTACTTCAAGATCCCGAGGGAGCAGCAGCCGGACGAGAACTGCGTCGCCCACAACGGCTCCCTGATCCCGGTGCCGGGCAAGGACGTCATGGTCCAGTCGTGGTACCAGGGCGGGGTGTCGATCTGGGACTTCACCGACTCCGCCAACCCGAAGGAGATCGGCTTCTTCGAGCGCGGGCCCGACGAGACCGGCGGCACCGTGGGCTCCTGGTCCGCGTACTACTACAACGGCTACATCTACTCCAGCGACATGCGCCAGGGCCTCGACGTGCTGCGGATCGACCATCCGCTCACCGACCCGGCCAAGCAGGTCAGGATGGACGACTTCAACGTACAGACGCAGAAGTCTTACTGAAGGGTTCAGTGCGCCTCGGTGGCCCCCCAGGACGGCCAGCAGTGCTTCGACCGCGCCGCCGCGCCCGCGATGGCGGCGCCGTCGAGCCGCACGATCTCGAGGCCGATGCCGGCCCACGGCCACTCCATGGTGAGGACGAAGTCCTCCGGCGGCGGCAGCGGATGCAGCCACAGGGGCGTCTGGTAGAGGGTGAACGTCGCGTCGCCGCGCACGCCGCCGGGAAACCAGGAAAGGCTCGGCGGCGCGCAGTGGTGGTCGGCGTCGGAGGCGACTTCGGCGCCGTCCGGATAGCGCAGCGTGATGTGCAGCGACGTGCTCTCCTCGCCGGAGAACGCGGAGTCGAGCTGCAGCGCCAGGCCGCGCGGCGCCGCGGCGTTGCGGGCCACGACGTCGATGTTCAGCAGGCAGCCGGTGTCGAAGGCCTGGATCATCGGCAGCAGGACGGCTAGGGCGGGGGTTCGGGCGAGCACACGCTCCACCGTGACGATGGCACCCATGGTGGAGATCGGCGGCACCGGGGCTGTCTCCATGTCCCTCATCATCGCCGCAGGACGCGCCTGAGGCGATCCCGTGGCGCGTCCGGATCGCTAGCCGGGTGCGGCGATCTCCCCCTGCCGCCAGCCCCCGAACGTCGTGGAGTAGGTGGAGGCGAGCTCGGTGCCGCGCACCTCGGTCACCCAGGAGAGCACGAAGAGCCGGGGACGGTTCTGCCGGTCCAGTTCCAGCTGCCAGTTGATCCTGGTGCCTTTGAGCTCGCTCGTCTTCCAGGCGGCCATGCCCGCGAGCCGCTCCTGGATCGCGCCGGGCGCCTTCTCCGCGGGCAGGCTGCCGGAGTAGCGCAGGCCGGCCGCGTCCACCCGCTCCGTGCGCCCCACCAGGTCGAGGATGACGCCGATTCCCGACATGGTGACGACCATGTCGAGGTAGTCCTGGCCACGCGGCTCGCGCTCCCCTTGCGGTTTCCCGTCGACGAACAGCTCGGTGGAGCCCTCGGACAGCACCATGGTCACGTCCATCGCGGGCTCGCCGGCGGGGGTGACGGTCATGGCGTAGGCGCAGTTCTGCGGGCTGAAGCTCACCTCGGGATGGAACCGGATCCGGCCGCGCGCCTTCGCGGCGAACTCGCTCTGCGTCAGGGCGCCGTCGAAGGTCAGGTCCGCCATCGGCTTCACCGTGATCGCGCTCTGCATCGCGATCACGATGTCCTGCCCTTCCGGCCGCGGCGGGACGACCGTGCGCTCGGGTGGCGCGGTGGCGCTCGGCGAGCGGTCCTGCGCGGCCGGGGTCGCCGAGCCCGCGGGGGTGGTGGACGTCACGGAGCCGCTCGCGTCCGGGCTCCCCGCGGCGTCGGGGCCGGCGACCCGCCCGCCGGATGCCGGGCCCCGGGCCGAGCGCCACCACAGCACGCCTCCCGACACGGCCCCCGCACCCGCGACCGCGCCCGCCCCGAGCAGCAGCGCCCGCCGCGACACCCGGCCTCGCCCTCCGCCCGCAGCCGCCCGCGCTCCCCTGCTGAGCTCCGCCTCGGCGGCCCGGTCGTCCGGGGTGCGGCTCTCCGGCGCGGGTGCGGCGCTCGCGCCGGGCGGGTCCGGGGGCTCGCCGAGAAGTTCCAGCAGGACCGTACGGGCGCCGGGCCGGGCGGAAGGGTCCTTGGCCAGGCAGCGCGCCACGATCCCGCGCAGCGGCTCGGGCAGCCCGCCGAGGGCGGGCTCGCCGTGCAGGATCCGGTACGCCACCGCCGCGAACGTGTCGCGCCCGAACGGCGGCTCACCCGTCGCCGCGAACGTCATGGTCGAGCCCCACGCGAACAGGTCGGCCGCGGGCCCGACGGTGTCACCGGACAGTTGCTCGGGCGACATGTACGGGGGCGTCCCCGAGGGCGAACCCGCCGTCGTGGTGGCGTCCGCCAGCCGGGCGATGCCGAAGTCGATCACCCGTGGCCCGTCGGGGCCCAGCAGCACGTTGCCGGGTTTGAAGTCCCTGTGCACCACGCCGGCCCGGTGGATGGCGGCCAGGGCGGTGACGGTGCCGATGGCCAGCCGGGTCAGCGCGGCGCCACGCACCGGCCCGGCCGTCGCGAGGGCGGGGCCGTCGATGTACTCGGCGGCGACGTAGGGAGGGTCGTGGTCGAGGTCGGCCACGATCACGCGCGCGGTGCAGAACTCGTCGACCATCCGCGCGGCGGCGAGCTCGCGGGCGAAGGCCCGGTCGATCCCGCCGGTCATCACCTTGACGGCCGCCTGGCCGGAGCCGGGCGACTCGCCCAGGTAGACGATGCCCTGCCCGCCCTGGCCGAGACGGCCCACGATGCGGAACTCTCCCACCGCCTCGGGATCTCCCGGGCGGAGCGGATCGACTGCCACGTATGCCTCACACGATCAGTTGTGAGGCATGACCTTAGCTCATGGGTCGAGGTCGGCGGCAGAGCGTTCTGCGAAGATCCGCATGGCCTTGGTGGTGATCGGACCGGGCGCGACGGGCAGCTCGGTGTCGTCGACCCGCCTGATCGGCTGCACGTCGCGGGTGGTGGAGGTGAGGAAGGCCTCCTCGGCTTCGTAGAGGGCCGTCAGCGGGATGTCGGCCTCTTCCGCTCCGCACCATTCGAGGACCAGCGCCCTGGTGACGCCCGCCAGGCAGCCGGACCCCAGGGTGGGGGTGAGCAGGCGGCCGTCGCGCACGACGAAGACGTTGGAGCCGGTGCCCTCGCACAGGTGGCCCGCGAGGTTGCCGAAGACGGCCTCGCCGCCGCCGCGCTGCTTGGCGTACAGCAGGGCCTTGGCGTTGTCGCCGTAGGACGTGCTCTTGACGCCGGCCAGGGCGCCGCGCTCGTTGCGCGGCCACGGGACGACGGTGACGTCGGCGGCGGCCGGGAACGGCTTCTGCTCGCCGACGATGACGACGGACGTGGTGCCCTGGTCGCCGCGGTCGGAGCCGAGCGGGCCGGGGCCGCTGGTGTAGGTGACGCGGATGCGGCCGAGCGGCCAGGCGGGCCCGTTGGCCGTCGCGGCGGCCAGGAGCTTGCCGATGCCGTCGGCGATGGCCTCGACGTCGGGCTCGGGCAGGTCCATGCGCTGTGCTGAGAGCCTGAGCCGGTCGAGGTGCCGGGTGAGCGCGAACGACTCGCCCTTGACGATCTTGATGGTCTCGAAGACGCCGTCGCCCACCATCAGCCCGTGGTCGAACACCGACACGGTGGCCTGAGCGGGGTCGATCAGCTCCCCGTTGACCCAGACAGGGATGTTCACTTCAGTCTCCTCCTGTGGATGCCAGTGCGATGAGCCTGGCTGCCTTGAGCTCGGTCTCGTGCCATTCGCGCCCGGGGTCGCTGCCCCAGGTGATGCCCGCGCCCGTGCCGAACCGGATCTCGCCGCCCGCGAGCCAGAACGTCCTGATGCCCACGGCCAGCGCCGCCGTGCGCCGGTCGGCGTCGACCCAGCCCACGGCCCCACAGTACGGGCCCCGGGGGGCTGGTTCGAGCTCATTGATGATGCGGACCGCCGACGACTTCGGCGCGCCCGTGACGGACCCCGGCGGGAACGTCGCGGCGAACAGCTCGGGCCATCCCGCACCCGGGGCCAGCCTGGCCCTGACGGTGGAGACGAGGTGGACGAGGCCGGGGTGCTCCTCGACCGCGCACAGCGCGGGCACCTCGACGGATCCGACGTCGGCGACCCTGCCGAGGTCGTTGCGGACGAGGTCGACGATCATGACGTTCTCGGCGTAGTCCTTCTCCAGCAGGTCGGCCGCGGTGACGCCGGTGCCCTTGATGGGCCGGGACTCCACGACGTCGCCGTCGCGCGACAGGTAGAGCTCGGGCGAGGCCGACACCACGCTCAGCCCGGGCACCTGGATCACCGCGGAGTGCGGCGCGGGGTTGCCGGACGCCAGGCGGGCGGCCAGCGCGAGCGGGTCGGCGTCGGGCGGGGCGGGCGCCGACAGGATCCGGCAGAGATTGGCCTGGTAGACCTCGCCCTGCTCGATGAAGGCGCGGATCGCCCGCACGCCGCTCTCGTAGGCGGCGCGGTCGAGCGAGCTGCGCCACTCGCCTCGGCGGGGCCCGTGCCAGGGGCGGGCCGGCGCGGGCAGGGGCGCCCGGCGCACCCGGTCGAACCGGGCGCACGTCACCTTGCCCTCGTAGTCGACGACGACGGCCCACCAGCCCTGGCCGTCGAGGGCGGCGAGGTCGGTGGTCACGTCGCGCAACTCCGTCGCGAGCACGCCGCCTAAGCAGGCGTATCCGTCGTGCACATCTGCCATTCTCCCAGCATCCCGGCCAGCTCGAGCGCGGCGGGCAGCGGGGTGCCGGGCAGGGCCGCGTACACCTTGCGCGCGGGCGCCGTGCCCCGCAGCGGCCGCAGCACCAGGTCGCGCGGCACGGCCCTGGCCGCCAGCTCGGGCACCAGCGTCACGCCCAGCCCGGCGGCGACGAAGCCGAACTTGCCCGACCATTCGGCCACCCGCAGCCCGGTGCGCGGCGTGAACCCGGCCGCCGCGCACGCCGTCACGAGGAGGGTGGGCTGCCCGCGCGGGGCCGCCTCGATCCAGCTCTCCCCGGCCAGGTCGCGCAGGTCGACGTCATGCTCGGCGGCCAGCCGGTGGTCTCCGGGCAGCGCGACGAGCAGCCGGTCGTCCAGCAGCGGCACCGTGCCGGCGACGCCGGCGGGCAGCCCGGAGGGGTAGTCGCTGATCACGGCCACGTCCAGCGTCCCGGCGTTCAGCCCGTCGACCAGCCGCGCGCTGAGCCCTTCTGTCAGCCGCAGGTCGACGCCCGGGTGCCGGTCGGCGAACCGCCTGAGCGTGGCGGGCACGAGGCCGACGTTGGCCGTGGCGAACGCGCCCACCCGCAGGACGCCGCCTCGCCCGGCGTGGATGGCGGTCAGTTCCTCGCCCGCCCGCTGGAGCCGGTCGAGCACGGCGACGGCGTGGCGGTGCAGCGCCTCGCCGGCGGGCGTCAGGCGTACGCCCCTGGCCAGGCGCTCGAAGAGCGGCCCTCCTGCGGCGCGTTCCAGCGCGGCGACGCGACGGGAGACCGCGGACTGGGTGTAGCCGAACAGCTCGGCGGCGGCGGTGAACGAGCCGCTCCTCGCGACCTCGTCGAAGAGCCGCAGCGTGGCGGCGTCAAAGGCATTCGTGTCAAGCATGGCTGATATGCAATCTAGTCGGTGGTGGAATGCCTCGCTCCCCGCTTCACTGAGCGCATGATTGCTTTTCTCGGACAGGGGCGCATGGGAGCGCCGATGGCCCGGCGGCTCGTGGAGGCCGGGCACGAGGTACGGACGTGGCGGCGCGGCAACGGCGTCACCGCCGCCGCGGCGGTGGACGGCGCCGGCCTGGTCATCACGATGCTGAGCGACCCGGCCGCGGTGCGCGAGGTGGTGACCGCGGCCCTGCCGGGGCTGCGGCCCGGCACGACCCTGGTGGAGATGTCGACGATCGGCCCGGAGGCGGTGCGCGAGCTGCGCGCGCTGCTGCCGGCGGAGGTGGGACTGGTGGACGCGCCCGTGCTGGGCAGCGTGGGCCCCGCCGCGTCCGGGGCCCTCACGGTGCTGGCCGGCGGCGACGTGGCAGGGTGCCGAGAGGTGCTGTCGACGTTCGGGCGGGTCAGGGAGCTCGGCCCGCTGGGGACGGGCGCGGCCATGAAGATCGCCGTCATGAGCGCGCTCGTGCCCGTCCAGGTGCTGCTGGCCGAGACGTTCGCGTACGGCGGCGCGCACGGCGTGGACCGCGACGCGCTCGTCGACGTGCTGGCGGACACCCCGCTGGGCGTGGCGGCCGAGCGGCTGAGGGCTCCTTCCTGGGAGACCCGTTACTCCCTGGCCCACGCCGCCAAGGACCTGGAGCTGGCCGCGTGGCACGGGGCCTGGATGAGCGCCGCCGCCAGGACGCGGCTGCAGGATGCTCGGGCGGCCGGGCTCGGCGAGCGGGACGTCACCGCCATCGCGGAGCACGTCGCGGGCCCCGCGGCCGGATCCGGCGCGCGGCGGGCGGTGCCGCTCAACCTGGCGACCGTCCCGGCCACGAACGGCATGTACTCGCACGCCGTCCGCGCCGGCGACACGCTCTAC
Organism: Nonomuraea sp. B10E15; assembly: GCF_039871615.1. NCBI lineage: Bacteria > Bacillati > Actinomycetota > Actinomycetes > Streptosporangiales > Streptosporangiaceae > Nonomuraea > Nonomuraea sp. B10E15. The sequence goes on from NZ_JBDPMB010000003.1 coordinate 40,973, forward strand.
GTCTCCGGCCAGGCCGCGTTCGACGAGCGGGGGAACATCGTCGGCGCGGGCTCCATGACGGCCCAGGCCGAGCACGTGTTCCAGGTCGTGGCCCGCATCCTCGCCGATCAGGGCGCGACGTTCGACGACGTCGTGTTCATCAGGACGTACCTGACGGACATGGACGACCGCGTGGCGTACGGGCGGGTGCGCAGGAAATACATCACCGGCACGCCCCCGGCCAGCACGACCGTCGAGGTGTCGAAGCTGTTCATGCCGGGGTTGCTGCTGGAGGTGGACCTGATCGTCGCCCTGCCGTCACGCTAGGGGGCCGGTCACCGACTCGGCGGCGGCCACCACTCCCCCGTCGGCGACCAGGCGCACGGCGGAATCGATCTCCGGCGCGAGGAACCGGTCGGGGCCGGGGGCGGGGACGGTCTCGCGCAGCGCGCCGAGCACGGCCGCCGTCGCGGGCGCGGGCTCCAGCGGGGCGCGCAGGTCGATCGCGCGGGCGGCGGTGAGCACCTCGACGGCCAGCACGCGGGTCAGCCCGTCCACGGACCTGCGCAGCTTGCGCGCGGCCGACCAGCCCATGGAGACGTGATCCTCCTGCATGGCCGAGCTGGGGATGGAGTCGACGCTGGCCGGCACGGCCAGCCGCTTGAGCTCGGAGACGATGGCGGCCTGGGTGTACTGGGCGATCATGTGACCGGAGTCGACGCCGGGGTCGTCGGCCAGGAACGCGGGCAGCCCGTGGTTGCGGGCCACGTCGAGGAACCGGTCGGTACGCCGTTCGGACATGGAGGCCAGGTCGGCGGCCACGACGGCCAGGAAGTCCAGCACGTAGGCGATCGGGGCGCCGTGGAAGTTGCCGTTGGACTCGACGCGGCCGTCGGCCAGGACGGCGGGGTTGTCGACGGCGCTGGCCAGCTCGCGCCCCGCCACGGTGGCGGCGTGCGCGATGGTGTCGCGGGCGGCGCCGGCGACCTGGGGTGCGCAGCGCAGGGAGTAGGCGTCCTGGACGCGGGTGCAGGCCTCTGGGTCGCGATGGCTCGCCATGATGCCGGAGTCATGCAAAATCTTCGTCATGTTGGCTGCGGACAGGGCCTGGCCCGGGTGCGGTCGCAACGCCTGCAACTCGGGCGCGAACACCCGGTCGGTGCCCAGCAGCGCCTCCACGCTCATCGCGGCGCTCACGTCGGCGGTCCTGACCAGCCTGGTGAGGTCGTCGATGGCCAGGATCAGCATGCCCAGCATGCCGTCGGTGCCGTTGATGAGCGCCAGGCCCTCCTTGGCGGCCAGCTCGACGGGGTCGATCCTGGCCTGCTTGAGCGCCTCGGCGGCCGGCAGCAGCGCGCCGGAGGCGTCACGCACGACGCCCTCGCCCGTCAGCGTGAGCGCGACGTGCGCCAGCGGCGCCAGGTCACCGGAGCAGCCGAGGCTGCCGTATTCGTGCACGACCGGCGTGATGCCCGCGCTGATGAGCGCGGCCAGGGTCTTCGCCGTGACCGGCCTGATGCCGGTGTGGCCGGTGGCCAGCGTGTGCAGGCGCAGCAGCATGAGCGCGCGCACGACCTCGGTCTCGACCTCGGGCCCGCTGCCGGCCGCGTGCGAGCGCACCAGGGAGCGCTGGAGCTGGGCACGCAGCGCCGGGTCGATGTGCCGCGTGGCCAGCGCCCCGAACCCCGTCGAGATGCCGTACGCGGGGGTCGGGCTCTCGGCGAGCTCGTCGACCCGCTGGCGGGCGGCGGCCATGGCGGCGACCGCGTCGTCGGTGAGGCGCACCGGGGCGCCGTGGCGGGCCACCTGGATGACGTCGCGGAAGGTCAGGGGCTCAGGGCCGACGTTCACGACTCCGTTGTCGCGCATGGTGTCTCTCTCGCTGCTAGGTAACCGGCGTACCCGATGTTAGCTCCTTACCAGCGAACAACGCCGACAGCCCCTCCCTGCCCTCCTCGGTGAGGACGACGGCCCTGGGCACGGCGCCCCGGCGGAACCAGCCACGCTCCAGCAGCACTCCCGTGATCGCCGCCCCGAGCGCACCGCCCAGATGCGCCCTGCGCTCGGTCCAGTCGAGACATTCAGGGGCGAAACGCCTCCTGGACCCGCGGGCGCCGGCCACGTCCACGCCGATCCCCGACAGCAGCCGCTCCCCCGCGTCCGTGAGGTCGTACGCGGCGTAGTAGCCGCCTTCCCGCAGCCGGTCCAGCAGGGCCACGCCCGCCCGCCCCGCCAGGTGGTCGTAGCAGGTGCGGGCCTCCTCCAGCAGGCGGGCCTGCCGGGACTGGCGCAGCGAGCGCACGGGCGGGCGCCCGCTGATCCTGGCCAGCGTCTCCAGCACCTCGGCCACCTCGTGCCCGGCCAGCCGGTAGTAGCGGTGGCGGCCCTGGCGCACGACGTCCACCAGCCCGCCGTCGAGCAGCCTGGCCAGGTGGGCGCTCGCGGTGGCGGCGCTCACCCCGGAGGTCCTGGCCAGTTCCCCCGCCGCAAGCGCGCGCCCGCCGAGCAGCGCCGTGAGCATGGCGGCCCTCGTCGGATCGGCGATGAGCGAGGCGACGGGCGCGACGTCGGCGTCACGTGCGACGAACTCCATGCCTGCGACGTTAGTACGACGACATTTCGCCCGTCGTCGAAAGGTGCCGTCAACGCCTGCCGAGAGCCTTGCCGATCATGTCCCGGGCCCGGTCCATCAACGCCAGGGGCGTCCCCACCAGCATGTTCCTGGCGACGGTCTCCGTGCCGGGGTGCGGGCGCACGGGCGCCAGGGCCTCCGCCGCCCGTACCGCCGCCGCCATGGCCCGCCGCTCGACCATGGAGGTGTGCGCCCGCAGCTTGACGAACTCGTACCGCTCCTCGCTGCGCGCGTGCGCGGTCACGGCCGTGCGCAGCTCGGCCAGCCGGTCCCAGAACTCCGGATGATCCACCCCGTCCTTGTGCAGCTCGACGAGGAGCCGCTTGGCGCGGTTCTCCTCCTGCAGCCGGTCGGCCACCACGCCCTGGCCGTTGTCGAGCTTCCTGCGCGCGTACGGGTGCACGATCTCCTCCTCGGCGGTCTCGTGCACGCACAACATGCGCGTCAGCCGGTCGAACGCCTCCTCGACCTTGTCCGGAGGCGCCTTCTCCACCTCGTCGAACAGGTCTCTGATGCGGCCGTGCTGGGCCGTCAGGAGATCGATGACATCGTGTTCACCCACGGGTGCGCCCCTACCCCCGCTCCCGTGCGGCCACGCGCCCCCTTACCGAACACGGGCGGTTCGGGGACCGAACGCGGAGGTTGCCAGGTCAGGCCACGGGTACGCGCTGCGGCATGGCCTTCGACCCACTGCAGGAGCGGGGCGTCCCGCTGGACGAGCAGGTGCGTGACTGGCGCGAGCTGGACGTCACGCCCATCGACGCCGACCGCTGCGATCCGTACACGCGGTGCCGGATCATCACGATGAACGGCATCGAGGTGGAGGCGATGATGTTCAGCCACCACCTCGCCCGCCACTGTCCCGACGTGGAGCTGAAACAGCAGCTGGCCCGCGTGCGTTACATCGAGGCGCAGCAGCAGAAGGCGGTCAACTGGCTGCTGCCCGGATCGGCCTCGGTGCTGGAGACGACGATCGCGTACGAGCAAGTGGCCGTCGACCTGACCGCGTGGGTGGCCCGGATGGAGCCGGACGCGTATCTGAAGCAGGCCTACGAGTTCGGCGTGCTGGAGGACTTCGACCACCTCTACCGCTACGCCAACCTCTACGAGATGATCGAGCACCGCAAGGCCGAGAAGATCGTCGACCAGCTCACCGAGGTGATGCCCGGGCGGCCGACCTACCTGCACCACCGCGACCCCGTCGACAACGTACGCGAGCCCTACGACCGGCGCAGGACCGAGCCGCTGTCGCGGCTGCACGCGCTGACCGTCATGTCGGCCGAGCAGCAGACCATGAACTTCTACATGAACGTCGGCCCGATGTACATGGAGCCCATCGCCCGGCAGCTCTACCAGGAGATCGGCCTCGTCGAGGAGGAACACGTCACCCACTACGAGTCGCTGGTCGACCCCGGCGAGAGCTGGTGGGAGATGCTGCTCAACCACGAGTACAACGAGTGCTACCTCTACTACTCCTTCATGGAGACCGAGTCCGACCCCAAGGTGAAGAACATCTGGGAGCTCCACCTCAACATGGAGCTGGAGCACCTGCGGCTGGCGGCCGAGCTGTTCAAGCGGCACGACGGCCGCGACCCCGACCAGGTGCTCGCGCCCGCGCTGCCGCCGCCGGTGACGTTCGAGCCGAACAAGCAGTACGTCCGCGATCTCCTCGCCACCCGGATCGACCACACCACCCTGGGCACCGGCTACGTGCGGGAGGCCCACGAACGCTTCCAGAAGATGCAGGAGGCGATCATGGGCGGCGAGAAGGCGCCTTCCGAGCGGGTCGTCGACGACAACCGTGCCATCACCGGCATGGAGTACCGCCTGGAGACCGAAGGGCCGCATCCCGCGGGCCTCCGGCTCAGGTGACGACGAGCCCGGCCACTAGAGTCGGGCCCATGTCAGTCGCCCTCGTCACCGGCGCGTCGCGCGGCCTCGGAGCCGTCATCGCGCGCAGGCTCGCCGCCGACGGCCTGGCCGTCGCCGTCAACTACCGCTCCAACGGCGCAGGCGCCCAGGAGGTCGTCTCCGCCGTACGGGAGGCGGGCGGCACCGCGGCGGCGTTCGCCGCCGACGTCACCGACGAGGCCGGGGTCACGGACCTGGTGGCCGCCGTCGCCGAACGACTGGGCCCGGTGGACGTACTGGTGGCCAACGCGACCGGCCCGCAGCCCTCCGTCGCCGTCGAGGACCTCACCTGGCAGTCGCAGCTCGACCAGCTGACGTTCTTCGTCAAGAGCCCCACCTTGCTCGTACGGGCGGTGCTGCCCGGGATGAAGGAACGCGGCGGCGGCCGCGTCATCCAGATCGGCTCCGACATCGTCGACCGCAAGCTGCCCGGCATGTCCGCCTACATCGCCGCCAAGAGCGCCCAGCACGCGATGACCCTGGCGTGGGCCCGCGAGCTCGGCCCGTACGGCGTCACGGTCAACATCGTCGCCCCCGGCTGGATCCCGGTCGAGCGGCACGCGGGCCTCGACGAGAGCGGCTACCGCGCCGAGGTGCCGCTGGGCCGGATGGGCACGCCCGGCGACGTGGCGGCGGCGGTGTCCTACCTCGCTTCCGACGGCGCCGCCTTCGTCACCGGGCAGTGCCTCACCGTCAACGGCGGCCACACCTGACCTGGGCGGATCTCCTCAGTTTGGGGACCAGGCCGGGATTCGCTAGAGTTCTCTCGTCGCCCGGCGCGAGCGGGGCACACGCGGAAGTGGCTCAGTGGTAGAGCATCACCTTGCCAAGGTGAGGGTCGCGGGTTCGAATCCCGTCTTCCGCTCGGAGCTTGTGGCTCGGTGGCGTGCCCGAGAGGTGGGGCGGTGGCCTGCGTCTCCTCGCCACGCAAGGACGATTAGCTCAGCGGGAGAGCGCTTCCCTGACACGGAAGAGGTCACTGGTTCAATCCCAGTATCGTCCACCAGACATCATGGGGCGGCGTTGCGCCGTCCGCGCGTTACCGAGGCCTCGCCTGGGCAGGGCGTGCCGCCGCCAGGACGTTCTCACGCCTGCCGTCCGCAGAGGGCGGCGGTCGCGGCCTGCTGCAGGGCGGCGATCACCCGCTGGTAGTCCACACCGAAGAAGTCGCGGTGCGTGACCGACAGGGACACATGCCTCCGCCCGTCCTCGGAGTGCAGCGACTGGGTGGAGAAGCCCTGGATGCCGCCGTCCTTGCCCCACACCGTCATCCCGCACCGCAGGGTCAGCCGCATCAGGCCCAGACCGTCCCTGCCGCCGTCGGGGCTCCCGGTCGCGACGGTGGTCTTCATGGCCGCCAGTTGCTGAGGCGGGAGCAGCTCTCCACCGAGCAGGGCGGCGAAGAAGCGGTTGAGGTCACCGGTGGTCGAGATGATCTCACCGGCGGCTCCGGCCCAGGACGGGTTGAGGCGCGTGACGTCGGCGGATCGTACGCCCCCGCCGGGTTCGGCGACCTTGAGGTAGCCATGGGCGTGGGGTCCGGGGATCGCCGTCCGCGTGCCGGGGACGGACGTGTGCCTGAGCCGCAGCGGCCGGAGGACGCGCCGCTCGACCTCCTCCGCGTAGGTGTGCCCGGTGACCTTCTCGATGATGAGGCCGGCCAGGACATAGTTGGTGTTGGAGTAGTGCCAGCCGGTCCCGGGCGGGAAATACGGCGGGCGGCCGGTGGCCATGCGTACGAGGCGCTCCGGCGTGTACGTGGCGAAGCGCACCTTGGTGAGAAATCGCTCGCCCTTCATGGGCAGCGCCTCGGTGTCCTCCAGGTATTCGCGCAGCCCGGAGGTGTGGTTGAGCAGCTGGCGGACGGTGATGTCGCGGCCGCCGGGCACCAGGCGGGGCAGGTGCCGTTCGATCGGGTCGTCCAGGCCGACGCGCCGCTCCGCCACGAGCTGGAGCAGGACGGTGGCGGTGAACGTCTTGGTGGTGCTGCCGATGCGGAAGCGGCCGCGCGCGGGCACGGGCTGCCGCCCGCCCAGCTCGGCGGTGCCGCTGACGCCGCGCCACCGCCCCCGCGCGTCGACCACCTCCGCCTGCGCGCCGACCGCCCCCGCCTCGACGATGGCGTCAAGTGAGCGCTGCAGATCAGCGCGCGTGCCCGTCGCGGCGCCGCTCTGCGCCGCCGGAACGAGTGCCAGGGCCAGCGCGGCCACGGGGACGAGGCGCCACGCACGGCGCGTCCTGTACGTGCTCGATCTCATGGAAGACCCCCTGAACGTGTCACGTGTGGTGTCGTGGGTGAGCCGCATCGGGTGCGTCACGGACGCGGTGGCCCGGTCCGGAGAGCTCTCATCACGCCGCACCACGCTAGGAAAGGCGCCGCCGCGCCGCCTCCCCCGGCTGGGGGAGGGAGCGCCGCGCCCCTGGACGAGCCGGCGGGCGGCAACGGCCATCTCACCGTGCCGGACACAGCCTCTGAATCGGCCGGCACATAACGTGGTTATGTCTGGTCCTTATGGGGCAGCCTGATCCGCTGGCGCAACCCGTTTCGAGGCAATGGTGACTGTGGTGACGACCCTCAACAAGCGGCGCCCGGTGTCACGGCTGCCGGTCGAGGTGACGAGTTTCGTGGGGCGCCGGCACGAAGTGGCCGAGGTCCGGCGAGTCCTCGGCGCGGCCAGGGTGGTGACGCTGACGGGCGTCGGGGGCGTCGGCAAGTCCCGGCTGGCCCTGCGGGTCGCCGCGGAGGTCCGGCCGGCCTTCCGCGACGGTGTCTTCCTGGTCGAGCTGGCCGGGCTGGAGAGCCCGGCGCTCCTGCCCAGGGCGCTGATCAGCGCCCTGGAGATCCGGGACCAGTCCTCGCGCCCGCCGATGGACACGCTCATCGACCGGCTGCAGGACCATCAGATTCTCGTGGTCCTCGACAACTGCGAGCACCTCCTGGACGAATGCGCCCTGATCGCCCAGACGATGGTTCGCTCCGTCGCCGGCCTGCGGATCCTCGCCACCAGCCGGCAGGCGCTGGGCATCGAGGGAGAGCAGGTGCTGGCCGTGCCGACGTTGTCGCTGCCCGAGCCGGACCTCCCGGGGCCGCGCGGGGGCTCCTTCACCACCCACCCGGACGCGGTGCGGCTGTTCGCCGACCGCGCCACGGCCGTGCTGCCCGGCTTCGCCGTCACCGAGTCCAACCGTGAGGTCATCGAGCGGATCTGCCGCCACCTGGACGGCATCCCGCTCGGGATCGAGCTGGCGGCCGCGCGCCTGCGGTCGCTCTCCATCGAGCAGCTGATGGCCCGCCTGGACAACCGGTTCCAGCTGCTCACCGCGGGAAGGCGGGCGGTGCTGCCGCGGCAGCAGACGCTGCGGGCGCTGATCGACTGGAGCCACGGCCTGTGCACCGAGAAGGAACAGCTGCTGTGGGCCCGCGCCTCCGTGTTCGCCGGCGGTCTCGACCTGGAGGCGGCCGAGGCGGTGTGCTCCGGCGACGGCATCGACCGCGACGAGGTCATCGATCTCGTGACGGGGCTGATCGACAAGTCGGTGCTGGTCCGCGACGACCGCTCCCCCGCGGCGCCGGCCGTCCGCTACCGGCTGCTGGAGACGATCAGGCAGTACGGCCGCGAGCGGCTCGTCGCCCTGGGCCAGGAGGCGGCGCTGCGTCGGCGGCACCGCGACTACTTCCGCGGCCTCGCGGCCGGATACCGCGCCAACGTCTTCGGGCCCTCGCTGGTGACCTGGTCCGCCAGGCTGCGAGCCCACCACGCCAACCTGCGCCGGGCTCTCGAGTACTGCTTCGCCGACCCCCAGGAGGCCCCGGCCGGCCTGGCCATGGCCGCCGACCTGTTCCACCAGTGGGCGGCCGGAGCCTACCTGGGCGAGGGTTGCGACTGGCTGGACCGAGGGCTGGCCGCGGCCGGCGAACAGGACGAGGTGTACGCCAGGGCCCTGTGGTCCCGCGCGTGGCTGTCCATCATCCAGGCCGACGTCGACTCCGCCGAGACGATGTTGCGCGAGGCCGGGGCGATCGGCGCGAGGCTCGGCGACGAGTCGGCGCAGGCGTACGCGACGCTCTGCTCCGGAATGATCAAGATGTACCGGGGCGACCCCGGGTCAGCCGTCACCTGCTACGAAAGGGCCGGGGCCCTGCACCGGGCGGTGGGCGACCTCATGGGGCTAGCGCTCTCCCTCGTCTGGACCTGCCTGGCCCGCTCCTTGCGGGGCGACTCGGCAGGCGCCCTCTCCGCGGGCGAGCAGTGCGTCGTCCTCTGCGACACCCACGGCGAACGCTGGGTCAGGTCCTACGCGCACTTGGCGCTCGGCGTGGAGACCTGCCGGCACGGCGACACCCGGCGGGCGGCGGCGTACGCGAAGGAGAGCCTGCGGTTCCAGCGGACCATCGACGACCTGCTGGGCGTCAGGTTCAACATGGAGGTGCTGGCGTGGATCGCCGCCACCGAGGGGCGGCACGAGCGGGCGGCCGTGCTGCTGGGCACGCTCAGGACCGTCCGCCGGATGATCGACGTCATGCCGCTCGAATACGTCTACGTCCTGCGCCACTACGACGACTCCGAGGCGCGCACCCGCGAGGCGCTCGACGAGGCGGACTTCGAGGAGGCCGTCAGGCGGGGATCCCGGCTCTCCTACGACGAGGCGCTCGCGTACGTCCTGGAAGAACATCCGCCCCGGGAAGGCGCGCCCCGCGCCGGTGCGTCCCGGCCCGGCGCGTCCCAACCACACAGGGCCGCGTCGGCGCAGCCGCTGACGCGTCGCGAGATGGAGATCGCCCGCCTCGTGGCCCAGGGCATGAGCAACAAGGAGATCGCCGCCACCCTGGTGATCGCGCAGCGCACCGCCGAGGGGCACGTCGAGCACATCCTGACCAAGCTCGGGTTCACCTCCCGCACCCAGATCGCCATCTGGGTCACCGACCAGGAACGGTGATCCTCGGGCGCGCCTTCGCCCCGTAACGGGCCCTTTGTCACATATGCGCGGCGTAGTGCGTCTTATGGATAGACCCGTTCTCAGCCGACCTTCCTGTACGAGGTGATTCCCCTTGCCGCCCACTCCGGACGCCTCCTACGCCGACCCGGAATCCCTGCGGATCGACGTCGGCGCCAGCGAAGGGCTGATCTCGACGGGCCCGCGACTCCTGCGCACGCTCCCGTCGTTCCACGGCTCGATCTACCTGCGGCCGGCCGGTTCGCTGGCCGGCTTCGCGCTGAGATTCCCGCTGCCGCTGCTCGACCGCGAAGAGCTGGTGTGGGAGGCGGTGGAACTCGGTGCGGGCCGGCTGCCGCAGGAGGTCAGCGGGCAGGGCACCCTGCGGCTGGGGCGGCGGCAGGCCTTCGGGCGCGTGTCGGGCGTGTGCGCGGAGGTGCCCGGAGGGCGCTCCGGCCGCCCGTACCTGAAGATCGTGCTGGAAACGCGGCTGCCGTCACTGGCGCTGCGCTGGCCGCCCGAAGCCCGGCACCGGCTGCGGCAGGCCAGGCTCAGGCTCTTCACCGAGATCCGCCCGGACCCGATGAGAAACTAGGGAGCCACCGGGGTCGAGGCCGGAGCGGGGGGCGAGCCAGGCGTGAAGGTGATCCTGTTCGGGGCGGCCGGGACGGTCGGGCGCGGGGTGCTCCGCCAGTGCCTGCTCGACGACCGGGTGACCGCGGTGCTCGCGGTCGGCCCCGCCCCGACGGGGGTCGTCCATGACAGGCTGCGCGAGATCGTGCGCGCCGACCTGCTCGACCTGGCGCCGGTCGAGGCCGGGCTCCGCGGCCACGACGCGTGCTTCTTCTGCCCGGGCGGCCCGGGACGCCCGCGCGCCGCGGGCGAGACGCTCGCGCGGCTCAACCCCGGTTCGGCCTTCGTGTACGTGTCGGGGGCCAGGGTCGACCGCGCGACCGAGGAGGCGCTGCTCGCGCTGCCGTTGCGGTCCTACGTGTTCCGGCCGGGCCCGGTCCGGCAGGAAGGCGGCGGCACGGCGAGGACCGGGCTCCACCGGCTGGCGTACATCGTCGTCCGGCCGCTCTATCCCGTCCTGCGGAGGGTCCTCCCCGCGACGGCGACCACGCCCGGGCAGATCGGCCGGGCGATGATCACGGTCGCCGAGCGCGGCGCGCCCCGGCGGGTGCTCGGGCCCGCCGACATCAACGCGCTCTGACCCGGCCTCCCGTGCCCACGGCTCGTCCGCGGCCGATGGCGGATGATGGAATATCGGGACGGGCTTCGGCGCTACCCTTATCGTCAAATGTTCAACAGTCATGGACGGGACTAAAGTGCAGTTCGGGATCTTCAGCGTGGGCGACGTGACCACCGACCCCACCACGGGCCGGACGCCGACCGAGCGCGAGCGCATCAAGGCGATGGTGACGATCGCGCTCAAGGCCGAGGAGGCCGGCCTCGACGTGTTCGCGACGGGTGAGCACCACAACCCGCCCTTCGTGCCGTCCTCGCCGACCACCATGCTCGGCTACATCGCCGCCAGGACGGAACGGCTGATCCTGTCCACGGCCACGACGCTGATCACCACCAACGACCCGGTGAAGATCGCCGAGGACTACGCCATGCTGCAGCACCTGGCCGACGGCCGGGTGGACCTCATGATGGGCCGGGGCAACACCGGCCCGGTCTACCCGTGGTTCGGCCAGGACATCCGGCAGGGCATCCCGCTGGCCATCGAGAACTACGCGCTGCTGCACCGGCTGTGGCGCGAGGACGTCGTCGACTGGGAGGGCCGCTTCCGCACCCCGCTGCAGGGCTTCACCTCGACGCCGCGCCCGCTCGACGGGGTGCCGCCGTTCGTGTGGCACGGCTCGATCCGCACCCCCGAGATCGCCGAGCAGGCCGCCTACTACGGCGACGGCTTCTTCGCCAACAACATCTTCTGGCCGAAGGAGCACTTCATCCGCCTGATCAACCTCTACCGGCAGCGCTACGCCCACTACGGCCACGGCACGCCCGAGCAGGCCATCGTCGGGCTGGGCGGCCAGGTGTTCATGCGCAGGAACTCGCAGGACGCGGTGCGGGAGTTCCGCCCGTACTTCGACAACGCGCCCGTGTACGGCCACGGGCCGTCGCTGGAGGAGTTCACCGCGGAGACGCCGCTCACGGTGGGCAGCCCGCAGCAGGTCATCGACAGGACGCTGGAGTTCAGGGAGCACTTCGGCGACTACCAGCGGCAGCTGTTCCTCATGGACCACGCGGGTCTGCCGCTGAAGACGGTGCTGGAGCAGATCGACCTCCTCGGCGAGGAGGTCGTGCCGGTGCTGCGCGAGGAGTTCGCCAAGGGCCGCCCCGCCGAGGTGCCCGGCGCCCCGACCCACGCCTCCCTGCTCGCGGCGAAGGACTCCGGCGCGCCCGTCACCGCCTGACCCCGATTCCCCGAAGGACTTCTGGAAGGACCGACGTACATGAAGCTCGCCATCGTCACGGCCGGACTGACGCAGCCCTCCTCCACCCGCCTGCTCGCCGACCGCCTCGCCGAGGCGGCGCTCCGGCAGCTGGAGGAGCGGGCGGAGCCGGTGGACGTACGCGTGATCGAGCTGCGCGAGCTGGCCGTGGACGTCGCCGGCGCGTTCGTGGCCGGCTTCCCCAACGCCCGGCTCAGGGGGGCGATCGAGGAAGTGACGGAGGCCGACGGGCTCATCGCGGTCACGCCGATCTTCAGCGGCTCGTACAGCGGCCTGTTCAAGAGCTTCTTCGACGTGATCGACAACTCCGCGCTGGAGGGCAAGCCCGTGCTCATCGCCGCCACCGGCGGCACCGCCCGCCACTCGCTGGCGCTGGAGCACGCGCTGCGGCCGCTGTTCGCCTACCTGCGCGCGATCGTCGTCCCGACGGCCGTCTACGCGGCGTCGGAGGACTGGGGCGGCGGTGGCGACGCCTTCACCGACGGCCTCGGCGAGCGCGTCGCCCGCGCGGCGGGCGAGCTGGCCGGGCTCATGGAGAGCCGCGCGCCCCGGCGGGACGACGCCGAGGAGGTCGTCCCGTTCGAGCAGCAGCTCGCGGCCCTGCGCCCGGCGAACGGCCAGGTCCGCTGACCACCTCGGGAGCGCGGACCGGCCGCGCCCCCGAGGTCCTTCTCAGCGCTTGACGGCGACCACCGTGTACGGCGTCTCCGGCGTCGGCGTCGTGGTGAAGCGGGCGTTGGGCAGGTAGAGCCGGTGGCCGTGGGCGGCGACCGTCGTGGGCACGTCGAAGCGGGGGTCGGTCAGCCGCTTGACGATCTTGCCGGACGAGGCGTCGCGCGCCAGTTCGACGGCGGCGACCGTGTTGAGCCGGTTGAGCACGGCGTACAGGGTGCGGCCTGACAGGAGCAGGCCGTCGCCGTTGGCGAGCGCCTCGCCGCCCAGGTCAACCTCCGTGGTGGCGCCGGAGGACGGGTCGGCCTCGAACAGCTTGCCGGTGTTCGACTGGACGATCAGCAGTGACCTGCGGTCGGGGCTGGGGGCGATGCCGTTCGCGTTGATGCCGGTGCCGTACTCGATGTCGCCCTTGAGCGGGATCTTGACGGCCTTGGCGGGGAGCGCGCCGCCGCGCCCGAGCTCCAGCTTGTAGAGCACCGGGTTGGTGGAGTCGGTGAAGTAGGCGGCGCCGCGGGTGAGGATGACGTCGTTGACGAACGACTCGCCGGTGGCCAGCGTGTACGACCTGATCACTTTGCCCGTGCGCAGGTCGACCACCCGGGCGTCGCCGCCCGTCCCTCCGGCCACGAACAGCCGCCGCCCGTCCGTCTCGAGACCGAGCGACGGCGTGCCCGGCCCCTTGCTGACGACGGACCCCTTCCCGGTGCGCAGGTCGGCCCGGTAGATGTCACCGGTCGCGCGGGAGCCGAAGTAGGCGTACGGTCCCGGCCCGATCGCGATGCCCTCGGGCTGGAACCCGTCGGGCAGGTCGAACGTGCCGGGCTTGCCCGTGGCCTGCGCGGGGACACCGCCCACGAGGAGGACGGCCAGGGCGCTGAGTGCGGTCTTCAGGATCGCGGATCTCATGCGGCCCACGATGCCCGCGCACGCCCAGGCGGGCAACGGCCGCCGGCGGGCTTCACAGCGATTTCGCAGGAACGTCCACGGGAGAAGCCGAGGGGCCCCTCACGCGGACGGATGCCGCACGGTAGCTTGGGACAGAGCCGAACAAACGGGGTTTTAACATGTCAAACGGTGCCCGTCATGCTCTCGGAGTGGTCGCCGGGCTGCTCCTGCCTCCGCTGATCGCCGTCGGACTGTCGTTCGGAGTCGGCGATTTCGCGACGCGTCTGAGGGTCGCGTACGAGCTCTCCTGGCTCGGGCTGGCCGTCATCGCCGTGTCCGCGATCGCGCTCGCCTTCCTGGTCGGCTCCCGCCTGTCGCCGGTGGCGTCGCTGCTCGGGGGCCTCATGTTCACCGCGCTGGGTGTCCTGCCCCTCCTGGAGATGTTCACCCGCCAGCGGCTCCTGCCGAGCCAGTGGCTGCCCGACACCGTCGGGATCGGCTACCAGACCCTGGCCTACTCCTGCCTGCTGCTCTTCCTCGGCATCACGACGCTGGTGGTCTCCATGTTCCCGTCGAGGTGGCGGGCCGCCCACCGGCCACCGCCTCCCGACCACCACCTCGAGCACGGCCTCGATTACGGTCACGCGTACGGCCCCGCCCACGACCCGTACCCGCCGCAGAGCGGCCCCGCCTACCCGCCGCAGAGCGGCCCCGGCGACACCACGCGGCCGATGTTCCGCGAATGAGCCGGGCACGGCCTGGCAGAATGCCGCCATGCGCGACTCTAGGATCGTCGACTTCCTGGCCGAGCTGGCCGACAGGGTGCCCGCACCCGGCGGCGGCGCGACCGCGGCCCTGCACGCGGCCCAGGCCGCCGCGCTGCTCGGCATGGTGGCCCGCTACACCACCGGCGAGAAGTACGCCGATCACGCCGGCACCGTCGCCGGCGTGATCGCCGAGACCGACGCCCTGCGGGGGCAGGCGCTGAAGCTGGCCGAGGAGGACGCCGCTGCCTTCACCGCGGTCACCGACGCCTACCGCCTGCCCAAGGGAGAGGAGCGCAGCGCGGCCATCGCCAGGGCGCTGGCCGCCGCCGCCGAGCCGCCCGCCCGCGTGGCCGAGACGGCCACGCGCGTCGTCGAGTTGTGCGAGGTGCTGCTGCCCGTCGCCAACCGCAACCTCGTCACCGACGTGGCCGCCGCCGCGGACGCCGCGCGCGCCGCGCTCTCCACCGCCAGGGTGAACGTCGAGGTCAACCTGGGCGGCATCGAGGACGAGCGGGCACGCCATGAGCTGACCGGCCGCCTGTCCGGCGTCGACGCGACCATCGCCAGAGCCGGCGCCGTGACCGCCTCCGTACGCGAGGAGATCAACCCGTGAAGGCGCTGCCGGGCAAGGACCTGGCCGCCGCCATCCGCGCCCGGACGCAGGCCGAGGCGGCCGCCGGCCCGCAGCCGCGCCTGGCCGTGGTGGTGGCCACGGCCGACGAGGCGAGCCTGTGGTACGTCCGCTCGATCGCCAAGGCGGCGGTCGGCGTGGGCATCGCCTGCGACCTGGTCGACCTGGGCCCCGGCGCGACCCCCGACCAGATCGGCGAGACGCTGACCCGGCTCAGCACGGACGCCGGCGTGCACGCCGTGATGATGCAGACACCCCTGCCGGAGGGCGCTTCGGCGCAGGAGCTGGCCGGCGCGATCGACCCGCGCAAGGACGTCGACGGCGCCAACCCGCTCTCGCTCGGCCGGCTGGCGGCGGGACTGCCCGCGTTCCCGCCCGCCACGGCGGCCGCCGTGATGGCGCTGCTCGACCACCACGAGGTGGAACTGGAGGGGCGGCACGCCGTGGTGGTGGGCCGTTCCACCGTGGTGGGCAAGCCGCTGGCGCACCTGCTGCTCGACCGGAACGCCACCGTCACCGTCTGCCACTCGCGCACCCGCGACCTGGCCTCCGTCACCTCCACGGCCGAGGTGCTGGTCGCCGCGGCAGGCCGGGCCGGGTTGATCGGCGCCGCGCACGTCGCCCCCGGCGCGGTGGTGATCGACGTCGGCACCAACCCCACCGAGGACGGCGGGCTGACCGGCGACGTCGCCTCCGACGAGGTCGCCGCCGTGGCCGGCGCGCTCACCCCGGTGCCCGGCGGCGTGGGGCCGGTGACGACCGCCCTCCTGCTCCGCCACACCGCCAGGGCCGCTAACCTGCCGTGACCCCGGTCCCTTCCACGCCGTGCTTCCACGCCGTGCTTCCACGCCGTGCTTCCACGCCATGTTCGCGAACCCCAGCGGAGGCCCACGATGGGTGATGTCCTGATCGTCCAGAACAGCCGCAGCGGCGGCATCGGCCGCGTGGGCGGATGGCTTGAGGACGCCGGACTGAAGCTGGACGTCGTGCACGCCCACGACGGCGTTCCCCTGCCCGGCCGCCTGGAGCACGACGCCATGATCGTGCTGGGCGGGGGCTACCTGCCCAGCGAGGACGACAGGGCGCCGTGGCTGGCCGGCACCCGGCGGCTGGCGGCCCAGGCGCTGGCGGACGGCGTGCCGTTCTTCGGGATCTGCCTGGGCGGCCAGCTCATCGCCGAGGTGGCGGGAGGCGTGGTGACCGGCGACACCGGAGCGCCCGAGAACGGCAGCGTCCCGGTCACGATCCGGCCCGAGGCCGCCACCGACCCGCTCTTCCACGACCTGCCCCCGGTGGTTCCCGCCGTCGAGCACCACAAGGACGCCGTCACCGGGCTGCCCGAGGGGGCCGTGCACCTGGCCGAGACGGCGGCGTGCCCGTACCAGGCGTTCCGGGTGGGCGAGCGGGCGTGGGGCGTGCAGTTCCACCCGGAGGTGACGCCCGCGCGCATCCGTGAGTGGCGGGCCGAGGGGTTCGACCCCGGAGAGGTCTACGAGCGGGCGGTGGCGGACGAGCCGGTGTCCACGCCCGTCTGGCGCCGGGTCACCGGCAGGTTCGCCGCGCTCGCGAAGGAACGGGCGGGCGTCCCGGTCAGGTCACGTACGAATCCCAGCCCAGCTTGATCGCCACGGCCAGCCCGCAGGCCGCCGCCAGGTACCGCAGCCCCGAGCCCGGCATCCTGCGGGCGATCTTGGGGCCGGTCCATCCGCCGAGGAGGAACCCGGCCGCCAGCGGCGCCGCCGCACCCCAGTCCACCGGGCCGAACAGCGCGAACCCGAGCGCCGCCACCGCGTTCGCCAGCCCGGACAGCACGTTCTTCATCGCGTTGAGCTTGGCCGCGGGCTGGGCGAACGTGGCGGCCAGCACGGCGAACACCATCAGGCCTCCGGCCGCGCCGAAATAGCCGACGTAGATCGTCACGGCGAACAGCCCCACCCGCGCCGCCAGCCCGTGCTCGCCGTCCGCCCGGCCGGACGGCGGGCGGGCCAGCAGCAGCGAGGCCATCGCGATCAGCCACGGCGCGATCAGCTCGAACGTCTCGGCAGGGGTCACCAGCAGCAGGAACGCGCCCGTCGCGCCGCCGATCGCGGCCACCGGGCCGAGGCGGAGCATCCGGCCGCCCTCACCGGCCAGTTCGGGCCGCGAGCCCGCCGCGGCGCCGATGCCGGTGAAGACCAGGGCGACGGTGTTGGTGACGTTCGCGGTCAGCGGGGGCAGGCCGAACGCCAGCAGCGCCGGGTAGGAGACGACCGACGCGAGGCTCACGACCGTGCTCACCACGCCGGCCACCACACCGACGCCGAGCAGTCCGAGCACCTCTCCGACGATCACCTGGACATGCTAGGCGGTGACCGGTTCGTCCCCTTCGGGCGGGTGGCGGGCTTCTTGCCACGCTCAGGTGAGCACCGCGGTGATGGCCTCCGCCGCTGCCCGCCAGATCGAGGTGGTGGGGGTGATGACGTCGAAGTGGTCGCCGGGCTGTTCCAGGTACGACACGTCGTCGCCGGCCCGTCCGGCGGCCTCGGCGTAGCGGCGGCCGAAGTCGATCAGGTCCAGGTCGTCGGCGGCGCCCTGGACGACGAGCTGCGGCACGCCGATCGGCACTCTGAGCAGTGGCGACCCGGCCCCGTGGACGTCTGCTCCCCCGGACGACCGTTCCTCGCGACCGCCCATGGCGGCGGCGACGGCGCCGGAACCGAGCCACCGCCGCTCGGCCTCGACCAGGTCGAGCACGCCCGCGAGCGACACCGCCAGCGCGGCCCGCGCCCCGTCGGCCACCGCCCGCAACGCCAGCTGGGCGCCGGCCGAGTGTCCTCCTACCGCGATCCGATCGAGGTCCAGCGGGGTGCGGGGACGAAGGGCGTGGAGGGTGGCCAGGCCGGTGGCGACGTCGGCGGTGGTGGCGTGCCAGCCGTGCGTGTCGGGACGGCGGTATTCGAGGTTCCACACCGCTAACCCGCGCCCCGCCAGGTCGGCGCAGAGTGCCTCCATGAGGTCCGCGGCCCAGATCGAGCGCCAGTATCCGCCGTGGACCAGCGCCACGACCGGCGGCCTGGGAACGCCCTCCGGCACGTACAGATCACCCCATTGATCGCGGGACGGTCCGTAAGGGATCCTCAGGGGACTGTGGCGTACCCGGTGGAGGGCGTGCCGGATGCCCCATCTCAGGCCGCTGAGCCCGCGCCCGTGCAGGTGGGAGGCGCCCTCCCCCGGCTCGACGCCGTCGGCCCGGTGCGTGTCCACCCAGACCACGGCTCCGAGCGGCCGTCCGATGAGGGCGCGCACCTCGGCCTCGGGCCCGGGGATCACGACCGCCCCGTCCCGCACGAGCGACAGCAGGTGAGAGGCGTCGCGGGCGTGGACGAGGGTGCCTCGCACGCCCAGGGCGGCGAATTCGCGGCCGGCGACCCGCGCCAGCAGCGCCGGGTCGGCGACGACCCCCGGACCGACGATCACCGGTACGTCCACCGGAACTTCGTTCATGACGACCGACCCTACGCAACGATCTCCGGCCGCGACCGCGTACCTTGATCGGGGTGCGGGTACGACGACTTCATCCATGGCCCTCCAGCGTCGCGGAGGCGGAGTCCATCCAGGACCGGCTGCGCGGGCACGTCGAGCTGACAGGACCCACCGGGTTCGCGCTGGTGGCGGGCCTGGACGTGCACTACCACGGCGACGACGCGGTGACGGCGGCCGTGGTCGTCCTCGACGGGAGCACGCTCACGCCGGTGGAGCAGGTGGTCGCCGAGGCGCGGGCGTCGTTCCCGTACGTGCCGGGACTGTTCGCCTTCCGCGAGCTGCCCGCGTTGATCGACGCCCTCGAACAGCTCACCGTGACCCCTGACCTGCTGGTCTGCGACGGGTACGGGCTGGCCCATCCGCGCGGGTTCGGGCTGGCCTGCCACCTGGGGGTGCTCACCGGTTTGCCGGCGCTGGGGGTGGGCAAGACGCCGTTCATCGGCACGCACGAGCCTCCCGGGCCGGAGCGCGGGGCGTGGACGCCGATCGTGTACGAGGGCGCCACGGTCGGGCGGGCGCTGCGCACGCGACGAGGGGTCAGACCGGTGTACGTCTCCCAGGGCCATCGCATCTCCCTGGACACGGCCACCGACGAGGTCCTCCGGCTCGCCGCCCGCTTCCGCCTCCCCGAGCCCGTCCGCCACGCCGACCACCTGGCCCGCCACCCCTCCTGACCCGCGCCCGCCGCAGGCTCAGCGGCGCCAGGACCAGACCACGAGCCACACGCTGAGCCCGAAGAGCCCCACCCCGAGCGGCACGTGCGCCGTCACCGCCCCGGAGCCGCCCAGCATCGACTGGACGAACCCGAGCAGCAGGATCGCCAGGCTGACCAGCGCGGGCCAGCCGGCCGCGCGGCCCGGACGCCACATCAGCACGGCCACGATGAGCTGCACCAGCCCCAGCACGTGCACGGCTAACGACCCCTGACCGTGCAGGGCGGCGCCGGCGCCGCTCATCAGCTGCCCGGCCGTCACGGCCTGAGCGAGCACGGATGCCGTGTTGAGGATGGCGACGACCTTGAACGCGGTCATGTACCCGCTGCCCTTGGCGACCTCGGTTACCACTGGACTTCTCCTTAGGCCTCGTAGGAAGGCCTCCAGGATTCTCCCTGGCGGTGCGCGCGGCATCCGCCGACCGTCGTCATCCCCGCTACGCCTCTCGTCGTACGTCAGCCCTGTCCGTGTGCGCCCGACGAGTCCAGCGGCGGCAGGATGGCCTGGGCGTCGGCGCCCCCGAACCACAGTCCGATCACGAACGCGGCGGTCGCCTCCAGTTGCGTCGCCCGGTCGAGCCCTCCTCCGTTCAGCGGCTCGCAGCCGAGGTCGGCGACCAGCGCGCGGGCGGAGTCCATGGCGGCCGGGTCGTCGCCGCACAGCGGCACGGCCAGTGGCCTCGCGCCGAACACCGGCGGCGTCATCCGCCACACGTCCACGTGGCACAGGTTGAACGCTTTCACGACGTGGCCTCCAGTGAGGTCGCTGATCAGGCGTGCGATCGGTCGCGTGGGGTCATAGCGGTCAGGGGCGGCAGCGTTGGTCACGTCGATGACGGGTTTGCCGCGCATCGACGCACCGGCGGCCTGAAGCACGTCCACGAGGCCCGCTTCCCTCCAGGACCGCCGATCCGCCGATCACTTCCCGCAGGAAAATCTTTAACTCAGAGTAATCATTCCATTACCCTGGGTAGTGTCATGGGTCGTTCGACACCCCTACCCAGGAGGTTCGATGTTGTCCATCTCCCGGCGGATCACGCCCGCCGTGCTCGCCGCGGGCGGCCTGGCCCTGTCCGCCGCCGTCCCGGTCCATGACCCGTCGTCCGGCAGCGCCGTGCGCGCGGGCGAAGAGCAGTGACAAGGAGTTCCGTTGAAGTTCGGTGTCCTGACCGCCGTCGCCGCCGCCGCGCTGGTGGCCGGCGCGTCCCCGATCCCGCTGGAACTGCTCGGCAACGGCTCCCCGCTCATTGACGTGGAGACCGTGGTCCAGCACGTCAACGTCCTGACGTCCTAGTGCGACTCGCTCAGGTGCCCGTGACCGCGTCGCGTACGAGGTCGCAGAAGATGCCGGAACGGGTCGGCTACGTCATGTTCCTGAGCCGGTGGATCCAGGCCCCGCTCTACGTGGGGTTGATCGCGGCCCAGGTCGTCTACGTGTGGCGGTTCATGGCGGAGCTGATCCATCTGATCCACCTCGGGTTCGGCGGCACGCCGCCCGAGACCACGGTCATGCTGATCGTCCTCGGTCTCGTGGACGTCGTCATGATCTCCAACCTGCTGATCATGGTCATCATCGGCGGCTACGAGACGTTCGTCTCGCGGTTGCGCATCGAGGGCCATCCTGACCAGCCCCAGTGGCTCTCGCACGTCAACGCCAACGTGCTCAAGGTCAAGCTGGCCATGGCCATCATCGGCATCTCGTCCATCCACCTCCTCCAGATCTTCATCAACGCGGCCAGACCGGCCATCACCGACAGGGAGTTGCTATGGAAAACCCTGATCCACCTGACCTTCGTGGTCTCGGCGCTGGCACTGGCGCTGATCGACCGGATGATGGAGGGCGGGCACCCTCAGCACGACACCGGCGACGGCGTCAGCCCCGCCGGCATGAAGGCCGCCTGGGCAGGCCGGCACACCTCGCCGTGACGCGGTGGTGCCGGGGGTGGGGGTTCTGATGGGAACGAGGCGCTTCGTCGCCGCGGGGCTCGGGGCCGCGGTGGCGAGCGTGCTGTTCCCGTACGCCGCGCACGCCGTGGTCACGCCCCCGCCCACCGCGGCGGGCGCCCAGCCCGCGACGGCCGCCGAACCCGCCGAGCCCGCCGAGCCGGCTGAGCCCGCCGAGCCCGCCGAGCCGGCCGCGGCCTCGGGCCGGCCGCTCATCGGTGACGTGATCGTCTTCAATGACGAGATCGTCGAACCCGTGTCGGCTCCGGTGAGCACGTGCGGCGGGCTGATGCCCGTGCTCAGCACCTCACCCGGCTCCTGCGACGGTGCCTCGCGCGTGTCCGACGACGACGCCTGAGGCCGTACGTGCCCGCCCGCGTGGGCGGGCACGTCACCCGCGGGACCGTCCGTAGAGACCCTCCAGCACCGCGGCCACGCCGTCCTCGTCGTTGGAGAGCGTGCGCCGCTCGACCGCCGCCAGCACCAGATGGTGCGCGTTCGCCATGGCGTAGCCGGCGCCCGCGTACGCGAGCACCGCCAGATCGTTGGGCATGTCGCCGAACGCCACCACCTCACCGGCCTCGACGCCTCGCTCCCCGCAGAGCCGGTCGAGCGCGCCCGCCTTCGTCACGCCCGGCGCGCTGATCTCCAGCAGCCCCTCGTCGCTGGAGTACGTCACCTCGGCCTGGCCCTCGACGGCCGCCACCACGGCGGTGAACATCTCGTCGGCGGTGTGCGCGGCGGACATGGCGAGCAGCTTGACGATGGGCTCGTTCCCGTCGAAGACCGACGTCACCTCGCGGTAGTGCGCGAGGTCGTGGCTGACCCGCCGCGTGTAGGCCACTTCGGTCAGCACGTTCCTGCCGGTCTCGACGGCGAGGCCGACGCCGGGGATGGCCTCGGCCAGGGTGGCGGCGACCTTTCTGGCCGCCTCGGGCTGGAGCGGACGGCTGTCGATGATCTCGTCGGCGGCCACGTCGTAGGTGACGGCTCCGTTGCTGCAGATCGCGATGCCGGTGACGCCGGTCTGCTCGGCGATCTCGCGGACGCCGCGCGGCGCCCTGGCGGTGACGAAGACGATCTCGGCTCCGGCCGCCCGTGCGGACCGCAGGGCCTTCTTGGTGCGCGGGGTGATGGTGCCGGTGGAGGTGAGGAGGGTTCCGTCGAGGTCGGTGGCCACGATGCGCGGCGAGATCACGGTGCTCACCCGGGCGATTATCCCCGGCCGTGCCCGCCCGCAGGGTAGGCGGGTGTGCTCCCTCCCCCGCCCTGGTGACCGGCGGTGGTTGCCGGCCCGCCGGCGAGCGCTCGTGGAGGACGCCTCTCCGATCAGAGCCGCAGCTCGGGCGGGAGCGCCGCCGCCGCGTTCATGATCTCCAGGCCGAGGATCTGCCCGGATTCGCCGTAGTCGACGATGACGTCGTCAGCCTCGACCTGACGTATCGCCTCACCTGGTGCCATTTCGTGCTTCATGGAGACGTAGGCGATGTCGTGTTCCTGGTCCACGCTCACGTACACCGTCCGCGCCCGCCGGCCCTGCGGCGCGTCGTCCCAGCTCAGCAGGCCCCCCTTGGCCTCGTGGGACCCGGCGAGCGCCGCCCGCACCGTGACCATCGCCAGCCCGATCGCCTCCAGCGAGTCGAACGCGGTGACCTTCCGCTCGTGCTCCCACCCGGCGAGCCCGTCGATGCGGTACGGGCACGACCACTCGCCCGCCGGCTCCTCGTACGGCAGGCCGAGCGTGACGACGACGTCACGGGGCGGATCGGTACGCAGCACCAGCACACGATGGGCGATCTCGTACATGTCTGCTGATCTACCCCTCAGGCCAAGCGAGGAAGACTCGGATCGCACACCCTGTTCAGCATCGGGAGTCCTGTCCCGTATCGTCGCCGGAGAACCGTTCCGCCGGGGCCGGCGCCGAGGGTCGTGGCGGTGGTCGTGAGAGAGGCCGGGCGAGCACCATGTCGGGGGCAGCCAGGGGTCTCCGGCGAAGGAGGAGCCGATGAATGACACGTTCGGGGCGCGCCTGCGAGCCAGGCTCGACGCGTGCGGACCGCTCTGCGTGGGCCTCGACCCGAGCCCGGCGCTGCTGCACGCCTGGGGGCTCGACGACTCCCCCGCCGGTCTGGAGCGTTTCAGCCGTACGGTGGTCGACGAGGTGGGCGACGTGGCCGCGGTGGTCAAGCCGCAGTCGGCCTTCTTCGAGCGCTGGGGCAGCCGCGGCATCGCCGTGCTCGAACGCACCATGGCCGACCTGCGCGAGGCCGGCACGCTGGTGCTTCTCGACGTCAAGCGGGGCGACATCGGCAGCACGATGGCCGCCTACGCGGAGGCGTACCTCGACCGGGGCGGCCCGCTGGCCGCCGACGCGGTGACGCTCAGCCCCTACCTGGGGTTCGGGTCGCTCGAGGGCGCGATCACGTCGGCCATGCTCAACGACGCGGGCGTGTTCGTGCTGGCCCGCACCTCCAACCCCGAGGCGGCCGCGTTGCAGCGGCACGTGGCCGGCCAGGTGATCGCCGCCGCGGCGGCGGCGAACGCGGGGCACACGCCGTTCGGGCCGGTCGGGCTGGTCATGGGGGCCACGCTGCCCGCACTCGACGACGCGCTGGACGACCTCAACGGCCCCATTCTCGCGCCGGGGCTGGGCGCCCAGGGCGCCACCCCCGCCGACGTGGCCCGGGTGTTCGCGTCCGTCCGCCATGCCGTCGTGCCCTCGGTCTCCAGGGCCGTGCTCGCCGACCCCAAGCAGCTGCGCTCGCGCACGCTCGACTACCGGGACGAGTGCGCCGCCCGCCTGGGGACGAAGGTCGCCGCTCAGAAGTGAGCGTCAACGTACCGGCCAGACCTAGCGCGCCCGCCTGCGGCGGCCAGCCCTTCGGGGAGGGGAGCGATGCCGTAGGTGGCGGGCACGGTCAGGTACTCGGCCATCGCGCCGGGCCCCAGGAACGGCTTCATCACCACGCCGAACACCGGCTGCCCGACCGCGAAGCCCCCGACGCCCTCGCCGAGCGCCTCGACGGTGCCGGCGAAGTCCTTGCCCACCACCAGCGGGAAGCGGTGCTCCATCATCTGCTGCACGTAGCCGGCGGCGACCGACAGGTCGAAGCCGTCGACCGAGGAGTCGGCGACCTTCACCAGCACCTCCCCCGGTTCGGGCTGCGGGGTGGGGAGGTCGGCCAGAGCCGGGGTCTCCCATCGACCAAACCTCAGCGGCGTTGGCCAGCTTGCGGACGGTTGCGGGGTGCAGGCCGGGTTCCCGGCCGATAGCCGCCTTGCTGAGACCCTGTTTCAGCAGGTCATGCACGGCGGCGTGGTGTCGACGCAGCCGGGTGACGACTTTGAACTCGCGGTGATGCACCACGGGTGGTGGTTCGGCGGTGTGGGTGGCTGCGGCCTCGGCGGCCAGCGTTGCCGCGAGGTCTTGGCGGGCGGCGTACTGGGCCAGCACGGCGACGGCCCGATCGGCGAGCGGGCCTCGGACGCCTCGGCGAGATCGGCCATGGTGGACAGGTGAGCGGGGATGAGCGGCAGTAAGGGCCGGCTGCCGATGGTGTCTTCGACGCGGCTGTGAAGATCGCCGGGCTGAGACTACTCGTCTGATCGTCAGCGGCTCGCGCTCGCTGCGCTCACTTCTGGGCTTTGATGCCGTCCAAGGCCATGGCGAGCACCCGGTCGCGCTGCGCCTCCTGGACGAAGTTCGCTCCGCTGACACCGTTGACCAGGAATAGAATGTCGTCGAAGCTCACGTCGTCCCGGGCCTTGCCCGCGCCCTGGGCGCGCTCGAGAAGCGGCCGACCGGCCGCATGGATCATGTCGCGGCCGGTTACAAACATCTCCTCGCGGTGCGCGACGGCGTCGTAGATCGCCTTCTTGGTGGTCGCATAGCTGACGAACTGACGCAGCCAGCCCTCCAGGGCATCCCACGGTTCGAGGCCGCTCAACTCGGCTGCCATGCGGGCCAGGGCCTCCACCTCGTCCAGGTAGACGGCTTCGAACAGGTGCTGGCGGGTGGGGAAGTTGCGGTAGAGCGTCGCGATGTTGACCCCTGCCCGCCGGGCGATCCCCTCGAGCGAGGCGCCGGCGCCCTCGGCGCCGAACGCCTCACGGGCGGCGTCGAGCAGGGCGTCGAAGTTGCGGCGTGCGTCGGCGCGCGCAGGCCGACGCACGGTGAAACGGGGTTCGGCTCGCGTGCCGGGCTCGGTGGCACCCAATGACATACCTCTTTCTGCGACACCGACCTTGCTAAGTGAAGGGCTGCCTGCGTTAAAGTCAAGGCATGCCTTCGCTTATGCGGAAAACCCCTCTTACATTATCCCGGCCCGGCAGGAGACCATGACCACCATCGGCTTCATCGGCAGCGGAAACATCGGCAGCACTCTCGCCCGCCTCGGGGTCGACGCCGGCCACGACGTCGTCCTCAGCAACAGCCGCGGCCCGGAGACCTTGCAGAACCTGGTCGCACGGCTCGGCCCGCGCGCCCGCGCGACGACCCCTTCCGAGGCCGCGACCGCCGGCGACATCGTCGTGGTGACCATCCCGATCAAGGCCTACCGGCAGGTCCCCGCGGAACCCCTCCGGGGCCGGGTCGTCATCGACACACTCAACTACGACCCCGCCCGACAGGGCAGCGTCCCCGAGATCGACGCCGGCGACACCCCGGCCCACGTCCTGCTCCAGACCCACCTGACCGGCTCAAGCGTCGTCAAGGCGTTCAGCAACATCTTCTTCAAGCACCTGGCCACCCTGGGACGCCCGGCCGGCGCCCCGGACCGCAGCACCCTGCCCATCGCCGGCGACGACGCCGCCGCCAAGAAAGCGGTCGCCATCCTGATCGATTCGCTCGGCTATGACACGTACGACGTGGGCCCGCTCGCCGAGAGCCGCCGATTCGCGCCGGGCACACCCGCCCAGCACGCCTATCTCGACCCGGCCGGAATGTTCGCCGCCCCCGGCCGTCCCGCATCCGCGGACGATCTCGCCAAACTCCTCAACACGTGAGGAACGTCGTGACCGACCGACGCATCGTGATTCTATCTGCTATACAACAAGTAACACACATCGCTTCAGAGGGACATCTCATGCTGCCGGCAGAGATCCACCAGAAAACACCGACCCTCCCCATCGTCGCGTGGACCCGGTTATCCACGCGGGAGGTCGGCCCGCTCGAGCACAGCACACGGGCCGCACGGCCCGAAGGGACGGCGAACCGATGACGCAGCCCGCCAACCAGCAGGCCGCGTCGTCCACCACCGCCCCGCGGCTTCTTCATGTCGACAACCTACGCACCGCCCTGATGGCACTCGTGGTGATCCACCACTCCGTGATCGCTTACAGCAACATCCCGGACTGGTACTACACGGAACCACCGGCCGACTCCTCAGGAATGCTGCTGGACCTCCTGCTCCTGTTCAACCAGGCGTTTTTCATGGGCGCCTTCTTCCTCGTCTCAGGACTTTTCGTGCCACGGTCCTACGACCGCAAGGGGGCCGGGCAGTTCCTGAGGGAGCGGCTGCTGCGTCTGGGAGTCCCGCTGCTGCTGTGGCTGCTGCTGATCCGTCCCCTGGTGACCATCGGCAGGTACGCCACAGCCAGCGAAGCCGCCGCCCGGCAGGGAACCGACCTGCCCTACTGGAAGTTCTACCTGCTCCACTACACACCGGGTCCGTTGTGGTTCGTCGAGGTGCTGCTCGTGTTCAGCGCGCTCTACATCCTGTGGCGGCGCCTGGCCGGCCAGGGCCGGAGCGCGCCCGGGACGACCCCGGCCACCGGCCGGGCGCCCGGTACCGCCGCGATCGTCGGGTTCGTCATGGGGCTGTCACTGGTGACGTACGTGTGGCGCATGGTGGTGCCGATGGGCGTTACGGTGCTGGGGCTGCCGTCCCCCGGCTACCTGCCGCAGTACGCGGCGCTGTTCGTCGTCGGGCTGATCGCGGCCCGGCGCGGCTGGCTGGAGAGCCTGCCCAGAACAGCCGGCCGGGCCGGGTTCGCCACCGCAGCCGTCGCCACGGTGGTGCTCGTCCTCGTCGTGGGCTCCTACAGAGAGGTGAGCTTTGGCCACGGAACCCTGCCGTCCCTGCTGACGGCCATGTCGGAGTCGGCACTCGCCGTCGGTATCATCCTCGGCCTTCTGGTGCTGTTCAGGGAACGCCTCGGCCGCCAGGGCCGCCTCCGCCGGTTCCTGTCGGCGCACGCCTTCACCGTCTACGTCATCCACCCGGCCGTCCTGGTCGCCCTGGGCTACGCCCTGAGCGGCGTACAGGCGCCCGCGATCGCGAAGGCCGCGCTGCTCACCGCCATCGGGCTGCCGCTGTGCTGGGCGACGGCGTACCTGGTGCGCGCCCTGCCGGGCGCCCGGAAGGTGCTGTAGATCCGTAGGGAGGGGGCGACGGCACGTGGTCAAGACGGCCAGTGACAGGCCATCGCCCCCACCACATCAATCCCCCGGCCACGTCGCCCGGCCGCAACGGCGAGGGACCCGTCACGGCCGGTTCCGGTTCGCTACCGGTTACCGGTCCACTCCACTGCGGAACCGGTAACCTCTGCATAGTTCTTCCCCGCCTGGTTTCTTCCTCCAGACCAGTAGAACTCGGCGCGGTCGTACGCACTGGATGCTGTTGGTGATCTTCACGAGGGTGGCAGGTCGTGGATGAGGCGTTCGAACGGTCGAAGAGAGCAAGTCGGCCGTCGGGGGAGACACCCGCTGTGTCGTGATCGGCAAGCCGGAGAAGGCTCGTGTCCGCGGCGACGAGGACGTGCTGGCCGCGGCCTCCTCGCCGAGGACGAGCCCGGGGGCGTGGCCGGCCGCGATCAGCAGGCGGTTGCGTTCCCGCAACGGGACGCTCAGATGCTCGGCCAGACGCGACACCATCGCGTTGCTGGGAATGGTCCGGCCCGTCTCCACGAAGCTGACGTGCCGGGCGGACACCTCTGCCTGGATCGCCAGATCGAGCTGGCTTCGCGTACGGGTGGCGCTCAGGGACGGGCAGGCGGTTGCAGTGCTCGACGACCCGCCGGATCTCGTCGATGTCGGACAGGTACCGACGAGGACCTCGCGGCGCTGGAGGCGCGGGAGCGTGCGGCGGAGGGCGACGACGCCGCGTTCGTGGACGCCGACATCGCCCTGCACGCGGCGCTGGTGGCGGCGGCGGGCAACCCGGTGCTGGCTGACCTGTTCGCGGAGTTCGCGCCGGCGCTGCACGAAGGGCTGATCGGCCCGGTGGAGATGCTGGGACTGCGGGCGCGTCACCGCGCCCCCGGGCAGGAGACACACGCGGCGCTGGTGGCCGCTGTCCGGCGCGGGGACGCCGGCGCGGCCGACGGCATCCTGCGGGCGGAGCTTGGAGGAGACGCTCGCCCACCTGCACGGGGGACGCGCCTGACGGTCAGCCGGTGGGGCCGGCGTCCGGGCGGACGACGTCGTTCCCGTTCTCCTCCTCTCCGGCTTCCTCCTCCCGCGTGTCCTCGTCGTCAGGAGGGTCAGCGGAGACGGGGCGGCGACTCCTCGGCGTGCCGGCACCCGACCGTTCGGCGACGACGTCGCTCTCCCCCTCGACCCCGCCGACCGCGTCAGGCAGGTTCTCTGGTTTCTCGCTCATGGTCACCATCTGCCCATCAGGCGCATCATGAGACCTCCGGCGAGCGGGTCACGAGGCGAGGAACTCCTCGATCTCCTGGCGGGCCGGCATCGACGTGCTGGCCCCCTCGCGCTGCACCGACAGCGCCGCCGCCGCCGAGGCGAACCGCAGGGCGCCGACCATGGCACGCCCCTCCGAGCGGGCCACCGCCAGCGCGCCCACGAACGTGTCGCCGGCCGCCGTCGTGTCCACCGCCTTCACCGGCGCCGCGGGCACGCGCAGCCGCTCCCCCGACCGGGACCCGAAGAGCGCGCCCTCAGAGCCCAGCGTGATCACGGCCTCCTCGACCAGCTCGAGCAGCGCGTCGAGCGCCGCGTCCGCGCCGGAGACGCCGGTGATGGCAGCCGCCTCGTGCTCGTTCGGGACGATGGTCGTGACCGCGTCGAGCAGCTCAGCCGGCAGGGGCTGCGCGGGCGCCGGCGTGAGGAACACGGGCACGCCCGCCGCCCTCGCCCCCCGCGCCGCCTCGACGACCGCGCCCATGGGCAGCTCCAGCTGGAGCAGCAGCGCTTGAGAGGCCGCGATCACGGCCAGGTCGTCGGGGGACGGTCCGGTCACCGTGCCGTTCGCCCCTGGCACGACGACGATCGAGTTGCCGCCGTCGTCGTCGACCACGATGTGTGCGATGCCGCTGGGCCCCGGCACCTGGCGCAGGCCGCTTACGTCGACGCCGGCCTCCGCCAGCGTGGCCCGCATCTCCGCGCCGAAACCGTCGTCGCCGACCGCCCCGAGGAACGCCACCCGCGCGCCCGCGCGGGCCGCGGCGATCGCCTGGTTGGCGCCCTTGCCGCCAGGGACGGTACGGAAGTGGCGCCCGGTGACCGTCTCGCCGCGTTTAGGGGCTTTTGAGACGTACGCGACGAGGTCCATGTTGGCGCTGCCGAAAACCGAGATCATATGGTCATCATCTCCTGGGTACGGGCGGCCAGCTCTTCCAGACCCACCCCGTCGAACCCGCTGAGGCTGCTGGCCAGGCGGTCGCGCATGCGCCAACGACCGGGCACGCCGCCGTTCAGCGCCCCCGCGAGGGATCCGGCCGTGGCCCCCGCCGAGTCGGTGTCCCAGCCGCCGGCGACCGCTCCCGCGATCGTGGCGGTGAAGTCGCCCCGGCCATGGATCAGCGTGGCGGCGACGAGGGCGGCGTTGTTGACCGTGTGCACCCAGTGCAGGGCGCCGTGGCGTTCGTGGAGGCGGTCGACGACCCGCTCGAAGTCGTCCTCGCGGGCGGCGTCCGCGACGGCCAGGCGGACGGCCTCGTGCAGCCGCGACCCCTCGGGCACCACGGACAGGCCCGCCCGCACCACCTCCTCCGCCGACGTGGCCACCAGCGAGGCGGCGCACATCGCGGCCACGAACATCGCCCCGTAGATCCCGTTCGCGGTGTGGGTGAGCCGGGCGTCGCGCCAGGCGTACTCGGCGGCCGTGGCCGGATCGCCCGGGTTGACCCAGCCGTACACGTCCGCCCTGATCAGCGCTCCGATCCACTCGCGGAACGGGTTGCGACGGGTGGCCGTGCGGGGCGGCTCGACGCCGTCCAGCAGGTTGCGGTACGCGACCCGCTCGGCGGTGAACGTACGGCCCGCGGGCAACTCGTCCAGCCACAGCCTGGCCACGTCGTCGGTGGTGAAGCCGCGGCCGTGACGTTCCAGGACGGTCAGGGCCAGCAGCGGGTAGTTGAGGTCGTCGTCCTCGGGGATGCCGTCGATGTTCTCGGCCAGGGAGTTGACGGCGCTGCGGCGGTTCCACGGCCAGCGGCGCGCGACGTCATCGGGCAGGCCCTTCGCGGTGAACCAGCCCCTGATGGGCCAGTTGCCGGTGGTCTCGGCGATCCGCCTGATGCCCTCGCGCGGGATCTTCTCGACGGGTTTGCCCAGGACGCACCCGGCCGCCCGCCCGAGCCAGGCGCCCAGCACCCGGGCGGGATCGGCCGCGCCGGGGCGGGGGGCGGGCCAGCCGGGGCAGGCGGCGATGATCGCGGCCAGGTCGGACGGCTCGTCGAGCGGCGACGGGATGGCCGCCAGCTCGTCCAGCAGCTCCTCTGCCAGCCCTCGCAGTCGCGCGGCGCCGGGGCCGGAGGCGCCCGCGCGTGGCGGGGCGTCGTGCCCTCCTGCCGCGTGCCACCGGGCCGCGATCTCCCGGACCCGGTCGCCGGCGCGGCCGTCCTCGGCCGCCTGGCGGAGCTCGTGGCCGAGCAGGTCCTCCGGCTGGACCCAGGTGAGCCGGATCACCGGCGGTCCAGGGCGGCGAAGGCGGCCTCGTGGTCGCGCCGCCGCGCGAGGTCGCCGGCGTGCACCCGGCGGGCGACCCCGGCGATGGCGAGCCCGGGAGCCACCAGGTCCGTACGGCTGGCGGCGCCGACCTGCTCCACCCACTCCGCCGGCACGGAGGACAGCCCTCCGAGCGCCCCCGCGATGGCCCCGCCCATGGAGGCGATCGAGTCGGCGTCGCGCCCGTAGTTGACGCCGCCGAGCACGGTGTCGCGGTAGCCGCCCTTGGCGATCACCAGGAACCCGAGCGCGAGCGGCAGCTCCTCGATGCTGTGCGTACGGCTCGGCCGCCGCGCCCCCAGCCCCTGGTCGCGGTAGGTGTCGGCGACGGTGTCGTACGGCCGCATGGCGGCGCGCAGCGCCTCGAACGATCCGTCCCAGTGCCCGAGCCCGGCGGCGGCCTCGCAGACGGCCTCGATGGCGGCCCTGGTGCCGTCCTTGGCCAGGCGCAGGCAGGTGGCGACCACGGAGTCGGCCGTGGCGCCCGGCCGCATGGCCTCGGCGACGGCGGCGGCCATCACCCCGGCGGCCTCGCGGCCGTAGCTGGACTGGTGGGCTCCGGCCAGGTCGATGGCCTCGGCGTAGGCGCCGTCGGGGTCGGCGGCGTTGACGATGCCGACGGGGGCGACGTACATGGCGGCGCCGCAGTTCACGATATTTCCGACACCGGCCTCACGCGGGTCCACGTGCCCGTAGTGCAGCCTGGCCACGATCCACTTCTCGGCCAGGAAGATCCGCTGCAGCGGCAGCGCCTCGGCCTCCAGCTCGGGGATCCACCGCCGCTCGCCCATCAGCTCCGGCACCATGTGCTCGGCCATCGCATACGCACCGAGGTGCCCGCCGGCCTTCTCGTAGACCCGGATCAGGGCGTGCGTCATCAACGTGTCGTCGGTGATGTGGCCGTCACCCTTGTGGTACGGCGCGATCGGCCGGGCGTTGCGCCAGTCCTCGTTGAACGGCGGCACGATGCCCTCGACCCGGCCCGCGTACCGGTCGACGATCTGTTCGGGGGTCCAGCCCTCGGTGGCGCCGCCCAGCGCGTCACCGACCGCCGCCCCCACCACGCAGCCGGTCGCCCTGTCCTCAAGCGGCGTCATGCGATTCCCTCCGTGACATCGTTGGCTAGTTCGATCAGATCCAGGCCCGCCAGGTCAGGCAGGCAGCAGCCGGCCAGCGTGCGCACCGGCGTGATCCACCCCTCCGGGACCGCGCCGAGCCCGCCGCAGGCTCCCGTGAGCGCTCCGGTCAGCGCGGGCGCCGAGTCGGCGAGCGCGGCCAGGCACGCCGCCGCGGGCACCGCCCGGCCCAGTTCCCCGCCCGACACCGCGGCCAGCGCCAGGGCGACGGGCACCGTCTGCGCCGCGCCGACACCGTAGCTGTAGACGTGGTCGAGCAGCGCACCGTCCAGCGCGGGGACGGCGGCGAACGGGTCACCCGCCGCCCGCGCGGCCTTGACCGCCAGCCGGGCGTTGTGGCCGATGGCGGTGCCGTCGGGCAGTGCGGCGAGCGCGGCCTCCACGGCGTTGACCGCCGAGCCCGACGCCACGGCCTCGGCCACGGCGGCGGCCATGGCTCTGGCGCCCAGGACGCCGTCGCCGGCGTTCGTCACCTCGGCGTCCCGCGTGGGGTCCCTCCCGAGGGCCCCGAACGCGACGGCCCTGACCGCGGCGGCGTCGTCGAAGAAGTGCGGGTTGTCGTGCCCGGACGCGGGCGGCTCCACCCCCTTGGCGAGGTTGTCGAGCGCGGTCGCCACCGAGATCCGCGCCCTGACCGCCCCGCCGCCGGCCCGCGCCCCGGACGATCCGGACGCCGCGTCACCGACCGCCCGCACCCCGGACGGCCCGGACGCCGGGTCACTGGCGGCGCGCGTCCCGGGGGTTCCCGGGGCCGGGTCGATGAGGTCCCTGAAGGCCTCGGCCCGCGGCCGGTCGATGGTGAGCGCCGTCCACGCCAGCCATTCGGCGTCGTCGGACGGGCCGACGCGCAGCGGCGCCACCGGCTGGTTCAGCGCGAACGGCACCGGCAGGGTGGTCACGCGATGTTCTTCCGCGAACGCGTCCAGCTCCCTGTACAGGCGCCGGCTCCAGGGCGCGTGCAGCGCCGCGCGGTGCCTGGCGGCGGGCCATCCGGCCGCGTCGCCCACGGCGAGCCCGGCGAAGGCGCCCCTGATCCTGTCCCCCGACATCGTGATCTACAGCCTTTCCGCCAGTTCGTCGGCGACGTCCAGCACGTGTCTCCCCGCCACGACGGGCAGGCATTTGCCCGTCACCGGCCCGATTCTTCCGGCCCACCGCCGGGGCACGCCGCTCTCTCCGCGACCGGCTCCCGCCACGGCCCCGGCGATGGCGCCGATCGTGTCGGCGTCCCTGCCCAGGCTCACCCCGAACGTCACCGACGTCTCCACGTCACCGCCTCCCGCGAGGAAGGCCGCGAACGCCAGCGCCACGGCTTCCGGCGCCACGTCGGTCCAGGGGTAATGCCGCACGACCACGGCCTCGTGCAACGCCTCGCCGACGGCCGCCCCGCCGGCGCCCGCATCCGGGCCGGCCGCGCCGGCGCCCGCGGCCGAGAGCCGGCCGAGCACGTCGCGTACCCGGACGATGTTCCTGGCGGTCCAGGAGTCGGGCGGGATGACCGCCAGCGCCGCCGCCACGACCTCGTCGGGGGCGGCGCCGCCCATCGCGGCGGCCACCGCGCCGGCGACCGCGCGGCCGCCGAGGATGCCCTCGCCGGCCGCGCTGACCAGACCGTCCTGCTCCACCAGCCGGGCCGCCTCCGCCGGATCGCCCGGGCAGAAGATCCCGTACGGCGCGGCCCGCATGGCCAGCCCGTCCGACCACCCGTGGGCGTGCACGAGCCCGGTCAGCGGCGGCTCCAGGCCGCGGCGCAGCGCCTCGACGGTGCCCAGTTCGGAGAACCCGGCCCCGCGCATCGGCCCGGCGATCCGGGGCAGGATCAGCTCCCGGTACGCGGCGGCGACGTCCGCGCTGGTCAGCGCATGACCGTGACGGACGAGGAGCGACGCGGCGAAGATCGCGTACTCGGTGTCGTCGGTGCCCCCGCCCTCGATCTCGGTGAGCCGTCCCCACCGGCGCCGGATCTCCGACGGCGTCAGGTTCTCGGCGGGAGCGCCGAGGGCGTCGCCGGCCGCCAGGCCGAGCAGGCACCCCCGGGCCCTGTCGCGGGGAGTCACCGCTGGTACCGCTCCAGCACCTGGTTGCCGTCCTCGACGAGCCTCTTGGCCACCTCGTCGATGGTGATCTTGTTGGCGAAGTACTCCTGGAGGGCCGGCGTGGCAACCTTGCTCTTCCACTCGTCGAACCCGTTCACCTTGAGGAACGGCGCCACGACGAGGTCCTTGGCGGAGGCGGTGGCCACGTCCCAGCCGTTCTCCTCGCTGGTCATCGCCGGGTCGGCGGCGGCCTTCACGGACGTCGGCAGCAGCCAGTCGCCCTTGGCGAGCTTGGCCTGGTTGGGGCCGTTCAGGAAGAACGAGATGAACTTCATGGCCTCGTCGGGGTGCTCGCTCTCCTGCGCGATCGACAACGTCTGCGAGACCGCGCCCTGCTGGGTGGAGGTGCCCTTCGGGCCCGGCAGGGTGACCCACTCGAAGCCGTCCGGCGCCTGCTCGGCGACCTGCTGGCGCAGGTAGACCCCCGCGGGCAGCAGCGCGAACTTGCCCTTGTAGAAGGCCGGCAGCGGGTCGGCCGTGCCCTGGCCGAGCGCGGCGGGATCGGCCGACTTGTCCTTGTAGAGCTGGTCGTGGATGCGCTGCAGCACCTCGCGCTCCTCGGGCCCGACCTTGACCGTGGTCTTGCCGCCGGCGGTCTGGAAGAACGTGCCGCCGAAGTTGAGCGCCAGGTTGAGCGTCTTGTTGACCGGCGACTTCATCGGCCAGGCCACGCCGTACGTGTCGCCCTTGGTCATCTTCTTGGCGGCCGCGGAGAACTCGTCCCACGTCCACGGGGCGTCCGCCGTCGGGATGCGCACCTTGGCCGCCTCGAGCAGCTTCTTGTTGGCGATGATGACCTGCGACTCCTGCAGGAACGGCACGCCGTAGACGCCCTGCTCGCCCTTGCCGCCGTCGAAGGTGACGGTGTCCCAGGCGGCCTGGGGGATGTCGTTCTTGAGCTCGGCGGGCAGCTTGCCGCTGAGGTCGAGCAGGTAGCCGTCGGTGGCGAAGCCGGACAGCGCGGGCGAGTCGTTGTGGATGACGTCGGGGGCCGTGCCACCGGCGAACTGGGTGACGAGCTGGTCGTTGACGTTGTCCCAGCTGCCCTGGACGTAGGTGACCTGGATGTTCGGGTTGGCCTTGTTCCACTCCTCCACGAGCTGCTTGTTGGCGGCCACGGACTCCTTCTGCCACGCCAGGCTGAGGAAATTGATCTTCACCGGCTCGTTCGGGGAGGAGGACTCGCCGCCTCCTCCCCCGCCGCACGCCGTGGTGAGCGTGGCGATCGCCACCACCGCCAGAGCGGACTTGATACGCATATGAGCCTCCTAGCCCTTGACGGCGCCGGCCATCAGGCCGGACTTCAGGCGCCGCTGGATGATTGCGAAGAAGATCAGGCTCGGGATCGTCGCCATGAGCGACGCCGCGGCCAGCGGGCCGAGCCTGGCCACCCCCTCCGGGCCGGTGAACCTCACCAGCGTCAGCGGGAGCGTCATGACATCGGGGTTCTGCAGGATCACGAGCGCGAACATGAACTCGTTCCACGACGAGATGAACGCGAACAGCAGCGTGGCCACCACGCCCGGCGCGAGGAGCGGCGCCACGACGGTGGCGATCGAGCGCAGCCGGGTGGCGCCGTCCACGGCCGCCGCCTCCTCCAGTTCGGGCGGCACCGCGCGCACGTACCCCTGCAACATCCACAACGCGAACGGCAGCGTGAACGTCACGTGCACGGCCACCAGCCCCGGCAGCGTGTTCACCAGGTCCATCTCGCGCAGGATCATGAAGAGCGGGATGATGATCAGGATGAACGGGAACACCTGGCTGACCAGCACCCACCCGAGTGCGACCCGGTTGAGCAGGCTGCGGTAGCGGGCCATGGCGTAGGAGGCGGGCAGCGAGATCAGCACCGTGATCACGCTGCTGAACAGCGCCACGATCAGGCTGCGCACCGCCGCGCCCACCAGGTCCTGCTCGCCGAACGCGTCGGTGAAGTTGGCCAGCGTCGGCTCGCGCGGCAACCACGTCGGCTCGGTCAGCGCCATCTCCTGCGGCGTCTTCAGCGCCGTCGACAGCAGCCAGAGCAGGGGAAAGGCCAGGAAGACGATGTACGCGACCAGCGCGGCGTACTGCGGTAGGCGTCTCATCGGCTCTCCCTCATCTGCCGCCACAGGTACAACCCGAGCACCGCGAGCACGACGATCGCCATGGCGAGGCCGAGCATCGAGGCGTAGCCCGCGAACCGGTAGCGGAACGCCTCCTCGTAGGCGAACAACATCGGCAGCCGCGTCTGCCCGCCGGGCCCGCCCTGCGTGAGCACGTAGACCAGGCCGAACTGGTTGATGTTCCACACGAAGTCGAGCGAGGTGATCGCCACGATCACGGGCCGCAACTGCGGCAGCGTGATGCTCCAGAAGCGCCGCCAGCGGCCCGCGCCGTCCATCTCGCCGGCCTCGTAGAGCTCCTTGGGCACGTTCTGCAGGCCCGCCAGGAGCACGACCGTGGTCTGCGGCATGCCGGTCCACACGCCGACCACGATGATCGCGGGCAGCGCGAGCGAGAAGTCGGCCAGCCAGTTGACGTCCGTGCCGAGCAGGTCGTTCAGTATGCCCGCGTCGGGGTGGTAGACGAGCTTCCACATCAGGCCGATGACCACGGGCGGCATCGCCCACGGCACCACCGCGAGCACCCGGGCCACGCCCCTGAAGCGCAGGTTCTGGTTGAGCAGCACGGCCAGGCCGAGCGCGGCCAGGAACTGCAGCACGGTCACGGAGACCGCCCAGACGGCGCCGATCCTGAACGACGCCCAGAAGTCGTCGTCGGCCAGCAGATCGGTGAAGTTCGCCAGGCCGACGAAGCTCGTCTCGTGGACCCGCGTGTTGCGGGCGTCGGTGAAGGCCAGGCCGATGCCGTACAGCAGCGGGCCGACGCTGAACAGCAGCACCGGCACCAGCGCGGGCAACATCAGCAGCCACATCTCGCGCGCCTGGCGCGACATGCGGCGGCGCTTGGCGCGCGGCCTCCGCGGCGGCGCCGGTCTCGTCACGGTCGCCGTCACGCGCCGCCCTCCTTCCTCTCGGTACGTCCCGCGTCGTCGTGCGCGGCTCCCTCGCCCGCCGTGCTGGCGCGGATGACGAGCCGGGGTGGCACGGTGACCACCCGCGGCTCGCGGTCGCCGCCCTGCAGCCGGTCGAGCAGCAGCTCGGCGGCGGCCTTGCCGCGCTCGGCCGACCCGAGCGAGACGCTGGTCAGCGCCGGCCACGAGGCCGCCGCCAGGTCGGTGTCGTCCATGCCGACCACCGCCACGTCGGCGGGCACCCGCTTGCCCGCCGCGCGCAGCACGTCGAGCGCGCCGAGCGCGATCAGGTCGTTGGCGCACATCAGCGCGTCCACGTCGGGAACCCTGTCGAGCAGCTCCGCCACCGCGCGGCCCCCTTCCGCGCGGTAGAAGTCGCCGATCCGCACGAGCTCCTCGTCGTAGGGCAGGCCGAGGTCGGCGAGCGCCTCCCGGTAGGCGGCGCCGCGGGCGGCTCCCGGAACGGTGTCGAGCGGGCCGTTGATCATGCCGATCCTGCGGCGGCCGAGCGCGTAGAGGTGGTCGATCGCCAGCCGCACGCCGGTGCGGGAGTCGGCGCGCACGTTGTCGGCCCGCGTTCCCTCGGGCACCGAACCGATGATCACGACGGGCGCCCTGGCCGCGGCCAGCATCTCGAGGTGCTGATCGGTGACCCGCAGCGGGCTCATGATCAGGCCGTCCACGTAACGTTCGCCGAGGCTGTGCAGCACGTCGATCTCGTCGGCCACGACGGCGTCGGTGGAGTGCAGCACGAGCCGGTAGCCCGCCGCCTTCAGCACCGGCTGGATCTCGCGGAGCATGGCCAGGTAGGCGGGGTTGCCGACGTCGGCCATGGCGAAGGCCACCTGGTGGGTGCGGCGCGACTTGAGCGACCTGGCCACGGCGTTGCGCACGTAGCCGAGCTCGTCGGCGGCGGCCATCACCTTGCGCACGGTCTCCTGCCTGGTCGGCAGGCCGTTGAGAACCCGCGAGACCGAGGCGATCGAGACGCCGGCGCGCTCGGCGATCGTGGTGATCGTGGGTCCGTCGGCCACGGTTGTCCTTCCCTGTGGTGTAAACGTTTACGATCTGATTGCTGTAAACGTTTACCGCGTGAGCCACATGAAACCGGCACGCAACCTGCAGGTCAAGTCACGATCGCATAACACCAGGTCAGCCGCCATGCCGGCAAATCCGCGACCACCGGCGCGGCAAGCCGGGCGCGCCCGGAGCATGCCGGACGCGCGACGGATGAGGCCCGCGAAGACGGACAGGACGCGGCGCCGCGCGGGGTCAGTCCCGGGCGGGTTCGGGCGCCGGCCCGGGCGCGACGACCCCTTCCCCGCGGGACTCCGCGCCGGAGACCCTGAGCAGCGAACGGATCGCGGGCGCTCCGGCGAGCGCCACCACGGCGGCCAGGACCGTCGGGATGACGAGCGCGACCGGCAGCGAGGAGGCCTCGGCCACGTAGCCGAGCACGGCGGGCCCCAGCAGCAGCCCGCTGTAGCCGAACGCCGTCACCATGGCCAGCGCCCGTCCCACCCGGTCGCCGACCGCTCCGACCGCGCTGAACAACACCGGCACCACCGTGGCCAGCCCCACCCCGGCCAGCGCCCAGCCGGTCCACGCGCAGACCACCTGGAGCGGCTCGCCGACGGCGGGCGAGAGGAGGATCAGCACGTAGCCGACGGTGGCGAAGAGCCCGGCCAACTGGATGGTGCGCACGGAGCCGAGCCTGGCCCTGATCGGGTCGCCCAGCAGCCGGACGGTCGTCATGGCCACGGAGAAGACCGTGTACGCCAGCGGCGCCATGGCGGGGTCGGTCTCCAGCACCGTACGCGCGTGCAACGCGGCCCAGTCGATGGCCGCGCCCTCGCTCAGGTGCCCGGCGAAGGCGGCCAGCCCGAGCACCGCGATGAGTCCCCACTTCAGCCCGGCGCCCTTCTGGGCCCCCGGCTCCGGCGAGGCGTGCTCGGGCTGGTCGGGCAGCAGCAACCGGGCCGCGGGAACGTACAGGAACGGCACGACCAGGGCCGCCGCGATCAGCAGCCACTGGGCGTCGAGCCCGGCCTGCAGGACGAGCGCGGTGAGCCCGCCCCCGGCGGCGCCGCCCAGGCTCCACGTGCCGTGGAAGGCCGAGATGATCGGCCGGCCGTAGCGGCGTTCGACTTCGACGGAGTGGGCGTTCATGGAGACCTCGGTCACCCCGAGCCCGATCCCGAACACGATCGCCAGCACCACGAGGGCCTCGTACGAGGGCGCCAGCGCCGGGCCGAGCAGGACCAGCGCCGAGAACGGGCCGGCGAACCAGCACACCCGCCTGCTGGACCACCGGTCCACCAGGGATCCCGCCACCAGCATCGACACCAGCGCACCGCCGGAGATCAGCAGCAGGATGCTGCCCAGCCGGGCGAAACCGAGGTCGAGCCGGTCGTTCAGGGACGGCAGCCCGGCCGCCCAGAGACCCATCACAAAACCGCAGAGGATGAAAAATCCGAAAACTCCGGCACGAGCACGCCTGGCTTCAATGACGCTTTTGTTCACGGCTAGAGCATAAACTGTGTTCGTGAACGGAGCCACGACGAGCGGCGAGCTTCGCGCGCACAACCGGGTGCGGCTGCTGCGCGCCGTCCACGACTGCGGGGCCACCAGCACCCGATCGCGGCTGACCCGCGACCTGCGGCTGGCGAGGGGGACGGCGTCGGTGCTCGTCGCCGGGCTGGCCGAGGACGGGCTGCTGCACGAGGAGCCGGCCCAGGAGCACGCGCGGGGACGCCCGACCCAGGTGCCGGGCCCTCATCCGCGCGGGCCGCTGGCGCTGGCGGCGGACGTGCGCGAGGACGCGTGGGAGCTGGCGGCGTGCGAGCTGGGTGGCCGGGTCGCCGTCCTGGACGTGCGCCCGCACGACGGCACGCCCGAGGGCGCTCTCGTTCCGCTGGGCGAGGCCGTCGCCGCCCACACGTCCCGGCTCGGCCACCGGGTCGTCGGCGTCGGCGTCGCCCTGGCGGGGCCGGTGCGGTTCGGCGGCCTGGTGGACATCGCCCACCTCGGCTGGCGCTCGGTGGACGTACCCGCCCTCCTCGGCCTGTCCCCCGCCCCCGGCGACGCCCCGCGGGAGGACGCCGCACCGGGCGCGAGCGAGGTGGTGGTCGGGAACGACACCGCGTTCGCGGCGCTGGCGGAGGCGCGGCGCGGGCGGTTGCGAGGGGTGCGGGTGGGACTGCACCTGCATGTGGACTTCGACCTGGGCGGCGTGCTGGTCGTCGAGGGGCGCCCGCTGGGCGGGGCGAGCGGCACCGGCGCCGAGTTCGGGCACAT
This sequence comes from Nonomuraea sp. B10E15, assembly GCF_039871615.1. NCBI lineage: Bacteria > Bacillati > Actinomycetota > Actinomycetes > Streptosporangiales > Streptosporangiaceae > Nonomuraea > Nonomuraea sp. B10E15. Next base: position 81,480 of record NZ_JBDPMB010000003.1, read on the forward strand.
GCCGCTGGGGGGCGGCGACCGGCCCTGCATGTGCGGGGCGATCGGCTGCTGGGGCATGGACGTCGGCGCGAACGCGCTGCTGCGCCACGTCGGCCTGGAGCACGGCGGCGGCCGGGGACGCGAGCAGGCCGAACGGGTGCTGGCCACGAGCGAGGAGGCGGTGGCGGCCGGCGCCGCCGCGCTCGGCCGGGGGATCGCCGCCCTGGTGAACGCCCACGATCCGGAGGTGGTGACCCTGTCGGGCCACGGCGTGGAGCTGGCGGAGCGCGCGGGCGGGACGCTGCTGCGGGCCTGCGAGCCCCGCCTCATGGCGATCCGCCGCGACCCCCCGCCCAGGATCGCGGGGTCGGCTCTGGGCTGGCGCGGGGCGCTGCTGGGCGCCATGGAGTCGGTCTTCGACGCCTTCCTGACCCCCGAAGGGCTCGAAAGGTGGCGGAAAACCACCCTGACCAGGGTCGCGACACGCCCGAAAGGCGAAATGTGACGCATTCCACCCCGCGTAGGGATAAGCCGCAATAGCGCCCTCCGTATCCGAACACGTTTGCGATCTTGTACGGCCCCCCGCCGGCGAGCCGTACGGCTGCGAGGATCCGCCGGGCCGGACCCCCATGACCCGGGCGGCGAACGCGCGAACCCGGAGCTCGCGCCCCCATGACGGAGGCGGGCGCGACGCGGGGCGTGCCGGGCGTGCGCGGCCATCCCCGTGGCGCTCGCGGGCACGGGCGATGTCCGGTGTTTCCCCAGCGTATGAAGGGTACGGAGGCGTGCTCGCGCCGGGCGGGGCGCGCACCTCGGCCGCCCCGCGAGGGACGACCGCGGACCCGGCGAGGCCGGCGGCTCGCGGCGCCACGCTCGCAGGGCCGGCCGGGGCCCGGTCCGGCCGCCGCTGAGGTCGCACCCGCTCCGTGGGGGCTACGGTGTGGGAGAACGCGTGGTCGGCGGCATGAGGGCCGGCGAAGGCCCGGTCACGCGGCACGTGGCGTGCGCGTGAGCGGCCACGACGGGGTGGCCGGCACGTTGAGCCGGGCGCTTTCCGCAACACGAACCGCTGGTATCCGCCATGATTAGCCACTGCACCACGGGTAACAGAACCCGAACGTAAAACTCCCCGAGGAGAGAACAGAGATGGCACTTCCCACCCTCACCCCCGAGCAGCGTCAAGCGGCTCTGGCCAAGGCGGCCGAGGCGCGTGCCGCACGCACCGCCCTGCTGGCCAAGGTCAAGGCCGGCGAGCTGACGTTCGCCCAGCTGCTCGAGCGCGACGACGACATCGCGAAGAAGATCAAGGTCTCCCAGGCGCTGCGCGCCGTCAAGGGCGTGGGTCCGGCCAAGGCCACCGCGCTGATGGAGGAGGCGGGCGTCGACGAGAAGCGCCGTCTCGGCGGCCTGGGCGCCCAGCAGCGTAAGAAGCTGGTCGACGCGCTCGGCTGACCCCGAGCGGCCAGGTCCGCGCGCAGCGCCGCGCGGACCGGCCAGCCACCCCTCAGCGCGGCCGAGGAGGGACCGGAGAGCGGAGCCGCCCCCGCTCGCCGGCGGGCCGGGGCCGGGGGTGCGGGCGAACCGACAACGACATAAGGGTCAGGACCGCAGGTAGGTCAGCACAGCGAGCACCCGGCGATGCTGGTCGCTGTCCTCCGCGTAGAGGCCGAGCTTGCTGAAGATGCTCCTGATGTGCTTCTCCACGGCCCCGTCACTGATCACGAGCTGCCGCCCGATGGCCGGATTCGACTTCCCCTCGGCCATCAGCCCGAGCACCTCACGCTCACGCGGCGTGAGCTGCGCCAGCGGGTCGTCCTTGCGCCTGCGCACCATCAGCTGGGACACCACCTGCGGATCGAACACGGTGCCGCCGGCGGCCACCCGCCGCAGGCCCTCGAGAAACTCGTCGACGTCGACGACGCGGTCCTTCAGCAGGTAGCCCACCGCGCCCCGGGCGTCGGCCAGCAGGTCGTCGGCGTAGGAGACCTCGACATACTGCGACAGGATGAGCACGGGCGCGCCCGGCACCCTGCGCCGCGCCTCGACGGCCGCCCTGAGCCCCTCGTCGGTGAACGACGGCGGCATGCGCACATCGACCACCGACACGTCGGGCTTGTGCCCGGCGACGGCCTCGACGAGGCCGGGGCCGTCACCGACGGCCGCCACCACCTCGCAGCCGAACTCTTCGAGCAGCCTGACCAGGCCCTCCCTGATCAGGACCGCGTCATCGGCCACGACTACCCGCACGGCACCTCCGCCACGATCGTTGTCGGCCCGCCGTCGGGTGACTGGATCGTCAGCTCCCCGTCGACGGCGCGGAGCCGGTCGGCCAGCCCGGCGAGACCGTGTCCCTTGGCGACGCTCGCGCCGCCGACACCATCATCCCCGATCGTGAGCATCAGGCCGTCACCGATGCGGACCAGCTGGACCGTGCAGATGGTGGCGCGGCTGTGCTTGGCCACGTTCGTGAGAGCCTCGGCGCACACGAAGTAGACGGCGTTCTCGACCGACGCCTGATAACGATCGACCGTCTGCACGTCCAGGTCCACCGGGATCGTGCAGCGCCCGGCCAGGGCGGCGAGGGCGGGCGCGAGACCGCGGTCCGACAGGACGGGCGGCGCGATGCCGCGCGAGAGCGCGCGCAGCTCGTCGAGCGTCTCGCGGGTGGCGCCGATCGCCGACTTGAGCGTGACCTGCGCCGCCTCGGGGTCCTTGGCCATCTGCCGCTGCGCCCTGGACAGCTCCATGGCCAGCGAGACCAGCCGCTGCTGCGGGCCGTCGTGGATGTCGCGCTCCAGCTTGCGCAGCGCGTTGGCCTCGGCGGAGACGGCCGCGGCGCGCCCTTCGGCCAGGTCGTCGATGCGCTCGTGCAGCTCGGCCACGCCGGTCAGCAGCGCCCTGCCGAGCCCGGCCCGCAGCAGCGCGGCCCCGCGCACCATGAAGGGCATGAGCACCGCGAAGACCAGGCCGATGCCCACGTGGAAGACCACGTTGACGAGATAGCCGTCGCCGAGGCCGAGCAGCTCGGGCAGCTCCGTGTTGCCGGGGATCCGCATGGTGATGATGCCGTACAGCGGCCAGGTCAGCCCCGCCAGGGGGATCGCCCAGAAGACGACCGTCAGCACGAACGCCACGATGGCGAACGGCAGGCTGACGATGCCGTGCAGCAGATCGAGCCAGGACTGCCCGCTGGTCAGCGGGTTGACCAGCCGGCGGAACCAGCCCGCGCCGTCCGGGGCCGGCTTGTAGCGGGGCCGCACCGGAGGGCGCTTGAGCACGTCGGACAGCCAGCCGCGCTCCGCGTCGGCGAATCCCCGCGCCATCATCAGCGTGCCGGCCAGGAGTGGCACGCCGAGCCACACGACCAGGGTGCCCGTGCCGGCGGAGAAGCCGGCGACCATGAGCACGAAACCTATGACGGTCGTGGGGAAGCCCACCAGCGTGTAACGGGTGTCGAGAAGGACACGCCTCATCAGGGAGCGCATGGCCTCAACCGTATTTCGTCCCGTCGTCCCGGACGAGCGGGTGCGCCGGTGTGCGGGGGTAGGGCCAGCCCTACCGGAGCCGGTGGTGCGATCTTGACCTCGACAGGGTGGGCGGCGGCAATGTGCGCGGGCGCCCGCGACGGAAGCCTTGAGTCATCCGTCCCCTGCGAATCGAGGCGCCCCCATGACCGTTCTGCTGGACCGCCCCACCGCCGCGGCCACCACGACCACGGGGCCGCGCCGCACGGCAGGCGTGCGCGCGGCGCGGGATCCGTTCATCGACCTGCTGCGCGTGTTCGGCATGGCGCTGATCGTCCTGCAGCACTGGACCATCCCCGTGCTGTCGTACGACGGGGTCCGGCTGAGCACGGGCAACGCGCTGTCCACGCCCGGCGTGTGGGTGGTGACCTGGATCAGCCAGGTGATGCCGCTGGTGTTCTTCGCGGGCGGCGCCGCGAACGCGATCAGCTTCGGGCGCACCGGCAAGAGCGCGCCGCGGTGGCTGGCGGAGCGGCTGCGCCGCCTGGCCTGGCCGCTCCTGCCGCTCGCCGCGGTGTGGATCCCGCTGCCGCACATCCTGCTCACGCTGGGCGTGCCCGAGCAGCCGCTCGACGTGGGCGCGAAGCTGACCGGGCAGCTGCTGTGGTTCCTGGCCGTCTACCTGATCGCCGTCACGGCCACCCCGTACGCGCTGCGCCTGCACCAGAGGTACGGCCTGTGGATCCCCGCCGGGCTGGCGGCCGGGGCGGTGCTGACCGACGTGGCACGCTTCTCCACCGGGGTCGAGGCCGTGGGCTACCTGAACATCGTGTTCGTCTGGCTGGCCGTGCACCAGCTCGGCTTCCTCTACGCCGAGGGCCGGCTGCGCCACGCGTGGGCGCTGGCGGCGGGGGGCTTCGGGGCGGCGGCTTCGCTGGTGGCGTACGGCCCCTACCCGGGCAGCATGATCGGGCTGCCCGGCGCCGAGATGTCGAACATGGCCCCGCCCACCCTCGCCATGCTGGCCGTCTCCGCCGGGCAGATCGGGCTGGCCGTGCTGCTGCGGCCGTGGTTGCTGCGGCTGCCCACGGGCCGGCTGCTGGACTGGGCGGGGCCGCGGATCATGACGGTGTACCTGTGGCACATGCCGGCCCTGTTCGCCGTCACCGGCGTCGTGGTGGTCCTGCTGGGCATCGAGACGCCGGCGCCGGGCAGCGCGCTCTGGTTCGCCGGATGGCCGCTCTGGTTCGGGCTGCTGTGCCTGGTGTTGTGGCCGCTGCTGAAGGGGTTCGCCCGGTTCGAGACGCCGCCCGCGCTGCCGTACGGCAAGGAGGGCTGGGGCACGGTGCTGGGGGCGACCGCGCTGGTCGGCGCGGGGGTGCTGATCCTCACCGTGGGCGGCTTCGCCCCCGGCGGCGGGCCGTTCCTCGCGGTGATCGCGCTGCTCGGCGGGCTGCTGGTGACGGCGCCGCGCGCCGGGGCGTGAGGTCGGGGAAACACCGGCGTAACGCGCCGGTGCGCAGAATGGGGGCATGACGAAGGTCCGAGCCCTCGCCGGGGCCGATCTGCCCGCCGTCGCCGCCATCTACGCGCACTACGTGACGGGCAGCGTGGCCACGTTCGACGAGACGCCGCCGTCGCTGGACGACTGGCGGGCGAAGGCGGCCGGCGTCACGCGGGCCGGGCTGCCGTTCCTGGTGGCCGACGTGGACGGCGTGATCGCCGGCTATGCCTACCTCGCTCCATACCGTCCCAAGCCCGCCTACCGGCACACCGTCGAGGACACCATCTACATCGCGCCCGGCATGACCGGGCGCGGGCTCGGCCGGCTGCTGCTCGGCGAGCTGATCGACGCGGCGCGCCGGAACCACGCCCGCCGGGTGGTGGCGGTGATCGCCGACTCGGGCGACCCGTCGTCGGCGCGGCTGCACGAGGTGTACGGCTTCGCCGAGGCCGGCCGGCTGAGGGCCGTGGGATTCAAGCACGGGCGCTGGGTCGACACGGTCCTGCTCCAGCTCGACCTGGAGGTTTGACCTGATCGGGGCGGAGCCGGTTCGACCATCGGGCAAACTTCGGCAGGATAGAGGGCGTGAGCCTACTCGTTGACCGCCTGCCAGATGACATCGACGCCGATCCCGACGCCATCTTCGACGCTTTCGTCGCCTGGAACTCCGAGCGGGGGCTCACCCTCTATCCCGCCCAGGAGGAGGCGCTCATCGAGGTCGTCTCCGGCAGCAACCTGATCCTGGCCACGCCGACGGGGTCGGGCAAGTCGCTGGTGGCCGCCGGCGCCCACTTCGCCGCGCTGACGCGTGACGTGCGCACGTTCTACACCGCGCCGATCAAGGCGCTGGTCTCGGAGAAGTTCTTCGACCTGTGCGCCGTCTTCGGCACCGAGAACGTCGGCATGATGACCGGCGACGCGAGCGTCAACGCGGGCGCGCCCATCATCTGCTGCACGGCCGAGATCCTGGCCAACGTGGCGCTGCGCGACGGGGCCGCGGCCGACATCGGCCAGGTCGTCATGGACGAGTTCCACTTCTACGCCGAGCCCGACCGCGGGTGGGCCTGGCAGGTGCCGCTGCTGGAGCTGCCCAACGTGCAGTTCGTGCTGATGTCGGCGACGCTCGGCGACGTGTCGATGTTCGAGCGCGACCTGACCAGGCGCACCGGGCGGCCCACGTCCGTGGTCAAGCACTCGGAGCGGCCGGTGCCGCTCGTCTACTCCTACCGGATGACCCCGCTGCACGAGACGCTGGAGGAGATGCTCAGCACCGGCCAGGCGCCGGTCTACGTCGTGCACTTCACGCAGGCCGCGGCCATGGAGCGGGCCCAGGCCCTGATGTCGATCAACATGGCGACGAAGGCCGAGAAGGAGGCCATCGCCTCGATGATCGGCGGGTTCCGGTTCACCACCCGGTTCGGGCGCGCCCTGTCGCGGCTGGTCCGCCACGGCATCGGCGTGCACCACGCCGGCATGTTGCCGAAATACCGGCGGCTGGTGGAGCGGCTCGCGCAGGCGGGGCTGCTGAAGGTCATCTGCGGCACCGACACGCTCGGCGTCGGCGTCAACGTGCCGATCAGGACGGTGCTGTTCACGGCGCTGTCGAAGTACGACGGCAACAAGGTGCGCCGGCTGCGCGCCCGCGAGTTCCACCAGATCGCCGGGCGGGCCGGCCGGGCGGGCTTCGACACGATCGGCTACGTCGCCTGCCAGGCTCCCGAGCACGACATCGAGAACGCCAAGGCGCTGGCCAAGATCGGCGACGACCCCAAGAGGCGGCGCGGCTATGCCCGCAAGAAGCCGCCGGAGGGCTTCGTGGGCTGGAGCGAGGACACGTTCGTCAAGCTCCAGGAGGCCGAGCCCGAGCCGCTCAACTCGCGTTTCAAGGTCAGCAACGCCATGCTGCTCGCGGTGATCAACCGGCCGGGCGACTGCTTCCAGGCGATGAAGCACCTGCTGACCGACAACCACGAAGACCGCAAGTGGCAGCGGCGGCACATCAGCCAGGCCATCGCGATCTACCGGTCGCTGCTGGCCGGCGGCATCGTGGAGCAGTTCGCCGAGCCCGACGAGCAGGGCAGGCGGGCCCGGCTGACGATCGAGCTGCAGGAGGACTTCGCGCTCAACCAGGCGCTCTCGACGTTCGCGCTGGCCGCGTTCGACCTGCTCGACCGCGAGTCGCCGGTCTACGCGCTCGACGTGGTCTCGATCGTGGAGTCGATCCTCGACGACCCGCGCCAGATCCTGTCCGCCCAGCTCAAGAAGGCCAGGGGCGAGGCCGTCGCGCAGATGAAGGCCGACGGCGTCGAATACGAGGAGCGGATGGAGCAGCTGGCCGAGGTCATGTATCCGATGCCGCTGGACGACCTGCTGCTCGGGGCGTACGAAACCTACCGGCGCGGGCATCCGTGGGTCGGCGACTACACCGTCAGCCCGAAGTCCGTGGTGCGCGACATGTTCGAGCGGGCCATGACGTTCGCCGAGTACATCCAGTTCTACGAGCTGGCCCGGTCCGAGGGCACGGTGCTGCGCTACCTGGCCGACGCCTACCGCACGTTGTCGCGCACGGTGCCGGAGCATCTCAAGACCGACGACCTGGTCGACCTGATCGAGTGGCTCGGCGAGCTCGTCCGCCAGGTCGACTCGTCGCTGATCGACGAGTGGGAGAAGCTGACCAACCCGGCCGAGGTGCTGGAGCAGAAGGACCAGCTGGAGGCCAAGGTGCGCCCGGTCACCGCCAACCCTAGGGCGTTCCGGGTTCTGGTGCGCAACGCCATGTTCCGGCTGGTCGAGCTCTGCGCCGTCGAGAAGGAGGACGAGCTGGAGGAGCTCGCCCCCGACGTCGACTGGGGCGCGGCGCTGGACGCGTACTACGACGACCACGAGGAGATCCTCACCGACGCCGACGCCCGTGGGCCCGCGCTGCTGCGGATCGAGGAGGAGAGCGGGTTGTGGAAGGTCCGCCAGACGATCAGGGATCCGGCCGGCGACGGTGACTGGGGCATCGACGCCCAGGTCGACCTGGCCGCCTCCGACGAGGAGGGGCGGGCCGTGCTCCACGTGATCGGGCTCAACCGGCTCTGAGATCCCCGGAGAAGCGACAAGCCCTGTGCCGGAACGGACTGGCAAGGGCGCCCCGGCACAGGCCTGTCGATTAAGTGTCCGGCTCTGAGTGTTGAGGTCGTGTCATAGCCATGTCTCAAGATCGAGACATTTCGTGACATATGCGATTACAAAGAGTCAGGAAAACCTCGCGTCGATCATAGGACAAAATGGGTGAGGTGAACGACCACGACCTCCGGCGCGTCCTCGGGCTGCTCTCCCAGGACGACACGCTGCGCGCCTTCTCCGCCCTGGTGCTCGGCCTCCCCGGCGACCCGTCCCCCAAGGCGCTGCACAGGCTGGCCGCGGGCGGCCTGGCCGCCCGCGGCGACGACGGCACGTGGCGGGCCACGCCCGAGCGGTTCCGCGAGCTGCTGCGCGCCCACGCGGAATCGGCCGACGAGCCGGCCGGGGAACTCGGCGCGGAGGAGCGGGTGTTGCGGACGTTCCTGGTCGGCGGGCGGCTGACGACCACGACGATGCGCCGCGACAAGCGGCTCGTCGTGCTCCGGTACATCGTGCGGGTGTTCGAGCCGGGAGTGCGCTATGCGGAGAAGGACGTGAACGTGGCGCTGCGGGCCTTCCACGACGACCACGCGGCGCTGCGCCGCTACCTGGTCGACGAAGGGCTGCTGTCCCGGGAGGACAACGTCTACTGGCGCAGCGGCGGCCCCGTCGACGTCTGAGCGGGCCGCCGGTCCCGCAGGCGGGCACGATAGTCGCGGGGCGGCATCCCGTACTCCTTGCTGAAGGCCCGGCTGAAGTGGAAAGGGCTGACGAAACCGCACGCCAGCGCCACCTGGCCGACGTCCATGTCGGTCACCTCCAGCAGGCTCGCGGCGTGGCCGGCCCGCGCCCGGCGCACCACCCGCATGGGGGTCTGACCGGTCTGCTCGGCGAACAGGTGGGCGAAGCGGGAGGGCGAGAGCGCCACGGCACGGGCCAGCGAGGCCACCGAATGCGGGGCGCCGGGCTCGGCCGCGATGATCGCCAGGGCCCGGCGGACACGTTCGTCGCCCTCCTCGCCCGTCCGCGTGGCCTCAGGGCGCGCGGACGCGGTGGCCAGCACCAGCACCTCCTCGACCGCGCCGAGCACCAGCTCCCGCGCGGGCCCGCCCACGGCGAGCGCCGGAACCCGCGCCTCGACCGGCGCCACCGGCGCGAACCCCGGCGTCCAGCGCGCGTCCTGGAGCGCCCGCTGGAACGCCAGATCGACGCGCTCGTGCACGGACGGCGGCACCCCGGCGACCAGGTGACAGCCGTCGCCCTCGGCGTACGGCGCCAGCCACGCCGCCCAGCCCGGCCGCGGCTGGAAGTGCACCCACCAGAACCGCCACCGCTCCGCGCCCGCCCGCACCCGGTAGTGCTGCGCCGCCCCCGAGCCCAGCACCGCCAGATCCCCCGCCAACACCGCGAACGACGTGCCGCCCTGCTCGACCAGCCCCTCCCCCGCCTCCGTCCACAGCAGCAGCCAGCTGGGCGACCCCGCCGGGCGGCGTGTCGCGTAGCCGGGCGCCTTGTCGTAGTGGCCCACGATCAACAGCTCGGCAGCAGGAACAGACAGGTCCTCAGCGGTCACAGGCATACCGTCGCACGAACGTGCTCTCTAGCGTGAGGCCCATGAGGCTCAACGACTTCCACGACCAGGGATTCATGCTGGCGCCAGCCCTCCTGTCGCAGGAGGAGGTGGCCGAGCTGCGCGAGGAGTTCATGGCGCTGCACGCCAGGGGGCCGATCCCCGGGCACTTCGCCCCGCAGCCGCAGGAGCCCGGCCGGCCGTACGACATCCTGCGCGACTATCCGCGCATCATGCACCCGCACCAGGTGAACGACGTGGCCCTGCGCTTCCTGCTCGACGCGCGCATCGCCGCGATCCTGCGCGACCTCCTCGGCGAGGAGCCGATAGCAGCTCAGAGCATGTTCTACTTCAAGCCGCCGGGCGCCAGGGGCCAGGCCCTGCACCAGGACAACTTCTACCTCCGCGTCGAGCCGGGCACCTGCGTGGCCGCCTGGGTGGCGCTCGACCGGGTGGACCGGGCGAACGGCGGCCTGGAAGTGGTGCCGGGGACGCACCTGATGGACCTGTTCTGCCCCGAGGAGGCCGACCAGGGCACGTCGTTCACCAGGGAGTACGTGCCGCCGCCACCCGGCCTCGAACGGGTGCCCGTCGACATGGACCCCGGCGACGTGTTGTTCTTCAACGGCAGCCTGGTGCACGGCTCGGAGCCCAACACCACGAGCGACCGGTTCAGGCGCAGCTTCATCTGCCACTACACGGGCCGCTCGGCCGAGCGCATCGCGGAGTATTACCCGACGCTCACGATGTCGGGCGAGCGGATCCGGCTGGAGCCGGCCGTGGGCGGCGGCCCCTGCGGCACCGAGATCACCGGCCCGCACTGAGCGCGTCAGCCGCCGGAGACGTCCGACTCGGCCGCCTCCGGCACCACGCAGTCCCACGGATCGTCCAGCCACCCGTCCGGCAGCAGCACCTTGGACCGCTCACCCGACTTGCCGCGCGGTGTGTCGGTGTTGGGCGGCCACGGCTGGTCGTGATCGAGCTTGGCCAGCCCTTCGCGCAGCCCGTCGAGCGATTCGGCCGTGGCCAGCTCACGCCGCAGCTCGCTCCCGACCGGGAACCCCTTCAGATACCACCCGACGTGCTTGCGGAAGTCGGCCACCGCGTAGCGCTCGATGTCGAAGCACCCGGTCAGCCCTTCGGCGTGCCTGGCCATCGTCTCGGCCACCTCGCCGAGCACCGGCCTGGCCCGCTCGGGGCTGCCGTTGAACGCGTTCTCCAGATCTCTGAACAACCACGGCCGGCCGAGGCACCCGCGCCCGACCACCACGCCGTCGCAGCCCGTGCGCGCCACCATCCGCAGCGCGTCGTCGGCCGACCAGATGTCGCCGTTGCCCAGCACGGGGATCTCCGGCACGGCCTCCTTGAGCCGGGCGATGGCCGCCCAGTCGGCCACGCCTCCGTAGTGCTGGCGGGCCGTGCGGGCGTGCAGGGCGATCGCCGCGACCCCCTCCTCGACCGCGATGCGCCCGGCGTCAAGATAGGTGAGGTGATCGTCGTCGATGCCCTTGCGCATCTTCATCGTCACGGGCAGCGGCCCGGCGTTCGCGACCGCCTCGCGCAGGATCCGCCGCAGCAGATGCCGTTTGTACGGCAACGCCGACCCGCCCCCGCGCCTGGTCACCTTGGGCACGGGGCAGCCGAAGTTGAGATCGACGTGGTCGGCGAGGTCCTCCTCGACGATCATCCGGACCGCCCTGCCCACGATGGCGGGGTCGACGCCGTACAGCTGGATGCTCCTGGGCCGCTCGGACTCCGCGAACCGGATCATCCTGAACGTCTTGGGATTGCGCTCGACCAGCGCCCGCGTCGTGATCATCTCTGACACGAACAATCCGGCGCCCTGCTCGCGGCACAACACCCGGAACGGCGCGTTGGTGATGCCCGCCATGGGCGCGAGCACCACCGGCGGCCACACCTCGATCGGCCCAATCTTCACCCGCTCAGTTGTAGCGCAGGTCTGGCCGCGAGCGGTATTCGCCCATGGGTCCGGCCCCGGGTGGGACGAGTGTCCGCGACCTCAGTTCGTCCGGGGCCTGATCAGCGCTTCTTCGGGGACGTCACCTTGACGTTCGACGTCCTTGCTCTCCACCTCAGGAGTGACCACCGCTTCGTCGGTGACCGCCGTGCCGTCAGGGGTGGCCGCCGCGGCGCCCAGCGTGAGCACGGCCCCAGTGATGACGCCGGTGATGACGCCGGTGATGATTCCGTGAGCGAGCGAGGCGGCGCCGAAAGCACGGACCGCCGCACCCCTCACCGATAAACTGTGCACCGGCATCTTCATGCGAGGGGACACGGATGCTTCTTCGAGTGCGCCTGGTGCTGCCTGACCGGCCCGGCTCTCTGGCCCAGGTGACGACGGTCCTGGGGGCGGCGGGGGCCGACATCACCCAGGTGACCGTGCTCGACCGGGGCGCCGGCCGGGCCGTCGACGACATCACGATCTTCAACCCGGCGGGCACGCCCAGGCAGGCGCTGGTCAAAAGCCTGGAAGGCGTCGAAGGCGTGACGGTCGAGGGTGTCTGGACCACCCGGGAGGCCCCGGGCACCTACCCCGAGCTGGAGATCCTCAAGTTCATCACCACGGCGGGCGACCGGGCGCTGACCACGCTCGTCGACTCGCTCCCCGTGTTGTTCAGCGCCGACTGGGCCGCCACGATGACGGCCGAGCAGCGGGTGGTCTACGCGAGCTGGCGTGCCCCGCAGCAGCCGCCCGCCATCCCGGCCGACGTCCCGGCCCGCCCCGTCGCCCTGACCCTCGACGACGACCTGCACGTCATCCATGCCCCGCTGCCACCTCTGGCGCTGTCTCTGGTGCTGGCCCGCTCCGACGGCCCCTCGTTCCACCGCATCGAGGTGCACCGCCTGACGAGGATCCTGGAGATCTTCCTCAGCCTGCCCGCGACCGAACGCGGCATGGTCCGGCTGCTCCGCGACCAAGGACCGGAAGCATCCGGTCGAAAAACCCGCTAGAGTTAACGGAGCAACGCGGAAGTGGCTCAGTGGTAGAGCATCACCTTGCCAAGGTGAGGGTCGCGGGTTCGAATCCCGTCTTCCGCTCGGAGTTTGGGCTCGGTGGCGTGGCCGAGAGGCGAGGCAGCGGCCTGCAAAGCCGTCCACACGGGTTCAAATCCCGTCGCCACCTCCACGGACGATTAGCTCAGCGGGAGAGCGCTTCCCTGACACGGAAGAGGTCACTGGTTCAATCCCAGTATCGTCCACCAGCTCTGGCGGACCCCCGGCTTCTCGTCGAAGCCGGGGGTCCGTTCTGTGTGCCGCGGTTCTTGACGAGCCGCCGTTCGTGCGCTTACGAGGCCCTCTGGCGGCGCACCACCAGCCAGTTGATCCCCCACAGGACCAGCCCGACGGCCAGGAGCAGGCCCGCCCGGACGTACACCTCGGCGGGCCGGCCGGTCAGCGGGCTCGCCATGATGAAGGCCAGCACGGCGCCGATCACGGGAAAGGCCGTGGGCGTGCGATAGTGCGCGTGCTCCACCCGGTCCTTGCGCAGCACGAGCACGGCCACGTTGACGATCGTGAAGACGCACAGCAGCAGGAACGCCGTCGTGTCGCCGAGCCCCGCGATCTCTCCCGTCGAGATGAGCGCGATGGCCAGCGCGGTGGTGAAGATGATGCCGATCACCGGAGTACGGCGGCGCGGATCGACCCAGCCGAGGCGGCGGGGCACCACGCGTTCGTTGGCCAGGCCGTACACGAGCCGGGAGGCCATCATCATGTTGATCAGAGCCGAGTTGGCGACGGCGAAGATGGCGATCGCGGCGAAGAGTTGCGGCGGGAAGTTGAGCCCGCCGGCCTTCACCACCTCGAGCAGCGGGCCGGACGACTCCTTCAGGACCCCGGGCGCGACGAGCAGCGATGAGGTGAGGGCCACGAGGATGTAGACGACGCTGGTGATCGCCACCCCGAGGAAGATCGCCCGGGGGAAGTTCCGCGAGGGGTCCTGCGTCTCCTCGGCCATGTTCACCGAGTCCTCGAACCCGACGAACGCGAAGAAGGCCAGCGCGGTGCTGCCGAGCAGGGCGTACATCAGGCCGCCCGCCTGCTCGGTGTCGATCTCGACCAGCCTGGAGGGCTCGCCCGCCCCCGTGAACACGGCGTAGACGCCGATCAGGATGATCACCAGCAGGCCGGTGAGCTCGATCAGCGTGAACACGATGTTGGTCTTCACCGACTCGGAGACGCCCCGGTAGTTCAGCGCCGCGACGGCGACGATGAAGACGATGCCGACCACCACGCTCGGCAACGTGAAGAACGCCTCCAGGTAGTCGCCGCCGATCGCGCGGGCGGCGGCGCTGGCCGAGGTGAGACCGGAGCACATCACCGTGAACGCGACCATGAACGTGAAGAAGGGCTTCTTGAAGGCCTTCTGCGTGTAGAGCGCGGCGCCCGCCGCCCTGGGGTATTTCGTGACCAGTTCGACGTAGGACATCGCGGTGAGCAACGCGATGACGAAGCCGAACAGGAAGGGCATCCAGAGGGCGCCACCGACCTGGCCGGCCACCACGCCGGTCAGCGCGTAGACGCCTGTGCCCAGGATGTCGCCGATGATGAAAAGGATGAGAAGCTTGGGGCCGATAGCCCGTTTGAGGGGAATGTGGCCGGCTTCAGGTGCGGCGCCTGTCATGCGAATGTCATTCCCCGGTCACGGTTTCTGACACCGGGCTGGGTCACCCCGCGCGGTCGAGCCGTGACGCCGCCCGCCCGTCACTGGCCCGCCAGGCCGCTGTGGGCGACGCCGCGTACGATCTGCCGCTGGAACAGCACGAACACGACCAGCAGCGGCAGCCCGGCCAGCACCACCGAGGCCATGATCTGCGCGTACCGCAGGCCGAACGTGCCCTGCACGACGTTGGCCAGGCCCACCGGCAGGGTCATGGTGTTCGGGTCGGTGGAGACCAGGAACGGCCAGAGGAAGTTGTTCCACGTGTTGATGAACGTGAAGATCGACACGGCGGCCAGCACGGGCCGCGACAGCGGCAGCACGATCGTGAAGAACACCCGCCATCGCCCCGCCCCGTCCACGAACGCCGCCTGCTCCAACTCGGGGGGCACGTCCTGGAAGAACTTGAACAGGATGAAGACGATCAGCGGCGCGGCCACCTGCGGCAGGATGATCGCCCACCAGGTGTCGACGAGCCCGAAGGTGACCATCTCGGCGAACAGCGGTGCGATGAGCACCTGCGGCGGCACCATGATCCCGGCGAGGATCACCGCCAGCAGCGCCCGCTGCCCCTTGAACCGGGTGCGCGCGAACCCGTAGGCCGCCATGGCCGAGAACAGCACGGTCATGAACGTGACGATGACCGCGGTGACGGTCGAGTTGACGGCCCACTTGAGGATGCCGCCGGTCTCCAGGACCAGCGCGTACGAGTCGAAGGTGATCTCGCTGCCGAACCACTGCAGCGGGGTCACGGTGGTCTCGTCCTCGGGTTTGAGCGAGGTGGCCACCGCCCAGGCGATGGGGGCGAGCCAGATGGCCGCCAGCACGAGCGCGGCCAGCAGGAGGATGGCCTGGCTGAAGCTGAACCGCTTGGTCACGACGCGACCTCCTCGCGCTTGCGGAACAGCCGGAGCTGCGCCAGGGAGACGATGACGATCAGGACGAACAGGATGTAGGAGACGGCCGAGGCGTAGCCGATGCGGTAGCCGGTGAAGCCGACGTCGTAGGCGTACTCGATGATCGGCCTGGTGGAGTCGTCGGGACCGCCGCCCGTCATGAGGTAGATCTGGTCGAAGACCTTGAGCGAGGCGACCAGCTGCAGCACCACGATGAGCGCGGTCGTGCGGCCGAGCAGCGGGAGCGTGATGGAGCGCAGCTTGTCCCAGGCCGTGGCGCCGTCGATCGAGGCGGCCTCGTACAGGTGCTGCGGGATGGCCTGCAGGGCGGCCAGGTAGAGCAGGAAGTTGAAGCCGACCGTCCACCAGACCGTGGTCAGCACCACCGACCACATGGCCGTGGACGGGTCGCCGAGCCACAGGACGTCGGTGCCGAGCGTGCCGTTGAGCAGGCCGTAGTCGGGCGGGTAGATCATCTGCAGCCAGAGGATGGACACCACGGCGGACGGCAGCAGGAACGGCCCGAAGAACGACAGCCGCCACAACCACTGCATGAACCGCAGGTGGTGCACCAGCAGCGCGAACA
Organism: Nonomuraea sp. B10E15; assembly: GCF_039871615.1. Taxonomy (NCBI): domain Bacteria; kingdom Bacillati; phylum Actinomycetota; class Actinomycetes; order Streptosporangiales; family Streptosporangiaceae; genus Nonomuraea; species Nonomuraea sp. B10E15. The sequence goes on from NZ_JBDPMB010000003.1 coordinate 97,268, forward strand.
CCAGCCCGAGAAACACCAGCGGGATGGTGCTCAGGACGGTGAAGACCAGCGTGTTCCACAACGAGCGCCACATGCGGGGGTCGCCGAACGCCTCGGCGTAGTTGGCGAACCCGACGAGGTGGTCGTTGCCGCCGGCGATGTTGACGCTCGACAGGCTCATCCGGAAGCCGAGCAGGGTCGGCCAGACCAGGAAGACCACGTACACCAGCAGGAACGGCGCCACGAACAGCAACCCGTGCTGGGTCCATCCGCGCCGGACCCTGGCCCTGGCCGCGGGGACGGAGGAGGCCGCGGGTGGTGCGACGGCAGCAGTCATGTGCCCTCCTTGGCCGGGCCCATCGCCTTGATGACCTCGACACGCCTGATCATGAGCGCTCCTCGTCGGGGAAGGGGTCCGGGGCGGACAGCAGCCGGCCGAGCGAGGCCCTGGCCGCGGCCAGGCCCTCCTCCGGCGTGCGCTCCCCGCTGATGACGGGGGAGAACGCCTCCCCGAACTCGATCCACAACCGCGACGCGGAGCCGGCGAACCACACCTGGGGATCGAGCGCCACCTCGGTGACGACCGAGCGGTACTCCGACTGCGGCTCCAGCGCCAGGTACTCGGGCAGTTCCAGGGTCGGCAGGTAGGCGGGCACGTGGCCGGCCACGGCCCAGTCGGCGCTGTTCCTGACGAGGTAGGCGATGAATTCGTAGGTGGCGCGCTCCACCTCGGGGTCGCGGTCGCGCTGGTGCGGCAGGACGAACGCGTGGCAGTCGGCCTGCGCCGATCCGGTGCCGAAGACGGCGGGGAAGCGCGTCATGCTGAACGGTGTCCCGCGGTCCTTGAGCCCGGTGGTCTCCCAGTCGCCGTTCCACAGGAAGGCGGCCTGGCCGTTGGTGAAGTTGGCCACGGAGGCGCCGTAGTCGGTGCGCCAGTCGCACAACCCTTCCTTGCCGAGCCGCTGCATGAACCGCAGCACCTCGAGCGCCTTGGCGTCGTCGATGGTGATCGTGGCGCCGTCGTCGGACAGCAGGGTGCCGCCGCTCTGCGGGTACAGCGACCACCACACGCGCCACGGGCCGACCGTGCCGAGGCCGAGCGCGTCGAAGGCGAGCGGCGGTTTGCCGCCCATCACCTCTTTGGCCTTGGTCAGCTGGTCCACCAGTTCGTCGACGCCGTTGGTGGGCCGCAGCTTGCCGTCCGGGCCGAGCAGCCCTGCTTTGCCGCAGATGTCGGTGTTGTAGTACTGCACCATCGGGTGGGCGTCGAACGGGATGGCGTACAGCACGCCGTCGATGTGGGCCCGCTCCCAGATGGGCGGGCTGAAATCGGCGCCCCGCAGGCCGACCTCCTCCAGCAGCCGCTCGTTGACGGGGTCGAGGATCTGGCCGGCCCCGATCCCGGCCAGCCGGGCCAGGTGGAAGGTGGCCAGGTCGGGCGATCGCCCGCCGGACCCCGCCATGGCGATCTTCGTGTAGTACGGCTCGCCCCAGGCGAGCACGTTCTCCTCGACGAAGATCTCCGGGGCTTCCTTGGCGAACGCGTTCACCATGCTGTTCATGATGATCCCGTCGCTGGCGCCCATGAAGTGCCAGTACTGGACCCGGGTCCCGGAGGAGCCGAGTCCCACGGGGATGGCGCAGCCGGAGGCGGCGGCGCCGAGAAGGGCAAGGCTGCCGCCGAGGAGGTGCCGGCGGGATATGCCGGAGGGACCTTGCACAGTGGCCTCTTCCTACCGAGCCGATGCTTGGCCGTTGTTCGCTGATGTTCTCGTTGGCGCAAGAGGATTCAGGGCAGCCGCGAACCGGCCTGGCGCACCGCGCGCAGGCGACGGTGGCGATCCGCCGGGTTGCGGAGGTCGCCGCGCGGACCCCGTGTTTCGTTGGGGTTACCCGAGTGTTAGCGGTAACACCTGGCCTGTCAAGGCCCTCGCGGAAAACGCTTGCCCGACACCCGGGGGCGAGCGCGGACCCCTTGACCCCACCGCTGATAACGCTAACAATCTGGAGCGACGTCACGCCCGCGCAACACCAGGAGTCCCCTCCGTGCACCAGGCAGAACTCACGCTCGATCCCGCGTTCAAGGTGGCTCCGGTACGCCGGCGCACCTTCGGCACGTTCGTCGAACACCTCGGGCGATGTGTCTACACCGGCATCCACGAGCCGGACCACCCCTCGGCCGACGGCGACGGCTTCCGCCGCGACGTGCTCGACCTGACCAGGGAGCTGGGCGTGTCCACCGTCCGCTACCCCGGCGGCAACTTCGTCTCCGGCTACCGGTGGGAGGACGGCATCGGCCCGGTCGCCGAGCGGCCGCGCCGGCTCGACCTGGCCTGGCACAGCACCGAGACCAACGAGGTCGGCGTCGACGAGTTCGTCCGCTGGTGCCGCAAGGCCGGCGTCGAGCCCATGATGGCGCTCAACCTCGGCACCCGCGGCATCGCCGAGGCCCTCGACCTGCTCGAATACTGCAACCACCCGTCCGGCACCACGCTGTCGGACCTGCGCGTCGCGGGCGGTTCGAAGGAGCCGCACGGCATCAGGATGTGGTGCCTCGGCAACGAGATGGACGGCCCCTGGCAGACCGGCCACAAGACGGCCCGCGAATACGGCCGGCTGGCCGCCGAGACCGCCCGCGCCATGCGCACGATGGACAAGAACCTGGAGCTGGTGGCCTGCGGCAGCTCGGGCTCCGGCATGCCGACCTTCGGCGCGTGGGAGGCCACGGTGCTGGAGGAGACGTACGACGTGGTCGACTACATCTCCTGCCACGCCTACTACGAGGAGAAGGACGGCGACCTCGGCAGCTTCCTGGCCTGCTCGACCGACATGGAGTACTTCATCTCCTCGGTCGCGGCCACCGCCGACCACGTCGGGGCGCGGCTCAAGTCGCGCAAGCGCATCGACATCTCCTTCGACGAATGGAACGTCTGGTACCTGTCACGCTTCCGGGACGCCGAGCCGCCCACCGACTGGCCGGTCGCGCCGCCGCTGCTGGAGGACCACTACCACCTGGCCGACGCGGTGGCGTTCGGCGGGTTGCTGATCACGCTGCTGCGCAACAGCGACCGGGTGACCGCCGCGTCGCTGGCCCAGCTGGTGAACGTGATCGCGCCGATCATGACGGAGCCCGGCGGGCGGGCCTGGCGGCAGACGACGTTCCATCCGTTCGCGCAGGCGTCCAGGCACGCGGCGGGCGACGTGCTGCGGGTGGAGCCGGTCTCGCCGTCGTACGAGACGAAGGAGTACGGCGAGGTGCCGCTGCTGCACGCGGTCGCCACGCACGCCGAGGAGGGCACGACGCTGTTCGCGGTCAACCGCTCGACCGACGTGCCGCTGTCGCTGACGATCGACACGCGGGCGCTCGGCGGCGCGCGGATCGTCGAGGCCACCACCCTGACGGACGCCGACGTCTACGCCCGCAACACGGCCGACGTCCCCGACCGGATCGTGCCCAGGCCGAACCCCGACGTCGAGCACGACCCGGCACGCGTCCTGCTGCCGCCGGTGTCGTGGAACGTGATCAGGCTGGCCTGAGGCTCACCCCCGGGGCGGCGCCGGTGCTCTCCCTGATGACGAGCTCCGGCTCGACCAGGCGCCGCCCGTCGGGGTCGGCGCCCGCCATCCGGTCGAGCAGCATGTGGAAGGCGAGCCGGCCGACCTCGCCGAAGTCCTGCCGCACGGTGGTCAGCGGCGGCCAGTAGTAGGCGGACTCGGGGATGTCGTCGAAGCCGGCCACGCTGACGTCCTCGGGCACGCGCCGCCCGGCCTCGCGCAGCGCCCTCAGCACGCCGAGCGCCATCTGGTCGTTGGCCGCGAACACGGCGGTGAGCTCGGGCTCCCGCGCCAGGCCGCGGCCGAGCCGGTAGCCGGAGCGCGAGCTCCAGTCGCCGCGCAGCACGTCGGGCACCGGCCGGCCGGCCTCCTCCAGCACGCCGCGCCAGCCCTCGATGCGGCCGTCGGCGTCGAGCCAGTCGGCCGGCCCCGCCACGTGCCACACCGTGCGGTGGCCGAGGCTGAGCAGGTGCCTGGTCACGCGCACGGCTCCGGCCCGCTGGTCGACCTTGGCCACGGGCACGGGGAGGTCGTCGCCGGCGTCGACCGCCACCGCCGGCATCTCGGGCGGCAGGTGGCGCAGCCCTTCGGTGGCCGACTCGTGCGGCGCGACGATGATCACGCCGTCGACGGCCTGGGCGCGCAGCCGCTGCACCCCCTCCTCCATCGACCTGCGGTTGAGCGAGCTGAGGCTGGCGATGCTGACGTTGTAGCCGGCGTTTCTCGCGGCCTGCTCGATGCAGTAGAGGGTGGTGGCGGGGCCGTAGAGGGTGGTGTCGATGCTGACCACGCCGAGCACGCCGGAGCGGCCGGTGACCAGCTGGCGGGCCGCCTGGTTGGGCCGGTAGTCGAGCTCCCTGACCGCGGCCAGCACCCGGGCCCGGGTCTCGGCGCGCACCCGGTCGGGATCGTTGAGCACGCGCGAGACGGTCATGGCCGAGACACCGGCCAGCACCGCCACGTCCATGAGCACCGCCGGCCTGCCATTCCTGGGTTTCACCGCAGCACACCCCCTGCCGGTAACGCTAACAGGCGGAGGGGGCGGGCGCGCGGGCCTGGCCATGGGGTCACGCGATGGCCGGCGCTCACGTCGGCCATCGGCGGCTGAGGGGTCAGCCGGCCTCGTCGTGCACCAGCAGGACGAAGGTGCGGGCGTACGAGATGCCCTGCTCGGGCCGCGGCCAGTCCAGCTCGGCCAGGGCCCGCGAGCCCGCCTCGTGGTAGGCGCCGTTGACCCGGATCTCGGCCGTCTCGGCGCCCTCGCCCCCGCCGAAGAACGCCTTGACGCCGATCAGGCGCTCGCGTTCGAACGTGCCCTTCAGCGCGGGAGCCAGGTGCGGCAGGACCACGTGCTGGACGGCCCACCGCTGGACGGCCTCATGGTCGTCGCCGGTGCCCCAGCCGGTGATGCCGCCGTGGATGGCGTGCCAGCCGGAGAAGCCGTCGGGGTCGTCGGGGCCGAAGTGGGCGGCGTGCGAGCCGTCCTGGACGAGGAGCTCGATCAGGGCGCTGCCGGTCGTGCCGAGCCACACCTGGACGGCCCGGTCGAGGGCCTCCTCGGTGGTGCCGCCGTACCCGGCCACGCAGTCGCTGATCGTGGTGTCCTCGGGGCGGTCGACGTTGAGCACGAAGTCGAGGTCGAGGTGGCCGGGGTCGCCGGAGTGGTCGTCGCCCAGCACGACGGCGAGCGTGCCCGGCCCCTTGGCCCTGCCGTCCTGGACCTGCCACGGCCTGCCCATGACCGCGCCGAGGCGATCGGCGATCATGCCCAGGATCACGTCGTCCGCCGGTCGTCCCTCGTCCATGCTCATCCCTCTCGACCTCGCCGCGCACCGCTCCTGGCCACCCTAGCGAGTCTTGATCATCATGCGCGGGCACGCACGCCCGCCCTGCGTGCCGCCGTTGCCAGGGAACTGCCAGGTACGGTCGTTACCCTGCATCGGCATGAACCGGCAGCGAACACCGAGCACGACGCTGGCCAGGTCCGGTCCCGTCCCCTCCCGCGCGCCCGCCGCCCGCGTGCCTCCCGCCCCGGAGGCACGGGCCCGGGAGCACACGCCATGAAGATCCGCTACTTCATGCTGCACGCCTACGGCGCCGGCGGCACCATCCGCGCGGTCGCCAACCAGGCGAACGCGATGGCCGCCGCGGGCCACGACGTCGAACTGGTCAGCCTCGTACGGCGCCGCGAGAGGCCCCTCTTCGGGCTGGACCCGCGCATCCCGATCGTGACGCTCGTGGACCAGCGCGGCGGCCGGCGTCCCGACTCGCTCGGGCGCAGGGCGTGGCGCCGGGTGCGGGGGAAGGTCGTGCCGCGCGGGGAGTTCGCCAGCGCCTACTTCACCGAACGGGTGGAGCGCGCCGCGATGGACTACGTGGCCGCGCTCCGCGACGGCGTCCTCGTGACCGCGCGGCCCGCGCTCAACCTGATCGCGGCCCGCCGCGCGCCCAAGGGTGTCGTCACGGTCGCGCAGGAGCACATGAACCTGCCGGCCTACCCCGACTCCATCCGCAGGCAGATCGCCCGTCACTACGGCCGCCTCGACGCGATCACCGTTCTGACCCGCACGAACCGGCATGCATACGAGCGCCTGCTCCCGGGGGCCCCGATCGTGAAGATCCCGAACGCGGCCCACCGGGCGGAGCAGGAGCCGTCCCAGCAGGTGAACCCCGTGGTGGTCGCGGCCGGGCGGCTGACCGCGCAGAAGGGGTTCGATCTGCTCATCGAGGCCTTCGCGAAGGTCGTGGCCCACCACCCGGAATGGCGGCTGCGCGTCTTCGGCACGGGCGCCAGGAAGGCGGAGCTCGACGGGCTCGTGCAGCGCCTGGACCTGGGCGGCCACGTGACGCTGCCCGGGCGTACCGGCCGGCTGGACCGGGAGCTGACGAACGCCTCCGTGTACGCGCTGAGCTCCCGGTTCGAGGGCTTCCCCATGGTGATGATCGAGGCCATGGCGCACGCGCTGCCCGTGGTCGCGTTCGACTGCCCGACCGGCCCGGGGGACGTGCTTGCCGACGGGGTGGACGGCGTGCTCGTGCCGCCGCGTGACGTGAACGCGCTGGCCGACGCCCTGATGCGGGTCATCTCCGACCGGGATCTGCGGGTGCGCATGGGCCGGGCCGCGGCCGAGACGGCACGGGCCTACGCGCCGGAGCAGGTGATGCCGCTCTGGGAGGATCTGTTTGCGGAACTGGCACATGGCGAACGCGTGACCGGCACCTTCTGGCACGACCGGTGAGCGTATTCGCAAAAGATTTACCTCACGAAAGGCCCGGAAATATCGGGCTTTCTGACATCCGGTCATGAATTTTTGTTGTTTTCGTCAACAGCACCCCAAAATGCGCGGCACCCTGTCGTCATGCGTATCAGGAGAGCCCCACTTGTCGCCTTGGCAGGCGCCGCCGCCCTGGTCACCGGGGTAGCCGCGCCCGCCGCCGCCCAGGCGCCGGCCGCCGCGCCCGTCATGACCGCCGCGGAAAGGGACACCCCGGCGGTCTACGGCCGGGCGGCCCATCTGATCGACGCCGAGTCCGGCGACGTGCTTTTCAGCAAGGACGCCGGCGAGCGCATGCCGGTCGCCAGCCTGACCAAAACCATGACCGCATATGTCGTATTGAAGTCGGCCAAACCCACCGACGTGGTCCGGATCAAGGCCGAAGACGTCGCGTACGCGGAGGACGGCGGCGGCACCACCGCCGGCCTGCGCCCCGGCGACCGGCTCACCGTCGGCGAGCTGATGTACGCCCTCATGCTCCCCTCCGGCGCCGACGCCGCCCACGCGCTGGCCCGCACGTACGGCCCCGGCGTCAAGGGCTTCGTCGCCAGGATGAACGCGACCGCCCGCGAGCTGGGCATGTCCGACACCGAGTACGTCAACGCCGACGGCCTGCCCACCCCGCGCGGCGACGGCTACTCCACGGCCGAGGACCAGGCCCTGCTGGCGGTCAAGGCGCTCCAGGTGCCACTGATCGAGGAGGTCGCAGGCACGCGGCGGCACACGCTCGCCGCCACCGACGACCACCGCGCCTACAGCTGGCGCAACACCAACAGGCTGCTCGGGACGCCGGGCGCGATCGGGTTGAAGACCGGGTTCACCCGGGCGGCGGGCTACTGCCTCGCCTTCGCGGGCGAGTCGGAGGGGCGGCGGCTGGTCGGCGTGCTGCTCGACGAGTCCGTCTCCAGCCGGCGGTTCGGCACCGCCGAGGCCCTCCTGGCCTGGGGCGGGTCGCGCGTCTCCGCCTGAGCCGCATTCTCGCCATTGCAGTCATTACTGCAATGACAGTAATATCCGAAATATGCGTACCCCCTCGGAAGCCGAGCTCGAGTTCGTCGACGACGTCGCGGTGTTCTTCGCGCGGGAGGGCCTGCCACTGATCGCCGGCCGGGTGATCGGATGGCTGCTCATCAGCGACCCGGAAGAGCAGAGCGCGGCGGAGCTGGCCGATGTGCTCCGGGTCAGCCGCAGCTCCATCAGCAGCGCGACCCGCCTGCTCACCCCCAGCGGGCTCGTCGAGGGGGTCCGCCGCAGGGGCGAGCGGCAGGAGTATTTCCGCATCGCCGCCGACGGGTGGAGCCGCATGGTCGCCGGGCGTTACGCCAAGACGGCGGCGTTCAGGGAACTCACCGAGGACGGCCTGCGGGTGCTGGCCGGCAGCGCGCCCGAGCGGCGCGAGCGCCTTGTCGGCGTCCACCAGCTCTACCAGTTCCTGGAGCAGGAACTGCCGGCCCTGTGGGACCGGTGGGAGGCGTACCGCGCCGCCGCCGAGAACCCCGGCGGAACGCACGCGTCCGCCCCGGGCCCGACCGGGACGGACGCGTCCGGGGCAGGCGAGGCGGGAAAGGGCGCGGAGTGACGGCGGGGGCGCCCGCGGAGCCGTCCGGGTTGCGCAGCACCTATCTCACCTGCCCTGAGGGCCGGCTGCACGTCTACAGCGCCGGCGATCGGGGCTCCCCCGTGCTGCTGCTGAGCGGGGCGGGCATCGACAACGCGCTGCTCAGTTGGCGGCACCTCATCCCGGCCCTGAGCGCCCGGCACCGCGTTCTCGCCCTCGACTGGCCGAAGCAGGGCAGGAGCCGTCCCTGGGACGGCCCGGCCACCCACGAGCGTCTGCTGGCCGCCGTCACCCAGGTGCTCGACCATTTCGAACTGACCTCCGCGGCCCTGGTCGGCCTCTCCCAGGGCGGCGCGCTCACCCTCGCGTACGCCATCGAGCACCCCTCCCGCGTCGACCGGATCGTGGCGCTCGCCCCGGCCGGGATCCTGTCGTTCCCGCCCGTCGTGCACCAGGCGCTCTGGCTCGTCGCCAAGCTGCCGCTGCTGAGCAAGACGTTGCCGAGCGCCATGTTCAGGAGCCGGGAGAGCGTCGCCGGCTTCGCCAGGCGGGCGCTCTTCGCCGGGCCCGTCGACGACTTCGACGACGTCGTGGACGAGATCATGGCGGAGGTGCGGGTCGCGGGAGCGGGTTCCTCCGACTGGCAGAACGCCTCCATCGGGCCCCTGCGGATGCGCGTCGACCTCAGGCCGCGCCTCGGGGAGATCGCCTGCCCTGCCCTGCTCATCCAGGGAGACAGGGACGCGGGGGTGAACGCCACGCGTACCGAAGCCGCCGCCGCGCTCATCCCCGGCGGCCGGTACGCGCTGCTCGAAGGCGTCGGCCACTGGTCCAGCCGCCAGGCCCCTGAGCGGGTCAACCCGCTGATCGGCGAGTTCCTCGGCGAGGGGCGGGGAAACGATGGACGGTAGTGACCCTCTGGGCTAGTTTGCCCGACATGAAGCTTCGCATCGCGTTGAGCGTGCTGTCAGCGTCCGTCGTGCTCGCCGCTCGCTCCCCGCCCACGCCGGAACGCCCGAGCTGGGCTGGGAGCTCAAGGAGACCGCGGTGACGGCGCGCCTGCGCGGCCTGTCGCCGGTCAGCCGGCACGTGGTGTGGGCCTCCGGCTCGCAGGGCACCGTGCTGAGGACCGTGGACGGCGGGCGACGCTGGCAGAACGTCTCCCCGCCAGGCACGGCCGCGCTCGAATTCCGCGACATCGAGGCGTTCGACGCGCACAGGGCCGTCGCGCTGTCCATCGGCGAGGGCACGGACTCGCGCGTCTACCGCACCGACGACGGCGGGCGCACGTGGACGGAGACGTTCAGGAACGACGAGCCGAAGGCGTTCTACGACTGCCTGGCCTTCTTCGACCGGCGGCACGGGCTGGCCATGAGCGACCCCGTGGACGGCCGGTTCCGCATCCTGGCGACCGGCGACGGCGGGCGGAGCTGGCAGGTGCTGCCCGCGGACGGCATGCCGCAGGCGCTGCCGGGCGAGGCCGGGTTCGCGGCGAGCGGGCAGTGCCTGGTGACGGCGGGCGGCCGGGACGTCTGGCTGGCCGGCGGCGGGGCGGAGCGGTCGCGGGTGTTCCACTCGGATGATCGCGGGCGTACGTGGACCGTCGCCGACACCCCGATCCCGGCGGGCGACCCGGCGCGCGGCGTCTTCGGGCTGGCGTTCCGCGACCGGCACCGGGGCATCGCCGTCGGCGGCGACTACCGTCCCGAACAGCGGTCGCCGAGCGCCGGGGCGGTCAGCGAGGACGGCGGGACGACCTGGCGGGCCGCCGCCACCCCGCCGCCCGCGTACCGGTCGGGTGTCACCTGGCTGCCCTTCCCGCCCTTCGCCGCCGTCGCCGTCGGCCCCTCCGGGAGCGACGTGACGTACTCGGGCGGCCGGAGCTGGAAGACGTTCGACGACGGCTCGTTCGACACGGTGTCGTGCACGCGGGACCTGTCGTGCTGGGCGGCTGGCGAGCAGGGCCGGGTCGCACGCCTGACCCTGCGCTGACCGGCCGCAACCCACCCGTGGGGTCAGCGCACGCCGCGCGGGCGGAACTGGACGCTGATGCGCGGCCCCGCCGGGCGGCTGGTCTTCGGGATCGCGTGCTCCCAGGTGCGCTGGCAGCTCCCGCCCATCACGATCAGATCGCCGTGGCCGAGGTCGTGGCGGATCGAGGAACCGCCGCCGCGCGGCCGCAGCAGCAGCGAGCGGGGGTCGCCGACCGAGAGGATCGCCACCATGGTGTCCTCGGTGCTGCCCCTGCCAATCGTGTCGCCGTGCCAGGCCACGCTGTCACGGCCGTCGCGGTAGAAGCAGAGCCCGGCCGTACGGAACGGCTCGCCCAGCTCCTCGCCGTAGTGGGCGTTGAGCACCCGCCTGGCCTCGTCGAGCGCCGGGTCGGGCAGGGTCTCGTGCTCGTCGTAGAACTTCAGCAGCCGGGGCACGTCGACGACCCGGTCGTACATGTGCCGCCGCTCCGCGTGCCACGGAACCGTCTCGGCCAGCCGTTCGTAGAGCTCGTCGGCTCCGGCCAGCCAGCCGGGGCGCAGGTCGATCCAGGCGCCGTGGGCGAGGTGGGTCCTGCGCACCGTGTCGCCGAGCGGGCCGACCGCGAGCTCCTCGTCGAGGCCGAGCAGAGATGCTTGGAACGCGGCTGTCATGAGGACGAGTGTACGTCATCGTTCAAACACACATTCGATCACGCGGCGGCACCGGGCGGCGCGGGATGGCCGCCGATGACGCGCCCGGCCTGCGCGGCACGCAGTCCGTACAGGCCGGGCCGTCCGCGAGCGCGAAGCGGCTCCCAGCAGACCGGAACGTTCCTGGCCGCCTCCCGGCGACCCCGCGCTCGCTACGGGCATCATCCCATGTAACGTCTCCACTATGTTATCCCGTTACATGGGCGGGGCCGTCGCCGCCCGCACCGGAGATGAGATGTCCGGGCCCGCGCTGCTCGTCACCGGACTCGCCGTCACCGGATCTCCCCTGCTGGCGTCGTGGTTGCTGGCCGGGCTCACCGTCTCGGCCGCCGTGGGCGGGCCGCTGCTCGGAGTGCTGCTCGACCGGGCGCGGCGGCCCGGCAGGCTGCTCGCCTGCTGCCTGTCGGGATACGCGGCCGGCCTCCTGCTGGTCCTCTCGGGGCTGGGCCGGGTGCCGGAGGCCGCGCTCATCGGGGTGGCCGTCGCGACCGGCCTGCTGGGTCCCGCGCTCGCGGGCGGCTGGACCGCGCAGTTGCCGCTGGCGGCCGGGCCCGAACGGCTGGGCCGTGCCACCGCGCTCGACGCCATGACCTACAACGTGGCAGGACTCGCCGGTCCCGCCGTGGTGGGCGTGCTCGCGGCCGTGGGCGGCGCCACCATGGCGGTGCCCGCCTGCGTCGCGCTCCTGATCGTCGCCCTGCCCGTCGCCTGGACCCTGCCCCCACGTCCGGACACGTCCTTCGCGGGGCGCTCCGCCGGGACCGCCGGCTGTGGGCGCGAGGAGGTCGGGCGCCAGAGGGGCGGGCGGTCCGTACGGGCGGAGCTGATCGCCGGGTTCGCCGCCATCACCAGGAATCCGCGGCTGCGCGGGGCGACGGCCGGATCCATGATCTCGTGCGCCGGTCTGGCCATGCTGGTCGTGGCGGTGCCCGTGCTGGGTGTCCGCCTCACCGGAGAGAGCGGCCACGGCGCGCTGCTGCTGTCCGTCACCGCCGCGTGCGGGCTGGCGATGAACGCGCTCCTGGCCACCCGCGCTCCGGCAGGCGCGGGGAACGGCGCACGGACCGCCCGCGACCCGGCAGGCGCTGGAGGCGAAGCGCGGGCCGCCCGCGACCCGGTGCGGTGGTGGGATGGTGTGCTGGTCTGGGGGACGGCGGTGCTGGGGGCGGGCATGGTGCTGGCGGCCGCGGCGCAGTCGTTCTGGATCGCCGTGGTCGCCGCCGCCCTCGCGGGAGCGGGTGAGGGGCCGCAGCTCACCGCGCTGTTCTCCGTACGCCACCGCGAGGCGCCCGCCCGCCTGCGGAGCCAGGTGTTCACCACGGCCGCCAGCCTGAAGATCACCTCGTACGCGCTCGGTTCCGCGATGGCGGGCCCGCTGGCGTCGTACTCGCCGGGCGCGGCCCTGCTGGCCGGAGCGGCGCTGCAGGCGGTGGCCGTGGTGGTGCTCATCCCCCGGCGGTGACCGGGCGAGCGCCGGGGGAAGGGGGTCAGCCGGGGGCGCGGGTGCCGGAGCGGGAGCGGTGGGCGGCGACGCGTTCGCGGGTGGCGCAGCGGGCGCTGCAGTAGCGTCGCGGGCTGCCGCCTCCGAGGTCGAGGAAAGGCCGCCCGCAGCTCCGTGCGGCGCACAGCCCGCCGGGAACCCTCTGGTGGTCGGCGAGCAGCACCGCCAGCGCCATCGCCGAGGACGCCAGGAACCACTCACCCCACGGCGCGTCGTCACCGCTGTCGACGTGCAGGTGCCAGGTCGTCGAACCCCCGTGGCTGGTGAGCCTGGGGGTCTGTGCTCCGCCGGCGAGCAGCCGGTTGAGCAGGGCCGCCGCCTCGCCGGCGGTCTGCGCGGCCAGCACCTCGCGCAGCCGCGCCGCCGCCTCCCGCATCGCCGTCAGGTCGTTCGCGCTGAGATCGAGGTCTCCGGTCTCCCCGTGGTCGCGCAGGACCCGCGACACCGACTCGATCGACGGCTGCTCGTGCAGCAGCTCCACGCACAGGTCGACGGCTCGCGCGGCCATCGCCTTGGTCGAGTGAACCTCCACCCCAGCAGCGTATGCCCGCCGTGGCCGGTATCGCCCGGGTGCGGCAGGCCGGGTGCGCGGACCGCTGATCAGAGCGGGCGGCGGCCGGCGAAGCCCAGCTCGGTGCGGTGATACCAGGCGAGCTCGCGTTCGCCCTCGATCCAGCAGAGCCGTACGGACACGCCGTCGAGCTCGGAGGGGAAGTCGACGAGCACGGGCGCGATGCCCTTGACCTCGATCCCCTGCTCGCTCCATCCGCTCAGGATCTCCTCGACGCGGGCCTGCAGCCCCTTCAGCTCAGGCAGGCCGCCGAGCTCGGAGCGCCCTTTCGTACGCCGGTCGAAATCGATCTCCGCCAGGTCGGCGCGGGCGGAGATCACGACGCGGGCGTCCTCGATCACGGCGGGGATCAGCGCACGGGCCTCGTCGAGGGTGAAGATCCGGTCCATGCGCCCACGCTAGCGGCTCGGTTCGAAGGCGTGGATGAGCAGCCGCTCGGCGTGGTCGAGGTAGTCGTCGAGGTAGGCCGCGGCCACGTCGGGCCCGCCCGACGCGATGAGCTCGAGCAGCGTGCGGTTGCGGTCGACGAACGGCTCGTGGAAGGCCCGCGGGTTCTCCATCACGTGGAAGACGAGGCGCAGCTCGGCCAGCAGCTGGCGCATGGCCTCGTCGATCCTCGGGCTGCCGATGAGCGAGACGAGGGCCTGGTGGAAGCGGATGTTGGCGGTGCCGACGGCCTGCCAGTCGTCCTTCGCGGCGGCCCGCTCGGCGTCACGGACGGCCTCGCCGATCGTCGCGAGCTCCGCCTCGCCGGGAGTACGCCGCACCGCGGCGCCTTCGAGCACGCGGCGCACGCGGTAGAGGTCGGAGACGTCGGCGGCGGACGGCAGGCGGACGAACACGCCGCGGTTGAGCCGGTGGTCGAGCAGCCGCTCGTGGCCGAGCAGCCGGAACGCCTCGCGCAGCGTGTTGCGCGAGACGCCGAGCGCCTCGGAGATGGACTCCTCCGAGAGCCGCTGCCCCGGAGGGAAGAAGCCTTCGCTGATGCGGTCGCGCAGGATGTCGGCCACCCGTTCCGCCGTGCTGCTGCGTCCCAGGCGGGGCCGGTCCTGGGAGAGATCGGCAACCACGTTATCCACAATCGACAGGGAATCATGGAGCAAACCTCTTGTCGAATTGTTCAACGATCCTTACGTTGAAACTATCCCCCATCAACTCTAGGAGCATTCGATGTCAGGCTCCACGCAACAGACCCGGCGGGTGATCCTCGCCAGCCTGATCGGCACGTCGCTGGAGTGGTACGACTTCTTCCTCTACACCACCGCGGCGACCCTCGTCTTCCCCCAGCTGTTCTTCCCCGACCTCGACCCCTTCAACGCCATCCTGGCCTCGCTGACGACCAACGCCGTGGCGTTCGTGGCCCGCCCGCTGGGCGGCATCGTGTTCGGCCACTTCGGCGACCGCGCGGGCCGCAAGACCGTCCTCGTGGTCACGCTGCTGGTGATGGGCGTCTCGACGTTCCTCATCGGCGTGCTGCCCGGCTACGCGAGCGTCGGCGTGATCGCGCCGATCCTGCTGGCGCTGCTCCGGTTCGTGCAGGGCCTGGGGCTCGGCGGCGAGTGGGGCGGCGCGGTCATCATGTCGCTCGAGCACGGCGACGGCCGGCGGCGCGGCTTCAACGCCAGCTGGCCGCAGGTGGGCGTGCCCGCGGGCTACGTGCTGGCGACGGGCCTGCTCACGGTCATGTCCTTCACGATGTCCGACGCGGCGTTCCTGTCGTGGGGCTGGCGGGTGCCGTTCCTGCTGTCCGGCGCGCTGGTCTTCGTGGGGTTGTGGGTGCGGCTCAAGATCTCGGAGTCGCCGTTGTTCGCCGAGGTCGAGCAGCACGGCGCCAAGGCGAAGATGCCGCTGCTCGAGGTGCTGCGCACCCACCCGCGCGCCCTGCTGTCGGCCTTCACCGCGCGGATCGGGGTCGATGTCGCCTTCTACACCTTCACGGCGTACATCATCGTCTACATCACCGGTGAGCTGGACCTGCCGCGCTCGTACGCGCTGAACGCGGTGCTGATCGCGTCGGCGCTGCAGCTCGGCCTGATCCCCGTGGCCGGCGCGCTGTCCGACCGGTACGGCCGGCGGCCCGTCTACCTGGCGGGCGTGGTCGCCGCCGCGGTGTGGGTGTTCGCGTTCTTCCCGCTGCTCGACACCAGGTCCTTCCCCCTGATCGCGCTGGCCGCCATCGTGGCGCTGGTCACCCACGCCGCGATGTACGGCCCGCAGGCCGCGTTCATCGCCGAGCTGTTCAGCACGCGCCTGCGCTACAGCGGCGCGTCCATGGGCTACCAGGTGGCCGGCATCGTCGGCGGCTCGCTGGCCCCGGTCATCGCTCTCCAGCTCTTCCACACGTTCCAGACGACGGTGGCGGTGTCGGTCTACGTGGTCGCCGCCCTGGCGGTGACGGCCGTGGGCCTGGCCATCGCCCCCGAGACGCGCGACCTCGACCTCGCCGACGACCCCGACGTACCCGCCAGGCCCTCGCTGCCGGGCCAGGTGGGCCCGTTCGCCTGAGATCCGCAGGAATGCCGCGAAAGCCGCGGGCGGCGGCTGCCAACGCCGCCCGCGCGAGAGGATCCGGATGAGAATCGCCCTGGCCGTCGTTGCCGCGATCATCGTGATCCCCCTGCTCGTCGGGGGCGTGGGCGGCATGGAGAGCACGAGCGGCGGCGAGGTGGCCGTGGTGCGCGACGGCGGCCCGCTCGACGACAACAAGGTGCGCGAGGTGATCAACCCCGGCTCCGGGGTGACCTGGACCGGCATGTGGTCGTCGGTGCACCGCTATCCGGCGCAGCAGCGTTTCTACACGATCACCGCGGACACCAGGCGGGCGACCGCCCTCGGGGTGGACGTGGTGACGGTCCCGAGCAGCGACGGCGTGAACCTCGGCATCGAGGGCACCCTCTACTTCACGCTCAACCTCGACCACGGGACGCTGAAGAAGTTCGACGACAAGTACGGGACGCGCACCTTCCGCGCCCAGGACGACAGCTCCCTCTACCCGTGGGACGGCGACCAGGGCTGGGCGGCCTTCTTCGGCCAGGCCGTCCGGCCGGTGATCGACAACGCGCTGCGCGGGCAGATCGGCGCGATGCGCTGCGCCGAACTGGTGCCCTCCTGCTCGCTGCTGGAGAGCTCCGGCCTCAAGCCGCAGGACAGCAACGCCACCATCGCCAAGGTGCAGGACGCGGTCAACGCCTCGCTGGCCCGCGACCTGCCCGCCACGCTGGGCGGCGACTTCCTGACCGGGCTCCGCTTCACGCTGGTCAAGGTGACGCTGCCCGCAGAGGTGCAGAAGGCCGTGGACCGCTCGCTGGCCGCCGCCGCGGCCGTCTCCGAGGCCCAGGCGAAGGTCGCCCAAGCCGAGGCGGAGGCGGAGGCGAACAGGGCCAGGCAGGACGGCTACGACAAGTGCCCGTCCTGCGCGGAGATCGAGAAGCTCAAGTCACTGCCGCAGGGCATCACCGTGTACGCCCCAGGCAACCCGCAGTCGGTCGTCGTGCCCGCACGCTAGGCCGCGGTCTCGGGGGCCGCGGTCCGCTCCGGCCGCCAGCGGCCCTTGAAGGCCGCCATGGAGACCAGGAACACGACCTGGCCGGCGAGCGCCACGGTCAGCCACGTCTGCCAGCCGCCGGCCTCGACGACGATCGGGGAGACGACCAGCAGGACCACGATCATGACGCGGACGACCATGCCCCAGATGCCCAGCGCCGAGCCCTGCAGCCGGGACTCGACGTCCTCGGCGTTCTCGGAGAAGCTGGCCATCCACGGCACGTACGCGATGCCCATGAACAGCAGGATCAGCGCGTACACGATGGTCACGTGGGCGGTGGGGACGCCGGGACCGATCAGGGCGATGAAGTACGCCATCGCACCGGTCGTCAGCACCGTCCCCACGGCGATGAACGGCTTGCGCAGCCGCAGCCGGTCGGACATGCGGCCGACGACGACCACGGTCAGGGCGTTGACCACGATGCTCAGCGCGACGACCCGGTTGGCCACGGCCGGGTCCATGCCGAACGCGCCCGACAGGATCGTCTGGCCGAAGATGGCGAACGTCCAGTAGAGCACCTGCCAGCCGGTGTTGCCGAGCACGTGCGCCCACAGGTGCGGGTGCCTGAACAGCTCCCTGACCTTACCGTGAGTGACGATCTCCCCCACCCGTACGGCCTGCTCGTCCTCCAGCACCTGCGCCCGCAGCGCGGCCGACGGCTCGGCGATCTTCCAGGCGATGATCGCGCACATGGTCAGTGACACGACGCCCATGATGATCGCCTGCGACTGCCACGCGTTGCCGAACAGCGGCAGCGTGAAGCCCGCGATGAGCGCGGCCAGGAACGAGGCCCCGACCGGCCCCCACGTCCAGAACGCGAACGCCTGCGCCCGCCCCATGCGCGGCGAGAAGTCCCGCACCAGCGACGCGGTGATCGTGATGCCGGCGCCCTCGATGAACAGCATGAGGCACCGGATCCAGAACAGCCCGGCCACGGTGTCGACGGTGGCGAGCAGGAAGTTGCAGGCGGCCGTGACGGTCAGGGTCGGCACGAGGATCTTGACCCGGCCCCACCGGTCGGACAGGATGCCGCCGAAACCGGCCGAGATACCGCCCACCAGCACGGACAGTGCGGCGATCTGGCCGTAGACGGTGAGCGACATGCCCAGGTCGTCCATGAGCAGGGGCAGGATGGTGGCGATCGTGGTCTCGAAATTGACCACGAGACTGGCCAGCACGGCTATCGCGAGCAGGAAGATCCTGCGACGGCCGACGGGATAAACGCTCAGTTCGCGGACATAGAACGGCTTCATTCCCATCCTCCGGGGACGGACCTGAGACTGTCGCTCTAGAACGCGTTTCTAGTGGCTCAAGAGTTTCCGTTTCGTACCGGCTAGTCAATCTTTCCGGCCATCACAAACCCATCTCGATCACTCACAGCGAGCGGAGCGGTCCATCTCGTTGCCAGGCATGGCAGGTTGTGACGGAATCGCCATCGATTCACGGAACAGGCGGCCCTGAATAGGCATAAACTGCGCGCCTGTGAGCCTGCCTGTACGCGAACGTGCCCCCCGGCCGGGAGGCGGTCGCCACCGCCGTCCCGTGCCCACGTCCTTGCCGTCGGACGCCCCCCTGCTCGTGCTCGCCACCCCGGGCGACACCGCCGGAGTGGCCGAGGAGATCGCGGCGGTCGTACGCGTCGACCACCCGCAGATCGAGGTGCGGCTGAAGAGCGTCACCGACCTTGCCGACTCGCTGCCCTCCGGCCGTGACGCCGTCGTCGTGCCGCTGCTCACCTGGGAAGACCCCGTCGTCATGGCGGAGATCGGCAAGGCCGTCGCGGCCAGCGGCTCGGGAGCCGTCGTGACCGAGGCGCTCGGGCCGCACCCGCTGCTGGCCGAGGCGCTGCACATCCGCCTCGCCGAGCGCGGCCTGGCCAGGGTCGACCGCGTACGCCTGCTGAACGTCTCCAGCCCCACCGACGCCGTCATCCTCGGCACGGCGGGCGGCCAGCGGGCCGTGCAGGCCGTGCAGGCCACCGCGGTGCTCCTGGCCTCCAGGCTCACGCTGCCCGTCCTCGCCGCCTCGATGGACAGCGAGCCCGGCGTCGTCCTCGCGGCCCGGCAACTGCGCAAGGCCGGCGCTGAGCGCCTCGCCATCGCGCCCTGCATCATCGGGCATGAGGCCCCGCAGGGCATCGTCGAGCAGGCGGCCGCGGCGACCAACGCCGGGCACGCGGAGCCGCTCGGCTCCCACAGCGCCATCGCCGAACTTGTCGCGCGAGCTTACGGAAGTCAACTCGCCACTTGACATCCACTTGTAGAGATCGCGGGACTTCCGTTACCGTCTGCGCATGCGGCGTGTCCTGTGCGAGGGTGAACGGTTGGGCCTCCGTGACGTCACGGAGGCCGACGTCACCGCCCTGCACGCCGTCTACGGCGACCCCGCCGCGACCCAGCACATGCCCTTCACCCCGCGCGGCCTGCACGAGGTGACCGCGCTGGTCCAGCAGGCCATGGAGGCCGCCTGCGCCGAGCCGCGCCGCCTCTACGTGCTGGCCGTGATCGACGCCGGGCGCCGCGACGTGATCGGGGTGGCCCGCCTGCGCGTCGAGGCCGACCACCCGCACAGCGCGGAGATCGGCTTCGGGCTCCATCCCGGCCAGTGGGGCCGGGGCATCGGCACCGACCTCGTGCGCCTGCTGCTGAAGTTCGGCTTCAAGCAGCTCGGGCTGCACCGCATCTGGGGCGCCCGTTCCCCCGCCAACCTGCCGGCGCAGCTCGCGATGCTGACGGCGGGCATGGTCGAGGAGGGCCGCATCCGCCACCACCTGCACACGCCGCACGGCTGGCGCGACTCCATCGTGCACTCGGCGCTCGAGGACGAGTGGACCGAGCGCTAGACGCCCCACCCCTTGACGACCAGGGCGGCGACCTGCGCGGGAGGGCCCGCGCCGGCGTCCACGGCGTAGTCCTCGACCTGGGCCGCGTCCAGAATCGATGCCAATTCCCCGGCCCTCTCCAGGTGCCGGTCAAGTGACCCGGGATCGTTGGTGTGGCGTGTTCTCAGCCGCTCGCGTACCTCGGGGAGAGCGGCGTGGAGCCGGCAGACCGTGAGCGGGACACCCAGCACCTCCGCGTAGGAGGCGCGCTCGGCGCGGCTCTCGACGACGCCGGCGAGGACCAGCCGCTGCGCGCCCGCGGCCAGGAAGTTGGCCGCCACCGGGCGCAGGTTGCGCATCGTCAGGGCCCCGTTGAAGGGATCGCCGGGGGGCGCGGGCCAGGCCCGGCGGAGCCAGTCGACGTCGATGACCGCGTTGGGCACGCCGGCGTCGGACAGAACGTCGCCGGCGGCGTCCGCCACCGACGTCTTCCCCACACCCACGGTGCCGGTGATCAGGAGAGCCTCAGCCACTTACGTGACCTTACCGCTCTTACCGGGCGGACCCGCCGGGCAGGCGGAGTGGCGCGATCCGCGATTGTCGGTGGGGCGTCCTACGATGAGCCTCCTCACGGAGGGAAACTGCCATGCTCGACGCGCTGATCGTGCCCCTGTTCGTCACCACGGACCTGCCGCCGGGGGCGGAGCTGGCCGAGTTCGGGGAGCTGCTCGCCGAGACGGCGCGCGTGCTCGGCCACGACGGCGCGGGCTACGCCGCGTTCCTGGCGGGGAAGGTGTTCTGGCTCGACCGGCCCGTGCTGCCGGGGCAGCGTCCCGCGGCCGAGACGGAGCTGCGCTTCACCGGGATGCTGGGCCGTCTCGCCGCCTCGGGCACCGGCCACACCGCGCGCAGCGTGGTCCGCGACCTGCGACAAGCGATCGGCGAGGCCGTGACCGGGCGCTACGGCGACGTGGGCGTCGCCCCCGCCGTGTTCGCGATCCGCGACCAGGACGTCCGGGAGCGCACGCCCGGCACCGCCCTCTCCATCGACACCCGCGACGCCGCGGCCGAGCTGGTTAGCGCGGCCCGCCCTTACCTCTAGGCTCAGCAGGGCAGGCCGACCAGCACGTACGGCGCCCAGAGGTCGGGCTCGGCGGAGCCGTAGAGCTCGCGCAACCCCAGCACGGCCGAGCGCAGGGCCCGCGCCTCGCCCTCGCCGTCGCGCCGCCTGGCGTAGAAGTCGCGCAGGAGAGCCAGGGTGATCTCGGGCGCCACCGGCCAGAGCGCCAGCAGCGCCGACCTGGCCCCCGCGTTCAGGAACGCGTGCCCCAGCGCGGCCACGTCCTCCGCACCGGGAACGGCCACCCGGGCACCCCCGCGGACCTGCGCACGGGCTTCCTCCCCGGTCTGCTCGTGGGTGGTGAGGACCACGAGGCCGGCGTCGACGTCCATGCCCATCAGCCGCCTGGCCGTGAGCAGGCCGTCGGCGAGCCGGACGCCGGAGCCGAAGGGGTCGCCGCCCTGACCGAACACGCCGTGGCACGCCAGGTGCAGCACGTCCCACGTGCCGGGCAGAAGTGCCGAGGTGGCGGACGGGCCGGTGCGGGGCCTGGTGCCGAGCAGGGCGGCCACCTCCTCCGCCTCGGCCTCCACGGGAGCCTTCGCGCCGTCCCCCCGCGGGAAGCCCAGCACCAGCGAACTCCCGCCACCAGCCCGGGGTCGCCGCGCCAGGCGGGCCAGGACGGCGGCGGACGGGGCGTAGGCGACGGGAAACCGTTCGATCAGCGTCCGGCCGTCCGGGGCGAGCGCGTGGAGCGGGATGCCGTGCAGTTCGGCGTGCGGGAGGAGGTGCACGAGGTCGAGGTCGTCGCCGAAGGCTTGGAGCGCCTCCCGCAGCAGCAGATCGGCCAGCCGCTTCCAGAGGTCCGCGCGCCGCCGCCGCGCCTCGACGTCCAGCAGTCCAGGCCGCTCGCGCGCGGCGGCGAGGAAGTCGCTGAGGACATCCCGGCCCGCGGCGGTGGGAAACACCCGCGGCTCGGCCCAGCCCGTGCGATGGGCGAACACGGTGACGGCGCCTTCCCCCACGGAGAACCCGAGCAGTCCAACGGCCCCCCGGGAGGCGGCGCCGGTGCCGGCCGGAGAGCGCACGGCCGGCCCGGGCGCGACGAGGGCGTCCAGCTGGGCCCGGCCGGGCGGGGCGCCCAGCCGTAGCGCCACGTGGATCGGGGCCGGAGGTTCCGTGCGCCGCCACGACGACTCCACGTCGGCCCTGGCCTCGCGGGCGCGCCGGATCAGCTCCGCCGCCTGCTCCGGGTCCCGGGTGTTGCGGGCTGCCGTCATGAGCGTGCGCACCGCGTCGAGCCCTCGCCGCCCGGCCTCCAGCATCTCGCCCGGCCCCTCCGCGGCCGCCGGGCCGGGCTCGCCTCGCACGGGAACGGGACGCGACGCGCCGCCCGGCCGAACGGAGGCCGGGCCGGGCTGTTCCGGGGTGTCGCCGCTGCCTTCGGGCGGGCGCGGCGGGGGGTCGAGGTGGGCGGCCAGCGTCTCGAGCTTGACGCGTTCGAGGATGGTCCAGGCGGTCAGGCCGCGGCGAAGACGTACGGCGAGGTCGAAGGCCCGGTCACGGGCGGGCAGGTGGCCGAGCTCGAAGGCGCGTTCCGCGTCGGCCAGCGCGGCGGGCAGGTCGCCGAGCGCCTCCGCGGCCAGGGAACGATGGTGGCAGGCGACGCCCAGCTCCAGGTCGTGCCCGAGTTCGGCCAGCAGGTCGATGGCCGTGGACAGCCGCAGGCGGGCGCGGGCGTACGAGGAGGTCGTGACGTCGCGCGCGCCCAGGCGGCTCAGCGCGAGGGCCCTGCCGGGGCGGTAGCCGAGCTCCTCGGCCAGGGCCAGCGCCTCCTCCAGGAGCCTTGGCGCCCGGGCCGGGCTCAGACGGGCGAGGGCGATCAGGGCCAGCACCACGCCGTGACCCCTGCCATGAGCACGTTCCAGGGTCAGGCACCGTTCGGCGAGCGGCTTGGCCTCGTCCGGTTCCCCGCGCAGCGTGCGGACCAGGGCCAGGTCAGCGTAGGCGTCCGCGAGCCCGGTCCGGACGCCCAGTTCCTCGCTGATGGACAGCGCCTGCTGGTAGCGGGACGCCGCCTCGTCCAGTTCGTCCAGCCTGAGGTGGAGGGCGGCCCGTCCGGCGAGGAGCGGGGCTCTCAGGGCGCGCCAGACCGGGGCGGCGGCCAGGGCGAGTCCCTCGTCGAAGGCGTTCGCGGCGTCCTGCCACCGGGCCTGCGCGGTGAGCGTACGGCCGAGCAGGTCAAGGGCCTGGACCAGCCGGACCGGGAGGGCCGACCGGGTTGCCCTGGCCAGGCTGACGGCTTCGGCGAGGTGCCGGACCGCCTCGTCCGTCCGTCCGAGGTCACTGACCGCCGCCCCCAGGTTCCGCAGGTGCTCGATCCGGTGGCCGTCGCGTAGCCGGTGGCCGCGCGCCGCATGGTCGCGTGCGGCGATCGGGTCTCCCAGGGCGCGGCAGAGGGTGGAGAGCTTGGCCAGAAGGTACGAGCGTTCCTCCGTGCTCTCGACGGGCTCCGCCGGAGCGGAACCCGGACCCGTCCCGGCGACATCCGGCTCGACCGGGGCCGGGTCGGCGAGGGCGCGCTCCGCGGCGGTGAGCGCCTCCTCGGCGAGGGTGCGGGCCGCCGGCAGGTCGCCTGCGGCCTCCGCCTCCTCGATCCGCAGCCAGAGCTCCAGCCGCTCCGCCCTGGCGTCCCGGCCGCCGCCCGCCCGCGAAGTGGTGAGCGCCTGGTCGAGGGTGGCACGGCCGCGGGTCACGTCGCCGAGGGCCAGCTGGATGGCGGCCAGCCGGGACAGGACTTCGACGTCCAGTTCCCCCGCCACGGGCACGATCACCTCGAACGGCACCCCCACCACGTCCCCGGCCGTCTCCAGCCCGGCCAGGCCGGTCTCCAGCGCGGCCCTGGCGCGGCGGAACTCGCCTTGCCGCTCCAGCGCGAAACCGAGCCGGGTGGAGGCGAGCGCCGCCAGCCGGTCCTGGCCGCCTTCGCGGTAGCCCGCCATGGCCTGCTCCAGCGCGGTCACCTGCGCGGGCACATCGCCGGTGAGCGCGGCCAGCGCCGCCAGCCGATCGCGTACGACGGCCTCTTTGACCGGGTCGCCCGCGGCCGCCCCGAGCGCGGAGCGCAGGCGTTCCGCCGCCTCCCGCAGGTCCCCGAGCCGCACGTCCAGAGCGGCCCTGCCCAGGGCGGCGGTCAGGAGCGCCTCGCGATCGCCCGCGACGGCGGCCAGCTCCGAGGCCCGGTCGAGGTCCGCCGAGGCGTCCTCGGCACGGTCGAGCACGGCCAGGCAGGCGGCCCGCATGGTGAGCGCCGTCGACTCCTTGGCGGGGGCGCGCAGCCGGGCCAAGGCCTCCGCCGCGGCGCCGAAGTACTCCAGTGCCCGCTGCGGCTCGCCCTCCGCGTACGCGAGCGCGCCCAGGTTGTACCGGACGGATCCGGCCCCGTCGTCGTGGCCGGCGGCCTCGTACTCGCGCTCGGCCAGTTCGAACGCGAACCGCGCGCCGGCCGTGTCACCGCGTTCACGGCGGCGCTGCGCGATGCGGTACCACTCGTCGGCGGGCTCGCGGCGCCGTCCCCTCCGCCGTACGATCTCCACCAGCCGGGTCTCGCAGGCGGCCGCCTGTGCCCGGTGGCCGCGCCCGGCCAGGATGACGGCGTGCGCGTCGAGCGTCCTGCAGGCTTCCTCCCACGCTCCCGCCGCCTCCAGCTCCCTGGCGCAGGCGGTGATGCGCTCGCCGGCCGCCGTGAGGTCGCCCTGGTCGACGGCCGCCCTGGCGGCGGGCACCAGGGCCATGGCCGCACGTTCGGTCTCGCCCAGCTCCGCGTACAGCTCGCGGGCCCTGGCCGTGCGGGCCACGGCCGCGGCGGGGTCGCCGGCGGCCAGGTGGGCGCCGGCCGCGCGCTCCTGGTGGGAGGCCTCCTCGGCGGCCAGCCCGGCGTCCTCGCACAGGGCGATGGCGCGCAGGTGCTCCTCGACGGCTCCGGCCGGGTCGCCGGAGCGCAGGTGAACGGCGGCCTTCCTGCCGAGCTGGAGCGCCTCGGAGCCCGGCTCGCCCAGCTCGCGGTAGAGCGCGGCCGACCGTTCGTACGCCTCCAGCGCCCGGTCGAGCCGGCCGGCGTCCTCCTCCCCTGCTCCCTGCTCGGACAGCGCGTACGCCATCCGCGAGCGCGACCCCGCCTCCTCGAACGCCGCGCAGGCCCGGGCCAGCACGTCACCGGCGAGGTGCGGACGGCCCAGCTCGGCCAGCCGCGACGCCACCTGGAGCAGGTGTTCGCCGCGCTCCCCGGGCGCTCGCGTCCGCCGTTCGGCCAGCCGCAGCAGTTTGCCCGCC
The DNA here is from genome assembly GCF_039871615.1 of Nonomuraea sp. B10E15. Classification (NCBI taxonomy): domain Bacteria; kingdom Bacillati; phylum Actinomycetota; class Actinomycetes; order Streptosporangiales; family Streptosporangiaceae; genus Nonomuraea; species Nonomuraea sp. B10E15. The sequence goes on from NZ_JBDPMB010000003.1 coordinate 122,148, forward strand.
GTCTCCTCGTCCGGCGAGCGCAGGGCCAGCTCGGTCGCGGCCTGCGCGAGCCGCTCGTCCACCGCCGCCGGTTCCGGCTGCTCGACCAGGCCGTCCAGCAGGTCTCCCAGCCGCGGCAGCAGGCCGGAGCCGCCGCCGGCGGCGGCGGCCGGGGCGGGGATCGGTGTGGCCAGGATCAGGGCTTCGCTCAGGTCGTCGGCGTCGCCGCGCGCGGAGAAGCGGGCCAGCAGGGCCTCCCCCAGCGCCTGCTGGGCGGGGGCCGGGTCCCGGGCGATCTTGAGGGCGAGTTCGGCCGCCTGGCGGGCGGAGTCCACGGCGTCGTCCAGGTCCTGCGTCCGTCCCGCCCGCTCTGCGCGCCACCGCAGCACCTCGGAGATCAGCCTGTACGCCTCCGCCCGCAGCGCCGGCCGGTCGCCGGCCGTCAGGGCCTCGCGCAGCGCGGTGACGGCCTCGTCGGCACTCTCCGCGGTGAGACGCAGCCGGAGCGCCCGGCCGAGCAGCAGCAGCACCTCGGCCCTGGCCGCGTGGCGCCGGTCCTGGGCGGCGAGCGCCGCGTGGGCGGCCGCGACCGGCTCGGCCGGATCACCGCCGGTGGCGACGGCTCGGTCGAGCAGCGCGTTCGCCAGGCCGGCGAGCAGGCGGGCACGCTCGGGGTGACCGGTGGGCGCGAGCGCGGCCCCCTCGCGTGCGGCGCCGACGGCGGCGTCCAGGTCGGCGAGGTCGCCGGTGACGGCGTAGCGCCTCCTGCGGCGCTCGCCCAGCAGAACGAGCCGCGCGACGGGGTCCGCGCCGAGCCCCCGGATCGTCTCGCCGGGCGTCACGCGGATCGCCTCCAGCATTTCCGTGCCGGCTTCGAGCGAGCGCTCGTCCCCCGTGACCACGTACCACTCGACCAGCCCGGTCGCGTACGGAGCCACCACCCCGGACGTGGCCCACGGCTCGTGCCAGAAGTCCAGCGCGCACTGCCCCACCCTGATGAACGCCAGCAGGTCGCCGTCCGCCAGCGACCGGTCGGCCCGGTCACGGGTGAGGTCGACGAGCGCGCGCAGCGCCTGCGACCTGTCCTGGCTGCCCGGAGGGCTCTGCGCCGCCCCCAGATAGGCCCTGACCAGTTCCTCGTCGCCGGGCGCGGCGCGGCTGAGCGCGTCCGCCAGCTCACCCGTGTGGGCGACGGGGTCGGCAAGTGCCGCCCGGAACAGCAGGTGCACGGCGTCGTCGGCGGCCTCGGGCGCGCCCGTCTCCTCGTGCAGCCGCACCAGGCCGCTCCCCAGCGCGGACAGCGCGCGTGGGGCCCACGCGGGGCCGGTCGCACGCATGCGCCCGTCCGGGCCGGCGGATCCGGCGGTCCGGTCGCGCTCGGGCTCAGACCCGACGGGCTCAGGCTCGGCGGATCCTGATGCTCCGGCCGGTTCGTCCGCTCCGCCGGTGCCGGGCGGCCGCACGGGGCCAGGCGAACCGGCGGGATCACCGGCTCGCGCCGGGCCCGGCGAAGACGCGGGGTCAGGCGGACGTGCCGGTTCGGGCGAGCGGGCCGGATCGGATGGGCGTACGGACTCCTGCAGCAGCAGCTCGCCCAGCCGCTCGGCGACCTCCTCCGCCCCCGGACGCGCCACCGCGTGCCGGACCAGGGCCTCGATCAGCAGCCCGACGTGCGGGTACCCACCCGGGTCCACCAGCCGGAAGATCTCCTCGACCAGACCGGCCCAGCCGGCGGCCGAGTCGCCGGAAGGCATGCTGGAGCCGCGCAGCCGCTCGGGCAGCCGCCCCGGGTCGAGCAGCGCCACGGCGGCGAAGAACGCGCCCGCCACCGCGGCGTCCTGCGTGACGCGCTGGTCGAGCCGGTAGCGGGCGAGGTGCAGCATGCCGATCAGGCGCCATGCGGCGGCGTCGGAGCGGTCGCCGGCGCACGCGCGCATCGCCTCCTCGGCCTCGGCCAGCGCCGCGGGATCCCAGATCAGCTCGGGATCAGCGGCCTGCTCGAAGCGTTCGATGCGGGCGGCCAGCGCCTCGGCCGGATCGGTCATGGCCAAAGGCTCTCACCAGCGTGCGCCCGCGTACAGACATGCTGATCACGGTGTCGGCTCGATCCGGGAGACGCCGGACATCGGCAGGTCGAACGCCGGCGTGACCGGCCCGCCCGCGACGGCGACCGCCAACTTCTCGTACAGACCCTGGCACGTCACGGTGAGGTCACGCCGGTCGCGGGTAGACAGGATCCATGCTCTACGGCAAGGAACATGTCCAGCGCTATCAGGAAACCGATGGCGCCGAAGGACACGACTGGAACAACACCACAGTGCTCCTTCTCACCACCAAGGGCCGCAAGTCGGGCCGGCCGTACACGACGCCGCTCATCTACCAGCGGCACGGCGACGACCACGTGATCGTGGCCTCCAAGGGCGGCGACCCCGACCATCCGGAGTGGTACAAGAACCTGCTCGCCAACCCGGACGTCGACGTGCAGGTGAAGGACCAGCGGTTCAAGGCCCGCGCCCGCACGGCGGCCCCTGGGGAGAAGCCGGAGCTCTGGCGGCTGATGACGGCCACCTGGCCGGACTACGACAACTACCAGCGCCAGACCGACCGCGAGATCCCGGTCGTCGTCCTGGAACGCATCCACTGACGCGCCACGAGCGCTATTCCACCGGGACGAACTCCACGTAGCCGTTGCTCCACCCCGCGTACCACTCATATGTCTCCGGGACGGTCAGCCCTCGAGAGATCATCGTCTGCTGGAACATTCTCAGCAGTTCCTCGGAGCTGGCCGTCGCTTCACCGCCTGCGGTCAGCTCGACCGTGCCGGTTCGCGGGCAGGCAGAACTCACGCGAGCAAGGATGTGTAGAGGTCGCGCGTGCGGTGGGCGATGCGCGACCAGGAGAAGTGTCCGACCGCGCGGGCGCGGCCGGCCCGGCCCATCGCCTCGGCGCGGGACGGGTCGCCGAGCAGGGCGTTGACGCGTTCGGCCAGGTCGGCGGCGAACCGCTCGGGGTCGTGCGGCGTGCCGTCGCCGCTCTGGGAGATGGGCACCAGCAGCCCGGTCTCGCCGTCGGCCACCACCTCGGGGATGCCGCCCGTCGCGGTCGCGACCACGGCCGTCTCGCAGGCCATCGCCTCCAGGTTGACGATCCCCATCGGCTCGTAGACCGACGGGCACACGAACACCGTCGCGTGCGTCAGCAGCTGGATCACCTCCGGCTTGGGCAACATCTCCTGGATCCAGAACACCCCGTCGCGGTCGAGGCCACGCACCAGGGCGGTCACCTCGGCGGCGATCTCCGGCGTGTCGGGCGCTCCCGCGCAGAGCACGAGCTGGGCGCCGCGGTCGAAGGAGCGCGCCGCGTGCAGGAGGTGGACCAGGCCCTTCTGGCGGGTGATGCGGCCGACGAACACGACGTAGGGCCTGCCCGGGTCGACGCCGTGCTTCTTCAGCACGTCGAGGCCGGGGTCGGGGGCGTATTCCGCGGTGTCGATGCCGTTGTGCACGACGGTGACCCTGCCGGGCGGGATCTCGGGGTAGGCGGCCAGGACGTCGCGTCGCATGCCCTCCGACACCGCGATCACCGCGTCGGCCGCGGCCAGGGCGGTGCGCTCGGCCCACGACGAGATGGTGTAGCCGCCGCCGAGCTGCTCGGCCTTCCACGGCCGCAGCGGCTCAAGGCTGTGCGTGGTGACCACATGGGGGATGCCGTGCAACATCTTGGCGACATGCCCGGCGAAGTTGGCGTACCAGGTGTGCGAGTGAACGACGTCCGCGCCCTCGCAGGCGGCGGCCATCTCCAGGTCGACGCCGAGCACCTGGAGCGCGGCGTTGGCGCTCTCCAGCCCGCCCGGCACCCGGTAGGCCGCGACCCCGGCCTCGGCGCGCGCGGCCCCGAAGCAGCGCACCCGCACGTCGGCCAGTTGTCGCAGCTCCCTGGCCAGGTATTCCATGTGCACCCCGGCTCCGCCGTAAACCTCCGGCGGGTACTCACGGCTGAGCAGATCAACGCGCATGACACGACCTTATGGCGGCCGCATCCGGCGGACCACCACAAGGGGCGGGTGTTGCGCCGTTGGCCGGTTCTGCCCGCCCGCGACACGTCGGGGAGGCCCTGCCCGGGAAGCTCCGGCGGGCACATTGATCCGCAAATCCGGACACGCGCGAATGCCGCCGTGCGGGCTTTCGTCGATAGATCGGCCATTTGAGGGTAGCGTCCAGAACATGAGGTCCCGGAAGGTGCTTGCGGTCGTGCTGGCAGGTGGAGAGGGCAAGAGGCTCATGCCGCTCACGGCGGATCGGGCCAAACCGGCCGTGCCGTTCGGGGGAATGTACCGGCTCATCGACTTCGTGCTGTCCAACCTGGCCAACGGCGGCTTCCTGAAGATCGTCGTGCTCACGCAGTACAAGAACCACAGCCTCGACCGGCACGTGTCGCGCACCTGGCGGCTGACGGCGATGCTGGGCAATTACGTCACCCCGGTGCCCGCACAGCAGCGGCTCGGCCCGCGCTGGTTCTCCGGGTCGGCGGACGCGCTCTTCCAGAACCTCAACCTGATCTACGACGAGATGCCCGAGCACGTGATCGTGTTCGGGGCCGACCACATCTACCGGATGGATCCGCAGCAGATGGTCGAGCAGCACGAGGACTCCGGCGCCGACGTCACCGTCGCGGCGATCCGGCAGCCGCTGTCGCTGGCCGACCAGTTCGGCGTGATCGAGACCGACCCCGAGGGACGCCGGATCGTCGCCTTCAGGGAGAAGCCGAAAGACGCGGTGGGGCTGGCCGACTCGCCCGACGAGGTGTTCGCGTCGATGGGCAACTACGTGTTCAAGACGCAGTCGATGATCGACGCCTTGCGCGAGGACGCGCTCGACCCCACGAGCAAGCACGACCTGGGTGGAAACATCATCCCCATGCTGGTCAAGTCGGGCGGGGCCGACGTGTACGACTTCGCGCACAACATCGTCCCCGGCTCCAGCGAGCGCGACCGGGGCTACTGGCGTGACGTGGGGACGCTCGACGCCTACTACGACGCCCACATGGACCTCATCTCGGCCCACCCGGTGTTCAACCTCTACAACGACAAGTGGCCGATCTTCACCGGGCACGACCCGCTGCCGCCCGCCAAGTTCGTGCACAACGACGGCGACCGGGTGGGGCGGGCGATCGACTCGCTGGTGTCGCCCGGCGTGATCGTCTCCGGCGGGACGGCGATCCGGTCGGTCCTGTCGCCCAAGGTGGTGCTCCACTCGCACTCACGGGTGGAGGACTCCGTCCTGATGGAGAACGTCAAGATCGGCAGGGGCGCGGTGGTGCGCAAGGCGATCATCGACAAGAACGTCGTCATTCCCGACGGCGCGCGGATCGGCTTCGACCTCGAGTACGACCGCACCCGGTTCGCGCTGACGCGGGGCGGGGTCGTGGTCATCGGCAAGAACGAGATCGTCGACCGGTAGGCGGGCGGATCCCGGCGCGGTCGCGGCGGGCGGCATTCAGGCGGCCGGGAGTCACGGTGTCCCGCGTCGCCGGCGGCGCTGCCCGGAAGGGGGGACCGGGCCGGCGCCGGAGCGCCGGGCGGCAGTGTCACAAAGGTCGTCAACAGGCAGGGGAGCCCGGACTTCCGGGGAAGGGTCCCGGGCCACGTGGCCGTGTCCCGGGACCGCACGAATCGGCCCGAACAGGATCGAACCAACCCTTGTCAGCGCTGGCTCAGCCAGGCCGTCCGCTTAGTGCTGGCCGTACCAGATGCCAGGCCAGGCGTACGGGTTCCCCCAGGGGCGGTAGCCATGGTGCGGCCAGCCCCAGTGGTGGTGCGGACGGTAGCCATGGTGGTGGCGGTCACCGTGGTGCCCGCGCTTCCAGTCCCTGGCGTACCTGTCGTCCTCCATGGCCTCCAGGTCGGTGGTGTCGTGCTCCTCAGCCCGCTGGGCATCCTCGGAGTGCCACGCCTCCTCGGACTCGGCGGCCTCCTCGGACTCCCAGCCCTCCTCGGATTCGGCGGCCTCCTCCGCCTGCCACGCCTCCTCGGACTCAGCGGCCTCCTCAGAGTGCCAAGCCTCCTCCGACTCAGCGGCCTCCTCCGACTCCCAGGCCTCCTCCGACTCAGCGGCCTCCTCAGAGTGCCAAGCCTCCTCCGACTCAGCGGCCTCCTCCGACTCCCAGGCCTCCTGGGACTCAGCGGCCTCCTCAGAGTCCTCCGACTCCCAGGCCTCCTCGGACTCAGCGGCCTCCTCGGAGGTCTCCGCCTCCTCCGACTCCCAGGTCTCCTGCGACTTCTCCGGCTCGCGTACGTCGTAGGCGGCTTCGGTTTTCTCCGCTTCCTCGACGTTCCGGGCTTCCGCGGCTTCCTGGTTTTCCGCGGTCTGAGCCGTCATGTCGCCGTAACGGAAGGCCTTGCGCTTGTGACGGTCGTCGGTGCGCTCGCGGCGGTCGGAGCAGGCCTCCTGGTCGTGACGGGACGCGTGGACGCCCCACTTGTCGATGCGGAGTGTGTGGGTGGCGTCGGACACGCTCAAGGCGCAGGTGACCTCATCAGCGTGGGCAGGAGCGGCTATGGCGACTAGCGCGGCGGCGGTGGCCAGAGCGCCACCTGTGGCTATGAGCTTACTTCTCACGTTCTCCCCCTGTTATCACGAAGTGACAAGCATTAATCACTCTAAGTAGTCGCTCTCGTAACGTCGTGTAACGCCACGCGAGGAACGTCTCACCGCTTTGCCGGATGTCTCGGGACAAGATCGACGCTCATGCGGCGGCGTCCGGTACCCGCCGGAGTGCCCCGTCCCGGCCCGCCGCGGGCGCGCTCCGTCCGCATGATTGGGCCTTGCTGCGGCCGTGGTTCGGGATCACTGTGAACGCAGGAGGCAGTGAGATGTCGCACCCACTCGGAGTCAGCCGCCCGGATCTCGAAATCACCGACCTGCCCACGCCCGAGGAGGTCTTCAAGGTCTCCAGGATCGGCCCCAAGGAACTCTTCAAGTACGCCGTCGGCCCGAGCCTGATCGCTCTCGGCATCTCGATCGGCAGCGGCGAGTGGCTGCTCGGGCCCCTGAGCGTGGGCCAGTACGGCTTCATCGGCGTCGGCTGGGTGATCCTGGTCTCGGCGCTGCTGCAGACGTTCTACAACGTCGAATGCTCCCGGTACATCCTCGCGACGGGTGAGACGCCGGTCGTCGGCTGGGGCCGGGTGCCGCCGGGGTGGCCCCTCTGGGTGCCGCTCTCGGTGGTGATCGTGATCTTCGCGTTCATCGCGGGCGGCTGGGCCTCGTCGGCGGGGGACGGCGTGTACGCGCTGATCCACGGTGCGCCGCCGCCCGCCGGGGAGCTGGAGCCGCGCTGGTGGGCCGTCGCCCTGCTGGTGCTGGTGTTCGTCATCACCGCGCTGGCCCGCCGGATCAGCCGCGTGCTGGAGCTGGCGAACTGGGTGATGGTCGGCTCGATCCTGCTCGCCCTGCTGGCCGTGGACCTGCTCGTGGTGCCGTTCAGCCAGTGGTGGGAGGGCATTCTCGGTTTCATCACCCCGGCCGCGCCACCCGCGGGGATCACCGCCACGCAGCTCGGCGGCCTGGCCGGGTTCACCGCGCTGGCCTCCGGCCTCAACTGGTACGTCATGGGCCACTACCGCGACAAGGGCTACGGCATGGGCCACCGGGTCGGCTTCATCTCCGGCCTGCGCGGCGATCGGCGCGAGATCCTGGCCAGCGGCGTCACGTTCCCCGACGACGAACGCAACCGGGGACTGTGGCGCAGGTGGTACCGGCTGCTGATGGTCGACATGTGGGGCGTGTTCTTCGTCGGCGCCATCCTCGGCATGCTGCTGCCCACGATCCTCATGTCGCACGCCGTCACGATGTCGGGCGAGAAGCCGACGCGGGAGAACGTACCGACGTTCGTGGCCTCCGTGCTGGGCGCGGAGTACGGCCAGGCGGTCTTCTTCATCGGGCTGCTGCTGGGCGTGCTGGTGCTGTTCTCGACGCAGCTCGGGATCTTCGAGGCGATGGTCCGGGTCACGACGGACGCGGCCAACGCCACGAGCCCGCGCCTGCGCGCCCTCATCCAGGGCGACCCGCGGCGCTTCTACTACCCGTTCATGATTCTGCTGCTGATCGTCATCTCGGTCATCATCTTCCAGTCGCTGCCGGTGGCCCTGGTGGAGTGGTCGGCCAACATGTCGAACCTGGGCGCGCTGCTCTATCCGTTCCTGCTGATGTACCTGAACAGCAAGCTGCCGCGCCCGGCCCGCCCGCGGCCGTGGCACTACGTGATCCTCGTGCTGAACTTCCTGTTCTTCGGGTTCTTCTTCGTCAACTTCATCGCCGACTTCGTCGGGGACCCGCTGGTGACGTTCTAGCCGTCACGGAAACACGTGCACGTAAGCCGAAGTGACCTGGTTCCCTCCCGGTGCCCTGCTACTTGTCGCGGACTTGTCAGCGCATCGGAGGGAACCTTCTCATGCCTTGTCGTTCGGCCGCCTGACCCGTCCCGCCGGCCTGGGGCTCGCGGTGGCGCTCGGTGCCACGCTGTGCGCCGGGGTCGCGGTCACGCGGACGCCGCTCTACTCCATCTCTGGCGAACGAGCCGGGTTGGAAGCTCGACGGCCCGCTGCTCTACCAGTTCGGCCAGGCCGGCTGGCACGCGCGGACGGAGAGCGCGCCGGGCTCCCCGGCGCGCTCTCCGTCGTTCCCGCCCCTCAGCGGCGGAAGATGTCCAGCAGCTCCTCGGCGCGGGGGGTGCGGGCGATCCACACCTCACGTCCGCGCCGCTCCCTGCTGATGAGCTGGGCGGCGATGAGCCGGTCGCAGTGGTACGTGATGCTGCTGGGCGCCACCTGCATGTCGCCGGCCAGCATGCTCATGGTCATGGGCTGCCCGATCGCGCAGAGCAGGTCCGCGCGGACCGGCCCCATCAGCGCCGACAACTCGCCGTGCGCCGTTCCCGCGGGCCGGTGCCAGAGCTGGTCCGCTCCGGGCACCGGGTAGGCGATCCACACCGCGTCCTCGTTGTCCAGGCTGACGATGACCGCGTCCTTGCCGGCCAGCATGGGCACCAGGACGATCTTCCTGTCGCCCAGCTCGTACGTGCTGGACTCGACGTCGGCGATGAGCAGCCCGCGCTCGCCGTACGTGATGCGGTGGTTGAGCGCGCCGAGCAGCAGTTCCGGGCCGCCGCGGACGGAGGCGACGCCGACCCGCCGGATCTCCCGGTCCAGCAGGGGGCGGGCGCGGCGCCACAGCGGTTCCGTGGTGTCCCAGACGTCGGCGAGGGCGCCGGCGTAGCCGTGCAGCCAGCGGTCCGGCCGCTCGGCCGCGGGACGCCAGTGGGCCGGCAGCGGCCTGTCGCCGAATGCCTGCTCCAGGTCCTTGATCAGGGCGTCGCGCGGGAGGTCGCGCAGGGTGTCGATCTGGTCCTGCACCGAGACGTCGCCGCCGGTGGGCGTACGGGGCACGAGGCTGTCGGGGACCACCGAGTAGCCGGGGGCGGCGAGCGGCCGTACGGCCTGGTGTCCCTGCGGCCGGACACGCGCTCTGATCGTCTTGCGCCAGAGCTCCGGCAGGCCGCGGCGGCGTCCGGCGAGCGCGTCGGAGATCATCGCCAGGGCGGTGAGGTGCGGTGAGATCGAGATGGACAGCTAAGGCGCGGAGGTCATGCGCAGTTCGCTCCACACAGCGGTGCTGGTTACGTCGGACTCCTTGAAGTCGGGGAACTCGATCAGGTGCACATCAACCTATTCCTGCCGCTTTCTTCTGACTTACAGTCCAGTTACACCATGAAGCGGCAGGTCAGCGCACGCGCAGGAGGCGGGCCGACCAGGCCGGTCATCTGGCCGCGTGCTCGACCTCCGGCGTGGGAGGGGCGGAGCCGATCGGCGGGACGCGACGCAGCGACGTGACCGCGAGCACCGCGGCCGCCAGCATGATCACGGCGCTCGCGGCCCCGGCGGCGGCCAGCCCGTCGGAGAACGCGCTCCTGGCCGTCGCGAGCAGTTCGGCGGCGACCCCCGCGGGCTGGTCCGCGGCGGCTCCGACAGCCCCGCCGAGGGTGTCGCGGGCGGCGTCCGCGGCCGCTTCCGGCGTTCCCTCCGGTACGGACAGGCTCGCCCGGTAGACGATCGTGGCGAGGCTGCCGAGCACGGCGAGCCCGAGCGCGGCGGAGAACTCCTGCCCGGTCTCGGAGAGCGCCGAAGCGGAGCCGGACCGTTCCGGCGGGGCGGCGCCGACCACCATGTCGATGCCGAGCACCATCAGCGGGGAGCTGCCGGCGAAGAACATCGACTGCCCGATCACGACGTACGCCAGCCCGCTGGAGCTGCCCGCCTGGGTGAACAGGAGCATGCCGAGCACGCCGACCGCCAGCCCGCCCGCGATGACGTGGGCCGGGCGGAACCGGCGGGCCAGCACCGGGGTGACGGCGAAGCCGACGATCACCGTGGCGCTCATGGGCAACATCCAGAGCCCGGCCTCGAGCGGGGACAGCTCCTCGACCAGCTGCAGGTACTGGCCGGCGAGCAGACCCAGCCCCGGGCCGATCATGGTGACCAGCATGAGCGTGCCGAGGGATGCGCTGAACTTGCGGTCGCCGAACAGCTTCAGATCGAGGAGCGGGTCGGCGAGCAGCCGCTGGCGCCGGATGAACACGACCCCCAGGGCCAGTCCCGACACGATGCCGGCCGCCGGGCCCCAGCCGAGCCCGCCGGCGGCGAGCTCCTTCACGCCGTAGATGGCGGGCAGCACCGCGGCCATCGAGAGCACCACGCTCACCAGGTCGATGCGGCCCGAGCCAGGGTTGCGGTATTCAGGCAGCAGGAGCGGCCCGGCCACCAGCAGCACCACCATGACGGGCACGTTCACCAGGAAGACCGACCCCCACCAGAAGTGTTCCAGCAGCACGCCGCCGACCAGCGGCCCGATCACCATGCCGCCGATGAACCCGGTCATCCACAGGCTGATGGCCCGGGTACGCTGCCCCGGATCCCGGAACATGTTGCTGATCAACGACAGCGTGGACGGCATCAGCGTGGCGCCGGCGACGCCGAGCAGGCCCCTGGCCACGATCAGCGCCTCCGCCGTCGGCGCGTACGCCGCGAGCGCCGAGGCACCCGCGAACGCGGCGCCGCCGATCAGCAGGATCTTCCTGCGCCCGACGCGGTCGCCGAGCGTGCCCATCGTGATGAGGAAACCAGCGATGAGGAACCCGTAGATATCGGAGATCCACAACAGCTCCGAGCCGGTCGGCCGCAGATCCTCGGTCAGCGCCGGCACGGCCAGGTGCAGGACGGATATGTCGATCGACAGCAGCAGGGTGGGGAGGATGAGCACGGTCAGGCCGGTCCATTCCCGCCAGCCCGCCTGTGCGGGGGCAATCTCCTTCATGCCGGCCACGGTAGGACCTCAAGTCGAGTTGAGGTCAATTCTGCTCACAGGTTATAACCTGCGACGCTTCTCTCCCTCTATAACCACACATGTCATGCCCAAGGGTGATGAAGTGGCCTTGTACCAAGAGGGCGAGGTGCGCATAGAGGTTATAACGTTCCCATGGACCCAGGCCCAACGGCGATGCGCGAACCGGCGGCCGAGTACGGCCCGCTCGGCACCGGCCATCTGGGCTGCGTCATCGCGCAGCAGGCGCTGGTGGCCAACACCACCGGGCGCGGCGGCCACGACGCCGCGTTCGTACCGCGTAGCGGTGCAGGAATAGCCCGGTTCGCCGCCAGGCGGACCGGCGTCTTGTGGTTCAAAGGGGACGGGTTTGCTGCTCGATGGACTGGCGCAGGACACTGATCGGAGCGCCGCCCACGCTCCCAGCGAAGTACGAGCCCGACCACAGCTTGTTCGCCCGGTAATAGTGGGCGGCCAGTTCGGGAAACTCCTGGCGCATCCGCCGGGAGGAGACTCCCCTTCAGCGAGTTGACCAGTTTCGACAGGGCGATCTTGGGCGGGAAGTTCACCAGCAGGTGGACGTGGCCGTGCCCCCCCGTTGAACTCGCGTAGCTCGGTCTCGAAGTCGGCGCACACCGATCTCATGATCTCTTCCATGCGGGTCAGATGAGTGCCGGTGAAGACTCGATGCCGGAACTTCGTCACGAAACCAAATGAGCATGTAGAACGAAAACGCAGTGACTGCCGGTCCTAATCTCGCTGTCCTCGGCCATAAACCAACTGTATTCTGGCCGGGTGCAGTTGCGGTACTCCTACCGGATCGACCCGACACCGGCCCAGCAGATCGCGCTGGCGCAGGCGTTCGGGTGCGCCCGCGTGGTGTTCAACGACGCGCTGCGCATGCGTAACTCCGCCCATGCGGCCGGGCCCGAAGATCGCACCGCCCCGGTTCCGGTCGCATAAGGACAACCAGCAGGCGATCCGCTTCACCAAGAACGCCCGCTTCTCCATCACCGGGCAGGGCAAGCTGCGCCTGCCGAAGATCGGGGACGTGGCGGTGCGCTGGTCGCGGGAACTGCCCTCACCGCCATCCAGCGTGACCGTGATCAAAGACGCGGCAGGCCGGCACTTCGCCTCGTTCGTGATCCAGGTCGCCGAGACAGTCCTGCCCGCCACCGGCGCGGAGACCGGGATCGATCTCGGGCTCGGGCATTTCGCCGTCCTGTCCGACGGCCGGAAGATCGACTTGCCCCGGTTCCTGCGCCGGGCAGAGAAGAAGCTCAAGAAACTCCAGCGGGATCTGTCGCGCAAACAGAAAAGATCAGCCAACCGGGGCAAGGCTCGCACGAAGGTCGCCCGCCAGCACGCCAAGGTCACCGACGCGCGCCGTGAATTCCACCACCAGCTCTCCACAAAGATCATCCGCGAGAACCAAGCGGTGTACGTGGAGGACCTGGCGGTCAAGGGACTGGCCCGCACCAGGCTGGCCAAGAGCGTCCATGATGCCGGATGGAGTCGGTTCGTCGGCATGCTGGAGTACAAGGCGCACCTGTACGGACGGACCTTCGCCAAGGTCAGCCGGTGGTTCCCCTCCTCCAGGCTCTGCTCGGCCTGCGGAATCGTGGCTGAGGCAATGCCGCTGGCCGTGCGGGAATGGACCTGCGCCTGCGGCGCACGGCATGACCGGGACATCAACGCCGCCAGCAACATCCTGGCCGCCGGACGGGCGGACAGGCTAAACGCCTGTGGAGGGCCGATGAGTCCAGGCGCCGGCCCGGCACGGCCCGACGAAGCAGGAAGCCGTGGAAGTGCCGCCGCCTGAAGAGCGGCGACACAGGCCAGAATCTCCGGCCTTCGGGGCCGGGGAGCGCGTCAAACGTTCGCCGCCTCGCCCGGCCCGCGTCTTCCTGTGGTCGTGCGGCCTGTCCGCCGTACTCGTCGCGCTGTCGGCGGCGCTCGCGCGCAGCCCCCGCCCGATGGCCGGTGAGCAGGACGCGGGCGGCGACGTGCGCTCCCTGCTGCGCCGTCCCGGGCTCGCGCACGCGCTGGTGACGAGCTGCGTGGTGCTGGCGGCCGTCGCCATGCTGCTCACCCCCCTGCCGATGCCGCTGTGGCTGCTCGCGCCGGTGCTGGTCGTCCTGGGGTTCGGGCTCGGCGTGGGGCAGCCGCTGACCATGTCGTGGCTGGCCGAGCCGGCGCCGCCGGGCTCGTGGCGGCCGGCGCGGGCGCCGGGGGTGTGTTAGTGCTCACCGCGCTCGGCCTCGGCTGGGCCGGCGTCGCCGCCCGCCGCCTGCCCGTCGACCCCTGACCGGCCAGGCGGCGGCGCGTGTTTCAGCGGCGGGTCACCAGTCGCCGCCCTCCTCCTCGTCGCCCTCGAAGAACTCCTCGACGACCTCCTCCACGACCTCGCCCGCCACGAGACCGCCGACGACGCCCGCCGCGCCGGCCGCGGCGACCATGCCCAGGCCGGGCCCGCCGTGGTGCCCGCCGTGGTGTCCCTCGTGGTGGCCGTAGTGCTCATGGTGACCGCCGTGCCCGGCGTACTGGGACAGGCTGTCGAGCCAGCGGCCCAGCTCGCCCGCCCAGTCGGTGACGAGGGCGTCGTCGTGGCTGACGTGGAAACGGCCGATGGCGTCGCTGGAGGAGTAGTGGCCTGCGCGCTTGTCGGCCTCCAGCACGACCTGCAGCCCTGCCGGGTCGGCCACGAAGGTTACCTCGACCTCGCGGACCACCCCGGAGTAGGGGCCGGACGCGTAGAACTCGATCTCCTGGTAGAACGGCAGCTCCTGCCGCACCCCGTGAAGCTGCCCCGCCTCCAGGTCGGCCGACTTGAAGCCGAAGCCGAGCTGCAGGAACGCCTCCAGGATGCGCAGCTGCGAGGGCAGCGGCTCGACCGCCACCATGTCGAGGTCGCCCTTGTCGACGGCCTTGGCGATGGCCAGTTCCGTGCGCACTCCCACGGCCATGCCGGTCAGCGGCTGCCCGCCGATCTCGCTGATCGGCGTCTCCCACGGCACGGGGAACGCGAAACCGAGGACCCGCTCCTCGCCCTTGGCCAGCGTGAAAGGACCGGAGACCTCGGTGCGGGAGAACTCGCCGAGCCCCGCCTGCTCGCCGTCGCCGTGCTCGATCTCGACCCGGGCCACCAGCCCGAGCGTGATGTGCTCGATCTCGGCGTCGAAGTCGCCGCCTTTGAGCCGTACCTCCCCTTCCAGCGTGCCGCCCGGCCGGGCCCGGGCGGTGGACAGGACGGTGTCCACCGAGGGCGCGCCGACGCCGAAAGCACCCAGCATCCGTTTGAAGACCACGACTCTGTTCTCCCTGTGCAAGATCGGTTGTGTGCCGCTGACCCAACGATCTGTACCCGGCCGGAGTTCCGCTGGTCCAGCAGGTGTCGGAAGCGTCCCTCATGTCTGTTTCGTCGCGTCTCCGTGGAACCTCACCCGTACGACGCCGTCCCGCGCGGCCCGCAACCGACATGCGTTGAGCCATGCTTGTATATGGCCAATCATTGATGTTTCATTTTTCGTTGACCGGGATCGGTGGGCTGACAGTGGGCCGTGCGAGACACGCACATGGCGACGCGAGGGGGCAGATGAGATCCCTGCGGGCTCTGCGGTGGTTGCCCTTCGCCGTCATGTTCTGCGTCGCCGTCCTCGACGTGCTGGCGGGCCCGACGCTCATCTTCCTGCCGCTGCTCACGCTGGGCCCGGCCTTCGCCTCGTTGTCGGGCGGGGTGCGGCGGACCTCCGCGGTGGGCGCGGTGGCGCTGGCCATCTGCCTGTTCCTGGCGTCCTACAACGACCTGGTGCTCCACTGGCAGAACAACCTCACGGTCGTCAGCATCGCGGGCGTGACCGCGGCCAGCATGCTGGCCGCACACCTGCGGCTGGAGCGCGAGCGCGAGCTGGCCAGCGTCAAGCAGGTCGCCGAGGTCGCCCAGCGGGTGCTGCTGCGGCCGGTGCCGCGGCGGGCGGGAGATCTGCAGGTGGCGCTCTCCTACACCTCGGCGGCGGCCGAGGCCCAGATCGGCGGCGACCTGTACGAGGTCGTCACGACGCCGCACGGCGTTCGCCTGCTGATCGGCGACGTCCAGGGCAAGGGCCTGGCCGCGGTCGAGACGGCCGCCTGGGTGCTCGGCGCCTTCCGCGAGGCCGCCTATGACGAGGCCGAGCTGACCGACATCGGCGAGCGGCTGGAGGTCAGCCTGACCCGGCACCTGGACGACGAGCAGTTCGTCACGGCGACCGTCGCCGAGGTGCACGAGGGCGAGATGACGCTGGTGCACTTCGGCCATCCGCCGCCGATGCTCATCAGGCCCGACGGCACCTGCTCCACGATGGAGCCGCCCGAGCAGGGGCTGCCGCTGGGCCTCGGCGCCCTCGACGCCGCGGCGGCCAAGCCCCAGCGCATCCCGTTCGGGGAGGGCGACCGCATCCTGTTCGTCACCGACGGCGTCATCGAGGCCAGGGACACGGCCGGCCAGTTCTACCCGCTCACCGACCGCGCCGGGCTCCTGACGCTCACCGACCCGCAGGCCGCGCTGGACGCGCTGCGGGCCGACCTGGTGGAGCACGTGGGCGGGCCGCTGCTCGACGACGCCGCGATGTTGCTGCTGCACCGCCGCGGCTCGTGAGACCCGCGTCGCGGAAAGACGCCGAACGATAACGATTGACTGTGAACCAGGCGCTCGATGCGCCCCGCCTCCCCAGCCCGTGGAACGCTACTGGCGGCATGTCGACGGGAGGATCGGTGAGGCTCGGGTGACTTCGGGTGACCGTCAAGGGATGAGGCGGCGGCTCGGGCGGGCGGCCGCCTCGGCGGCGACCGCCATGGCCGTGGCTCTGGCCGTCACGAGCTGCTCGTTGCTGGGCCAGTCCCCGCAGCAGCGGCCTCCCACCGTGCAGAAGACCACCGCCGCGCCCCAGGCGTCGCCGGGCGCGAGCGGCCTGGCCGGGAAGCCGCCGCAGGTGGAGGACGGCTGGCCGCGCTGGGGGTTCACGCACACCGGCGTCAGCGCCAACAACATCACCCGGGAGTTCGAGCAGCGGGTGGCCGGCCGGTTCGCCAAGACCCCGATGCTGCAGAACCAGCACATCATGGGCTTCGGGGCCTTCAACCCCGAGCCGCACCCCGGGCGGTACGTCTGGGAAGACCTCGACAGCCGGATGAACCTCATGAGGCAGTCGGGCGCCACGCCGGTCATCACGCTCTGCTGCGCTCCCGACTGGATGAAGGGCGGCCCCGAGGGCCCGACGTCGGAGGAGGGCTGGGCCGAGCACCTGGAGGACGCCCCCTATCCCGAGCACTTCGACGACTTCGCCAAGCTGTCGGCGGCCGTCGCCACGCGGTACAAGGACGTCAAGTACTTCATGGTGTGGAACGAGTTCAAGGGCTTCTGGAAGGACCACTCCAAGCCCGCCGACTACAAGGGGTACACCGAGCTGTACAACAAGGTGTACGACGCGGTGAAGGCGGCGCGGCCCGACGCTCAGATCGGCGGCCCCTACCTCGGCTTCGACAGCAACAAGGGCGGCGACACCGAGCTGCGCGGCGAGTGGGGCGTCGTCAACCAGCACGTCCTCGACGCCTTCACGTACTGGTTCGAGCACAAGAAGGGCGCCGACTTCGTCGTGGTCGACGGCGCGTCGGTGACCGACGCCCACGAGCTGCTGCCTGACGAGTTCGGTGCGCTGAGCAAGTTCAGCGCGGTCACCCAGTGGTTGCGCGACAAGACCGGCGACCTGCCGGTGTGGTGGTCGGAGTGGTACTTCGTGCCGGAGGACGGCACCACGTGGCCCGAGCCCAAGCGGCTCGCCGTACAGGCCGCCTCGATGATCGAGTTCGCGCGGAGCGGCGCCGCCACGGCGCTCTACTGGAACCCGCAGGCCAAGGAGGGCAGCTGCCCGGCCTGCCTGTGGGAGCCGCGCACGGGCGCCGAGCAGCCCACGGCCAGGCTGGTGGCCGGCTTCACGAAGTGGTTCCCCGCCGGGGTCGAGCTGGAGGCGGTCACCTCCTCCGACGCCAAGGTCAGGGTGCTGGCCCAGCCGGAGCAGCTGCTGCTGGTCAACACCTCCGACGGCCAGGTGACGACGACCGTCGCCGGCACGCGGTTCACGCTCAAGCCGTACGAGATCAAGTGGAGCGGCCGCTGACCGGCCGCCGGTGCGACGGGTGCTAGATTCGTGATCGAACCGATCAGTTCGATCACACCGGAGGCAGCCGTGACCGACGCTCTGACACGCGACCTTCCCGCCGACCTCGCGCCTCCCGCAGGCACACCGGCGGTGACGTTCGCCAGCGGCGGCCACGCGCTGCTGGGCGTCCTGCACCTGCCCGCAGGCCCCGGGCCGCATCCGATCGTGGTGCTCCTGCACGGGTTCCCGGGCAACGAGCGCAACTTCGACCTCGCGCAGTCGCTGCGCCGCGCGGGCTACGCGGCCCTGGTGTTCCACTACCGCGGCTCGTGGGGCGTGGGCGGCTCATATTCGTGGGGCAACGTGCTGGAGGACGCCGCCCGCGTCACCCGGGCCGTGCGCGAGGACGCCGTGGCGTCCGCGCACCGTCTGGACCCCGACCGGCTGGCGTTGGTGGGCCACAGCCTCGGCGGCTTCGCCGCCCTCATGACGGCCGCCGCCGACCCCGCGGTCCGGGCCGTCGTCTCGGTGGCCGCCTTCGACATGGGCAAGGCCGCGGCGGCCTGCCGGGCCGAGCCCGGCGCGCGGGCGGATCACGCCTCCGCGTGGGACGAGGAGTTGCTGCCGCTCCGTGGCACCAGCGGCGCGGCCCTGGTCGCCGAGATGGAGGCGGCCGGCCAGGCATGGAGCCTGGCCGGCCTGGCGCCCCGCCTGGCCGACCGGCCCGTGCTGCTGGTCGGCACCGGCCGCGACAGCGTCACGCCCGCGCGGACACATCATCATCCGCTGGTCGAGGCCTACCGTGCGCATCCGGTGTCCGGGCTCGAGCACCGGCTCTATCCGACCGACCACGCCCTGTCGGACCACCGGCTGACCCTGGCCCGCGACGTCACCGACTTCCTCGACCGCCACCTTGCGGATTAAAACGTGTGAACGCCGCGAACAGGCCCCTTGACCATCGGCTGCCGCCACAATACCGTCCCGATGAGGCCAATCCAGGTAAAACGTTTTGCGCGGTGAAGCCGCGCCGGAGGGCAGCACCATGGCCAGCACCAGGCAGGTACGCGTAGGGCTCGTGGCCGGAGGGCTGGGAGCGTACTGGCCCCAGTTTCCCGACCTCCTTCCCCAGCTCCAGCGCTCGGCGGCGCGGGTCTCGGAGCGCATGAGGGAGCTGGACGCGGAGATCGTCGACGTCGGGTTCATCTCCGACGCGCAGGAGGGGGCGGTCGCGGCCGAGAAGTTGCGGGCCGCCGACTGCGACCTCATCGTCGGCTTCCTGACCACGTACATGACGGCCACGATGCTGGTGCCGATCGCGCAGCGCAGCGGCGCGCCCGTGCTGCTGATCAACCTGCAGCCGACCGAGTCGATGGACCACGCGACATTCGACACCGGCCAGTGGCTGGCCTACTGCGGCGCCTGCCCGCTGCCCGAGATGGCCAACGCCTTCCAGCGGTGCGGCATCCCGTTCCGCTCGGTGTCCGGCTACCTGGAGGACGAGCGGGCCTGGAAGCGCATCGGCGGCTGGGTGCGGGCGGCCGCCGCCAGGGCCGCGCTGCGGCACGGGCGGCACGGCCTGATGGGCCACCTCTATCCCGGCATGCTGGACGTGTCCACCGACCTGACGCTGGTGAGCGCGAACTTCGGCGGGCACGTCGAGGTGCTCGAGTTCGACGACCTGCGGGTGCGCGTGGAGAAGGTCACCGACGCCGAGGCCGCCGCCAAGCGCGCCGAGACCGAGAAGATCTTCGACTTCGCCGACTCCGTCAACGAGACCGACCTCGACTGGGCCTGCCGCGTCTCGGTCGGCCTCGACCGGCTCGTGGCCGACTTCGAACTGGACAGCCTGGCCTACTACCACCGCGGCCTGGACGGCGAGACGCACGAGCGCCTCGGCGCCGGCATGATCCTCGGCGCGTCCCTGCTCACCGCCCGCGGCGTCCCCGCCGCCGGCGAGTACGAGCTGCGCACCAGCCTGGCCATGCTCGTCATGGACCGGCTCGGCGCGGGCGGCTCCTTCACCGAGTTCCAGGCGCTCGACTTCCACCGCGGTCACGTCGAGATGGGTCACGACGGGCCCGCCCACCTCGCCATCAGCGCCAGGAAGCCGCTGCTGCGCGGCCTCGGCGTCTACCACGGCAAGCGCGGCTGGGGCGTCTCGGTCGAGTTCGACGTCAAGCACGGACCGATCACCGCGTTCGGGATCATCCAGCGCCGCGACGGGCGCTTCGCCTTCCTCGCGTCCGAGGGCGAGACGGTCGACGGGCCCCACCTGCAGATCGGCAACACCACCTCCCGCGTCGACTTCGGCCGCGACCCCGGCGAGTGGACCGACGAGTGGAGCGCCACCGGCATGTCACACCACTGGGCTCTCGGCACCGGCCACCGCGCCGGCGAGCTCAGGTCCCTGGCCCATCTCCTCGACCTCGAGTTCGTCCAGATCTAGCCGGTGAGCAGGCCGGCGGGCACCGCGCCGGCCAGCGCCCGGTGGCCGGCCGGGTTGAGGTGCAGGTGGTCGCCCAGGTCGAGCCGGGCCAGAAGCCGGCGGGGCGCGGCCGGGTCGCGGGCCGCCCGGTCGAAGTCGATCACGGCGTCGAACCTCCCGCCGGTCCGGATCCAGTCGTTGACCGTCCGCCTGGCAGCCTCGCGGTGGCCCGGGGCGTCGTCGTACGGGACGTTGCCGCCGAAGGGCGTGAGCGTGCCGCCGTACACGCTGATGTCGTGCGCGTGCGCCCGGACGATGATCTGCTCGTAGGCCGCGATCAGGTCCTCGGCGACCCGCTGCTGCGCCGGGCGGGTGGCCGGCGCCGTGCCGATGTCGTTGACGCCCGCCAGCACGATCAACCACCGGACGCCGCTCTGGGCGAGCACGTCGCGGTCGAGCCGGGCCAGGCCGCTCGGGCCCAGGCCGTCGTCCAGCAGGCGGTTGCCGCCCGCAGCCTGGTTGGCGACGGCGACGCCCGCGGCGGCCCCCAGCCGGTCGAAGAGCTGGTCGGGCCAGCGGTCGTTGTGGTTGGTCGTGGAGCCCCTGCCGTCGGTCAGCGAGTCTCCCAGCAGGACGAGCGCGGCCGTGCCCGGCTCGGACCACACTTCCAGGGCGCTGAGGAAGTACCAGTGGTCGACGGGGGTCGCGCCCGGCAGGTCGGCGGCGGTGACGTGGTCGCCCGTCGCCAGGTAGGAGGTGGTCCTGGAGCCCGGATGGGAGGTGACGTCCTCGGAGGCCTGCCCGTCGGCCAGGTGGAGGGTCACGGTGAGGACCGAGCCGGGCGCGGGCGCGAGATCCAGCGGGTCGGACACGACCTGCGCCCCGACCGGCACGACCGCGAAGGGCCTGCCGGAGAACGTCACCGGCCGCGCGGTCCCCGGCTGGATCGTGCGCACCCCGGCCCGCCCGCCTTCGGGCAGCGCCACGGAGGCGGCGGTGATGGGCAGCGGCGCGCCACCGAACGCGTTGGAGAGGCGCACCCGCAGCCGCGACCCGCCCGCCGACACCCGCACGCTCTGCCGCAGCGTGCTGCCGGCCAGCACCAGGCCGTCCTTCGTGTACGGCGGAGGCGGCATGTTTCCCGGCTCGGTGAGCTGCGGCGTGGCCGTCCACGTGCTGACCCAGCGCCCGGGAGAAATGTTTCTCGACGACACCGAACATTTCTATCGGATCCGGGCCTGTTCGGGCGAAAGCATGATCGGGAAGCTACTTTTACCCGGGCTTGCGGATCAAGTGATGTGCCGGTCGGCGGACCGCGCCTAGGGTCGCGTCCATGGGCACTCCAGAGACCGGCGAACGGGAGGCGATCCTGGGGGCGGCGATCCGGCTGTTCGCCGCCCTCAGCTACGACGCGACGTCGATGGGGCAGGTGGCAGAGGCCGCCGGGGTGGACGTGGCCACAGCGACCCGCTATTTCCCCACCAAGAGAGGGCTCTACCTGGAGGTCATGGAGCATGTCCTGCGGACGCTCGCCGCCAGGGTCGAGCCGCCGGCCCGCGAGGCGCAGACCGGCCCGCCCGAACGGAGGCTGGAGGCGCTGCACCGCTTCGTCGACGCGTACATCGACCTCTGCGCCGAACATCCCGAGATCCCCGCCTTGTGGACGCACCGCTGGATGTCCGACGCCAGCGACATCGACCACCTCGAAGCGCACGACCTGCAGCCGCTGACCCAGCAGTTCGTCGACGGCTTCGCCACGCTCGCGGAGCCGGCCGGGGCCGACCCGCCGATGCTCACGTACACGATCGTGTGGTGCATCCACGGTTTCACGCTGAGCGGGATCCTCGACGGAACCGGCCACCGGATCGTCATGAGCGATCCCGCGCTGCTGCGGCGCTTCCGCGCTCACATGCACCAGTTGCTCGACCGCGTCCTAGGCCGGCCGGATTGACGACCGGCCAGGTCCCGGACATGATCACCCGCATGGCTGATTCCGGACATGCCCCGAGCGAGCGGGCCGAGCACGCGATGCGGGTGGCGGTCTCGGCCGGGCGGCGGCTGGGGCTGCGCGCGCTGGAGCCGCGCGTGCTGCACGACGTGTTCAACGTGCTGGTGCACCTGGCGCCCGATCCGGTGGTGGTCCGCGTGCCGACCCTGGCCCTGGCGTCCGCCGCCGAGCAGGCCGGCCGCCAGCGGCGGGAACTGGCCGTGGTGGGCTGGCTGGCGGACCAGGGCGCGCCCGTGGTGCCGCCGAGCCCTCTGGTGCCGCGCGAGCCGGTGGAGTGCGACGGGATGTCCTTGACCTTCTGGCAGTACGTGGACGAGCGCGACCCCATCGCCGCCGCTCCCCCGGACGAGCTGGAGAACAGGTTCGTGGAGCAGACCGGGTGGGTGGCCGAGCTGCACCGGCTCATGGCCGGCTACCCCGGCGAGCTGCCGGTGCTGGCGCCGCTGGTGCCGGGGACGGCGCTGTCACTGGCCGAGCTGCGCGAGAGGCCCGGCATCCTGACCGCGGCGGACCTGGACCGGGCCGGGCGGGAGAACGCCGTGGTCGAGGCCCTGGCCCGTGACCTGCCCGGTGCGTTTCCCGGCGCCCGCCTGCAGGCCGTGCACGGTGACTCGCCGCCGTACAACGTGCTGCTGACGGCCGGGGGACACCTGTTCGGCGATTTCGAGGACGTCACGCTGGGGCCGGTCGAATGGGACCTGGCCGGTGCGGGGCCGCGCGCGGTCGAGGCGTACGAGCGGGCGGGCGGCGGGCCGGTGGACCGGGCGCTGCTGGAGTTCGTGGAGGGCGCCCGGCTGCTCCAGGTGGTGGCGGCCCTGGCTCTGGCCGGACGGATGCCGGAGCTGGCCGCCATGCTGGAGCCCCTGGTCGTGCGGTGGCGGGCCCGGCCGCCGCTGGAGCTGCCGTCCTCCTAGCGGGGCACGCTGGTCATATGCCAGATCGTAACCATCCCCTCACACACAAAAGTGTATTCTGCCCGTATGTGGCGTTTTGTCCGATTGGCGCCCTTCTCGCTCATGAGCGAGGCGTGGTGAGGCCATGCACGGCGAACACCTCCCGAGTCCGGGCGGGACGAGCGCGTCGTCCCGCTTCGACGAGCTGCTGATCGAGACCGTCAGCGCAGCGGGAGCGCACATCGGCATGGCGTACGTGCTGGACAGAAGCGGCCACGTCCTCGAGATGGAGTCGGCGGTGGGCATACCCGGCTCGATCGCCAGGGCGTGGGCGAGGGTCAGGGTCAAGACCGACCGTTCCCTGCCGATCGCCGTGTCCGTACGCGATCGGCGGCTCATCTGGGTCGGCGGCAGGGAGGAGCTGGCCCGCGCTTTCCCGGCCGCCGCGCTGGCCCTGCCGTACCACTTCGCGGCCGTGACCACCCCCGTCTGCTCGGGCGGCGCCGTGTGGGGCGGCCTCGTGCTGCTGTGGCCGTCGGGACTCGCCTCCGAGCTCACCCCGCGCCAGCGCGACGTCATCGACCACGCCTGCGGCGAGATCGGGGCCCTGCTCCGGCGGGCCGCCGCGCAGGGCCACCCCATCACCCCGCGACCACAGCCGCGGCTCCTGGACCCGCGTCGCGAGACCGGCACGGGCCGGCGCGCCCACCGGCTCGCGCTGGACTGCCTCAACCGCCTGCCGGAGGGGTACTGCTGCCTCGACACGGAGGGACGGGTGAGCCTCGTCAGCGCTCCGGCCGCCGAGTTGCTCGCCCTGAGCCCGTCGGAGCTGCTCGGGCGGACGCTGTGGGAGTCGCTCCCGTGGCTGAACGACCCCGCGTACGAGGACCACTACCGAGACGCGGTCGTCAGCCGGCAGGCCACCCACTTCACCGCCCGCGCCCCCGGCGCGCGGCAGCTGACCTTCCGCCTCTATCCGGGCCTGACGGGCATCACCCTACGCGTCGCGCCCGCCAGGGCCGCCCGCGCCGCCGAGCCGAGCCTCGTCGCCGGACCGATGGCGGGCCCGGTCATGAGCCCGGACGTGAGCTCGGTCATGAGCCCGGTCGTGAGCCCGATAGCCGGCCCGGGAGCGGGCCCGGTGGTCGGCCCCGCTGTGGACCCGGGGGTGGACCCGGGGGTGGACCCGGGGGTGGACGCCGCCCGGGAGCCGCGCGTGATGGCGCTGCACGAGATGTTGCACCTGGCGACCGCGCTGGCCCGTGCGGTGACCGCGCAGGAGGTGGTCGACCTCGTCGCCGACCACGTCATCCCCGTCTACGGCGCCCAGGCTCTGGCCATCCTCACCTGGCAGGACAACCGGATGCGCGTGGCCGCGTCGCGCGGCTACAGTCAGGACGCCGTCAAGCGGTACGACAGGCGCCCCGTCATCCACCAGACCGGCCCGCCGGACCACTACGAAGCCGGCGAACCCGCGTTCTTCTCCACGTGGGACGAGCTCCGCCGGCAGCGTCCCGACTCCATCCGCGCCGACGACATGAACGCCTGGGCGTTCCTGCCGCTCGCCACCTCGGGCCGGCCCTTCGGCACGTGCGTGCTCGCCTACGCCCGCCCGCACCATTTCAGCGGCGAGGAGCGGGCCACGCTCACGGCGCTCGGCGGGCTGGTCGCGCAGGCGTTCGAGCGTGCCCGGCTCTACGACAACAAGCACCAGCTCGCCCAGTGCCTGCAGGCGAGCCTGCTGCCGCACCAGCTGCCCGAGATCCCGGGCCTGGAGGTGGCCGCCCGGTACGTGCCCGCCCTGCCCGGCATGGACATCGGCGGCGACTTCTACGACCTCATCCGCCTGAGCCCCACCATGGCGGCGGCCGTCATCGGCGACGTCCAGGGGCACGACATGAACGCCGCCGCGCTCATGGGACAGGTGCGCACCGCCATCCATGCCCATGCCTCCGCCGGGGCGCCTCCCGGCGAGGTGCTCGCGCACACCAACCGGCTGCTCGCCGAGCTGTCCCCCGACCGGTTCACCAGCTGCCTCTATCTCAGCATCGACCTGGCGGAGCGCACCGCGTGCCTGAGCAGCGCCGGGCACTTCCCGCCGCTGCTCACCCGCCCCGGCGCGGCCACGCAGGTCATCGACGTCTCCCCCGGGCCGCTGCTCGGCATCGACCCCGACGCGAAGTACGCCGCCACGGACCTGGTCCTCGATCCCGGCTCGGTCCTGACCCTCTACACCGACGGCCTCATCGAGGAGCCCGGGCTCGACCTGGGCGACGCCATCACCGGGCTGGCCCGCCGTTTCGCCCCCTCGCCGGGCACTCCGCTGTGCGACCTGGCGGCGGCCCTCATCGACGAGGCCGCCGCCGATCATCGTACGGACGACATCGCCGTACTGCTCCTGCGCGATATCGGCCCTCAATGACGGGCCCGATGACGGGCCCGATGACGGCCCTCGGAGGCGCGGGCTCCGCGGCACAACAGGCCCGCGCCGCCATTTCCCTGGCTTTCTCGCGGGTGAACGAGGAGCCGCGAATAATACGTGGCACGCGCCGGGCTCCGCCCTTTATCGTGGTTTCACGTGAGAGGCGGAAAACCGCCGATCAGCGGGCCACGACATCGCCGGAGGAGGAGCCATGGGTCGCGCAGCCGCCGCCAAACGGGCGCAACGCCAGGCCGGTCAGGCCGTGGTCCGGCGTGCTTCTGGGTGATTTGTCGAGAGAATCGCTCACCAGCCGCCTGAACATCCAGGTGGCTTTTTTCTTTCCGTACGACATGGGCTGATGGTGAAAAGGCATCACGTCTGCCTTGCAAGCAGAGGTTCAGGGTTCGAGTCCCTGTCGGTCCACCCTTCTCCTTTTCCATGCCAGATCGTCTAACAGGTAGGACGCCCGGCTCTGAACCGGGTAGGTGCACGTTCGAATCGTGCTCTGGCAGCTCATCGAGGGCCCCTTCTGTCCTCGCCGCTCGCGCCCGGCTGGTCGGGCACCGGCCTTTTAAGCCGGATTGGCAGGGTTCGAGCCCCTGGGGCGGTACGTCGCAAACGTCACACGCCTTCGTTACCATGGCCGTCCTTGATCACGTAAGGAGGGGGACGTGGCGGAGCTCCGCGTGTTGTGCGTGCACGCGCACCCGGACGACGAGGCGATCTGGACGGGCGGCACCCTGGCCAGGTACGCCGACGAGGGCGCCGTCACCGCGGTCGTGACGTGCACCTGGGCCGAGGGCACCCGGCGGGCCGGCGAGCTGGAGCGCTCCCTCGCCATCCTCGGCGCCGGCGAGCCGCTGCTGCTCGGCTACGCCGACGCGCGCAAGCCCGAGTCCGCACCCGGAGCGCCGCGCTTCGTGGACGTGCCGCTCGACGAGACGGTGGGGGTGCTGGTCGGGCACATCAGGCGCATCCGCCCCGACGTCGTGCTCACCTACGACGGCTACGGCGTCTACGGCCATCCCGATCACGTGCACGCCCACCGCGTCACCATGGCCGCGGTGGAGGCGGCCGGCTACGACCAGCTCCACCGCGACGCGGGAGCGCCCTGGCGGCCCCGCTCGCTCTACCTGGCGACCATCCCGCGATCCGTCGTGCTGTCGCACTGGCGGGCGGTCTTCGGCGCGGATCCCGGCCCGGATCAGGCGCTGCCCGGCGTGCCCGACGACCAGATCACCACCCGTCTCGACGTCTCGCGATGGAGCGAGCACAAGTGGGCCGCGATGCACGCGCACGAGTCGGAGGTCGGGCGCGGCGCGTCGATGACCATGCTGACCGCGCTGCCCGAGCCGGCCCGCGCCCTGATGCTGGCGAACGAGTGGTACCGCCGCGTCTCTCTCCCCGGCGCTTCTCCCGCCGGCGTCCTTCCCGCCGGAGACGTGGAGACCGCCCTCGGGTGACGCGCGTGGTCCCCGGAGGGCGGGACGGCGGCGGGCCGCTCAGGGCGCCTCCAGCCCGGCGGACCTGGACGGCTCCTGCGCGGCGGCCACGACGTCGGCCAGGGTGATCTCACCGAGTAGGGCCTCCTCGTGGCTCTGCAGCCGGGCCCAGATCTCGGCCAGCGGGGCCGCGGCCTTCGGGAAGGGTCTGGCGGCCTGCTCGACGCCCTCGGTCACGCGGATCACGTCGGCCAGGGCGATGTCCCCGGCCGGGCGGGCGAGCCAGTATCCGCCGTCGGGGCCGCGCTGGCTGTGGATGAGGCCGGCCCTGCGCAGCTGGAGCAGGATGTTGTCGCAGAAGCGGCGGGGGATTCCCTGGGAGTCGGCGATCCATTCCGCGTGGGCCGGGCCGTCCGCCGCGGCCAGGGCGAGCATCGCGCCGAGTGCGTACTGGGTGCGCGCGGAGATTCTCATAGGCGTGTCGGCGCCACGGGCCCGGCCCTCGGACGAGGGCCGGGCCCGGATGCGCGGGCCTCAGGCGGAGGCCGTCTCCTCCTCCGTGTCCCCGGTCTTGCGCTGCAGCTCGCTCTCGATCGCCTCGACCGACTCGTTGGCCTTGTCGCGACGGTATTCGCGGACCGAGTAGGCGATCGCCGCCGCCCAGATGACGGCGATGGTCACGTACGCGATCGTCTGCACGGAACTGGAGGCGTCGATCCAGTCGCTGCGCAGCAGGGTACGGGCGTTCGTCAGGACGATGATCCCGCCGACGGAGGAGCCGAGGATGCGGGGCGGGATGTGGCGAACCAGCCAGGCGGCGATGGGGGCGGCGACGACGCCGCCGATCAGCAGCACCGCCACCCAGGAGAAGGTGATGTTCTCCGAGCCGAGGCCGACGAAGAAGCCGATGCTGGCGGCGATGGCGACCAGGAACTCGCTGGTGTCGATGGAACCGATCACCTTACGAGGGGCCAGGCGGCCGCTGGCCAGGATCGCCGGGGTGCCGACCGGCCCCCAGCCGCCGCCTCCGGTGGAGTCGACGAAGCCGGCCAGCAGCCCGAGCGGCGCCAGGAACCTCTTGCGCAGCGGCTTGCCCAGGTTGCCGCGCGGCAGCCCCAGCGCGGTGAAGCGGACCAGGATGTAGGCGCCCAGCACCAGCAGGATGATCGACATGACGGGCGCGGCGACCTCGGTCGACAGGCTGGACAGGAACGTCGCCCCGGCGAAGGCGCCGATGGCTCCGGGGACACCGATCTTGGCGACGACCTTCCAGTCGACGTTGCCGAAGCGCCAGTGGGACAGACCCGAGACGAGCGTCGTGCCGATCTCGGCCAGGTGCACGGTGGCGGAGGCCGCGGCCGCGTTCGTGCCGATGGCGAGCAGCAGCGTGGTCGAGGTGACGCCGTAGGCCATGCCCAGGCTGCCGTCGACGAGCTGGGCCGCGAAACCGACCAGCCCGAGCAGGATTAGCGCTCGCACGATCCCCTCTTTTCCTATCATTCCTACTATCCAAGTAGGATTAGTCTCCACGAGTTCCAGGATCGAGTCAAGATGTGACAGGTCAGCCACCCGACAGCACGATCGGGGCTCACCCGCACGGCGGCGAACGACCGCCGGCTGTGCGGACGCCGCGGCCCACGCAAGAAGCCCAACCCGCTGCTGAACGCCGACCGCATCGACTACAAGGACACCGCGCTGCTGCGCAGGTTCATCTCCGACTGCAGCAAGATCCGCAGCCGCCGCGTCACCGGCGTCACCGTGCAGCAGCAGCGCAAAATCGCCACGGCCATCAAGACCGCCCGCGAGATGGCCCTGCTCCCCTACGCCTCCCGCCCCGGCGCATGGCCGTGCCGCCACGGACGCGCGGCCGTCATCGTCCAGGAGAGGGGCTGCTCCCATGCGCAGATCGTTGATCCCGCTGCTCATCGCCGTCCTGGTGGTGTACTCGGCGCAACAGTTACTGACCCCGGTCCTGGCGCCGCTCTCCCGCGAGCTGACGCTGACCGAGACCCAGTTGGGCCTGGTCATCACCGTCGCCGCCACGGCCCTGACCGTCGCCAGCCCGCTGTGGGGCCACGCCCTGCACAGGATCGGGCTGCGCCTGGTCCTGCTGTCGGGTCTCGGCCTCGCCACCGCTGGCCTGACCGGCTTCGCCGTGGTGGCCGCCCTGGGGCTCGACGGCATGATGCCCACGCCCCTCGCCTTCGCGCTGATGTTCATCACCCGCAGCATCGTCTTCGGCGCGGGAATGGCCGCCCTGCCGGTCGCCGCCCTGGCCGTGGCCGGCCGGGATCTCCACGTCATTCCTGAAGAGTGGAGGCAACCAAGGCCTGAACGATTGAGGGCCTCGGCGGCGTGTTCATGTGGTTGCGCGCCATGGACATACCTAGGCCGCCGGGATGCAGCATACGGATGGTTGATCAGTATCCGACCCCGGACTGTCCGAACCTCAGAGCCTGCTGACAAAGGGATTTGGTGTCGCGTTCGAGTCAGGAGACCGCCGGGGTGTGGGGACGGCTGGTGCGGCGCTGGTAGGAGCGGGCGCAGAAGGCAAGGGAGAGGCCCAGGCCGGCGAAGGCGAATCCGCCTACATAACCGACCCAGGAAGACCCGCCCTCGGCATCGCCGACCGTAAAACCGATGGCGGAAGCTACCAGGGTGGCGGCACCGTAAGGGGTGAGGCCAACAGCACCTGCCCAGCCCAGGGCGAGCAGAGCCGAGCGCGGCAGCCGTTCACCCCAGGGTCGAGCCAGCGCGGCCAGCAGCACGATCCCGCAAAGGGCGCCGAGCACCGTGAAGTCGATCCCGTGCTGCTGCATCCATACCAGACACTCCGGAGCCCCGTTGGCGCGCATCTCGGCGGGAAGATCGGCAGCGGGCCGCCCGACGCTCCCGCCGAACGCCCAGTAAGTCTTCATCAAGATGTAGGGGGTAAGCGCGGCGATACCGGTCCAAAGGGGCTTCATGCCGTTCATCGTGCCGGTGGTCCAGCCCCCAGCCCTCCCCCGAGAGGGTCAACCGGACTCACTCGTGAGGGGGAATCTCCCCAGCACCTTCCATTCGGCGTCGGTCAAAATCCGACGGATACGGCGCCTTCCGGTCACGACACGCGCACCCTGGGTAGGCTCTCGGACCAGGAGACCCAGCCCCGGCCAGCAGCGGCGCGCGCGGGTCGCATGACGCGGGCCTTGAGGTCGGCGAGCCAGCCGGCATCTGCCGGCGTTGCTGGACGAAGTTCCCACGATCTGCCCATAGGAAGAAGTGTGGCGTGCCCAGCAACCGCTTGCTGTTGCGCAGTTCCGGTTCCGTAGCCCGTCACACTGAACCCTTGCCAACCTCCCCGACGGGCACGGGCGGGGTTTCCCTGTTCGGCCTGCAGATCGCCGCGGCGCACGGCGCCGAGGTCATCGGCGTCTCCGGCGATGACGCCAAACTCGCCCGGGCCAAGGATCTGGGCACCGCCCGTCTGATCAACAGGGCGACCCGGGACCGGGTCGAGGCCGTCCACAGAGCCACCCGCGACCGTGGGGCCGACCACATCCTGGAGACCATCAGGGGCAGCAGATCGTGAACCTGCTCGACGCCCCGCCGGAGTACTTCCACGGCTGCGGGGCGGTCTTCGGAGCGACGCTCCTCCTGCACCGCGGGCAGGCTGTGGTGGCCCTGCAGCGGATGGGCCCCGAACCCAGGCAAGGGTGGAAATTGGGTCACCTGGATCTGGCACCGCTGGTGTGTCGCGTTGCGTGCCGAGGCCGCCGTGCTTGACGGGAGCCCCGGCGCTCGCGACCGAGTGGCCGAGGCCCAGGACATCGTTGCCGGCAACCCGGTCTGCGCCGCCATCGTGGAGCGAGCCGAAGCCCTGCTGGACGGCGACCGGGAGGCGCTGCTCGCCGGCCTCGGCCTCGCCCGATGGCTTCGGCACCCACGATGACCGCAGAGTGACAGCTCGTTCAAGGCGAGCAGCAGGTCCCGGCCCGTCTCTGGACACCTCCGATGCGGCTCCGCGCCGCCGGCACCACTCTGCCGATCGTAGTGGCGAGCGCGGCTCCGAGGACGCTGACGCCGACCAGAGTCAGCCAGGTCGCGGCTGCCCCGGTGGACAGCAAGCTGGAGAGCGCAGCCGGAGCGACCGCTCCTGCGACAGTCACGGCGAGCTGGTTGAGGGCCAAGTACCGGCCGCGGAGAGCTTCTGGGGCACTCTCCGCGGCGATAGTCGACGTGATGGGGCCGCCGAGCATTTCACCGAAGGTGTAGCTGCCTGCACCGAGTAACACGACGCCGACCGCGAGAGCGAGCGCAGCAACGTGGTCGGCGGCGAGGAACAGGAGGTAGCCGGCCGCAAAGCAGGCGTGTCCGGCGATGAGGACGCGGCTGCGGATCCGCCCGCTGAGCCACCCGAGGACGATGCCTTGGCCGAAGCCGACCATCAGGGTGTTGAGCGTGAAGACCATGCCGGCAGTCCAGCCAGGTAGTCCCAGCACGTCCACAGCGTAGACCGGTATCGCGATGTTGAGGACGAACAAGGAGATCGCGAAGCACAGTTGATGCGCGACCAGTGACAGGTACCGCCGGTCCCGGAGCACGCGCACCCAGCCTCCAGCAGCGTCCTGACCCGCCTCAGGACGGACATTCGGCACGGCGCGCATCAGAACGAAGGCGGTGACATAGGACAAGGCGTTGACGATCACTATCCCGGCGTAGATGCCGTCGGTACCGACACTGACCGCGACGGCGGAGAGGAGGCCGCCGAGTGCGTAGCCGAGATTGCGTACCGACCCCAGAACACCGAACCAGCGCTCACGCTGGCCGGGCGTGGCCAGCGCCGTGACGGTCACGCCATAGCAGCTGAAGGACACCGCCCGCCCGGCACTGTTCAGCCAGGCACAGATGGCGATCTGCCATGGCTGGTCCACGACGAGATACCCGGCGAAGCCGAGAGCCTGGGCCAGGTTCGCCGCCTGTAGTACCGGCTTGGCGCCGTACCGGTCGACCAGTCCTCCGATCAGAGGGCCCGCCGGGACCGCCAGCAGCCCGGCCGTCGTCAGCGCCGCGCCCACCTGCACCAGCGTCAGCGGCGTCGTGGCCAGGAAGTACAGCATCGAAACGGGGACGAAGACACCGGTGCCGATCGAGTCGATGATGATCGCTGCGACGAAACGGCCGTGCCGACCTATCGATGGACGAACCGGGTAATCGGGAGTAGACACAACCCGGACAGTATAGATTCTATACCGGTATCTACAACGCTACCGGGAGTCGTGCATGGGTAAGGCCTACAACATCATGGCTGCGACCTGCCCCAGTCGCACCGTTCTGCACCGGATCGGGGCGCGCTGGACGGTGTTCATCGTCAACGCGCTGGTCAACAGGCCGATGCGATTCACCGAGCTCAAGGCGCACATCCGGGGGATCACACCGAAGGCGCTCACCGAGACGCTTCGCGCAATGGAGTACGACGGCCTGATCTCCCGCACGGAGATTCCCGTGAATCCCCCGCATGTCGAGTACGCCCTTACAGACCTCGGTCGGTCGCTGCTAGGCCCCCTACGTGCCGTCCGGGAATGGGCCGAGAGCCACGTCCCCGACATCGAACGCGCCCGCGCACAAGCCGACGCGCACCGGTAAGCCTGAGCCGCCCGGACGCGCCGCGGCAGGACCTGTCGCGGATGCGTGAAGGGCTGTCGGGAACGCTGCGGATGGGCGCGACCCCGACCGCGTTGACCGCGAGCGCGGGGCACAGCAGCGTCACCCCGACCGGAGTGCCCTCCAGCGCCAGCGAGGCCTGCTCGGCCAGGGCCACCACGGCGTGTTTCGAGGCGGCGTAGGCCCCGCCGCCGGGGAACGTCACCAGCCCCGCCAGCGATGCCGTGACCAGGATGTGCGCCGGCCGTCCGGCCGCGAGCAGCCCGGGGACGAAGGCACGCAGGCCGTTGCGCACGCCGCCCACGTTGACGGCGAACACCCTGTCCCAGTCGTCGTCACTCACCTCCCACGGCGCGCCCAGGTCCTGGCCGACGATGCCCGCGTTCAGGCACACCAGGTCGGCGCCGGGCTGCGTGAAGTTCATGACCTTCTCCCGAGGCGACTCGTGACGTTCATGGCCCTCCCGGGCGAGCCGTCCCGGCGATGACCGGGCACGTGGGACTCACGTGCCGCCGCCACGACCGGGCACGTGAGCCTCACGGCTCCCGCACCGGCCGGAGCAGGAAGGTGACGAAACCGAGGACGTCGCGGTAGCCGCGCAGCCACGTGGCGCGGTGGTCGCGGGCCGCCGCCAGGGCGGCGTCGCCGTCGGCGCCGGGGTGGTCGAGCGCCCAGTCGGTCAGCGAGCCGGTCCAGGACCATTCGTACTCGTCCCACTCCGCGCGCGTGCTGGTGTGGGCGTGGACGGTGGCGTAGCCGGCGTGCTCGGCCCGCTCCACCGTGCCGGCGAGGTCGGCGTACTCGTCGAGGCCCGCGTCCAGCAGGGTCAGGATTTCCGGCGAGGGCGTCGTCTCCCAGAAGCCCTCGCCGACGAGAGCCCGCCCGGTGGGGCGCAGGTGGCGGCGCATCGCCTGCAGCGACTCCGTCAGGCCGCCGAAGGCGTGGGTGGCGCCGACGCACAGGACGAGGTCGTACGGCTCGGGGGCGGTGAAGCCGTCGGCGGTGGTGTGGTGCAGGCTGAGCCGGTCGGACACGCCGCGGGCGGCGGCGTGCTCGGCGGCCGCGGCGAGCGCGGCCTCGGAGACGTCCACTCCGTCGGCCGTCGCCTTCGGGTGCAGCTCCAGAGCCCTGATGATCCATTCGGCCTCGCCGCAGCCGAGGTCGAGGACGCGCGCGTCGGCGGGCAGCCGCGCCCGCCGGAGCAGGCGTTCGAGGGCGTCGTCGTGGATGGGGGCGGCGATGGGATGGTCACGATGGGCGAGGTGGCTGAGCAGGTGTCGATGCATCCGGAGGATTATGCCGGAGCACCCCTGCGCTTCGCGCGCCCTTTTTCACGTGATGTCCCTGCGCAACGGGGCCGCGACGGCGGCGAGCGCGGCCAGCGCGGCGTAGCCCACGAGGACGGCGCCGCCCAGCGAGGCCGGCAGCAGGGCGCCCGCCGCCCCGCCCGTCTGGGCGGCCACGGCGTCGGCCAGGTAGGTGAAGCCGGTCAGGGCGGCGGTGGCCCCGCCGGGCAGGTAGGGGTAGAGCGTGTTGACCCCGGGGACGAGCATCAGCGCGGTCTCGACGACGTAGAAGTACGAGCCGAGCACCACGAGCGCGGCCACCTGGTTGCGGAGCAGGGCGCCGAAGCCCACGCCGAGCAGCGTGTAGACGCCCATGGTCACCGCGATCCTGGCCAGCAGCCCGAGCACCTCGCCTGCGGGCAGCCCCAGGGTGACGCCCTTGGCGGCGGCCGCCGTGAAGAGCCCCGCGGCGGCCACGGCGGCGGTGGCCGCCCCGTAGGCCAGGCCGGCCGCCGTGTACGTGACGATCTTGGCGACCAGCGCGGTCCATCGCCGGGGCGCGTACAGCACCGTGGTCGTGATGGTGCGGTGGCGGTATTCGGCGGCCACCGCCGACGTGCCCAGCAGCGCGGGCACGAACGCGAGCAGCCCGAGCAGGCCGAGCACCACGCGCGTGCCCTCCGCGGTGTGCAGGCCGGGCATCGGCGGGTCGAAGTTCTCCGGCCCGATGAGGGCGAGCAGCGCGGCGAACGCGCCGCTGCAGATCGCCGCGAGCATCCCCCACCGCCAGAGCCTGGCGCTGGTCAGGCGGCGCCACTCCGCCAGGACGAAACCGGTCATGCGGGCCCTCCGGTGAGGTTGAGGAACGTCTGTTCGAGCGTGGGGCGGACGGGGGTGATCTCGTGCAGGGGGATGCCGTGCGCGCTCGCCTCGGCGGCGATGCGGTCGGCGGGCAGCCCGTGGACCAGCAGGGCGTCCCCGGCCGTGCGCTCGACAGTGACCCCCTCCTCCAGGCCGGGCAGGAGCGCGTGCAGGGTTTCTGCGCCGGGCGAGCGGATGAGCACGCGGGGGTCGCCGTACAGGTCGGCCACCGGGCCCGCGACGGCGAGCCGGCCCTCGCGGATCACCACGACCCGGTCGGCGAGCTGCTCCACCTCGCTCAGCACGTGGCTGGAGACCAGGACGGCGCGACCCTGCGCGGCCAGCTCGCGCAGGAAGCCGCGCAGCCAGGCGTTCCCCTCGGGGTCGAGGCCGTTGGCGGGCTCGTCGAGCAGCAGCACGCGCGGGTCTCCGAGCAGCGCGGTCGCCAGGTGGAGGCGCTGGCGCATCCCGGTGGACAGGGCGCGGGTGAGGCGCCCGGCGAACGGGGTCACGCCGGTCAGGTCCATGACCTCCTCCGTGCGGCGGCGGGAGAAGCCGCCCATCCGCGCGTACACCCGCAGGTGGGCGCGGGCGGTGTGGTCGGGGTGGAACCCGGAGGTGTCCAGCACGGCGCCGACGGTCGCGGCCGGGCGGCGCAGGCGGGCGTAGCGCACCCCGCCGATGGTGGCGCTGCCGGTGTCGGGGGCGACCAGACCCAGCACCATGCGCATGGTGGTGGTCTTGCCCGCCCCGTTGGGGCCGAGGAAGGCGGTGACCTTGCCCGGCGGCACGTCGAAGCTCAGGTCGGTGACGGCGGCCACGGGGCCGTACGCCTTGCCGAGCCCGCGCACCTCGACGGCGGTCACGCGGCCGCTCCGGCCAGCCGGTGCCGGACCTCTTCGGCGCCGGCCAGGCTGAGCACCAGCTCGTCGACGCCGTCGATGCGCCGGTCGAGCACGATGCGCAGCCCTGGCTCGCCGCCCCGGGCGCACACCAGCCGCGTGACGCCGTCGAAGCCCGTCCACGTCCCGGCCTTGAGCACGCCGCTGACGACGATGCCCGCACGCAGGCCCCTGGCCTGGGACAGGGGGTGGGCCACGGGCACGACC
Source organism: Nonomuraea sp. B10E15 (assembly GCF_039871615.1). Classification (NCBI taxonomy): domain Bacteria; kingdom Bacillati; phylum Actinomycetota; class Actinomycetes; order Streptosporangiales; family Streptosporangiaceae; genus Nonomuraea; species Nonomuraea sp. B10E15. The sequence continues at coordinate 157,728 of NZ_JBDPMB010000003.1, forward strand.
TCGCGGATCGCCGCCAGCGGGATGTCGGTGCGCGCCCTGCGGACGAAGAGCCGCGTCCAGCGCTCGTAGCGCACGGTGAGCGTGGTCGGGGTGATGTCGAGGGTGAACATGGCCGGGGCTCCCATCGTTGGTGAGTTCCATCTGTTCTATTAGTTGTATATCAGATAACCTGGGGGGCGTGAACCTGCACCTCGATCTCGACAGCGAGGTCCCGATCTACCAGCAGATCCGGGACCGGATCGTGGAGGCGATCGCCAGAGGCGAGGCCGTGGAGGGCGACCCGCTGCCCTCCACCCGCCAGCTCGCGGCCGACTTCGGGATCAATTTCCACACCGTCAACAAGGCGTACGACCTGCTCAAGCGCGAGGGCGTCATCCGCGTCAACCGCAAGAGCGGCGCGGTCGTCAGGCGCGATCCCTCCTCAGGCCCGCCGGAGCCCGGCTTCGCGGCGGACTGGGAAGAGCGGGCCCTTGTTCTGCTGGCCGAGGCCACCGTGCACGGCCTCGACCGCGACGAGGTCGTGCGCCGCTGCCAGGCCCTGCTGGCGAGATTCCGAGCCGAGGAGAAGACGACCTCATGACGCTGCCCATCGCCGCCGCGCTGGCCACGATCGCCCTGGTGACCGGGGTGTCGCTGGCCCTGCCGGCGCTGACCAGGCCGACGGCGCCGTTCGGGGTGCTCGTGCCGCACGCGTACGTCGCCCACCCCGAGGTGATCGGGCAACGCCGTGCCTACACCAGGCTGGTGCTCATCGCCGCCCTGTGCGCCGCCGCCGCCAGCGTGCCGCTCGTCGCGGCCGGGCGGGGCGCCGGCTTCGTCAGCGGTGTCGGCGCCGTGCTCGGCGTCGCGGACCTGGCCCTCTACGTGCGGGCCGGCCGCGGGGTCCGCGCGGCCAGGCGCGACGGAGGCTGGGAGGAGGGCCTGCGCCGCCGCGTCACCGTGGACACCACGTTCCGCACCGACCCGGTGCGCGTGCCCTGGGCGTGGACGCTGCCGGCGCTCGCGATCACGCTGGTCACCGCGGCTGTCGGCTGGTGGCGGTACGGCTCGCTGGGCGCCCTGCCGTCGTTCCGGGGGTACGGCGTCGACCCTGCCGGCCCGGCGCGGGCCCTCACCCCGTTGGCCGCGTTCGAGCCGGTGCTCATCCAGGCCGGGATCACGCTGCTCCTCCCCGTGGTGACGCTGCTCGTCCTGCGCGCCCGCCCGGACCTCGACGCCGCCCGTCCCGCGGGTTCGGCCCGGAGGTACCGCGTCTACCTGCGCGGCGTGGCCCGGCTGACGCTCGCCGGGGCGGCCTGTCTCAACCTCGGGCTGCTGGTGGCGTCCCTGCAACTGTGGCAGCTGGTCCCGCCGTCGCCCGCCTGGCGAATCGCGACGTACGTCCCGCTCGTCGCGCTGCTCGTGGCCTGGGTCGTCCGGGAGATCCGCGTCGGCCACGGCGGGCACCGGCTGCCGGCCCTGCCGGGAGAGGACGCCGAGGACACCGGGGCGACGCAGCGTGACGACGACCGCCACTGGTTCCTGGGTGGCACCGTCTACCTCAACCGGCGCGACACGGCCCTGCTGGTGCCCGCCAGGATCGGCGCGACCTGGACGCTCAACCTCGGCCATCCCGTCACGTGGGCCATCCTCGCCGCGCTGGTGCTGCTGGGGCTGCTCGCGCTCACCGGGGTGGTCGACCTGCCCCAGCGGGAGAGCCTTTTCTGACAGCCAGGGTGCAAGAACGTCCAATCCTGACTCTTGCCCGGTTCCCTACCGTGTCCGGACATGACCACCCAGCAGGAACGCCACACCGCACTCCCCCTGGACCTCGCCCCGCACGCCGTCGCCGATCTGGGCCGCCAGGCCGTCGACCTCATCGTCCGGCAGGTCGCCGAGCTGCCGGACGAGCCCGCCAGCGACTACCGCGACGCCGCCCGGCTGGCCGCGCTGCTACGCCGCCCGCCGGGTGGCGAGCCGGGCGACTTCGCCACCCTGATCGAGACCTTCCGCCAGGCCGCCGGGCAGGGCGTCAACACGGCGGGACCCGGCTACCTGGCCTATTTCCCCGCGGGCGGCCTCGTCTCGTCGGCCCTGGCCGAGCTGCTCGCGCAGGTGGCCAACCGCTACACCGGCGTGGCGCAGACCGCGCCCGCGCTGGTCGCGATGGAGGAGAGCGTGCTCGCCTGGATGGCGGGCCTGTTCGGGCTGCCGTCCGGCGCGGGCGGGCTGATCACCACCGGCGCCTCGCAGGCCACCCTGTCCGCGGTGGTGGCCGCCCGGCACGACCGGCTCGGCGCCGCGTTCGGCGACGGCACCGTGTACGTGACCGAGCACACGCACTACAGCCTGGCCAAGGCCGCCCAGATCGCCGGCCTGCCCGCCGGGCGGATCCGGACCGTCCCCACCACCGCGGACCTGCGCATGGACGTCCGCGAGGCAGCCCGCATGATCGCTGAGGACCGAGCCGCCGGGCTGCGCCCCTTCCTGCTGGCCGGCACCGCGGGCAGCACCAGCACGGGCACCGTCGACCCGCTCGCGGACCTGGGCCGGCTGGCTCGCGAGCAGGGGCTGTGGTTCCACGTCGACGCCGCCTACGGCGGCGGCTTCCAGCTCACCCGGCGCGGGCGCGAGCGGCTCGCCGGCATCGAGGAGGCCGACTCGCTCACGTTCGACCCGCACAAGAGCCTGTTCCTGCCGTACGGGACGGGCGTGCTGCTCGTACGCGAGCCCGCCGTGCTGCGCGCCGCGCACGCGGGCGGCGGCCAGTACCTGCAGGACATCCACGAGGTGGACGGGCTGCCCGACTACGGGCACCTGGGCGTGGAGCTCACCCGGGAGTTCCGGGGGCTGCGGTTGTGGCTGCCACTGCACCTGCACGGCCTGCGGGCCTTCGAGGAGGCGCTGGACGAGAAGCTCGACCTGGCCGGGGTGGTGCACCGGGAGCTGTCGGCCGATCCGCGCCTGGAGGTGCCGTGGCGGCCGGACCTGAGCGTGGTGCCCTTCCGCCTGCGGGGCTCCGACGACGACAACCGGCGCCTCCTCGACCGGATCAACGCCACGCGCCGGGTCTACCTGTCGAGCACCACCCTGGAGGGTGCGTTCTACCTGCGCCTGTGCGTGCTCAGTGTCCGCACCGGCGCCGACCGCGTGGAGGAGGCGCTGCGCGTCATCCGCGCGTCCTGCTGACCGGCCGGCCCGCCGGCGCCACGCTCCGCGTCATCCGCGCGTCCCGCCGACCGGCCGGCCCGCCAGCACCCCCCGCTGGTAGGCGCCCGGTGTCACCCCCACCATGCGGCGGAAGTGCCGCGACAGGTGCGACTGGTCGCAGAACCCGGCGGCCACCGCCGCCTCCGCCGGAGGCGTCCCCCGCTCCAGCAGCGCGCGGGCGCGCCTGACGCGCAGCTGGACGACGTAGGCGTGCGGCGGCAGCCCGTACGCGCGGCGGAAGGAACGCAGCAGCGCGAACGGCGCCGTGCCCGCGGCCGCGGCCAGCTCCCCCAGGTCGGGCGGGTCGGCCAGGGACTCGTGCAACAGCTCGCGCGCCCTGGCGGCGACGCTCCGGCCGGCCGCCGCGGGCCGGGCCGACCGGCCGGGGCGTGGCCCGCGGGAGCCGTACGCGCCGATCAGCCGCGCCATGACGACGCGCAGCAGCGAGTCGGCGGCCAGCCGCTGTCCCTGCTCGGCCGCGCGGTGCGCGGACAGCAGCAGCGCGGAGGCTCGCTCGTCGGCGGCCGACCAGGTGGTGAACGCCGGAGGCCCGGCGGCGGCGCCCGCCTCGTCGGCGATGGCCGCCAGCTGCTCCGGCCTGGGATACAGGACGCGGTAGGTCCAGCCGTCCGGCGTGCGCGCCCGCCCGGTGTGCACGACGCCCGGGTCGATCATGACGACCTCGCCGGCGCCGGCGCACCGCGGCCCGTCGGGGAAGGCGATCTCCTCCAGGCCCTCCTCGACGACGCCGATCGCGTACGTGTCGTGGCTGTGCCGGGCGAACGGGTCGCCCGTGAAGCGGGCCCGCATCAGGTCCACGCCGCCCCACAGCGGGTCACGCCAGTACCGCACGCTCATGCGCCCACGGTAACCCTCACGCCCGGGAGCGCGCCCCGGCCCGCCTCGGGGGAGAGCCGCACGATCACCACGCGGGCGGCGCGCTGGTCGGCGTGAACGGCTGGGGCAGGACCACGCGGGCCAAGCTCCTGACGGGTCGGCCCTCCCGGCCCGGGCGGGCCGCCGCTCAGCGCAGGGTCGCGAAGAACGCGCGCACGTCGGCGACGAACGTATCCGGCTGCTCCAGGGCGGCGAACGTGCCGCCCCGCTCGTGCTCCACCCAGCCGACGATGTTGTTGTCGCGCTCGGCGAAGCGCCGGATGGGCCGCAGGATGTCCTTCGGGAAGACCGAGATCGAGGTTGGCACGGTCGCGGGCTTGAGCTCCCACTCGACGCCGGTGTCCGTCTCGGTGTCAGGCGTCTCGACGAAGGACCGGGCGGCCGAGCCGGCGGTGTTGGTCAGCCAGTAGAGCATGACCGTGGTGAGCAGCCGGTCGGCGTCGATTTCCGTGTCGCTCCACTCGTGGTAGACGCCGGCGAACCAGGCCAGCAGCGCCACCGGCGAGTCGGCCATGCCGTAGGCGAAGGTCTGCGGGCGGGCCGACTGGATGAGCTTGTAGGCGTACTGCTCGGTCAGGTAGCTCTCGCGGAAGGCCAGGCGCTCCTGCTCGACCTGGCTCAGCCCGTCGAGCTCGCCGGGCGCGCCGACGGGGAAGCAGATGATGCCGTTGCCGTGCATCCCGGCGACCCGGTCAGGGGCGAGGACGCCGACCTCGCGCGAGATCCACGTGCCCCAGTCGCCGCCCTGCACGCCGAAGCGCTCGTAGCCGAGCCGGGTCATGAGCTCCAGCCAGGCCCGGGCGATGCGGGTGGAGCCCCATCCGGTCTCGCGGGTGGGCCCCGACAGGCCGTAGCCCGGCAGGGACGGGATGACCAGGTGGAAGTCGCGGCTCAGCGGCTCGATCACGTCGAGGTATTCGACCGGGGAGCTGGGCCAGCCGTGGGTGATCAGCAGCGGCAGCGCGCCGGGGTCCGCGGAGCGGACGTGCAGGAAGTGCACGCGCTGCCCGTCGATCTCGGTGACGAACTGGTCATGCCGGTTGAGCTCGGCCCGCGCCGCCTCCCAGTCGTAGCCGGTGCGCCAGTGCTCGACCAGGCGCCTGAGGTGGGCGAGCGGCACGCCGTGGCGCCAGCCGTGGCCGGGCACCTCGTCCGGCCAGCGCACCCGGTCGAGCCGCGCGCCCAGGTCGTCGAGGTCGGCCTGGGCGGTTTCGAGGCGGAAGGGCCGGATGTCGGTCAAGGATTCCTCCAGAGTTGTCGTACAACGTACCGTACGCTATACGGTTCGCTGGACGCAAGGGATCGAATCCTTTGGAGCGTTCCATAAGGGCACGGGCTTCACGCCCGTGCCCTCGTGCGGACTCAGTGCAGGGGTGGCGTCACGCCGGGAGGCTCGCGCGCAGCTTGGCCAGCGCCTCGTCATCGTTGAGCGCCGACCCCACGGCCACGGCGCGGCAGCCGGCCGCCAGGAAGCCGGCCGCGTTGCCGGCGTCGATCCCTCCGGTGGCGACGAACCGGACGGAGGGGAACGGCGCCAGCTGGGCGGCGATCCAGCCGGCCCCGAGCTGCTTGGCGGGGAACGCCTTGAGCCAGGTGAAGCCGTGCGCGAGGGCGGCGGCGATCTCCGTGGCGGTGGCCACGCCCGGCAGGTGCGGCAGCCCTAGGCGGCGCGACTCGGCGACGACCTCGGAGTGCAGGCCGGGCGCGACCGTGAACGCCGCCCCCAGGTCGTGCACCGTCAGCAGCTGCGCGGCCGTGGTCACCGTTCCCGCACCGACGCTCTTCCCGCGATCCTTCGCGGCCTCGACGGCCGCCCGGAGTGACGGCAGCGCGCTGGACGTCTGCACGGGCACCTCGATGAGCTCGACCCCGAACTCCCAGGCTCGCTCGCACATCGCCACGGTCGCGTCGGGGTCGAGGTTGCGGAAGATGCCGAGGATCGGGACGCGGTCGAGGTGCCGGTCGAAGAACTGATCGGCGTCCATGGATGTCTCCTCCTCGGCCCTGGTGATCACGGCATTTCGCAATATATCGGACGGCCCGGCCGGACCAGCCGGGCAGCCCCTACTCCTCGACCGCCTTGAGCACCGCGTCCGCGATCGAGCGGGGGTCCACCCCGAAGTGGCGGCGTACGTCCTCACGCGGGCCGGAAAGCCCGAACCCGTCGGTGCCGAGCGACGTCCACGGCCGGTCGATCCAGGGCCGGATCTGGTCGGGCACCGCCCGCATCCAGTCGCTGACCGCGATCACCGGCCCACTCGTCCCCGCCATGGCCTGGCGCAGGTAGGGCACGCCCGTCGCGGTCATGGCCTCCCTGCGCAGCTCGCTCCACGAGGTCACCGACCACACGTCGACGCCGACGCCGTACTCGTCCTGCAGCAGCCGCTGCGCCTCCAGCGCCCAGTGGATCGCGGTGCCGCTGGCCAGCAGATGGGCGGCGCCGCCTGCGGCGGAGTAGCGGTAGATGCCCTTGACGATGCCCTCCTCGATCCCCTCGGGCATCGCGGGCTGCGGCTTCGGCTCGTTGTAGAGGGTCAGGTAGTAGAACACGTCCTCGGCCGCGGGGCCGTACATGCGTTCGAGCCCGTCCCGCACGATCACCCCCACCTCGTACGCGAAGGCGGGGTCGTAGGCCAGGCACGCGGGGTTGGCCGAGGCGAGCAGCTGCGAGTGCCCGTCGGCGTGCTGCAGCCCCTCCCCCGTCATCGTGGTGCGCCCGGCGGTCGCGCCGATGAGGAATCCGCGGCCGAGCTGGTCGGCCAGGGCCCACATCTGGTCGCCGGTCCGCTGCCAGCCGAACATCGAGTAGAAGATGTAGAAGGGGATCATCGGCTCGCCGTGCGTGGCGTAGCTGGAGGCGGCGGCGGTGAACGACGCCATCGACCCCGCCTCGGTGATGCCCTCGATGAGGATCTGCCCGTCGACCGCCTCCTTGTACGACAGCAGCAGTTCCCTGTCGACGGCGTCGTAACGCTGGCCGTGGGGCGAGTAGATCTTCGCGGTGGGGAAGAGCGACTCCATGCCGAACGTCCTGGCCTCGTCGGGCACGATCGGCACCCAGCGCCGCCCGGTCTCCGGCTCCTTCATCAGGTCCTTGACCAGCCGGACGAACGCCATCGTGGTGGCCACCGGCTGCGCCGAGCCCTTGGCCAGGGCGCGGAAGGGCCGCTCGCCGGGCTGCGGCAGGAGGTGGTGGGAGACCGTGCGCCGGGGTATCGGCCCGCCCAGGGCGGATCGCCGCTCGGCGATGTAGCGCGCCTCGGGCGAATCGGGGCCGGGGTGCAGGTAGGGCGGCAGCTCGCCGTCGAGCGCCCCGGCGGGAACGGGCAGGCCGAGCCGCTCGCCCATGACGCGGAACTCGTCCTGCGTGAGCTTCTTCATCTGGTGGTTGGCGTTGCGCGCCTCGACCCCGGCGCCGAGCGTCCAGCCCTTGACCGTCTGGACGAGGACGACGGTGGGCGCGTCGGTGCGCTCCAGCGCCCTGCGGTAGGCGGCGTACACCTTGCGCGGCTCGTGGCCGGCCCGCGACCCGCCGACGACACGCCGCAGGTCCTCGTCGGAGTGGGGCACGTCCAGGCCGTGGAACAGGTGCTCCCTGATGTAGGCGCCGGACGAGGCGGCGTACGTCTGGAACTGGCCGTCGGGCACCTCACCGAGCCTGGCCACCAGCTCGTCGGAGCCGAGCAGGTCGTCCCACTCCCAGCCCCACAGCGCCTTGACGACGTGCCAGCCTGCGCCTCTGAAGACGCTCTCCAGCTCCTGCACGACACGGGTGTTGCCGCGGACGGGGCCGTCGAGCCGCTGGAGGTTACAGTTGATCACGAAGGTGAGGTTGCCGAGGCCCTCGCGTGCCGCCAGCGTGAGGGCGGCGGTTGCCTCGGGCTCGTCCATCTCCCCGTCGCCGAGGAAGGCCCAGACATGGCTGCGCGAGGTGTCCTTGATGCCGCGGTTGTGCAGATAGCGGTTGAACCTGGCCTGGTAGATCGCGTTGAGCGGGCCGAGCCCCATCGACACGGTGGGAAACTGCCAGAAGCCGGACATGGCCCTCGGGTGCGGGTAGGACGGCAGGCCGCCCTCGGGCTCGCGGCGGAACAGGTCGAGCTGCTCCTCGCTCAGCCGTCCTTCCAGAAAGGCGCGGGCGTAGACGCCAGGAGAGGCGTGCCCCTGGAAATAGACCTGGTCGTGGCCGGCGTGGAAGAAGTGGTTGAACCCCACCTCGTAGAGCCAGGCGGCCGAGGCGTAGGTGGCCAGGTGGCCGCCGAGCCCCAGCTTGGCGCCCCGGCTGACCATGGCCGCGGCGTTCCACCTGTCGTAGGCCGCGACGCGTTCCTCCAGCGCGAGGTCGCCCGGGTAGGCGGGTTCCTCCGCCGTGGGCACCGTGTTGAGATAGCGCGTGCTCGTGGCCAGCCTGCGCAGCAGGTAGTCGGCCCGATCGGGACCGGCCTCCCGCCGGACCGCCTCGAGCGACTCGAGCCATTCGGCGGTCTCCTGAGGATCCACATCTCTCTGCATGCTTCCATTAAACACCCTATGATCGATCATATGATGAAAGGACTTCTCCGTGGAGCCTGTGGCGCGGCCGCCACTGCGTGACGAGATCCGCGACGTGCTGGTCGAGGGCATGATCAGCGGTCGCTGGGGGCCCGGGGACCGCATCGTGGAGCGCCGCCTGGCTGCCGAGCTCCAGGTCAGCCAGGCGCCCGTACGCGAGGCGCTGCGCGAGCTCGAAGCCCTCAGGCTGATCGAGTCCTCCCCCAACAAGGGCGCCCGGGTCCGCGGCTTCACCCCGGCCGACCTGCGCGAGGTCTACCAGGTTCGGGCGGGCCTCGAGGAGACCGCCACCCGCCTGGGCACCCCCTCCGTCCCCGCGCTGCGGGCGCACGTGGCCCGCATGCACGAGGCGGCCGCCGCCGGCTCGCTCGACGGCCAGGTGCGCCACCTCGTCGGCTTCCACCGCGAGATCGTGGCCGCGTCCGGCAACGCGGTGCTGGTCTCGGTGTGGGAGTCGCTGGGCATCGAGGTGTGGACGCACGTGTCGATCCGGCTGTTCAGGATGCGGCCGCACGAGAACGCCGCCGACCACGAGCCCCTCGTCGAGGCCATCGAACGCGGCGACCCGGACATCGGCCGCCTGCTGCGTGACCACGTGCTCGGCTACGCCCCCTGAGCGGACGGTCAGGCGAGGGCCTCGCGGACGGCGCGCAACATCCGGGACAACTCCCCGGCCTCGGCGGCGGACAGCCCGATGGCCTCCGGCGCGTTGAACTTCTCGACCTCGGGCTGCGCCCTGGCCAGAAGTTCGCGGCCCGCCTCGGTGATCCGCAACCCCGCCCGGCGCCCGCGGCCCCCTGGCCCGTCGCGCTCGACCAGGCCGCGCTTGAGCAGCGACACGAACAGCTCGTTCATGCTCTGCGGACGCACCATGACCGCGCGGGCGAGCTCGGCCTGGCTGAGGTCCTCGCCGGCGGCGAGCGTGGCCAGCACGCCGAACTGTGTCGGGGTGAGCCCGACCGAGGCGAAGAGCGCGGTGAAACCCCTGGCGACCACATGCGAGGTCTGGATCAGCTCCCACAGCGGCAGATCAGGCTCCCCGTCGGGCCAGGCCCCGTAGCCGGACCTCCGCTCAGGCAACGCGGGCTCCCGTCACGCGGCGGCCGAGCCGGGCGGCTGTGGCCAGGGCGGGCAGGCTCAGCCGCGCCAGCCCTGCCCCGACCGGGCCGGAGAGCCGGTGCACCCAGCCAAGCGGCTGCATCGACGTGCGGATCGCGTCGCCCGCGTAGGCGGCCATCCCGCTCTGGTAGCGGTGCACGGCCATCGGGATGGTGGACTCCCCCGCGTGCGCGCGGGCCAGTTCGCCGGCCAGGAGGTCGGCGTCGCGGATCGCGGTGGCCGCGGCCCGCCCGCCGGTGGGCGGCATGGCGTGGACGGCGTCGCCCAGCGCGGTGACGGCGCCGGCCGGCCAGGGCGTCAGGTCGGCGCCGGGGTCGGCGGCGTGGAAGCGGAAGAACGCCACGGTGGCCGGGTCGCCGGCGCGGACGAGGGCGCGCAACCGCCCGTCCCAGCCGTCGAGCAGCGCGCCGGTGACCCGCATCAGGCCCGCGCCGTCGAGCTCGCGCGGCCTGCCGGGGAAGCGGCCGTCGGGCGCGAGGAGCCCCCAGATGAGCGCGGGATCCTCCAGCATGGCGGGCACGCCGGTGCACGAGGAGGGATCGACCACGGCGCCTCCGGCCGGGTCGTGGACGGTGACGAACATCCCGATGCCGCCCGGCCCGAAGGCCAGCGCCGGGCCCTCGGCCAGCAGTCCTGGGACGAGCGGGCGGGTCCGGCCGTCCAGCGGGGTGCGGCCGGCGATGCCGCTCACCCCGGCGGGGGCCGAGGTCGGGCGGCCGGCCAGCGCCGTGGCGACCCGCGAACCCACGCCGTCCGCCCCGACGAGGAGATCGCCTTGGTCGGCGCTCCCGTCGGCGAAGTGCGCCGTGACCGTGCCGTCGGGATGTGCCCGGTGGCCGGTGAACTCGGCGCCGAACCTCAGCACACCGTCCAGCCCGTGAGCCAGGAGCCGGCGCAGCGGGATGCGGCCGATCATGAGTGTCTCTTGCGCGCGCTCGCGCGGCTCGGCGAACAGCAGCCGCATCCGGTGGTCGGCGACGGCGAAGCGGCGGAACGCCTGCCACCCCGCCGAACTGCCCAGGAGCGCCTGGTAGTGGTCGGGCGCGAGGTGGCGGCGCAGCGCCGCGCAGGCCCGGTCGTCGAGGTGGAGCCGGTAGCCGCCGGTCGCCTCCACGGCCGGATCGCGCTCGTGGACCGCGACCTCGATCCCGGCACGCCGCAGCGCCTGGGCGAGGGTCAGGCCGCCCATGCCGGCTCCGATGATCAACACCTTCATGGCCGCTCCTTCCTATCAGGCACCTGATTAAACAATAAGGTACCTGATACTTGAGCACCATGTCAGGCGGCCCCGCCTCGGCGCGCCCGGCCACCCCGTTCCCCGATCCCCGTGTCTCGCCCGGGGCGGCTCTCGTACGATGGCCGCGTTCGTCGCAAACAGGTCCTGAAGGAGGACGCGAGCGAGGCGAGCTCCGTGAGATGATCAAGATCATGACTGATCTGCCTGGCTCAGGGACCGCCGGCCGAGCACAGAGCACCTCACCGGCGGGCAGGGCCTTAGGTTCCGGCGACGGAGGCCCCGGCCCGGGCGCGAGCACGGCCGCGCCCAGCATCGGGCAGATCGCCGGGCTGCGCCCGCGCCGCGGCCCTCAGGACGCGGGCGAGGTGCGCGGCGACGACGTCGACCTGCTCGACTCCCTCGACCCGCTGACCTGGCGCACGGCGGCGGCCTGGCTACGGGAGCGGCCGTCCGCGGCCACCAGGCAGGTCCGCCTGCGGGTCCTGGCCGCGTTCCTGCGCTGGCTGCGCGAGGCCGAGCCGTCCGTCGAGCCGCTCGCGGTCACCGGAGCCCACCTCGACACCTACTGTGACGCGGCGCGCGCCGGCGCCCTCACCATCGGCGTGCGCGTGCCGGGCAAGCCCCTGGCCAGCGCGACGGTGAACAGGAGGCGGGGCGTGCTGTCCTCCTTCTACGCCTTCGCCTGGCGTTCCGGCGCGGTACGCCACGACCGCGTCGCCGGCTCCGGCACCGGTGTGCTGACCCGGGAGGACCGCCGGCTGCTGCGCCGGGGCGTCGCCCGGCTGGCCGCCGGCGGTCGGCAGGCCGAGGCCGCGGCCGTCGCGCTGCTGGACGCCACCGGCGCCGCCGCCGGCGCCCTCGCCGAGCTGACCCTCCAGGACCTGCACCCGGTGGCCGACGGCGAGTGCGCCATCGTCACCGTGCACGACAGCCGCGGCGACATCGTGGCCTTCCCGGTGCCGCCTCCGGCCCGGCCGCTGCTGGAGGCGCTCTCGTCGGGCCGGGCCGCGGGGGAGCCGCTGCTCCGGCGGGAGGACGGGCGGCCGGTGGACGTGGAGTGGCTGAGGGACGCGCTGGCCGAGGCGGCCATCGCCGGCGGCATCCCGCGGCAGCGGGCGAAGCTGCTGCACCCGTACATGTTGCGGGCCATCACGGCGGCCGACCGCGCGCCCCGATGACCGGACTCCACTCTGGTGAGAAGGCGATTGTCTCGGCGAAAGGGCGCAAATGACTGCGGAGCGGGTGCAAGCCAGGGTGTTCGGAGAAGTGGCCGAGGCATACGACAGGGTCCGCCCCGCCTACCCGGACGCTCTGGTGGACGACGTCCTGGCCTACGCCGGGCTCGGCGGCGCGCCGGCCGTCGAAGTGGGCGCGGGCACGGGCAAGGCCACGGCGATGTTCGCGGCGCGCGGCACCGACCTCACCGCCGTCGAGCCGGACTCCGCGATGGCCGCCGTGCTGAACCGGCGGCTGGGCGGGCGGCCCAGCGTGAGGGTCGTCGTCTCCCCGTTCGAGGAGTTCCGGCCCGACCGGGCGTTCGGCCTGCTGTTCAGCGCCCAGGCCTGGCACTGGACCTCCCCGGAGGCCAGGTGGCGGAAGGCGGCCGAGGTGCTCGCCCCGGGAGGCGCCGTCGCGCTGTTCTGGCACGTCGACATGTTCAAGGACCCCGCGGTGCTGGACGCGGCGCTCGCCGTCTACCGGGCGCACACGCCGCACATCCTCCTGGACACCGAGCTGCCCACCGGGTCGTCGATCGAGTCGTCGCGCTGGTGGCTGGAGCTGGAACGGCAGGACGCCTTCCAGGACCTGTCGGCCCGGCTCTACCCGTCGGAGCTCACGTTTCCCATCGCCGACTACCTCACGCTGCTCGGCACCCGCTCGGCCGTCCGGATGCTCCCCGAGGACGTGCGCGCCGGCCTGCTCGGCGCGCTGGGCGACGTCCTCGGCGACCGGGTGACGCTGAGCGTGACGACGGCCCTCTACCTCGCGCGCCGCGCTCCGTGACCGTGCGGACCGCTCACCCCGCGATCGCCCCGCCGAGCAGATAGCAGAGGCTGACCGCGGCCAGGCCCAGCACCAGGTTCATCGCGATGTTGGTCAGCGCCCTGCCGGTGGAGCCGGCCGCGAGCAGCTTGTACGTGTCGGTGGTCAGCTTCTCGGTCGTAAACCGTAAACGACCGAGCTTGCAGCTCGTTGCCGTCGATGGCTTCGACGGGTCGGTCCGCGTCAGGCAGCGTGACTCACTGCCCAGCCGATCTCGCCCCGTGAGGAGACGACACCGGCTGCGTTGACGTCGGCATGCTCAGCGAAGCCGCACGACGTACAGGAGAAGGTGGCCTGGTCGGGCCGGTTGGCCTTGTCCACATGCCCGCAGGCCGAACACTCCTGGGAGGTGTAGGCAGGATCGACAAAGATCACCGCCGGGCCGGTCGGACTGGACCCCGGGCCCGGCTGGCGTGGGCCGGCCCGGGGTGAGGGCGTGGTCCGGCCGGGGGTCGCCAATCCCCTCGGTCAGGCCGTGGCCCGCGGCCCTGTTCTTTCAGGACCGCCGTCCGAGTGGCAGGATTCGAACCTGCGTCACTCCTGCTCCCAAAGCAGGCGGGCGGCCAAACTGCCCCACACTCGGTCGCACAGGAAAAGCCGCCTCGATATCCTCGAGACGGCTTTCTGGAAATTCCGGGAAAGAATTATCCGGAAAGCCTCCGCGGCAGCTCAGGAAGGACCGCCGGCGGTCGGATGGTGCCCAGCTCGCGCATTCGCCGCCCTTTCTGCCGGTCGTCATCCCGTCGTTGACATGCTTAAGGTAAACCCGCGATCGGCGCGAATGCCACCTATTTATCGCCGGTCGCGGTCGTCGGTCCAGCTCATGCCGGCGCGCGTCTCCGGAGTGTCGACGCGGAAGCGGGGCAGCGCGTCCGGGTAGTTCTCGCGTACGTACTCGACGAGGTATTCGCGCACGTCGCACTTGAGGTCCCAGGACGACGGCGAGTCGGCGGCGCTCATCAGGGCGCGCAGCTCGACCAGCCCGTTCGGCAGGACGTCGGTGACCTGGAGGGTCCAGTCCTTCTGGTCCCACAGCGGGTTGTCCTGCAGGAACGCGTACAGCGCCTCCCGCAGTTTGGGCACCGGCACCGACCAGTCCACCCGCAGGTAGACCACGGCGAGCACCCGGCTGCCGTGCCTGGTCCAGTTCTCGAACGGGTTCTGGGTGAAGTACGAGACCGGCAGGACCAGCCGCCGCTCGTCCCACAGCCGCAGCACGACGTAGGTGAGCGTGAGCTCCTCGATCCTGCCCCACTCCTTCTCGACCACGACCACGTCCTCGAGGCGGAGCGCGTCGCTGAAGGCGAGCTGGAGCCCGGCCAGCGCGTTGCCGATGGTCGGCTGGGCGGCGATGCCGACGATGGCGCCGGCGATGCCCGCCGAGGCGAGCAGGCCCGCGCCGAGCGCCCGCATCTGGGGGAAGGAGAAGAGCATGGCGCCGAGCGCGATCACGATGAAGGCGGCGGAGGCGATGCGGCGGACCAGCGCGATCTGCGTCATGATCCGCCGCGCCCGGCGGTTGCGCTCCCCTTCGACCTGGACCAGCCGGTCGAGCGCGACGTCCGTCAGCGCGTACGTCGCCTGCACGATCAGCCAGGTGACCGCGGCGATCGTGACCAGGCCGAGCGCGTGCTCGACCGATGCGGCCAGGCTGCGATCGGCGGGCGCCGGGCCGAACATGCCCGGCCCGAGCACCAGGTTGCACGCCACCACGACGGCCACCGCGAACGCGGCCCAGGTGCAGTGCTCCACGAGGTGCCGGGCGAGCGCCCACTTGCGCCCCATCCGGTTCAGCACCCGCCTGACCACTTCCACCAGGAGGACCGAGCCGATCACCGCGATGGCGAGAATGGGCCAGCCCGCCGGAGACTGCACTCGATAACCCCCTAGGTCCTAGAAAGACTCGTCAAAACTCACATTTCCCTCGACCGCCACCTGGTAAGCCGAGACCCGCCGCTCGAAGAAGTTGGCCAGCTCCTGCACGTCCTGCAGCTCCATGAACCCGAACGGGTTAGCCGAACCGTACCTTCTCGGCAGCCCCAGCCGGACCAGCCGCTGGTCGGCGACATATTCCAGGTAGTGGCGCATCTGCGTCACCCCCATACCCATCATGCCGTCCCCGCACAGATCCTCCGCGAAGGCCAGCTCGGCGGCCACCGCCTCCTCCAGCATGGCGGTGACCTGCTCGCCCAGCTCGTCGTCGAACAGCGAGGGCTCCTCGGCCCTGACCGTGTCGACCACGCTGAACGCGAACTCCATGTGCATGGACTCATCCCTGAACACCCAGTTCGTCCCGGTGGCCAGGCCGTTGAGCAGGCCGCGGGAGCGGAACCAGTACACGTACGCGAAGGCTCCGTAGAAGAACAGGCCCTCGATGCAGGCGGCGAAGCAGATGAGGTTGAGCAGGAACTGGCGGCGCTCGGCCGCCGTCTCCAGCCGCTGCAGGCCGTTGATCGAGTCGATCCACTTGAAGCAGAACTCCGCCTTGTCCCGGATCGACGGGATGTGCTCGATCGCGGCGAAAGCCTTCACCCGCTCGTCGGGGTCGGGCAGGTAGGTGTCCAGCAGGGTCAGGTAGAACTGCACGTGCACGGCCTCCTCGAACAGCTGCCTGCTGAGATACAGGCGCGCCTCGGGGGCGTTGACGTGCTGGTAGAGGTTGAGCACGAGATTGTTGGCCACGATGGAGTCGCCGGTCGCGAAGAAGGCGACCAGGCGGTTGATCAGGTGCCGTTCCTGCGGCGTCATCCTGGCCAGGTCGGCCAGGTCGGTGTGCAGGTCCACCTCCTCGACCGTCCACGTGTTGCGGATGGCCGCGCGGTAACGCTCGTAGAAGTCGGGGTAGCGCATCGGGCGCAGGGTGAGGTCCATTCCGGGGTCGAGCAGCACGACGGGCTCCTTACTGGCAGGCTTCGCAGGTTTCCGGGTTCTCGAGCGAGCACGCGACGGCGTCAGCCGTCGCGGAGGCGGACAGCGCGGCGAAGCCGCTCCGCGGTTCCGGGGGGCTCGCGGAGGGCTCGGCCCCCGCGGGGACCGTCGTCTGGGCGATGCGGGTCGCGGGGCGCGAGCGCAGGTAGTACGTCGTCTTCAGGCCCTGTTTCCAGGCGTAGGCGTACATCGAGGAGAGCTTGCCGATCGTGGGGCCGGCCATGAAGAGGTTGAGCGACTGCGACTGGTCGATGTACGGCTGGCGCGCGGCGGCCAGGTCGATCAGCGCCTTCTGCGGCAGCTCCCAGGCCGTGCGGTAGAGGGCCTTCAGATCGTCGGGGATGCCGGGGATCGACTGGATCGAGCCGTCGGCCCGCTTGATGTCGTCGCGCATCCGCTGCGTCCACAGCCCGCGCGCCCGCAGGTCGGCCACCAGATAGCGGTTGACCTGCAGGAACTCGCCCGACAGCGTCTCGCGCTTGAACACGTTGGACACCTGCGGCTCGATGCACTCGTAGCAGCCGGCGATGGAGGCGATCGTGGCCGTCGGCGCGATGGCGATCATGAGGGAGTTGCGCAGGCCGGTCGTCGCGATCTTGTCGCGCAGGGCGTCCCAGCGCGGCGTGCTCACCCCGTAGTGATCGGGGTGCAGCACTCCCCCGGCGGCCCGGGTGTCGGCGAACGACGGGTGCCTTCCGCGCTCGGCGGCCAGGTCGGCCGAGGTGTCGTAGGCGGCCAGCGCGATCTCCTCGGCGATCCGCGTGGACAGCTCCAGCGCGGCCGGCGAGTCGAACGGCAGCCGCAGCGCGAAGAACACGTCGGCCAGGCCCATGACACCGAGCCCGATCGGCCGCCACCGCCTGTTGGCCGCCTCGGCCTCGGGCGTCGGGTAGAAGCCGAGGTCGATGGTGCGGTCGAGGAAGCGCACGGCCGTGCGTACGGTCCGGCGCAGCCGCTCCCAGTCGACACCGCCGTCCGCGAGGCAGGCGGCCAGGTTGACGGAGCCGAGGTTGCACACGGCCGTCTCCGCGTCGCTCGTGACCTCGAGGATCTCGGTGCACAGGTTGGACAGGTGGATGACGTTGCCGGGGCGGCCGGTCTGGTTGGAGGTGCGGTTGGCGGCGTCCTTGAAGGTCATCCAGCCGTTGCCGGTCTGGGCGAGGGTGCGCATCATCCGGCCGTACAGGATCCTGGCGGGGACCTGCCGGACGTGGCGCCCGGCCGCCTCGTACGCGCGGTAGGCGGCGGTGAACTCCTCCCCGTACAGGTCCGTGAGGTCGGGCGTGTCCTTGGGGTCGAACAACGACCAGGGCTCGTCGGCCTCCACGCGGCGCATGAACTCGTCGGGCACCCAGTTGGCCAGGTTGAGGTTGTGGGTGCGGCGGGCGTCCTCACCGGTGTTGTCGCGCAGTTCCAGGAACTCCTCGATGTCGGCATGCCAGGTCTCCAGGTAGACGCAGGCCGCGCCCTTGCGCCGGCCGCCCTGGTTGACCGCCGCCACCGACGCGTCGAGCGTGCGCAGCCAGGGCACGATGCCGTTGGAGTGGCCGTTCGTGCCCCTGATGAGGGAGCCGCGCGAGCGTACGCGGGTCCACGAGATGCCGATGCCGCCGGCGTACTTGGAGAGCCGGGCGACCTGCCCGTAGCGGTCGTAGATGCCCTCCAGCTCGTCGCGCGGCGAGTCGAGCAGGAAGCACGACGACAGCTGCGGCCGGCGCGCGCCCGCGTTGAACAGGGTGGGCGAGCTCGGCAGGTAGGACAGGCTGGACATGAGCGCGTAGAGCTCGGCCGCCTCGGCGACCGACTCCGCCAGCCCGCAGGCCACGCGGAGGAAGAAGTGTTGCGGCCGCTCCAGCACCTTACGGGTCTCGGGATGGCGCAGCAGGTAGCGGTCATAGACCGTGCGCAACCCGAAATACTCGAACCGGCCGTCCGCCTCCGCGCAGATCAGCGCGTCCAGCTCGGCGGCGTGCGCGGCGACGAACTCCGCCAGCCCGTCCTGGATCAGCCCCGCCGCGTGGGTGGCCGCGACCGACTGGGAGAACGAGCCCACCCCGTGCCCGGCCGCCTCGTCGGCGATCTCCTCGGCCAGCAGGCCGGCGGCGATCCGGGAGCTGGCCGGATCGGTGATCACCCGGGCGGCGGCCTCCTCGATGGCCAGGCGGCGGTCAACATCGACGATCTGCGTCACGTGCTCTCTCCTCGCGAGCTCATCCCCGTGAGGGCGCGCGAGAGCACGGCGGCATGGACCCACGGCCGCACCAGCCCCCGGCCCTCCCTCGAGGCCATGGACACTGCTCGCCGGGCGCATGACCCGGCACGTCGCGGGCAGGTCTTCGGGCTCGCGGGCGTGCTCATGGCGCCTACTGGCCGTCGCTTCCCGGATCGCTCCAGTGCATGTGACGGCGGTCGTTCCCGCTCACCGCTGCGGGGCAGCCCCGGAATCGCACCGGGTTCCCTTTCACTCCGCCTCCTGGGAGGCGAACCAGCGACGACCAGGATCCTACATCTAGTGGCGGATCCCGCAACCACCCCTGCATATTGTGGATTTGGTCGTGTCGACCAGCCCGAGGTCCCGCAGCACCTCGCGCGTGCGCCGGACCTCGGAGGCGAGCCACAACTCGAAGTCGTCGCCGGTGAGCGGGATCGAGACCCATCCGGCGGCCCGGCAGGCCGCCTCCCAGCCGGCCGAGCGGGTCACCTCGTCGCACATGCCGACGGCCGACTCGCGGCTCTCTTCCGGCATGTCGTGAGCGCCGAAGGCCGCGATCCAGTCCACGAAATCCACCCGTACGCCGGATTCCAGCAGCGTCGGAACGTCGAGCTCCGGCACCCGCTCGGCCGAGGACACCGCGAGCGCCCTGATCCGGCCGCGCCCGATGATCGTGCGCCACTCCGCGACCCGGCCGGCGGCGGCGACCGCCTTGCCGGACGACAGCGCGGCGACGACCTCGTGGCGGCTGGGGTAGCCGGTGTAGTCGACCTGCCGGGTGTCGGCGCCGAGCCCTTTGGCGATGAGGCCGAACAGCAGGTGGTCGGGATTTCCCTGCGGACCGCCGGCCAGCATCGTCTGCCCGGGCCTGGTGCGCAGGGCGGCGCCGAAGTCGCCGAAGTCCTTGAAGCGGGAGCTCTCGGGCACGACCACGACCTCGACCTCGCCGGCCAGCCTGGCCAGCGGGGTGGCGGCGTCGAGCAGGCTCTGTCCCTGGTTGAGCTCGGCGGCGGCCAGCGCCGGCAGGCCGGTCACCGTGACCTGCGGGCCCTCGCCCGTCTCGTAACCGGCGGCGCGGGCCACGCCGGCGAACACGTGCCCCGCGCGACCCCACCGGCGCCCGCCCGGATTGATCGAGAATCGGGTGCGCAGCACGGACGCGCCTTCGGTGAACCGCTGCGCGCCGCAGCCGGCCGCGCACGCGGCCAAGCCCAGCCCCAAGGCCAAGAACCGCCGTCGCCGCATGCGCCCCTCCCCGAGCTCACCCGCCACTCCAGGTTATTGACCCGTGGCGGAGCGTCACGCACCGGGGCCCCGTCGGCGTGCTGCGCTCTCGTACGAGGGACGGCCTGTGCGGCCGCCGGCCCGGGTCAGCGCCGAGCCCGCCGCGGCCCGGGACGCCTTCCCTGGCCGCTGTCAGCCGGGTTTCCTGCCGACCCCCGCCATCAGCGACGACGGCAGCGACCAGTCGCCCACCAGTTTGGGGCGGTCGGGACGCCAGTCGGTGGCCTGCACCAGCCCCGGCGGCTCCAGCGGGAAGTCGCCGAAGAACGCGCGGATCTCGGACGGCGGACGGTCGGCGCCCGTCGCGGACGAGCCCCGGGAGGGGACCCTGGCGCGATCGCCGTCCTCCATCCGGGCCATCGTCGTCGCGTGGGAGATCACCAGGTGGCTGCCGGGCGCCACCCGCTCGCGCAGCGCGGCCACCGCGTTCTGCGCGCCGGCCGTGTCCGGGACGAAGTGCAGGATCGACACCAGCAGCACCCCGACCGGCTCGGCCAAGTCGAGCAGGGCGCCCGCCCGCGCCAGCACCTCGTCGGTGTCGAGCAGGTCGGCCTCCACGAAGACGGCCCTGCCCGAGTCCTCGAGCAGGGCCCTGGAGTGCGCGGCGACGACCGGATCATGATCGACGTAGACGACCCGGGCCTCGGGCGCGACCTCGTGCGCGCTGCCCTGGGTCGGCAGCCCGCTGCCCAGGTCGAGGAACTGGCGGACCCCCGCGGCGGCCACGTAGCGCACGGCACGCTGAAGGAAGGCCCGGTTCGCGCGGGCCAGCGGGACCGCCTCCGGGACCAGCTCGGCGAGCTGGTCGAGGGCCAGACGGTCGACCGCGAAGTTGTCCTTCCCGCCGAGCATGTAGTCGTACATGCGTGCGGGATGGGGCCGCTGCTGGTCGAACTGCCGCACAGTATCGAATTTATGTCGTTTGGAGCCGGATAACACTACCCTGAGGGGAATGTGGCTGATTTGCGGCTCAATTATTCGACAGTGACACTCTTGGCGAGATTGCGCGGCTTGTCCACGTCGCGGTCGAGCGCCACGGCGGCATGGTAGGCGAGCAGCTGCAACGGGATCGTGAGCAGGATCGGATCGAGCTCGATCTCGTTCTTCGGGATCACGATGACGTCGTCGGCCAGCTTCGGGCCGGGCTCGCGGTGACCGACCATGAGCACCCGCCCGCCGCGGGCGCGGATCTCGCCGAGCGTGGTGAGGTTCTTGTCGAGCAGCTCGTCGTCGGGGACGATCGCGACCGTCGGCATCTCGGGGCCGATCAGGGCGAGCGGGCCGTGCTTGAGCTCGCTGGCCGGATAGGCCTCCGCGTGGACGTAGGAGATCTCCTTGAGCTTCTGCGCCCCCTCGCGGGCCACCGGGTAGCCGCGCACGCGGCCGACGAACATCATGCCGGCGTGGTCGGCGTACTTCTGCGCCAGCTCGGCGATCTTGTCGCCCTGCGCCAGGATCTCCTCGACGTGGCCGGGCAGCCGGCGCAGGCCCTCCACGATGCGCCGGCCGTCGGCCGGCGACAGGTCGCGCACCCGGCCCAGGTGCAGCGCGAGCAGCGCGAACGCGACCGTGGTCGAGGTGAAGGCCTTGGTCGAGGCCACCGATACCTCGGGGCCCGCGTGCAGGTAGATGCCGCCGTCCACCTCGCGCGCGATGGCGCTGCCGACGGCGTTGACGATGCCGATGACCCGGCCGCCCTTGCGCTTGAGCTCCTGCACCGCGGCGAGCGTGTCGTAGGTCTCCCCCGACTGGCTGATCGCGACGTAGAGGGTGTCGGGGTCGACGACGGGGTTGCGGTAGCGGAACTCGCTGGCCGGCTCGGCGTCGGAGGGGATGCGCGCCAGCTCCTCGATGAGCTGCGCCCCCATCTGTCCTGAATAGTACGCGGAGCCGCAACCGATGATCTTCACCCGGCGGAAGCTGCGCGTCTCGCGGGCGTCCATGTTGAGCCCGCCGAGGTGGGCGACGTTGAAGCGCTCGTCGAGCCGGCCGCTCATCGTCCTGGTGATCGTCTCGGGCTGCTCGGAGATCTCTTTGAGCAGGTAGTGCTCGTAGCCGCCGGTGTCGTAGTGGCCGGCGTCCCAGTCGACGGTCAGCGGCTCCTTGGCCGTCTCGCGGGCGTCGCTGGCGAAGGTGTGGAACCCGTCGGCCTTCAGCACGGCCAGCTCGCCGTCCTCCAGGTGCACGACCTGGCGCGTGTAGCGGACCAGGGCGGCCACGTCGGACGCGGCGAACATCTCCTTCTCGCCGATGCCGAGCACGATCGGGCTGCCGTTGCGGGCCACGACCACCTCGCCGGGGCGCTCGGCGTCGATGACGGCGATGCCGTACGTGCCGACGACGCTCTTGAGCGTCTTCCTGACGGCCTCCTCCAGCGAGTCGTTCTCGTCGGCGGCGTGGGCGATCAGGTGCGCGAGCACCTCGGTGTCGGTCTCGGAGGCGAACACCACGCCGTCGGCCTCCAGCTTGGCGCGCAGCTCTCCGGCGTTCTCGATGATGCCGTTGTGCACGACCGCGATGCGCTGGTCGGCGGACAGGTGCGGATGGGCGTTGACGTCGCTGGGGACGCCGTGCGTGGCCCAGCGGGTGTGCCCGATGCCCAGGCCGCCCCTGAACCGGACCGGCACGACCTTGGCCAGGTCGGCCACCCGCCCCTTGACCTTACGGACCTTCAGCCCTTTGCTGGACACGACGACCCCGGCCGAGTCGTAGCCCCGGTATTCGAGTCGCTGCAGACCCTCCAGCAGGATGGGGGCTGCGTCCCTTGGGCCGACGTAGGCCACGATTCCGCACATCGAGGTCTCCTGTTCATCCGTAGACGATCCTGCGGAGCTGTCTCAGCGACAGTTCCGGCGCGGCCACCCGGCGGCCGCGTAATTCGGCGGCGATCCTCGGGAAGATCTCGTCGTTCGTGTGGCCGCGCGCCTTCAGCTCGCCGTGACGGCGCCGGACGTACTCCTCGGTCGTTTCCGAGAAGTACGCCAGCACGTCGGCGACCACGCGCGCCGCCTCGCCGGGGCCGAGCGGGCTCGTCCTCGTGAGGTGAGCGATGAGATCTTCATACGGAGGCCGTGCCGGTGGCACAGACGAGGACCTTACGGCTCTGGAGCGAGACACGCCATCATCCTGCCCGATATCGGGCAGGATCTAACTCCAACGCTCGCCATGGTGGCCTCAGGCCCTGACGGCGCGGCGGTTCCGGCGCGACCGGAAGGCAGGGGGGGTGCCGCGTCCGGCAGCAGCCAGTCAAATCCCATCCGTATCATCCGCCACGTCTGACACATCCCTTTCTGGGATCAGTTACGGTGAGTAGTCGCGTCGTGACATCCATGGGGGAGATGTTCATGCAGCTCTGGCTCGCCGCCGTCCTGGCCACCACCGCGCTGACCGCACCTGCCCGGCCTCCGGCCGTGCCCGCCGGCCCGGGGTCCGCCGCCGTCGCGTCTCCGGGGCGGCAGGCCGACTTCGCCGCGGCCGCCCGCGAGCACGGGGTACCGGAGAGCGTGCTGCTCGGCGTGGCGTACCTGGAGTCCCGCTGGGACGCCAACGGCGGGCGGCCGAGCACGGCGGGCGGCTACGGGCCGATGCACCTGGTCGACACGTTCCCCGCCGAGGCGCTCGGCGGCACGGTCGGGGACGCGCTCGGCGACGCCCGTGGCGACGAGGCCCGCCCCATGCCCGCCGTGCGCGCCGAGCCGCCCGCCTCCTCCGCGCTGCGGACCGCGCAGGAGGCGCCGCGGGCGACGCTCCCCCAGGCCGGCGGCCTCATCGGCGTCGTGCCCTCCCGGCTCAGGACCGACCCGGCCGCGAACATCAGGGGCGGCGCCGCCCTCCTCGCCTCCTACCAGGAGCACCCCAGCGCCAACCCCGCCGACTGGTACGACGCGGTCGCCCGCTACTCGGGCTCGGAGGATCCGGCCGCCGCCCGCCGCTTCGCCGGCGAGGTGTTCTCGGTGATGCGGGAGGGCACCGAACGCCGTACCGACGACGGGCACCTGGTGCGACTGGACCCCGTACCCGACCTGCCGCCCTTCATCGGCGACCACGAGAGCGACCTCGACGCCTATCCCCCGCCCTTCACGGACGAGCAGCAGATCGACCCGGACACCGGCGACGACGCCGATCCCGGCACCGGCTTCGGATCCGACGCCGGCGCCGGCGCGCCCGTCATCGCCGACGAGGGCCACGACAGCGCCAAGGCGGAGTCAGGGGCGCGCGACGCGGAGTGCCCCGCCTCGCTCGCCTGCGAGTGGATGCCCGCCGCGCACCGGCGTTTCGGCAAGAAGAAGCACCGCGACTACGGCAACCACGACCGCCTGAGCCGCACCCGTTCCGTCGACTACATCGTCATCCACGACACCGAGGGCGGCTACCGGGGCATCCCCTCCCTGGTCCGCAACCCGAAGTACGTGAGCTGGCACTACACGATCCGCTCCCGTGACGGACATGTCGCCCAGCACGTGGCGACCAACGACATCGCCTGGCACGCCGGCAACTGGGACGTCAACACCCGCTCGATCGGCATCGAGCACGAGGGATACCTGGCCAAGGGAGGCACCTGGTACACCGAGGCGATGTACCGGGCCTCTGCCAGGCTGGTGAAGTTCCTCGCCGCCAAGCACCGCATCCCGCTCGACCGCGCCCACATCCTGGGCCACGACAACGTCCCGGGCACCACACCGGCGACGGTCGCCGGCATGCACGAGGACCCGGGCCCGTACTGGGACTGGGCACACTATTTCGACCTCATGAACCGGCCGTTCAGAGCAGCCGAGAACGGCGAGTCCGTCATCATCCGCCCGGAGTACACCACCCACCGTCCCCGCTTCACCGGCTGCGACGCCGCGAAGCCCGCCAAGGCGTGCCCGCCGCACGGCGCCTCGGCCGTCTGGCTGCACACGGCGCCCAAGGCGTCGGCGCCCCTGGTCAAGGACGTCGGCAAGCACGGGAACAAGGCCTCCACCCACAGCGTGTACGACCACGGCGCCCGCGCCTCCACCGGCCAGCGCTACGCCGTCGCGGAGCGCCGGGACGACTGGACGGCCATCTGGTACCTGGGGCAGAAGGCGTGGTTCCACAACCCCGCCTCGGCTCCGACCGCCATTCCCGCCAAGGGCCTCCTGGTCACGCCCCGGAAGGACGACGTGAAGGTGTACGGCCGGGCGTACCCCGAGAAATCCGCCTACAAGCTCGCCGCCCACCAGCCCCTGCGGCCGCTCCAGTACACGATCGGGACCGGCCAGACGTACGCCCTGGACGACACGGTCACCGGCTCCTACTACGCCGCCAACGCCTTCAAGCCGTCGAGGCACGTCACCACCACCGGCCGGCTCCGCTATCACCAGATCCAGCTCGGGCACCGGGTGATGTTCGTGAAGGCCAGGGACATGCGTGTGCTGCACTGAAAATGGCCTGACCCGCCTCGCGCTGCGCGCGGGCACTCCAGGAAGACGATATGGTTTTCCTGTGACCGGGGCGCACGTCGCCTGAGGGTCCACGCGGAAGTGGCTCAGTGGTAGAGCATCACCTTGCCAAGGTGAGGGTCGCGGGTTCGAATCCCGTCTTCCGCTCGGAGCAAGACTCCTGGTGGAGTGGCCGAGAGGCGAGGCAGCGGCCTGCAAAGCCGTCTACACGGGTTCAAATCCCGTCTCCACCTCGATGACCGCGGACCCCTCGGGATCCGCTAAGGTAAAGTGCGGCACACGCGGAAGTGGCTCAGTGGTAGAGCATCACCTTGCCAAGGTGAGGGTCGCGGGTTCGAATCCCGTCTTCCGCTCGGAGTTCACCACTCGCAAGGACGATTAGCTCAGCGGGAGAGCGCTTCCCTGACACGGAAGAGGTCACTGGTTCAATCCCAGTATCGTCCACCAGCAGACCAGAGTTCACGGCCCCAGCTCGCGGCACACGCCCGGGAGCCTGGGGCTTCCTGGTTCCTCCATCATGACCGCCACGGTCGAACGCGCCGCCGCTACCCGTGGGTTCGCGGATCCACGACCACCGTCTCCACGCCCTTCGCCATGAACGGCTTGAGGGATTCCGGGGTGGCCGACACGTCGGTGACCAGCGTCCAGCTGTCGGGCATGCGGGCCCAGGCGTGGAACGGGCGGCGGCCCAGCTTGGCGGCGTGGACCAGCAGGTAGATGTGGCGGGAGCGCTGCATCATCAGCTCCTTGAAGCGGGTCTGCTGCAGGCTGGCCTCGCAGATGCCGTCCTCGGCCGTGACGCTGTCGGCGCCCAGAAAGACCCGGTCGAACGTCATCCTGCTCAGCGCCGCCTCCGCCAGCGGCCCGACGAAGCCCTGGCTCACGTGGCGCAGGGTGCCGCCCAGGCACTCGACGTGCACGCCGGTCGCGCCCACCAGCTCCTGCAGGGCGTTCAGTCCCGTGGTGGCCACCGTCAGGTCGGCGGCGTGCCGCAGCTCGTGGGCCAGCGCACCCGTCGTCGAACCCGAGTCGAGCAGGATCGTCTCCCCCGGGCGGATCCGCGCGGCGGCCCAGGCGGCGATGGCCCGCTTGGCCTCGAACGCCTCCCCGATGCGCTGCCGCAGCGACGCCTCCGGGTGGGTGACGACCGCCATCGCCCCGCCGTACGTGCGCGCCAGCAGCCCTGCCGCCTTCAGGTGGGCCAGGTCACGGCGGATGGTGGATGCCGTCACCCCCAGCTGGCTCGACAGCTCCTCGACGCTGGCCAGCCCGGTGGTGGTGGCCAGGCGGACGATCTCGTCGCGGCGAGCCTGCGCTGCGCGGCCCATCGATGGTCCCCCCTCGTCACACCCCCCGCGCGGACGACAACTCTGCCGCCTGGCGGAGGGCCTCGATCATGCTACCGGCGTCGGCGACGCCCTTTCCCGCGATGTCGAAGGCGGTGCCATGGTCCACCGACGTCCTGATCACCGGCAGGCCCACCGTGATGTTCACCCCGGCCTCCAGGCCGAGGATCTTCACCGGGCCGTGCCCCTGGTCGTGGTACATGGCCACGATCAGGTCGTAGTCGCCACGGCCCGCCAGGAAGAACGCGGTGTCGGCGGGGAGCGGGCCGTGCACGTCCATGCCCTCCGCCCGCAGGAGCTCGATCGCCGGGACGATCTTCTCCTCCTCCTCGCCGTACCCGAACAGGCCGTTCTCCCCAGCGTGCGGGTTGATGCCGCACACGCCGATCTTGGGACGCGCCACGCCCGAGCCGCGCATCGCCGCCTCACCCCGGCGGATGGTCCGCTCGACCAGGCCGGGCTCGATGCGCGCGACCGCGTCGATGAGGCCGACGTGCGTGGTGACATGGATGACCCGCACCTTGGACGTCGACAACATCATCGACACCTCCGCCGTCCCCGTCAGGTGCGCCAGGAGCTCGGTGTGCCCGGGGAAGAGGTGCCCGGCCGCGTGCAGCGCCTCCTTGTTCAGGGGGGCCGTGCAGATCGCCTGTACGTCACCCGACGTCGCGAGCTCGCCGGCCAGCCGTACGTACTCGTAGGCCGCGTGTCCCGCGACCGGCGACACCTCGCCCCACGGCAGGTCCTCCGGCAGCAGCCCCAGGTCGATGACGTTGATCCGGCCAGGTTCGAAGACGGCCTCGCCCACACGCTCCACCGCGACCACCTCCGGCCGCAGGCCGCGGGATCCGGCGGCCCTGCGCAGGCGTGCCGCGTCACCGATGACGACCGGGCGGCAGAACGCGGAGGTCTCGGGCGCGAGGAGCGCGCCGGTGACGACCTCCGGCCCTACGCCGGATCCGTCCCCCATGGTGAGGGCGATGAGAGGGGTGCTGCTCATGTCGGCCTTTCGTCGAAGGTGGTGCCGCTCGTGGCGGGAACGCCTGTGGTGCGGAAGCGGCCGGGCCTGAGATGGGCGGCGATGCGCAGGAGGCTGTCCCGGCCGCCGAAGCTGCCCGGCCTGGTGACCACGGAACGGCCGTCGGGCGTCCGGCTGTGCACGGCGCCGTGGTGCACCTGGCCCACGGGGATGAGCTCGCGCACGTCCAGCGCGTCGAGGACCCTCCTCGCGGTCTCCCCGCCGGTCAGGACCAGGTCGGCACGGGTCGCTCCGAGCGCCTCACGTACGATCCGGCCGAGGATGGCGGTGAGGGCGGGCGGCGCCGGCCCGCGTACGGTCAGCACGGCGACCCCGCCGGCCAGCGCCCGCCGCACCCGCCCCACGACCGGCTCCCCGGCCGTGCCAGGATCCGCCGTGTCGAGGTCCGCCGCGTCGAGAGTCACGGGCTCGGCACCGTACGCGACGAGCAGCCTGGCCTGCTCCGCCGCCGCCGGTTCCGCCGTGCCCACCACGACGAGCAGCGCGTCCGGGGCCGACCCGGCGGCCTGAGGGGGCGCCGGCCCGGTGACCGGCACCCCCGCGGACGGCCCGCCGTCCGGAGAGGACGATGGCGCGCCCGCGGACGATCCACCGGCCGGAGGAGGCGGGGGCCCGAGCGGTGCGGGGGCGGGGGCGGTGTTCAGGGCGCGGCCGAGGGCGGCGGCCAGGCCGCCGGCGCCGATGAGCCGGGGCGCCGGGTCGCCGGCGAGCGCGGCCGCGACGATCATGTCCAGGTCGGCGTCCGTCTCCGCGTCGCACACGGCCACCCGCCCGCTCGCGGCCACCTCCGCCAGCGCCTCCATGAGGGCGGCCCGCCCGGCACGGACGGCGGCCAGCCGGACACCCGCCGACGGCACCCCGCCCAGGGCCTCGGCCACGGTGGCGGGAACAACGCCGGGCCCGGTGGTGGGCCCAGTGGTGGGTCGGGTGGTGGATCGGGTGCGTGTTTCGCGCAGCGGTACCCCGTGGATGAGCGGTACGCCGTTCACGACCGTGCGGCCGGCCTGCGGCAGCGCGCTGGCGAGCACGACGGGCGCGGGCGCCGAGTGCGCGGGGGTGCTCAGGCAGGCCTGGACGGTGGTGGCGATGTCGCCGCGCAGCAGCGAGTCGATCTTGATGAGGACGTGACGGTCCCCCGCCCAGGCGAGCGCCTCCCGTACCAGGACCGCGGCCCCGGCATGGTGCCGGGTGTCGAGGTCGGCGACGAGGACGGGCGGCATGGCGACGTACGGCGGCCCCGACAGCGTGATGCGCGCGGGGCGTTCGGGCGACATGAGCACGGCCGCCGTCTCCGCCGCCCCTGACAGGTCGTCGGCCAGGGCGAACACCGGAAAGTGGCCCACACCCACCTCCGAACACCGCAGACCTGCGCGAATCACGCGTCAAGCATTGCACGAAACGCGCACACTATGCCACAGTTACCCGCAAGGAGCGCGAACCCCCAGCACGGCGCAGAAGGGCTGAACGGCTCGGCCGGGAGAGCGCGCCGGCCCCTCCGCGACCGAGGGCCGCCATGGCGAACCGCCCGGCGCGACGGCCGGCCGACTACGACAAGGGAAGAGGCATGATCCCCGAACCGGTGCTCGGCACCATGACGTTCGGCGACACCGTGGACGCCGGCACGGCGGGGCGGATGCTGGACCTCGCGCTCGACGCCGGGGTGAGCGGCGTGGACACCGCCAACGGCTACGCGGGCGGCGCCGCCGAGGAGATCCTCGGCGAGCTGCTGCGCGGCCGCCGCGACCGGGTGGTGCTGGCGACCAAGGCCGGCATCCCGCACCCGGACGCCGGCGAGCACGCGCCGCTCTCCCCCGCCGGGTTGCGCGCCTCGCTGGAGGGCAGCCTGCGACGGTTGCGGACCGACCACGTCGACCTGTTCTACCTCCACCAGCCGGACCGGGCGACGCCGCTGGAGGACACCCTCGGCACGGTCGAGCAGCTGGTCGCCGAGGGCAAGATCGGTGAGCTGGGCGTGTCCAACTACGCCGCCTGGCAGATCGCCGGGATCGCCCCACGGCCCGTGCTCGCCCAGCAGCTCTACAACCTGCTGGCCAGGAGGATCGAGGACGAGTACGCGGAGTTCGCGCTCGCGGCCGGCCTGCGCACGATGGTCTACAACCCGCTCGGCGGCGGCCTGCTGACCGGCCGGCACCGCTTCGACCAGGCGCCGGAGGCGGGCCGCTTCGGCGACTCGCGGCTGGCGGCGATGTACCGGCGGCGGTACTGGGACGCCGAGTTGTTCCGGGCCGTCGAGGACCTCGGCGCGATCGCCCGCGCGGCCGGGATGCCGCTCGCCGAGTTGTCGCTGCGCTGGCTGACCGGCAGGCCGGTGGTGAGCGCGGTGCTGCTCGGCGCGTCCGGCCCCGGGCAGCTCGGCGCCAACCTGGCCGCCCTGGCAGCCGGGCCGCTGCCCGCCGACGTGGCCGCCGCGTGCGACGCCGTGGGCGACGCGCTCCGCGGCCCGATGCCGGCGTACAACAGGTGACCCCACTGGCCGGCCCGCACATCCGCACCAGCGCAGAGGAGATCGCATGACCGCCGCCGAGTTCGCCAGGAAGATCCGCAGCCGGGAACGGGCCGTCGGCTACTGGGTGGTGCTGGACGCGCCCATCGCCACCGAACGCCTGGCCCGGCTGGGGTACGACTACATCGCGCTGGACGGCCAGCACGGGCTGATCGGCAACGCCGGGCTGCTGAGCAACCTCATGGCCATCGACGCCGGCGGTCGCTCGACCGGACTGGTACGGGTGGAGTCGGGCGAGCCCGCGGCCATCGGCAGGGCGCTCGACTTCGGCGCGGGCGGCGTGATCGTGCCGCTGGTCGACACCGCCGAGGACGCGGCGAGCGCCGTGTCGGCCGCCCGCTACCCGGCCGGGGGCCGCCGATCGTACGGCCCCATGCGCTCCATGCTGCGGATCGGCCCCACTCCGGCGGAGGCGGACGACAGCGTGCTGGTCCTGGCCATGATCGAGACGCCGGAGGGCCTGGCCAACATCGAGGCCATCTGCGCCACCCCGGGCCTGGACGGCGTGTACGTGGGCCCGTCCGACCTGTGCCTGGCCGTCGGCGGCCGGTTCCCCGGCGACCCCGAGGTCGCGGGGGTGTTCGAGGAGGCGCTGGAGAAGGTCAGGACGACCGCCGAGCGGGCCGGGGTCGCGGCCGGCATCCACAACCCGGGCGGCGAGCAGGCAGCCCGGCGCCTGGCGGAGGGCTTCACGTTCGCCACCGTCGCCTCCGACCTCGTCCACCTGGAGCAGGCCGCGGCGGCTCACCTGAAGGCGGCCGGGTCCGGCCCGGCCTGATCCGCTGTTACGGCCAGGTCTTCGCCTCGGCGTCGAACACTTCCCGGTCGCTCTCCACCGGCAGCACGCACATGAGGTGCCCTCCGGGCGCGCGCAGCGTGCGGCACTCCTGCCACTGCGACACCTCGGTGGCCCCGAGTGCGACCAGGCGCCGGACCTCGGCCTCGACGTCGTCGGACTCGATGTCGATGTGGAAACGGGGCGGGTCGTCGGCCGACTGGACGGCCACGGCGAACCCCGGGACGGCTCCGTGCAGCGAGATGAACTGCTCGTACCCTTCGAGCGGCCGGGCGGTGGCGCCGAGCGCCGCCGCCCAGAAGGCGGCCGCCTGGTCGGCCTCGGCGGCCGGCGTGTCGATCAGCAGGGCGTACAAACGGCTTCGATGCATAGTGATCACCCTATAGGGCACCCGAAAGACGATATGTCGCCTTATGCGAGCTTTCGGTGGCACTGTGTGCATAGACCGTTGCGGTCCGGGTAGCGCCGTTGCATCAGCTCCTCGGAGGAGGAAACCGTGGACATCAACATAGGCCAAGGACTTACCGACGTATTCCGGCAGATTGCAACGTTCGTCCCGAAGCTGATCGCGTTCATCGTGATTCTCATCATCGGGTGGATCGTGGCGAAGGTGCTGGAGAAGATCGTCAACAAGGTGCTCGAACGGGTCGGCTTCGAGCGGGTCGTTGACCGCAGCGGCGTGCACCGCTGGTTGGAGCGGAGCGACTACACCGCCAGCAGCCTGCTCGCCAGAATCGTCTACTACGCGATCCTGCTGGTCACCCTGCAGATAGCCTTCAACGTCTTCGGGCCCAACCCGATCTCGGCGCTGCTGGCCGCCGTGGTGGGCTGGCTGCCCAAGGCCATCGTGGCGATCGTGATCATCGTGGTGGCCGGCGCCATCGCCAAGGCCGTCAGGGACATCCTCTCGGGCGCGCTCGGCGGTCTGTCCTACGGGCGCTTCCTGGCGACCCTGGCCGCGGTGTTCATCTGGGCGCTGGGCATCATCGCCGCGCTCAACCAGATCGGCGTGGCCACCGCCGTCACCACGCCTGTGCTGATCACGGTGCTCGCCACCATCGGCGCGATCGCGGCCATCGGCATCGGGGGCGGGCTCATCCGGCCGATGCAGCAGCGCTGGGAGCGCTGGCTGGGCCGTATCGAGGCCGAGGCGCCGCAGGCCAGGGCGCACGCGGAGGCGTACCAGCGGGGTCGTGAGGACGCCCGGTCGATGAGCGAGGAGACGACGCAGGTGCGGACGATGCCGGGCGGGCGCACCACCCGCTCGGACATGCCCCCGGAGTGACCGTGACGGTCCTCCTCCTGTCCGGCCCGCCCGAACTCGACCGGCCCGGCCTGTTGCGGGGGCCCGGGCCGGGCCGCCGAGAGCCGGGCGGGAACGCCCGGACCGGGCGGCGCGATCGGCCGCATGCGGCGCTCAGCCGGGCGGCGCGATCGGCCGGGCGGGGCGGTCAGGCCGGGTGGCCGTCCTCGAGCAGGCCGAGCTCGCGCGACAGCCAGCAGACGGCCGTCAGCCGGAGCGCCGGCGCGTCCGGCTCGCCGCTGAAGACCCACCCCCGGTGCCGCAGCTCGTCAAGGAACCCGAGCAGGTAGTCGCCCAGCGTCTCCCGGTCGAGCGGGATCGCGTCACGCAGCACCGCGGCGTGCTGGTCGACCGCCGCCGCCATCCCCGGGTCGGCGCTCATCCTGGCGAGCTGGGCGTCGCCCAGCGTGTTCATCAACCACCGCAAGGGCGAAGCCGCCCATCCGTCCTCGAAAACCACCCGCCAACCTTAAAGCATTTTCCAAGGTCAGGGGGCATCTGGCCCAAGTTCGTCCAGCGTGCGGCGGGCCACCGCGAAGGCGGCGTTGGCCGCCGGGACCCCGCAGTAGACGGCGCTCTGGAGCAGCACCTCCTTGATCTCGTCCGGGGTGAGCCCGTTGCGCAGAGCCGCGCGGACGTGCATGGCCAGCTCCTCCAGATGCCCTCTGGCGACGAGGGCGGTGAGGGTGACACAGCTGCGGGTGCGCCGGTCGAGCCCCGGGCGGTTCCAGATCTCGTCCCAGGCGTAGCGGGTGATGAAGTCCTGGAAGTCGCGGGTGAAGCCGGTGGTCGCGGCGATCGCCCGGTCGACGTGCGCGTCGCCGAGCACCTCGCGCCTGGTGCGCATGCCCGCCTCCCGCCCGCCGTCTCGCAGGTGGCGGGCGATGGCGGTGGTGACGGCGCCGGGACGTTCGACGCCGGCCAGGTGGGCCGCCCGCGGCACGACCGTGAGCGAGGCTCCCGGGATGCCGTCGGCCAGCGTGAGCGCCTGGTCGAGGGGCGTGGCCGGGTCCTCGGCCCCGGCGATCACCAACGCGGGCGCGGTGACCTCGCCGAGCCTGCCCGTCACGTCGAAGGCGGCCAGGGCCTCGCAGCAGGCGGCGTACGACGGGGCGTCCACCTCCGCCAGCCCTTCCAGCACCCACCGGCCGTCGAAGCCGGGCGTGAACCAGCGGTTCTCCAGCGCCGGTGCGAGCGCGGCCACTCCCTCGGCCCGCACCAGCTCCGCCCGCTCCCGCCACGGTCCCGGCTCGCCGAACCGGGCGGACGTGCAGCACAACACCAGGCCGCGCACCCGGCCGGGGACGCGGAGCGCGACGGTGGTGGCGATGGCACCGCCGAGCGAGATGCCGCCGATCGCGAAGGGCACGTCCTCGACGAGGTCGAGCACGGCCGCCGCCAGGTCGTCGATCGTGAATCCGGTGGCCGGCGCCGACCCGCCGTGGCCGGGCAGGTCGTACCTGAGCACCCGCCAGGACGCGGTGAGCTCGGCGAGCTGGGGGCGCCAGACCTCTGTCGTGGTGCCGAGCGAGGGCCCGAGCACCAGCAGCGGCGCGCCTGACGGGCCGTCCACGCGGTGGTGGAGTTTCACGGCTGCTCCCGGTAGGTGGTGAGAATGCGGTCGACGAGCTCCGGAGCCGCGCCCACGTACGCGGACGGGTCGAGCAGCTCGTCCGGGTCCCGGGTCAGGCCCGCCTCGGCCAGCGCGTCACCGAGTTCGAGCGGCCCGCGCCCAGGCATGATCGCGGCAAGCCTGTCGCGGCCGAGGTGGGCGGCCAGGCGTTCGGCGACGAGGCGCCCGCCGGTCAGGCCGGCGTTGGCGCGCATGCGTTCGGGGAAGACCTGGAGCCCGCGCACCAGCTCGGCGGCGGTCTCGGCCGCGCCCCCGGTCAGGCGGAGCGCCTCGCGCAGCGGCAGCCACTCCGCCTGCCAGGCCCCGGCGGCCCGCTCGTGCCCGCCGACCTGGCCGAGCACCTGCGCGTACGCGGGCACCTGGAGCGCGGCCGACCTGACCAGTACGGACAGCGCGGGGTTACGCTTCTGCGGCATGGCCGAGGAGCCGCCGGACGACGACTCGGCCACCTCCCCGACCTCGGTCTGGGCCATGAGGATGATGTCGGTGGCCGGTTTGCCCAGCGCGCGGGCAGTGCCGGCGAGCGCCGCGCCCAGGTCGGTGACGGCGGAGCGCTCCGCGTGCCACGGCGCCGCGGGCGCGGCCAGCCCGATCTCCTCGGCGAACACCTCGACCAGGGGAAGCGCGGTGGACGGGTCCTGCTCGGCGAAGGCTGCGAGGGTGCCGGCCGCGCCGCCGAGCTGGGCGGGCAGGCGCAGCTCCCGCAGCCGGGCGCGGGCGCGCATCAGGCCCGCCAGCCACTGCGCGGCCTTCAGCCCGAACGTCGTCGGCACCGCGTGCTGTCCCAGCGTGCGCGCGGCCATCACCGTGTCCCTGTGGCGACCGGCCAGCTCGCACAGGTCGTCCATGACGGCGCCCAGGTCGGCGACGACGGCTCGGACCGTGCGGGCGGCCACCAGCATGGCGGCGGTGTCCACGATGTCCTGGCTGGTGGCGCCCCTGTGCACGTGGCCGGCCGCGCCGGGCACGGCCCGCCGCAGGTCGGCCACCAGCGGGACGACGGGGGTGGCCGACTGCCTGGACCGCGCGGCCACGCCGGCCGGGTCGGGCACGAGCGTGGCGGCGGCCCTGTCGATGGCGGCCGCCGCCTCCGCCGGGATGAGCCCCAGGCGGCCCTGGGCGCGGGCGAGCGCCGCCTCGGCCTCCAGCATGGCCCGCAGCCACGCCGTGTCCGAGGTGATCGCCTCCGCCTCGGTGCCCGCCCGGACGGGCGCGAGCAGCCCGCCGTCGCCGCCCGGCCCCCTGGACGTCGATGGCTCGTCAGAAGTCAATGAACACCGTCTCCTCCGCTCCCTGCAGTCTCACATCGAAGCGGTAGGAATCGCCAGAACCGGCGGCGATCAGCGTGGCCCTGCGCCCGGGTTCGAGGACGTCGAGCAGCGGGTCGGGCACGTCCTCCAGATAGACGCGGGTGAGCACGGAGCGCAGCAGGCCGCGGGCGAAGACCTGCAGCGACAGGTACGGCCCCGGCGGCGGGGCCGTACGGAAACGGTAGGTGCCGTCCGGCGCGGTGGCGCAGCGGCCGAACCCGGACACCTGCCCGCCCTGCCTGCTCAGCGCGCCGCGGTCCCCGGTGAAGCCGAGCCAGAGTTCGAGCAGGGCGTCGGGCACCGGCTCCCCGGCGCCGTCCAGCACCCGGCCGGTGAGCGTGATCGCGCCGGGATGCCCTTCTGGCACGAGCTCCCAGTCCCGCTCGTACGGCAGCGCGTGGCTGAAGAACGGTCCGACCGTCTGCGAGGGCGTGGTCATGGCGTCTCCGTCGGGGTGCGGCCGAGCACGATGTCGAACGCGTAGCCGAGGGCCCACTCGGGCTCGGTGAGGTCCAGCTCGAACGACGCGACGAGGCGCCGCCTGGCCGCCTCGTCCGGAATCGACTGCATGATCGGGTCGAAGGGCATGAGCGGGTCTCCGGGGAAGTACATCTGGGTGACCAGCCGCTGGGTGAAGGCCTGTCCGAAGACGGAGAAGTGCAGGTGGGCGGGGCGCCAGGCGTTGTCGTGGTTGCGCCACGGGTAGGCGCCGGGCTTGATCGTGACGAACCGGTAGCGGCCGTCCTCGTCGGTGAGGCAGCGGCCGGCTCCGGTGAAGTTCGGGTCGAGGGTGGCGGGGTGCTGGTCGCCGTCGTGGGCGTAGCGGCCGGCCGCGTTGGCCTGCCAGAGCTCGACCAGCGTGCCGCGCAGGGGGCGGCCGTCGTCGTCGAGCACGCGCCCCTCGACGATGATGCGCTCGCCGATGGGCTCGCCCGCGTGCTGCCTGGTGAGGTCGGCGTCGAGCGCGCCGACCTCCTCGTGGGCGAAGACGGGGCCGGTCAGCTCGATCGCGTCGGGGTCGAGCTTGAAGGCGACGGGCGGGCGGGCGGGGGCGCGCACGACCGTGCTGCGGTAGCCGGGGCTCAGGTAGGGAGGATGGCTCATGTGGCTCCTTCTGTGAGGTCGGCCGCCGTCCTGGCGCGCACCTCGCCGGCGGTGACGCCGGGGGCGGTCTCCACGAGCTTCAGACCGCCGGGGACGACGTCGATGACGGCCAGGTCGGTGATCACGCGGTCGACGCAGGACCGGCCGGTGAGGGGCAGCGTGCAGGCGGGCAGGATCTTGGGGTCGCCGTCGCGCGTCGTGTGCTCCATGACCACGATGACCCGGCGGGCGCCGTGCACGAGGTCCATGGCGCCGCCCATCCCTTTGATCATCTTGCCGGGGACCGCCCAGTTGGCCAGGTCGCCGGCCTGCGACACCTGCATGGCGCCGAGCACCGCCACGTCCACGTGGCCGCCGCGGATCATGCCGAACGACAGCGCCGAGTCGAAGTACGACGCCCCGGGGTCGACGGTGACCGTCTCCTTGCCCGCGTTGATCAGGTCGGCATCCACCTCGTCAGGCAGCGGGTACGGCCCCACGCCGAGGATGCCGTTCTCCGAGTGGATCACGGCGGTGCGTCCGCCGAGGTGGGCGGGGATGAGCGTGGGCAGGCCGATGCCGAGGTTGACGTACGAGCCGTCGGGCAGCTCGTCCGCCGCGCGGGCCGCCATCTGCTGCCGGGTCCAGGCCATCAGGAACGCACCGTCCGCCGCTCGATGGGTTTGTCCGCCGCCTGCCCGGGATCCAGCACCAGCACCCTCTGCACGAAGACGCCGGGCAGGTGCACCTCCTCGGGGTCGAGCTCGCACAACTCCTCGACCTCGGCGATGGTGACCCGTCCCGCCATGGCGGCCGGCGGGTTGAAGTTGCGTGCGGCCTTGGCGAACACCAGGTTTCCGTAGATGTCGCCACGCGCGGCCCGGACGAGCGCGAAGTCCGTCCGGATGCCGTGCTCCAGGATGTACGGGACGCCGTCGAACTCCCTGACCTCCTTCGGCGGCGACGCCACCGCCACCGACCCGTCGGAGCGGTGGCGCCACGGCAGCCCACCCTCCTCGACCAGCGTCCCCACGCCCGCCCTCGTGTAGAAGGCGGGGATGCCGGAGCCGCCGGCCCGCAGCCGCTCGGCCAGCGTGCCCTGCGGGATCAGCTCCACCTCCAGCTCGCCGGCCAGGTACTGCCGGGCGAACTCCTTGTTGTCCCCCACGTACGAGCCGGTGACGCGGGAGATCCGCCCGGCCGCGAGCAGCTCGCCCAGACCGCGCCCGTCGGTGCCGCAGTTGTTCGACACGACGTGCAGGCCGGACGTGCCCTGCCCGAGCAGCGCCTTGATGAGCACGGCGGGCACCCCGGCCAGGCCGAAGCCGCCGACCGCGAGGGACGCCCCGTCCCCGATTCCCGCGACCGCCTCGGCCGCCGTACCAACGATCTTCATGGCATTCCCACGTAGTTCTCCGCCAGGGTCGTCGCCGCGGCCTCGGACGAGGTCACGTAGTCCAGGTAGGACAGCTGCAGCCGGCGCGCGTACGCGTCGTCGTCCTCGAACGTGTGCAGCAGGGTGGTCATCCACCACGAGAAGTGCTGCGCCCGCCACACCCGTCGCAGGCACGCCCGCGAGTAGCCGTCGAGCAGCCCGGCCGAGCCGTGCTCGAAGTAGGCGGCCAGGGCGCGGGTGAGGACGCGGACGTCGGCCACGGCCAGGTTGAGCCCCTTGGCGCCGGTGGGCGGCACGATGTGGGCGGCGTCGCCGGCCAGGTAGAGGCGGCCGTACTGCATGGGCTCGGCGACGAACGCCCGCATGGGCGTGACGCCCTTCTCCATGATCTCGCCGGTGGCCAGCGCGAAGCCGGGCACGCTCTCCAGCCGGGCCTTCAGCTCGGCCCAGATCCGCTCGTCCGGCCACTCCTCCACCCGCTCGCCGGCGGGGACCTGTAGGTAGAAGCGGCTGACCTCGGGCGTGCGCATGCTGTGCAGGGCGAACCCGCGCTCGGTCCTGGTGTAGATCAGCTCCTCGGACGACGGCGCCACCCTGGCCAGGATGCCCAGCCAGGCGAAGGGATATTCGCGCTCGTAAACGCTCAGAACGCCCTCCGGGATCGACGGCCTCGACACGCCGTGGAAGCCGTCGCAGCCGGCGATCACGTCGCAGTCGAGCCGCTCGCCGCCGAACGTCAGGTACGGCCGCTCCGTCTCCAGGCCGTGCAGGGCCACGTCCTCGACCTCGAACCGCACGTCGCCGCCCGCCGCGAGCCGGGCCGCGATGAGGTCCTTGACCACCTCCTGCTGGCCGTACACGGTGATGCGCCGGCCGGGCACCAGCTTCTCGAACGGGATGCGGTGGCCCGCGCCGTCGTACCTGAGCTCGATCCCGTGGTGCGGCAGCCCCTCGCGCAGGAGGCGCTCGCCGACGCCGGCCTCGACCAGCGTGTCCACCGTGCCCTGCTCCAGCACCCCGGCTCTGACTCGCCGCTCGACGTGGTCGCGGCTGCGCTTCTCCAGCACCACGGAGGAGATGCCGCGCAGGTGGAGCAAGTGGGACAGGAGCAGGCCGGCGGGCCCGGCCCCGATGATCCCGACCTGAGTTCGCATATACGGAGCATCCTGCCTCCAGGGGCGATCAGCCGAACCAACCCTTCCACTGGGTGGAAGAAATGGGCAGGATTGGTCCATGGCAGGTGGATCTCGCGTTCCCGGGCGTTCGGTGACGTCCAAGGTGCTCGCGATCCTCGGCGCGTTCGATCCGGCTCACCCCCAGCTCACCCTGACCGAGCTGGCCAGGCGGAGCGGGGTACCGCTGAGCACGGCCCACCGCCTGGTCGCGGAGCTGGAGGAGTGGCAGGCGCTGAGCCGCGCGCCCGACGGCCGGCTGCGGGTGGGGCTGCGGTTGTGGGAGCTGGGCCAGCTCGCGCCCGCCCGGCTGCAGGACCTGGCGCATCCGTGGCTGCAGGACCTGTTCGCCGGCACCGGCGAGAACGTGCACCTGGCCGTCCGCGACGGGCTCGAGGTGCTCTACGTCGACAAGGTGCACGGCAGGCGGGCGGTGCCCATCGTGTCCAGGACCGGCGCCCGGCTGCCCATGCATCCGACGGGCGTCGGCAAGGCGCTGCTGGCGTACGAGCCGGAGTGGTTCGTCAAGGCGTACCTGGCGCGCAAGCTCGAACGGCCGACCCCGCACACGATCACCGAGGCCGGGCGGCTGGCCAGGGAGCTGGCGACCGTGCGCTCCCAGGGGTACGCGCTGACGTACGAGGAGATGACGCGGGGCTCGTGCTCGGCGGCGGCGCCGATCCTGGTGGACGGGCGGCCGGTCGCGGCGCTCGGCATCGTGATCTCCCACCGGCGCGTGCGCGAGCTGCCCCGGCTGGTCGAGCCGCTGCTGAGCGCCGCCGCCGGGATCACCAGGGCCTGCGCGGCCAGCGTCTAGTCCATCAGCTTCTGGATGCGGTCCTTGAACAGGGTCGTGGCGATGGCGGCCTTGTGCGGCTGGCCCTTCAAGAACGCCTGCGCGAAGCTCTTGGCCTGGTCGTAGGAGACCTTGCCGGGCATCGGCGGCTCGTTCTGGTCGACGTCCACGTCCACCAGGGCCGGCCCGTCGTGGGCCAGCGCCTGGCTGACGGCCGGCTCCACGTCCCCCGGCTTGGTGACCTTGGCCCCGAATCCGCCGCACGCCCTGGCCCAGGCCGCGAAGTCGGCCTCCGGCTGGTCGTAGCGCACGCCGTGCTCCGGGTAGCCGAGCACCATCTGCTCCCACAGGATCTGGCCGAGCGAGTTGTTGTTGTTGATGACGACCTTGACCGGCAGCCGCTGCTGGACCGCCGTCAGGAACTCGGCCATGAGCATCGAGAAACCCCCGTCGCCGACGTACGCGATGACCTGCCGGTCCGGGAACGCGTGCTGCATGGCGATGGCGTACGGGAGCCCCGGCGCCATGGTGGCCAGCGTGCCCGACAGGTAGAACTCGCGCTCGCCGCGGATCGTCCAGTGCCGGGCCGCCCAGGTGGCGATGGTGCCGCTGTCGCAGGTCAGGATGGCGTCGTCGGCCGCGAGCCGGTCGACGACGGACATCGCGTACTGCGGGGCGATGGGGTCGCGGTCGGGGCTCTGCAGGGCGTCCATGTCGGCCCGCCACTTCGCCATCTTCTTCTGATATTTCGCCAGATGGGCGTTGCCGTCCCGGCGGGACAGCAGCGGCAGCAGCGCCGCCAGCCCTTCCTTCGCGTCGCACACCACCGGCACGTCGGTCGCGATCCGCGCCCCCGCCCTGGTCGGTTCCGCCTCGAACTGCACCACCCTGGTCTTCCCCGGTTCCGGCAGGAACTTCGAGTAGGGGAAGTTCGTGCCCACCATGAACAGCACGTCGGCCTCGTCCATCAGCTCCTCGCTCGGCCGGGTGCCGAGCAGCCCGATCCCGCCCGTCGTGTACGGCGAGTCGTCGGGGATCACCGCCTTGCCGGGCAGGGTCTTGACCACGGGAGCGCCCAGGGCCTCGGCCACGGCCAGCACCTCGTGCCGGGCGTGCAGCGCGCCCTGCCCGACGAGGATGGCGGGCCGCTCGGCCCTGTTGAGCACCTCGGCGGCCCACTCGACGTCCTCCTGCCGCGGGATGCCGGGCGGCTGCAGGTAGACGGGCGAGGTCTGCGGCGTCCTGGCCGGCCCGAGCTGCTCGTACGGGTCCGTCCCCGCCTCCGCCACCTGGATGTCGTTGGGCAGCGTGAGGTGGGAGACCCCGCGCCGGGCGTACGACGTCCGGATCGCGAGGTCCACCAGCGAGGGCAGCTGCGCCGGGTTGGAGATCAACATGTTGTACTCGGCCACGTCCTCGAACAGCTTGTCCAGGTGGACCTCCTGCTGGTAGCCGGTGCCCAGCACGGAGGTCTCCTGCATGCCCGTGATGGCCAGCACGGGCACGTGGTCGAGCTTGGCGTCGTAGAGGCCGTTGAGCAGGTGGATGCCGCCGGGCCCCGACGTGGCCAGGCAGACGCCGATCCGCCCGGTGGCCTTGGCATAGCCGGTGGCCATGAAGGCGGCGGCCTCCTCGTGGTGGACGAGGACGAAGCGCACCCTGTCGCGGTGGCGCCGCAGCCCTTCCATGATGCCGTTGATGCCGTCGCCGGGCAGGCCGAAGACGGTGTCGACGCCCCACTCCGCGAGCCGTTCGATCAGGGATTCCGCTGCGATTTGAGCCATGCGTCCGGCACTACCCCGCACTGCCGGACACAGACGCCTTTACGTAGTTCGTTGTCATTTCCAGGCGTTCGCGGGTAGTGGAGCGACATGCGCATTCTGGTCACGGGAGCCACGGGAACGCTGGGCGGCGCGATGCTACCCGCGCTGGTCAGGGCGGGGCACCGGGTGCGGGCGCTGAGCCGGAAGGAGCGGGAGAGCTCCGGGCGCGTCGATTGGTTCTGGGGCGACCTGGTCTCCGGCAAGGGCGTCGCGGACGCCGTGCACGGCGTGGACGCGATCGCGCACCTCGCCACCAGCGGGCCCAAGGGCCGAGGAGCCGTGGACGTCCCCGGCACCCGGCGGCTGCTCCTCGCCGCCCGCGAGGCGGGGGTGCAGCACCTGCTCTACACCTCGGTCGTCGGGGTGGACCGTGCCGCCATCGGCTTCCTCGGTCGCAAGCTGGAGGCCGAGCGCCTGATCGGGGAGAGCGGGATCGGCTGGACCGTCCTGCGCGCCACGCGGTACCAGCAGTCCCTCGACCAGCGGCTGCGGGCGTACTCGTCGTTTCCCGTGATGCTCGTGGACCGCTCGCTGCCCTGGCAGCCGGTGCACACGGGCGAGGTCGCCGCGCTGGCGGTGGCGCTGCTGGCGGGCGGGCCCGAGGGCAGGGAGTTCGAGTTCGGCGGACCGCAGGTGATGGACACCGAGGAACTGGTGCGCACCTGGCTGCAGGCCAGGAACGTGCACCGCCCGTGCCTGCCCGTGCACTACCCGGGCAGGCTGTACGCGGCCCAGCGGGACGGCGAGCTCGTCACGGACGGCGACTCCCGGGGCGTCATCACCTGGCACGACTTTCTCCACCCCGCACCTCCCGCGCTGTCGGACGACTTCGCCACCGAGCACACCGCCTCCCCCACCAGCCCGGCGAACCAGCCGGAGAACGACCCTGACCTGCACGTATACGGCGGCGACGAGGGCTACGAGCGGCCGACACGAAGCTAGCCCATTGCCCCGTTCTGTTACACATCGTCCACTTGCTCCGCATATGCCGGTAATAGACAATGTGTTCGGTGATGACCGGCATCCCGCTGACCGAAGACTTCGCCAACGGCGGCGTCTCCTTCTGGTACCGGCAGATCGGCCTGCCCGCACGGCGGCCGGCGCTGCCGGGGCCCCGCGACTACGACGTCGCGATCGTGGGCGGTGGATACACCGGCCTGTGGACCGCGTACTACCTGAAACAGGCCGACCCCGGCCTGCGCATCGCGATCCTGGAGAAGGAGTTCGCCGGATTCGGCGCGTCGGGACGCAACGGCGGGTGGTTGTCGGCCGAGTTCGCCGGATCCAGGAAGCGGCACGCCAAGGCGCGCGGCCGGCAGGCGATGATCGACCTGCAGCGCGCCATGTTCCGCTCCGTCGACGAGGTCATCGCGGTGGCCCGCGAGGAGGGCATCGACGCCGACATCCACAAGGGCGGGCTGCTCCACGTCGCGACCAACCCCGCCCAGCGGCGCCGGCTCCGCGCCGAGCTGGCCGAGCTGCGCGGATGGGGGTACGGCGAGGCCGACATGCGCCTGCTCGGCCGGGACGAGCAGGCCGAGCGGCTGCAGGCCGCGGGCACGCTGGAGGCCGCGTACTCCCCGCACTGCG
This sequence comes from Nonomuraea sp. B10E15, assembly GCF_039871615.1. NCBI lineage: Bacteria > Bacillati > Actinomycetota > Actinomycetes > Streptosporangiales > Streptosporangiaceae > Nonomuraea > Nonomuraea sp. B10E15. The sequence continues at coordinate 200,422 of NZ_JBDPMB010000003.1, forward strand.
CCCGCATCCAGCCCGCCAAGCTGGCCGTCGGCCTGGCCGCCGCGGTCGCCCGGCTCGGCGTGGACCTCTACGAGGACACCACCGTGACCGAGCTGCGGCCCCGGCACGGCGGCGGGAAGGCCACGGCCGTCACCACGCGCGGCGCCGTCACCGCCGACTACGTCATCCGGGCCACCGAGGGCTTCACCGCCGGGCTGGCCGGCCAGCGCCGGCAGTGGCTGCCGATGAACAGCTCCATGATCGTCACCGAGCCGCTGCCCGCCGAGGTGTGGAAGCACCTCGGCTGGGCGGGCAACGAGCTCGTCGGGGACGAGGCCCACGCCTACATCTACGCCCAGCGGACCGCCGACGACCGCATCGCCATCGGCGGCCGGGGCGTCCCCTACAGGTTCGGGTCGCGTACCGACGCCCGGGGCGCCACCCAGCCGCAGACCGTCGCGCTGCTGTGGCGCATGCTGATCAAACTCTTCCCCGCGGCCGCCGACGCGCGGGTCCAGCACGCCTGGTGCGGGGTGCTCGGCGTGCCGCGCGACTGGTGCTCGACGGTGCACCTGGACCACGCCAGCGGGCTCGGCTGGGCGGGCGGCTACGTGGGCAGCGGCGTCACCACGACCAACCTGGCCGGCCGCACCCTGCGCGACCTGGTGCTGCGGCGGGAGACGGAGCTGACGGGGCTGCCGTGGGTGGGACGCCAGGTGCGGCAGTGGGAGCCGGAGCCGCTGCGGTGGGCCGGCGTGCAGCTCATCTACGCCCTCTTCCGCGCCGCCGACCGCCGCGAGAACGAGCGCGGCACCACCACCTCGGTCTATGCCCGCCTCGCCAACCTCATCTCCGGCCGCTGAACCTCCCCACCCTCGCTCCGGTCACCCCGGGGCCGCGCGCCACGGGTCGTAGTCGACCTCGAGCGGCTCCTGCCCGGGCCGCTCGCCCTCCGGCACGTGCTGCAGGTTGACCCGGATGCGATACCACACGCTGCTGCGCCCCCGCATGCCGTCGACCAGCACGTCGGCGGGCTCCAGCCGGGCCGCGACCCGCGGATGGCGGGACTTCCACCGCTCCAGGCCCGCCAGTGCCTCGTCCTTGTGCTCGGCCCTCGCGATCTCGATGACCGGCTTCGTCTGCCGCCGGCGCCCGCTGCCCTTGGGCGGCTTGGGCGCGGGCCCGAGCTCCTCGGCCAGCTCCAGCAGCCCGTCGAGCGAGCCCGCGTGCAGATCCATGTCCTCCCACGGATCACCCCGCTCGGCCAGCCGCCGCGGCACGGTCTCGACGGTGAACGCCTCGGGACGGCAGCCGGGCACCTCGTCCCACGTCAGCGGCGTGGACACGCGGGCGTCGGGCACGGCGCGCACGGAGTAGGCGGAGGCCACGGTGCGGTCGTAGGCGTTCTGGTTGAAGTCGACGAACACCCCGTGCCGCTCCTCCTTCCACCACCGGCTGGTGGCCAGGTCGGGGGCCCGCCGCTCCACCTCGCGGGCGACCGTCTCCGCCGCCTTGCGCACCTGGGCGAACGGCCAGCGCCGCTCGATCCGCGCGTACACGTGGAAGCCCCGCGACCCGGACGTCTTGGGCCATGCCGCCAGCCCGTGATCGGCCAGCACCTCGCGCGCCACCTGCGCGGTCGCCAGCACGTCGGCCCACTCCACCCCCGGCACGGGATCGAGGTCGATGCGCAGCTCGTCGGGCCTGGACAGGTCGTCGGAACGCACCGGATGCGGGTTGAGGTCGACGCACCCGAGATTGACCACCCACACCAGCTGGGCCAGGTCGGTGCACACGACTTCTTCCGCGCTCAGGCCCGAGCGGTATCTCAGCTCCGCCACCTCGATCCAGTCCGGCCGCTTCGCCGGGGCGCGCTTCTGGAAGAACGCCTCCTCCTCGATGCCGCGCACGAACCGCTTGAGCACCATCGGCCGCCCGTGCACGCCCCGCAGCGCCCCCTCGCCCACCGCCTGGTAGTAGCGGATCAGATCGAGCTTGGTGAGGCCGGACTGCGGGAAGACCACCTTGCCGGGGCTGGTGACGCGCACGTCGCGCCCGGCGACCTCGATGTCAGGCATACGGTCACGATACGTGCCGCCCCCGACGTTCCAGCGCCGCGTGGAGGCGCGGCGCATGCCGATGGGCCTGGCGGGATGCGGTCGCCGGTGCCCCGGAGCCGTCTCGGCGACGTCCGTGACGGCCCGGACGGCTCAGCCGTGTCGTGCCTGGGGGGCGCCCTCGTCCCGGCCGGTCGCTCGTTCGGCGAGGGCTTCGAGCTCGGCGACCGCCCGGTCGGTGGCCGTCTCGGCGGCGATCTCGGCCGCCAGTCGCCCCGCTTCGCGGCGGTAGGACGGGTCGCGCAGGACGCGGTCGATCGCGCGGGCGATCGTACGAGGGGAGGCGTTCTTGCTCACGGTGACCCCGGCGCCGGCGCGTGCGACGTGCCGGGCCACCTCCGGCTGGTCGCGTCCTTGCGGGATGCAGACCATGGGCACGGCGGCCGCCAGGGACTTGACGGCCGTACCGTGCCCGGCGTGCGTGATCGTCACCGAGGCGTGGCGCAGCGCGACGTTGTGCGGTGCCGACGCGGTGACCAGGACGTTGCCGGGCGCGCGGACCGTCGCCGGGTCCATGGCCGGGCCGGTGGTCAGCAGACCGCGCACCGGCAGCGTGCCGAGGGCTTCGGCGATCCGCTCGAGTTGCGTGCGCTGGTCCATGAACGATGAGCTCAGGCTGGCCAGGACCAGCGGCGCGTCACCGTCAGGCAGCTCCAGTTCCCCGGCCCAGGCCGGGTCGTCGAGCCGTGGGCCGACGTGCCGGATGTGGGCGGGGAAGCGCCTGCCGGGGAAGTCCAGCGTACGCGGGGACAGCACGAGCAGCCGGTCGACCCGGTCGAACGCGTCGATCACCGAGTTCACCGGCGGCAGGCCGTGCGCGGCGCGAGCGGCGTTGAGCGCCGGAAGTCCCTTCGCCCACGGTCGGAGGACCAACCGGGTCAGCACCCGATCGCGCAGGCGTCCCAGCGCGCCCGTGGCGGGAGAGAGCCCCAGGCCGGGCGGCGGCGCCCCCGGAGTGGGAAACGTGTACAGGGTCGTCACCAGCGAGGCCACGGGCAGGCCGGCCGCTTCGCCGGCGATGAACGCGCCGAGCAGCATGTGCTCGGCGACCAGCACATCGGTCGGTCGGGCACGCAACTCGGCCAGCGTGTCCCGGCCGTAGTCGGCGGCGGGGCCGCAGACGATGCGATCTCTCAACCGCGCGAACGCGCCCACCGGGGTGCGGGCCTCGAAGTCCTTGATGACGTCCTTGGCCGGATCGGTGGCGTCACCTTGGGGCGCCGTGGTCCAGGCGATCGGCTCCAGGCCGCCTGCGGCGATCTCCTCGTGCAGCGAGCTGTCCGCCAGCACCCGGACATGGTGACCGCGATCTTGCACCGCGCGGGCGACCGACAGGACGGGCGGCACGGCTCCGCCTCCGGACCAGGTGGCGAACAGGAAGTTCTTACGCATCGTGTCTCTTTCGGGGGTCGATCGAGGTCAGCAGGTCACGCATGGAGCGTTCGGCGTCGTCGCGCGACAGGCCGAGATCGCGCCGCCACAGCTTCCACAGGTAGACGTCCGTGGCGGCATGGTGCAGGTTCACCGCATGCTCACGGTCGGGTCCGCAGGAGGGCAAACGATCGGCGAAGACCCGTTCCAGCCAGGCCCGGTGCTGGCGGCGGGCATGGGCGGCGGCCCGGGCGACGGCCGGGACACGGTCGACTTGAGCGGTCCACAGCACGTTGGCGTCGCCGTGACGTTCGTAGTCGGCGAAGAGCACGGCCACGATCGCCTCGACGTCACCGACCGGCGCCTGACGGGTCAGCTCGGTTCGGGAGGCCATCTGATCGGCGAGGACGTCGGCGAGCCCTTCCTTGCCGCCGAAGCGGTTGACGATCGTCTGCACCGACACGCCCGCCTCGTCGGCGATGTCCTGCAGCGTGACGTCGTCGTACCAACGCTGCATCCACAGCGCGGCCGCCGCCTCCAGCACGCGCGTACGCGTGACCTCCATGGCCGCGGTACGGGAACCCATGCGGTACGGGCGCCTGCTCCCATTTCCCATGGACTCATCCCTATATTCAATTGAGTGATAAGTCAAGCGAAAATCGCCCTCGCCGGCGAGCGCCTGCCGAGTCCGGGGCCAGCGCGCAACGCGCTAACGTGGGCGAACGTATGCGAACGGGACGGAAGGACGATGTCATGGTTCGGCGCTGGAGCCCGCCCGAGGTCGGGGCGCCGCTGGCGAAATACCACCATCTGGCCGCGGCACCCGCGGACTCGGAGCTGCTCTTCATCGCCGGCCAGGTCGGCACGGACGCGACCGGGACCCTCGTGGGGAGCGACGCGGCGACCCAGACCCGCCAGATCTTCGCCAACATCGAGGCGCTGCTCGCCTCCGCCGGGTCAGGGCCGCAGCACCTCCTCCGCCTGTTCACCATGGTGGCGGGCACGGAGCACCTGGCGGGCTTCCGCTCGACGCTCGACGAGGTGTACGCCGCCTGGTTCCCGGACGGGGGCTGGCCCGCCAACTCGTTGATCGTGGCCGCCGCGCTCGCCGCGCCTGACATCGTGGTCGAGGTGGAGGCCGTGGCGGTGGTGCCCGAGCGCCCGGCCGGGTGACGCCCTTTACACTGTAGATTCGCAATAAAGGGGTCGAACCTCCCCTCGTCCGGTGCCAGGCTGGGCTAGTGAGCGACATGCAGACGGTGGTCCTGGTCGAGGGCCTCAGCGACAAGTCGGCCGTCGAAACGCTGGCCGAGCGCCGTGGCCTGGATCTGGCGGCCGAAGGCATCTCCCTCGTGGCGATGGGCGGCGCCACGAACATCCGGACGTACGCCGGCAGGTTCGGCCCTTCCGGGAGCAACCTCCGGCTGGCCGGTTTGTGCGACGCCGGAGAGGAAGGCGACTACCGGAGGGGCCTTGAGCGCGCCGGCCTCGTCTCCGGCTCCAGCAGGAACGACCTGGAGGCGCTCGGATTCTTCGTGTGCGTCGCCGACCTGGAGGACGAGCTGATCCGCACCCTCGGCACCGCAGCCGTCGAGCAGGTCGTCGACGCCGAGGGCGAGCTCGGCTCGTTCCGCACCTTGCAGAAGCAGCCCGCGTGGCGCGGCGGTAGCACCCATGACCAGTTGCGCCGCTTCATGGGGTCGGGCAGCGGCCGCAAGATCCGCTATTCCGGCCTCCTCGTCGAGGCCCTCGACCTCGATCGCGTTCCCCGGCCGCTGGACATGCTTCTGACCCACCTGGCAGGCAGCCGCCGATGGTGATCTCCCGACCGCTTCCTCCTCCGCCCGCCCTTCCGGTTCCAGAGCCGACAAGCGGTCGCCGCCTTCAAGAGGTACCGTTCGCTCGGCGGTAAGCACTGACCACTTCTTCGGGAAGCCGACCGCGATCGCCGACGTCGTATCCCTGTGTGCGCGCCCACGCGCGGATCGCTCCCATGGAAGCGGGAGCGCTCGCCACCGGGCCCAGCCCGGCTACAGGATGTGGACTCGTACGGTTCCCCCCAGCAACGGACATCGCCATGATGGGGATCTCGCCCATCTCACGAGGATCGCCGTCCTCAAGGCCGTCCCAGCCGTCATGTGGAGACAGGGCCACAGCGCTCCACTCCGCGACCGGGACGCCGTTCCCATCGGACATGACCTCGCCGGGCTGGATACCGCGCCGGTCGAACTCGGCCCACAGGTCCTCCAGCGCGGCGTCTGGATCGAAGTAGAACTCACTCTCGCGGATCCGCCAGAACCGCCAGCCCGCCCTTTTGAGTTCGCGCTCCCGATCCAGGTCGGCCGCACGCTGGTCGGGCGTGCCGTGCCAGAAGTCGCCGTCGCACTCCACCGCGAGACGTCCCTTGGCACCGCTCACGACGAGGTCGATTCTGCGGCCGTTGACCTCGAACTGCGGGGTCACGTGGTATCCGCGCTCGCGGATCCGCAGGAACACCCGTTGCTCGAAGAGCGAGTCGAAGGCCGGGTGACGGGCGTCGGCGGTGACGTCGGACAGCGAGCCGGGCGGGTCCGTGGCGGGCGGGTTCGCCATGTAGGCAAGCAGTGACCGCCGCAGGCATGCCGGTGACAGCAGGTCGGCGCTGACCGAGTGGAAGAGCCACATCTGGTCCTTCGCTCGCGAAGCGGCGACGTTGAACCGGCGCTGCCACTCGGTGGAGGTCACCGCGGAGCGTCTTTCGGCGACGACCATCGACAGGAAGATGACGTCGCGCTCGTCTCCCTGGAAGTCGGGCGGCGTGCCCACCCGCAAGCGTCGCTTCTCCCAGTCCTTCGGGTCGATGTGGTCGAGCAGCATGTTGTGGATGAGCTGCGCCTGGCCCGTTCCCTGCAGCACGACGACGCCGAAGGTCTTCTCGTCATAGGACGGGTCCTCCATGCAGTCGAGGATCCGTCTCACGATGGCCTCGGCTTCCACGCTGTTGCGCAGGCGCGTCGCCGATCCTTCGCTCCACGCGCCGTCCACTCGTACGACTTGGAGCGGCGGCAAACGGTCGGCGCCGAACTGCCGGAGGGGTATGAGCGGCTCGTCGGCGTAGAACTGCCGCGAGGAGAAGTCGATGATCTCCGGCATGCACCGGAAATGCTCCTTGAGGCGGAGGACGGAGCCGAACCGGGTCGAAAGAAGGTCGAAGAGACTCGACTTCGGTGTGAAGGCGTCCCGCAGGTAAGCGGGAAGGTCCGGAAGATATGTGGAGAGCTTGGCGAAGATCGGTTCCAGCTCGCCGTGACTCACAGCGGACGGGGCGCACTGCTTGTCATCGCCGACCACGATGACGCGCGGGGCCAGCCAGAGCAGGAAGAGCGCCTCGATGCTCGCCTGGCTCGCCTCGTCGACGATGACGACGTCGAAGGAGTCGCGGATCGGCGGGATCGTCTCTAAAACCTGCTGCAACGGCATGATCCAGGCCGGTACGGCGTCGCGGGCATGTGTCATGGCCTCACGCGCGAGGCTCTGGTATCTGCCGGCGTAACGTCCGGTCCCCTTGCCCAGCTTGCCGATGTGGTCCTGGTAGGCGCGTAGCGCCGTCGTCTGCTTGGCGTTCATCCGGCCCAGCGCGGCCTGCCAGGCCTGCTCGGCGGCGAGTTCGGCCGTCAACCGCATCTCCCGCGCGGTCGCGGCCTCGAGCTCGCTCTCCAGCCGTTGTTCGAGTCCCTGCTGCCGCTGCTGCGTGAAGAAGGTGCGCGCCTTGGCCCAGGCCCAGGCGCGATCCCAGGTGGTGAAATGGGCGTGCCAGGCGCCGGCTTCTGTGAGCAGGGTCAGCAACGCCGGATGGGCGGCACGCACCTTCCCCGCAAGTTCGTCACAACGGATCTGTTCGCGCTGCTCGCGCTGGGCATCGGTGAGAGCCGTGAGGCAGAGCTGATAGGTGATCGCGTCTCGCACGGCGACCGAGTGTGCCGCTTCGAGGAGTTCCGGCGCCGGTGTACCGAGACGGGCCTCATGCTCGAGAGCCGCGAGCAGATCGCCGAGCTGAGCTGTGGCACGGTCCGCCTCGGCCCGTAGTCGTACGGCCTCCAGAGCCATGACGTAGGAGCGCCATTCGCCAGAGGTACGGAGGCTGACATGGACTCCGGCTGCGGCGAGGGTCCGGGATGTCTCCGCCACCGCCGCGATGACCTGGCGCACGCGTCCGAGGCGGTCGTACGCGTCGCTGAGCTGGGCCACCCTGCGCAGCAGCGGTTGGTTCTGCGGGAACTCCACTCCCACGAGCTGCCATCCGCGCTCGAGTTCGTCGGCGGCGGCGCGCCCCTCGATGTCGGCTATGACGAGCGAGAGGAGTTCGGCGTTGACGGGTGTGACACCGTCGACGACTGTGGCGTTGAGCCACGGCTCGGCCTGCTTCTGGACAGCGGGCCGGAAAAGGCCGCGCTTGAGCTGGTTGCCTCCGGCCAGATAGTCGCGAAGCGCTCGAAGGGACTGCAGGTAGGAGCTGACAGCCGCGGGAGAGTCCGGCTCCGGATGTTCGATCTTCCGGAAGCCGATGTGCCGGACGGCACTCTGAGCTGCGGTGAGGCGGTCGGTGTGCGCGGCGAGTTGTTCCCAGATGGCCATCTCGCGGCCGAAGAGCCCGTCTTCCAGAGCCCGGGCCGCCCAATCGTCCGGATCCCACGTGTCCGGATCGTCTGGCAAGCCGAGCCGTTCAATGGTGAGACATGCGTCGGCTGCGATGCCCTCCAGCTGCCCGATCACGTCCGGGGCCAGGTGCTCCAGGCGAACGGAAATTTCCGTCTCGGCCTGCCGGGCCTGGGTCTGCGCGGCCGCCTCCGCCGCGATGAGGCTCTTGAGCTTCTCCGCACCGGGCAACGAGGTCACGTCGGGAATCCTCTGCGCCGGTCTGGCCTTGCGACGCGGCGTCTCACCGGCGAGCAGGGGGACGAGTTCCGCGGCTTCAGCGGCCGAGATCGGAGGAAGGGGCGCCGCTCCAGCGGGAAGAGGCAGGGGTATCCACGAACACTCCGGCTCCTCTCGCTCGATTCGCCGGACGATGTCGGCGAGGGTGCCGGAATATCCGGGTGCGATCTCGCCGTGGCGGTAGGTCTCCGATTCGCGCAGGGCTCGGATCCGCTCCGTCAGCTCCACGGTCGCCCGGCGCGCGAAGTCAAGTTCGTGCCGCTTCTCCGTGATCTTTCTGGACTGACGGTCCGGGTCGAACGATGAGAAGCGGGTCGACAGCGCCTTGACGCCACCTTCCAGTTCCGCTGAGCCGCCACGGCCGAGATCGGTCATCGACACGCACAGGCCGGCGATCTCCGAGGGCAGCTTGTCCCTCAGGACACGAAGCGCCTGAGCCTTCTGGCTGGCGACCAGCACACGTTGGCCCTGAGCAAGCAGCGCGGAGAGCAGGTTGGCGATGCTGTGTGTCTTGCCCGTGCCGGGAGGTCCCTGCACGACGACGCCGTTGTCCCCCTGCAGGCGAGTCATGATCGTGCGCTGCTCGGGGTTGGCGGGGAGGGGGAACAGCGGGTCGTGTCCAAGGGATCCCGAGGACGCGACGCCTTCATCTCGCAGGAAGGCCATCCGCTCGGCGGGTTCGAGGGGAGCCACGAGCTGGGCCAGGCCCAGAGGTGTCTGCGCGCCGGGACCCGTCAAAGTAGCGATCATCTGGTCGTAGTACGAAATCAGCGAGCCGTGGTCGCGCTTGCGCAGGACCAGGGCGGGCGCCGGCCGGACTTCTGCTGATTTCGACGGCGTCTCGCCAGGTGCCCACTCCGGAAAAAAGCGAGCCTCCGTCTCGAGACCGCGGTCGCACCATGCCTGCAGCAGTGCGGCCACGGAGTTCTGCAACCCCACCGCCTCGCCTTCGCGTACGCGCTGCCGCAGCCGGTCGGTGCGCTGGGGTGTGAACCCGTCCAGGTCCGTCAGGAGCTCGCGGTCCTGCAGAGCCGGAGCGGTTTCTCCCAGCAGTACGTCGATCCGCTCGGTGTCCGGGTCGATGCGCGGGTGCAGCCGGGTCGCGATCAGGTGGTTCCGGACCCGGATGCCGCCGGGAGCGGTCCACGTGAGCAGCCCGGTGCCCAGCACCAGCTCCCACTCGTCATCGGCCTGCCCCAGCTGGGTGCTGATGGAGTACAGCTCCCGGTGCAGGCGCTGCTGACGCACGCGCACCCGTTCGTGCTCAGCCCATGCTTGCCAGGCAGGGAGCCACTTCGCATAGGTCTCGACCACGTCAGGACAGTCCTGCTGCGTCTCCTGCCGCAGCTGCGGCTCGCCGTCCTCGTCCGCGTCCTCGACCTGGCCGGGGCCCGAATCGGAGAGCTCGGGCGCGTCGAGTTCCTGGTCGAACAGCTCTTCACGCCTCAACCAGCCGTCGAGGTCTCCGGGTGGCGAGGGAGGCGGGACGTTGCGCACGTGCTCGACAGAGAGAAGAACGTCGCCGAGCTCGGCGGACCGCTGGAGGACGACGGTGTCCGGGAGATCTGCGAGCCAGAGCACCTGCGCGTGCCCGAGGATGTCTCTTACCGGCACCCGGCGGGCGGTCGCCAGATCGCGGAGGAACTCCACCAGACGCGTGGTGGAGTCGACCAGGAGGGGGTCGCGGGCCCGCGACTGCTGCTCGCTCACGCGGCTTCACTCCTTCGGCTTGTGCCTGCGAGGTCAGAAGTAAAGGGATTTGAGGGCCTGGGAAGGCAGCTCCGCGGCGCGGGGCCACGCCGAGCGCGACATGCCTCGTTGCCAGGTGATCGCTTGGCCCAAGCGATGGTAATGGCTGTGCGAGTGAGGGAATGGAGCGATCTAATACTGAAATCGGTATGTGACGTCATTTTATGTGTTGACGCCGTCAACGCAAAGCATATACCGAACTCGACCATCGACGTGTACTCTACGCCGGTGGATGCTTGACCGGTGCGGCGTTGAACAAGGGAGTGCCCGTGAACCCAGACATGGTGGCGGACCGGTTCCGGCTGAAGGGTGCCATCGGCAAAGGCAACATGGGGGAGGTTCACCGAGCCGAAGATCTTCAGGCGCACGAAGACGCCGACAACCGCATGGTCGCGGTGAAGCTCATCCTCAGAAGCCGCCTCGGCATGACCTCCGGCTCCCCGGTCGAGGAGAAGGCCATGCAGCGCTTCGCTCGCGAGGTGCGCATCATGGCCCGGCTCGACCATCGCAATCTTCCCAGGACCATCGACGGCGGCATGGACCGTTCCGGCCTGCCGTACCTGGCGATGGAGCTCCTCGATGGCGAATCTCTGCGCGACCTCGTCTCCGAGCACCCCCAGCTGCCCATCTCCTGGGCCGCCGCCCTGGGCGCGCAGATTGCCGACGGGCTCGCCGCAGCGCACTCGGCCGGTGTCATTCACCGCGATCTCAAGCCCGCCAACGTGATGCTGCTGCGCGGCGGCCTGATCAAGGTCCTCGACTTCGGCATGGGCAGGATCATCGGCGACAGCGAGCACATCAAGGTGACGAGCACGGGCGTCACGGTCGGCACGGCCCGCTACATGGCCCCCGAACAGTTCCGCGCCTCTTCCGTCACCCAGGCGGCGGACCTCTACGCGCTCGGCTGCGTGCTGTTCGAGCTGCTCACCGGTGTTCCCCCGTTCCATAGCGAGTCCGCGTACGAGCTGGGCCAGAAGCACCTCCAGGAGGCGCCGCCGCCCGTACGGTTGCTGCGCTCGGACGTGCCCCAGGACGTGGCCCGGCTCGTGGAACGGCTGCTCGCCAAGGACCCTGCCGACCGTCCCGCCGACGCGGTCGCCGTCCGGGAGGCTCTGCTGCCGTTCGCCTCGGGCGAGGACCAGGTTCCGGGCTGGGACGCCTTCGACCCCGTCAACCACCTGGCTGCCAGGCCGGCCGAGCGGCCCGCCGCTCGCGCGGCTGCTCCCGAGCCCCGCCCGGCAGGCTCAGGTATGGACGTCTTCGGCGTGCATCAACGGCTCATCAAGGACTACCGGGCTTTCACCGAAGGCGGCACGATCATCCGTGACGACCGGATCGCGGCCTTCGTCGAGGAGGATCTGGACGGCAAGTCCCAGTGGCCGGACCCGTGGCTGTCGCTGAACCCGTTCTTCAAGTCGGGTGGCACCGTTCTGGAGGCGCATCAGAACGGCATCCTCCACGAGGAGTGCACCCGCATCTTCCAGGTCGGCAAGACCGAGGGGGGCACGGTGTGCGACGGCCGTCCGCTGACGCTGCACCAGCACCAGCTCGAAGCCGTCAGGACCGCCCGGAGCGGCGGCTCGTATGTGCTGACGACCGGCACCGGCTCCGGCAAGTCGCTGTCGTACATCGTGCCGATCGTCGACAAGGTGCTCAAGGACCGCGAAGCGGAGGGGGCGGCGGCGCGCAAGCGCGTACGCGCGATCATCGTCTATCCGATGAACGCCCTGGCCAACAGCCAGCTCAACGAGTTGAGAAAGTATCTCACCGACGGCTACGGCGAGGGCAGGGAGCCGGTCACCTTCGCCCGCTACACGGGTCAGGAGGACGAGAGCCGCCGTAAGGAGATCCGCGACAACCCGCCGGACATCCTGCTCACCAACTACGTGATGCTGGAGCTGCTGCTCACACGGCCGGAGGACCGCCGGTCGCTGATCAAGATGGCCGAAGGGCTGGAGTTCCTGGTCTTCGACGAGCTGCACACCTACCGCGGCCGGCAGGGCGCCGACGTCGCCCTGCTCATCCGCCGGGTCCGGGAGGCGTGCCGCGCCGAGCGCCTGCAGTGCATCGGCACCTCGGCGACCATGGCGACCGAGGGCACGGCCGAGGATCGCCGCGAGGCGGTCGCCCGCGTCGCCACGACGCTCTTCGGCACCCCGATCACCCCTGAGAACGTGATCGGTGAGACGCTCGTGCGCGCCACGGAGGAGCCGCCGGATACCGTGCCCGTCGAACGGCTGACCGCCCCGGGCGCTCCACGCGCCTATGACGACCTCGTCAGGGATCCGCTGGCCCGCTGGATCGAGACCCGCTTCGGCCTGGCCGTCGACGAGGAGGGCCGGCTGGTCCGGCAGAAGCCGGCCAAGATCGAGAACGCCGCGGCCGAGCTCGCGGAACGCAGTGGTCTGGGCGCGCAGACGTGCGCTGAGGCGATCAGGGCCACGCTGAAGGCAGGCTCGGAGGCCAGGCACCCGGTCACGGAGCGTCCGCTGTTCGCCTTCCGGCTGCACCAGTTCCTGTCCAAGGGCGACACCGTCTACGTCACCCTGGAGGACGCGCAGAGCCGTCACATGACCCGCGACTACCAGCTCTACCAGCCGGGTTCCGGCGGCAAGATCCTGCTGCCGCTGGCCTTCTGCCGCGAGTGCGGCCAGGAGTACCTGACCGTGTGGCGCACGGAGAAGGACAACAGCATCGTGTACGGCACGCGCCCGGAAACCGCTGCCACGGCGGGCCGCGCCGGAGACGGCTATCTCTACATCGACTCCACCCGGCCCTGGCCGTCCACCGTTGAGGAGATGGTCGCCCAGCGTCGCCTGCCCGAGTCGTGGCTGGAGTTCGACGAGCAGGGCGGGGAGGTCGTGCGCGACTCCTACCGTCCCAGGGTCCCGCGGGCGGTGACCGTCGACCCGTACGGCGTCGAAGGGCGCGGCGAGCTGAAGGCCGCCTTCATTCCCGCGCCGTTCCTGTTCTGCCTGCACTGCGGGGTGAGCTACGAGCAGGTCCGTGGCAAGGACTTCGCCAAGCTGGCACGGCTCGACCAGGAGGGCCGCTCTTCCGCCACGTCGCTGGTCTCCGCCTCCATCGTCCGATCGCTCAAGGAGGTGCCGGCCGAGGCGCTCGACAAGAGGGCCCGCAAGCTGCTGACCTTCGTCGACAACCGGCAGGACGCCTCCCTGCAGGCGGGACACTTCAACGACTTCGTCCAGATCACGCAGCTGCGCAGTGCGCTCTACCACGCGGCCAGGGCGGCGGGCGAGGAGGGCATCCGGCACGAAGATCTGGCCTCCCGGGTGTCGGAGTCGCTCGGCCTGGCCGTGACCGACTACGCCAAGGGCGACGACCTGGCGCCGTCGATGGCCGCTCGCGCCGCCAAGACGCTGCGTGACGTGATCGCCTTCCGTCTCTATCTCGATCTGGAGCGCGGCTGGCGGGTCACCATGCCCAACCTGGAGCAGACCGGCCTGCTGGTCATCGACTACGCCGACCTCGACTGGCTCGCCGCCAACGACCAGCGGTGGGAGGCGGCGAAGCATCCGGCGCTGCGGCAGGCCGAGGCCGGGCGCCGTGCGGAGATCATGCGGGCGCTCCTGGACGAGATGCGCCGTGCGCTGGCCATCGACGTCGAGTATTTCCGCGAGGACTTCGACAGCCTCCAGCGTGCCAGTGAGGAGCGGCTGATCGAGCCGTGGCGGCTGGCCGAAGGCGACAGGCCCAAGGTCGGCACGGCCTACCCGCAGGGCTCGCGGCCGGGCATCGACCGGTCGGGCCTGTTCCTGTCCGGGCGCGGCAAGTTCGGTAAGTATCTCAGGCGGCTGCACTTCCCGAAGCTGTCCATCGACGACACCCAGCAAGTCATCGTGGACCTGATGAAGGTGCTGGCCACAGCCCAGTTGCTGACGACGGTCGAGGCCGCGCCGCAGCGGGCCGGCTGGAGGCGCCGTCCCGCCGGCCCGCCGATCACCGGCTACCGGGTCTCGGCCGCCTGTCTCCTCTGGCGGGCGGGGACGGGCGAGACGGGCTGCCATGACCCGCTGACCCGCACCTACGCCAGCGGCGACGGTCCCCGGGTCAATGTCTTCTTCCGCGACCTGTACCGCGACACGGCCGCCGCCCTGGCCGGGCTGTCGGCCCGCGAGCACACCGCTCAGGTCTCCCCCGAGGAACGGGAACGGCGTGAGGACGCCTTCCGCCGGGCGGATCTGAAGCTCCTCTACTGCTCCCCCACCATGGAGCTGGGTGTGGACATCTCCGAGCTCAACGCCGTGATGATGCGGAACGTGCCGCCCACGCCCGCCAACTACGCCCAGCGCAGCGGCCGAGCGGGCCGGTCGGGCCAGCCCGCGCTGGTGACGACCTACTGCGCTACCGGCAACAGCCACGACCAGTACTATTTCCGCCGCTCCGAGCGCATGGTCGCGGGAGCGGTGGCGCCGCCGCGGCTCGACCTGGCCAACGAGGACCTGGTCCGGTCGCACGTCAACGCCATCTGGCTGGCAGAAGCCCGGCTCAAGCTGGGCAACACGATCCCGGGCATCATCGACCTGAGCTACGACGAGAACGTCCGCCGTCCCGACCCCGCGCTGGCGCTGCACTCCACCATCGACGCCGACATCCACGAACCGGCAGCCCAGCGGCGTGCCGTTGCCGCTGCCCGCCGGGTGTTCGGCGGGGTGCTGGCCGACTTCGCCGAGACCACCTGGTGGCACGACGAGTGGATCGAGGAGCAGGTCCGTCGCGCCCCGGAGGCGTTCGACCGGGCGTTCGACCGCTGGCGCGACCTGTTCCGCGCCGCCCTGGTCGACCAGGCGGAGCAGAACCGGCGCCGGCTCGACCACACGCTCACCGAGCGCGACAGGAAGATCGCGGAAAGCCGCCGCAAGCAGGCCGAGACCCAGCTCGACCTGCTCAAGAACGAGAGCGTGGACAGCAAGTCGGTGTTGTCGGACTTCAACCCCTACCGCTATCTCGCCAGCGAGGGGTTCCTGCCCGGCTACTCCTTCCCGCGCCTGCCGCTGGCCGCCTACATCCCGACGGTCGGCCGCCGCTACGGCGACGGAGACTATCTGCAGCGGCCCCGTTTCCTGGCCATCCGCGAGTTCGGCCCCGGCGCGCTCATCTACCACGAGGGTTCGCGCTATCAGGTCGAGCGGATCCAGCTGCAGCCGGACGCCTCGGGCGATGTGATCACCACCGACGCCCAGCGCTGCGCCTCCTGCGGCTACCACCATGACATCAGTGAGCGGGCCGACCGATGCCAGATGTGCGACCAGCCCTTGGGCGAGACCACGCGCGCACTGCTCCAGCTCCACACCGTCTACACCAAGCGCAGGGAGCGGATCTCCTCCGACGAGGAAGAGCGGCGCCGGGCGGGTTTCCGGCTGGTGACGTCCTACCGGTTCAACGACCACGGCCGCCGCACCGGCCGCCGGGACGCGATCGTCGGCGACCCGGCCGGGAAGATCGCCACGCTGTCGTTCGGCGACTCGGCCACCGTCCGCATCTCCAACCTGGGCCGGCTGCGCGCCAAGAAGGACGAGCCGGACGGCTTCTGGCTCGACCCGGCCGACGGCCGCTGGCTGAACGAGCGCGAGGCCTCCGAGGCGTCCGGTGACTCCAGCGAACTGCCGGTCGTGGACGCCGACGGCAACGAGAAGCGGCAGCGCAAGCGCGTCATCCCGTATGTCCAGGACACCCGTAACATTCTGGTGCTCAAACTCGATGAACCCTTGCCCGCGCCGGTCGCGCTCTCCCTCATGTACGCGCTCGAACGCGGCATAGAAGCGGCCTTCGAGCTGGAGGACTCCGAGCTGACGAGCGAGTTGCTGCCGCCGGTCGAGGGCCCTCGGGACCGGATGCTGTTCACCGAGGCCGCCGAGGGCGGCGCCGGCGTGCTGCGCCTGATGCAGTCCGAGCCGCGCGCCCTCGCCCGCGCCGCAGCGGAGGCGCTGGCGATCTGCCACTTCGCTCCCGACGGCGCCGACCTCTGCCACGCGCGCTCCGACCGGCCGTGCGCCCGGGGCTGCTACGAGTGCCTGCTCACCTACGGCAACCAGCTCGACCACCCCGCGATCGACCGGCACTCGGTCCGCGATCTGCTGCTGCGCCTGGCCGGCGCCGAGGCCAGGACGACCGGACGGGGCGAGAGCCGCACCGAGCAGCTGGCCCGGCTGGTCGGGCAGTCCGAGAGCACGCTGGAAGGCGACTTCGTGACCTGGCTGAAGCAGCAGGGCCTGCGGCTGCCCGACGAGGCGCAGACCTTCGTCACCGAGGCGCTGGCCCGCCCCGACTACGTCTACCGGCTGCCCGGCGTCAAGGTGGCGGTCTTCGTCGACGGCCCGGTCCACGACCACGCGGTGGTCGCCGAGCGGGACGCCGAGGCGGAGGAACGCCTTTTCAACGCGGCCTGGGACGTGATCCGCTTCCCTCATGACGCCGACTGGGCGGCCATCGTGGCCCAGAACGAGCGCTACTTCGGCACCCTGACGACGCGAGGAAACGCCTGATGCCCGCCTACTCCCCCGGTTCGCTCGTCTCCGCGCGCGGCCGCGACTGGGTCGTGCTCCCCGAGAGCGCCGATGACCTGCTGGTACTGCGCCCGCTGGGCGGCTCCGACGACGACGTCGCCGCCGTCTTCCCGGCGTTCGAGGACGTGGGCAGCGCGCGGTTCGCCCCGCCCTCCCCCAAGGATCTGGGCAACCAGCGCGACGCCGGGCTGCTCCGCTCGGCGCTGCGCATCGGTTTCCGCTCGGGTGCCGGGCCGTTCCGTTCGCTGGCCGGGATCGCGGTCGAGCCGCGCGCGTACCAGCTGGTGCCGCTGATGATGGCGCTGCGCCAGAAGACGGTGCGCATGCTGATCTCCGACGACGTCGGCATCGGCAAGACCGTCGAAGCCGGCCTCATCGCCGCCGAGCTTCTCGCCCAGGGCGGCGCGGAGCGCCTGGCCGTGCTCTGCTCGCCCGCCCTGGCCGAGCAGTGGCAGGAGGAGCTGCGGACGAAGTTCGGCATCGACGCCGAGCTGGTGCTGGCCTCGACCGTCTCCAAACTCGAACGCGGCCTGGACCTGGGCCAGTCGCTGTTCGACCGGCACCCGAACGTGATCGTCTCCACGGACTTCATCAAGTCGACCCGGCACCGCGACGACTTCGTCCGGCACTGCCCCGACCTGGTCATCGTGGACGAGGCGCACACCTGCGTGGCGGCTGACGACGCCGCCGCGTCGACCCAGAACCAGCTCCGCTACGAGCTGCTCCAGCGCGTGGCCGACGACGCGGGGCGGCACCTGCTGCTGGTGACCGCCACCCCGCACAGCGGCAAGGAGAGCGCGTTCCGCAACCTGCTGGGGCTCATCAGGCCGGAGCTCGCCACCGTCGAGCTCGACTCGGAGGCCGGGCGGCGGCTGCTGGCCCAGCATTTCGTCCAGCGCAAGCGGGCCGACGTGCGGCAGTTCCTCACCGTGAACGACGGCCTGGCCGACGACAGCCTGCGTGAGGACACCTCCTTCCCGTCCGACCGCCACTTCAAGGACGAGACGTACCGGCTCTCGCCCGCGTACCGGGCGCTGCTCGACGACGCGATCGCCTACGCCGGCGAGCGCGTGTCGGCGGCGGGCGAGCGCGGCAAGCGGGAGGCGCGCATCGCCTGGTGGTCGGCGATCGCGCTGCTGCGCTCGCTGGTCTCCTCTCCTCGCGCCGCCGCCCAGACGCTGCGCACCCGCTCGGCCGCCGCGGTCGCCGCCACCGCCGAGGAAGCAGACCGGCTGGGCGCGCCGCTCACCAGCGACGCCGCCGACAGCGATGCCATGGAAGGGCTCGACGCCGCTCCGGGAGCGGAGATCGACGGGGCGGGAGCGCGGCTGGCGCACCTGGCCGACCGGGCGGCCGAGTTGGAGGGGCCGGAGCAGGACCGCAAGCTGGCCGCCCTGGTCAAGCACCTCAAGGCGCTGCTCGCCGACGGCTACAACCCGATCGTCTTCTGCCGCTACATCCCCACGGCCGAGTACGTCGCCGCGCACCTGAACGGCAAGCTGGGCAAGAAGACGGTCGTCAGGTCCGTCACCGGCACGCTGTCACCCCAGCAGCGGCTGCAACGCATCGAGGAGCTGGCCGACGAAGCCGGCGACGACGGCGCCGCCCGCCGGGTGCTGGTCGCCACCGACTGCCTGTCGGAGGGCGTCAACCTGCAACACCACTTCGACGCCGTCGTCCACTACGACCTGGCCTGGAACCCGACCCGGCACGACCAGCGCGAGGGCCGCGTCGACCGCTACGGCCAGAAGAAGGACACCGTCAGGGTCATCACCCTGTACGGCAGCGACAACGGCATCGACGGCAAGGTGCTCGAAGTCCTCATCAAGAAGCACCGCCAGATCCTCAAGGACCTGGGCATCTCCGTCTCCGTCCCGGACGCCGCCTCCACCGGGGTGACGGACGCGCTCGTCGAGTGGCTGCTGATGCGCGACCAGCGCCCGGACCAGGAGGCGCTGTTCGGCCTGGAGGAGCTCGACCGGAAGGCGGAGGAGCTGGAGTCGGAGTGGAACTCGGCCGCGGAGCGCGAGCGCACCTCCCGCTCCCGCTTCGCCCAGCGCTCCATCCACCCGGAAGAGGTCGCGCGCGAGGTCGCCGCGATCCGCGACACCCTGGGCCGGTCGGACGAGGTCCACGATTTCGTCCGGTACGCCCTGCCCGCCCTCGACGGCGTGCTGCGCGGCGACGGCCCCGGTGACTTCACGGCGGACGTGAGCGGGACGCCGGCCGGGCTGCGGGACGCGCTCGCGCCGGTCGTCGGCGGCGACGCCGTCGAGCTGGGCCGCGCCATCCCGTTCCGGGCCACGGCGGCCGTGGCGCGCGGCGAGGCGGCGCTGGTGCGCACCGACCCCGTGGTCGGGGCGCTGGCAGGATACGTGCTCAACACCGCGCTGGAGAGCGACCGCAACGGCAGGCGGGCGGCCAGGCGCTGCGGCGTGATCCGCACCAACGCCGTGGCCACCCGTACCACGCTGCTGCTGGTGCGCTACCGCTTCCACCTCACGCTGCCGTCCCGGTCGGGCGAGAAGCAGCTCGTCGCCGAGGACGCCCGGCTGCTGGCCTTTCAGGGTTCGCCGGCGGGCGCCGAGTGGCTGCCGGACGAGGAAGCTCTCAAGCTGGTCGAGGCGAGCGCCGACGACAACACCGATCCGGTGTTCGGCGAACGCACCATGGCGCGCGTGCTCGACGGCCCGCCCGCCACCGCCGACCATCTCAGGGAGTACGGCAAGCGGCTCGAAGCCGAGCTGCACGACTCCCACCGCCGCGTCCGCAGCGCCTCGGGCGAGATCATCCGTGGCCTGGACGTCACCGTGCAAGATCCCGCCGACATCCTCGGCGTCTACGTCTACCTGCCCGCCGGAGGGGTCGCCTGATGTCCGCCGTCACCCGCAACCAGGTCTTCTCCGCCGTCCACACGGTCGGCGGCCTGCTTCCCTCCGACATGCTGATCCGCATCTCCGAGGGCAAGGACGTGCCGGGCTGCCTGCCCGCCGACTACAAGGTGTACGGGGCCCGCTCGGTGCGTGATGACGCCGAACGGCACTGGGACTATCTCAAGTCGGTGTGGAAGGAGCTACGGGGCACGCTTCCGGTCGCGCCCGAGGCCGCCGCCCCGGCCGACCCCACCGGTGTGGCGATCTCGCAGTGGCTCGCACCGCTCTTCGCGGAGTGCGGCTACGGCGACCTGACCGCCAACGGCGCCGCCGGCATGCCGTCCGACGACGGCGGCAAGACCTTCGCGATCAGCCACCGTTGGAACCACGTCCCGATCCATCTGATCGCCTGGAACGCCGATCTGGACAAGCGCGCAGGGGGCATGATCCCGGCACAGTCGCTGGTGCAGGAGTTCCTGAACCGGACCGAGGCTCATCTGTGGGGCGTGGTCACCAACGGCCGGCGGCTGCGCCTGCTGCGCGACTCCAGCGCGCTGGCCACCGCCTCCTACGTCGAGTTCAACCTTGAGGCGATCTTCGACGGCGAGCTGTTCAGCGAGTTCGTCCTGCTGTACCGGCTGCTGCACTACTCCAGGTTCAAGGTCGAGGAGAACGAGGCGCCTTCGGCCTGCTGGCTGGAGAAGTGGCGTGTGGAGGCGATCGCGTCCGGCACGCGGGCCCTGGACAGCCACCGCGACGGCGTTCAGAGGGCCATCACGGCTCTGGGCACCGGCTTCCTCAAGCACCCGGCCAACGAGCGGCTCCGCGCAGAGCTGGACGTGCACACGTTCCACGCCGCGCTGCTCCGGCTGGCCTACCGGCTGATCTTCCTGTTCGTGGCCGAGGACCGCGACGCCCTCCACCCGCCGGGCACCAGCGAGCAGACCCGCGAGCGTTACGAGAAATACTTCTCCTCCGCACGCCTGCGCCGCCATGCCCTCCGCCGGCGCGGCACCTCACACACCGACCTCTACCAGGCCCTGCGGATCGTCCTGGACTCCCTGGGCGACGAGAACGGCCGCCCTGAGCTCGGCCTGCCCGGTCTGGGCGGGCTCTTCGACGACACCGGGGCCGACGCCCCGCTGCGGGGTGCGGCGCTGGCGAACTCCTACCTTCTGGAGGCGATCCGGCACCTCGCCCGGGTCAAGGACGACGGCTCGACCCGCTGGCGGTCCGTCGACTACCGGAACATGGGCGCCGAGGAGCTGGGCTCGATCTACGAGTCACTCTTGGAGCTGGTGCCTAAGCACAGCGCCGTCGACCGCACGTTCGAGCTGGTCAACCGGCTCGGCAACGACCGCAAGAAGACAGGCTCGTACTACACGCCCAGTTCGCTGATCGAGACCCTGCTCGACTCCACGCTCGACCCGGTCATCGACGACGCGCAGAAGCGCGGCGAGGCCAAGGCGGCGGCTGCGGGCTCGCCCGACCCGGCCGATCACATCGTCGCGGAGTTGCTCTCGCTGACCGTCTGCGATCCGGCCTGCGGGTCCGGCCACTTCCTGGTGGCCGCCGCGCGCCGGATCGCCAAGCGGGTCGCCGCCGTCCGCGAGGGCAACCCTGAGCCGACGCTCGATGCCGTACGGCATGCGTTGCACGAGGTGATCGCCCGCTGCGTCTACGGCGTCGACCTCAACCCGATGGCGGTCGAGCTGGCCAAGGTGTCGCTCTGGCTGGAAGCACTGGAGCCGGGCAAGCCGCTCGGCTTCCTGGACGCCCACATCAAGCACGGCAACGCCCTCATCGGGGCGACGCCGGCGCTGATGCGGGACGGCATTCCGAGCAAGGCGTTCAAGGCGGTCGAAGGAGACGACGAGAAGTACGCGAGATTCCTGGGAAAGCAGAACGAGCAGGAGCGCGCCGGACAGGGCGGGCTGTTCGAGCTGAGCTCGGACGGCAAGGTCGCCAACACGGCCTTCGCCGCCGGCCTGCGCCGGATCTCCACCGCGCCATCCGACAATCTGAAGCAGGTCCACGCCCAGGCTGCGGAGTACCAGGCCTGGGAGAGCTCACCGGAATACCTGGACGCGCTGCGGGTGGCGGATGCGTGGTGTGCGGCGTTCATGTGGCACAAGACCAAGGACGCGCCACCTGCGATCACGCACAACGTCTTCCGCAGGCTCCAGGACTCGGACGGGGATCCCGTCCCTGACGCGACCCTGAACGAGATCGAACGGCTGCGTGAGGAGTACCGGTTCTTCCACTGGCACCTGGCCTTCCCGGACATCTTCACGGTTCCGGAACACGCGACAGCTGATGCGAACTCGGAAACCGGCTGGGCTGGTGGCTTCACTTGCGTACTGGGAAATCCGCCGTGGGACAAGCTCGACTTCGAGGACAAGAAGTATTTCAGCGTGGTCGAGCCATCGATTGCGGCCATCTCCGGTATAGCGCGCCGTACAAAGATTGCCCAATGGACGACGGAGAACTCCGACGCTGGCGAAGAATATTGGGCCGCACGCCGCCGAGTGAAGTCGACATTCCTATTCGCCAGCGGGTCTGGAATGTTCCCTTTCTGTGCCAAGGGTTTGTCGGCCAAAGGGGTCACAATGCTCCAAATTGACCAGCTTTTTGCCGAGCGTTTTTCCTCGATTGTCACCTCTCAAGGCCGGACCGGCTGCATCATCCCCACCGCAATCGCCACCAGCGCAGGCGCACAATTCCTATTCGGCAACCTCACTCGGCGCGGCGCAATTTCATCTTTGTATGACTTCGAGAACCGAAAGCCGATTTTCGTCGGCGTGGACTCCCGCTACAAGTTTTGTCTGCTTTCGATGACTGGACAAGGCATGCGCGAACCAGCGGCGAGGTTCGCCTTCTTCCTACTGGATGCTACCGACCTAGACGACACCGGTCGCACCTTTAAGCTGAGCCCGGACGAGATCACACTCCTTAGCCCTAATACCGGGAACCTTCCTATTTTCAGGTCGCGCCGCGACGCCGACCTTACTGTCGCGATATATCGCCGCCTTCCTGTACTTTGGGATGAGTCCAAAGAGAAAAATAACCCTTGGAATATCGATTTCGTGCCGACGCTCTTCCATATGACCGATGACTCGGACATATTCCGAACACGAGCTCAACTGGAGGCCGACGGCTGGGAGCTACTCGGAAATATTTTCACACGAGACGATGAGCGAATGCTGCCACTATACGAGGCGAAAATGGTCAACTTTTTCAACCATCGCACCGCCGACGTCATCAAGAGCGAAACTGCGGTTAATCGGCAGAATCAACCACGCTATTTGACCCAAAGCGAGCTCCAGAACCCGAACCG
This sequence comes from Nonomuraea sp. B10E15, assembly GCF_039871615.1. Classification (NCBI taxonomy): domain Bacteria; kingdom Bacillati; phylum Actinomycetota; class Actinomycetes; order Streptosporangiales; family Streptosporangiaceae; genus Nonomuraea; species Nonomuraea sp. B10E15. Next base: position 223,289 of record NZ_JBDPMB010000003.1, read on the forward strand.
GTTTGCACTTTCGCTAAACTGGGTCGTCGATAAAGGAGCGGTCCCCACACGCCGCAAAGATAAGGATGTCGAAATCCCAGGCGTCTCGGTACGTCTGGATGGCCTGAAATGGGATAACGAGTGGCTTTGCGGCTGGTGCGACGTTACCTCGTCAACCAACGAGCGCACGGCCACACCTGCATTCATTCCACGAACCGCCGTAGGACACACTTTCCCACTGATGCTTCCACACGTCCCGCCGACGCTTACTGCAGCGCTCATCGCTGCGCAAAGCTCTCTGATCTTCGACTTTGTTAGCCGCCAGAAGGTGGGCGGTATCCATATGGCTCTCATGACTTGGAAGCAGCTTCCAGTTCCTACGCCGGACATGCTGCAACTACACACCGCCTTCCTCGTGCCTCGGGTTCTCGAATTGGTATATACCGCTCATGATATGGTCTCACTCGCTTGCGACCTCGGAGATTTGGGCGCGCCGTTCCGATGGAGCGATGACCGACGCGCACAGATCCGGGCCGAGTTGGACGCCTACTTCTTCCACCTCTACGGGATCGCCCACGACGACGTGGAATACGTCTTGGAGACCTTCCAGTCCGAGACCGGCGGGCTCAAGAACAACGAGATCGCCAAGTACGGCACTTACCGCACCAAGGACCTCGTCCTGGCCGAGTACGATCGCATGGCCACGGCGGGGCTCAGCCTTGACACCCCGCTCATCGACGGTGAGAAATACGCTTCAACCCTTACTCCCCCGCCCGGCTACGGCCCCCGCCACGCCGGACCACCGAATGCTTAGGCACTCCAGCGACCCGAGGATGTCTCGCGGGACTGTCCCCTTGACCCGTACAGCTCAGCAGGACTGTGAACCCGATATCCCATACCGGTAAGCAATTTACGAATAGTGCAGCTGACGCTGTTATCGTCGAGGTAAAACTCAGGCGGCGTGGCCCACGAGGATGCGGGCGGCGGTCCGGACGTCTTCGATGGTGACTCCGAGCTCATCGGCGATCACCTCGAAATCCTCCCCCCGCCCTCACCATGGCGGCGACATCCGCCACACGGGTACGAGACTCCTCGAAGATGGGTTGCCCGAAGGCTCGCAGCGGATCCACGATGATGTTCGAAGGCGTCCAGTGGCGCAGGCGAAGCATCGCAGGGTAGCCGTCCTCCGCGCGCACGAGGTACTGCAGGTAGTCGGTCACGATTTCGCGGATCACCTGCTGTCCGGCGCTGCCCCCGATCAGCCCTTCCCCTTCCGGAGAAGTCCTCGAGAAGTCCCAGAGGACATCGATGCCGTCCGTGGCGAGTTCCGGGGCGACGAGAACATATTCTCCGAACTCGCGTTGAAGACGTTCCAGCGCGGGACGGATCTTGCGCGGCTTCACCCCCGCGACCCTCAGCGCGTCCAGCACATATGCCTCCGCCATGGCCACGAACGGAACGGTGGCCATCCGATGCTCGGCGGGCTGAGGAAGGACATGCAGCAGGGGACGGCTTCGTTCGTAGCCGCGTGCCCAGTGGTTGAACGTCTGCTGCGGAATGCTGAGGAAGCGGGCGGCTTCGCTCTGGTTGAGCAGGCCGTTCCGAGTCCTGACGTCGTCCATGCCGCGCACCCCCCCTTCATGGCTGCTGTCACTCACCCCTCCGACCGTCCTGACGGTGATTCCGCCTGGATCAGCGGGCTTCCCCGTTCAAGATCTGGTCGAAGGTGCGCCTGGCGTTCGCAGTCGACGTCCACACGGTTTCGTGGACCGTCTTCTTCTGGCGGTCGGAACGGCGAACGAAGCCGAGGCCGGCGGCGGCACACAGCTCGTACGTCGTAACGCGACATTCACAGGTGTGCGACATCACCCGGATGCGCGGCGTCCGAGAAACGGGGGCGTACCAGGTCAACTTGACGTGCCCAGTCAGCGGCGGCTCAACGTGCGGGCCGTGGAAGTCGGGGATCGCCGCCATGTCACGCGGTCCTTCCCTCGAAGATCTCGACGAGGTTCTTCAGGGCTAGATTGACGCGGTCCATGACGAGGTCGCGTGCGTGACCGCCGCCCGAAGGCAGCCGGTAGCCGTGCTTCTCCAGCACGGCCTGGACATCCGCAACGAGGAGAGGTGAGAAGCGCAGGTCCATGGCCGATCTGGCCAGTTGTCCGGAAACTTCCATATCCGACGCAACATCCAATCTTGACGGCCGCCCGGCAGGCGCCCCGCGAGCGTAATGAACGGATCCTACGTCAAGAACGTACAGCTCGTCCATTACGTACAACCTGTCCTGCACGTACCGTGCGTAACAGCCATACATGCACGTCACTAACGTGTAGAGCGTGAAAGTCGACCAGCTTGACCCAACGCCGATCTACGAGCAGCTCGCGCGGATCATCAGGGATAAGATCAAGGCCGGCGACCTGGAAGAGCGGCAACTCGTACCCTCCGAGACCTCACTGCAGCAGGAGCACGGCATCGCACGCGGTTCCGTCCGGCGTGCCATGGAACTCCTCCGCGAGGAAGGGTGGGTGATCACCATCCAAGGGCGGGGCACGTTCGTGGCACCCCGGGGAACCTGGCCCCAATCATGATGTGATGCGCAGGCCGTAGAGGTCAGGGGTCGTCGTGCCACATGGACCTTCTGTCAAGTTCTCGGCGTGCCACCGTATGGACCTGGACAGGTAGCTCGAACCACACGATCCGGCCGAGCCAGTGCCGTCTGACGCCCCATTTCGTCACCATGGCTGCCAGCAGATGGAGTCCGCGACCGCAAGAGCCGAGGGGGTCGTCACGCAGTCTCGGCCCTGACCACCACCCTTGATCCACGACCTCGACACGGGCTTGGCCTGCGCCGAGCAGCATGCGGACCCGGAAGGAACCGCGTCCCCAGCGACCCGAGACGGTGTGCTTGATCGCGTTGGCGGCGAGTTCGCTGGCCAGCAGCCGCACGTTGTCCAGAAGGTCATGGTCGTCGGCGGTCTCCGGCAGCTCCATAACGAGCCAGCTTGCGATATATGTCCGCACATCGCGGACTATCTCGGGGCACCCAGGAAACCGCATCTCGCCAATTATGCGCATACCTGACATTTCCATCACCTACCTTCCCGTTTTGGTCGCTTTTGCCACGTGCCACGGGCCGCCCTGCTCGACTTCTGCGATGGGGATACGCGGATCAACGAATCTCCGGCAGCCATTCCCAACCTTGCCCACCAGACGCTAGATTTTTCTGCGAAACAATCCCAGAGCAATCCCAGACTTCAACTGGCACCAAGCCAGAAAGACTGGAATGGACGTGGCCACGAGAGAATAGATGCCAGCCCCCAAAGAACTGGACCCGACCGCCGGGCCGGCGGCACGCTTCGGCGCCGATCTACGCAAACACCGATATGCCGCTAAATTGACTCAGGCCGAGCTCGCCGACCGCATCGGCTACAGCAAGAGTCGTATCGGCAATGTGGAACGCGGCGATGAAAACCCCACGCACGAGCTGATCGAGCTCTGCGAGCAGGCGCTGGGCCTCGACGGTGCCCTGCTCACCCATTGGCCCGCTATCAGCGGCAACCGGGTGCCAGAGTGGTATCGACCGTGGCCACCTATCGAGCGGAAAGCTGAGCAGATCATCAGCGTGGCCCCGCTCATCGTGCCAGGACTGGCACAGACTGAGGAGTACGCTCGCGCGATCTTCACCGGGGAGCCAGACGCCACGCCCCAGCAAGTCGAAGAAGCCGTTCAAGCCCGGCTGGAACGGCAAACTATCTTCAACCGGCCCAATCCACCACAATACCTAGCTGTCATGGACGAAGGCATCATGTATCGTCCGATTGGAGACGGGTCTGTGACCCGCCGTCAACTGGAACATCTGATCACCATGGCGGAGAACAACTGGTTCAGCGTCCAGCTCATCCCGTACGAGGCCTTGTGTACGGCCGTGCTGGTGGGCCCGGTCGTCTTGGCCCAGGAAAACGGAGTGCCGATCGCCGCGTACGTCGAATCAGCGTTGCACGGCCGCGTCATAGACAAGCCAGAGGAGATCAAGCGGCTCGTGAATCGACTCGAATGCGTACGCAAGGCGGCACTTCCCGAATACCTGTCGATGCAGCGGATCAAGGAGAGAGTGGCGGCGTGGAGTTGAGCAAGGACATCGCGACGGAGATCTCAGACGCCGCGGGATGGATCACCGCGTCAAGTGGTCAGGGTGGCGAGTGCCTGGAGGCCAAGCATTTGTCGGACGGCCGCGTCGCCTTGCGCGACACCGAGCAACCGGACGCCGAGCCGTGGGTTGTCCGTCGAGCGGTCTGGGACAAGTTCATAGCCGGGGCCAAGAACGGCATCTTCGACTTCTAGCGTGCCCCGCGGAACTTGATCGTTTCCGCTGGGTCGCCTGGAGAGAGAGCCGCAGCGAAACTCAGGCGAGCCCGTACTTTCGCCTGATCAAGGCGGCCTCCTCCTCGGGCACCTCGGTTGGCGTACGGCTCAGCGCCTGACACAGCTCGTCCATGATCGCTTGCCCGGATGCCCGGGCCTGGGAGCTGAACTGGGCGAGCTGCGCGTCGAACTGCTTGGCGGCCGGCCCGGTCCAGACCTTGCCCGAACGGAACATCCGGCACGGCCGGTCAACATCGGCGTCGATCTGCTCGATCATCGAGCCGACCGTACGAACGGCCTGCTGGAGCGCCTCGTACAGCGGGTTGCGCACCATCGCGGCCATCGGCTCAGTCCTTGGTCTTCTCAGGAGCGGGGGTCGCGTCGAGGATCAGCTTCGGCGCGACCAGCTTCATCATGGCCACCACATCGGCCGCGTTGTCCCGCCCTTTGACTCCTCGCACTAGCTCTACAATCACGCGGTCGTACCCATGCACCAGTATCGCGGCGGCCTGGGTGTTGTCGGCACTGCCGTCTTGGAAGTAGAAACCGACTGCGCCAGGAACAATATCTGGCAGGCGCTTAGCTCCCTCACGGATACGGTACTCCACTTCTTCCTTCGACCCAGCAGGGGACAGCGTGACATCCAGCACCTTCGGCTTTTTGCCGGTCGATTGATACACGAAGCATCCGCCAGAACCCGAGCCTTCGTTCTCCGACGTTTTGAAGCGCCCGCTCACAATGGGATCATGCACACCTGTCATGAGGCGTACCGCGTCGAGAGGGATGTGGTCACAAATATAGGGTGGAGTTGCTGTCGATGGGAGCAGCGCCTTGTTCGCCGAAGGCGTCTCCTGCTGCTGACATGCAGATAGCAGAGCTAATACGCTAAGCATCACAGCAGAGAACGCAGACGACATCCTCATGACGGCTTGTACTCCGAGAACCCTCTCTCGAAGCCCGCATCCAGATTGTCGGCGACCTTCTCCCAACGACCTCCGGCAAGCCCTTCATTGAGCCATCTCTCGTAGGCCTGGAGTCGCGGATGAACTCCTCCGCTGTAGGGAGCCATCTCCCGTCGCTCCATCAGCGATCTCTCGTCTTTCAGGAAGTTGTGAGGAGATTTCTGAGGATCTTCCCCTTTCTCCAACTCCGGCAGGGAACTCCACGGGTGTGTGGCGGCGGCAGATTTTGCTTCGCCAAACAGCCCATGCTTCAGCATGGCATCCACCGTGATCTGATAGGATAAAAATTTGGCCTTGTCCTTTGCCGTGTTGGCATCATGAACCGCCTTGTTCTGATTCTTGTCAGCTTTGGCGGAGTCTTCGATCAGGCTAGTCCATGCACCTATGGTTCCAGCGGTCACAGCCCAGGCAGCAGCCTGAGGAATCGCGAGTCCAGTATTGACCGCCGCCATGAAGATCTTCATATTCCGCTCCTGACTTTCATCTAGCTTTTTCCCTTTTTCGATCGCGGCCAACCCGCTCGCATCAGTAATCAGCCCGAAGCCTGCACCGATCTCTTCGGCATTTACTTGAAGCGTCCTGTCACCCTCACCGCCCGCTGCCTGCGCTGCGCCGTGGTCGAGCATTTTCTTTGCCCACGCAGTCTGTGCCGCCGCGATAGCCGCCAACGCCTTCGGATCATGCTTGAACGCATCCTCCATGACCACGCGCACATCCTGCTTCTGGAGCTGCGCACCCCACACCTGATCCTCTTTCGGGATATGAATACGATTCGCTTTGAACACGGGAGAGTCATCATCACTGGCCGCCGAGGCGACGCGGTTTACGTCGCTGATGTAAGTAGCCAGGATTCGTGCCGCAGTGCCTGTGGTGGCGTAGGAAGGTCCTTCGGTGCCGGCCAGCACCCGCTGAGCCTCCCAATGGACGAAATCTGAGGCGATCGCGGCCGAGATGAATCCCGGCGATGGTTCCTGGGATGAGCCGTCACGGTCGCGGTACGTCATCGTCGCCGCCTCCAGCGCCTTGCCGAACGCCGCCCCGTCGTCGTACATCGGTCGTTCGGTGACGTAGCGCTTCATGATGCCGGGGTCGCCGGCGAAGAAGTCCTGGGCCGCCTTGGGGTCGTTGGCCAGCGCCCTCATGACCCCGATCATCGGATCGTGCGGATTCCCGGCCAACGCCGGGTCTTTCCAGGTCTTCCGGTCCAGGCCGTCCAGGGTCTTGGCCACCGCCACCAGAAAGTCCCGGTCGTACTTGCCGTACGGAAGCACCTCCGCGAGCGCGTGCTGATCCACCGGCACCCGCAGCCCGCCCAGCAGTTCCTTCCGCCAGGACGTGCTCAGCCGCGAGCTGGCCGAGCCGAGCGCCCTGCCCAGCGCCGCCTGCAGCCGTTGCTTCCGCTCATCCTTCTGGTATGTCAGCGCCGCCATGAGGTGGCGGAACTTCTCCGTCCCGAGCGCGTACATCAGCGACGTGGCAAACCCCGCGTCACCCGCACGTTTCTCCAGCTCGGCGACGGTCTTCTCGTCCACTTCGCCGTTGCGGTCGAGCTTGCCCAGCTTGACCGCCGCCGCGTACACGTCGGCGTCCCCGGAGGCGGCGGCGTACAGACCTTCGTCGAACGGCTTCATCCCACCGGCCCCCGCCGCGTCCCACTCCGGGTTCGCCGCCTGGATCGTCTCGTTGCGGCTGCGTAACTCCGGCCGTTTCGCGCCGATCCAGTTGCCCAGTTCGCGCAGCGCGTTCAGCCGCGAGGTGTCCAGATCGAGATCCTGCAACGTACGCCGGATCGTCGGCTCGTGCCTGCCGAGCGTGGTCTCCGCCTGGCCGAGGTCGCGCTCGAAGTCGTGCATCAACTCCGGATCGATCCCCGCATACCCCCAGTCGGGCGGCTGCGCGACCGCGGGCGGGGTCAGGGAAGGAGGCGCCGGGGTCTCGTCCGCCCGGGCCGGAGGTTTCACTGGTGGCTGCTCAGGCGACGGCTGCGGGATCGGCGACGGCGGGGTCGTCATCACAGCTCTCCGGCATGGTCGAGAACAACCGGATTATCCCCCAGCCCAGGAACCCCCGTAAGCGGCGCATAACAGAACAGCATGGTCATCCCCGGCCTCAGACGCGCAGACGCCAGGATGTACGCAGAGCGGCACCCAAAGGTTCACCGTCGCATCTTCCCGACCAAGGCCGGAAACCCGGACGGGAGAGGCCGCTCGAGTCGGGTCGAGAGCCGCACGCGCACGCTCAACGACCTCCGCCGTCTCGACGCGGAATCTCGCATTCGGTACAGCACGTGATGGCAGAATGTGACCATGCGGACACCCCGAGCGAGATACTTCAACACCACCGGCCCCTGCGGCCCTGCCCACCACTACATGCTGTCCCCCGCGCAGCGGCTCCCGCAAGCGCGCGAGCTCATCGAGATGGACCGCTACTTCGTGCTGCACGCGCCCCGGCAGACCGGCAAGACCACCACGCTGGACACCCTGGCCTCCGAGCTGACCGCCGAGGGCGACATCGCCGCCCTGATGCTCTCCTGCGAGCGCGCCAAGGCGGTCGGCGACGACTACGCCGCCGCCGAGGACATTCTGTTGAAGTCCCTCCGTCAAGCCGCCGCGCGGACGGGCTGGCCGGAGGAGCTGCTGCCGCCGGACCCCTGGCCGCAGGCTCCGCCGGGCACCCGGTTCGGTTCGGCGCTGACCGAATGGTGCCGCCGCAACCCGCGCCGGGTGGTGCTGTTCCTCGACGAGATCGACGCCCTGCAAGGCAACAGCCTGGTCAGCATTCTCAGCCAGCTCCGCGACGGCCACAACACGCGGCATGAGGGCCACACGTTCCCCGCCTCCGTAGTGCTGTGCGGCCTGCGCAACCTACGTGACTACAAGGTCGCCTCAGGCGGAGACCCCGGCCGGACGAACCCGGCCAGCCCCTTCAACATCATCGCCGAGTCACTGCGCCTGAGCGACTTCACCACCGACCAGATCACCGAGCTCTACGACCAGCACACCCAGGCCACCGGCCAGGAGTTCACCAAAGACGCCGTCGACCGGGTCTTCGAACTCACCCAGGGACAACCCTGGCTGGTCAACGCCCTCGCCTTCGAAATCATCCTCCAGATAGGGACGACCAGCGCCATCAACGCCGAGGAGGTGGAAGAGGCCAAAGAGCGGCTGATCCGCAAGCGGGCCGTCCATCTGGACGCCCTCGTGGCGCGGCTGCACGAGCCCCGGGTCAAGCGGGTGATGGAGCCCGTGGTGGCCGGAGCCTTCCCCGACGTCGACTTCACCTTCTCCGACGACCTGTCCTACGTCCGCGATCTTGGCCTGGTCAAGCAGAAACCCCCGCTGGAGGTGGCCAACCCGATCTACCGGGAGGTCATCCTGCGGGTGCTGGGAGCCCCGTCGGAGCAGTACGTGATGGCCGATCCGCGCAGCTTCGTGCTCCCGGACGGCCGCTTCGACCTGCCACGCCTGCTGCAGGAGTTCGTCGTGTTCTGGCGCGAGCACGGCGAGGTCCTCATCCAGCAGGAGGGCTACCACGAAGCCGCCTGCCAGATCATCCTCATGGCCTTCCTGCACCGCCTGGTCAACGGCGGCGGCCACCTCGACCGCGAGTACGCCGCCGGCACCAAACGCCTCGACGTCCTCGTCCGCTGGCCCTACCCGGGTCCGGACGGCGACCGGCTCATGCAGCGGGAGGCGATGGAGCTCAAGGTCTGGCGAGCCGGGGAGAACGACCCGAAGCCGGAGGGCCTGGCCCAGCTCGACCGCTACCTCGACCGCCTCACCCTCACCACCGGCGTACTAGTGATCTTCGACCGGCGCCCCGAAGCCCCACCCTGGAAGGAACGAGGGAGTTTCGAGCAGGCGACCACACCGTCCGGCCGCCAGGTCACCGTCCTACGTGTATGACCGTAGATTTCGTGAACGGCTCAGCCGTACCCTGGTGATCCACTACTCACCCCCGGGAGGCCCCTCGTGCCGCAGCTCGCCTTCGCCAGCACCTTCTGGGAGAGCTACGACGCCCTGGAGAAGGACGTCAAGGCGGGGGTGCGCAAGGTGATGCAACGGTTCCAGGAGCTCACCGTCGACCAGCTCCACGGCAAGAAGGGCGTGCACCTCGAATCGGTCGCGCAGGCCAAGGATCCGCGGATCCGGACCGTCCGGGTCACCGGTTTCTGGCGCGGCGTCGTGCTGGCCCCCGACGACGGCAGTGACGTCTTCCTGCTGCTGAACATCCTGCCGCACGACGACGCCTACGACTGGGCGAAGAAGCGCCGGATCAGCATCAACAGCGCCACCCTGGCACTGGAGGTGCGCAACGTGGTGGCCATCGAGGAGCTCACCCCCGCCTTGGAGAAGGCCGCTTCCCAGGCGCCGGAGCTGCTGTTCGCCGGCTTCTCCGACACCGTGCTGCGCGACCTCGGCATCGACGACCAGTTGCTGCGTCCCGTACGGACCATCATCGACAAGACCCAGCTGGAGGCCTTCGCGAGCCTGTTCCCCGAGGACCAGTTCGAGGTGCTTCAATATCTCGCCGAGGGCTTCACGCCCGAGGAGGTCTACCGGGACGTGGTCGCGGAACGCCGGCCCGCCGGCGACCAGGCCGGCGAGCCGAGCCTGGAGATGGCGATCGCCAACACCACGAGCCGGATCACGCTGGTCACCGGGCCGCAGGAGCTGGCCGACATCCTGGACAAGCCGTTCGCGGCGTGGCGGATCTTCCTGCATCCGTCGCAGCGGCGGGTCGCCTACCGCCCTTCCTTCAACGGGTCGGCGCAGGTGACGGGTGGTCCTGGTACGGGCAAGACGGTGGTCGCCCTGCACCGGGTCAAGCACCTGCTCTCCCGCTACCCGGAAAGCCGCGTCCTGCTCACCACCTACACCACCGCGCTCGCCGCGTCTCTGCGGGAGAACCTCACCCTGCTCCTCGACGACCCGCAGCAGCTGGCGCGCGTGGACGTCACCACGGTGAACGCCTTCGCCTACCGGATCGTCCGCGAGCTGGCCGGCCGCGTCCCGAACATCATCGGCGACGCCGACGAGCGGCAGATCTGGCGGCGCATCGTGCGCCGTCTCGACCTGCCCTGGAACGAGCAGTTCCTGCATCAGGAGCACCGGCACGTCGTCCTTGCCCAGCGTGTCGCCACCTGGGGGGAGTATCTGCGGGCGAGCCGGCGAGGCCGTGGCACGGCGCTCGGGCCGCGCCAGCGGGAGCGGGTGTGGCAGGCGATGGAGGAGTTCGCCGCCGAGGTGCGTACCGCGGGCGTCAGCACCCATCTGCAGATCTGCGCCGAGGCCACCCGCCTGCTCGGCGGTTCCAACCTCAGGAGGCACGGCTTCGACCACGTGGTCGTCGACGAGGCGCAGGATCTGCATCCGGCCCAGTGGCGGGTGCTGCGCGCGGCCGTGCTCGACGGGCCCGATGACCTCTTCGTCACCGGTGACCCCCACCAGCGGATCTACGACTCCAAGGTGTCGCTCGGCGCTCTCGGCATCTCTGTCGCGGGGCGGAGCAGCCGGCTGCGCATCAACTACCGCAGCACGGCCGAGATCCTCTCATGGTCGGCCAGGCTGCTCGACGACTCCCTGGTCGAGGACCTCGGAGGTGACGGCAGCGACAGTCTCGCCGGCTACCGGTCGCTGCTGCACGGCAAGCAGCCCCGCAGCACGGGGTTCCCCGCCGAGCAGGCCGAGGTCACAGCGGTCGTGGAGCGGGTGAAGGAGTGGATCGGGCAGGGCGTGCGCCCTGGCGAGATCGCCGTCTGCACCCGCTTCAACATCCTGCTGGACAAGGTCCGCGACCGGCTGACGGCGGCGGGCGTGCCCGTGGTCAAGGTCAGGGATCAGCCCGCGGCCGACACCGACGCCGTCCGGCTGGCGACGATGCACGCCATGAAGGGGCTGGAGTTCCGCTGCGTCGCGGTGGCAGGGGTGACATTGAGCGCCGTGCCCTTCTCGAAGGAGATCACGCCTCCGCATGTGGATCGGATCCAGCACGACAGCGACATGCTCAGGGAACGCTGCGTGCTCTTCGTGGCGTGCACGCGGGCCAGGGAGGCGCTGCATGTGTCGTGGAGCGGGACACCGAGCCCGTTCCTGCCGGTCACTCCTCCGTCGGAGGGCGCAGAGCGCCGCTGGTGAGACCTTCACGTGCCAGCGCGGCCGCCCGTTCGCCCAGTGCGGCGAGCTCTTTGACGCGGTGCTCGAACGCTTCGAGCGCCCGGAACGCCTGCCCGTAGAGTCGTTGGTCCTCAATGGACATCTGCGGGATGCGCGCGCCTCGGACATCGGCGCGGAAGCTGCCGCTGGCGCTCGTCGAGCGTCTGATGTTGGCGCTGCTGCGCACGAACCCTTCCACATAGGCGTCATCGAGCTGATCGCCGGTGGGCAGGGCCCGGCCCTCGGAGACGTCGACGAGCCCCGCCCTGGCCAGGTCGGCCACCGTGATCGTGGCGCCGTCGAGAGAGCCGGGCCCTGAGGCGAGAGGCGGCAACAGCTCCAGCAGATTCTGGAGCCGGCTCGCGAGAGCTTGCCTGGCGGACGAGTACTCCGCGACATGATCGGTGTGAGAGGCCGCGACATAGTTCGCGGGGGTGAGATCCACCTCCTCATCGAGCAGATCAACCAGCTGCACGTCCACAACCTGGTCTGGAGAGGGTTCGAAAGGGCAGTCCGGGTCGTTGGCCGTCAGGTCCACCATGCGGATCGAGGATCCCACGTCGTCGGGGGACACAGGCCTGCTCAGTTGCCACAGATGAACGGGCTGGGCATGGGACGTCACCATTCCCGCAGGCAGGGCGACCACGTCGGTGAGAATGCCGCGCCGTACGACCTCGGCACGGATCCGGCGGCCCGCCTTACGGTAGGCGACCGAGGCGGGCATCACGATGATCACCCTGCCTCCCGGCGCCGCGTGCGCGTAGCAGTGCTGCAGCCAGGCCAGCTCGCTCTCGGCGCGGGTGGGCGGCCCCAGCTCCCACCGGGCGTCCAGCAGCAGCTCTTCGCGACCCCAGTCGCGCACGTTCGTGGGCGGGTCGCACACCACGAGGTCGGCGCGGAGGTCCGGCCACTGGTCCGCCCGCAGGGCATCCCCTACCCTGATCGCCACATCATGGAGTCCCGCGAGCTTCGCCCGATATTCGGTGAGCCGCGCCGCCGACGGGTTGACCTCCTGCCCGGCCAGGGTGTCTCCGAGGGCGAAGAGCAAGCTGCCGATGCCGCATGCGGGGTCGAACACCGTGCCCTTCACCGAGCCCGCGAAGTGTTTGACCGCACGAATCAGGCGAGGAGCCGACACACGGTCTGAGCCCGCGGCGGAGTTGATGAAGCGTTCGGTGAGCCCGGCGAGCGCTTCGGCCGGCGAGCTCTCCGCGGCGTACTGTTCCAGCAGCGGCTGGATGTCGTCGTCCAGGAACTCCGAGTGTCCGGTGACGAACAACTGAGCGGCATCCGCGAGACCGCGGATCATGTCACTTCCGTACACACCACGCAGGCCCTGCCAGGCCAGCACCTCGTGCGAAACCTCAACGCGCTTGCGGTGCCGATCCAGCCACAGGTTCACCTCGGACATCGAGAAAAGAGGGCTGCGCGGGCCGCCGCTCACCGGCGCGGGAAAGTCATCATACCTTCTGCGCCAGTTGGAGACCGCCGCCCGCGTCACTCCGGCCAGCCGCGCGATCTCTGCGGCTGAGACCGGGGACTCCGCGTTCATGGCTGTAACAGTACACGAACAATCGGACGTCAATCGCAGCAGCGATTTGACGGTGTTAACACAGACTCCTGCGGCCTGTCTGTCTGTGACCGCCCGGACGCGATATACCGGATTCAGACTCCAGGCAGGGTCTTCTTCACTTTCTTCTTGGGTGGTATGACAGGGCCTGACGGGACCTCACCGATCACCTTGCGCGCCAGCTCGGTCCACTGCGGCACGTCCACCCCGTCGAGGTTGTCCGTGGTCAGGATCAGCGAGCCTTCATGCACGGAGCCGTCTTCGACGGGAAGGATGCCGCCGCTGCGGTACCAGGCCTCCTTGCGCTCCCACGTCTGCCTGTAGGCCGGACTTTCGATCATGCCAAGGTGCTCCCAGTAGATCGTCCTGCCGCCTGGTGCACGGATGGTGAAATCTGGCCGGAGAGTCTTGCCGTTGATCTCCAGCGGAAGCTCATAACGCCAGTGCCCACGGACCAGGTTGTCCAGGATGTTAGCGATGATCACCTCGTTCTTGCTGCGGACCAGCGTTCCGTTTCCGGTGATGTGGATCAGCCTGGCATCCAGCTTCCCCGCCGAAGTTCCGTCAGGGAAGAAGACCTCACGTGGCATGGGTAGGCCGAAGAGGTCGGTCAGCCGGCGCGCGGTTTCCGAGCCGGTCGAGATGGTCAGCTCAAGAAGCTCATCGATCGAGCCTTCATGTAGAAGGATCACCTGGTCCTGCTGGCGGGTGAGCGCGGTGTAAAGCATCTCTCGCGACAGCTTCCGAGCCGAGCTGGGCAGCAGGACGAAGACCTTGCGGAATTCCGACCCCTGGGACTTGTGGATGGTGATCGCCCATGCGAGCTCCAGCGCCGGATCGTCCTCGGCCAGCGCCGCGTACTTGTAAGTCGTGCCGACCTGCGAGGAGAACTCGACGAGGGTGTCTCTCGGGTTGCTGCCCTTCTTGCCGAGCCGTCCGACCACGACGCCGATCTCGCCGTTGGCCACGTAGCCCAGGCCAGCTGACCAGGGGACCTTCGGCAGCCTTCCGTTCTGGGTGTTGAGTACTTTGTCACCGAGGACGATCTGCTCGGCGCCGAGAGGCGGCGGCGTGGTGCGCTGCCACTTGGATGCCGTCGCCCGTCGCATCTCCCGCTGCCGGAAAGTGCGCTTCAAGTGGCGGTTGATTTCGACGGTTCCCCACCCGTGTCCACGCGTCGGCGAAAGCACCTGCCACTTCTCGCACTGATCCGCAGCGCCGTCCTTTCCTTCAGGGAAGTTGATGTACGCCCCATCAACGTGGCCGCCGTAGGAGACTTCGAAGTGCCTAGCCGCGTCAGGACCGCACACGCCCAGTTCATCGGCCAAGGCCTGCTCGATGACCTCCAGCGGCCGGGACCCACGCCAGGGCAGCGCAGCCAGCGCGTCCGAGCGCTCCCCGGAGCGAAGCTTCTCCCAAACCTCATCAAAACCCGGCGGCACCTCATCCCCAGAAAACCAGGCGGCCAGCATCAGATCATCACGAATATGCCCCTTCTGGCGACGTAGTTCGATGAGTTCGGCGTGTCCGCGCACGACCCGAGGGAAGTGCGGCTCGTTCGCCTCCGATTTGAGCCAGTGGATGAGATCGACGAAGGGCCGCCCCGCGCCAATCGGCGGGAGCTGACGCGGGTCTCCTACCAGGATGAGCCGGTCGGGTGGCGTAAGAGCGTCCAGGATCGCGCCCAGTTGCTCCTCGGTGAGCATCGACGCCTCGTCAATAATGACGGTCCCAGTAAAGGGCGCCTTGGGCGCCTGGGAAAGCGCGTAGGTCTGGGTGTCGGAATTATAGCGTCCATGTCCTATTAAGAATTGAGCAATAGTCTGCGCGGGATAATCCACTTTGTTCTGCAGCTGGACTCGCGCCTTCCCCGTGGGAGCGAGAAGCAGAACACCTCTGTTCGCAACCTCCTCCCGGCGGACCAGTGCCTTGATCAGAGTGGTCTTACCGGTTCCCGCGCGCCCGTTGAGAACGCTCAAGGGGGCAGCGTACAGTTCGGCCAGCGCCGCCTTCTTCTCGGCGCGTGCCCGCTTCTCGGTCTCGGCATCGTCATCGTCCGCAGGCACATCGCTAGGAAGCACCTCGTCCAGTTTGGTCCCGAGGTCTTCCGGGACAGCATGGTATGGCCGAGCATGCTGGCTTTTGATCACGCTTCGGATGAGGTAGGCCATCGTCTCCAGGCGCGCCAGCTTGTAAGAAGGGCTCCCATCCTCAAGCTTGGTACCTGTTACTGGCGGCCAGTAAGGCTGCTCGGGATCGTAGTCCAGTTGTGTCGGATGGAAGCGACACGCAAGGAGGAGTTCTTCAGAGATCGGGCACGCAACGGACAGCTTCCGCGCCTCGATCCTGGCGATGACGCTCTCCATCGTGACCACGGTGTCGCCGTCGGCTGCGGCCTCCTCAAGGACAGTGACCAGCAGTGCCAGGACACGCCTCGGGTCACCGCCATCCTCCATCGCGCTCGGCTCAGGCATCGGGAACGAGTGCCGGATCGCGGCGCTGGGGAAGCAGCCGCGGTCTATCACCTCGAAGCTCACGGCTACGAGCTGATCGGCTGTCCAGATGTGCGCCAAGTACGGATTATCCAGCAACTCGTCGTGCTCAAGGTCGGTGATCTTCTTTTGGAAGAGCATCTCGGCCTGCTCGGTGGTGAGCTGGAATCTCGACAGCAGGCGCAGGACCTGGAGCTGTTCCGCAGTGAACTGCTGCCAAATCTTGCGATGCGTCTCGGGTATGAGCCGGTCGAGCTCATCGGGGTAACGCCCACGGTGGGTGATGGCTTCGGTCAGCGTCTCCCACGGATCAGTGTCCGCAGCCGTCTGCCTGGCGACCGCCCGGGCCAGCACCTTACTGTGCGGAAACTTCAGCGCGCCCAGCACGGCGCCCAATCCAGGTGCCGGACCACGCATGGTCCACAGTTCGCCGATGCGATCGTCGAGCCATGCCAGCGACGCCTCTGGCACGTCGATCCCCAACTCATGGCAGTGGCGAGCAGCTGTGAAGAGCCTTTCCAAGGTGGCGATCGCGGTGTCATGGGCGACGTGCTCGGTGACGTAGGCGAATTCGCGTCCTTTGGTCTCCGGCGCCCAGGCCAGCGCCTCGCTCACATCTTCGCCACGAGCGTCGAGCTCGGCGAGCTCAGCCACCGGAAGGAGGATTCCTCCGGTGCCATCCGGCCGGAGCGAATGGGTGAGAGAGGTTTCCCACATGTGGGTCGGGAACGCGGTGTGACCGTCAGTCCGCCACAACCCGGGAAGCTGCTTGCCAGTGATCTGGGCGGCGCCGACCAGAAGCGGTCCTTCGACGCGGCTGCCATCGAACGGTGAGTGCTTGGCGTAGAAGAAGACCAGGGACTCGTGTGGAGTGACGTCCTCGAAGAAGCGCGTTATCAGCGCTTGCTGGTTTCGGGCGTGCATCACCCACTCGCCCTTGAAGAGAAGCTTGTCGACCTGGTCTTCGAGGTGCTCGTCAAAGTCAACGTCGAACTCGCTAAGAACGTTGTTGACTCCGTCCCGGTTCAACCAGAAGTAAGGAATCGTATGAACACCGTAAGCCGGGACTGTGAGAGGCGTGGCCTCTATGCCCTTCAGCGCCTTATGCCATGCGTACGGGTGCTTCATGTTGAACGTGTAGGGGTGCGCGCTGAGGAACGTTCCACGCTCCTGCACACAGGCGATGCGGTGGACCTCTACCTCATCTAGTGACCTTCCGGCGTGTTCAGCTTCGTATCTGTCGTCGCGATGCCGGCCGACGTTCTTGAGCAGGATACAGGACGCGTTTCCCAGCGGATCATGACAGACCCTCCCCGACCAGCCCGAATCATGCCAGGGGACGCGGACTGACAAGTGCACGCTGCCGTTCACCACGAGACTCCTTTGTGCTGGAACATCTACGCATCCCGATCGAGCCGCTGCCAAGCGATGGCCAGACCCAGTATGGCTTTCCACGCCGACACATCGGACCGGTATGCAAATGTTCCGGCTCAGCTCCCTGAGGCAGGTGCTGCCGGACAGCACGTCGTCGAGCGCGCTCTCGGGACAGGCACAGCTAGCCGACTGCAGATTGACAGAACGTACAAGTCGACGGCGCGCCAGCGTTCAGGGTTCGCCGAAGGCGCCGTGCCGTCCCGCGCCGGCGGCGAAGCGGGCCGCGCCCGCAGCAGCGTCCGGCAGCGAGACCAGCCCGTGCCGCATCTCGTTCCGCATCGCCTCCTCCTCCCCCAGCCCCTCCTGCTCCAGAGCCGACAACCGGTCGCCGCGCAGGCACGCCTGCGGGAACCGGGAGATCTCACGGGCCAGCTCCTCCGCGTGCCGCCGAGCGGTGCCCTCCGGCACGAGCCGGTTGGCCAGCCCCCACGCGTACGCCTCCCGCGCCCCGACCGGCCGCCCGGTGAGAATCATGTCCATCGCCCGGGACGCCCCGACGAGCCGCGGCAACCGCACCGTGCCGCCGTCGACCAGCGGCACGCCCCACCGGCGGCAGAACACCCCGAACACCGCCCCCTCCTCCGCCACCCGCAGGTCGCACCAGAGAGCCAGCTCCAGCCCGCCCGCCACCGCGTGCCCCGCGACGGCGGCGATGACCGGCTTCGTCAGCCGCATCCGCGTCGGCCCCATCGGCCCGTCGCCCTCCTCGCCCACCCGGTTGTCCAACGCCTTGAGATCCGCCCCGGCGCAGAACGTGCCGCCCTCCCCCCACAACACCGCCACCGCCGCGTCGGACTCCTCGAAATCACGGAACGCGCCGGCCAGCGCGCCGGCCGTCTCACGGTCGACCGCGTTACGCGCCTGCGGCCTGCTGAGCACCACGGTGGTGACCGGTCCCTCACGCTCCACGCGTACCGTCATACGAGCCTCCTTCGCCGAACGCGCCGAGCGTACGCCCACACCGCGGCCTCGGACCAAAGCTGCCACCCGCCACGCGGACACGCTCGCGAAAACCGGACGATCTCCCGCGCCAGATCGTCCGCGTGCCGACCCATCACCCACCCCCTTACATGATTTATATGGACAGAAGGTGATTAATCAGGCTATATGGAGATGGCATCTCTTATAGCCAAATCAATTGAGCACTTGCCCAGCGAAGGCTCGAATGTTAATTTGACGGTCGAATTCCTTCTCAAGGATGGGACGGTGAAGTGCGATGTCCATGCCCTTCGAAAAGCTTATCCAGGACGCCGCCAGCGAGACCGAACTCGTCGAAGCGCTCGCCAGAGCCGGGAAGACCGATGCCTGGGAGATCATGACAGCACTCACGGAAACGCAGTTCCCCGGACTCGACATCCTCAACCGGATCCCGGACGCCGCCAAAGAGTTCGACGGCGTACCGGCCGTTCGCAAAAGGGGTCTGGGCCCCATCCTCGCGTTGCCATGGACCATTCGTCACTACGCCCCGGCCCCGAAGAACAGGCCCGGCGACAAGCCCGACTTCACCACCACACTCTCCGCTTTCAGCCTCGTCAGCAAGGGAATAACCCTGCAGCACACTAATCTCGCGGACTGGAAGAAGGTCGGCAACATCGGCTTCACCTTCTACATCATTTCGATCGGCGGCGAGGTCCCCCACCGCAAATGGCTCGGCGACTGCGCGTGGTACGGAGAATGGAATATCGATGAAATCGACGAATGCTGGGTCTCAGGCGACCTGCTTGGCGGATTGAACACCGCGAACAGCACCGCCGACGCGAGCAAGGTGTTCGCCGACAGAAATACCCGCCACGGCATCTACCGCGGCTCGGGAACGGCCGTCAAGCAGGCCCTCGCCCTGCAACTGGCGCAGACGGCCTCCGGCAAGGACGCCAAGGGAATGGTTGACGCGCTCGACAGCGTGGTCGGTGACACCCTCGAACTCAAGGTCCCGCATTCCCTCGAAATAGCCGACTGGCTGCCGAAGTAGCGGCCGAACGTCCACGTCCACGTCGGTGCTTCCCGCGCCCGGAGCACCGACGTTTGGTACACCCGGCGGCCACGACGACGGGCCGTCAACGCAACCGGGCCGCCAGCCCGTCGAGAACGACACCGAGCTGCCGCTCGAACCTCTGATCCCCGTCGTCGCGCAGATGTCCGGCGGCCTTGACCAGATCGGCGCCTTCACCCAGCCACGCGTCGCGCTCGGCGAGTGAGTAGCGATCCGGGTCGTCGCCGGCGGGCCGGTTGCGCTCCTGCTCCTCGATCACGAAGCCGACCACGAACGCGGTGATCAGGTCGAGGGCGTCGTCCGCCTCGGCCAGTGAGAACCCGGCCGCGGTCAAGCGCCCGAGCCAGGGCTCCTTCTCCTTCACCACCTCGGGCTCGGAGAAGCGGGTGCCGCTGAAGATGCGCGCTCCGTCCCGGTACTTCAGGTATTCCGAGCGCAGGACGCGCGCGTAGGCGGCCATGGCGTCACGCCAGTCGGCGCCCGGATCGATCTCCGACAGGGCATGGATCACGCGGCGCATGACGAACGTGCTCATCTCGTCGAGCAGTTCCTGCTTGTTGCGGACGTGCCAGTACAGCGCGGGGGCTCCCACACCGAGCCGGGACGCGAGGGCACGGACGGTGAGAGCGTCCATGCCCTTGTCGTTGAGCAGTTCGAGTGCCGCCGCCACGATCCGCTCTCGCGTGATGCCCTTCGCCACGGTTGACAGCTTAACAAAGTTCAGGCACGGTGGGTGGCGCCAGAATTGAACTTTGTTCAGGAGCGTGTCATGCGTGCCGCAGTCGTGAACACCCCAGAATCGACACCCGTCTGCGCGGACTTCCCCGACCCGCAACCACAGCCGGGCCGGGCGCCGCTGAGACTCGTGGGCGCGGGTCTGCACCACGTCGTCCGCGGGATGGCCTCCGGCCGCCACTACCGCGGCGGCACGGCGTTCCCCCTGGTTCCGGGCGTGGACGCCGTGGCCAGGACCGAGGACGGGCGACTGGTCTACACGGGCCTCGCCCGGTCGCCCTGGGGAACGATGGCCGAATTGATGGTCACCCCGTTCGAGGTGGACCTGCCCGCCGGAGCCGATCCGCTCGCCGTCGCCGCCGGCATGAACCCCGCTTCGGCGGGCTGGATGCCGCTGGTCGCCCACCGCAAGGAGGCGGGCGAACTCGGCACCGTGCTGGTGCTCGGGGCGACCGGCATGTCGGGCGGCCTGGCCGCGCGGGCGGCGCTGGCTCTCGGCGCGAAGCAGGTCATCGCGGCCGGACGCGATCGCGAGGCACTGGAACGGCTGCGCGACTTCGGTGCCGTCACCGTCCCGCTCGCGGACCCGGCACCCGAGGCCGGGGCGAGCGCCCTCGCCACCGCCGTCGCCGAGGCGCAGCCCGGACTCATCCTCGACTTCGTGTGGGGCCCCGTGGCCGAGGCCGCCTTCGCCGCACTGGGAAGCACCCGCCCTGACGACGGCATCGAGGCGACCTCCTACGTGCAGATCGGCTCGCTCGCGGGAACCGAGGCGGCGCTGCCCGCGGCGCTCCTGCGCAGCCGGCGGATCCGGATCACCGGCAGCGGAATGGGCTCGGTCTCCAAGACCGAAATGATCACCGAGTTCCCCGAGATGATCGCCCGGTTCGCCGACGGCACCTTCGACGCGCCGTACACCACCTACCCGCTCAGCCGCGTCGGCGAGGCCTGGGCGCACCAAGGTCGCACCCGCGCCGTCATCGTCCCCGACTGACCACGCCGAAGACGAAGGGAGAACGACATCATGCGGAAACGCGCATTGGTCGTCGGGCTCGGGATCGCCGGCATGTCCGCGGCGATCGGGCTACGGCGGGCCGGATGGCAGCCGGTCATCGTCGAACGGGCCCAGGAACGCCGAAGAGGCGGCTACTTCGTCGGCCTCATGCCGGAGGGCAGGCAGGCCGCCGCCGACCTCGGCATCCGCGACCACCTGCACACCCGCAACCCGCCCGGCGGCGGGAAGGCGTGGTCGCTGACCCGGCGGGGGAGCCTTGAGCCGGGCCTGGGATTCCTGCACCAGCCGGGCAACCCCGCGGCGATGGTCCGCGGGGACATCGAAGCCGCGCTCTGGGAGGGCATCCACGGGGACGGGACGGGCGAGCCCATCGCCGTGCGGTTCGCCACGGAACCCGTCGAGATCGACGACACCGGTGTCGACGTGCGCGTGCTGCTCGAAGACACCGGCACCGGCCAGTGGCACCGCGAGAGCTTCGACCTGGTCGTGGGCGCCGACGGCATGCGATCGAGCGTGCGCCGCATGGTCTTCGGCCCGCACGAGGACTACATGACCGGGTGGAACGCGGTGATCTGCGCGTTCCAGCTCAAGGAACAAGTGCCGTCGTTCAAGGAGGCGGACAGCATCATCAGCGCCCGCGCGGGCCGTGGGGCGTGGGTGTTCGGGTTCGCCGACCGGCCCCCGACCGCCCTGCTGACCTACCGGACCGAGGACGTCGAAGGAGAGTTCACCGGATCCAGGATCGAGCGGCTGCGCACCGCGTTCTCCGACATGGACGACCCCGTGGTGCGGCACGCCCTGAACTCCCTGGAAGAGACGCCGGATTTCCTGTTCGACTCGGTGCACCAGGTGAAGATGCCCCGGTGGAGCAGAGGAAAGGCGGTGCTCGTGGGCGATGCGGCGTGGTGCCTGAACCTCTACTCGGGGATGGGCGCCACCTTCGCCCTGCGAGGTGGCGCCGAGTTCGGCCGGGAGTTGCGGGAGAACCCCGGCGACCTCGACGCCGCGCTGACCGCCTGGGAATCGCGGCTGCGCCCGTCCATCGTCAGGCATCAGCACCTCGCCCGGGTGAAGAAGCAGTTGTTCGTGCCGTCGAACCGTCCCGCCGAAGCCGTCCGCTCGATGGTCGTGCGCCTCGCGTGCACAGTGCGGGAGCGCCAATTGGCGAAGGCCCGTGCGGCGGAGGAAAGGGCAGCGTGACGGTGACGTCGCCGAGGAGCCCTGGAACAGCGCGGAGGCGTCCGGCTTAAGGCGCGAAATCACTGCTGACCCAGCAAGCAGTGACAGTATGTATCTATGCGCGCACCCCGAGCGAGATACTTCAACACCACCGGCCCCTGCGACCGGCGGCACCATTACATGGTGCCTCCCGCGCAGCGGCTCCCCCAGGCGCGAGTGCTCATCGAGATGGACCGCTACTTCGTGCTGCACGCGCCCCGGCAGACCGGCAAGACCACCGCGCTGGATACCCTGGCGTCCGAGCTGACCGCCGAGGGCGACACCGCGGCCCTGCTGTTCTCCTGCGAGCGTGCCAAGACGGCCGGTGACGACGTCGCCTGGGCGGAGTCGCTGCTGCTGGATTCCCTCCGCGAGGCCGCCGAGCGGACGGGATGGCCGGAGGAGCTGCTGCCGCCGGAGCCTTGGCCGCAGGTCACGCCGGGCAGCCGCTTCGGCTCGGCCCTGAGCGAGTGGTGCCGCCGCTGCCCGCGCCGGGTGGTGTTGTTCCTCGACGAGATCGACGCCCTGCAGGGCAACAGCCTGGTCAGCATCCTCAGCCAGCTCCGCGACGGCCACAACGCGCGGCACAAGGGGCATGCGTTCCCCGCCTCCGTGGTGTTGTGCGGCCTGCGTGACCTGCGCGACTACAAGGTCGCCTCAGGTGGCGAGGCCGGCCGGTCCAACCCGGCCAGCCCGTTCAACATCGTCGCCGAGTCTCTGCGCCTGAGCGACTTCACCGCCGACCAGATCGCCGAGCTCTACGGCCAGCACACCCAGGCCACCGGCCAGGAGTTCACCAAGGACGCGATCGACCGGGTCTTCGAGCTCACCCAGGGACAACCATGGCTGGTCAACGCCCTCGCCCACGAGATCACCTTCAAGATGGGGGTGACCGGCGCCATCACCGCCGGGCAGGTGGAAGAAGCCAAGGAGCGGCTGATCAGAGCGCGAGCCACCCACCTGGACGCTCTCGTGGCGCGCCTGTACGAACCACGGGTGGAACGGGTGATCGAACCGATCGTGGCGGGAACGTGGCCAGGCACGGACACGTCTTTCGACGATGACGTCTCCTACGTTCACGATCTCGGCCTCATCCGGGGGACCAGGGACCTGGAGATCGCCAACCCGATCTACCGGGAGGTCCTGCTACGGGTCCTGGGTGACCGCACGGAGCGATTCGTCAAGGCCGACCCGCGCAGCTTCGTCCTGCCTGATGGCCGGTTCGACCTGGTGCGCCTGTTGCAGGAGTTCGTCGTGTTCTGGCGCGAGCACGGTGAAGTCCTCATCCAGCAGGAGGGCTATCACGAGGCCGCCTGCCAGATCATCCTCATGGCCTTCCTGCATCGCCTGGTCAACGGCGGCGGCCACCTCGACCGCGAATACGCCGCCGGCACCAAACGCCTCGACGTGCTGATCCGCTGGCCCTACCCGGGTCCGGACGGCGAACGACGGATGCAACGGGAGGCGATGGAGCTGAAGGTGTGGCGCGCAGGCAAGGACGACCCGCTGCCCGACGGCCTCGCCCAACTCGACCGCTATCTCGACCGCCTCACCCTCACCACCGGCGTGCTGGTCATCTTCGACCGGCGCCCTGAGGCCCCGCCGTGGAAGGAACGAGGCACGTTCGAGCAGGCCATCACACCACCCGGCCGCCACGTCACCGTTCTACGCGCATGACCGGTTGTCCAGGATCCGAGTGGATGACTAGCTCTGTTTGAGGCGCTGCGCTTCTTTGCGGACCTCGGCCTGGACGGAGCGCTCGTGCTCCAGCCACGCGGGGTTCTCCGCCTTGATCGCGTCGATCTCGGCGGTGGTGAGCGGCTCGGTGATCCCGGCTCTGGCCAGGCCGGAGATGGAGACCCCGAGCTTCGCGGCGACGACCTGCTTGGGGTGCGGGCCGTTACGGCGCAGATCGGCCAGCCAGGCGGGCGGGGCCGCCTGCATCGCGTTCAGCTCGCTCCTGGAGACGACGCCTTCCTGGAAGTCGGCGGGTGTGGCCGAGAGGAGGATGCCCAGCTTCTTGGCCGCGGTCGCGGGCTTCATCGTCTGGGTCGTCTTGGGTCTGGGCGAGGTCATGGTGTCCAGGGTAGTCAGTGAACGTTGGTCCTCCTGACGTCGCTACCCTGGCGGAGTGACTCACGAGGAGAGCGGCGACGTCTTCCGGCTGGCGTACGCGCCCGGGGTGACGCCCGCGAAATGGGCCGGCATCTGGGCCGAGCGGATGCCCGGCGTGCCGCTCAGCCTGGTCTCGGTTCCCGCCGCCGACGTGGTGGAGCTGCTGCGCGGCGGAGGCGCCGACGCCGGGTTCGTCCGGCTGCCGGTCGAGCGGGACGGGCTCAGCGTGATTCCCCTGTACGTGGAGACCACGGTTGTCGTGGTGCCGAAAGACCACGCGGTGACCGCGGCCGACGAGGTGACCGTCGCCGATCTGGCGGACGATGAGGTGTTCCACCCGCTGGACGACGTCCTCGACTGGACGACCCGCCCGGGACTGCCCGCGTTCGAACGCCCGCCCACGACAGCGGACACGATCCGGCTCGTCGCCGCCGGGACGGGGCTCGTCCTGGTCCCCCAGTCTCTGGCGCGACTGCACCACCGTAAGGACCTCACCTACCGGCCGGTGACGGACGCGCCGCAGTCGCAGGTGGCGCTGGCCTGGCCCACCGACCGGACGACCGATCTGGTGGAGGACTTCATCGGCATCGTACGCGGCCGCACGGCGAACAGCTCGCGCGGCCGCGCCCCCGCGACACCATCGGAGAAGCCCGCCCAGAAGCCGGCCCAGAAGTCAGCCCAGAAGTCAGCGCAGCAGTCGTCGCAGCGACAGGCTCGCAAGCCCCAGGGCGGATCCGGCCGCAGGTCGGCGCCGTCCGCTCGCGGAAGGAGCGGCAAGGGCGGCAAGGGCGGCAACCGGGGCCGCCGGTCCCGCTGACCTGGAGCGCCGAACCGCTGCGACAGACGGATCGACGTCACCGAACGCGCGGGGCCGTCCTGCGGTCGACCGCGCCCACCCGTCGGGCGTCGGAGACCGCGCCCCGCCGCTACCCGCAGCGCCGCGCGTGATCCGTCATCGATCGGACGAGCTCCTCGAATCGCCGGGCTTCACCCGGATCGGCGTCGAGCCTGACGGGCTTTCCCTTCTTGTACGCGGTGAGCCGTCCGGCGGGGGGATCGTCGATGAGCGCGGCGATCGGCGGCACGGCTTCGGCCGGGGGCTGGGCGAACAGCGCGGACGCCGCGCGGACGATGCCTCGTACCGGCTGCTTGAAGGGCCGGTGGAGGCCGGTCGCCACGAAGACCGGGTTGTAGAGCACGTACCGTGTCCGTTCCGAGGCGTAGGCGGCACCCAGGAGCGCGTTGGCTCGGGCGCCCTGGGTGATGGCGGCGAGAGGGCGGTACCTGGTGGTCAGCTGGAGATCGTCCCAGTGGATCCGCCCGGGGCCGGTCCCGCACAGGTTGACGATCACCGGCCTGCCGGCCCGTTCCAGCGAGGTGCGCAGGGCCACGGCCAGGAGCCGGCGGCTGAGCACGTAAAGGGCGAAGGTCGCCTCGAAACCCTCCTCGGTCTCGATCCTCCTCGGGTGGTACCTGAAGGCGCCGAGCACCAGAGCGTCGATCACCGGGTGTTCCGCGCTGACCCGTTCGGCCAGGTCACGGGTCTGCTCGAGCGAGCTGAGGTCGGCGTCGCGGCTGCCCACCGCGATCACCCGGTCGCCGCGCTCGTCGTAGTGGCGGGCGAGGGCCCGGCCGATGCCATGGGTTCCACCCGTGATCAGGATCGTTCGGGACATAAGTTGAGACTCTCCTCAAGTTGAATAGAGCCTCAACTTAGCTAGGCTGGCGGGCATGCGCAAGGACGCCGTACACAACCGCGAGCGACTCCTGGAGGCGGCCCGGCGGCTGTTCGCCGACCGAGGGCTAGACGTGCCGCTCGAAGAGATCGCCCGGACGGCAGGGGTGAGCATCGGAACGCTCTACAACCGCTTCGCCACCCGGGAGGACCTCGTGGAGGCGGTCTTCGAGGACCGGGCGGCCACGGTCGCCGCGATCGCCGAACAGGCCCTGACCGCGGACGACCCATGGGAGGGCTTCGTCGCGTTCCTCACCGGCGTCTGCGAGTTGCAGGCGGCCGACCTCGGCTACAACGACCTCGCCGCACGAGACGGCAAGGGAATCGAGCCGATGGTGCGCATCATCGAACGAGCCCAGGGATCCGGGGCTCTGCGCGGTGACGTGACGCTCGCCGACATGGCTTTCGTGATCTGGGGCGTGGCGGCGACCGTGCGGGCCACGTTCGGGACCGCGCCCGGGGCCTGGCGGCGGCACCTCGCCCTCACCCTCGACGGTCTGCGCTCGACCGCGGCCCACGGGCTACCCGTTCCCCCGATGTCGATCTCCCAGGCGCGGGCGGCGATGAACGAGTGCGGCCAGGCCAGGCTCACACCGCCGGCGAAAGGGACACCAGCTCCTTGAGCTCGAACGGGCGCGATCCGGGCAGGCGCCGACGGTCTCGACGCGGAACCTCACACCAGAACGGCGCATGATGACAGAATGTGAGCATGCGCCCACCCCGAGCGAGATACTTCAACACCACCGGTCCCTGCGGCCCACAGCACCACTACATGCTGTCCCCCGCTCAGCGGCTCCCTCAGGCGCGCGAGCTCATCGACATGGACCGCTACTTCGTGCTGCACGCGCCCCGGCAGACCGGCAAGACCACCACACTGGGCGCCCTGGCGTCCGAGCTGACCGCCGAGGGCGACACCGCGGCCCTGCTGTTCTCCTGCGAACGCGCCAAGGCGGCCGGCGACGACTACGCCGCCGCGGAGTCGCTGCTGCTGGATTCCCTCCGCGAGGCCGCCGAGCGGACGGGATGGCCGGAGAACCTGCTGCCGCCGGATCCCCGGCCGCAGGTCACGCCGGGCGCCCGGTTCGGCTCGGCCCTGAGCGAGTGGTGCCGCCGCTGCCCGCGCCGGGTGGTGCTGTTCCTCGACGAGATCGACGCCCTGCAGGGCAACAGCCTGGTCAGCATCCTCAGCCAGCTCCGCCACGGCCACAACGCCCGGCATGAGGGCCACCCGTTCCCCGCATCCGTGGCACTGTGCGGCCTGCGTGACCTGCGCGACTACAAGGTCGCCTCAGGTGGCGACCCCGAAAGGAGCAATCCGGCCAGCCCGTTCAACATCGTCGCCGAGTCTCTGCGCCTGAGCGACTTCACCCCCGACGAGATCGCCGAGCTCTACGGCCAGCACACCCAGGCCACCGGCCAGGAGTTCACCAAGGACGCGATCGACCGGGTCTTCGAGCTCACCCAGGGACAACCATGGCTGGTCAACGCCCTCGCCTTCGACATCATCCTCCAGAGAGGGACGACCGGCGCCGTCACCGCCGAGGAGGTGGAAGAGGCCAAGGAGCGGCTGATCCGCAAGCGGGCCACCCACCTGGACGCCCTGGTGGCCCGGCTGCACGAGCCACGGGTCAAGCGGGTGATGGAGCCCATGGTGGCCGGGGTCCTGCCCGACATCGACTTCACCTTCTCCGACGATCTGTCCTACGTCCGCGACCTGGGCCTGATCAAGCAGAATCCTCCGCTGGAGGTGGCGAACCCGATCTACCGGGAGGTCGTCCTTCGGGTGCTGGGAGCCCCGTCGGAACAGTACGTGATGGCCGATCCGCGCAGCTTCCTCCTGCCGGACGGCCGGTTCGACCTGCCGCGCCTGTTGCAGGAGTTCGTCGTGTTCTGGCGCGAGCACGGCGAGGTCCTCATCCAGCAGGAGGGCTACCACGAAGCCGCCTGCCAGATCATCCTCATGGCCTTCCTGCACCGCCTGGTCAACGGCGGAGGTCATCTCGACCGCGAATACGCCGCCGGCACCAAACGCCTCGACGTACTGATCCGCTGGCCCTACGCCGGCCCAGGCGGCGAACGGCTCATGCAGCGCGAGGCCATGGAACTCAAGGTATGGCGCGCCGGAGAGAACGACCCGAAGCCCGACGGTCTCGCACAACTCGACCGCTATCTGGACCGGCTCACCCTCACCACCGGTGTGCTGGTCATCTTCGACCGGCGCCCCGAAGCCCCGCCCTGGAAGGATCGAGGCGGCTTCGAGCAGGCGACCACACCCTCCGGCCGCCACATCACCGTACTGCGCGCGTGACGGAGGGCGGTGGCGGGATGGTCAGCCGGTGAACACCCCCGACAGCAGGTCGTCGAACCGCTGCGGGTCCCCGGCGGGGCGGTCGAGTCCGCGCAGGGGGCCGTGATCCACGAGGTGCGCCTCGGCGTACGAGCGGGCCACGAGCGCCTTGCGGCCGTCGTCGAGCCCCCAGCGGGCCTGGTCCTCCAGCAGCGCGGCGGCGTAGACGTCGGCCATGAACTGCGCGAGCGGGTAGAGCCGCTCCTCCGCCACCTCGCGGTCCAGCGTGTGCCACGTCTCGATGGCCTTGGCCAGGTCGTCGATGCGGGCCCCGACCAGGCCGGAGGTGGCCAAGGAGCGCAGCCGGTCGAGGAAGGGCAGGTGCGCCTGCTCCTTGAGCATGGCCCGCCGCACGTCGAGGCAGAGGATGTTGTCCCCGCCCTCCCAGATCGGGTTGACCTGCGCGTCGCGCAGCAGCCTGGCGACCGGCCACTGCTCGATGTAGCCGTTGCCGCCGTGCACCTCGATCGCGTCGCCGGCGGCGGTGACGCCGAGCCGGGCGGCGCGCAGCTTGGTCAGGGCGGGCGCGAGGCGCAGCCGGGGGCTGACGTGCGCGTCGAACACCATCGCCTGCGCCGCCTCGACCTCGACGATCAGCTCGGCCAGCTTGCGGCGCATCAGCGGCTGCTCGATGAGAGGGCGCCCGAACGCCTCGCGCGCCCTGGCGTAGCAGATCGACTCGACCAGCGCCCGCCTGGCCACGCCGAGGCCCATCATGGCCACGCCGAGCCTGGAGGCGTTGGTGAGCTTCATCATGGTGCCGAGGCCGGAGCCCGCGCCCGGATCCGATCCGGCCAGCAGGAACGCCTCCGCCGCGGTGAACTCGACCTCGGCCGAGGCGACCGATCTGGTGCCGAGCTTGTCCTTGAGCCGCCGGATCCGCACGCCGTTGCGCGTGCCGTCGCGCCGCTCCCACAACACCAGGAAGGGCGCCACGTCACCGTCGGGGAGCCGGGCGAGCACGACGAACGCGGAGCCGTTGGCGTTGGAGGCGAACCACTTGAGCCCGGACAGGCTCCACGCGTCGCCGTCGGGGAGGGCGGCGGTTTCCAGGGCGGCCAGGTCGGAGCCGCCCGTCCGTTCGGTGAACATCTGAGCGGCCTCGCCGGAGTAGAAGCCGTTGGCGAAGATCTCCCGCACCTTTTCGCGTACGTCCTCGGGCGCGTGCTTCTCGGCCAGGGAGACCACCATGTCGCCGCCCGTGCCAAGTGCGCAGCCCATCCCGATGTCGGCCTGGTCGAGCAGGTACGTCCACGCGGCGGCGAGCGCGGACGGATCGGCTCCATGCGCCCGCGCCTCCTCGGCGAACGACGGCGCGGTGAAGTTGTTCTCCATGAGCGCCTGCCTGGCGGTCAGGAACGACGGCGGCATGACGACCTCGCTGACGTCCCTGCCCCACTTGTCGTGCTTCTCCAGCCGCGGCGGGTTGCGGTCGGTCTCCTCGGCGCATTCGGCGACGAGCCCGCCCATCAGCGCCCCGAGCCGGTCGAGGTGCGGCTCCGCCCAGGTGTAGCCGTCGCCCAGGTGCCGCCGCATGAGCAGGCGGAGCGTGGGGTCGCAGGCCCACCAGTTGCGCCCGGCGGCGCCCTGGTAGCGCTCGGTGGCGTAGCGGTCACTGCCGTCGAACGGCTCGCTGAGATAGCGCCTCATATCCGGAGTGTTACATATACTCGACACGCGATGGAAGAGCGTAACACCCTGAGTGCCAGGTCGGCCGTGCTCAGCGCGCTGCTGGGCAGCCACCCGCCGCGCCTGCCGGCCCGTCACCTGGTGCGCATCGGCGGGCTGTTCGGCATCGCCGAGGGCACCGTGCGGGTGGCCCTGTCGCGCATGGTCGCGGCCGGTGACCTGGTTCAGGAGGACGGCTTCTACACGCTGTCGGAGCGGCTGGTCGAGCGCCAGGCCAGGCAGGACGAGAGCCGGGATCCGCACACCAGGCCGTGGGACGGCACATGGGAGGTGGCCGTCGTCACCGCCGAGCGGCGCGCGCCCGCCGACCGGGCCGCCCTGCGGCACACGATGACCGCGCTGCGACTGGCCGAATTGCGCGAGGGCGCCTGGCTACGGCCGGCCAACCTGGTGCGCGGCGCGTGGCCGGAGATCGTCACCGCGCAGTGCACGCTGATCGACGGCCGCCCGCACGACGACCCCACTCCCCTGCTGTGGGACCTGGACGGCTGGGCGGCCGAGGCCCGCCGGCTGGAGCGCGCGCTGGACCACGCGGACGGCCTGGCCGAGGGGTTCGTCGTGTCGGCCGCGGTGCTGCGCCACCTGATGGCCGATCCGCTGCTGCCGGACGAGCTGCTGCCGCCCGGCTGGCCGGGCGCGGAGCTGCGGGTCCGTTACGACGCCTTCGACCGCAGCTACCGAGAGGTGCTCAACCGGCATCTCAGCGGCTGACCCGCTCGAGGGGCGCCGACGCGGCCGGATCGCTCCACCCTCCTCTCGCCGTCGGCGGGCGACCTGATCCGCGGTGTGCCGAAGGAGGTCAACGGCTGTCGCGGGCCGGCGGGAAGCGCAGTACCCAGCGGCGCTGCCACGGGGTTTCGACGGCCCGGTGGTGGTGGTGCTCGCGCGTCCAGGCGACGGCGTCGGAGGGGTCCAGCCCGGCCAGGACGGCGAGGCAGGCGATGACCGTACCGGTGCGTCCGATGCCGCCTCCGCAGGCGACCTCCACCGCGGCGCCCGTGCGCGCTCGTTCGTGCAGCGCGCGGATCTGCTGTACGGCCAGATCGCGGTCGCGCGGCAGCAGGAAGTCGGGCCACAGGACCCACGCGTGCGGCCACCGCAGCCCGTCCTCGTGGCGCCGGCGGAGCCGGTCGGAGCCGAGGTAGAGGCCGAAATCGGGCACCGGCCCCTCCGGCAGCGGATGGCGCAGGCCACGGCCGCGGATCCAGGAGCCGTCCGGGAGACGGAGGGCGCCTACGAGCGACGGCCCGCCCGGCCTGCCGGCCTGGTCTGCCGCCGGGCTGTTCACAGGGTCTTCCACCTAGGTTCTCCTCATGCCTCTCGCTGGGGCGGCGACGTCCGGCCACCGCCGTGCACGATGGTTCGACGGACACCGCGCCGACCGCTCCTTGCGCGGCGCGCTCTCAGCCGGCCGACGTGTCATGCATCAGAGGGTACGAGTGGTGCGGCAGGCCTGGAATGAGGCGCATCGCCGTCTCATAGCTGTGGAAAACCCCAGGTGCGCGCGGGCAGGCGCCTCATTCCGCAGGGCGAGTGACCCGGCTTAGCCTTCCTGGCCATGATCAGTAAGTTGTTCGACGTCCCGCGGCGGCTGCCGGCCGGGACGGCGGCCCTGCTCGCCCTGATGGTGGTGGTCATGGTGTCCGCCATGGCCGACAGCACCATGCAGCCCCTGCCGGCCACCGCCCCGGGCGAGCGGTTCAGCGCCGAGCGAGCGCTGGTTCACCTCAAGAAGTTCGCCGCTGAACCGCGCCCCATCGGCAGCCCGGCGAGCGGCCGCGCCCGGGACTACCTGGCCGGGCAACTGCGCGCGGCAGGGTTGCGGGTCGAGATCCAGCGTTCGGTCGGCGCCCGGACCGCCGCGGGGCTGGCGACGTTCGGCCAGGCCGACAACATCGTGGGCCGGCTCCCGGGAACGGGCTCGACCGGAACCGTGCTCATCGCCGCGCACTACGACTCGGCGGCCATGGGACCGGGCGCCTCCGACGACGGCGCCGCGGTGGCCGCGATGATCGAGACCGTCCGGGCGCTGCGCGACGGTCCCCGGCCGCGCAACGACATCGTGCTGCTCATGTCGGACGGCGAGGAGGACGGCGTGCTCGGCGCCGACGCCTTTGTCCGCGGCCACCCCCTGGGCAAGGCCGGCGGCGTGCTGCTGAACTGGGAGGCCCGCGGTGTCAGCGGCCCCTCGCTGATGTTCGAGACCTCGGCGAACAACGCCCGCCTGGTCGAGACCTTCGTCCGTGCGGTCCCCGCGCCGCGCGGTCACTCCGCCATGGTGGAGCTGTATCGGCTGCTGCCCAACAACACCGACTTCACCCCGCTGACCAAGGCCGGTTTCGCCGGTATGAACTTCGCCTACATCCAGCGTTCCTCGCTCTATCACACCGCGGGCGACTCCATCGCCAACCTCAACCGGGGCAGCCTGCAACATCACGGCACCAACATGCTGGCGCTGGCGCGCGCCCTCGGCGACGCGGACCTGCGGACGCTGGACTCCGACCATGACGTCACCTATTTCCGCGCGCTCGGCACCATGATCACCTATCCAGGTGAGCTCGTCTGGCCGCTGGCGGCGCTGGCCTTCACCGCGGTGGCGGGCCTGGCGCTGCTGGCCCGCGTCAGGCGGCTGCTGAGCCTGCCCCGGCTGATCGCGGCCACGGTCTCGGCCGTGGTGCCGCTGGTGCTGTCGGCCGCCTTGGCGCAGGGACTGTGGGAACTGCTGGTGGCCTGGCGGCCCGCCTACGACCTGATGGGCGGGCTGCTGCACCGTCCGGGGCCGTACCAGGCGGCGATCGCGGTCCTGTGCGCCCTGGCGGTCCTCGGCTGGTACCTGGTGCTGCGGCGCAGGTTCGGTCCGGCGGCGCCGGCGGTCGGGGCGCTGTTCTGGCTCGCCGGGCTGGGCGTGCTGTGCGCGTGGGTCGCTCCCGGGGCGTCCTTCCTGTTCGCCCTGCCGGCGCTGGCGGGCGCGCTCGGCTGGCTGGCCGCGGTACTGCTCCGCACGCCCGCCTGGGCGCGGACCGTCGCGGCGATGCTGGGCCCGATCACGGCCGCGATGTTGCTGCCGTCCCTGGCCGGGGACGTCTTCGACGGGATGGGGCTGGCACTCGGCGGGGCGAGCGCGCTGGTGCTGACGGTGTTCGGGCTGGTCCTGGTGCCGATCGCGGAACTGTTCCTGCCCGATCCCGCCACCCGGCGCGAACGGGCCGCCCTGCTCCTCGTGCCCATGACGGCGCTGCTCCTCACGGCGGCGCTGGTCGCCTCCGGGCTCGTGGTGGACGATTTCGACGCCGACCAGCCCCAGCGCACGCATCTGGCGTACGTCATGGACGCCGGCACCCGCACCGCCCACTGGGTCAGCGCCGACGCGGACCCGGCGCGGTGGACCAGGCGGTACGTGTCCGGCCACGACACCTCCAAGCTGCCCCCCGGATACGCACGAGGCACGCTGTGGACCGGGCGCGCGCCGGCGATCGCCGCCACAGGCCCGCGAGCCGCCGTCCTGGCCCACAGCGAGGACACGCTCAAACTGCACGTGAGAGCGGGGAAGGGCGCGCGCTCGGTGACGCTGCGGCTCGATCGGCCGATCACCCACGCCACCGCGTCAGCCGGCCGGTACGGGTCGGCGAGCGTGCCCGTCACCGGTACGCGAGCCGGGACCTGGCCCTCGGAGATCCGCTTCCGCGGCATCCCTGCCCAGGGAGTCCAGATCACCGTGCGCACACCGGAGGCGGACCGGATCCGCCTCACCGTCATCGGTGAGACCGACGGGTTGACCGCGGTGCCGGGCTTCGTCCCCAGGCCTCCTCACCTGGTCGCGGCCACCAGGGAGGACGGCGATCTCACCGCGGTCACCCGCGGCTACACCCTGACCAGGGACTCCGGGTCCGGGACGGCCCGGAGTCGCCCGGCGGACGAGCTCTGACAGGGGAGCCCGACCGGCATGTCAGAGGCCGACCCCGAAGATCACCCGCTTGTTCGTGTACTCGGTGACGCTCCACAGCCTGCCGTCCTGCACGGTCAGGTCCTCGGGCCCGATCGGGAAGGGTCTGGTCCGCGTCGTCTCGCCGGCGTGGACGAGCAGCTTGCCGTTCGCGGTCGAGCCGGCCGACTGGCTCAGGTACCACGTGCCGCCGGACGACAGCGCCCCCTGGATCTTGGGGTGACCCAGCACGAACGCGTCCTGGGGCTCGCCGCCGGCCAGATCCAGGGTCCAGCGCGCGACCCAGCCGCCGGGGTCGTCCCCCCGGAACTCGCCCGTGATCAGCAGTGGGGTGGCCCCGCTGCGGTCGACCGACACGAACGAGAACCGCGGCCCCGCCGCGGCGACCTGCCACAGGTCGGTCTGCGGGATCACGTAGCGGTAGCCGAAGGCGTGGAACTTGCCGTCGTGCCGTCCCACCCGCCCGGGGTCGCCCAGGTCGTTCTGGGCGGTGCGCAGGTCGAGGAGGTTGCGCAGGTCGAAGACCCGCAGGCCCCTGACGGTGTCGGCCACGTAGAGCAGGTCGCCGTGGCAGGCGATGCCGCCCGCGTGGATGTCGATCGGCGCGTACGAGCCGTCGGGCTCGGCCGTGACCAGCAGCGCGTGCCGGTACTTCAGCGTCTGCGGGCTCAGGAAGCTCACCCTGATGCCCCGCTCGCCGGCCTCCGGCCGGAAGTACCAGCTCACGATGAACACCGGCACGCCGATGGTGCCGGAGTCCGCCCCGCCGGTCAGGCCCTGCGGGTACCAGTCGGGGGTGCGCTGGTCGCCGTCGTCGAAGGCGTACCACTCGGCCGGTTCCGGCTGCATCGACCCCAGCGCGCCCGCCGCGCCCTTGCGCACGGCGGTCCTGTTGGCCTGGGCCAGCACCGCCTCCACAGCGGTGGCGCCGATCTCTCCCGCCAGCTTGGCCGCCCCCTCGGGCAGGTCGCCGGTCGCGCGCGACAAGGCATAGGGGGCCTTATCGGTGGGAACCATCCCCTTTGCCGCCATATCTCCCTCACTTTCCCGTCCCTTGACTGGATTTGACGGAGCAGGCAGGGCAGAGGTTGCGCTCAATCCCACAAATGCACGGGCAATCCCGAAAGTGCCAGCTCACGGTAGCTGCGCACGAGCCGCTCCCGGTCGCCGCCGAATCGCGCGAGCGCCTCGCGCTGCCACACCGAGCCCGTACGCCGCAGCCGGGTCCGCTGCGCGATGACGCCCAGCGCCCGGTCGGCGTCGTGCGCCGCCACCCCGGCCGCGAGCAACCCCTCCCGCGCCTCGGGCAGCAGCGAGAGCACCAGCTCCCCCGCCTCGAACTCGGCGTCGCTGCCCGGCCACGAGAGCTTCGCGTCCAGCCCGTGCATGGCCGCGCGGTAGAAGTTCTGGTACGCCTGCGCGAAGCGGTAGCCGGTCAGGTCGCGCTCCGCCTGCGACAACGTCAGCCCCAGGAGGAAGGCCGTGTTCGCGGCCATGTCCGCGCAGGACGGCCCCGCGGGCAGCGCGCGCATCTCGATCCGCAGGTGACCGCTGTCGGCCGGGTCGTAGACGGGCCGGTTCCACTGCCAGATCGTGCCCTGGTGCAGCCGCAGCTCGGGCACCTCGTGCGGGCGCGGATCCTCGGTGAGGTCGGGCACGATCGGCTCGTAGTCGCGTACGTACCGCTCGAACAGCTCGTGCGCGCCCTCATGCACCCAGTCCGAGCCGAACGTGACCCGCCCGTCCCTGCGCCCGAGCCGCGCCACGTCCCGGTCGTCGGCGGCCTCCTCCATCAGCGCGATGCGGGTCTCCTCCCACAGCTCGCGCCCCAGGAAGAACGGCGAGTTGCCGCAGACGGCCAGCACCGGGCCGATGGCGAGCTGGGCGGCGTTGAACAGCCGGGCGAACCGCTCCGGCGGCGTACGGATGTGCACCTGCCACGAGGTGTTGGCGGCCTCGAGGATCACGTCCTCCACCGACAGCTCCAGATCCTCGATCTTGACCAGGAACGGTTCAAGCCGCAGCCGGCGAAAGCCCCTGCTCATCGCGCGGTAACGGTTCTGGTCGCTCATCGCGCCCACCGTGAAGTCGTCGGCGCTGAGGGTGGGGAGGATGCCGATGGGCAGGGCGCCACCACCCTCGACGGCGCCGTCCACCTTGCTGATCGTCTCCTGGACCTCGGCGCTCAGCGTCTCGAACGGCGTGCCCGCGAGCGGCGTGGGGGTGAGGTTCACCTCGAGGTTGAAGCGGCCGAGCTCCAGCACGACGCGCTCGTCGCCGAGCGCCTCCCGCACCTGGCTGTTGCGCGGCAGCGGCCTGCCCCGCTCGTCGATGAGGAACAGCTCGAGCTCCGCCCCGATCGTGGCGGGGCCCTGACCGAAGCCGGGGGTGGCCAGCAGCTCACGGAGCACGCCCACCTGCTCCTGGAGGCGTTCGCCGAAACGGACGTACTCCGCTTCGGTGAAGCGCTCCTTATCCAGATCTCGTCCCATCACCCCTAACTGTCCCCCTCGTCATGGTTGACACCTCACCGGGGAAGGAAGCCGTCGTCCTGCTGGTAGGAGCCGGTAGGGCCGTCGGCGCCGAGGGTCGGGCCGCTACCCCGGTGACCGCAAACTGCAGGCGCTGATCACCGAGATGGTGGCCTCAGTCCCGAGTTCGCGGCCCTGTGGGCTCGCCACGAGGTCGGGATCCGCAGGGAGCAGCGCAAGCGCATCCACCACCCCCAGGTGGGCACGATCGACGCGATCTGCCAGGTCATGCCGGTGCCCGACCGCGACGACCTCCGCCTGGTCCCCTACACGACCGCACCGGGCTCGCCCGCACACCGGGCCTTGCGCGAGCTGCGGGAGTTGACCCTAAGCTCGTGAGATGAGAGCGGTTGCCTTTGACCTCTTCGGTGGCGAACTCGACGTTCGCGAGCTGCCCGACCCGTCGCCCGCCCCGCACGGGGCGGTGATCAGGGTCGAGGCGACGGGGTTGTGCCGCTCCGACTGGCACGGCTGGCAGGGTCACGACCCCGACATCACCTCCCTTCCCCACGTGCCGGGCCACGAGCTGGCGGGCGTGGTGGAGGCGGTCGGCTCCGACGTGCGCGGCTGGCTGCCCGGCGCGCGGGTGACCCTGCCGTTCGTCTGCGCCTGCGGCTCGTGCTCGTCCTGTGTCACCGGCGACCAGCAGGTGTGCGAGCGGCAGACGCAGCCGGGCTTCACCCACTGGGGTTCGTACGCCGAGTTCGTGGCGGTCGAGCACGCCGACGTCAACCTCGTCGCGGTGCCCGAGGACATGGCCTACGTCACCGCCGCGGGGCTGGGCTGCCGCTTCGCCACCGCCTTCCGCGCCGTCTCGCAGGTCGGGGAGGTGCGTCCCGGCGAGTGGGTGGCGGTGCACGGCTGCGGCGGCGTGGGGTTGTCGGCCGTCATGATCGCGACGGCGGCCGGGGCGCGCGTGGTGGCCGTGGACATCAGCACCGACGCGCTGCACCTGGCCGAGCAGGCGGGTGCGACGCACTTCGTCAACGGCTCGGCCGGCGACGCGGCGGCCCAGGTCAGGGAGCTGACCAGAGGCGGCGCCCACCTGTCCGTCGACGCGCTGGGCAGCCCTCAGACGTGCCTGGCATCCGTCGAGAGCCTGCGCAGGCGGGGCAGGCACGTCCAGGTGGGGCTGCTGCCCGGAGGGCCGACGCCGGTGCCGATGGACCGCGTGATCGGCCACGAGCTGCGGCTGCTCGGCAGCCACGGCATGGCCGCGCACGCCTACCCGCCGATGCTGGAGATGATCAGGGCCGGCATCCTCCATCCCGACCAGCTGATCACCCGCACGATCGGGCTGGCCGACGCCGGCAAGGCACTGGTCTCGATCGGCTCGGTGCCGGGCGTCACGATGATCGTTCCCAGGGCTCCGCACGGAGCGCCCTGAGCGCCGGCCGGAGTCATAAAATCAGGCCATGGACTACAGACGACTTGGCAACACGGGCCTGAACGTGTCGCGGATCTGCCTCGGCATGATGAGCTACGGCGATCCGGCCCGGCAGAAGTGGGCGCTGCCGCAGCCCGAGGCCGAGCCGATGATCCGCAGGGCCGCCGACGCCGGGGTGAACTTCTTCGACACCGCCGACATCTACAGCCGGGGTGAGAGCGAGGTCGTGACCGGAAACGCGCTGCGCGCGATCTTCCCGCGGCGCGAGGACTATGTGCTGGCCACCAAGGTCTATTTCCCCATGGGCAAGGGGGTCAACGACGGCGGCCTGTCGCGCAAGCACATCCACGCCGCCATCGACGCCTCGCTCTCCCGGCTCGGCACCGACCACGTCGACCTTTACCAGATCCACCGGTGGGACGACGAGACGCCGATCGAGGAGACCATGGAGGCGTTGCACGACGTGGTCAAGGCGGGCAAGGCCCGCTACGTCGGCGCCTCGTCCATGTGGGCCTGGCAGTTCGCCAAGGCGCAGCACGTGGCGGAGGCCCACGGCTGGACGAAATTCGTCTCGATGCAGCCGCACTACAACCTCCTCTACCGCGAGGAGGAGCGCGAGATGGTGCCGCTCTGCGCCGACCAGGGCGTGGGCGTGATCCCGTGGAGCCCGCTCGCGCGCGGCGTGCTCGCCAGGGCGGGCTCCCACGCCACGACGGCCAGGACGGGGTCCGACGCGCGCATCGACCACCTGTACGACCCGGAGAACGACAAGGTCGTGATCGACCGGGTGGCGCAGGTGGCGAGCGACCGCGGCCTGCCGCCCGCCCAGGTGGCCCTGGCCTGGCTGCTGCACCAGCCTGCCGTGACCGCCCCGATCGTGGGCGCCACGAAGGACCGGCACGTC
This sequence comes from Nonomuraea sp. B10E15, assembly GCF_039871615.1. Taxonomy (NCBI): domain Bacteria; kingdom Bacillati; phylum Actinomycetota; class Actinomycetes; order Streptosporangiales; family Streptosporangiaceae; genus Nonomuraea; species Nonomuraea sp. B10E15. Next base: position 261,852 of record NZ_JBDPMB010000003.1, read on the forward strand.
GACGACGCGGTGGCCGCCGTGTCGGTGACGTTGTCGGCCGACGAGCTCGACTTCCTCGCGGCCCCGTACCGGCCGCGTGAGGTGCGCTTCTGAGAGGCGAGATTGTCGGCCCCGGACCCTAGGGTGGTTCCATGCGGGCGAATGAGGATGCGGCGGCGGCGCTGCAGGAATACGCGGAGCTGTTCGCGCTCTGCGGCGGCGACGCCTTCCGGGTGCGGAGTTACCAGAAGGCGGCCAAGGCGATCGCCGGGTTCCCCGAGGACATCTCGGTCACCGACGTGCGCGTCGTTCCCGGGGTGGGCGAGGCGATCGCCAAGAAGATGGAGGAGTTCCTGCGGCGCGGGAGCTTCCGGCAGCTCGACGATCTGCGCGGCCGGGTGCCCGAGGGCGTGCGCAGGCTGACCCGGGTGCCGACGCTGGGGCCGAAGACGGCCATCATGCTGTTCGAGGACTTCGGCATCGACTCGCCCACGGCGCTGAGCGAGGCCATCACCGCCGGCCGGCTCGACGGGGTCAAGGGGCTGGGCCCCAAGACGCTGGCCAATCTCCGCAAGGGCGTCGAGCAGCTCGAGCAGTCGGGCCGCCGGGTGCACATCGGGATCGCCATGTCGCTGGCCGAGCAGGTGATGGCCTCGCTGGAGGCCGAGCGCATGGCCTACGCGGGCTCGCTGCGGCGGATGAAGGACACGATCGGCGACATCGACATCCTCGCCGTCGCGCCCGAGTCCGTCATGGCCGCCTTCCGTGCCCAGCCCTACGTCGCCGAGGTGATCGCGGCGGGCGACAAGAAGACCTCGGTCCGCACCACGTCCGGGGTCCAGGTCGACCTGCGGGTGGTGCCGGCCGGATCGTGGGGCGCGGCGATGCAATACTTCACCGGTTCCAAGGAGCACAACGTCGCCATCAGGGAGATGGCGGTGAAGAAGGGCTGGAAGCTGTCCGAATACGGGCTGTTCGAGGGCGACCGGGTGATCGCCGCCGCGTCCGAGGAGGACATCTACGACGCGCTCGGCATGCAGTTCGTGCCACCGCCGCTGCGGGAGGACGGCGGCGAGGTCAAGGCGGCGCTCCGCGGTGAGCTGCCCACCCTGATCCAGCTCACCGACCTCAAGGGCGACCTGCACACCCACACCGACCTGACCGACGGCATCGCCTCGCTGGACGACATGGTGGCGGCCGGCCGCGCCCGCGGCTACTCCTACTACGCGGTCACCGACCACGCTCCCGACCTGGCGATGCAGCGGATGACCCTGGACAAGGCGCTGGAGCAGCGGGGCCAGGTGGCCGAGCTGCAGCGCCGGCATCCCGGCATGCGGCTGCTGCACGGCACCGAGCTCAACATCGCGCCCGACGGATCGGTCGACTGGCCGGCGGAGGTCCTGCGCGGGTTCGACGTGTGCGTCGCCTCGGTGCACTCCCACTTCGGGATGCCGCGCGAGGAGATGACACGCCGCTTCATCACCGCCTGCGAGAATCCGTACGTCGACATCATCGGCCACCCGACGACCAGGAAGATCGGCAAGCGCCCGCCCGTCGACGCCGACTGGGACGCCGTCTTCCGGGCGGCCGCCCGCACCGGCACCGCCATGGAGATCGACTCCTACCCCGACCGCTCCGACCTGCCGGCCGACCTGGTGCGGCTGGCCAGGCACCATGGGGTCAAGTTCTCGATCGACAGCGACTCGCACGCGATCCCGCACCTCGCCAACCAGCGGTTCGGGGTGGGGATCGCGCAGCGGGCGTGGCTGACCACCGACGATGTCATCAACACCTGGCCCCTCGACCGCCTCCTGTCCTTCCTGGGGCGCTGACCTCCTCCGCGGCCGGTCTCCTACCAGGGGTTGACCGACCCCGGGTGGATGTGCGGCGGCCGGGAATGCGGGAGAGTGTCCTCGCCGAGCCGGCCACCCCGAGGAGGACACGATGGGTTCCCCGACAAGGAAGGCGCGCAAGCTGGGGGCGCGCGTTCTCGCCGCTGTCGCCGCGCTGCTCATCGCGGCCGTCGCCGGTGTCGCGCTCGCCTATCCCTCCATGGCCGCGACGACGTGCCCGGGCTGTTACGGCCTGACCGAGGCGGAGGAGGGCATCTACACGGAGCCCGATCTTGAGGACGCCGAGCGGGCCCGGGTGAAGCAGGTGGCCGAGCAGGCACGCCGGCGGGTCAGCGCCTTCTACGGCGCTCCGGTCAGCGCCCCCGACCTGCTCGTCTGCCTGACGGAAGACTGCTATGCGCGCATCGGCGGGGGCAAGGAGCGCGGGGTGGCGGTGCTCAACCGGTCGGTGATGCTCTCGCCCCGCGGGGTGAACGCGGTGATCGCCTCCCACGAGATGGCCCACGTCGAGTTGCACGCCCGGCTCTCCGCCGGGGCTGACATGCCGCAGTGGTTCGACGAGGGCCTGGCCGTGGTGGTCTCCGGCGACGCCCGCTACCTGGCCCCCGCGTCCGCCGGGGACCGCTGCCTGGTCGAGCCCACCGGCGCTCTGCCTGTCACGCTGGAGGAGTGGCTGGCCGCCGCAAGCCGCGACGCCGGCACGTACGCGAAGTCCGCCTGCCAGGTGAGCCGCTGGTTGCGCGACCACGGCGGCCGGGCCGCGTTAGCGACCCTGATCGAGCGTCTCAACGCCGGTGAGCCGTTCCCCGGCTAGCGTGGCCGGGCATGTGCTCCTGCAGGTGGGGGCAGGGGTAACGGTGCTGCACAAGTGGAGCACGTTCCTAACCGGTCGGACACGGATTGCCGCGAGAAGCACCGTCAGGGCACGAGAGGAGATTAAATGGTTTCCAGGTAGGAAATACCGAGTGCCGGAGGTGACGTCCATGAAGCAGGCCACGGCGACGATCGTCAAGCCGCTGCCCGACCATCTGTTCAGGGTGCACGGTGAGAGCGCCGAGATGCGATGGGAAGCCATGTCCGGGGTGGGCTACCACACCCCCAACGACCGGTTCTTCGTGCGCAACCACACCTCCACACCGCTCATCGACGCGACGACCTGGCGCCTGCGCGTCCATGGCGCGGGGGTTCGATGTCCGCGCGAGTTCGGCTACGACGAGCTGCGGGGCATGCGGTCGCGGACGTTCGACGTGGCGATCGAGTGCGCGGGCAACGGCCGGCGGTTCTACGGCACGCAGCAGCACGACGCCGCTCCCGGCACCCAGTGGGGGTTGGGCGCGATCGGGGTCGCGCGCTGGCGGGGCGTGCTGCTGAAAGACCTGCTCAAGGAGGTGGGCGTGCGTCCAGGGGCGGTGGACGTGCTGCCCACCGGCCTCGACGCCCCCTTCGAGCGCTACGGGCACGTGAGCCGCCCGCTGCCGATCGACAAAGCCATGGACGACGTCCTCGTCGCCTACGAGATGAACGGCGTGCCGCTCCCCGCCGACCATGGATTCCCGGCGCGGCTGGTGGTGCCGGGGTGGGTGGGCGTGGCGTCCATCAAGTGGCTCGGCGATATAGAGGTTTCGACGAGCGAGCTTCAGACGCCATGGAACACGGTCTTCTATGCCGATGTCACGACAAATCCGGCCAAGAGCGCTTTCGAGCTCGCCTGGAATGCCCGCCTGCCCGTCGGCGGGCCGCACATCCTGCACGGCCGGTCATGGTCGGGGCGAGGCCGGATCGTCCGGGTGGAGGTCAGCTTCGACGGCGGAGCGAGCTGGCGCGAGGCCCAGCACCACGGCCGGCACCTGGTCAGCACCTGGCTGCCGTGGCACATCGCGTGGACTCCCCGGCGCACGGGAGCTCACGTGCTCATGGCGCGCGCGACCGACGCGAGCGGCGCCACCCAGCCCCTCGTCACGCCCCACCATCCTTTCGGATATCACTTCGACGCCGTCGTCCGCCATCCCCTTGACGTGGTCACCGGATAGAGGTGCCGCATTCACTGCGCCGAATCGCCCCCGAAAGGGCAGGCATGCCCTATATTTATTATTACTGGCCGATCACGCGATCGCGTGAATTTTCGTCATTCCCCAGAAATCGGGAAACAGCCGCAAGCCATGCCTCCGGCTGGTCTATATGTGCCATATGGCCAGCCTCGTCCAGGACAATCGCATCCGTGCACGGCGTAAGTGCCACCAAAGAGGCGGGAAAGGTCATGTCATATCGTCCATGCAACAAGAACAGCGGGATTCCGGAAAGACGCTCGACCGCGTCAGGATGACGAGCGGAAGGAAGGCGGCCCTCCCGCCAGGCCCGCAGATATGTGGCGGTGAACATCACCCGCTCCAGCCGCCTGCGATAGCCGGGTAACGACTGCTCCCGCCAGACGTTGAGCGGCGCGTTCCGGAACGCCTCAGCCCTGACAAGCTCCACACCGTCCAGGGCCGGATCCTCCCAAAGGGAGGGATGGGCAGCGGCGCGGCGCTCATATTCCTCCCATCCGTCGAAGGCGCCGGCGGGCACGGGCAGGACACTGCTTGAGGCGACAATCAGACGCCGGACCAGATGCGGCGCCTGAATGGCCAGGCGCTGGGCGATGAGGCCGCCGTACGAGAAACCGAGCACGTCCACAGCCGGCGATCCGATCAGCTCGATGAGATCGGCCACCATCGCATCAGGGGTGAGCGGCTCAGCGGCAGGGGAGCGACCGCATCCACGGAGGTCGGGAAAGAGCAGGCGCCGATCACCCGCCAGCTCGCGCAGCGGCTCGACCAGGTAGCTGTGGTCCCAGCCAGGCCCGCCATGAACCACCAGGAGCGTGCGATCGGCAGGGCCGTCACACTCTCGAACAGTGAGGCGCATACGGGCATGCTAGTCCCCGCCCGGGCAGCCGATCACCCGCGCCTCCCGCGGCCAGGCGATCCGCGGCCGCGACCTTGAACGGCGGCGCCTTCCCCATCCGGGACGAGCGGTCCGGTCGAGGAGGTTCGTCCACCGCTCGCAGGGCGACACGAGCGACCCGAATGAAGCGATGATGTATCGTATGAGACATGAGAGTCTCATACGAGAGTGCTGCGCGATGGCGATGAGCCGGGCGCAGATCATGAGTGCGGCGATCCGGCACCTCAACGAGAACCCGCTCGCCTCCATGGCGCAGCTCGCCGAGGCGGCCGGGATCAGCAGGGCCACGCTGCACCGGCAGTTCAGCAGCCGGGAGGAGCTGATGCTCGCCCTCGGCCATCGCGCGCACGAGCAGTGGGAACAGGTGCAGGAGCGCAGCGGCCTGGTCGACGCGACCGCCTCCGGGGATCGCGAGGTGATCGGCAAGGCGCTCGACGCCATGCTGGGCGGGCTGATCGCGGTTGCCGACGCCTACGGGTTCGGCCTGACCGACTACGCCATGCTGGTCGATCCCGAGCTGAAGCGCCGCTCCGACGAGCTGGAGGAGCGCGAGATCGCCTTCTACGCCGCGGCGCAGCGTGCGGGGCTGCTCCGCGCCGACCTGCCCGCCCGATGGATCAGCAGCACGGTGTACGGCCTGCTCGTGGCCGTGCGCGAGAGCCTGCGCCGCGGCGACGTCGCACGCCGGGACGTGCCCCGGCTGCTGCTCACCACGTTCGAGGACGGCGCGGCCCGGCGGGAGGAGCCATGACGGCGACCGCGTCGCCGGTCTCCGTCACGAGGCGCCGGCTGGGCCTGGCCGTGCTCTCCGCCAGCGTGCTGCTCGTGGTCATGGACATGACCGTGCTCAACGTCGCGCTCCCGGCCATGTCCGCGGACCTGCGGCCGGGCTCGATCGAGCTGCTGTGGATGGTGGACGCGTACGCGCTGGTGCTCTCGGGGCTGCTGGTCACGGTGAGCGCGCTCGGCGACCGGTGGGGGCGCAAGCGCATGTTGCTTGCCGGGTTCGCGGTGTTCGGGCTGGCCTCGCTGGCGGTGCTGGCCGCGGGCAGCCCGCTGCAGGTGATCGCCGTACGGGCGCTGCTCGGGGTGGGCGGGGCGATGATCATGCCGTCGACGCTGTCGATGATCCGCAGCATGTTCACCGACCCCGCGGAGCGCGCCAGGGCGCTCGGCGTCTGGGCGGCGATGGCCGCGGTCGGGGCGGCGCTGGGGCCGATCCTGGCCGGGTTGTTGCTTGAGCACTTCAGCTGGCATTCGGCGTTCCTGGTGAACGTGCCCGTCATGGCGGTCGCGATCGCGGCCGGGCTGTTCCTGCTGCCGGAGTCCAGGAACCCGGCGCCCGGCCGGTGGGACGCGCTCGCCACGGTCCTGTCGATGGCGGGCATGGTCGCGCTGGTGTTCGCCGTGAAGGACTTCGGCAAGTACGGCCTGGGCTCCCCCGCCGCCCTGGCGGCGACCGCCGTGGCGGCGGTGACGCTGGGCTGGTTCGTGGCACGGTGCCTGCGCAGGCCGGATCCGCTGCTGGAGATCAGGTTGTTCCGCAGCGGCCCGTTCTCGGCCGGAGTGGTGACGGCGCTGACCACGTCGATCGCGATGGCGGCGGTGTTGCTGCTGCTGGCGCAGTGGATGCAGCTCGTCCAGGGCTATTCCCCGCTGGAGACGGGCGTGCGCCTGCTGCCCGCCGCGCTGGCCGCGATCGTCGCCTCGCCGCTGGCTCCCGGGGTGGCGGCCCTGGTCGGCGCGCGGGCGGTGCTGGCGGGCGGGCTGGGCCTCACCGGGCTGGGTTTCCTGCTGCTGTTCGCCGCCCCCGGGCCGCTGACCTACTGGCCGATCGCGGGCGCCCTGGTGCTCATCGGCGTCGGCAACGGCGCCCTCGCGACCGCGTCCTCGGTCATCATGTCGGGCACGCCGGCGGCCAAGGCGGGCAGCGCGGCGGCCATCGAGGAGACCAGTTACGAGGTCGGCGGGGCGCTCGGCGTGGCCGTCCTGGGCAGCGTCGCGGCCGCGGCCTACCGGAGCGGGCTGGCGTACGAGGGGCCCGGCGGGGAGGGCGTACGCGAGTCGCTGGGTGCGGCGCTCGCCGTGGCCCGGAGCCTCGGGGCGGAGGGCGGGCCGCTGGCGGAGCAGGCGCGGGCGGCGTTCACCGAGTCGCTCGTGCCGGCCGGCGGGGCGGGAGCGGTTCTGCTGCTGGCCGGCACGGTCGCGGTGTGGCTGCTCACGCCGGGCCGCCGTCGCCCTGTGGGCTCCTCCGCCGCGCACGATCTCGCGCTGCGCGCGGAAGAGGGGAGGCGCGGCAGCACGCCGAGCGGGTGATGTCACATCGGCGGCGCCTCGTTCCTTCTTATGGGGTGAGAAGGAAGGGGAAAGTGGTGACGAAGAAGATCGTGGTGGTCGGCGGCGGGCTGGCCGGCCTGGTAGCGGCCATCGTCTGCGCGGAGGCGGGTGCGGAGGTGACGCTGCACGAGGCGCACCAGCGGCTCGGCGGGCGAGGGCGGGCGACCGGCGGGCCCTATCTGGCGCATGAGGGTCCTCATGTCTTCTACGCCGACGGCCCGCACTGGACGTGGTTGCGGGAGCGGGGCCTGGTCGGGGCGCTGGGCCGGCCGGCGGTGCGTGATGCCAGGTTGGGGTTCGTACGCGACGGCCGGCTGCGGTCGCTGCCGCCGGCCGGGTTCCTCCGGATGCTGGCGACGGGCCCCCGCACGGCGCCGGTGGACGTGGACTTCCACACGTGGGCCTCCGCCCGGTACGGCGAGGACACGGCCAGGGCTGCCGCCAACGCGATCGGCGTGGTGACGTACGACGCCGACACGGGACGTCTGTCGGCCGCGTTCGTGTGGGAGCTGCTGCGCCGGGTGTTCGCCTTCCGCGTACCGACGGTCCGCTGGGTGGTCGGCGGCTGGCAGTCGGTGATGGACCGGCTCGCCGCCCGCGCCCGCGACCTCGGCGTACACGTCGAGCTCGGCTCCCGCGTGCACGACCTGCCGGGCGAGCCCACCATCGTGGCGACGGAACTGTCCTCGGCCCGGAGACTGCTCGGCGACGACGGCCTGCACTGGCGGAGCGGCAACGTCGTGCTGCTCGACCTCGCCGTACGCTCGGCGCGCGGCGACCGCTTCATCTGCTTCGACCTCGACGGCGGCGGCTTCCACGAGAGCTATTCCATGCAAGATCCCACCGCCGCTCCCAGAGGGGAGACCCTGTTCCAGATCGACATGCCGGTCCGGCACGAGGAGACCAGGGCCGAGGCGGCCCGGCGGGTGCGGGCGCTGGCCGACCTGGCGGTGCCCGGCTGGCGCGAGCGCGTCACCTGGCAGCGCTCCGGGACGGCCAAGCACCGTACCGGAGCACTCGACCTGCCCGGTCAGACCTGGCGCGACCGTCCGGCGGTCGACCGGGGCCACGGCGTGTTCCTGGCGGGCGACATGGTGGCCGCGCCCGGCATGCGCGGCGAGATCTCCATCAACAGCGCGATCATGGCCGCCGAGGGCGCCCTGCGCGCGCTGCGCGTCTCCGGCCACGCCGCCCGATGACCCGCGACCCTTTCCCCGCCCACCGCGACCTGCTGTTCAGCCTCGCCGACGACATCCCGGGCAGCGCCGGGGACGCCGTGGAGGAGACGTGGCCGCGCCGGCCCTGATCAACTGCCGGGCAGGCCGGACGGCCATCACCCCGCCGGCCCCGGACAGCCTGCCGGGCCGGCGGGGTGGGGGTCAGGGCCGGCGCGGCTCCGGGCCGGCTACCTGGTCGGCCACCTCGCCGATGCGCGCCAGGCGGACCAGGGCGGGACGGGAGAGAACCTCCCCGATGTCGTGCAGCGCGATGATCAGCTCCTCGACCCCGTCCAGGGGCGTGTTCCGCTCCCTGTTCAGCAGGATGCCGCGGTATTCCTCGGGAGAGACCGCCCCACCCGGCAGCTCGATCCGGTCGCCGTCGGCGCGGAACAGCGCCGGGACGGAAGTGTCGAGAGCCAGCGCGAGGGCGGTCAGCTCGGCGGCCGTGAACGCCCGCTGCCCGCGCTCGGCCTGGTGGACGGCCTGCCGGCTCCACGGCCTGTCCAGGTAGCGGCCCAGCGCCTCACCCAGCTCGGTCAGCGACATCCGCCGCTCTGCCCGCAGGTGTGCGATCTGCAACCCGATGGCCTCCTCGACGCGCATCCCATCCCCCACTCCTGTCATCGTGCACAATGACGCCGAAAGCTGTTTATTGACGCGAACGCCGCTCACCGCATAATGTCAACGTACAGTTTCCCCCGTCATCACCACGAATGACGCGACTGAGTGAGCTGAGGGGTTCCAGATGCGAGAGATCGAGTTAGAGGTCTTCGGGCCGACCGGCGACTGCGCCGCCGTCAAGGTCGTCGGAGAGATCGACGTCTTCACCGCGCCACGGCTGCGCGAGCAGGTGCTCGACCTCGTGGCCAAGGGGGTCGTCCACCTCGTGGTCGATCTGGGCGGCGTGGAGTTCCTCGACTCGACCGGCCTGGGGGTGCTCGTGGGCGCGCTCAAGCGGCTGCGCTCCCACGAGGGGTCACTCGCCCTCGTGATGGGCACTGACCGGATCGTCCGCATCTTCACGATCACCGGCCTCACCGCCGTGTTCCCGATCCACGACACCGTCCTTGACGCGATCGCGGCCGACGCCCACTGGGTGCGCGCCGTGGAGCGCGGGGGCGAGAGCGTCGAGGAGTGGTGCCGCCGGCACGGCCTGGCCTGAACGCGGGCGCCGCCCGTACGCCAGACGAGCGGCGGGCAGCGGGGCGCCCGGCGGGCGCGTGAGACGCGAAGCGTCCAGGCGGCGGGCGCGTACGCCGTGGGCCGGCCAGGCGGCGGGCGGGCGAGGAGCGGGCGGTCCGGTGCGGATCGTGTTGCGGGGTCAGGGGCGGGAGGCCTCGTCGAGGAGGGCCAGCTCGCCGACGCTGAGCGTGAGCGACGCGGCCTCCATCAGCGTCTCCAGTTGCCCGACGTCGCGCGCGCTCGCGATCGTCGCCGTGATCGTCGGCTGGGCGGCGACCCAGGCCAGGGCCACCGTGGCCGGCGCGACGTCCCGGTCGGCCGCCACCTTGCCCAGCGCCTCCAGCGTCCTCGGCCCGTGTGCCGTCGCCAGGTACGCGGAGGCCTTGCCCGCCCTGGGGCTGTCGACCTGGACCCCGGGCGCGTACTTGCCGGTCAGGAAGCCGCGCGCCAGCCCGAAGTACGGTGTGGTGGCCAGGCCTTCCCTGGTCACCACGTCCCTCAGCTCGCCCTCGTAGGCGCGCTCGACCAGGTTGTACTGCTGTTGGAGGGCCGCGTACCTGGCCAGTCCTTCGGCGTCGGAGATCGCGAGCGCCTCGGCGAGCCGGGCCGCCCCGTAGTTGGACGCCCCGACGTGGCGCACCTTGCCCTCCCGGACCAGGGCGTCGAACGCCGCCAGCGACTCCGCCAGCGGCGTGTCCTGGTCGTCCACGTGCGCCCAGTAGAGGTCGATGTAGTCGGTACGGAGCCGCCGCAGCGAGCCCTCGACCGCCGTGCGGATGGTGGCGGGGGCGAGCCCGCGCAGGCCTTCCAGCATGCCGACCTTGGTGGCGAGCACGATGGACTCGCGGTTGCCGCGGGCGGCCAGCCACTCACCGATGATCGTTTCCGAGGTGGACTCGCCGGTCTCCCAGGACGGGTAGACGTCGGCGGTGTCGATGAAGTTCCCGCCGCCCGCGACGTAGGCGTCCAGGATCGCGAACGAGGTCTCCTTGTCGGCCGTCCAGCCGAACACGTTGGCGCCGAGCGACAGCGGGAAAACGGACAGTCCGGTAGTGCCGAGCGATCTCATCCCGTCATTATCCGCACTCGCCCGAGACGGCTCGCCGCGACCCCTGGTCCTGGCCTTTCAGTGGACACGGTTGACCAGGGAGTCGCACACCGCGCGCAGTTCCTCGGCGTCCGGCAGGTGCCGGTCGACCACCTCCAGCGCGGACGACATGTAGCGGTCCGCCAGGGAGCGGGCGGCGTCGCGGCCGCCCGCCTCCTCCACGAGGTCGGCGGCGTGCCGCAGGGAGTCTTCGTCCATGCCTCCCGCCGACAGGAGCGCGGACAACTCGCGGGCGGCCGGGACGTCGGCGGCCAGGGCGGCCAGCACCGGAAACGTTTTCTTCGCACGCCGCAGGTCGCTGTGCACGGGTTTGCCCGTCACGTCAGGGTCACCCCAGATGCCGAGCATGTCGTCCACGATCTGGAACGCCACCCCGAGGTCGCGCCCCATGTCCCACAGGCGGTCCGCGAGCTCGGGCGCGCCGCCCAGCGCCACGCCCGTGGCCGCGGCGGCGCCCAGCAGGCCGCCGGTCTTGCCCGCGGCCATGTCGGCGTACTCGGCGACCGTGACCTCGTCCGGCCCTCGCCACGGACGGTCCTCGAAGGCCATGTCGGCCGTCTGCCCCTGGACGAGCTCGACCAGCGCCTTCGACAGGTAGGGGATCGCCTCGGACTGCGCGGCGAGCTGGCCGACGGCCAGCGCCAGGAGCGCGTCGCCGGCGAGCAGGGCAGGCCCCACGCCGTACGCCTTCCAGAGCGCCTCGCGGTGCCTGCGCCGCTCGTCGTGGTCGATGATGTCGTCGTGCACCAGCGAGAACGCATGCACCAGCTCCACCGCCACGGCGCCCGGCAGCGCCGACTCCGCCGTGCCTCCTACGGCCTCGGCGCTGAGCATGGCGACGGCCGGCCGCACGGCCTTGCCACGCTCACCGTTGCCGGGCCTGCCGTCCGCGTCTGACCAGCCCAGAGCGAATCCGGCCATGCCGGCGCCCCACGGATGCAGCACCGAAACGGCCTCCCTGAGAGCCGGCTCGAGTAAGTCCCGGCAGCGGCCCATGGCGCCGCCGCCCAACGGATGGCTGAGATTCAACAGGTACTCCTACCCCGGTACGATCTTGAACCTACATGCATAAGCATGTGATACTCCACTCATCGGTTGACTTTTGTCAGGGAATGTCCATGCCATGAGATGGACACCGTAGGCGATGGAGGAATAACCCGTGGCGATCGACGCCGCCCCATCAGAACGCGTCCGTTCCTCCCACGCTCCTGGCTTGCCTGGCTTCGTCCACACGGGCCGGGCAGACCGCCGGATCGCACCACGCGGCGCCGGACGGTCCTCGTGCCGCCACCGCGGGCACCCTTCGGCCCAGACCTCAGCCCGCAGCTCTCGACGCGGCGGGCGATCAACAGAGAACGGGGCGAGCCGTCCTCCTGCCGCGAAGGGACCCTCAAGCCCATGAGCGATAGCCGTCGCAAACGGACTTTTGTCCGAGAACAGCATAAGTCGCTAGATATCTTCACCTGACTCTACGTCCATCGCCATCCCGATCGGGGACCGCCACCATGCCACATGCCACTGGGACATCCGTGATCAGACCCCATGTCGTTCCCTTCTACCGGGCCATCCCCCGGCTAGTGAAAGACCCGATCACCGAGCTGGCCCGCATGGCCACCGACGCCGCCGGGCAGGTCGTCCGGCTCGACCTCGGCCCCTTCCGCCCCTACCTGATCTCGCATCCGGACCACGTCCAGCAAGTGCTCAAGACGGACTGGACCAACTTCGTGCGCGCGGGCATGTTCTGGCAGCCGCTGCAGCGTCTGATCGGTCAGAGCATCATGGGCGAGGGCGAGGCATGGGCATCCGCCCGGAAGATCCTCCAGCCGCTCTTCACCGCTCGCTACACGGCCGCACTCGCTGAGGACATGGCCGACATCATCGCCGAGCGCATCGTCGAGCTCGACGACTTCGCGCGGACGGGCCGCCCGATCGACGTCGAGCACCAGATGACCTCGATCGTCAACCAGGCCGTCATCCAACTGCTGTTCGGCGGCCGGATCACCCGTGACACCGCCGAACGGCTGGCGCCCGAGTTCGCCACGTGCGCCAGCTCGATCGGCTTCCGCATGCTCTTCCCCTCCGCGCCGTACTCGATCAGGGTCCCGGGCGACCGCGCCTTCCTGCGATCCACGAAGAAGATCCACGAGATCGTCGACCCCCTCATCGAGCGGGCGCGGCGCGAGAAATCCGGGGGCAAGGACGTCGTCTCGGCGCTGCTCACGGCCAGGCTCGGGCAGGGGGGCGATGCCGACGTGCGGCAGATCCGCGACGACCTGGTGAACGTCTACGGCGCCGCTTCGGAGAACACGGCGATGTCGCTGATGTGGCTGTGGACCGTGCTACACGACCACCCGGAGGTGAACGCCCGGCTGCAGGAGGAGGTCGACCGTGTGGTGGGCGGGGGCCCGGTGCGGCCGTCGCACGTCGCCGAGATGCCGTATATCCGTATGGTCCTGCAGGAGGTCGTGCGGATCTATCCGAGCGCCTGGGTCGTCCCTCGCCAGACCGTGGCGGATACGGAGATCGGCGGCGTCCGGATCAAGGCCGGCTCGCAGGTGCTGATCAGCCCATACGCCACCCACCGGCTGGAGGAGTTCTGGCCCCGGCCGACGGAGTTCGATCCCGAGCGCTGGGCCAACGAGAAGACCGGAAGCCGGCACCGCTACTCGTTCATCCCCTTCGGCGCGGGCCCGCACGTCTGCCTCGGACAACATCTGTTCTACATCGAGGCATCCCTGTTGATCGCCAATCTGTTCACCAGGTACCGGCCGGCGCTGCCCTACCCGCAGAAGCTGACGCCCGTGCTGGGGGCGGCCACCTTGCGGCCCAAGGAGAAGCTCTTCCTCCAGCTACACCCGATCGAACGGAATCTCGCGGCGTGAGCATCGGCGAAGCAGCGGACATCACCACGGAAGCGGGCGACCTCGTCTCGAGCCTCATGCTCAGGCCGTGGGGGCAGGTTTCCCCTTCGGTCTACGAGACCGGGCGGCTGGTCGCCCTCGCCCCCTGGCTGACCGGCCACCTGGAACGCATCGACTACCTGATCAGCACGCAGCGGCAGGACGGCGCCTGGGGCGCCCCCGACGGGTACGGCGTGGTGCCGACCCTGAGCGCCACCGAGGGGATCCTCTCCGCGCTGACGCGCGAGGACCGGGACACGGACCGCGAACGCCTCGCCGACGCGGCGGACCGCGGCCTGGGGGTGCTCGCCACCTGGCTGAGCAGCCCGCTCGAGCTCCCCGACATGCCGGCGATCGAGCACATCGTCCCCTCCCTCGTCGCCCGCATCAACCAGCACATCGAGGGCTTACCGGGCCGGGCGCCGATACCGTTGCCCGATGCCATGAGCTACGACACCCTCCACGCTGTCCGGTCGTGGGTCAGGTCCGGCGCGGAGGTGCCGGAGAAGCTGCTCCACGCCCTGGAGATCGCAGCCGAGGATGCCGCCGAAGCGCCCGGCATCCGGCCCACGCCCATCGGCGGCGTCGGCGCCTCGCCCGCGGCGACCGCCGCCTGGTTGGGAGAGCACGGGGGACGCGACGCGCACGAGCCGACCCGCAGGCATCTGGAGGCGGTGGTCCGCTTGCACGGCGGGCCCGTACCCGTCGGATTCCCCATCACCGTGTTCGAACGAGGCTGGGTGCTGAGCTGGCTGCTCCGGGCGGGCGTGCCCGTCGACGTGCCGCCGGAGATGGTGACCGACATCAGGGCGGCCATAGGTCCTGCCGGCACGCCCGCGGGAGCCGGGCTGCCCGCCGACGCCGACACGACATCCGTGGCGCTGTACGCCCTGGCACTGCTCGGCGCGCCGCACGAACCGGACAGCCTGTGGGGGTTCCGCTCCGGCACCCACTTCTCCACCTGGCCCGGTGAGCAGGGCGTGTCGGTCAGCGTCAACGCGCACGTGCTGGACGCCTTCGGTGAGTACGTCCGCCGCCGGCCGGCCGCAACACCGCACTACGACGAGACCATCGCCGAACTCGCCGCCTGGATCCGCGATCGCCAGCAGCCGGACGGGAGCTGGACGGACCGGTGGCACGCGTCGCCGTACTATGCCACCGCAAGCTGCGCGCTGGCGCTCGATGACTTCGGCGGAGACGTCTCGCGGGAGGCGGTGCGCGCGGCGGCCGAGTGGACGCTGAGGACTCAGCGGCCGGACGGCTCCTGGGGCCGCTGGGAGGGCACAGCCGAGGAGACCGCGTACGCTGTGCAGATCCTGCTGCTACCCGGGGATCCTACGGATCCGCGGCGCATGCGTGCGGCGGATCGGGGTCACGAATACCTGGTTCGCTCGACCGGCGACGATCACCCTCCGCTCTGGCACGACAAGGACTTGTACGTTCCGCTCGCCGTGACCCGCGCTGCGATGATCGCCTCGTCGCACCTCATCCGGCAGGCCCGGTACAGCTCCTGATGAGCGCCGAGATCCGCGGCGAGATCCCGGACGATGTACGCGTGCGTGTCCCTGGCCGGCCGCCGCCGAAGGACACGCACCCGCGCTGCCGTCCGCCGCTGCACACGGTCGGCGGGCGGTGCCGCGATCGCTGTCGCGGAGCCGGCCCCTCCGGCCCCTCGACCGCTCGGGCTCAGACGGTCCAGAAATCACTGCCGTTGAAGTAGAAGCCCCAGGTGGCCATCATCTGGTGGCGGAGATCTCCGGCCACGCCGGGACAGGACCGCGCAAGCCGATCCAGCACCAGGTCACATGCCTTGCGCTCTTCGGTGGTCAGTTCCAGCAGAGCGTGCTCGTCGAGCCCCAGCATTCGTGCGTTCAGGTCCGTCCATTGGCGGTCGCGTTCGAAGGTGCGCAGGTCGTTGACCAGGCGCATGACCCGTTGCGTCGCATTGGCGGCGTCGATGATCGCCGGCAGGTGCTCGCGAGTGGCCTCCGGCTCGTCGGTGCTGATCAAACGGGCCACTCCGACACACGTGGAGCCGAAGTTCGCCGCATTACCCAGGTACGCCTCCAGGGTGGGCACGGCGGCGGTCTGCCGGGCCGCGGTCTTCCACTCCCATTCCCGCGCCATCGCATCGAGCATCGCGGCCAACTCGGTGCGCCATGCCGGTCCCAGACGACCGAACGCGGGCGCGTGAGCCAGGTCGTCGCGGATGTGAGCGAGTAGCCGGGCCAGGGGCGTATGCGGGTCGTCGCCGGCGATGACGTCCTTGCACTCCTCGACGATGGCGCGTACCTGGGATCGCTGGGTCGCATCACGGTCGACGGCAGCGTCGAGCGGGAAGATCCACAACGCCAGCCGGGAGGGGCTCCGCAACACGTCCGCACCATGGCGCGGGGTGCCATAGACCATCATGTTCGCTACGTGACCAGGGGTTTCGGCGAACTCACCGGTGTCGAAGAGCTCGGGGTAGCTCGCGGCGGTGTGGCGGAGGTCACGGGCACATCCCGCTGCGCGGGCGGACATCTCACCGGACGAAAGCTCGCCAGGGAGGGACGGCGAGGGGCTCATGACGGCTCCTAACAGGTACTCCCGGCCACAGGGGATACCGGGGGTTCAGCGCTGCGCGTTGTTCGGAATCAGCTCATGATCACACCGCGACCGAGATGACACAACGTGGGCGGCGCCCACGGTACGCGCCGGTCCGGCGAGCGGCGGGCCAGGCCCGATCTCCATGGCCATCGTCTGGGGCGTCGATGAACCGGCGAACACGCCTGGTGTCCATGGCGTGCCCCCGCGCCGCCACGGCAGAGGCTGGCGTCGGTGGCGGGAAAGAGGGCTTCTCCGCCCCGCGCCCGGCGACCCGTGAAGGTCAGGCGACGGCTGAGCACTAAATATCTGGAGAGAGGGTGGGCCGGTTGTGAAGGATTCCGATTTCTGACCTCTTTTGTTACAACCTTGACTATACATGGAGAAGTTCGGACATATGTGATTAATGTTGCTTGAGAGGTACTTTGCCAGTGCGCTAGAGTTACGCGACCGACACTGCATGCAACCTGCCGCACGCAAGGTGACCGACACAGAGATATGACATTCACAGGGTGGTTACGATAATGCGTTTCCGCAAGACGGGGCTGCGGACCAAGATCACGGCTCTGCTGCTCTCCTTGACGGCCCTGTGGGTCTTCGCTGCATGGGTCACCCTCCGTGAGGGAGTAAACCTCCTGTGGACCTCCCAACTCGACTCCGCGATAGCAGCCCCCAGCGATCCGGTGCTCTTCGGCCTGCAAAAAGAGCGTCGGCTTTCGGCCGTGCGGCTGGGCGAGAAGACCGCCCGGTCCCGCAAAGAGCTCGAAACACAGCGTAAGCAGAACGACCACATCATCGCCGCTTTCCGGGAGTCGGCCAGCGCCGGGCTGGTCAGCTGGGCACTGGACGATGAGGGCCAGAAGCGGCTCGCCCACCTGCTCGGGCAGCTCGACTCGGTCAAGAAGATACGCGAGGCCATCGACGCGGGCAATCTCGGCCGCGTGCAGGCGACGAACGCGTACAACGACGTCATCGACCCCGTCTACGACCTCTACGGCTCGATAGGGACGCTCGACGACAAGGAGATCGCCAAAGACGTCCGCACCCTCGTCGCTCTGAGCCGCGCCGGAGAGCTCCTCACCCGGGAGGACGCGCTCCTTGCCGGCGCGCTCGCCGAGAGGCGGCTGACTACCGCCGACCAGGCGCAGTTCGGCCAAGCCGTGGGCGCCTGGCGGACCATCGCCGAACAGGCCGCGACCGACCTGCCCGACTCCGAAAGGGAGGCCTACGACAACCTGATCAAGGGCCGGTCGTTCGTCCAGCTCCAGAGCATGGAAGCACAGGTCATGGAGCATGACCCGACGGCTCTGGACGTACCGTTCACCGATGACCAGTGGAAGTCCGCAACCGAACGCTTCCTGGCCGACTTCAACACCATGGTGCTCAGCGCGGGCGACCGCGTGGTGGACAGGACCGTGCCCGTCGCCGTCAACGTGATCGTCCGCCTGGTCCTCGCCGGCGGTCTCGGACTCATCGCCGTCATCGCCTCGATCGTCCTGTCCATCACCACGGCACGTGACCTGCTTGCACAACTGCAGAAGCTGCGCGACGCCGCTCACGAGCTGTCGGACGACCGGCTGCCCGGCGTCGTCGAGCGCATCGGCCGCGGCGAGGAGGTCGACCTCGCCAAGGAGGTCCCGGCGCTCGACTTCGGTGACGACGAGATCGGCCAGGTGGGCCAGGCGTTCAACACCGTCCAGCGCACCGCGGTCAGCGTCGCCGCCGAGCAGGCGGAGCTGCGCCGCAGCATCCGTGACATCCTGCTCAGCCTGGCCCGCAGGACCCAGGGCCTGGTGCACCGGCAGCTCACCGTGCTCGACGTGATGGAGCGGCGCGAGACCGACCCCGAGGAGCTGAAGGAGCTCTTCCGGCTCGACCACCTCGCCATCCGCATGCGGCGCAACGCGGAAAACCTGATCGTGCTCTCCGGCTCGTCCCCCGCCCGAACGTGGCGGCGCTCCGTCCCGATGGTCGACGTGGTCCGCGGCGCGCTGGCGGAGGTCGAGGACTACACCCGCGTCACGCTCATGCCGATGGGCGACGTCGTGCTCATCGGCCGCGCCGTCGGTGACGTCATCCACCTGCTGGCCGAGGTGATCGAGAACGCCGTGTCGTTCTCGCCCCCCTACACCAGCGTGCAGGTCAGCGGCCAGCTCGTGGCCAACGGCTACGTGATCGAGATCGAGGACCGCGGGCTCGGCATGAAGCCGGAGGACCTGGAGTCCGCCAACGAGCGCATCGCCGACCCGCCCGAGTTCCGCATCACCGGCACCGCCCGGCTGGGCCTCTACGTGGTCAGCCAGCTCGCCAAGCGGCACGACATCCAGGTGGTGCTCAAGGCGTCACCGTACGGCGGGACGACGGTCGTGGTGCTGCTGCCGCAGGAGCTCGTGCAGCTCGACCCCACGCCCGAGCCCCAGCAGAACGGCGGCCGCGAGCGGCTGCCGCGCAGGGCGAGCGCCGTGGCCACCGCGACCAAGCCCGCCGTCGGCGAGAACGTACGCACGCTCAAGTCGGCGCGGCGTTCCGCCGACCAGGGGCCTCACCTCGCCCCGACGCCGATCCCGACCCGGTCCCCCAACCCGGCTCCGGCCCCCACGCCCGTCCCCACCCCGGTCCCCGAACCGGCGAAGGAAGCGGAGCCACGATCCGAAGAAAAGCCAGCCGAACCGGAGCAGCAATCTGTGGCCGAGTTCACGCCGTCAGGGCTGCCGTTGCGCGTGCCACAGGCCAACCTGGCGCCAGCGCTGCGGGACGACACGCCCACGCAGCCCGACATCGAGGAGGACGATGACGAGCGCTCTCCGGAGGAGATCCGCGCGATGATGGGATCCTTCCAGTCCGGCACCCGTCTCGGCCGCACCGAAGCGGCCAAGATGATGGACGAACAGTCGGGAGGTGAGTCATGACCCCCACTTCGGGCACCGACCTCAACTGGTTGCTCGACGACCTCGTCGGCCGCATCCCTGAGGCCGAGCACGCGATCGTCCTGTCCTCCGACGGCCTGCTGATGGCGTCTTCCGCCGAGTTGCAACGGACCGACGGGGAGCACCTGTCCGCCGTCGCCTCCGGGCTGCAGAGCCTGGCCAAGGGCGTCTCCGACCACATTTCCGGTGGGGCGGTCCGGCAGACGGTCGTGGAGTGGAAGTCCCAGTTCCTCATCGTGACCACAGCCGGGGAGCGCGCCTGCCTGGCCGTGCTGTGCGCGCAGAACGCCGACATCGGTCTCATCGCGTACGAGATGGCGATGCTGGTGGCCCGGGTGGGCCAGTACCTCACCTCCGGCGCCCGCAATGCGGAGGCCATCGCCAGGAGTGACCGGTGAGTGGCCCCATGGGTGGGCCCAGCGCTGACGGGCCCACGGACGAGCACTGGGTGGATCCTGAGATCATCCGCCCGTACGTCGTGACCCGCGGCCGTACGCAGCCGGCGCACGGGAGGTTCGACCTGATCTCCATGGCGCTGGCCGTGGGGCCGACGCCGGGTCCCGACGCCGGGCTCGATCCAGAGCATCTGCGCATCCTGCAGCTCTGCCGTGAGCCCAAGTCCGTCGCCGAGATCGCCGCTTACCTCGATCTGCCGGCCGGCACGATCCGGGTGCTGCTCGGCGACCTGTTCGACCGCGAACTCGTCTCTGCCCAGGAACCACAATCCGAGGTGGACATGCACGACATAAAGATGTACAGGGCGGTGCTCGATGGCCTTCGATCGCTCTGAGCGTCCGCGCCTGCCGACGGCGATCAAGATCCTTGTCGCCGGCGGCTTCGGCGCGGGCAAGACGACGATGGTCGGCGCGGTCTCCGAGACCCGGCCGCTCCGCACCGAGGAGGTGCTGACAGACCGCGGGATCGGCGTCGACGACCTCACCTCCGTCGAGGCCAAACGCACCACCACCGTGGCCATGGACTTCGGCCGGATCACCCTCGGCAACGACTATGTCCTCTACCTGTTCGGGACGCCCGGGCAGGAACGCTTCTGGTTCGTGTGGGACGAACTGGCGGAGGGCTCGCTGGGCGCCGTCATCCTGGCGGACACCCGGCGGCTGGCCGACTGCTTCCCCTCGATCGACTATTTCGAGCGGCGCGGCACGCCCTTCGTGGTGGCGGTCAACTGCTTCGAGGGAGCGCAGAAGTTCGACCTGGACGAGGTGCGGCTGGCCCTCCAGCTCAACCCGTCGGTCCCCATCATCATGTGCGACGCCAGGAAGCGCGAGTCCAGCCGCGAGGTGCTCATCGCCCTGGTCAAGCACTCGGCCCGGCTCCGCGCGGAACCGGTCGGCAGCTAGGAAACCGCGGGCGGCGTCCGGCCGCCCGCGGCGCAGGACGGCTCAGCCGGGCCGGGACATCGTGGCCTTGAGTTCGGCGAGGCGGCCCTGCTCGTCGAAGGCGACCGTCGCCTCGAATCCCGGTCCGGTCAGCCGCGCCTGGCCGCCGGACCAGTCGACGCCCAGCCCTCGCCGCACCGCGTAGCCGTGCAGGGCGCGTCGGCGGTCGGTCAGGGGCAGGCCGGTGATCCCCTCCTGGAGGACCCGCATGACCCGGGCCGGCTCGGGCGGCGGGAGCCGGAACTCCGGGTGCTCGATGAGGAACGCCGCCCGGGTGCCGCCGCCGGCGTCGCCGTTGTAGGAGGTCCAGTGGCCGCTCACGGCCTTGGCGGCCTCCGTGAGGAGCGCTGCGGCGAAGGCCGGATCCTCCGCCGGACCCGGCAGCGCGTCGAACGGCACCTCCGCGGAGGCGAGCTCCGGGATGCCGTGCCGCCGGCCGAAGTCGCGCAGCGCCGCCGAGGCCGCCGTCACCTCAGTCGGGTAACCCGACGGGTTGGCCCAGGCCCACAACCACGAGCGCGGGCCGGGGGCGGCGCTGCCGAGCAGGTGGAAGCGGGTGCAGGTGAGGGCGCGGGCGCCGGTGAACCCGAAACGCGGCTGCTGCAGGTCGACGTTCCAGCTGTGCTCACCGAGGACTTCCTCCAGATGCAGCTGGTGTTCGAACGAGAACAGCGCGGCGTCGTCGAGGAGATTCGTGAAGGTAGGCGATTCAGACACGACGGGCACCCTAAGGTCTCCGCCGATCGGCGTCGAACCGGACGAGTCCCCCCAGCCGGACGAACTCGTCGAAGACGTTCTCCCTGTCGGCCTGCGGAATGCCGGTTCCGTCGTCGGCGACCGTCAGTTCGACGGTGTCGCCGTCCCGCCGGATCGCCACCCGTACCGCGTGGCGGGCATGGCGTCGCGCGTTGTCGAGCAGGTTGGCCACGAGGCGGTTGACATCGCAACGGGAGGCCCAGACCGTCACCTCGCCGTCGGGCCGGAGGTCGATGTCGACGGTGCCGGGCCGCGAGGAGGGAGATCGGTCTGGCGTGGACGAGCTCGGTCTCCCGATCCCGGAGCTCCAGCCGAGGAGCACGACCGGCGACCCCGCCGGCGTCGGCACGACCGCCGTGCGCAAGGTCCTCTGACGTCACGGGCCCCGCTCGTCCCCGGTCCAGTCCGTGTTGAAGCCGGCAAGGTGGGGGTGGTACATCTCGTCGCCCGCGTGCTGGGTGAACTCGACCTTCACCCACAGCGCGTCCAGGTCGAACATCTCGGCGCACGCGTCGATCAGCGACTGCGCCAGCCGGGCACGGGTCTCCACCGGCCGGCCGCCGCGGATGTCGCACATGATGAGGGCCGAGGGCGTGGGCGGCGCGCTCTCGTGGCACCGCCACACGCCGCCCTCCCCGACGTCGTGCACGGACACGGTCAGCAGGTCCTTGCCGACCTGCATGATCTCGCCGTAGATCTCGCCGAAGCGCTGCGCGAGCCGCTGCTTGGCCGCCGGCGAGGCGGTCAGGGGCAGGTCGATCTGGATGGATGGCATCGGGGTCTCCCTTCACCGGCGTCGCCGCCGCGATGGATCTGTCGGAGGTTCACCGTGGCGCAGCCGCTTCCAGCGCCCGCGCCGCGCAGAACAGAAGGTGCTCGTTCCCCGCGGCGGCGACGAGCTGCACGCCGACCGGGAGCCCGTCGCACCGGCCCGCCGGAATGCTGATCGCCGGTACGCCGGGCATGTTCCACGGGCTGGTGAGCGAGAGCAGCGCCGAGCGCACCTCGAGATCGACGCGGCCGACGCGCACGCTGCGATCGCCGAGAGGAGCGGCCACGATCGGAACCGTCGGAAGAGCGAGCACGTCATAGGTGCGCAGCAGCTCCGCCACGATCGCGCCCAGCTCCTCGCGCGCTCGGCCGGCCGCCTGGTAGCTCGCTTCCGAGACGCTGCCTCCCTTCTCGAGTCGCGCGAGGACCTCGGGATCGATCAGCTCCCGGTCCCGTTCCAGGTGGTGCTGATGCACCTCGTACGCCTCCCTGCCCTGGAGGGTCGAGAACACCTCGAAGAGCGTCTGGTCGCGGTCCCATCCCGGGAATCCGTGGACCGGGCCGGGCGCGAAGCCGGCCCGGACCACAAGATCGCGCGCCAGCTCTTCGACCCGCGGGTCGCACGTCGCGATGTCGCCGGCGCGGATCCAGCCGACCGTGACCGGCCGCGAGTCGCCGGGAAGAGGGGCCATGGGCCGGTCGGTGAGAGCCTGGTAGCCGAGCAGGGCGCCTTCGACGGAGCCTGTGAACAGGCCGACATGATCGAGCGTGGGCGCCAGGTCGTACACCCCCGCGCTGGAGATGGCGTCGTACGCCGGTTTGAACCCGACGATCCCGCACAGGGCGGCCGGCACCCGGACCGAGCCGGCGGTGTCGGTGCCCAGCGACAGGGGGACCATTCCGGCGGCCACCGCAACCGCGCTGCCCCCGCTGCTGCCGCCCGAGATCCGGCCGGGATCGTGCGGGTTCCGCGAGGGCCCGTGCAGCGAGCGGTCACCGGTCGCGCCGTAGGCGAACTCGTGCAGGGTGGTCTTGCCGACGATGACCGCGCCGCGGTCACGGAGCCGGGTGACGACGTCGGCGTCGCGTTCGGCGACGGATCCGAAGGAGGTCGCGGACCCGCAGGTGGTGAGGGTGCCGGCGATGTCGATGAGGTCCTTGACGGCGACGGGGATGCCGTGGAGCGGCCCGCGGTCGAGGCCCGCGGCCAGTTCCCCGTCCGCTCGTCGCGCCGCCTCGTACGCCCCGGTCTCGTCCACGAGGGTGAACGCGTTGAGGCTCGCGTTGTGGTCGTGGATGCCGCGCAGCGCGTTCTCGGCCAGGTGGACGGCTGTGATCTCCCCGCGGCGCAGGGCCAGGCCGAGATCGGTGATCGTGGATGTGGGTCCGACGGTGTGAGTCATGAGGCGATTCCCGGTATGAAGTGGAGTAGGGGCACGAGCAGCGCGGTGCAGATGCTCATCGAGGCCACGTTCCCGACGAACGGATGGAAGCCCACCGGCAGGCGGCGCGAGATGGCGGCCGCGAGAGGAGGGCCGGCGAGCGCTCCGGCGAGCGCCCCCGCGATGACGGACTGGGGAGTGCCGCCGAAGGTCAGCACGACGGCCGGCGCGACCGACACCACGGGGACGAAGGTCGGGTAGAAACCCAGTTCCCGCCACTGACGCCGCCAGATCAGCACGCCGGCGAGCGCCGTGACGACCTGGCTGGCGAGCACGGCCAGGAACAGGCCGCTCCCGTGGACGAGGGCAGACGGGCTGACCACGTAGGCGATGACCGCGCCGCCGATCATCGCCGCGCTCGCCCATTCGTTGCCGAAGAACTGCGCCTCGCTGAAGTCGGCCAGCGCGCGGCGGAGCACCCACGCGGGGGACGTCACGGTCGTGCCGGTCCCGGCGGGCGGTGCGCTCGGGTGAGCGGCCCGCCAGGCGCCGGGCTCCGGCATCCAGGGCAGACGCCCGCAGATCAGGAAGGCCGCCGCGGCCCCGACCCACATTCCCGTCGTGGCGCCGACGACGGGCGGGAGGTTCATGGGTGTGCAGACGAAGTCGATCGCGAGGATCGACGCGGGGGGTGTCAGCAGAGCTCCCGAGATGGCGGCCGTGAGCCAGACCCGGGGTGCGGGCCCGTACAGGACGACCATGGCGGGTGTTGTGGAGACGAGCGTCACGAAGAGGGGTTGCCACAGTCCGGGCTCCAGCGTCCATCCCCAGGCGAGGACGCCGAGGACCAGGCTGGCGAGCGCGCTGCTCACCACCGACGGCCAGATCCCGCTGCCACAGGCCTGGACGAAGCCGGCCCAGCGTCGCGAGCTCTTCTGTGCCACATGAGCGAGCAGACCGCCCAGGAGCAGGCCGGCACTGGCGGAGGCCGCCGCGTAGAACTGCGGCTCGCTCATGGAGGCGATCAGCCAGGAGGCCAGGCCGCGTGCGTCGGTGTAGTCGCCGTACCAGACCTCCCCTGGGGCCTTCCCTGGGGCGAGGCCGGCGCTCGCGGCGACCGTCAGTGCCACGAACGCCACGGCGGCGGCGCAGCCGGCCGCCGTGGCGAAACGCGTGGCCGTGCGCGTCGCGGGAACGCTCCCGCTGTCGTGGGGGGTGGCCATGACGTCACCGGGGCAGCGGAGCGCCGCCACGGTAGCCGAGCATCTGGTCGTACAGGTCGGTGCGCCGATCGCGGTGCAGGTCGTTGAGCTGGTTCCAGATCGGGGCGGTCCGCGCCGCGGTGAGATCGACGTCGGCGTAGACGATGGTGTCCTCGTCCGGGCCGGCGATGCGGTCGATGGGCCAGCCGTTCGTGCCCGCGATGAGGGAGTTGCCCATGAATCCGGCTCCGCGCTCCTGGCCGGTCCGGTCGGCGGTCGCGATGAAGACGTTGTTCGCGTGCGCCGCCGTCATCGTCAGGTAGGCGGCCATGCAGACGCCGCTCTCGTCGTACAGCGGCGGCGGGGTCCAGACCCAGCCGGTGGGGACGCAGATGATGTCCGCTCCCATCTGCGACACGATGCGGGCCGTCTCGGGGAACCAGATGTCCCAGCACACCAGCAGCCCGATCCGGCCGATGCGGGTGTCGAACACCGAATATCCTTCGTCGCCGGGCGTGAACCACAACTTCTCGGTGTTCCACAGGTGCGTCTTGCGGTAGCGGCCGATGTACCCTTCGGGGCCGACGAGGACCGCGGTGTCGAACAGCCTGTCGCCGTCCTGTTCGGCGACGCAGGCCACGACGTACACCTCGCGCTCGGCCGCGAACCGGGCGAGCCCCTGCACGGTGGGACCGTCCGGGACCGCCTCGGCGTGCGCGAACGCCTCCTCGCGGGTCTCGAAGACGTAGCCCGTCGTGGCCAGCTCGGGCAGGACGATGAGGCCGGCGCCGGCCTCCGCCGCCGCCGTCAGCCGCTGCTCGACCGCCAATGCGTTGGCCTTCAGGTTCTCGACGCCCACGCGGGGCTCGAACTGCACCACCGCCACCCGGACCGGGCTGACCCTGGTGTCCTTACCGGCGTCCTGCTGTGCCGTCATGACCTCTCCTCGAACCGTGTTCCCAAAGCAGTTTCATTTTGAAACCACTCGTGGCGACCCTAAGGGAGAGAGGTTTAAACTTGCAACCACTTGGTGAGTCATTTTCGGACAGCCGACGGACAGAGGGACGATGCGAGGACGGGGTGTGAGTCATGAGCACGCGGAGTGTCCTGTCGCCAGAACGGTGGACGTGATCGGGGACCGATGGTCGCTGCTCATCATCCGGGACGCCTTCGACGGGATCCGCCGGTTCAGCGAGCTGCAGCGGAACCTGGGGCTGGCCAGGAACATCCTGGCCTCGCGCCTCCGCGAGCTCGTGGCCCAGGACATCCTGACGATGGTCCCGGCGACCGACGGGTCCGCCTACCAGGAATACGCGCTCACCGCGAAAGGCCGCGAGCTGTTCGCCGTCATCGTGGCCCTCAGAAAGTGGGGAGAGACGCACCTTTTCGAGGGGGACGAGCCCCGCTCGGCGCTGCTCGACGTCAAGAACGAGCTGCCCGTCCAGCTCCACGTCACCAACGCCATGGGCCGGCCCATCAGTCCTGACGACGCGTTCGTGCGCAAGGTGTCCTGAACGTCCCGGCCTCGACGAGCTCCGGCCGGTCGCGGAGCCGTTCCGGACGCCGCAGGTCGCCGGACCCCGCGGCCACGGCCGCGAGGTCCGGCGCTACCTGGAGGCGTGATCCGCCACCGGGCGGGCCCGGTCGCGGGCGAGCACCTGCTCGCAGGCCAGCAGCAGCACCCCGGCGCTCCAGGCGTGCGACAACGTCAGGTACATGCCCTTGGGCTGGAAGCAGTCGGTCTGGTAGTAGCGCTCGGTGATCATGCCGCGGTAGGCGTTCAGGTCGCCGTCGGCGGCGGGCAGCAACTGGCGGAAACAGGCCAGCGTCTCGTACGCCCGCTCGGCGTAGTAGGGGTCGCCGAGCGCCTCCGACAGGGCGATCAACTCGTCGGTGCACACCAGGCCGTAGGCGTGCAGGTGCTGGTTGGACGGTGAGGCCTGGTCGGCGCCGCGGGTGGCGAAGCCGTACACGCCCAAGGGGGTGCGGGGGCCGAAGCGCACGTTGTAGGAATAGCGGAAGGTGAACGTCCAGTCGGCGGCACGGCGGGCCAGGTCGAGCCAGCGGGCGGCGCCCGTGGCGCGGTGCAGCGCCATGTACGCGATCACGGCCGCGTAGCCGTCCTCCGACGTCGGCGCCAGGTCGACGTCCTCGGGGGCGCCATAGATGAACTCGTCCTCGACGAAGGCCGCGTAGTAGCCGCCGGCCCGTTCCGCGGCCCGCAGGTACGTCTCGCCGCCCGCCTCGCACAGGGCCGCGATCCAGGTCAGCCCGGACGCGCCCGACCAGGACAGCACCTCGCCGGTGGCCGCGTGGTGCAGGGTGCCGAGGTTGCCGTCGGGCCGCTGGCGGGCCACCATCACGTCGAGGTTGGAGCGGGCCGCCGCCTGCCAGGCCGGGTCGGGCCGGTGGCGCAGCGCCCGCAGCAGGAACAGCGTCGCCTCCCCCAGCGTGCGGGCGTGCAGGGCGTCCTTGGTGTGGCTCCAGCTCTGCGACCAGCCCGAACGGCGGTACCACGTGCCCCAGAACGTGCCGGACGGCGACAGGTTGGCGCAGATGAAGTCGATCACCCGCGAGGCGGCGGCCACGTGCTCGGGCCGGTCGGTCCGCAGGCCGTGCTCCAGCAGCGCGGCCGCCCACGGGATGCCGCTCACCCAGCCGACGTGCATGGCCTGCCGGTCGACCCGCTCGCCGTCGGCGCCGCTGACCTCCCGGTCGAACCCGACCGTCTCCAGCAACACGCCGGGGTCGGGGTCGTAGTGCCAGCGGTGGAGGCCTTCGGCGGCGATGCCGGCCGCCTCTTCGACGTCCTGCCACGGCTCGACGGGCGCGGCGGGCAGGCGCAGCTCGCGGTCCTCGCGCAGCAGCGGCGCGTACGCGTGCCGGTCGGCCGGCAGCGGGCACGTCGCCACGGTCAGCTCGCGCGACTCGCCGGGCTGCCACACGTGCGTGGCGGCCTCGGCGGGCAGCGGCAGCGCCGAACCGTAGTAGGTGATCGGGAACTCCTGGTACGGGAAGAGCAGCGCGATCGTCGCCTCCCCCGCCGCGTGCTCGACGGCCAGGCCGGTGGTGCCGAGCGCCGACTCCTCGTCCGCGATCAGGCAGGCGCCCGCCTCGTCGCCCCACACCATGACGGCGGGGGTGGCCGCCCGGTCCGCGCGGAACCCCCACCGGGCCGAGACCATCTCGCCGGGCCGGTCCGCGCCCGCCTCGAAGCGGGGGAACACCCGCCGGCACGCCGCCGGCCGGTTCTCGCCGTAGAACAGGCCGGGAATGAGCCACCACGGCTCGGCGGCGGGCACCCGCCTGCTGACGCGGACGGTGCCGGCGGAGGGCTCGGCGCCGTCGTACCGGATGGTCAGGCGCAGCTCGCGGCGGCCGGTCGCGCGCCGCTCGCCCCACCGCCCGCTCATGACGTACGGCCCCGCGCCCAGCACCTCGACGGCCACCTCGCCGCCGCCGGGGTCGGCCATCACCAGCGGACCGGTCACCATGACTCCACGGTGAACGCGCCCCTGCGGCTGCCGAGCTCCAGCAGGTCGGTCTCCACGGCGGAGTGCGGATCGTCGAGCGGGATCCTGAACGTACGGATCTGGCTCGGCCCGAAGTCGGCCGTGACCCTGACGCCGGCCAGCGGGATGTCGAGCGTGGCCGCGGCCGCCCGACCGGTGCTCTCCACGGCGCGTACCACCAGATCGCGCGGCGCGTCCTCGTGCAGCTTCACCGCGGTCACCATGACCTGGCCGCCGCCGTCGTCGAGGTAGCCGCGCGCCGGGGGAAGCGGGCCGTCGTGGAAGCTCTCCAGCATCGCCCGCACCGGGGAGCCGAGCACCGCCGCCCGGCGGGTCAGCCCGGCGGCGCGCCAGTCGCCCGCGTGCGGCACCAGCAGGTACGTGAACCGCTGCGTGCCCTGGTCCTGGTAGGAGTAGTGGCCGTCGGGGTCGAGCAGCCGGGGGTCGTGCCAGGCGTAGACGGGGCTGCGCACGGCCGTGATGCCGATGCTGTGGTCGCGGCCGGCGCTCGGCGGGGCGACGTCGTAGCCGTGCTTGGCGTTGTTCACCACGGCCAGCCCGGCGCGCGCGCCGTCGACGGCGCCCGACAGGTCCACCCAGGACTGGGCGGGCTCCTCGGCCCCGTCGATCGGCCTGCCGAGATGGGCGAACGGGATCTCGTACGTGGCCGCGGGGCTCTCCAGCGCGACCGGGAAACGCAGCTTCATCAGGTGCGCCCGCTCGCGCCAGTCGAGCGTGACCCGCACCTCGACCGCGTCGTCGTCGCCCGCGCCCAGGATGAACTCCTCGGTCATCGTCGAGCGGCCCCACGCCCGCTCGACCCGGATGCGGGCGCGCAGCGGGCCGCTCTCGCGCAGCACGATGCCGGTGGTCGCCATCGCCTCGCCAGGCCAGTCGTAGGACACGACGCGGTGTCCCCACGTGTCGGTCGGGTCCGCGCAGATCTGGGTGTGCTCGCCCGCCGCCCCGGCCACCAGGTCCACGCCGGTGCGCTTGTCGAGCAGGCTCGTCAGCCAGCCCGTGGCGGGGTCGAGCTCCAGGCGGAGCACGTCGTTCTCGAGGTGCAGCTCGGAGGCCGACAGCGTGCCGGCCGCGTGCATGCCGGGGCCCTGGCGCAACCGGTAGAGGCGGTAGCCCAGCGGCGGCAGCTCGGCCTGGAACACGGTGGCGCCGCGGCCCTTGTCGTCGG
The DNA here is from genome assembly GCF_039871615.1 of Nonomuraea sp. B10E15. NCBI lineage: Bacteria > Bacillati > Actinomycetota > Actinomycetes > Streptosporangiales > Streptosporangiaceae > Nonomuraea > Nonomuraea sp. B10E15. Next base: position 291,096 of record NZ_JBDPMB010000003.1, read on the forward strand.
TGGTCGCCACCGACTGGGTGCGCTGGCACGGGACGTCGGCGCCGTCGGCGTCCACGACGTGCACGCCGTTGGGGGCGAGGCCGTACTGCATCTCGACCCGGGTGGTGACCGGCCACGGGTGCGGGTTGAAGACGATCACCGGCTGGGTGCCGGTCTCCTCGGGCACGCGGACGTCGCGGGCGATCACGTTGTGCGCCCTGGTGATGATCCGCTTGGAGATCGCCACGGCCTCGCCGAGCTGGTCGCGGGCGTCGTCGTAGGCGGGTTCGATGGCCGAGCCCGGCAGCACGTCGTGGAACTGGTTGAACAGCACCTGCTTCCACGCGCGTTCGAGGTCGGCGCGGGCGTCGTGGCCGGCGATCGCGGCCCACCGCTCGGCCGACAGCACGGCGGCCTGCGCCCTGCGCTGCCACGCCTTGACGCCGGAGTGGGCGGAGTAGCAGCCGGCCGCGTGGTGCTGCAGGTCGTCGCGCCACACCGGCAGGTCGGCCAGGCCCTGCTCGCCGAGGCGTTTGGCCATCTCGTCGAAGTAGCGGCGCGGCGACGACATCGTCAGCTCGCCGAACGTGCCCATCCGGTCGTAGCGGTGGATGGACTCGATGTTGGCCTTGGTGGGCCCGCCGCCGTGGTTGCCGACGCCGTAGAAGATCATCAGGTCGCCGAGCGAGCGGTCGAGCTGGCCGAGCGCCTTCTCGGTCTGCCCCGCGACCTCGCCGGGCGGGCTGCAGTATTCGAACGGGATGCGGTACGCCAGCACGCGGCTGCCGTCGGGCGCCTCCCACCAGAACATCGTGCCGGGCAACTCGCTCTCGTGCGGCCCGGGGCGCAGGAAGCAGTAGGAGTCCATGCCCTGCCCGCGCAGGATGGCGGGCAGCATGGCGTTGTGGCCGAACGGGTCGACGTTCATGCCGGCCGACGCGGTGACCCCGAACTTCTCCTTCAGGTAGCGCTGGCCGTACAGACCCTGGCGGACGAACGACTCTCCCGACGGCATGTTGCAGTCGGGCTCCACCCACCAGCCGCCGGTCATCACCCAGCGGCCCTCGGCGACCTTCTCCTGGATCCTGGCGAACAGCTCGGGGTCGGACTCCTCCACCCACGACAGCAGGACGACCTGGTCGCAGGTGAAGACGAAGTCGGGATATTCGTCCATGCGGTGGATCGCCGACCAGAACGTCGCCCGCGCCTCCTGGTAGCCCTCCTGCCACGGCCACAACCACACCGGGTCGAGGTGTGCGTTGCCGATCATGTGCAGGGTGCGGCCGGGGGTGGCGGCCGGTCGCGGCGCGCGGGGCAGGTCGGCGGGCTGCGCGCCCGAGGGGGCGTTCGCCATGGGGGCGGCGGGCGTGCGGTCGGAAGGCGTGGGGGCGGCGGGCGTGGGGTCGGAGGGCCTGGTCATGCGGCGGCCCATGCGTCGACCTTGTCGCTGATCATGTGCAGCATCAGTGTGTGGATCTCCTGGATGCGCGGGGTCTCGGACGAGGGGGCGAGAAGGAGGTGGTCGGCGTGCCTCGCGGCGGCTCCGCCGTCGCCGCCGCCGAAGAGTACCGTGACCGCTCCCCTGCTCTGTGCGGTCGCCAGGGCCTCGACCACGTTGGGCGAGTTTCCGCTGGTGGTGAACGCCGCCACGACGTCTCCCCGCCGGGCGAGGGCCTGGACCTGCCGGGCGAAGACCTCTTCGTAGGCGTAGTCGTTGGCGATGCACGTCATGACCGTGGCGTCGGTCGTGAGCGTCACCGCGGGCAGCGGGTGGCGGTCGCGCTTGTAGTGGCCGACCAGCTCGCCCGTGAGGTGCTGGGCGTCGGCCGCGCTGCCGCCGTTGCCCATCGTGTAGAGGGTGCCGCCGCCGGTGAAGGCCTCGATGAGCAGGTCCGCGACGGCCTCGACGGCCGGGACCAGCTCCGCCATGCGGCGGGCCGCGGCGAGATGGCCTTCGACGTGCCCGGCCAGCACGGGCGGCAGCCCGGCCGCCTCGGCTCCGCCCGTGTCGCGGGACGTCGGGGACGTCTCGGGGGACGGTCCGGACGTCTCGCGGGACGCTCCGGACGTCTCGGGGGACGGGTCGTGCGGGGTCGGGGTGGAGGGTGCGGTCAGCGGGGGCAGGTCAGGCATCGGTCTTTCCTGTGACGAGGTCGTGTGCGACGGCTCCGGCGCCCACCACGCACACCCCCGCGCCGAGCTGGGCGAGCTCGATGCGGGCCGCGCGGGCCGCGGGAGGCATGGCGTCCCTAGCGACGGCGGCGGCGACGGGGTCGAGGAGCCGGGCGCCGGAACGGGTGACGCCGCCGCCGAGGACGACGAGTTCCGGCTCGAAGGCGTTCACCAGGTCGGTGATCGCGGTGCCGAGCGCCCCGGTGGTCTCGTCCCAGATCTCGTTCGCGAGCGCGTCGCCGGCGGCCGCCGCGAGGGAGACGTCCTCGGCCGTCGGGGACTCGATGGCGGACAGGGACGAGGCCCGCCCGGCGGCGACGGCCTCGCGGGCGCGCTCGGCGATGGAGGTGCCGGACGCGTACGCCTCCAGGCAGCCCAGCCGGCCGCACGAGCACGCGCGGCCGCCGGGCCTGACCATCACGTGGCCCAGCTCACCGCCGTTGCCGGCCGCGCCCCGGTGCAGACGCCCGCCGATGACGGAGCCGCCGCCCACGCCGGTGGACACGGTGAGGTAGAGCATCGTGGACGTGCCCCGGCCCGCGCCATGACGGAATTCGCCCAGGGCGGCGGCCGTGGCATCGTTCTCAAGCGCGGACGGGACGCCGAACGCCTCCGCCGCCATCGCGCCGATCGGGATGTCGATCCACCCGGGCAGGTGCGGCGGGCACTCCAGCACCCCCGCCGCCGCGTCGAGCGGCCCGCCGCAGGAGATGCCGACGGCCGCCACGTGGGGCGCGCCCGCCTCGGCGATGGCCTTCCTGCCCAGGTCGAAGAGCCTGGACAACACGCGCCGCGGCCCCTCGTCCCTGAGGGTGGGGATGAGCTGCCAGCCGTGGATCCGGCCGTCGCCGGTGACGACGCCGGCGGCGAGCTTGGTGCCGCCGATGTCCAGCGACAGAACGGGGGGAAGATCGTGCTCCATTGGGCCTCCGACGGGAACGGGCGCCGCACACAGGACTGTGACATCGTTCCCACACGGGATCCTAGGGCGACCTTTCCCCACGGGTCAACGCGACATATGCCGAAATGTCAGATCTCGGGGGGTGGTGCGGTGGACTCGCGGCTGATCAGCCGCACGTTGAGCACCGTGGTGACCGAGTCGGCCTCGGGCATCTCGATCCGCTCCGACAGCCGGCGTACGGCGGTCGCGCCCAGACCGTACGTGTTCTGCGAGACCGCGCTGACCGTGGGCGAGACCATGCTCATCCAGGGCGCGTCGTCGAAGGCCACGAGGCTGATGTCGCCGGGCACCCGCAGCCCCAGCTCGCCGATCGCCCGCCAGACGCCCTCGGCGAGCACGTTGTTGGCCGCGAAGACGGCCGTGGGCCGGTCGGGCCCGCGCAGCATGTCGAGCGCCCTGCGCCGGGAGTCGGCGACGTCCCAGCCCGACGAGACGACCAGCTCGGGCTCGACCTTGATGTCGCCCGCCGCGAGCGCTTCGAGATAGCCCTGGTAGCGCTCGTAGCCGGTCGTCCAGTCGGTCTCGTCGATGAACAGCGCGATCCTGCGGTGACCCAGCTCCACCAGGTGGGAGGTGGCCGTGCGGGCGCCGACGCGGTTGCCGACCACGACGCCGTCGGTCGAGCCCGCCGCGAACTGCCGGTCGACCTCGACGACCGGGATGCCGTGGGCGCCCAGGTAGGTGGAGACGGCCGAGGAGTTGGGCGTCACGACCACGCCGGCCACCCGGAGCGCCACGAGCGCCTCCGCGGCCTCGCTCTCCGCCTCGGCCGACAGGCTCGTGTCCGCCAGGACCATCGTGTAGCCGCGCTCGCGGGCCTCCCTGCTGGCGCCCGCGGCCAGCTCCGCGTAGAACGGGTTGCGCAGGTCGCTCACCAGGACGCCGACGGACCTGCTCACCTGCTGTTTGAGGGTGCGGGCCATCACGTCGGGCACGTAGCCTAGCTCGGCCGCCGCCCGGAGCACCCGCTCGCGCACGTCGCTGGCCGCGTAGCCGCGACCGGTCAGCGCCCGGGAGACGGTGGAGCGGGAGACGCCGGCGGCCTCCGCGACGTCCTTGATCGTGGGACGCCGGGAACGGCTGGGGGACGGGCGCCGCTCTACGGTCATCAATTCCCTTCCCCGACCACGTCGACCAGCGCCTCGGCGTGTTGCCCGAGGCGCAGATCGCCGATGGTCACATCGACGGCGAGGCGTACGCGGCGCCGCGGCACGGTGTCCGCGCCGAGACGGAAACGCACCTGATCCATACCCCCTCCGTCCAGCCTTAGCGTCGAAGGCCCCGGCTCGCGACGCCAGCCCGGCGGAACGACCGGCTCCACGGTGACCGTCGCCTTGCCCGGCCAGGGGTTGCGCACCGTGGCCGTCAGCGTGATCTCGCCCCCGGCGGGGACGCTCGAATAGTAAGGGGTCAGGCGGCACAGCACCGTGTCGGCCCCCACATCGAGCCGGTCGAGCGGGAGCAGGTCGTGGTGGAGCGCGACGAGCTCCTCGCCCCGCTCGGTGAGCATGCGCAGGTAGTCGTCGTCCACCCAGCGGGGCCGCCAGTGGCCGCTGACCATGAGGTCGGGGCGGAGCCGCCGGTAGAGTGCGGCGCTCTTGCGGTAGTCCTCGATCCTGAACCTGTTCTTGTACTGGAAGTTCAGGATCTCCTGGCGTGCCGATTCCCCGGCCCCCGGGATGCCGTTCCCGTCCTGCTGGTCGCCGGTGACCAGCACCCGGTGCCCGTCGACCTCGAACGCGTACGCCGCCGCGAACAGCGTGTGCCCCGGCAGGTCGTACACCGTGATCTCGTACTCGTGCCACCGCACCGTCTCCCCCAGCCCCAGCACCCGGTCGGCGGGGATCGGGTCGAACCACTGGCACGGCAGGTCGTGGTGGAGCGGCGTGGCCAGGATCGGGGCGATGTGGGACGGCGCCCAGATCTCGGTGCCCTCGACATCGCGCAGCAGGGGCATGCCCGCCACGTGGTCGTCATGGTAGTGGGTGGGCAGCGCCACCTCGACGTCAGTCACTCCGTGGAGCTCGCGCAGCGCGGGCAGCGACGCCAGCCACGGCCGGCGGGCCTCACGCGCGGTGCTGTGCACCAGGCCGGTGCACATGTCGTAGCCGAAGTCGAACACCATGGCCGCGCCCGTCTCCGACAGCAGGATGTAGCTGTAGGACTGGCTGCTCCTGTTCATCAGCAGGTGGGGGGTGATCTCGATGAACGGCTCGGCCAGCAGCCCGCGCACGTTCCAGGGGTGCGGGCGGCGGAAGTCGACGTAGCGCTGCATGGCCGTGGACAGCCGCGCGAGCGCGTCCGCGGGGTCGGTCATCGGCTCGCCGTGCGAGGGCAGCAGCACGTCGAGCTCCTCCCGCTGGAGCAGCTCGGAGCTGAGGACGACCATCGCGGGGCCTTCGTTCTCGGTGTAGGACCACTGGGTGGCGGCCAGCGACCAGACCTTTCCCGGCGCGTAGATCAGGTCGCCGGTGAAGGCCGCCTTCGTGCCGCCGGCCTCCACCAGGTAGCTGACGGAGCCCGGGGTGTGACCGGGGGTGGGCAGGACGCGGACGTCCACGCCGCCGTAGCGGGCCGTGCGGTATTCGGGCACCACGCCGTCGACCCGCACCGGCTCCAGCAGGGAGAAGCGGTCGTCGCGCAGGTCGTAGTCGTTGCTGATGCGCCGCCCCTGCCACATGTCGCCGACCTTCTCGAACAGGTCGCGCTCGACCGGCGGCACGTGCACGCCCACGCCCGCCTCCACCGCCCTGGCCAGGCCTTGTGCCTGGTCACGATGGTGGTGTGTCATGAGAACATCGGTGAGCCGGTCGAGACCGAGCTCTTCCAGGAGGTCGAGCACACGGCCGGAGCCGAAGTCGATGGCGATCCCGGTGCGTTCCGCTCCCGGCTGAGCGGGAGCCGCGATGACATAGACGTGGCAGGTGTCCAAAATTCGGAACACCCCGGGCAAAACTTCGGTCACATCCTCGCTCACGGGGCGAGATTGTATCCGGTATCGTTCCCACAATGCATGCCCTGGACTGGATCGTCCCCCATCCGAAAACGATCAATGTCGGCCGGTCGCACGTGGACCTCAGCGGATGCCGCATCCAGCCCGGCCCCGCCACCGCCACCGCCGCCCTGCGCGCTCTCGGGTCATCCAACGCACCCGAAGGGCGGGACGCCCGGCCGGTGGAGGTGGAGGTGCGGGTGGACGCCGCGGCCGGGCTGCCGCCGGAGGGATACACGCTGAGCGCCGCCCGCGACCGCGTGCTGATCGTCGGCGCGGACCCTGCGGGCGCCTTCTACGGCGCGCAGACGCTGCTCGCCCTGACGGCGGCCCCGGGAGCCCCCTGCTCCGAGCATCGGGTGTGCGTGCCGGAGGCCGAGATACGCGACTGGCCCGACCTGCCGCTCCGGGGCACCATCGAGGGTTTCTACGGCACTCCGTGGACCCACGACGCCCGCATGGAACACCTGCGCTTCTCCGGCAGGCACAAGCTCAACGCCTACGTCTACGCCCCCAAGGACGACCCGTTCCACCGGGAGCGGTGGCGGGAGCCGTACCCGGAGGAGGAGCTGGCGAGGCTGGCCGAGCTGGTGGCGGAGGCGGCGGCGCGGCACGTCAGGTTCGTGTTCGCGCTGAGCCCCGGCCTGTCGATGGTCTACAGCGACGCCGGGGAGCGGGCGGCGCTGCGGGCCAAGGCGGAGCAGGTGTGGGAGGTGGGCGTCAGGGAGTTCGCGCTGCTCTTCGACGACATCCCGCCCGAGCTGCGGCACGAGCCCGACAGGGAGGAGTTCGGCACGCGGGAGGGGGCGAGCGCGAGCGCCCACGCGGCCGTCTGCCGCGACTTCGCCACGGGGTTCCTGGCCACGCGCGGGGCCGACCGGCCGCTGACCATGGTGCCCACCGACTACGCCGGCACCGGCGCGACGGCCTACCGCGACCGGCTCGCCGCCGAGCTGCCGCCGGACGTGCTGGTCTGGTGGACCGGGTCCGACATCGTGGTGGGCGAGATCTCCGCGCGCGACATGACCGCCGCAGCGGTCTCCTACGGCCACCGCGTCGCCCTGTGGGACAACTTCCCGGTCAACGACTTCGACTTCGACCGGGTCTTCCTGGGTCCGCTGGTCGGGCGGGCGACGGAGCTGGACGGCGTACCGCTGGAGGGCATCACGGCCAACCCGATGGTGGAGGCGGCGGCGTCGCGGATCGCGCTCACGACCGTGGCCGACTACGCCTGGCATCCGGCGGCCTACGACCCGGCCCGCTCCCACGAGCGCGCGGTGCGGTTGCTGCCGGGCGTCACGGAGCTGCTGCCGCTGGTGGAGGCGTGCTCGTCCTGGCCTCCCGGCGCCGACCAGAGCCCGGTGCTCACGTCCCTGTGCGCCGACGCGCTGAAGGGCGAGCCGTCCGCACGGCTGCGCGCCGAGCTGACCCGGCTGGCCGAGCTGCCGCCGGACGTGCCGGGGCCGATCGCCGCGGAGCTGGCCCGCTGGGTGGCGGCCGCCAAGGACATGGCCGTGGCGGGCCTGACGGCCCTCGACCTGCTCGCCGCCGTCCCGGACGCCCGGCCCGCCCGGGCCGCCGCCGTGGCGCGGGCGCTGGCCAGGGCCGAGGAGCACAAGGCGAACGTCCTGCGCCGGGTCATCCCGCCGTTCGTCCGGGCCGCCCTGGAGCAGGCCGGCCACTCCGCCACGCCCTGACCGCGCCGGCCGCTCAGGGCGGCGCGGTCAGAGGGAGAGCACCTGGCCGGCGGCGGAGAGGTCGTCCTGAAGGGCGGTGACGTCGATGTCCTGCACCGCCTTGCCGCTCCCCGCCGCCTGCGCCGCGGCGAGCCCGGCGGCGTGACCGAGCATCTGGTACTGCACCTCCATCCGGATGGAGGAGAACGCCACGTGCGAGGCCGACAGGCACACCGGCACCACGAGGTTGCCGCATTCCGCGCGCCGGGGCACGATCGCCGCGTACGGGATCTGGTAGGGGGCGACCCCCACCGACAGGTAGCCCTCGGTGACGACCATCGGCACCGGGGCGGGATGCTCGTACACCTGCCGCCAGGTCCGCTGCACCTCGCGGATGTCGAGGTGGTACGAGCCCATCGCGACGGCGTCCGGCTGCGGGCGGCTCCGGACGAGGTCGTGTTCCGTCAGGTGCCTGTCCCCCAGCATCCGCCGCGCCTCCCGCACGTACAGCTGGTGCGGCAGGTGGCCGGTGTCGGCGAACTCGTCGGGCGGCAGCCCCCAGCGCCCCAGCCCGGCCCGCACGCTCGCGGGCACCTCGGGGTCGTGGGAGAGGAAGTACAGCAGGTCCTGGGCGTGGTGCAGGTGGTGCAGCCGGATGCGCTCGCGCTCGCCGGGGCCCGCGTCGGGGTAGTCCCAGGCGGAGCGGTCGAGCACGCTGAGAGAGAACGGCCCGAGCGAGTTGCCGTCGCACTTGCCGTTCGGGAGGTTCGGCGCCAGGCCGACGAGGCGTCCGGCGCGGGGCTCGACGCCCTGCTCGCGCCAGTGGCGGAACAACCGCCGTCCGAGCTCCCAGTGCTCCTCGTCGTAGCCGGGCCGCCGCTCGATCGGTATGCGGTCGCCGGCGCTGGTCAGGCAGACGCGGTAGCCGTACGACATGACGCCGCCGTCGCCGGCGCCCACCTCGGCCATGGGCCCGTCGGCGACCTGCGGCAGCAGCGTGCCGTCGGCGCGGAACGGGGAGATCCACGGCGGGAAGTTGTGCATGCCGGGCACGACCTCGCGCCGCCCGGCGAAGGTCTCGCCGTGCAGCGTGCGGTCCTCCCTGCCCACCCGGTACGACACACCCGCGGCGGCCATCAGGTCGCCCTCGTAGCTCGCGTCCACGAAGGCGCCGGCGGTGTAGTCGCCCTGGCGGGTGACGGCGGAGAAGATGCGGTCCCCTGAGGTGACCACCGTGCGGAGCGGGGCGTCGTACACGACCTCCACGCCGGCGCGTTCCAGCCACGCCACGAAGATGCCCTCGGCGACGTGCGGCTCCGGCCCGGCGTAGTGGCCGGGAGCCACGCCGTAGGCGTCGGCGACCGCCTGGCGGAACTCGGCGGCCATCCCGCCGAGCACGCGCGAGTCGCCGATGTCGGTGTAGCCGAGCCCGCCGGAGGTCATGCCGCCGACGTGCCGGCCGGGTTCGAGCAGCACGGTGTCGAGGCCGCGGCGGGCGGCGGCGACGGCGGCGCACACGCCCGCCGACGTCGCGCCGTACACGACCACCTCGGCCTGCCTCATCGCCGCCACCACCGCGCCACCTGGCGCAGGTCGTCGCCGGTGATGGGTTCGCCGGTGTTGTCGATGGACTCCACGTAGTAGAGGGCGGGCACGCCGAGCGACGGTTGTTCCCGCGCGTAGGCGAGCCAGTCGGCCCGGCTCGGCATGGGCCACTGGTCGGTGTCGACGAGGTGCTCCGGCATGGCGTGGACGGCCACCGCGTGGCGGAAGCGGAGCTGGTCGACGGCGGGCACGGGCTCGCCGCGGGCGTCGAGCTCCAGCACGTCGTTGAGCCTGATCATGTCGCTGACGTCCGCGAACGCGGGGTGCGGGGTATGGGTGATCATCAGGGCGTCGGGCTTGACGCGTTTGGCGGCGGCGTACATGGTGCCGAGCAGTTCGTGCAGGAGGGAGAGCCCCCACGTGGAGCCGTACGCCTTGAGGTGCGACCCGCTGGGGAACCACTGCGTGAAGTCGATCTTGAATCCGTCGGCGTCGAGGTCGCCGAGCAGCCGGCGCATGATCTCGCCGATCCTGCGCCGGTAGGCGGGGTTGGACGGGTCGGCGGCGACGGCGCGGCCCGCGGCGTCGGTCACGCACTCCTCGGCGGGCAGCCCGTCGGGCGACCACGCGCGCCACCACAGCAGCACCCGCTGCCCGCGCGCGTGCCGGTCGGCGATCCACTCGCGCAACCTGGGCCACTTGCCGGGGTCGGGTTCCTGGTTGCCGTAGGTGAGCTGCCACCGGTCGTCGATGACGACGGTGGCGGGCACGACGCCGTGCTCCTCCAGCCTGGCCAGCCACGTGTCGTAGAGGTCCTGCCGGGACAGCTCGACCGGGGAACGTCCGTCGGCCCGGGCGCACTGGGCGCCCCAGCCGCAGAAGATCGTCCCGCTCCACCAGTCGTGCCGCTCCGCGACCGGCCCCCGCGGGGCCAGGCCGTGCTCGACGAGGTCCTCCCGGTGGTGGGAGATGGCCTCCCAGGGGGACGACGCGGCGCGGAACACCACAGCAGGCGACGTCCACGCGCCGCTCACCGCCGTCTGGCACTCGTAGTCCAGCCGCAGCAGCGCGCCGCCGTCGAGCGGCTCGTACCTGAGCTCGGTGAAGGTCAGGTCCGCGATCCCGGCGCGCACCGACGCCCCCAGCCAGGGGCCTTCTGGTACGGAGGTCGCGCCGCCGTCGGGCTCCTCCTTGCTGAAGGCCAGGGCCAGCGGCGGCGGCGAGAAGACGGCGTGCAGGCGGCCAGGCGAGGCGTCGCCGATCACGGTGAGGGCGAGCGGCGCCGACACGGGACGCACCACGTGCACCGGGTGCGTGGGCGTGGGGTTGAAGACGCCGCGCGCGTGCACCGCCGAGCGGAACGTGCCGGCCGCGCGGGTGTTGAGCACGGCCCGCCCGCCGAGCAGCGTCACGTCGCCGATCACGCCGTCGCCCTCGACCCGCACCTCCAGCGCGATCGTCTCGGGGGTGCAGGTGAGGCGGACGGTCTTGGCCTCCCACGCGGTCGAGCGCTGCGGGAAGTCGAAGACCGCCACGTCGCCGCGCTCGGCGAGCACGGGCGGCGATGTCTCGTACGTCTCGTCGCGGTCGCTCCTGGTGGAGACGGAGGCGATGAGGCTGAGCGTCAGCCAGCCTTCCAGCTCGGCGCTGGGGTCGGTGCGCGAGACGGTCAGCCGGTAGTGCCCGCTGTCCAGGTGGTAGGCGGTGTCCGTGGTGGTGATCCGCATGGTCTAGCCGTAAGCCTCGATCCTGGGCAGGGCGGGGGCGGCGCCGCCCCCGGCGATGAGCCGGGCGTAGTAGCGCCCGGAGTCCTTGATCGTCCGGGCGCCGGTCGCGTAGTCGACGTGGACGAGCCCGAACCTGGGCCGGTAGCCCAGCGCCCACTCGAAGTTGTCCATGAGCGACCAGTGGAGGTAGCCGCGCACGTCGGCCCCCGCGTCGATGGCCTCGCCGACGGCCGCCACGTGGTCGCGCAGGAAAACGATCCTGCGGTTGTCGTGGACCCGGCCGTCGTGTGCGGGCGTGTCGCCGAAGACGCCGCCGTTCTCGGTGACCATCAGCGGCGTGGCGGGGAAGCGGCGGCTCAGGCCGATCAGCAGGTCGCGCAGCGCCGCCGCGTTGATCTCCCATCCCTCGTCGGTCCTGGCCACGTCGCCGCCGGGCCCGACGACCCGCCAGGGGAACGGGCCGGGCGGCGCGGCGGCCATGACGCGCCTGGTGTAGTAGTTGACGCCGAGGAAGTCGCTGCGCCCGCCGATGGCGGCCTCGTCGCCGTCCTGGATGAAGTCCAGGCCGTGGCCGAGCGCCCGTTCCCAGTGCTCGCGCATGTCGGCGGGGTAGCCGCCGGCGAGCAGCGGGTCGAGGTACCACCGGTTGACGTAGCCGTCGGAGCCGGTGGCGGCGGCCCGGTCGGCCTCGCTGTCGGTGGCCGGGTCGCAGGGGAAGAGGCTGAGCGCCGCACCGGCCAGCACGCCGGGGTGGGCGTGCAGCACGTCGGCCGCCGCGCCGTGGCCGAGCAGCACGTGGTGGCCGGCTCTGACGGCCGTGCCCAGGTCGGCGACGCCGGGGGCGTGCAGGCCGAGCTGGTAGCCGAGCAGCTGGATGATCCACGGCTCGTTCTGGGTGATCCACCAGGTGATGCGGTCGGCCAGCCGCCCGGCGACCGCCTCGGTGTAGGCGGCGAAGGCGGCCACGGTGGCGCGCTCGGCCCAGCCGCCGGTCAGCGCGGCGGGCATGTCCCAGTGGTTGAGCGTGAGCACGGGCTCTGCCCCCGCTTCGAGCAGCGCGTCGGCGAAGCGCTCGTAGTGGTCGAGCGCCTTCGGGTCGGAGCGCACGCCGTCGGGCATGACCCGTGACCAGCCGGTGGAGAAGCGGTAGGCGCGCAGCCCGAGCTCCTTGACCAGCTCGACGTCCTCACGCCAGCGCACGAAGGAGTCGCACGCCCGGGAGCCGTCGCCGCCGCCCTCGACGGCGCCGGGCCGGCGGCAGAACACGTCCCACACCGACTCGCCCCTGCCGTGGTGGCCCTCGATCTGGTACGCGGACGTGCCCGCGCCCCACAGGAACCCGCCGGGAAAGCTCATCCCTTGCTCCCCGTGGTCGCGATGCCCTTGACGAAGTGTTTCTGGCCGATGAAGAACAGGATGATCATCGGGATGGTGGTGATCACGCTGGCCGTCATGACGATCTCCCAGTGCCAGTCGCCGCCGAACCCGAACTGGTCGAGCAGCGCCTTCAGCCCGCGCGGCACGGTGAACGTGCTGGAGTCGCGCAGGTAGATGAGCGGCCGCATCAGGTCGGTCCAGGCCGCCTGGAACTCGAACAGCAGCGTCACCACGACCGCCGGCTTGCACAGCGGCAGGGCGATCCTGGTGAAGATCTGCCAGTTGTTCGCGCCGTCGATCTTCGCCGCCTCGAACGGCTCGCGCGGCAGCCCGAGGAAGAACTGGCGCAGCAGGAAGATGTAGAAGGCGCTGCCGAACAGGTTCTGGGCCCAGAGCGGCGTCAGCGTGCCGACCATGCCGAGCGAGTTCCAGATGAGGAACACCGGGATCATGGTGACCGCGCCCGGCAACATCATCGTGCCGAGCACGACGCCGAACAGCGCGCCCCTGCCGGGGAAGCGGAAGTAGGCGAAGCCCCACGCCACCATCGCGCTCGTGATCGTCACGGCGACCGCCGCCAGCACGGTCACGAAGAGCGTGTTCGCCATCCACAACGCCAGCGGCGCCTCCTGCCAGACCTGGAGGTAGTTGTCGAAGGTGAACGTCTCGGGGATCAGCCGGTTGTCGAACACCTCGCTGCGCGGCTTGAAGGAAGCGCTGAGCAGCCAGACGAACGGGTAGATGAACGCGATGGCGAACGCGCTCAGCGCGATCCACGTCAGGACCAACCGGGCGCGCCTCACGGGTTCCCCCCTTCGTAGTGGACGAACCGCCTGGTCACCAGGATCTGCACGGCCGTGATCGCCATGATCACGATGAACAGCAGCCAGGCCAGGGCGGAGGCGTAGCCCATGTGCAGGAACTCGAAGGCCTGCTGGAACAGGTAGATGGCGTAGAACAGCGCGGCGTCGTTGCTGTAGGTGGTGTTGCCCGAGCCGAAGAAGGCGGTGTACGCCTCCGTGAACGACTGCAGGGCGTTGATGCTGTCCACGATGAACAGGAAGAACAGGGTGGGACTGATCATCGGCACGGTGATGCGCAGCGTGCGCTTCCACCAGCCGGCCCCGTCGACGACGGCGGAGTCGTACAGCTCCTGGGGGACGCCGCGCAGCGCGGCCAGGATGATGACCACCGACGAGCCGACGGTCCACAGGCTCATCAGCACCAGGCCGGGCTTGACCCAGTCGGGGTCGGTGGTCCACGCGGGCCCGTCGATGCCGAAGATGCCGAGGAAGCCGTTGATCAGGCCGCTCTGCCCGTTGAACAGCATCAGCAGCAGGATGCCGACGGCGACCGGCGGCGTCATCTTGGGCAGGAAGAACGCCGTGCGGAAGAAGCCGGTGGCCTTGGTGGCGCTGTTGAGCAGCAGCGCCAGGCCCAGGGAGACGACCAGCTGGGCCGGGACCGACATCACCATGAAGATGAACGTGTTCCTGAGCGCCAGCCCGACCTTGGGATCCTCGAAGAGGGTCCGGTAGTTGTCGAGCCCGACGAACGACGGGTCGTTGATCACGTCGTAGTCGGTCAGCGACAGGTAGGCGCTGTTGATGACGGGCCACGCGGTGAAGATCAGGAAGCCGAGGATCCACGGGCTGATGAACAGCAGCGCCGCCCGGGTCTCGACGAACCGCATGGACGACCTGATCGAGGGCCGGGAGTGGGAGCGGGAGCGGGGCATCTCAGTTCGTACGCTTCGTCCAGCCGGCCCATGCCTCGTCGAGCGCCTTCTGAGCGTCCTGCTGGGCCTTGTCGAGCGCGGCCTTCGGCTCGTCCTGGCCGTTGAGCACGCGGTTCACGGCGCCCTGCCAGGCGTCCTTGAACTCCTTGTCGGCCGGGTTGGCGGGAAGGCTGAAGGTGTTCTCGTTGGCCTCGTAGACGGCCTTGACGCCCGCGTCCCAGGGCTCGCCGCCCGAGGTGAGCATCTTCTCGATCTCCGCGTCGGCCTTGACGTTGCCGGTGAGCACGCCGGTGAAGGGCTTGCCTTCGGCCTTGCGCTTGTCCAGGCGGGCCTGGGCGGCGGCCTTCCAGGTGTCCACGAGCGTCATGGTCTTGGCGAAGCGGCAGGCGGCGCCGGGGTTCTTGGAGCCCTTGGGGATGGCCCACGACGAGCCGGAGGAGTAGGCCAGGGGCCGGCCCTGCGGAGTGCGGAAGGTGTCGAAGACCAGGGACGCCTTGGGCGAGACGTCGTTGAGGACGTTGACGTACCACTGCTCCATCGCCATGGCGCCCAGCTCGTTCTTGGCGAACTGGTTGCCCTTGCCGAAGAAGTCGGCGGAGTCGCGCGCGGCCTTGACCTTGGCGAAGCCGCCCTGCGCGTCGTAGACGCCGACGGCGAACTCCAGCGCCTTGACCACGGCGGGGTTGTTGAGCTGGGCGGTCCTGCCGTCGGCCGACAGCAGGTCGGCGCCGTTGGCCTTGGCCCACAGCGGCAGGAACTCCGGCAGCTTGCTGTCGTAGCCGATCACCTTGAGCTTGCCGCCGGGGGTCTTGACCAGTTTCTCGGCCGCGGCGGTGATCTTGCTCCAGTCGGAGCCGTTGACGTCCTCGATCGTCAGCCCGGCCTCCTTGAGCAGGTCGCCGTTGGCCATGGTGATCTGGACCTGGTTGAACTCGGGAACGGCCCAGATCTGCTCGCCGAACGTCACCTGGCCGAGCGCGTTCTCGTTGTACATCGAGGTGTCGATCGACTCGCCCTTGATGCACTCGGTCAGCGGCATGATCGCGCCGCGTGAGGCGAAGGTGCCGATCTGGTCGCGGTTGGCGTAGATGACGTCCGGCGGGTCGCCGGCGGCGACGGCGGACAGGAACTGCTGGATGTCGAGGTCACCCTCGATCAGCTTGATCTTCGCGCCGCCGAGGGCCTTCTCGGCCAGGTCGACGCGGGTCGTCCCGATCTCGTCGGTCGCGCCGAAGCCCATCACGGAGATGGAGCCGCTGAACGTGGCACCGGGGTTGAACTGGCCGGCCGACGGGGTCGGGGCGGTGCCGCCACCGGTGCCCTTGGCACACGAGGTGAGGGCCAGCGCCAGCGACACCGACACGACGGACCAGCGGACGAGGGGGGATCTCATGGGGTTTTCGCCTCCACACTGAGCAAGCGGGGCATCAGGCATGCTGATGACGGCCACGTGGCGCCAGGCCAGTGTGGCAACGTTCACACATCTGAGAACGTACCCATACCGCTGAAATCCCGTCAACCACTCACATCACTGCGTTTCTGTGTCGTTAGCGACAAGAGCGGGTGTGGGACGCCCGCCCAAATGCCCGCAAACCCCTACGAGACAGCCCGATAAAGCACAAAGGGCCCGGCCTGGGGAGGCCGGGCCCTCGGAGGAGAAAGGTGTCAGTGGTCGGCGGCCTTCTCCGAGCCGACGCCGGTGAGGGAGCGGACCTCGATCTCGGCGTACTTGGCGGCGTTGTACTCCTTGCTCATGATCGTGCCCAGCCAGCCGCAGAGGAAGCCGAGCGGGATGGAGACGATGCCCGGGTTGCTCAGCGGGAACCAGGAGAAGTCGGCGTCCTTGAACAGCGCAGCAGGACCCCCGGAGACCACCGGCGAGAAGATCACCAGCACCAGGGCGGACAGCAGGCCGCCGTAGATGGCGCTGACCGCGCCGGAGGTGTTGAACCTCTTCCAGAACAGGCTGTAGAGGATCGCCGGCAGGTTGCCCGAGGCGGCGACGGCGAACGCCAGCGCCACCAGGAAGGCGACGTTCTGGCTCTGCGCCAGGATGCTCAGGCCGATGGCGATGGCGCCGATCACCAGGGCGGAGATCCTGGCCACCACGACCTCCTGCCGCTCGCTGGCCTGGCCGCGCCGGAAGACGTGCGCGTACAGGTCGTGGGCGAAGCTGGAGGAGGAGGCGAGCGTGAGCCCGGCCACCACCGCGAGGATCGTGGCGAAGGCGACGGCGCCGATGAAGGCCAGCAGGATCGTGCCGCCCACAGAGCCGAAGATCTCCTCACCGATCCGCAACGCGAGCAGCGGCGCCGCCGTGTTGCCTCCCGGGTCGCCGGCGACGATCTCCTCCCGGCCGACCAGGGCCGCCGCGCCGAAGCCGAGCACCAGCGTGAGCAGGTAGAACACGCCGATGATGCCGATGCCCCACAGCACGGACTTGCGGGCGTCCTTGGCGGTGGGGACGGTGTAGAAGCGGATGAGGATGTGCGGCAGGCCGGCCGTGCCGAGCACCAGGGCGAGACCGAGGCTGATCAGGTCGATCTTGCCCGCGAGGCCCTGCGCCTCGGTACCGTACTTCAGGCCAGGAACGAGGAAGCTGCCGGTGTTGCCCGACGGGCCGCTCGTCGTGGCCGCCTGGCTCAGCAGCGCCGACAGGTTGAAGCCGAACTTGCCCAGCACCAGCAGCGTCACCAGGGCGGCGCCGGTCATCAGCAGCACGGCCTTGACGATCTGCACCCAGGTGGTGCCCTTCATGCCGCCGAACACGACGTACACGATCATCAGCGCGCCGACGCCGACGATCGTCCAGAGCTTGCCCGCCTCCGACTCGATGCCGAGCAGCAGGCCGACCAGGGCGCCCGCGCCGACCATCTGGGCCAGCAGGTAGAAGATGCTGACGACGATCGTGGACACGCCGGCGGCGGTGCGCACCGGGCGCGGGCTCATCCGGAAGGCGAGCACGTCGGCCATGGTGAACTTGCCGGAGTTGCGCATCAGCTCGGCCACCAGCAGCAGCGCGACCAGCCACGCCACCAGGAACCCGATCGAGTACAGGAACCCGTCGTAGCCCGACAGGGCGATGATGCCGGCGATGCCGAGGAAGGAGGCGGCCGACATGTAGTCGCCGCCGATCGCCAGGCCGTTCTGCGCGCCGCTGAACGACCGGCCGCCCGCGTAGTAGTCGGCGGCCGTCTTGGTCTGCCGGCTCGCCCAGACGGTGATCCCCAGCGTGGCGGCGACGAACGTGAGGAAGAGGATCATCCCCAGGGTGGTCGAGCTCACTTCGACTTCTCCTCAACCTCGTGGCGGAGCTTGTCGGCGATCGGGTCGAGCGACTTCTCCGCGTGCCTGGAGTACGCCCACGCGATGAGGAAGGTGGAGACGAACTGCAGCAGGCCCAGGACGAGCCCCACGTTGATGTCGCCCCACAACTTGATCCCCATGAAGTCGCGCGCCCATCCCGACAGCACCACGTACAGCAGGTACCACGCGAGGAACGCGACGGTCATGGGAAAGGTCCAGCGGCGGAAGCGCCTCTTCAGGTCCTGGAACTCATCGCTCCCCTGCACTTG
This sequence comes from Nonomuraea sp. B10E15, assembly GCF_039871615.1. Lineage (NCBI taxonomy): Bacteria > Bacillati > Actinomycetota > Actinomycetes > Streptosporangiales > Streptosporangiaceae > Nonomuraea > Nonomuraea sp. B10E15. Next base: position 308,838 of record NZ_JBDPMB010000003.1, read on the forward strand.
TTCATAAACCGATGCGTCATGTTCTTTGGTCGTCACGAGCCCTCCACTGTGATGCGGATCACGCCCAACGTAAGAGCGCAACCTACCGGTCGTGGAGATACATGGCCGAGTTGTTCGGCGAGCCGCCGCCGTCCGGCGCTTAGGTGGGAATGGCCTGCGGTGAAAGGTCCGTATGGCGCGGTGAGCGGTTGGCTTTCCCTTTCACCCCTTTACGGCCCCAGCGGTGAGCCCCTCGACGATGTACCGCCGGATCGCGGCGAAGAGCACCAGCGTCGGCAGCACGGAGATCACCGTGGCCGCCGCCATCGAGCCCCAGTCGATGTCGTACTGGGTGATGAAGGAGTTCATGGCGACCGGGATGGTCTTGGCGTCCTCGCTGTCGATGAAGGTGATCGCCAGGAACAACTCGTTCCAGCACTGCACGAACGCGAAGATGAACGTGGCCGCGATGCCCGGCAGCATCACCGGGATCACCACCCGGACCATCGCCACCAGCCGCGAGGCGCCGTCCACCTGGGCGGCCTCCTCCAGCGCGACCGGCACCCGCTCGTAGAAGCCGCGCATGATGATCGTGGCGAACGGCACCAGCATCGCCACGTACACCAGCATCAGCCCGGACAGCCGGTTGAGCAGGTCGAGATCCGACATGAGCAGGTAGAGCGGCCCGAGCGCGATGAACAGCGGGATCATCTGCGTGACGAGGAACGCCAGCATCACCGCTCCCCTGCCGGGAAAGGCGAAGCGGGCCAGCGTGTAGCCGCCCAGCACGCCGACGGCGGTCACCACCCCGGCCGAGACGAGCGAGACGATCAGGCTGTTCATCAGGTAGACGCCGAAGTCGGCGAAGGAGAACAGCTCCTCGTAGTGCTCGAACGTCACCTCGCCCGGCCAGTACTTCAGCGGCATCGAGAAGATCTCGGCCTTGGGTTTGAGCGAGGTGACGAGGATCCAGTAGAGCGGGAACAGGGTGATCAGCAACCAGGCGCCCAGCACGACGGCCTTCACCGCGGTCGCGACGTGTCTCATCGTGCCGTTCACCGGGCCTTCTCGAATCGGGTGGCGTTGAGGTAGAAGACGCTGAAGGCGAGCAGCAGGCCGAGCACGAGCAGGCCGACCGCGCCCGCACGGCCGTAGTCGCCGCCGATGACCTGCTGGATGAGGAACGTCGTGATGATGTCGGTGCTGCCCGCGGGGCCGCCGCCGGTCATCGAGTAGATGAGGTCGGGGAAGTTCAGGATCCAGATGATCCGCAGCAGCACGATCAGGGCCAGCGTGGGCCGGATGTGCGGCAGCGTCACGTGCCAGAACTGCCGCAGGCGGGAGGCGCCGTCCACCGACGCCGCCTCGTAGAGCTCGCGGGGCACCGACTGCAGCGCGGCCATGATCATGATGGCGAAGAACGTGACGCCGTACCAGATGTTGGCCACGATCACCGAGGTCATCGCCCAGCCCGGGGTGGCGAGGAAGCCGATGCGCTCGTCGATGAGGCCCGCCTTGAGCAGCAGGTCGTTGATCACGCCGAACTGGCCGTTGAACATCCACCGCCACAGCAGCCCGATGAGGAACCCCGACATGGCCCACGGGAAGAACACCCACGCCTGGTAGAGGCCGCGGCCGCGGAAGTGCCTGCGCAGCAGCAGCGCCAGCCCGAAGCCGAGGAAGAACTGGAAGAACAGCGACACGACCACCCACGTGCCGGTGTTGCGCAGCGCCGTCCAGAACCGGTCCTCGGCCAGCACGGCCCGGAAGTTCTCCAGGCCGGCGAACGGGGTCGAGGTCAGGTCGAACAGGTTGTAGCGCTGGAAGGCGATCACCGCGCCGCGGATCATCGGGTAGTACGTGAACAGCGCCACGAACACCACGCCGGGCAGCAGGCACAGCAGGATGAACCGTGCCCTGCGGATCGTGAAGGTGCCTCCCGCGGCGGTGCGTGCCGTGCTCAAGAGACCTTCTTCGCCTGGTCCGTCCAGAAGGCGTCCCACGACTTGAGCACCTCGGCGACCGTTTTCTTGCCGGTGATCAGCGCCTGGATGTCACGGTCGGAGTCGACGGTGAACTGGCTCCAGCCCGGATAGTCCACCGGCCGGATCGTGATGACCTGCTTGGGGTCCTGCTGCGCCTCCAGGTACGCCTTCCACGCGCCCTGCGAGAACTGCGGGTCGTTCTGGGCCTGCTTCGAGATCGGGATGAGCGAGTTGCCCTTGGCGAAGGCGATGCTCTGCTCGGACTCCGACAGGAACTGCACCAGCTTGACCGCCTCCTTCGGGTGCTCGCTGAAGGAGGTCGCGCCCCATCCCGCGTAGCCGACGGGCTGGAAGGCGTAGCCGGTGGGGCCCTTGGGGATGGGGGCGGTGGACCAGGCCGTGACGCCGCTCTCCTCCACCGACTTGATCACCTCCGGGTCCTGGATGAGCATGCCGGTGACGCCCGAGGTGAAGCCCTGCACCATCTCGGGGAAGCCCCACGACACCGAGTCGGGCGGTGAGGTCTCCTTGAAGATCTTGACGAAGAGCTCCAGGGCCTCGGCCGCCTCGGGCGTGGAGAAGATGGTGCTCTTGTCCTTCAGGAAGAAGGACTTCTCGGGGTCGAGCTTCTCGCCGTTGTACGCGCTGATCATCATGACCGCGTAGTCGGCGCCGCCCTTGCCGCCCCTGAACGAGTAGCCGAACCGGTCGCCCGTGGTCATCTTCCTGCCGGCCTCGTAGAGCTCCTGCCACGTGGCCGGCGGCCGGCTCATGCCCCAGTCCGTACGGTAGAACAGCGTGCGCTGGTAGAACCCGTACGGGATGAGGTAGGGCTTGCCGCCGACCTCGACCGCCTTCTTCTGGGCCAGCTCGGTCAGGTCGGACCAGCCGGACCAGCCGGTGGTGGGCAGCTCGGCCAGCCAGCCGTTGTTGGAGAACGACTTGGCCGTGTGGTCGCGGACCTCCAGCACGTCCAGGTCCTTCTTGGTCTGGAGGATCTGCAGGATCTTCTGGTCGGCGCTGTCGAGCGGGGGCGAGATCAGCTCCACCTCGATGCCGGGGTTGGCCTCCTCGAAGTCGGCGATCAGCTTCTTGATCAGTTTCGTGCGGTCGGGGCTGGTCAGGCTCTCGATCATGCGCAGCCGTACCTCTCCCGAGGACGAGCCGGAGCCGCAGCCCGCGAGCACCAGCGTGACGGCGACCGAGGCCGCCAGGAGGGGGGTTTTCATGGCAGGTCTCCCGCGTGTTCTAGACAGCGCTGTCAGTCACGCTATGGTCAGCCGCGTTCAGCGGTCAATCGCCGGTGCCCATGGGCCGGGCGGGTCCGCCTTCAGGCGAGGGAATCCCCCAGAGCCTGGCCGAGATCCTTGATCAGCTCGTCGGCGGGCTCCAGGCCGACCGAGAGCCGAACGAGCCCGACGGGGATGCCCATGGTGGCGCGTACGCTCTCCTCCGTGGAGAGCGCGGGTGCGTTCACCAGGCTCTCGAAGCCTCCCCACGACACGCCAATCCTGAAATATCGCAATCTATCGAGGAACCCAGCGACCTCCTGAGGCGAGTCCGTGTTCAGCACCAGGCTGAAGAGGCTGGAGAACCCCGACATCTGCCGCAGCGCGATCGCGTGGCCGGGATGCGACGGCAACCCCGGGTGGTTCACCTCCCGCACGGCCGGATGCTCCTCCAGGAAGGCCGCCACCGCCAGCCCCCGCTCCTGGTGCGCCGCCATCCGCACGGGCAGCGTCCGAAGCCCCTTGATCACCTTGGCCGCGTCGTGCGGCGACATGGCGGCGCCGTAAAGCTGGTACTCGGTCAGCGCCAGCGGCCGGATCAGGCGCGACGGCCCCACGACGACGCCGCCCACCAGGTCGCTGTGCCCGCCCGCGTACTTCGACAGCGAGTGCACCACCAGGTCGACGCCCATGGTCAGCGGCTTCTGGAAGATCGGCGTGGACCAGGTGTTGTCCATCACGCTCACCAGCCCCCGCTCCCGCGCCCACCCGGCCACCTCGGCGATGTCGACCACGGCGTAGGCCATGTACGACGGCGACTCGAAGTAGAGTAGGCGCGTGCTCGCCCTGATAGCGCTGTCACACCCCGCGAGGTCGTCCACGTGCGTATGTGTGACCCCGAATTTCTCCAGATAGCGCAGGAACTGAGTCGTCGGCCCGTAGACCGCGCCCAGCACCAGCACGTGGTCGCCCGCCGACACGAGCGACGAGATCGTCGCCGCGATGGCCCCCATGCCCGAGCCGAAACACTTGGCCCGCTCCCCCCGCTCGAGCGCGGCCAGCTTACGCTGAGCGAGATCGACCGTCGGGTTGGTCCCCCGCCAGTAGACGTAGCGCTCGTCCTCGTTCCTGACCGCCTCGCCGAGCTCCTCCGCCGTCGCGAACGCGAACAACGAGTTCTCGAACACCGGCGGGTTGACCGCGCCCAGCATCCACGGCTCGTCCTCACCCAACCGGCCACAGATCCATTCGTCATCCATGGGGGCACACTATGACAGCGAGGGAGCGGACTGAGGAGCCGAGCCCGCGAGCGAACCCGCGCAAGCCGACCATGGCCGACGTGGCCAGGCACGCGGGCGTCAGCCTCAAGACCGTTTCCCGGGTCGTCAACCAGGAGCCGCACGTCAGGGCGTCGCTGCGGCAGCGGGTGCAGACCTCCATCAGCACGCTCGGCTACCGCCGCAACGAGGCCGCCGCCCGCCTGGCCAGGGGCGCGACCATGCTGACGCTCGGGCTGGTGATGGAGAACATCTCCAACGAGTTCTACTCCCGCCTGGCCGCCGCGGTCGAGGCCGCCGCGGCGGAGCACGAGGCGCTGGTGGTGTTCGGCTCGTACGAGGAGAGCCCCGACAAGGAACGCATGCTGATCGAGTCCATGTACACGCGCGGCGTCGACTCCCTCATCGTCGTCCCGTCGGCGGCCGACCACGCCTGGCTGGCCGGGCACGCGAGCCTCACCACGGTCTTCGTCGACCGCGTGCCCTCAGGCCTGGAGGCGGCCGACGTCGTCATGCTCGACGACGTGCGCGGCGGCCGGGCGGCGACCGAGCACCTGCTCGCCGGCGGTCACCGCCGGATCGGCCTGATCTCCGACGACGACGGCCTCAGCTCCGTGCACGACCGCGCGACCGGCTACCGCCAGGCGCTGCGCGCCGCCGGGGTGCGGGCCGACGACGCGCTCGTGGTGCGGGGGGTGTTCGACCCGCGGCGGGTGTCGTACGAGGTCGGCAGGCTCCTCGACCTGGCCGACCCCCCGACGGCCCTGTTCGCCACCAACAACCGGGCCGCGATCGGCATCCTGCACGCGCTGCGCGAGCGGCCCGAGCGGCCCGCGTACGTGGGGTTCGACGACTTCGCGCTGGCCGGCGTCTTCAACCCCGGGGTGACGGTGGTCCGCTACGACGTCACCCGCCTGGCCCGCAGCGCCGTCGAGCTCCTGCTGCACCCGTCCCGGGAGCCCCGCAGGGTGAAGGTGCCGGTGGAACTGGTCGCCAGGGGCTCCGGCGAGCTGCCGCCCCCGTGACGGCCGCCTTCACGACGAGCGGGGCCGCCAGTCGCCGCGGTCGAGGTCGAGGTCCTCGGGCGTGTGCAGCCGGACCATCGTCCTGGCCACGCCGAGCGGCACCCGGTCGGGGGTCAGGAACGACACCGACACCATCACCGCGAACGCGATCGGCACCGTCCACGCCGCCGGCTGGGCCAGCAGCGCCCCCGCCGGCCCTTCGAACGGCCCGGCCGTGATCGTGACGAGCACCGCCGCGCAGGCCAGCCCGCCGCCCACGAACAGCCCGGCAAGCGCCCCCGTGGTGCTCAGCCGCCGCCACCAGATGCCCAGCACGAGCAGCGGGCAGAACGACGAGGCCGCCACCGCGAACGCCAGCCCCACCACGTCCGCCACGGGCAGCGCCCGCGCCCACAACGCCAGGGCCAGCGGCACCGCCACCGCCATCAGCGTGGCGATCCTGAACGAGCGCACCCCGCCCTTGAGCAGGTCCTGCGCGATCACGCCCGCCACGGACACGGTCAGCCCCGACGAGGTGGACAGGAACGCCGCGAACGCCCCCGCCGTGACGAGCGCCGTCAGCAGGTCGCCCAGCGAGCCGCCGATCATGCGGGAGGGCAGGGTGAGCACGACCGCGTCCGTACGCACCAGGTCGGGCGCGTAGATGCGGCCCAGCCACCCGTACACGGCGGGCAGCAGGTAGAACGCGCCGAGCAGCGTCAGCACCACCAGCGTCGTGCGGCGCGCGGCCCGCCCGTCGGGATTGGTGTAGAACCGCACGAGCACGTGCGGCAGCCCCATGGTGCCGAGGAAGGTGGCCAGGATCAGCGAGTACGTCGTGTACACCCCGTACTCCTTGCCGCCGCCCAGCGGCACCTGCCAGGTGGCCGCGTCCAGCGCGGTGACCCCGGGGGCGCCGTCGGCCTTCCACGCCATCAGCAGGAACACCAGCGGCACGGCCAGCGCGGTCAGCTTGAGCCAGTACTGGAACGCCTGCACGAACGTGATCGACCGCATGCCTCCCGACAGCACGTTCACCGCGACGACGCCCGCGACCAGCAGCCCGCCGGCCCACACGGGCGCGCCGGTGATGGTCCGCAACACCAGGCCCGCGCTCTGGAACTGCGGCATCAGGTAGAGCCCGCCGATCAGCACGACGAGCACGCTCGCGGTGCGGCGCACGGTCATCGACTCGAGCCTGGCCTCGGCGAAGTCCGGCAGCGTGTACGCTCCCGAGCGCCGCAGCGGCGCCGACACCAGCACCAGCAGCACCAGGTAACCCCCGGTCCAGCCGACGGGCAGCCAGAGCATGTCCACGCCGAAGGACAGGATGAGCCCGGCGATCCCGAGGAAGGAGGCCGCCGACAGGTATTCGCCGCCGATGGCGGAGGCGTTCCAGAGCGGGCTGACCGTACGGGAGGCGACGTAGAAGTCGGAGGTGGTGCGCGAGACCCTGATCCCGAACGCTCCGATGAGGATGGCCGCGACCACGACCACCAGCACCGCCGTCAGGCTCATGGGCCCGGCTCCGCCCCGGGGGCGCCCCGGCTCATCGGCGTTCGACCAGTTCGGCGAAGTGGCGTTCGTTGCGCTCCGCCTGCCGCACGTACAACCAGGCGCCGATGACGAAGGCCGGGTAGATCAGGCCCGCCAGCACCGCCCACGCGAGCGGCACGCCCAGCAGGCGCACCTCGCTCAGGTCGGGGATCAGCAGGAACAGCAGCGGCAGCCCGCCGATCACGCAGGCCAGCACCGTGCACACGAACAGCGCCAGCCTGAACTGGGTGCGCAGCAGCGAGCGCATGTAGACCTCGCCGAGCCGGGTCTGCTCGTCGATCTCCAGGGTTGCCGGGTAGCGGGGCCGGCGGGCGGCGGCGGTGCGCGGGCTCGTCACGGTGACCCGCCGCGAGATGTTCTCCCGCGACAGGGAGGTCCTGCGGACCGGGCGGGATTCCTGACGGCGGGGCTCCTGGCTCACTCGGGCCTGCCCTTCCTGGCGCGGCGCACCAGCAGGTCGCGCAGCTCGCGCGTGTGGCGGCGGCTGACCGGGATCTCGGTGTCGCCGACCCGGACCGTGCACTTGCCCGAGTCGATGTGCAGTTCCTCGATGTGCTTGACGGCCACCAGGTGGCTGCGGTGCACCCGCATGAACCCGGCCGAGGCCCACCGTTCCTCCAGGGTGGCCAGCGGGATGCGCACGAGGTGGCTGCCCCCGGCCGTGTGCAGCCGCGCGTAGTCGCCCTGCGCCTCCACGTAGATGACGTCGGCGCTGGACACGAACCGCGTGACCCCGCCCAGCTCGACCGGGATCGTATCCGACTCGCCGCCCTCCACGGGCACGTCGGCCGACACCGCCACGCGCCTGATCGCCTCGGCCAGCCGTTCCGGCCGGACGGGCTTGAGCAGGTAGTCCTCCGCCTTGATCTCGAACGCGTCCACCGCGTGCTCCTCGTACGCCGTCACGAACACCACCCGCGGCGGGTTCGCGAACTGCGACAGCAGCCGCCCGAGCACCACGCCGTCGAGCCCGCGCATCCGGATGTCGAGGAACACCGCGTCGATCGGCCTGCCGTCGGCGATGGCCCGGTCCAGCAGGCGCAGCGCCGCCGCGCCGTCCCGCGCGGTGGCCACCTCGCCGATGCGGGGATCGGCGCGGAGGAGGTAGGACAGGTCTTCGAGGGCCGGCAGCTCATCATCGACCGCGAGGACCCGTAGTTGTGCCATAGACAGTGATAAAACCGACAAGGAAGAGCGAGGTCAACGGGCAGAGACGCCTGGGTGATATTTCGGCAACCTGATGTTGACCTTGGTGCCCGCGCCGCTGCCGGTCTCGACGGCCAGGCCGTACTCGTCGCCGTACACGTGGCGCAGCCGCTCGTCCACGTTCGCCAGCCCGACGCCGCCCTTGGGAGCGATGTCACCTGCGAGGATGCGGCGCAGCCTGTCGGGGTCCATGCCGAGCCCGTCGTCCTCGACGCTGATGCGGCACTCGGCGCCGGCGTCCTCGGCGATGATCGTGATGCGGCCGACGCCGTTGCGGCTCTCCAGGCCGTGCCTGACGGCGTTCTCGACCAGCGGCTGCAGGCACAGGAACGGCACCGCGACCGGCAGCACCTCGGGGGCGATGCGGAGCGTGACCTGGAGCTGGTCACCGAACCTGGCCCGCTCCAGGATCAGGTAGCGGTCGATCGAGCGCAGCTCCTCCGCGAGCGTGGTGAACTCGCCGTGCCGGCGGAAGGAGTAGCGGGTGAAGTCGGCGAACTCCAGCAGCAGTTCCCTGGCCCGTTCGGGGTCGGTGCGGACGAAGGAGGCGATCGTGGTCAGGGAGTTGTAGATGAAGTGCGGGGAGATCTGCGCCCGCAGCGCCCGCACCTCGGCCTCCATGAGCAGCGTGCGCGAGCGGTCCAGCTCGGCCAGCTCCAGCTGCGAGTCGACCCAGCCGGCCACCTCCTGCGCGGCCCTGACCAGCCCGGCCGAGGCGCTCTGCCCGTAGGCGGCCAGCGTGCCGACCACGCGGTCGTCGGTCGTGAGCGGCACGACCACGGCCTGCCTGATCGGGCATTCGAGCAGGTCGCACTCGATGGTCAGCACCTGGGTGCGGCCGTCCTGGAGGGTCGCCGCCGCGTGCTCGAAGGCCGCGTCGGCGTGGTGGTCGTCGCCCGCGCCGTCGTAGACGAGCAGCCGCTCGCCGTCGGTGATCGCGACGGCGGCGGAGCCGAGCAGGGCACGCAGGTGCCGCGAGGCGCGCTCGGCGCCGTCGGCGGTCAGACCGGCCCGCAGCGGCGGCCCGGCCAGGGAGGCGGTGTGCAGGGTCTCGAACGTGGCCCGCTCCGCAGGGCTGGTGCCCAGCTCTCTGCGGCCCCGCATGACCCGCCACAACACGATCGCGGGCACGCTGACGATCACGGCCACGACGGCGACCCCGACGAGGTATTCCACGCGGCCTGAGCTTACTCAGGCGCGCCGCAGGGCGGCGGCGATCGCGTCGGCGTAGGAGGCGGCCTCCTCCGCGGAGGCGTATTTCGTCCGCGGCCAGAAGAAGCCCCGCAGGCCGTCCTTCCGGTTGCGCGGCACCACGTGCACGTGCAGGTGGGCCACGCTCTGGCTGATGCGGTTGTTCATGGCGACGAACGTCCCGCCGGCCTGGAGCCCTTCCTCCACCGCCCCCGCCACGGCGCGCACCCGTTCGAAGAACGGGCCCACGTCGGCGAGGTCGGTGAGCGTCTCGACGTGGACCCTCGGCACGACCAGCACGTGACCCTTGAAGACGGGGCGCGCGTCGAGGAAGGAGACGGTCACGTCGTCGGAGTGCACGACGTGGGCCGGCCGCTCACCCGCGACGATCTCGCAGAACAGGTCGGCGCTCACCGGCCGGCCCGGTCCGCGAACGCCGTCCAGCTCGTCATGTTGGGGCCCGACCACTCCGCGGGCGCGTGCAGGAACCGCTCGCCCGCCCGCTCGCTCACCTGCTCGCTCAGCCGCCGCGGCGCCTCGGCCACCTTGGCGCCCCTGCAGTGGTAGACCAGCCCGCCTCCGCGCCGCCCCATCGCCATCCAGGGCAGCCACGGCGAGACCCGGCACCACGAGAACACGCACGGCACGCCGGGCGCGCCGGAGTCGAGGTCTTCCACGGCGGCGAAGAACTGGAACAACTCCATCGCGCGGTACGTGTCGCTCGCGGAGTTGTCCGGATAGTCGGCGACCTTGAGCGGCGAGGGGTAGGCCAGCCGGATGTCGACGTTGTAGACCACCTGGTCGCCGAGGCGCGTCTCCGGCACCGGGTAGCCGCCGAGCCGCTGGTTGACCGGGTCGTTGAAGACGTGCTGCACCTCGACCGACCGCCCGGTCAGCGGGTTGTCCCAGGTGTCGAGCACCTGGCGGGTCTTCGGGTCGAGGTAGAGGGCGGCCTCCCTGGTCAGCAGCTGCCAGCCGCCGTCGGCCCGCACCGCCCTGGCCACGTTGAGCCCCTCGAACCCGAACAGGTGGTGGGGGCCGTCGTCGTCCTGCCACCCGTAGACGTCGCCGGTCCAGTAGGAGATCGTCTCCGCCCCGTCGGCGGACGCGCGCACCCGGATGAAGTCCATGATCTGGAGCCTAGCCCGTCCTTTTTCGCGACATGGTGTTGCTATGTTGGGGACATGGTGTCGCTAACTGAGCGGACCCGGCAGAGCTGGCTCCCCCTCTTCGTGCTCGGCGTCGGCATGTCGATGATCATCATCGACGCGACGATCGTGAACGTGGCCGTTCCCGCGATCATGGCCGACCTCGGGCTCGCGGCCACCGACGTCGAGTGGGTGAACTCGATCTACTCGCTGTCGTTCGCCGCCCTGCTCATCCCGCTCAGCCGCATGGGCGACGCCCGCGGCAGGCGCAGGACGTTCGCCATCGGGCTGATCGTGTTCCTGGCCGCCAGCATGCTGGCCGCCGCGGCGGGCAGCGGCGCGCTCCTCATCGGAGCGCGGGTGCTCCAGGGCGTGGGCGCCTCCATGGTGGTGCCGATGACCCTCGCGATCATCAACGCGCTCTACACCGGCCCGCGCAGAACCGTCGCGTTCGCCGTGTGGGGCTCCATCATCGGCGGCATGGCCGCGCTCGGGCCGCTGCTCGGCGGCTGGGTCGTGACCGACTTCGGGTGGCGCTGGGCGTTCTGGGTGAACCTGCCGATCGGCCTGCTGGTCCTGCTCGGCACGGTCAAAGTGCCCGAGTCGAAGGACCCGGGCCCGGGCGGCGCCGACGTGCCAGGCGTGCTGCTGTCGGTGCTCGGCACGTCGGCGCTCGTGTTCGGGCTGATCGAGGGCCAGCGGTACGGCTGGTTCACACCCGCCGGCGATCCGGGCCCCGCCTGGCCGTTCGACGGCCTGTCGCCGATCCCGTTCGCGTTCGGGCTGGCCGCGCTCTCCCTCGCCGCGTTCGTCCTGGTCGAGCGGGCCAGGGCCCGGGCCGGCCGCCCGGTCGTCCTGGACCTGTCGCTGTTCGCCGTCCCCTCCTTCAGGTACGGCGGCGCGGCCGCGATGATCATCACGCTCGGCGAGTTCGGCCTCATCCTCGTGCTGCCGCTGTTCCTGCAGGCGGCCATCGGGTTCACCGCGTTCACAGCCGGCCTGATCATCGCCTCGCTGGCGGCCGGGACGTTCCTGGCCGGCGGCATCGTGCCGAAACTGCCGCTGACGCCCCGGCTCATCGTCCGGCTGGGGCTCACCCTCGAAGCGGCCGCCGCGATCGCGATCGGCCTGGCCGTCTCCCCCTCCCTCGGCCCGTGGACCCTGGTGCCCTGGCTTGTCACGTACGGCGTCGGCGTGGGGTTCGCCTCCGCGCAGCTGCCGAACGTGATGCTGGCCGACGTGCCCGCCCACCAGTCGGGCGCGGCCTCGGGGCTGCAGAGCACCATCCGCCAGCTCGGCGCCGCCATCGGCATCGCGGTGCTCGGCTCGGTGCTGGTCACCGGGCTCGGCGCGGCCATGGCCGACCGCCTCCCCCACGAGCCCGCGCTCGGGCAGGCCGTACGGGAGAGCGGCGGCGCGGCCATCGCGGGGATCAGGAACCCCGCGCAGCACGCCGCCGCCGTCGCGGCCGCCGCCGACGCCACCCGCCGAGTCACCGTCGTCACCGGGATCGTGCTGTTCGCGGGCGTCGGCGCCACCCTGCTGCTGCCCGATACTGGAGGCAGGCGTCGCAAGGAGGAGTGAGTCCGGTGCCGAGGATTAGCGCGGCGACGGTGGCCGACCATCGGGCGGGCCAGCGCGCGGCCCTGCTGGCGGCCGCCATGGAGATCCTGGTGGCCGAGGGCCCCGCGCGGCTCACCCCGGCGGCCGTCGGCGCGCGCGTTGGGCTGGCCCGCTCCAGCGTCTACCGCTATTTCTCCTCGACCTCCGACATCCTCGCCCAGCTCGTCGAGGACGCCATCCCGCGCTGGACCGCCGGGCTGGAGGACGCGGTCTCCCGGGCGAGCGGCCTGGAGGAGCAGGTGCGGGCGTTCGGGGAGGTGACGATGTCGTTCGTGACGAGCCCCGACTACGCGCTGCTGCGCGCGCTGGCCTCCGTCGACCTGCCGCCCGCGTGCCAGGAACGCCTCGACCGGCTCCACGAGACGATGATCGCGCCACTGCGGGGCGTCCTGGCCGAGGCCGGCCACGAGCAGCCCGACCTGGTCGCCCACCTCGGGTGGAGCATCCTCGGCGAAGCCCAGCGCCGGATCGCCGCGGGCGCCGACCCCCACGCCGACGCCGGCACGATCACCGCGACCACGCTCACCGTCCTGTGCCGGGCCCTGCTCCCTCCCGCACCCTGAACGTCACGCCTTCCTGCCTCACCGGGGCAGGGCCACGCGGTTCCGCGCACGCCGCCCCTTCAGCGACCGGAGCCGGGCCGCTCCGTTCCGCGCGCGCCGCCTCATCATCGCCCAGGGCCGGGCCGCCTGTCTCCGCGCGCGCCGCTTCATCATCATCCGGCGCCACAGGAAACCGATCACGGCGCCGATGGCGGCGACGAGCAGCGCGGGCCGCTTCCTCGCCTGCGTGGCGACGTCCCTGGCCTCAGGAGCGCTCTCGCGCACCTTGCCCGCCACGTCCGAAGCCTTGCCCCTGACCGTCGCGGCCGCACCGGCCGCCCGCCCCTTGGCCGTCTCCGCCGCGTGACCCACCTTGCCCTTGGCCGTCTCAGCCGCGTGACCGGCCCTGCCCCTGGCCGTTTCGGCCGCATGGCCCGCCTTGCCCTTGGCCGCCTGCGCGGCATGGCTCGCCCTGGACCTCACGTCGGCCTTGCCCGCCAGCGCGCTGACGGTTTCGCCCAGATCTCTCCGGGTCTTCTGGATGTCCTTACGCACGTCGTCCCCTTCCTCGTCCCCTGCCCCGTCCCCTTCCTCGCCGTCCGCCCCGCTCTCCCCCTTCAGCGACTCCTCCTCCGTCCGCCGGCTCTCCGTGGCCTCGGACCGCTCGTCGGCGATGGGGGCTTCGGGGATGAAGGTCTCGTGTTCCTCACGGGCGGCCTCGGCGTGCCTCGCGTTCTCCGCCGCGCCCGCCCTCGTCGGGGGGACGTTGATGGACTCGCGCTCCGTCGGCGTGCCCACGGTCGCTCTGCGCGCGCCGACGTCTCCTGCGTGTTGCTCCCCGGTGTATCCGGGATCGGTCTCGCTCATCGCCGAGCCTTCTCCTTGACCATGTCGATGTCGGCCCTGACACTCGCGAAGGTTTCCCCCGGGACCGGCGGGCCGGCTCGTTTCACCTGTTTCCTGCCGGTCAGGCCGAGTACGGCGGCGACGACGAACAGGACCACCGCGACGATCGCGGCGGCCACCCAGCCGGGCAGGACAAGGGCGAGCAGCATGATGACGGCGGCCACGAGGGCGCCGGCGCCGAACAGCGCGGTCACGCCCGCCGCGCCGAACAGCCCCGCGCCGAACCCCGCGTGCCTGCCCTTCTCCCGGAGCTCGATCCTGGCCAGGCGCAGTTCGTCCTTGACCAGCCGGGAGACCTGCTCGGAGAGGTCGTTGACCAGCTTGTGGGTGTCGTTCACGACGATCGCCTCCTCCGCTGCGGAAGGCGACTACCCAGACAACCGGCCTTCTATCACGCGCCGATGGCGCGCGGGACTAGCGCCTGGCGGCCTTGAGGACGAAGCGCAGGACGGACACCACGGGGTCGTTCTTGTCGGCCTCGCACCAGTTGCCCGGCTGCTTCGGCTTGCTCCACGGGGACGGGAGCTCGCACGAGGGAGCCTGCGGCTTGGGACGCTCGCACCACGATCCGGGAGGGTTCATACCTCCATGCTACGCGCGCATGTCCGCGTCCACGCGGCCGAACCGACGCGTCATGCCGCACGGGCGGGGCCGCGTACGCGATCCACGGGCGCGGCTCCGTGGCGGGTGCCGCGATGCGGGCGGGCGGCCCACGGGGCGCGATGCGGGCGGGCTGCCCACGGCGGCGGCGGTAACCTGCCAGGGTGCGGGTACACGGAGTTTGGGCCGGCGACGGGCTCGCCTTCTGGGCCGAGACCACGACCCAGGACGAGCGCACGAGCCAGGGTGCGGAGCGGGGTGCGGGGCGGGGCGGGGGATGGGGTGCGGGGCGGGAGACGGCGCCGCGTGCGCATCCGCACGCCGCTTCCTGGGCCGTGGTCGCCGCCGCCCTCGGGCTCGACGACCCGCCGTCGCGGACGCTGGCGCTGCTCCTGCCCGGCTCGGCCAGAGAGCCCCTGCCCTCGCCGGAGACCGGGCGGCTGGCGGAGGTGACCCGGCCACGGCTGCGGCTCTGGCAGGTTCCCGCCGTGGTGCCACCCGCCGCCGTGGCCCTGCCGATGCTGGACGGGCACGCGGGCACCGCGACCCTGCGCCACTGGAGCGCCGTCGCCGCCTTCGCCCGCGACCTGGTACGCCGGGGCCGGGTCATCCCCAGGCTCATCCCCGCTCATGGCATGGCTCGGGCGGCGTGGTGGCCGGTGGTGACAGGGGTGGATGCCGGATATTTCCGGGAGCTGGCGCTGGCGATGCCGCCCGCCTGCCGCACCTCCCGTACCGAACGGCCCTCCGCGGACGTCCTGCGCGAGGCGCTCGAAACGTTCACCGACGCGCTGGTCAGACAGACGCTGGCCGAACCTCTCACCACAGGGCCTGTCACCACAGGGCCTGTCACCACAGGGCCTGTCACCACAGGGCCCCTCACCACAGGGCCGCGCGAGCGCTGGCTGGCCGCGCTGACCGGCGGCGATCCGGCCTGTCCCGACGTGCCCGACCTGCGGCAAGAGCTTGAGAAGTGGCACGACGCGGTGACGACCGCCGAGGGCGCGGCGCGGGTGTGCTTCCGCCTCCTGGAGCCCGCCGGCACCCACGCCGGCACTGATGACAGGACCTCCGGAACTGACGGCGAGGCCGATGACAGGGCCGGCGGGTGGCGGGTCGAGCTGGCGTTGCAGGCCGCCGACGACCCCAGCCTGTACGTTCCCGCCGCCCAGGTGTGGCGCGAGGGCGGGCCCGCCGGGTTCCCGGGGAAACCGCAACGGGAGCTGCTGGCCGGGCTGGGGCGGGCGGTCAGGCTCTATCCCGAACTGGACCGAGCCCTGCGCGTCCCCCAGCCGAGGGAGCTGGCCCTGGACACCGCGGGCGCGTTCGCGTTCCTCAGGCAGGCGGCGCCGCTGTTGCAGGCGGCCGGGTTCGGTGTGCAGCTGCCGCGCTGGGCGGGCCGTACGAAGCTGGGGCTGAAGCTCACCACGAGGACGAAGGCGCAGAAGGCGGCCTCGGCCCAGGGGTTCGGGATGCGGGAGCTGGTCGACTTCCGCATCGACCTGGCGGTGGGCGACGAGTCGATCAGCGAGGCGGAGCTGGCCGAGCTGGCCCGGCTCAAGGTGCCGCTGGTGCGGGTGCGCGGCCAGTGGGTGGAGCTGGACGAGCGGCAGCTCAAGGCGGCGCTCAAGGCCGTCGAGGGCGCCCGTACGGGCGAGGCGAGCGCCGCCGACCTGCTGCGTCACGTCGTGCGGGCCGATGACGACGAGCTGCCGCTGCTGGAGGTCGACGCCGACGGCGTGCTCGGCGACCTGCTGTCCGGGCAGGCCGAGCGGCGGCTGACGCCGCTGGCCACGCCGGCGGGACTGGACGCCGCACTCAGGCCCTACCAGGAGCGGGGCCTGGCCTGGCTGAGCTTCCTGTCGGAGCTGGGCCTGGGCGGCGTGCTGGCCGACGACATGGGGCTGGGCAAGACGATCACCACGCTGGCGCTGCTCGTGCACGAGCGGGCCGCTGCCCCGACGCTGCTGGTGTGCCCGATGTCGCTGGTCGGCAACTGGCAGCGGGAGGCGGCCAGGTTCGCACCCGGGCTGCGCGTCCACGTGCACCACGGCAGCGGCCGAGACCCCGCGGAGATCGAGCACGCCGATCTGGTGATCACCACGTACGGCACCGCCCAGCGCGACCTGGAGACGCTCCGGCGCCACGAATGGCGCAGGGTCGTGTGCGACGAGGCGCAAGCGATCAAGAACAGCGGGACGTTGCAGGCCCAGGCCGTACGGTCGATCCCCACGGGCACCCGGCTGGCGCTGACGGGCACTCCGGTCGAGAACCATCTGGCCGAGCTCTGGTCGATCATGGAGTTCGCCAACCCTGGCCTGCTGGGGCCGCGCACACGGTTCAGGACGAGGTTCCAGGAGCCCATCGAGGCGCGGCAGGACGAGCAGGCGGCCAGGGCGCTCAAGCGGGCGACGGGCCCGTTCATCCTCCGCCGCCTCAAAACCGATAAGTCCATCATTTCCGATTTGCCGGAAAAGCTGGAGATCAAGGAGTGGTGCCCGCTCACCACGGAACAGGCCACGCTCTACCAGGCGGTCGTCGACGACATGCTGGCCAGGATCGACGACAGTGAGGGCATCGAGCGGCGCGGCCTGGTGTTGTCGGCCATGGCCAGGCTCAAGCAGGTCTGCAACCATCCGGCCCACCTGCTCAAGGACGGCTCCCGCCTGTCGGGCAGGTCGGGCAAGCTGGCCCGGTTGGAGCAGCTGTCCGAAGAAATCCTGGCGGAAGGCGAAAAAGCACTGCTTTTCACGCAGTACGCGGAGTTCGGCACCATGCTTCAGCCGTACCTGGCCCAGCGGCTCGGCACGACCGTCCTCTGGCTGCACGGCGGGCTGCCGAAGAAGACCCGAGACCGCCTGGTCGACCGGTTCCAGAACGACGACGAGCCGATGTTGTTCGTGCTCTCGCTCAAGGCGGCCGGCGTCGGCCTCAACCTCACCGCCGCCAACCACGTCGTCCACGTCGACCGCTGGTGGAACCCGGCCGTCGAGGACCAGGCCACCGACCGCGCGTTCCGCATCGGGCAGCGCAAGAACGTGCAGGTGCGCAAGCTCATCTGCGCGGGCACCCTCGAAGAACGCGTCGACCAGATGATCGAGCGCAAGAAGGCCCTGGCCGAGCGGGTGGTCGGGGCCGGCGAGGACTGGCTCACCGACCTGTCCACCGACGAGTTGCGCGAGGTGTTCCGGCTGACGGCGGAGGGGGTGGGCTGAGCATGGTCACGTTCGAGGACTGGTACGACGGCGCCCAGCCGATCAGGGTCGAGGGCGGCATCAAGGCCCGCACGCGGCGGGGCAGCATCGGCTCCACGTGGTGGTCGCGGCGGTTCATCGACATCCTGGAGCGCGTCTGCGACAAGGGACGGCTCTCGCGCGGCCGCGCCTACGCCCGGCAGGGCCAGGTCCTGTCGATCGACCTGGCGGCCGGGGAGGTGCGGGCCGGCGTGCAGGGCTCGCGGCGCGACCCGTACGACGTCGTGATCAGGATCGAGGCGTACGGCGAGTCGCTCTGGGACTCCGTCGAGGAGTCGATCGCGGCGCAGGCCGTGCACCGGGCCAAGCTGCTGGCCGGGGAGATGCCGGCCGAGATCGAGGAGGTGTTCGCCGCGCTCGGGATCGACCTGTTCCCGCGTGACCTCGACATGGACTGCTCGTGCCCCGACTGGGGTTTCCCGTGCAAGCACCTGTCGGCGGTGCTCTATCTGCTGGCCGAGTCGTTCGACGACGACCCGTTCCTGGTGCTGGCCTGGCGCGGGCGCACCCGCGAGCAGCTGCTCGGCTCGCTGGCGGACGACGCCGCGGACGCCATGGTGGTCGCCGGGGTGGACGCGCTGCACGTGGACGACGTGCCGTTCGCCGACCGCCTGGCCGACTTCTACGCGCCCGGCGCGACGGCCCACCGCCCCGAGCGGCGCCCGTCCGCCGCCGCCCCCGACCTCCTCCTGCGCCTCTTCCCGCCGCCCGCCGGCCTGGCGGACCCACTGGAGCCCGCCTACCGGCGCCTGGGCGACGCCTGAAGCCGGGCCGGCGGGGTCAGGTAGCGCGGCCAGGTAGCGGGGTCGGGCGCCGGCTCAGTTGTCCTCGAACGAGGACGGCACCATGACGCGCACCCCGTTGGGGACCACCCGCAGCCTGATGGGCGTGCGCAGCCGCACCTCGCCGTCGACGTCGGCGGCCATCGGCGGATCGGTCTCCAGGAGCATCTCGCGGCCCGTCACGAACGGCCCCCCTGCGAGGCTGCGCCAGCGCCCGGTGGTCGCCCTGAGCAGGGTCTCGCCCAGCAGCCGCAGCTTCTTGCCCGACCCGAGCTGGTAGGCCACCAGCATGCCGTTGTCGATGCTGATGTCCCTGGCGACCTGCCAGCCCCCGTGGAAGCGGCCGTTGGCGATGTTGAGCTGGTGGGTGAGGAGCTCGTGCCGCTGCCCCTCGACGGTGATGAAGGCGCGGAACGGCGTGTGGCCCGGCAGGATCGTCAGCGCCGTCAGCGGATAGGCGGGACGCCCCACGATGCGCTTGAGCCACGGCTTGACCTTGCCCGCCACCTCGACCGACACCCCGAAGCTGGCCAGGTTGGCGAACGGCCGGTCGTCGGCCAGGCCGAGATCGATGTCGGCCACCTTGCCCGTGTCGAACACCTTGATCGCCCCAGCCAGGTCGAGGGGGAGGCCGAGGCTGCGGGCGAAGTTGTTGGTGGTGCCAAGCGGCAGCACGCCGAGCGCCACGTCGCGGTGGGCCACGTGCCGCACCGCCGAGGAGAGCGTGCCGTCGCCGCCGCCCACGATGAGCAGGTCAGGCTCGGTGGCCAGGGCGGTGTCGAGCAGCTCGCGCAGCCGCTTGGGGTTGTAGACCGACAGCTCCGCCAGCGGCTCGAACCCGAGGTTGTGGATCTGCTCGATCACCTCGAAATAGTGCCGCCGGCCGCGGCGCGAGCGAGTGTTCACCACGACCGCCACCCGGCGATCTCTCCGGATCGCCTCGGTGTGCTCGTCCTTGGTGCGCAGTTCGGTCATGGTCATCAATCGTAAGTGCACAACCCGCTACCTTCGGCCGCCCGCTGAACACGGGCCGGCCGGAGGGCGGATCGCGGAAGCCGGCCGCTGGACGCGGCCGGCCGGTTGCGCAGGGCGTGGGGCCGGCCGCTGGGAACGGCCGGCCCCGCAGGTCACTTCTTCGGCGGGACCACCCGGACGATGGCGCCCAGGTTGCCCGGCAGCGGGGTGAGCAGCTGGAACTGCACGCCCAGCGCCTTGCCCTCGTCACCGGGGTCGCCGGTGCCGAGCACCGAGCCCGCGGCCACCTGGCCGTACAGCTCGGTGGCGGGGGTGCCGTCCTGGTGCACCACGCGCGTGGTGTACGCCTGGTCGCCCTTCGACGGCACGACCGCTGAGGCGTCGAAGTCGCGGTAGTACAGCCCGTTGTCGATCAGCTCGATGCCCGGGTACCAGGTCTTCGCGTCGGTGAAGGTCTTGACGCCCTTCTGCGCCTTGAAGTCGGTGCAGTACTCGCTGAACGGCTCGTCCGCCGCCTCCAGGCACTCCTTGAACGGGTACGTCTTGCGGAACCCGAACGCGGCGTTCGAGGTCTGGGCGCGGCCCGGGAGGTTCTTGTTGAGCGTCGGGTCCTTCTCGGCCGCGGTGCCCGTGCGGCGCAGCGGCTCGTAGTGGGAGTCCACGACCAGCAGGCTGCCCTTCGGGCCGAGGCTCGGCGGGCCCGTGATGTCGGCGGTCACGTGGTTGTTGACGTACGTCGAGTCGCGGTACCAGACCAGCAGGCCGGGCGCGTTGTACTTGATCTTCTGCACCTTCCACGCCCCGTCACGGGAGTAGTCGGTGTCGTAGGTGTACTGCAGGCCCTTGTCGAACCCGTCGAAGTTGCGCCACTCCGCCAGGTAGAAGCGGGAGACCTCGCGCTCGCCGTTGTTGCGGGTCCAGCCCTGGCCGCTGGTGTTGGTGAACGTGCCACCGGTGGCGTGCCAGCCGTTGTCCCCGCCCTCGACGTCGTCGCTCCACACGGACGTGCCGTCGTTGGTGAGCTCGAAGTCGTCGGCGTGCCAGCCGCGCGGCATGAAGGCCGCGTCGGTGTTGTACGTCAGCCGCAGCTTGATCGTCTGCCCGGCGAACGGCGTCAGGTTGACGTAGTCGTGCCGCCAGCCGTCGGTGTTGCCGGTGATGCCGTACTTCTTGTTGCCGAACGTGGCGAGGTTCTTGTTCGGGTCCGGGTAGTCGTCGGGCGTGGTGATCTCGTTGCCGGCCTCGTCGAAGACCTTCTGCTGGGTCCACGTCGCGCCGCCGTCGGTGGAGACCTCGACGAAGCCGAAGTCCCAGTCGGACTCGATCTCGTAGTTGTTCCACATCCAGAACCGCACGTCGGAGCCCTCGGGGACGGGCACGTCGCGGGTGATGCCGATGTTGGCCCACTCCTGGTCCAGGCCGGTCCACCAGGCGTTCGACCCGCTGTGCGGCTCGATCATCTTCAGCGGCGCGGAGGCGAGGTTGACCCGGATGCCGTCCTCGGTCAGCTTGGGCGTGCGGGAGGTCTGGCCGACGGTGACGAGCTTGGAGCGGTCACCGGGGTCGAACACCTTCGGGTTCGCCCAGCCGAGCACCCACTTGTCCCACAGGCCCATGTGGGTGGGCATCGACTGGAAGATCGGGCCGGAGTGGGAACCGCTGGACATCAGGTCCCAGAAGTCCACGGCCGAGCTGCCCGCTCCCGAGGTGTCGTACAGGTCGGGCAGGCCGAGGTCGTGGCCGTACTCGTGGGCGAAGACGCCGACGCCGGAGTCCTCGGGCTGCACGATGTAGTTGGAGATCTTCTTGTCGGTGCCGGGGACGGTGTAGCCGCCGGCGACCGCGCTGGAGTGGGCCCAGATGGCGTAGGTGCCCTCGGCGCCGCCGTCGGACGACTTGTCCTTGCCGGCGTGCACCAGCACCAGGTGGTCGATGACGCCGTCGGGCTCCTGGAAGTTGCCGTCGCCGTCGGCGTCGGAGACGTCCTCCACGTCGTAGTCGGCCCAGGGGAAGTCCGGCTGGGCCTGGACGAGCGCGTTCACCGAGTCGATCGGGAGCTGCTGGGCGCCGAGCTGGTTGTCGGGGTGGCCGGACATGTCCTGGGGAGCGCCGCCGCAGGCCGCGGCGCCGTACCAGGCCTCGGAGTGCGGAACCTTGACCCAGCCGACCGCCTCGCCGGTGACGGAGTAGGCGCCCTTCGACATCTCCTCGTACATCTTCTTCATGGTGAAGCCGGAGATGTCGATGCCGGGCCTGCCGTCGCGGGGGTCCTTCAGGTCGGGGCGCACCCGCTCGGTGATGCCCTTGTCCGTGTAGAGCATCTTGTTGAAGTGCTCGGTGCTGAAGTCCTTGACCCAGAAGGAGTTGTTGTCCTTGTGCGGCAGCGTCGCCGGGTCGGGGATGTTGTTGTGCAGGGGACCGTTCAGGAGCGTTCCCGGCGGCTCGACGACGCAGTCGTCGGGGGCGCTGCCGACCGAGCGCAGCCGGTTGAATCCGGAGAAGTCGTCGTTGGCCTGCTCGTTGAACTCGACGAGGAGCGTCAGGAGCTTGGCCGTACGGGTCTGCTTGGACTTCTTGAAGATCCATTCAGCGGGGTTTCGGCCGGTTCTCATGGCCTCCTTCTCGCGCGCGGCGAGAATGCGGCCGGCCGCGGGGTTACCGCTGCTGAACTTCCTGTCGAACTTCTGCGCCGGGGTGAGCGAGCGCGCCTTCGGATCTTCGAGCTTGGGCTCCTTCGGGTCTTCCGCGACCCTGGGCGGAGCGTAGTTGATGTAGAAGTCCGAGGCTGCGGGCTCGTAAACCGCCACCGACGACGCTTGTGCGGAGGGAACGGTCAGGGCGGCGCCGAGAAGGGCGACCGCGGGAAGCGTTGCTAACAGGCGCTTTGTACGTGGCACCAGGAACCCTTTCTGCCCGGGGTCGCCGGGCGCATGGCCATAGGGTGTGCAATGCCGGACGTTAGAGGGTGGCTAAACGGGTCGTAAAGGGAATTGTTGAAACGTGATCAAACTACGACAATCAGGCCATCACCCAAACGGCCACGGCCACGCCCGCCAGCGCCGCCCCGTAGCAGATCACCGCCAGCGCCCGATCGAACCTCGCGATGCCGAACAGCTCTTCACTGGTGAAACGAATGCGGTGGGCCGCGTGAAAAAGACACAGCGTCACGACCACGAGCAGCGCGGCCCGTACGACCACGCCGTCCAGCAGCGCGCGCAGATGATCGACGGCGGGCCAGTCGACGACGCCGAGCGGCATGAGCACCCCGAACAGCAGCACCAGCACCGGCAGCACGAGCGCCGCCACCACGCCCCCGCCGCTGAACAACAACCACAGATACGGTTCGGGCGTGCGCTTCATGGCGACCTCAGGATGAAATAGGCGATCAGCGCGGAGACCAGCACCCAGGCCGAATGGTTGCCGCCCTGGATCATCCAGGCGGGCACCCGCCAGCCGTCCAGCCGGACGACGGTGGCCTTGGGCGCCAGGTTGAGGAACGTGATCGCGTGGAAGGCGGTCGCGGCCAGGGCGACGACGTTGAGCGCGATCATCCAGGGCCGGGAGGCCAGCGCGGCGAAGTCCCGCAGTGACCCGCCGAGCACCGCGTCCACGAGCATCAGCGTGAAGACGATCGCCCACGCCACGAAGACGCTGGTCAGCTCCCGCAGCACGAAGAAGGTGTAGCGGCGGCTGCGGGCGAACCACAGCCGGTCGGTCCGCGGCCGGTAGGCGGCCGAGGTGGTGCGTACGGCGGCGCTCGGGGTCACCTTCTCCTTGGAGGTCATCGCCTGCTCCACGGCAGCACCGAGCGCAGGGCGGCGGTCAGCTTGTACCGCTGGATGGCCTCGGCCGGATCCACGTGCTTGGGGCAGACCTGGGTGCACTCGCCGACGAACGTGCAGCCCCACACGGCGTCCTCCAGGTTGAGCACGTCGAACCGGTCCCCCATGTCGCGCGAGTCGAGGTTGTAGCGCTGGGCGAGGGCGATGGCGGCCGGGCCGAGGAAGTCGGGTTCGAGCACGTAGACCGGGCAGGCCGAGTAGCACAGCAGGCAGTTGATGCACATGCTGTACTGCTTGTACGCCTCCAGCTGCTCGGGCGTCTGGGCGTACTCGGTGGTCAGCGGCAGGTCCTCGCCCTCCCTGACCAGCCAGGGCCGCACCGACGACAGCTTGGCCAGGAAGTCGTCGATGTCCACGACCAGGTCCCTGATGACGGGAAACCCCTTCAGCGGCTCGATCCGCACCGGGCCGTCGCCGTACTCGGTGAGGAAGGTGCCGCAGGTCAGCCGGGGCTCGCCGTTGACGGTCATGCCGCACGAGCCGCACACGCCCATCCGGCACGACCAGCGGTAGGACAGGCTGCCGTCGAGCTGGTCCTTGATGTAGTTGAGCCCGTCGAGCACGGCCCAGTCGGGCATGAGCGGCACGTCGTATCCCTGGAGCACCGGCTCGTCGTCCTCCCCCGGCCGGTACCGGGACACCTCCATCCGCAGCGTCCTGGTCTCCTTGCCATCAGTCACGCCTGATTCAGACGCGCTCATCGGCTCAGTCACGGCCATACACCCTTTCTCCCGGGGGCCATCGGGTGATCGTCACGGGGAGCAGGCCGACGGACGGCGTGCCGTCGGGGGCGCGGTGCACCAGCGAGTGCGCCAGGAACGCCTCGTCGTCCCTGGCGGGGAAGTCGGTGCGCTGGTGCGCGCCGCGCGACTCCCTCCTGTTCAGCGCGCAGGCGACGATCGTCTGCGCGACCTCCAGCATGGCGTGCAGCTCCTGCAGGTTGATCAGCTCGGTGTTGAACGTCGTGCTCGTGTCGTCGATGCGGGCCTCCTCGGCGCGCTCGCGCAGCTCGGCCAGCGTGTCGGCGGCCTTGGCCAGCGCGTCGCCCGTGCGGTAGATGCCCGCCGCTCCTTCGAGCGTGTGCTGCATCTGCTCGCGCAGGTCGGCGATCCGCTCCCCGTGCCCGCTGCCCCCGCGCGCGCGTTCCAACCGCCGCCGTTCGTCCTCCCCCTGGGCGCGTACGCAGGACGGCTCGCCGCTCCTGTGCGACCGGGCGAACCCGGCGGCGGCGACGCCCGCGCGCCGGCCGAAGACGAGGATCTCGGGCAGGGAGTTGGAGCCGAGCCGGTTGGCCCCGTTGATGCTGACGCACGCCGTCTCCCCGGCCGCGTACAGCCCGGCGACGGGGGTGGCGCCGTCGATGTCGGTGTGGACGCCGCCCATCATGTAGTGCACGACAGGGCGCACCGGGATCAGGTCGGTGGCCGGGTCGAGGTTCTGGTAGCTGCGGCACAGCTCGCGGACGAACGGGATGCGGTCGTCGATCTTGCCCGCCCCGAGGTGGCGCAGGTCCAGGTGGACGACCGGGCCGTACGGCGTGTCCACGGTGCGGCCCTTCTCCTGCTCGTGCACGAACGCCTGGGACAGCCGGTCGCGCGGGCCGAGCTCCATGCTGCGCAGCTTCGGCGTGGGCGTGGGGGTGCCGAGGTCGTAGTCCTGCAGGTAGCGGTAGCCGTCCTTGTTGATCAGCCAGCCGCCCTCCGCCCTGGCCGCCTCGGTAATGAGAATGCCGGTGAACGGCAGGCCGGTCGGGTGGTACTGGACGAACTCCATGTCCTTCAGCGGCGCTCCCGCCCGGTAGGCGAGGGTCATGCCGTCGCCGGTCTTGATGGCGGCGTTCGTGGTGAAGGGGAAGGCGCGGCCGCAGCCGCCGGTGGCCAGGATGACGGTCCTGGCGGGGATGGTCTCGATGCGGCCGGTCCTGATCTCGACGGCCACGACGCCGTGGACGCGGCCGTCGTCGACGACGAGCTTGGTGACGAACCACTCGTCGTACCTGATGATGTCCTGATATTTCAGCGTTGTCTGGAAGAGGGTGTGCAGGAGGTGGAAGCCGGTCTTGTCGGCGGCGTACCAGGTGCGCATCTTCTTCATCCCGCCGAACGGGCGCACCGCCACCCGCCCGTCCGGCTCGCGGCTCCACGGGCAGCCCCAGTGCTCCAGCTGCATCAGCTCGCGCGGCGCCTCGTCCACGAACGCCTCGACCGCGTCCTGGTCGGGCAGCCAGTCCCCGCCCGAGATCGTGTCGTAGCAGTGCTCGTCGAGGGTGTCGTCGAGGCCGATCACCCCGGCGGCGCCGCCCTCGGCGGAGACCGTGTGGCTGCGCATCGGATAGACCTTGGACGCGACCGCCACCTTGAGGGCGGGATCCACCTCGGCGACCGCGACCGCCGCCCGCAGGCCCGCTCCGCCTCCTCCGACGATGAGCACGTCGATCATGTACGTCACTTCCCGTGGTCGGGCTGGATCGGGTCCTTCACCCGCTTGCCGTCGTGGCGGATGGCGGACAGGTGGATGCTGCCGTCGTGGTACTCGTGCCGGATCATGCGGCAGCCGCAGTCGAAGAACTGGTCGCGGATCACCAGGCCGTACTCGTCGTCGTCGATGAGGCGTTCACCACCGGACTTCTTCCCGCAGGGAGCCGTCTCGGGGTCGAAGGGGATCTTCGTGCCGGTCATCGCCGATCTCCCTAGATAGGCGAAACGTCACCTCCACACAAGCACCACGTCACGGTTCGGGAAAGGTCAGTCGCTCGTACCCTCGCCGGGCCGGAGCTCGGGGTCCGCCCCGGGGTCCACCTCGGGCGGCACGTTCGTCCGTTCCCGCGGATAGTGCAGGTCGAATGCGGGCCTCTCGGAGCGGATCGGCGGCATGAACGTGAAGTTGTGCCGCGGCGGCGGGCAGCTCGTGGCCCACTCCAGCGAGTTGCCGTAGCCCCAGGGGTCGTCGAGCGTGACCTTGGGCGCGCTCCTCGCGGTCTTGAACACGTTGTAGAGGAACGGCAGCGTCGAGGCGCCGATCAGGAACGCGCCGACGGACGAGACCTCGTTGAGGAAGGTGAAGCCGTCCGCCGCGCTGTAGTCGGCGTACCTCCTGGGCATGCCGATCTGCCCCAGCCAGTGCTGCACGAGGAACGTCATGTGGAAGCCGATGAACAGGGTCCAGAAGTGCAGCTTGCCCAGCTTGTCGTCGAGCATCTTGCCGGTCATCTTCGGCCACCAGAAGTAGAACCCGGCGAACATGGCGAACACCACGGTGCCGAACACCACGTAGTGGAAGTGCGCGACGACGAAGTAGGTGTCGCTGATGTGGAAGTCGAGCGGCGGCGAGGCCAGGATGACGCCGGTCAGGCCGCCCAGGAGGAACGTCACCAGGAAGCCGACCGAGAACAACATCGGCGACTCGAAGCTCAGGTGCCCGCGCCACATCGTGCCGACCCAGTTGAAGAACTTCACGCCCGTCGGCACCGCGATGAGGAACGTCATGAACGAGAAGAACGGCAGCAGCACCTGCCCGGTCGCGAACATGTGGTGCGCCCAGACCGTCATCGACAACCCGGCGATGGCGATCGTGGCGCCGACCAGCCCCAGGTAGCCGAAGACGGGCTTGCGGCTGAAGACCGGGATGACCTCGGTGACGATGCCGAAGAACGGCAGCGCGATGATGTAGACCTCGGGGTGGCCGAAGAACCAGAACAGGTGCTGCCAGAGCAGCGGCCCGCCGTTCTCGGCCAGGAAGACCTGCGTGCCCAGCTTGCGATCCGACTCGAGCACGAGCAGCGCGGCGGCCAGCACGGGGAACGCCAGCAGCACCATCATCGAGGTCAGCAGCACGTTCCAGCAGAAGATCGGCATCCGGAACATCGTCATGCCCGGCGCCCGCATGGCGATGATCGTGGTGATGAAGTTGACCGCGCCGAGGATCGTGCCGAGCCCCGACAAAGCCAGTCCCATGATCCACAGATCGCCGCCGACCTGCGGCGAGTAGACGGACGTCGACAGCGGCGTGTACCCGAACCACCCGAAGTCGGCCGCCCCGCCGGGGGTGAAGAACCCGGCCAGCACCATCAGCCCGCCGAACAGGAACAACCAGTACGCCACCGCGTTCAGCCGGGGGAAGGCGACGTCGGGCGCGCCGATCTGCAACGGCATGATCACGTTGGTGAACCCGGCGAACAGCGGGGTGGCGAACAGCAGCAGCATGATCGTGCCGTGGATGGTGAACAGCTGGTTGTACTGGTGCTGGCTGACCAGCTGCAGTCCCGGCCCGGCGAGCTCGGCTCGGATGATCATGGCCATGACGCCCGCCACGAGGAAGAACCCGAACGACGTGATCAGGTAGAGGTAGCCGATGACCTTGTGGTCGGTCGTCGACAGCCAGGAGGCGATCACGGTCCCGGTGTGCCGGCGCCTGACCTGTTCGATCGAGGGTTCGCGAACGGTCGTCACGGCCGCTCCCTCCCGTGCGGAGTGCCAACTGCCCCGATCTACCCATTCCACGCCAATGACCGCCGCTCGGGAAGCCGTTCTTTACCCTTTGCGGCAAAGCTTGGACGTTCCGCGACGCGCGAGCGTCCATATCGCGGATCGGTGCCGGTCCACATGGCGGCGTCTTCTATCCTTCGTAACCGAACCGACATGGAGGAGATCTCGTGACCGCTCAGCGTGACTACGCCGCCCTCGTCCAGAGAGGGCTCAAGCTCGACCTCACCCGGGGCAAGCCGTCACCGCGCCAGCTCGATCTCTCCAACGACATGCTCGAACTGCCCACGTCCTACCGCGCGGCCGACGGCACCGACGGCCGCAACTACGGCAACCTGCAGGGCCTGCCCGAGCTGCGCGAGCTGTTCGCCCCGCTGGTGCAGGTGCCCGCCGGTCAGCTCGTCGTGGGCGGCAACGCCAGCCTGGCCCTGATGCACGACACGATCGTGCACGCGCTGCTGACGCCGCTGCCGGGCGCCGCGCGCCGGTGGGTGGAGGAGCCGAAGGTCACGTTCCTGTGCCCGGTGCCGGGGTACGACCGGCATTTCACGATCTGTGAGCGGTTCGGGATCACGATGGTGCCCGTCCCGATGAACGCCGGCGGGCCCGACATGGACGTCGTGGAGCGCCTGGTCGCCTCCGACGCCAGCGTCAAGGGCATGTGGTGCGTGCCGAAGTACAGCAACCCGTCCGGCGTCGTCTACAGCGACGAGACCGTGCGCAGGCTGGCCGCCATGCCCGCGGCCGCCCCCGACTTCCGGATCTTCTGGGACAACGCCTACGCGGTGCACCACCTCACCGACACCCCGGCCGAGCTGGCCGACCTGCTCGCGCTCAGCGCCGAACAGGGCAACGCCGACCGCGTGTTCGTCTACGCCTCCACCTCGAAGGTGACGCTGGCGGGCGCGGGCGTGTCGTTCTTCGGCTCCTCACCAGCCAACGTCGAGTGGTTCCTGCACAACACCGCCAAGCAGTCCATCGGCCCCGACAAGCTCAACCAGCTGCGGCACGTGGAGTTCCTCCGCGACGGCGCCGGGGTCGCCGCCCACATGCGCCGCCACGCCGAACTGATCGGGCCGAAGTTCGAGCTGGTCGACAAGGTGCTGACCGAGCAGCTCGGCGACCTGGCGACCTGGACGAGCCCCAAGGGCGGCTACTTCATCAGCCTGGAGGTGCCGCACGCCGCCGAGGTGGTGGCCAAGGCCAAGGCCGCGGGCATCGCGCTGACCCCCGCGGGCGCCACCCACCCCTACGGCGACGACCCCGGCGACCGCACCATCAGGATCGCGCCGACCTACCCAGAGCTCGACGAGCTGGAGCAGGCCATCAACGGCCTGGCCGTCTGCGTGCGCCTGGTGGCGGAGGAGCGGGGCTGAGTCAGCGGCCCGACCGGAAGCCGAAGATGTACTCGCGCGTCTCGCTCGGATGGAACGAGACGCCGACCCCCGGCTCGAACACGACGTTGTCGCGGGCGCAGTAGCACAGGCCCTCCCACACGGCCATGGCCTTCTCCCTGGCCGGAGCCTCGCTGTCGTCGCGCTTGCGTGCGCCGTACGAACCGAGCACGTTCAGCAGGCCGAGCCCCCAGAACAGGCCCGTCAGGCAGAACGGCGCGAGCAGCACCTCACCCCAGTTGGGGTCCTGGCCCATCGCGATGACCAGCGACATGACGAGGTGGGCCAGGGCTGCCAGGAGCAGCAGGATGTAGCCCTGGTTCCTGGCCCACGGCGTGTAGTGGCGGCTGGGGAACGACAACCAGACCGCGAGCTGCGTGCGGCTCATGACGTGCTTCGAGGCGCCCAGGGTCGCCGCCATCGGCAGATCGGCCACCTCGCGCGCCCCGGGTAACCGCACCCGCCCGATCTTGTACGTGGTCCCCGCGGCGACCGCTCCGGGGACCGCTACGACCTGGTCGGTCTCCGAACACACCGGGCACCTGACTTTCACTCGGGCAGTTTGGCCCTAAGCCACGGCCTGCGCAAACCGCCCGCCGAGCCGCCCTCCAGGGCCCCTCTCCGGATAGTGGGGATTTGCCCATAAGGTGCATGGTGTGAGACCGATTGATGCGTTGGTGAGCTCTCTGCCCGAAGGCCGCGTCCTGACCGATCCGGACGTGATCGACTCCTATGCCCGCGACCGGACGTTCCTGGAGCCGGGCAAGCCGGCCGGGGCGGTGCTCGCCGCCTCCCGCGACGACGTGGTCACCACCATGAAGTGGGCCACCGAGCACCGGGTGCCGGTGGTGCCGCGCGGGGCGGGCACCGGCCTGGCGGGCGCCTCCGTGGCCGGCGACGGCTCGGTCATCCTGTCGCTGGCCAGGATGACCGCGATCCGGGAGCTCTCCCCCGCCGACGAGATCGCCGTCGTCGAGCCCGGCGTCATCACCGCCGACCTGGACAAGGCCGCCAGGGAGCACGGCCTGATGTACGCGCCCGACCCGTCGTCGTACGAGATCTCCACGATCGGCGGCAACCTGGCCACCAACGCCGGCGGGCTGCGCTGCGTCAAGTACGGCGTGACCAGGGACTCCGCTCTCGGGCTTGAGGTCGTGCTGGCCGACGGGCGGATCCTCGACACCGGCCGCCGCACGATGAAGGGCGTCACGGGCTACGACCTGACCGGCCTGTTCGTGGGCTCGGAGGGCACCCTGGGCGTGATCACGGCGGCCACGGTGCGGTTGCGCCGCGCTCCCGTCGCGCCACCGGCCACCTTCGCCGCGGAGTTCGGCTCGCTGCGCGACGCGGGCGCCGCCGTGTCGGCGATCATGGCGGCCGGCTGCCAGCCCTCCCTCATGGAGCTGCTCGACCGGGCCACGCTCGAGGCCATCGACGAGTGGCGCAACATCGGCCTCGAGGCGTCGACCCAGGCCATGCTGATCGGCCAGTCGGACGCGACGGACGGCCAGGCGATGGCCGCGCGCATGGAGGAGCTGTGCATGGAGAACGGCGCCTCGTTCGTGGCCGTCTCCTCCAGCCCGCAGGAGGCCGAGGAGCTGATCGGGCTGCGCAGGCTCGCCTACCAGGCCAAGGAGCGGCAGGGCGCGTGCCTGGTCGAGGACGTGTGCGTGCCGCGTTCCGTGTTGCCCGACATGATCACCGCGATCGAGGCCGCGGCGGCCCGGCACGGGGTGCGGATCGCCACGGTCGCGCACGCGGGGGACGGCAACCTGCATCCGGTCTTCATCTTCGAGCACGGCACCATCGAGCCGCCCCCGGAGGTCTGGGCCGCGGCGGACGAGGTGTTCACGCACGCGCTGGAGCTCGGCGGCACCCTGACCGGCGAGCACGGCGTCGGCCTGCTCAAGCAGCGCTGGCTGGCCCTCGAGGCGGGGCCGGTCGCCACGGAGGTGCAGCGGGGCATCAAGGCGGTCTTCGACCCGCTCGGTCTCCTCAACCCGGGCAAAGCCATTTGACAAAAGGTGACCTCGGCTTCATCAAGCCGTGACCTTGGGGTTCGCAGAGCACACTACCTGCGAAGTAACCCTGACTTACTACGTCAAAACGTGAAGGTTCTGATAGGTCCGGCAGACGCCCCAACGGTCTCGCTGGTAGCGTTTTGCCTCATCTACTGGGTTGTGATGGGGGTCCGACGTGAATCAGTTCCAGCCGCTGGAGGCGGACGATCCGCGGCGGCTGGGGACGTATGACATCGTCGCCCGGCTCGGCGAGGGCGGCCAGGGGATCGTCTATCTTGGCGAGAGCGACTCGGGGGAACAGGTCGCCGTCAAGCTGCTGCACAACGCCCTGGTCGCCGACACGGACGCCAGGACGAGGTTCCTGCGCGAGGTCGCGGTGGCGCAGCGGGTGGCCAGGTTCTGCACCGCCCCCGTGCTCCACGCCGACCTGGAGGGCAGCCGCCCGTACATCGTGAGCGAGTTCGTCCCCGGGCCCTCGCTGCGCGAGCTGGTCATCAACGAGGGACCGCGGCGGGGTGCGGCACTCGAACGGCTCGCGATCAGCACGGCCACCGCGCTCGCCGCCATCCACCGCGCCGGCATCCTGCACCGCGACTTCAAGCCCGCCAACGTGCTCATGGGCCCCGAAGGGCCCGTCGTGATCGACTTCGGCATCGCCCGCGCGCTCGACTCCCCCGGTGCGACGGCCACGGGCATGGCCATGGGGACGCCGTCGTACCTGGCGCCCGAGCAGCTCACCGGCGCGGCCGTGTCGGAGGCCGCGGACGTGTTCGCCTGGGGCGTCACGATGGTGTTCGCGGCGACGGGCAAACCCGCGTTCGGCGCCGACTCCATCCCCGTGGTGATGAACCGCATCCTGAACGAGGAGCCGGAGCTCGGCAGGATGGAGGGCGTGCTCGCCGAGCTGGTGGCCGCCTGCCTGTCCAAGGACCCGGCGCAGCGGCCCTCCGCCGACGAGCTCATCGTCAACCTCACCGGCCAGCCGGCCCCGAAGACCGCCATCGAACCGGTGGGCCGGCAGTTCGGCGCCACCCAGTCCGCTGCGCCGGCGCAGCCGGAGGGCGGCGGTCCCGAAGCCGAGAACGGTCCGGGTGGCGAGGCGGCGCCCTCGGAGGACGTCTACCCCGGCCCCTGGACGCAGCCGACCGGCCCTCACCTCGTGGGCGGCCCGCTCCAGACCGGCCCGCAGCCCGTGGGACCCCCGCAGACCGGCCAGTACGTCACGCCCCCCGCGGCCGCCCAGCACGGCCAGGGCGGCTCCGTCCCGGGCGCCGGCCACAACCCCGGCCTCAGCGGGCCCATCCCGAACGTCCCCGGCCAGGGCAACCCGGGCCACAGCGGCCCCGTCCCCGGGCAGGGCCAGAGCGGCCCCGTGCGCAACCCTGGCCAGAGCGGCCCTGTACCGGGCGCAGGCCACACCCCGGGGCTCGGCGGACCCGTCCCCCATGTCCCGGTCCAGGCGGGCCCCGTCCAGGCGGGTCTGGCGCACAACGCCCCGCACTCCGGCGGCGGTCCCGTTGGACCGCACCATCCGGCCGGATCCCCGGGAGGCCAGCAGCCGGCGATGCCCGGAACGGGAGCCCCTCAGAACGGCCCCCAAGGTCCCCAGGGCTCGCAACACCCGCAGGGTCCTCAAGGCCCGCACGGTACGCCCCAGGGACCGCACGGCTCCCCGTATCCGGGGGCGCCCCAGGGTGGCCAGCAGGGTGGCCCTCAGAGTGGCCCGCAGGGCGCCGGAGCCGGCATGCCGCCGCACGGCCCCGGCATGCCCCCGGGCGGCGGGTTCCAGCAGGGAACTCCCGGCGGCTCGCCGAGGCCGGGTGACGGCCCGCACGCCAAGCAGCGCCGCACGCTGACCCTCGCGCTCTCGGGCGCCGCCGCCGCGGCCCTGCTCGTGGTCGTCGGCGCCGTCGTGGTGCAGGCGAACAGCCAGGAAGTCCCGGTCGTGCCGGTGGGCAACTCGACGACCAGCACGCCGGGTGACGGCTCGGGCGCCGGGCAGCCCGGCAAGCCGCCCGCCTCCGTCACCCCGATGGAGACGGTCCCCGTCCCCACCCTGGACATCGACCCGACGACCAAGAAGCCCAGGAAGCCCAAGAAGACCGTCACCCCCCGGCCGAACCGCTACACCCCGCCGCCGGTCCCGCAGACCCGCAGGCCGCAGCCGACGCCCACGCCGACCAAGAAAAAGAAGAAGACGATGGTCGAGCCCAACGCGGAGCCGACCGCGCGCCCGACCGCGGGCCCCACGCGGACCATCCCGGTCTTCAAGCGGCCCAAGCAGGCCGCCGCGCCCAGGAAGGTCGCTCCCAAGAAGAACCCCTACACCGTGACCAAGGTGTGCGGCTCCGGCTACAAGGTCATCGACTCGCACGCGCTGGGCAGCAACGCCACGATCCACCTCGCGTACAACGCGAAGTCGGGCAAGAACTGCGTGGTCACGATGTCGCAGCTGGTCGGGACGGGCAAGATGCAGATGAACGCGCTGCTCCAGGTCAAGAAGGGCGGCAAGGCGAGCAACCCGGGCAAGTTCTCGGCGTACGCGGGCCCGGTCAGGCTGGCGGCGAAGAAGAAGTGCGTGATCTGGGGCGGTTCGTGGGGCTTGCAGAGCTGGAAGTCCGGCTGGAGCCACTGCGGCTGACCCGGCAGCCGGGCCTCGCGCGTACGGGCCCGCGCGGAGTCTCCGCGCCCGGTGACCTGAGCGCTCTCGTGCGCTAGCGTGGCTGACGTGATCGTCAAGTCTCCGGCGTCCACCTCCAGGGGGAGGCGCACGCGGGCCGCGTTGCTGCAGGCCGGGCGCGAGGCGTTCGAGGAGCACGGATACGACGCCGTGCGGGTCGACGACGTGTGCGTGCGGGCCGGGGTCTCCCACGGCACCTTCTACACGTACTTCGGCTCCAAGGAGGCCTTGTTCGGCGAGGTCGCGGAGGCGGTGGTCGGAGAGATGTTCGCGGCGAGCGTCGTGGGCACGGCCGCCTCCGCCGACCCCTACGCCCGCATCGAGGCGGCCAACCGGCTCTACCTGCGGGCCTGGGCCGCGAACTCGCGGCTGGTGCGGATGTTCGAGCAGGCGGCGACCGGCGACGACCGGTTCGGGCGACTGCTGCTCGAACTGCGCGAGGTGTTCGTGCGCCGGGGCGCCGACGGGCTGCGGCGGCTGCAGGAGCAGGGCCTGGCCGACCCGGCGCTCGACCCCCGGCTGACCGCGGTCATGCTGGGCGGGATGGTCGAGCACTTCGCCCACGTCTGGCTCGACCTGGGCGAGCAGGCCGCGGAGGAGACGGCCGTCGACCATCTGACGCGGTTGTGGGCGCGGGCGATCGGGTTGACGTGCACGTCACCTTCGGCGCGCCCGGAGGAGGGCGCATGATCAGGAGCAGGCTCGACCCCGCGAGCGAGGAACATCAGCGGCGCCGCGCGTCGATGCTGGCCAAGCTGGCCGAGCTGGACGCCGAGCACGCCAGGGCGGTGGGCGGGGGCGGCGAGAAGTACGTCGAGCGGCACCGCGCGCGGGGCAAGCTGCTCGCGCGCGAACGCGTCGAGCTGCTGATCGACGCCGACTCCCCCTTCCTGGAGCTGTCGCCGCTGGCCGCGTGGGGCAGCGACTTCCCCGTCGGGGCGAGCATGGTCTCGGGGATCGGCGTGATCGAGGGCGTCGAGTGCGTGATCACGGCGAACGATCCCACCGTCCGCGGCGGCGCCTCCAACCCGTGGACGCTGAAGAAGTCCCTGCGCGCGGCGGACATCGCGCTGCGCAACCGCCTGCCGTACGTGAATCTGGTCGAGAGCGGCGGCGCGGACCTGCCGACGCAGAAGGAGATCTTCATCCCCGGCGGGCAGATCTTCCGCGACCTGACGCGGCTGTCGGCTGCGGGCGTCCCGACCGTCGCGCTCGTCTTCGGCAACTCCACCGCCGGCGGCGCCTACGTGCCCGGGATGAGCGACTACGTGGTGATGGTGCGGGAGCGGGCCAAGGTGTTCCTGGGCGGGCCGCCGCTGGTCAGGATGGCGACCGGCGAGGAGTCCGACGACGAGTCGCTGGGCGGGGCGGAGATGCACGCCAGGGTGAGCGGGCTCGCCGACCACCTGGCGGAGGACGAGCACGACGCGCTGCGCATCGGGCGCTCGATCGTGCGCTCGCTCGGCTGGCGCAAGCGGGGCGCCGTCCCGCTGCCCGCGCGGGAGCCGGCCTATCCGGCGGACGAGCTGCTCGGCATCGTCCCCGAGGACCTGAAGGTGCCGTTCGATCCCCGGGAGGTGATCGCGCGGGTGGTGGACGGCAGCGAGTTCGAGGAGTTCAAACCGGCGTACGGCGTCTCGCTGGTGACGGGCCGGGCGCGGATCCACGGCTATCCGGTCGGCGTGCTGGCCAACGCCCGGGGCGTGCTGTTCAGCGAGGAGTCGCAGAAGGCCACGCAGTTCATCCAGCTGGCCAACCAGTCGCGCACGCCGCTCGTCTTCCTGCAGAACACGACCGGCTACATGGTCGGCAAGGACTACGAGCAGGGCGGCATCATCAAGCACGGCGCGATGATGATCAACGCGGTGTCCAACTCGACCGTTCCCCATCTGACGATCGTCATGGGCGCGTCGTACGGCGCGGGCAACTACGGCATGTGCGGGCGGGCCTACGACCCCCGCTTCCTGTTCAGCTGGCCGAGCGCCAAGTCGGCGGTGATGGGGCCCGCGCAGCTCGCCGGCGTGTTGTCCATCGTGGGCCGGGCGTCGGCGCAGGCGAAGGGGCAGGTCTACGACGAGGAGGCCGACGCGGCGATGCGGGAGATGGTGGAGGCCCAGATCGAGGCCGAGTCGCTGGCGTTCTTCCTGTCGGGGCGCCTCTACGACGACGGGGTCATCGATCCGCGCGACACGCGCACCGTGCTGGGCATGTGCCTGTCGGCGATCAACAGCGCGCCGGTGCCCGAGCCGGCGGGATTCGGGGTGTTCCGCCCGTGATCAGCCGCCTGCTCGTCGCGAACCGGGGCGAGATCGCCCGCCGCGTCTTCCGCACCTGCCGCTCGCTCGGCATCGTCACGGTGGCGGTGCACTCCGACCCCGACGCGAGCGCGCCGCACGTGTCCGAGGCCGATCTCGCGGTACGCCTGCCGGGCGCGCATCCCTCGCAGACGTACCTGGACGCCGGGCTCATCCTGGCCGCGTGCCGCGCCGCCGGGGCGGACGCCGTGCACCCCGGGTACGGCTTCCTGTCGGAGAACGCCGAGTTCGCGCAGGCCGTGCTCGACGCCGGGCTGGTGTGGGTCGGCCCGCCGCCGGCGGCCATCGCGGCCATGGGGTCCAAGATCGCGGCCAAGCGGCTGATGGCGCAGGCCGGGGTGCCGGTGCTGCCGTCGCTCGACCCGGCCGCTCCTGGCGAGTTCCCGCTGCTGGTGAAGGCGTCCGCCGGTGGCGGCGGCCGGGGCATGCGCGTCGTGCGCGAGCCGGGCGAGCTCGCGCGGGAGATCGGGTCGGCGCAGCGGGAGGCGGCGGCGGCCTTCGGCGACGGCGCCGTGTTCGTGGAGCCGCTGCTGGAGGCGGCCCGGCACGTCGAGGTCCAGGTGCTGGCCGACCGGCACGGCACCGTGTGGGCGCTGGGCGAGCGCGAGTGCAGCGTGCAGCGGCGGCACCAGAAGGTCGTCGAGGAGTGCCCCTCGCCCGGGATCTCCGCCGGGCTGAGGGAGCGCCTGTTCGAGGCCGCCGTCAGGGCCGCGCGGGCGGTCGGCCACGTCGGAGCCGGGACGGTGGAGTTCCTGGTCAAGGGCGACCGGGTGGCCTTCCTCGAGATGAACACCCGGCTCCAGGTCGAGCACCCCGTGACCGAGCTGGTCCACGGCGTCGATCTCGTCCGGCTCCAGCTGGAGATCGCCGAGGGGGTCGCGCTGCCCGCGAGCCCTCCCGGGCCCGCGGGGCACGCGGTCGAGGCGCGGCTGTACGCGGAGGACGACGCCTACCTCCCCCAGACGGGGGTGTTGCGGCGGTTCGAAGTGCCCGGGGACGTGCGCGTGGACGCGGGCGTCGAGTCGGGATCCGTGGTGTCGCCGCACTACGACGCGATGCTGGCCAAGGTGGTGGCGCACGGCTCGACGCGGGCGCAGGCGGTGCGGCGGCTGGCGACGGCGCTGCGGCGGGCGAAGCTCCACGGGGTCACCACTAATCGCGACTTGCTCGTACGAGTCCTGACAAATCCGGCTTTTCTGGCCGGTGAGACTCATACCGGATTCCTTGACCCCGACGGCCCCGTCCACGGCACCACCGCCCGCCCTCAGCCCGAACCGGCCGGCGAGGCTGCAGCCGAGACCGCGGGCGAGTTGCCCGCGCTGGCCGCCGCCCTCGCCCTGGCCGCCGCCAACCGGCGCGACGCGCGCGTGCTGGCCGGGCTGCCGAGCGGCTGGCGCAACGTGCGCTCCCAGCCCCGCCGCGCCCGCTTCGCCGAGGCCGAGACCGTGTACGACCCGCTCCCCGAGAACGTCACCGTGCTCGGCGCCGGACCGGACACCGTCGTCCTCGAACACGACGGCGTCCGCCACACCTTCGAGGTGGCCCGGTACGACGGCGACCCGAAGGTCTACGTCGACCACGCGGGCGGCTGCGCCGTGCTGACCCCGCTCCCCCGGCTGCCCGAGCCGGTCGAGCACGTCGCGCCGGGGTCCCTGCTGGCCCCCATGCCGGGCAGCGTGCTGCGCGTCGAGGTGGCGGCCGGCGACCGGGTCGCCAAGGGCCAGCCGGTGCTGGTGCTCGAGGCCATGAAGATGGAGCACCGGGTCGCCGCCCCCGCCGACGGCGTGGTGTCCGGCGTACACGTGGAGAAAGGCCGGCAGGTCGAGGCGGGAGCCGTGCTGGCGATCATTCAGGAGGAGAGCACATGACCCTGGTCCACCAGGACCTGGCCGCGGGCGTGGCGACCATCACGCTGGACT
This sequence comes from Nonomuraea sp. B10E15, assembly GCF_039871615.1. Taxonomy (NCBI): domain Bacteria; kingdom Bacillati; phylum Actinomycetota; class Actinomycetes; order Streptosporangiales; family Streptosporangiaceae; genus Nonomuraea; species Nonomuraea sp. B10E15. The sequence continues at coordinate 346,748 of NZ_JBDPMB010000003.1, forward strand.
CGCCGCCCAACCGCAACGCCCTGTCCGTCCGCCTGCTCGGCGAGTTGAGGGAGCGGCTCGACCGGGCGCTGGCCGAGCCGGCGGCCAGGGTGATCGTGCTGACGGCCACGGGCAAGGTGTTCTGCTCGGGAGCCGACATCAAGGAGCAGCGCGCGGCCGACGGCAAGCCGGACGCGCCGGTGACGGCGTCGTTCCCGGAGATCCTCACCCTCATCTGGGAGAGCCCGAAGCCGGTGATCTGCCGGCTCAACGGCACCGCGCGGGCCGGCGGCCTCGGCCTGGTGGCGGCGTGCGACTTCGCGGTCGCGCCGGTGACGGCGTCGTTCGCGTTCACGGAGGTACGCCTCGGCGTGGTGCCCGCGATGATCTCGGTGCCGGTCCTGCGCAGGCTCGACCCGAGGGCCGCCGCCGAATACTTCCTGACCGGCGAGGTCTTCGACGCCGCCAGGGCCGCGGAGATCGGGCTGATCTCCAAGGCCGTGCCGGAGGAGGAGCTGGACGCGGCGGTCGCCCACTACGCCGACCTGCTGATCAAGGGCGCTCCCGAGGCGCTGGCCCTCACCAAGCAGCTGGTCAGGCAGGTGCCGGCGATGTCGTTCCGTGAAGGGCTGCGGCAGATGACGACGCTGTCCGCCGAGCGTTTCACCTCGGAGGAGGGCCAGGAGGGCATCGCCGCGTACATGGAGAAGCGGCCGCCCACCTGGGCCACGCGATGACCCTGCGCGTCGCCAACTGCAGCGGCTTCTACGGCGACCGGCTCTCCGCGGCCAGGGAGATGGTCGAGGGCGGGCCGATCGACGTGCTGACCGGCGACTGGCTCGCCGAGCTCACCATGCTGATCCTGGCCGGCAACCGGCTCAAGGGCCGCGCCGGCTACGCGCCGACGTTCCTGCGGCAGCTGGAGGACGTCCTCGGGCCCTGCCTCGACCGGGGCATCAAGATCGTGACGAACGCGGGCGGCCTCGACCCCGCCGGGTGCGCGGAGGCCGTGCACGAGCTGGCCGCCCGCCTCGGCCTGTCCCCCTCGGTCGCCCACGTCACCGGCGACGACCTCACCGGCACGCCCCTCGACCTCGTCAACGCCGACACCGGCGAGCGCCTTGACGCCACCCCGCTGACCGCGAACGCCTACCTGGGCGGCCGCCCGATCGCCGCCGCCCTGTCGGCGGGCGCGGACGTGGTGGTGACCGGCCGCGTCACCGACGCCGCCCTGGTGACCGGGCCCGGCATCTGGCGGTACGGCTGGGGCCCCGCCGACCTCGACCCGCTGGCGGGATCGGTGGTCGCAGGGCACATCATCGAGTGCGGCTGCCAGGCCACGGGCGGCAACTACCCGTTCTTCCAGGACGTGCCTGATCTGGCCCATTGCGGCTTCCCGCTCGCGGAGCTCCGCCCGGACGGATCCGCCGTGATCACCAAGCATCCCGGCACGGGCGGCCTGGTCTCGGTCGGCACGGTCACCGCCCAGCTGGTGTACGAGGTGGGCGGCCCCCGCTACCTCGGCCCCGACGTGGTGGCCAGGTTCGACACGATCACACTCGCCGGCGACGGGCCCGACCGGGTGCTGGTCTCCGGGGTCCGGGGCGAGCCGCCGCCCGGCACCCTCAAGGTCGCCGTCAACTACCTGGGCGGCTACCGGAACACCATGACCCTCGTCCTCACGGGGCTCGACATGGAGGCCAAGGCCCGGGTGGCGGAGGAGGCCGTCTGGGCGCGGATCCCGCGCGAGTCGTTCGACGCGGTGGACGTGACGCTCACGGAGTCCGGCCTGCTGCGGATCACGGTCATGGACGCAGACGAACGCACGGCGGGGCGGGCCTTCTCCTCGGCCGTGGTCGAGACGGGGCTGGCCGGTTACCCGGGCTTCTACGGCCTCACCCCGCCCGGCAACGCCACGCCGTACGGGGTCTACTGGCCGGTCCTGGTCCCGGCCTCGGGCGTGCGCCCGCAGGTCTTCGTGAACGGCGCGGAGATACCCGTCCCCGCCGTCCCCGCCGGTCCTCACCCTCCGTCCTCCCTCCCCGCCCCGGCAGCCCCGCTCACGTCGGAGCCCTTCGACCCCGCCACCCCCCAGCGGACCGCGGATCCCGCCTCCGTCCGGGCGCCCGGCGCGGCCCACCCCGCCCCGGCAGGCGCCGCGCACGAGAAGGACGCGCACGGCACGGGCGGCGTCGCGGGTGAGGAGACCGTGTGGATGCCGCTGGGGCGCATCGTGGGGGCCCGTTCCGGCGACAAGGGCGGCAACGCCAACCTGGGAGTCTGGGCCGGGACACCGGACCGCTACGCGTGGCTGGCCGCCACCTTGACCCCTGACCGGCTCAAGCGCCTCCTGCCGCATCTGGCCGCGTACCGCGTCGACCGCTACGAGCTGCCGAACCTCAAGGCGCTCAACTTCGTCATCCACGGGCTCCTGGGCCGGGGTGTGGCGGCGAGCCCGCGCATGGACCCGCAGGCCAAGGCGCTGGGCGAGGAGCTACGCGCCCGGCCTCTGCGCATCCCCACGGCGCTCCTGGACTGAGCCGGCCATCCGCCACCCCAGCAGCCCCGCGCCCAGCACCCCCGCCCGAGCCCCGAGCGCCGACGCCCTGACCTCCGGCGCCCGCCGCTCCTGCACCCGCCGCTCCGGCGCCCCCGGCGACGACCGCGCGTGTGCCGCCGCCTCCTGCGACGTTGACCGCCCGTCGGCCGGCAGGGACGGGGACGGCGGATGAGGGGACAGGAGGGTTGACAGGCGGGCCCGGAGGGGGACGATCAGGGCGTCGCCCGCGTGGGAGACCCCGCCGCCGATGACGACGGCCGCCGGATCCAGCAGCCGCGTGTACGTGGCCAGGGCCAGGGCGAGCGCCTCCACGGCCGTGTCCCACACCCGCCCGGCCGCCGCGTCTCCCTCCGAGGCTCGCCGCACCACCTCCTCGGCCCCGCCGGCGCCGTACCGGGCCGCGACCGCGCCGCCCGACGCGTACGCCGCCAGGCAGCCCCGCTGCCCGCACCCGCAGGCCGCCCCGCCGGGCCGTACCGGGATGTGGCCGATCTGCCCGGCCCATCCGGCGGCGCCCCCGTACGGCGACCCGGACAGGACCACCGCGCCCGCGATGCCCGTGCCGATGGGCAGGTAGAGCACGTCGTCCCCGCCCGCCCCGTAGGCCAGCTCCGCCTCCCCGGCCGCGCGGACGTCATGCCCGAGCGCCACCGGCATGTCCACGTCCGTGAACGACGACGCGGGCACGTCCCGCCAGCCGAACGCGGCCGAGAAGACGGCCCGTTCCGCCGTGACGAGACCGGGCACCACCAGCCCCACCGCCTGCGGGCGTGTTCCGGGCCGGGGCCGGGCGAGGTCGGCGACGAAGGCGGAGACGGCCGCGATCACGCGCTCAGGGCCGCCGGCGCGCGGGGTGGGCCGCCGCTCGACATGCAGACATGTCCCGTCGCGGGTGACAAGTCCGCCTTTCATGGTGGTGCCGCCAACATCAACCGCCACAACGCACTCCATGCCTTCATCCTGCTGCAGAAACCTTTTGAGATCATGTCCGCCGATGCAGCAGGATGAGGTCTCATGCGCCGCCTCACCATCCATGACCTGGACGACTGCGTCCGCCTGGCCAAAGACCGCGACTGGCCGCCCGAGGAGCACAAGTGGCGCCTGCTGTTCGAGATCGGCGAGCCGTACGGCATCGACGCCCCTGACGGCGACGGCCTGGCCGCGTGCAACGTCCTGACCCCCTACGGCGACGGGCACGCCGTGATCAGCATGGTGCTCACCGCGTCCCGCTACGCCAGGCAGGGCCTCGGCCGCGCGCTCATGCGGCACGTGCTCGACCAGGCCGGCGACCGCACCGTCTTCCTCCACGCCACCGGGCAGGGCCGGCCGCTCTACGAGCAGCTCGGCTTCCGGACGGTCGGCCGGGTGGCCAAGCACACGGGCGTCTTCGCGGGCGAGCCCTCGGGCCTGACCCGTCCCGCCACGGCAGCCGACCTCGACGCCGTCCTCGCGCTCGACGCCGAGGTGTTCGGCATGGACAGGTCGGCGGCGCTGCGGCGGATGTTCACGTTCGGCGAGCAGGTCAGGGTGGCGGCCGGCGGTTTCGGCCAGTGCTGGCGCAACGACGACAACACCGTGATCGGCCCGGTCGTGGCCGGCGACGAGGAGACGGCGCGCGCCCTGATCGGCGACCTGGCGCTCGACGCGGGCGGCGAGGTGCGGATGGACTTCGACCTCGCCCACGAGTCCATGATCCGGTGGGCGGGCGAGCACGGCATCGGCGAGCCGTGGGAGGTCGCGTTCATGGTGCGCGGCGACGACCTGCCCGGAGACCGGTCACGCCAGTTCCTCCCCTTCATGCAGGCACTCGGTTGACCCGGTTCGCGGGGCCCGCATAGGGCCCCCACCAGAACATCGTTCTGGCCGAAGGGCGGCACATGACCTCCATCCACGTCGACGCCGGCGCCATCGACCTCGACGAGCCCGGCGCGTGGATGGACGATCAGGGGCCGCCGCCGGTCCCGATCACGGGGGCCACGCCGGTCCCCGGCGGCGCCGCACGGCACGCCGGTGCCCGCCCCCGCGCTGGTGGCCGCGCGGGAGCCGGTGTTCTACCTCGTGACTCCTCCGCTTCCCGAAGGGAGCGGCCTCTCGTCCCGCTTGCGCGGGGATGGCCGGCGGGCGACGACCACGTGCCGGGACTGCCCGCGCCGCAGGAGATCATCGCCTCCTACGCGGCACTGTCCGAGCGCGACATGTCGGCCATCGACTGGTACGCGGTGACGCTCGGCCTGTTCGAGCGGGCCCAGGAGCTCAAGGGCGGCACGCTCAACTGACCAAATATCACGATTTTCGGAGAAACGATCACACATAGACCCCCGAGCCATACAATTGCGCGCAATTGCATCTTTCATCGGGGAAGGATCGTCATGCGTATGCGGTTCCTCGGGTCCACCTCGGAGGCGGGCGCCTGTCCCACCCTGTACGAGACCGACCGCGGCACCATCGTCGTCCAGGGCCTCCAGGTCACCGACGCGGAGGCGCTCGCGGACCTTCGCGACGTGCTCGACGGCGAGGGCGCCGTCGAGGTGCCCCGCGAGCTCATCACCGAAATCGCCCGCCGGGTCCTGACCGACGGTTCGGCAACCGCTTTCCCCACCTGCGGAGGAACACCCACGGCTACCGGCTGATCACAATTGCGCACCCCACTGGCATGATCGACGCAAGCAGGGCTAGCCTCTTGCGGCGTGACGTCCTTTCAGCAGGCGCGGATCGACCTCGGCAGCCATTTACGCCAGCTGCGCGAGGCGGCCCGGCTGTCCGGCAAGGAGCTGGCCGAGCAGCTGCGCTGGCAACCGTCCAAGGTCTCGCGCCTGGAGAACGCCAGGCAGACCGCCACCGAGGACGACGTGGTCGTGTGGGCGCAGGCCGTACGCGCCTCGCCCGACACGACCGACGAGCTGATCCGGCAGGCGATCGCGCTGCTCGAACGGCACGACGACTGGAAGCAGCGCCACCGCAGCGGGCTGGCCGCCCTCCAGGAGGACGTCCGCGACCTGGAGGCGCGCACCAAGCTGTTCCGGGTGTTCGAGCCCGGCATCATCGTGGGCCTGCTGCAGACCTCCGAATACGCCAGGCACGTGTTCCGCAAGGTCAAGCGCCTCTACAGCGCCGCCGACCAGATCGACGCGGCGGTCCGGGTGCGCATGCAGCGCCAGGAGATCCTCTACGACCGCACGAGGACGTTCCGGTTCGTGGTGTCGGAGTCCACGCTCCGCACCCTCCTGGCGCCGCCCGAGGTCATGCGCGGCCAGCTCGACCGCCTGCTGGCCGTCAGCACGCTGCCGAACGTGGAGTTCGGCGTGATCCCCTTCGACGCCGAGTTCCCGTCCAACCCGGTCAACGGGTTCTGGATCTACAACGATTCCATGGTCGGCGTGGCCACCATGACGAAGGACCTCATCCTGCGCGACCCCGACGACATCGCCTTCTACGTCCGGGCGTTCGACGACTTCGCGAAGGTGGCCGAGTTCGAGGAGTCCGGGCGGGAGGTCATCATCAGGATCCTTCACGATTACCGGAAACAAACCGCACATTAACCGCAGCAATTGCTTGCCTCCCGCCCCAAGATCGTGCAATTCTGTCGCGAGACGTTGCGGAGGTGACGCATGATGCTTGATACCGCGCTCTGCCTCGAGCGGTTCGCCTGGCACGCGGGTCGTCACGCGGACCTGTCGGTCCAGAGCCTCGCCCTGTCCAGCGACCCTGCCTACGTGTCGGTCCGCAACCGTTTCTCCGCCACCCTCGCCGAGACCGTGACCTGCTCCGACGAGGGCGCGTTCATCACCTCCTGGGGCTACCGCCTGGGCACCTCGGAAGACGTCGAGTCCGCCGCCGCCCGGCTCGCCTTCCTCCTCGCCGCCCTGCCGGCCTAGGTCAGGCTCCGCTCCCGGCTCCCCTCCGTCCTGCCGGCCCGGATCAGCACCCCGCCCGGTAAAGGATCTTCTGCACCTCCGGCTGGTCGACGTTCTCCTCCGTGACGATCGTGGCGTCCGTCGGGATCGACGCCGTGACCTGCTGCCCCTTGACCGCGGCCACCGCCTGCTCGACGCCTTTGGCGCCGATGTCGCCGGGCAACTGCGCGATCAGGGCCTGCACGACGCCGTCCTTGAGCTGCTTGACCTGCGCGGGCCCGGCGTCGAACCCCACCATCTTGACCTCGCCCAGCTTGCCCGCCTGCCGCAGCGCCGAGCCCGCACCGGTGGCCGAGTTGAGGTTCGCCGCGAACACCCCGGCCAGCTCGGGATCCTTCGCCAGCGCCGCGTTGACGATCCTGGACGCCTCGCCGACGTCGTTGTGCGAGTACTGCACCCCGAGATGGTCGACGTCCGGGTGGTTCGCCGTGATCTCCTGCTCGAAGCCCCTGATCCGCGCGTCCACGGTGCTGACGCCGGGGTCGGTGGAGATGACCAGCACCTTGCCCTTGCCGCCGATCTGCTCCGACAGCGCCTGGGCCGCCGCCGCGCCGCCCTTGACGTTGTCGGTGCTGATCCGCGACAGGCCGATGCTCTCGTCCTCGACCACCGTGTCCACCAGGATGATCTTGATGCCCTGCTGCTTGGCCTGGGTCAGCGGCGCGATCATCGCCTTGACGTCGGTCGGCGCGATCAGCATGGCGTCCGGCGCGCTCGCGGTCACGGAGTTGACGATCGGCGTCTGGAGCGTCGGATCGAACTTCTGCGGCCCCTGCACGTCGAGCGCCACGCCCAGCTCCTGGGCCTTGGCCTTCGCGCCGCAGGCCATCGTCTCGTAGAACTCCTCACCGGCCAGGCCCTGCACGAGCGTGACCCTGGTCTGGTCGTCGCCGCCCGCCTCGCTCCCCTGCCCGCCGCAGGCGGCGATCATCATCGTCGCCGCGAGCGCGGCCGTGATCTTGCGCATGCTGGTGCCTCCTCCTATCGGTCGCGGGCCCTGCGCCTCCACTGGTCGACGTAGACGGCGGCGACGAGCACCGCGCCCACCACCACCTGCTGCCAGAACGGCCGCACGCCGAGAATCTGGAAGCCGTTCTGCAGCACGACGGGGATGAAGACGCCGATGACCGTGCCGGCCACCGTGCCGACCCCGCCGAACAGGGACGTCCCGCCGATCACCACGGCCGCGATGGCCTGAAGGTTGTCGGTGGAGTGCGCGGACACGCCGGTGATGCCGTACTTGGCCAGCGACAGGCAGCCGGCCAGGCCCGCCAGCAGCCCCGCGAGCCCGTACACCTTGACCAGGTGTGCGCGCACGGCGACGCCGCCACGCCGGGCGGCCTCGACGTTGGAGCCGATCGCGTACGTGTGGCGGCCGAACCGGGTGCAGGCGAGCATGAGGGCCAGGGCCGCGGTGATGGCGGCGCAGATCCACACGATCACCGGCACGCCCAGCCAGCGGGCCAGGCCGAGCCCGAGGTTGAGCTCGGTGGGGGCGCGCAGGTCGACGCCGCCGGTGAGCAGCAGCGCGCCGCCGAGAGACATGCCGAGGGTGCCGAGCGTCACGATGAGCGCGGGGATACGGCCCATGGCGATCAGCACGCCGTTCAGCACTCCCCAGGCCAGCCCGGCCACGAGGGCGGCCAGGCCGCCGAGCGCGAGCGACCCGGTGGCCTCCATGACCTTGGCCGCGGACACGGCCGAGAACACCAGCACCCCGCCCACCGACAGGTCGATGCCCGCCGTGATGATCACGTACGTCATGCCGGCGGCGAGCAGCAGCAGGATGGCCGCGTCGCTGACCAGGTTGAGCACGTTGAACGAGGTGGGGAACGTGCGCGGCGCGAGCACCGAGAACGTCACCAACAGCCCCGCCAGCACCAGGCCGATCCACACGACCTGCGGGGCGCCGAACCGGAGGCGGCTCATCGGCCGTCTTCCTGTCCGTCCGCCCCCGCGCCGCGCCGCCCGGGCCCGTCCCCACCCGCGACGCCCCGCCCGGGCCCGTCCTCCGCTCCGTCCCCATCTGCGGCGTCCTGCCCGGCGTCGTCCGGCCGCCCGTCGGGACCGGCCTGTTCGAGTGCGCCGGTCATGGCGCCGACCAGCTCCTCCATCGAGACGCGCGCGGTGTCGAACCTGGCCACCCTGCGGCCCAGCCGCAACACCTCCACCCGGTCCGACACCGCCATGACGTCCTGCATGTTGTGGCTGATGAGCACGACCGCCACGCCCGCGTCGCGTACGCTCCTGATCAGGTCGAGCACCCGCCGCGTCTGCACCACGCCGAGCGCCGCGGTCGGCTCGTCCATGAACACCGCCCGCCGTGCCCATCCCACCGCCCTGGCCACCGCGACCCCCTGCCGCTGCCCGCCCGACAACGTCGAGACCGGCGCCGTCTCCGACTTCAGCCGTACGCCCAGCCGCTCGCACGCCTCCCGCGTCTCGCGCCGCATGGCGGCGTTGTCCAGCACGCCCAGCATTCCGAGCAGCCCCGGCCTGAGCCGTTCCCTGCCGAGGAAGTAGTTGGCGGACGGGCTGAGCTCCGCGCAGAGCGCGAGGTCCTGGTAGACGGTCTCGATGCCGGCGCCCCTGGCTTCGTCGGCCGATCCGAACGCCACCGGCCGGCCGTCGACCTCGATCGTGCCCGTGTCGGGCCGTTCGACGCCTGACAGGATCTTCGCCAGGGTGGACTTACCCGCGCCGTTGTCGCCGATCAGCGCGACCACCTCGCCCGGTCGCACCGCGAAGTCCGCGCCACGCAGCGCCTCCACGTGGCCGTAGCTCTTCACGATCCCGCGGGCGGCGATCAGCGGTGCGCCCATAGCACCATCAAGGATGCCTCTGACATCGTTGTCAAGACCGAAACCCGATCCCGCGCCCGACCACCCGTTCGCCGCGGAAGGTCACAAGGCCCGAAAATCCGCCGGGCAGGGGGCGCGCAGGGCGTCCGGTGGCCGGGTGCCCGGTCCGGGGGTCCTGCGCACGCGAAGGGCGGGTCCGCATGGCGTGCGGGCCCGCCCTTCGGGAGGGGCTCGAATTCAGTTCACGTCGAGCTTGCGCCGGATCGCGACGAGGATGTCCAGCATCTCGAGCTGCGTCCCCTGCAGCCCGTCGACCTTGCTCTCCAGACTATCGACCTTGCTCTCCAGCTTGCCGAGCCTGCGGTCAGTCTCCGCGAACTTGGCGTCGACCTTGCTCTCCAGCTTGCCGAGCCTGCGGTCAGTCTCCGCGAACTTGGCGTCGACCTTGCTCTCCAGCTTGTCGAGCCTGCGGTCGGTCTCCGCGAACTTGGCGTCGACCTTGGCATCCAGGGCGTCGACCTTGGTCCCGAGCGACCCCACCCTGCCGTCCAGGGCATCGATCTTGCTGTCCAAGGTGTCGACCTTCGCGTCGAGAGTGGTGACTTTCCCGTCGACGACCTTGACGCGGGAGCCCACGCCGTTGACGCGCTCGGTGAGCTGCTGTCCCAATTCCATGCGATCCGCCCGGATGTTGACGAACTCGGTGGCCAACTCGTTAGCGAGTTTGACAGCCGCGTCCTTGTAGCTCAACTCGATCTCCCCTACCTTTGAAGGCAGGGACCGGGGATGTAATGGCTCTCCGGTCCCGTTCGTTTGCCACGAGAATACCTTGCCGGGCGTCGGCCATGAAGGGAACCGAAGAAAGTTTCCCCTGGTCAGCGGGCTATTGGCGGCATAAATTCGGACCTATCCGAATAAATTAGCCAGACGTATTCTCCGGGCCATCATTTCGCCCCTCATTTCGCCCCTCATACGGCCTTGTTGTCGGCCGCGGATCGGGAGTTCCCGGCAGATCCATGGTTGCGATCGCTCCGCCGCCGCGCGCGTTCTCCAGGCGTACCGTTCCTGCCGCCTCCGCGACCGCCTGCGCCACGATCGCCAGGCCCAGCCCCGACCCGGGCAGCCCGCGCGCCGACGGCGAGCGCCAGAAGCGCTCGAACACGTACGGCAGGTCCTCCTCGGGCAGTCCCGGGCCGTGGTCCCGCACGGTCAGCCGGCCGCCGCGCAGGCTCACCTCGACCTGGCCCTCCGGGCTGAACTTGGCGGCGTTGTCGATGAGGTTGAGCACGGCACGTTCCAAGGAGGCGGCGGCGCCGACGACGTACCACGGGCTCAGGTCGGTGACGACCTCGGCGCCGCGCAGCCGGGCGCGCTCCACGGCGGCGGTGACGACCTCGTGGAAGGCCAGCTCGACGTGCGGCTCGTGGTGGGCGTCGCCCCTGGCCAGCTGGAGCAGATCGCCCACGAGCGTGGACAGCTCGGCGAACTGCGCCTTCACGTTGACCAGCAGGCGTTCCTTCGCCCCGGGGTCGAGGCTGCGTCCGGTCTGCTCGCTGCGCAGCAGCAGGTCGATGTTGGTGCGCAGGGTGGTGAGAGGGGTGCGCAGCTCGTGGCCGGCGTCGGCGACGAGTTGCTGCTGGCGCTCGCGGGATCCGGCCAGCGCCGCGGTCATGGCGTTGAAGGACGAGCTCAGCCGGGCGATCTCGTCGTTGCCCTTGACGGGGATGCGGGTGCCGAGGTCCTCGGTCTGGGCGATGTGCTCGACCGCCTTGGTGAGGTCTCCGACCGGGCGGAGCCCGGCGCGCGAGATGGCCAGGCCCGCCCACGCGGCGCCGAACACGCCCAGGGCCGCGACGGCCGCCAGCGCGAACGCGGTGTTCCGCAGCGTGCGCCTGGTGTGGTAGAGCGGAGCCGCCTCCAGAACGGCGGTGCCAGGGGAGAAGTTCGAGATCACCACGCGGACCGGCTTGCCGTCGCGGGTCACGCCGTCACGGCAGATCGGCTCGCGGCGGTCGGCCGCCAGGGTCAGGTCCTCCTCCGTCCACAGGATGGGCGCGCCGAGCGAGCACGTGGTGCCGTCCGCGCGCAACAACATCGCCATGCCGGCGTACTCGTCGGACGAGCCCTCAGGAGTGCAGTGGTGGAGGAGGAAGTCCCTGTCCCCTGACTCCTCCGGGTCCATGATGGTCTGGTCGAGCTGCTTGATCAGCTGGTCCTGGACGATGAACCACGACATGCCCGCGCACACCGTGATGGCCAGCGCCACGGCCACCGTGACGAGGAGGGTGAGGCGGGACCTCAGGCTCCCTCGTCTCACGGCGCCGCTCTCAGGACGTATCCCACGCCGCGCACCGTGTGGATCACGCGCGGCTCTCCCCCGGCCTCGGTCTTGCGCCGCAGGTACATCACATAGACGTCGAGCGAGTTGGAGGTCGGCTCGAAGTCGAATCCCCACACCTCGCTCAGGATCTGGTCCCTGGTCAGCACCTGGCGCGGATGTGCGAGGAACAGCTCCATCAGCAGGTATTCGGTCCTGGTCAGGTCGAGCCTGCGCTCGCCGCGGGTGACCTCCCTGGTGGCGGGGTCCATGCGCAGGTCGTCGTACGTGAGCGCGTCGCCGTTCTCGGCCGGTCCGGCGCTGAGCGCGCCTCGCCGCAGCAGCGCGCGTACCCTGGCCAGCAGCTCGTCCAGCTCGAACGGCTTGACGAGGTAGTCGTCGGCGCCCGCGTCGAGCCCGGAGACCCGGTCGCCGACCGCGTCGCGGGCGGTCAGCATGAGGACGGGGATGTGGTTGCCGGACGCCCGCAGCCGGCGGCACGCGGTCAGCCCGTCGAGGCGCGGCATCATGACGTCGAGCAGCACCCCGTCGAACGAGTCGCTCGCCAGGGCCTCCAGCGCCGCGTGCCCGTCGCCGGCCGTGACGACCTTGTAGCCCTCGAACTCGAGGCTCGACTGGAGCGCCTCGCGCAACGCGGGCTCGTCGTCCACCACCAGCAACCGTGCGGGCTCACTCATGCTGCAAACGCTAGAGGTTCATCATGAAAAGGTGATGAACGCCCTCGGTTCTTTTCCGTGGATCACCACGCGACGGGCAACGCCTTGAGCCCGAGGATGGGGCTCTCGTGCTTGACGGGCACGTCCTCGTCCGCCACCGTGACCCGCAGCCCGGGCAGCCGCTCGAACAACGTGCGCAGCGCGATCTCCAGCTCGGCCCTGGCCAGGTTCTGGCCGAGGCACTGGTGCACCCCGTAGCCGAAGGCCACGTGGTGCCGGGCGGAGCGGCCGATGTCGAACTCGTCCGGCCGCTCGAAGGCCCGCTCGTCCCGGTTGGCGCAGGCTCCGAGCACGAAGATGCCCTCGCCCTTCCTGACGAGCTGCCCGCCGATGTGCTGGTCCTCGATGGCCACGCGGTCGAACGCCACCCAGTCCACGACCGAGAGGTAACGCAGCAGTTCGTCGACGGCCGCGGGCCACAGGTCCGGGTCCGCGCGCAGCGCGGCGAGCTGGGCCGGGTGGCGCATGAGCGTGAGCGCGGCGAGCGGGATCATGTTGGCGGTGGTCTCGTGGCCGGCGACGAGCAGCAGGAACATCACGCCCACGATCTCGTCGTGGCTGAGCCGCCCGGTGCCGATCAGCCGGCCGAGCAGGTTGTCCTCCGGATCCGCCTCCGCCCTGGTGACCAGCGCGTCGAGGAAGCCCCTGATCTCCATCACCGCGGCGTGACGCGCCTCCTGGCCGACGCCGGCCGAGATCATCCTGCGGGTCCGCGACTGGAAGAACTCGCGGTCGGCGTACGGGACGCCGAGCAGCCGGCAGATGACCAGCGAGGGCAGCGCCAGCCCGAACGCCTCCACCAGCTCGGCCTCCGGCCCCTTGGCGATCATGTCGTCGACGAGTTCGTCGGCGATGTGCTGGATGCCGGGTCGCAGCTCTCTCATCCGCCTGACGGTGAACTCGGGGATGAGCAGCCGGCGGAACCTGCCGTGCTCGGGCGGGTCCAGGTCGATGAAGTGGCCGATGGCGAACTTCGCCATGGCGGCGTCCTGCTCGGGGGTCGAGGGCTCCCTGCTCAGCGCGCCGCTCGGGTGGCCGGGGGTGGCGGGGTTGGTGCTGATGCCCGCGCCCGAGAGCACCTGCCGGGCCTCGGCGTGCCGCGTGATCAGCCACGCCTCACCGCGGGGCAGCCTGGCGCGGACGAGCGGGGCCTGCTCGCGCATGCGTTCGTACGCGGGTGGAGGTGCGAACGGGCAGGTGCGCGGGACGGGGAAGTTCTCGGCCATAGTCTGCTCCCAACGAGTCCGGCGTCATTCATTACTTACGCGAAAGTAAGCAATGAAGTGGCCGGCGGTCAAGTGATGGGAGCGGAATGGCTGGACGGCGGACGGATACGAGAGAGCGGATCCAGCAGGTGGCGCTGGAACTGTTCGCCGAGCGGGGATACGACAAGACCACGCTCCAGGAGGTCGCCGAGCGGCTGCGGATCACCAGGCCCGCGCTCTACTACCACTTCCGCACCAAGGAGGCGATCCTCGCCGGCGTCGTCGACCGGCTGGTCGACTCGATCGACGAGCTGGTGACCTGGGCCAGGCAGCAGCCCATGACCGCCGAGTCGAAGCAGGAGATCCTGCGGCGGATCGCGGAGTTGCTGGCTGATCAGTGGCGGCCGTTGTTCCAGTTCGCTCAGGTGAACCAGGGGGTGATGCGCGAGCTGCCGGCCGGCGAGTGCATGCGCCAGAGCCTGATCAGCATGCTGTCCCTGCTGGTGCCCCCGGAGGCGAGCCCGGTGCGGCGGTTCGAGGCCAGGCTCGCGGTGATCGCGGTGATCCTGGGCAACGTGCCCTTCCTCGTCGACACGGACCTGTCGGAGGCGGAGCGGGTGGCGGTGGCGCTGGAGGTGGCCACCAAGCTGGTCTCCGAGGACGGTTAGCGGCGATCAGCGGCCGAGCAGGGCCATGGCGGCGTTGTGGCCGCCGATCCCGCTCACGCCGCCGCCCCTGCGGGCGCTCGCGCCGCACACGAGAACGCGCTCGTGCTCGGTCTCCACGCCCCAGCGGCCCTGCTCGGCGTACGGCCAGCTCAGGTCGGCGTGGAAGATGTGGCCGCCCGGAAGCCCGGCGTCCTTCTCGAGGTCGACGGGCGTCTTGGCCTCGACGCACGGGGTGCCGTCGGGGGCCTTGAGCAGGCAGTCCTCCAGAGGTTCTGCCAGGACGGCGTTGACGGACGCGAAGGTGGCCTCCAGCGCCTGCTTCCGGGCCTGATCCGGATTTTTCCGGAAAAGTCGGGCGGGCATGTGCAGCCCGAACAGCGTCATCGTCTCGGCCCTGCCCCTGAGCTCGGGGCCGAGGATGGACGGATCGGTCAGGGAATGGCAGTAGACCTCGGCGGGCGGCAGTTCCGGGATCTCCCCTCGGGCCGCCTGGGCGTACGCCCCGGCGAGCTGGTCGCGTCCCTCGTTGATGTGGAACGTACCGCTGAAGGCGGCGCGCGGATCCACCTGCGCGTCCTTCAGCCGTGGCAACCGCGACAGCACCATGTTGACCTTCAGCTGCGCTCCCTCGGGCACCTCCGCCGGCCGGCCCATCAGCCGGTCGAGCACCGCGGGCGGCAGGTTGACCAGAACGTGCCCGCCGTTCACCGTGTGCTCGCCGTCCTCCGTCACGAACGCGACCTCCCCGGACGGCGAGATCCCGACGATCTCCGCGCCGGTTCTGATCTCGGCGCCGGCCCGCCTGGCCGCCGCCTCCAGCGCCCCTGAGACCGCGCCCATGCCGCCGACGGGGACGTTCCAGTCGCCGGTGCCGTCGCCGATCACGTGGTAGAGGAAGCACCGGTTGGCCGACAGGTCGGTGGCGGGGTCGGCGAACGTCCCGATGAGCGCGTCGGTGAGCACGACGCCGCGCACGGTGTCGTCGGCGAAACGTTCGTCCACGGTCTCGCCGATCGGCCTGGCGAACAGGTCCCGCCACGCCTGCGCGCCGACCAGCCGCTCGATCTCGGCCGGCGCGCGCAGGGGTTCGAGCAGGGTGGGAGCGAGAGCGCGGGCGACCCGCGCGGTCATGCCGTAGAAGTCCCGCCAGGCCTCGTGGTCGGCCTCCCCTCCGGTGACGGCGCGGAACGAGGCCGCCGTACGTGCCGCGTCCTCGTTGTCGACGAGCAGGCCCGTGCCGCCCCTGGGCGTGTAGGAGGCGTGGCGGCGGCGCCGCAGCTCCAGGTCGAGCCCCAGGTCGCGGACGATCTCGCGGGGCAGGAGGCTGACGAGGTAGGAGTAGCGCGACAGGCGCACGTCCACTCCGGGGAAGGCCCGGGTGGAGACCGCCAGGCCGCCCACGTGGCCGTACCGCTCCAGGACGAGCACCCGCCGTCCCGCCCGGGCCAGGTACGCCGCGGCGACCAGCCCGTTGTGCCCGCCGCCGGCCACGATCACGTCATAAGCGCCCATCCACGCACCATAAGGCGCAAACCACACCATCCGTCAACGCCCGGAACGGTCACGGACGGCTGGCGATGGCGAGCAGGATCGCGGCAGGGCCGGTGAGGGGACGGCCGCGGCGCCATACCGCCCGCAGGCTCCTGACCAGATTCACCCCAGCCAGCGGCACCTCCACCAGCCGCCCGGTCGCCACGTCGGCCTCCACCGCGTACCCGCTGAGCACCGCGGGCGCCGCTCCCGCCTGCGCGGCTCCCTTGACCGCCGCGTTCGACCCCAGCTCCAGCCGCGGGCTGGCCTGGTGCAGGCCCTTGAACGCCACGTCCAGCGTCTCCCGCGTCCCCGACCCCGGCTCCCGCACCACCAGCGGCGTCGCGGCCAGCTCCACGCCCCGCAGCGCCGTGCGGCGCCGCGCCCACGGATGGCCGGGCGCCACCACGACCACCAGCCTGTCGGTGCCCACGACCCGGCTGTCCAGCCCCTCGGGCACGCTCGGCCCCTCGACGAACCCCAGCTCCACGTCCTCGGCCAGCACCCGCGCCGCGACGTCGGCGGAGTTGACCACGTCGAGCCCGACCGGCACGTCCGGCTCCCGGTTCTGCAGCTCACCGAGCCACCTCGGCACGAGATACTCGGCCACGGTCATGCTGGACGCCACCCGCAGATGCGCCGCCTCTCCGTGCCGCACGGCCTGCACGGCGCGCATCAACTCTTCGGCGGCGGCCAGCACCTGCGCGGCCCAGCCCGCCACCATCCTGCCCTCGGCGGTGAGCGTCGACCCGCGCGGTGTGCGCTCGACCAGCGGCAGGCCCAGGCGGCGTTCGAGGTGGGCGACGCGCTTGCTCGCCGACGGCTGGGCGATGCCCGCGGCCTTGGCCGCCTGCCCGAGGCTGCCCAGCACGCCGACATCGACCAGCAGCTTCAAGGAGTCGAGATCGGGCAGTGCACTCATAGCCCCAGGCTATGGGCTCCCAGTCAGCTGGCGCCTACCGGCCGTGCCACCCGCTCAAAAGACTGGGATCATGTCCCTCACCGACGGCTCGCCCGCTGCCGCCCGCCACCCATCGGGGCCGCAGCCGCGGGCTCACGACACCGCCACAGCGGGGTCGCGGGCTCGCCGCTCCACCACGCCGGGATCCCGAACCCTCCGCCTCGCCCGGGCGCGGATGCGCCGTACCGGCTCCTTCCTCGCCGCGACCTGGCCGGGTGTCGCCGTGACCGCGCTCGCGGTGGTGTTCGCGCTGGCCGCCAGCCGGTTCTTCCCGGCGCTCAGTCCCGCGGTGATCGCGGTGGCCTCCGGCGCGGCGCTGGCCAACGTGGCCGGGATCGGCGAACGGTTGAAGCCGGGGCTGGCGTTCGTCTCCAGGCGGGTGTTGCGGGTCGCGGTCGCCCTGCTCGGCCTGCAGATCGCGCTGCCTCAGGTGCTCGCGCTCGGCTGGCAGACGCTCGCCGTCGTGGTGGTGGCCACCGGGGTGACGTTCGCGGTGACGCCGCGGATCGGGCGCATGCTCGGCCTCACGCCCGGCACGTCGCTCCTCGTCGCGACCGGCGTGTCCATCTGCGGCGCCGCCGCGATCGCCGCCATGCACGAGAGCTCGGACACCTCCGACGATGACGACGCCGCCGGCGCGCTCGGCGTCGTCGTCCTGTACGGCACCGCCGCCATCGCCGCGATCCCCCTCCTGGCCTCCCTCATGGGCCTGTCGCCCGCACAACTCGCGGTGTGGACGGGGGCGGCCGTGCACGAGGTCGCCCAGGTGGCCGCGATCGGCGCCGCCTCGGGAGTCCTGGCCACCGCCGTGACGGTCAAGCTGGGCCGCGTGCTCCTCCTCGCCCCCATGGTGGCCCTGTTCTCCGGCCGCACCGGGGACGCCTCGTCCCGGCCGCCGGTCGTGCCGCTGTTCGTGGTGGCGTTCCTGGCCATGGTCGCCCTGCGCAGCACCGGGCAGGTGCCGGCGGCGGTGACGGACCAGATCCCCCAGGTGACCGGTGTGCTGATGGCGGCCGCCCTGTTCGGCCTGGGCACCGGCATCGACCTGCGAAAACTGATCAAAGGCGGACGAGTCATGCTGCTCGGAGGCATCGCCACGGCGGTCATCGCCGCCGTCTCACTGGCCGGAGTGGCGCTTCTCGTGTGATCCTCGGATGGACGGCCGCAGCGCCGTGCTCAGCTCGGAACAAATACCGTAAACTACCCCGTTCAGGGTATGCCGGTAAGGATCACTCAGGGAGCACGAAACTCACCATGCGCAGCGCCACCGAC
Source organism: Nonomuraea sp. B10E15 (assembly GCF_039871615.1). Lineage (NCBI taxonomy): Bacteria > Bacillati > Actinomycetota > Actinomycetes > Streptosporangiales > Streptosporangiaceae > Nonomuraea > Nonomuraea sp. B10E15. Next base: position 364,692 of record NZ_JBDPMB010000003.1, read on the forward strand.
TCCGTTCTTCAGCCGTCCAGCGAGGTCGTCGAGGCCCTGGCCGGCGGCGCGCCCGTCGTGGCGCTGGAGTCCACGATCATCTCCCATGGGCTGCCGCAACCGCGCAACCTCGAGGTGGCGCGCGAACTGGAGGGGATCGTCCGCGACGCCGGCGCCGTGCCGGCCACGATCGCCGTGCTCGACGGCGTGCCGCGCATCGGGCTCGACGAGGTGGAGCTGGAGCGCGTCGCGACGGAGTCCGGCCTGCGCAAGCTGGGACAGCGGGATCTGCCCGTGGCGGCGGCGCTGAAGGCGAGCGGCGCGACCACCGTGTCGGCCACGTCGTTCCTCGCCGCCCGCGCCGGGATCCGGATCTTCGCCACCGGAGGCCTGGGCGGCGTGCACCGGGGCTGGACGGACGACCAGGACGAGTCCGCCGACCTCGACGCCCTCGCCCGCACGCGCATCACCATCGTCTGCGCCGGCGTCAAGTCGATCCTCGACGTGCCCGCGACGCTCCAGCGCCTGGAGACCAGGGCCGTGACGGTGGCGGGCTACCGTACGGACACCTTCCCCGGCTTCTACCTGCACTCCTCCGGCCAGCCGATCGACTGGCGCATCGAGTCGCCCGCCCAGGCCGCGGCCATCATGCGCGGCCAGGACGCACTCGGCGGCCAGGAGAGCGCGCTGATCGTGGCCAACCCGGTGCCCGAGGACCGCCAGCTCGATCCCGAGCTGCACGACCGCGTGCTCGCCGAGGCGCTGGCCGCCGCCGAGCGCCAGGGGATCAAGGGGCAGGCCATCACCCCGTTCCTGCTCGGCTATCTCGTGGACGGCACCGGCGGCGCCTCCCTGGAGGCCAACCTGGCCGCCGTGCGCGGCAACACCGCACTCGCCGCCCAGATCGCCCTCGCATGGGCGAGACCGTGATGGACAACGCTCTCCTGATCATCGGCGACGTCGTCACCGATGTGGTGGCGTTGCATGGTTCACCGGTCATGACGGGCGCCGACACGGCCGCCGACATCGTGCTCCGTCCCGGAGGTTCGGGCGCGAACACCGCCGCCTGGGCCGCCTGCCTGGGCGCCGACGCGCGGCTGCTGGCCAAGCTGGGTTACGACAGCAGCGAGTGGCACACGACCGAGCTTCTCAAGACGGGCGTACGCCCGCACCTCTCCGTGGACTCCGACCATCCGACCGCGGTCGTGATCGCCATGGTGGACAAGAGCGGTGAGCGCTCGATGCTCACCAACCGCGGCGCCGGCGGCCTGATCTCGGACGCCGACTGGGATCCCGCCCTGCTCGACGGCGTCGGCCGGCTCCATCTGTCGGGATACATCCTCTTCGGGGAAGGCGGGCTGCGGCTGGCCCGACGCGCCATGGCGGAGGCGGCGGCCAGAGGCGTCGCGATCAGCATCGACCCGGCCTCCACGGGGCCGCTGCGCGACTTCGGCGTCGAACGGTTCATCCAGGAAACCGCCCCTGCCAGCCTGATCATCCCGAATCTTGACGAGGCCCTGATTCTCAGTGGTGCCCCAACGGCGGAGCGTGCCGCCGTACTCTTGAGTGAGACGTACGGTACAGCGGTCGTGAAGCTGGGAGCCGAGGGAGCGCTGGCCGCCGTGGACGGTGCAGTGGTCGCGACGGCGGCGGGCGTGCCCGCCGAGGTCGTCGACTCGACCGGGGCAGGTGACGCGTTCGCCGCGGGCTTCCTCGCGGCGGCTTTACATGGTGCCGGGGAAGGGGCCGCTCTGGAGGCCGGTTGCCGCGCGGGGGCCGAATGTGTGGCCCACGTGGGCGGCCGACCACGGTACGGTTTGGATCTGAACCGTCTTTACCCTATTCACACTGATTGATAGCTTGCCGCGTAGGCTGCACCATTAGCCACATCACTACGGGCAGCACCATGCGGCTCACTGGGGAGGATAAGGTCCGCCGATGGATGTCGAGTCATCGATCTGCCTGAGCGACCTAGTCCCTGCGCTGCGCTGGAGCCGTCCGCAGCAGGTGGCCGAGGCGCTCGGCGACCCGCGCCTGCCCGCCGGGTGGTGGTCCTCCATGGCGCTGTCGAAGGCGCTCGGCACGGCGGGCCTCGACTGGATCTGCGAGCGGCTGGCCCGGCTGGCGACCTCCCGTTGGGATCACCTGCCGCTGTGCGACCTGCTGCCCGCGCTGACGGTGCACCACATCGACCCGGCACTGCCGGGCTGGCCCGAGGCCACCCGGACGGCGATCACCGGCCTCGGCGGCTGGCAGCGGCTGCGCCGGTTGTCCCCCAGCGACCTGAGCACCCCGTCGGCCACGCCTGAAGTGGTGGTCGGTTCGATCTTCCGCGAGATCCTCGGCCGCATCCCGGCCCAGCGCGAGCCGGTGCTCGCGGCACGGGCGAACCATCCGGAGGTGACCCGCCCGCTCCATGTCGGCGCGGCCGCCGGTCTCTCGTCCAGGAGCACCGGCTCCTTCCCCGCCCAGCCGGAGGGCGTACCGCAGCCCCAGGCCGCCGCCCAGCCCGGCACACCACAACCCGCGGGTTCCCAGCCCGGAGCACCACAACCCGCAGGCACCCAGCCCGGAGCACCACAACCCGCGGCCGCGCAGTCCGGCGCACCCCAGCAGCCGGGGGCAGGCCCGTCCGGCCCGCCTCAGCCCGCGGGCTCCCAGCCTGCCGGCGCGCAACCCGGCCCGCAGGAGAGCGCCGCTCCCTCGGCGCCCCCTCAGACCGGGATGTTCGTCGCCCAGAGCGCCTCCCAACCCGGCGCCGGCGCGCAGCCGCCGTCCACAGGACCGTTCACCAGTCCGGCCGAGGGGCACGCCCAGCCGCAGACGGGCGCCTTCGCCGTCCAGCCACCGGATCGCAGGCCCGGCCCGCAGAGCGGCTCCTTCCCCGCACAGCAGGAAGGCCGCCAGACCGGCCCGCTTCCCGCGCAGCCGGAAGGCCGCCAGCCGGGTTCCACGCCCGCGCAAGGGGAAGGCCGCCAGACAGGGTCGTTCGCCGCGCAGCCGGAGAGCGGCCGGCAGAGCCAGACGGGCTCCTTCCCCGCTCAGCCGTCCGACCGCCCGGCCGGCCCGCAGAGCGGCTCCTTCCCCGCGCAACCTGACGGCCGCCAGACGGGGTCGCTCCCGGCCCAGCCTCCGGGCGGCGGCCCGCACCAGGGCCCGGGGGTCGAGGGCCTTCCCCAGCGCCCGGCCCCCGGCGGCCCGTCCGAACGCCTTCCGCAGCGTCCCGGGGGCGCGGCGCCCGGGCGCCAGGACACCGGCTCGCTCCCCGGCATGCCCGGCTCCGGTCCCCAGACCGGCTCGATGCCCGCCGTCCGCGGATCAGGCCCGCACACCGGCTCGATGCCCGCCGTCCCCCATTCCGGTCCCCAGACCGGCTCGATGCCCGCCGTTCCCGGAACAGGCCCGCACACCGGCTCGATGCCCGCCGTCCCCGGCCCTGACGGCGCCAAGGGCGCGCCCGCCTACGCGGCTCCTGTTCCCGGCGCGCCGCCGTCCGGCGCGGCGCCCACCGACAACGACCACGCGATGGTGCGGGTCGTGGACAGCCTGTTCCGCAGCCTGGACAAGATGGAGCTGGCGGTGGCCGTCCACCGGCTGTTCGCCGAGGACCCGGTCAGCCTGCGTACGCTCGCCCACAAGCTGCTGGTCGACAGGGACGCGCTCTCGCAGGCCCAGCGCACCGCGGAGGAGCGTGTCCTGCACTGGCTGCGCTCCTCCGAGTCCGCGCCCGTCACCGGCCACATGTTCCGGCTGACCGAGTGGCTCGGCGCGGCGGCCACCGAGGACCAGCTCATCGGCGCCGACCCGGCCCACCCGGTGACCGTCCCGTCGCTGCGCACCCCGCTCTGGCGTGTGCTGGTGACGCTCATGCCCGACCGCCGTCTCCAGGACGGCTGGCTGGTGGTGGGCGACATCCACGGTCTCCAGAGCCGTACGCGGCAGCTCCTGGCCTCCAGCCCGCCCGACGCCGACGTCGTGGAGCTGATGGCGGAGCTGGGCATCCGCGCCCACTCGGCCAAGGCCTGGCTCGACGCCCTCCCCGCCGAGACGGTCCCCGACCCGGCCGCGGCGCAGGCCCCCGCCCAGCCTCTCCCCCGCCGCACGCCCGGCGCCAACGGCCACCACCGGGGCGGCCAGCCCATCCCGACGGTGAACGCGAGCTCCATCGACCCTTCCGCCGCCCTGGCCACGTTGTCGGCCCTGTCGGGAAGCCGCTCAGGGAAGGTGCCCGGCGGCCTGGCAGGCGCCCCGTCCACGCCACCCCCGCCACTGCCGGGCCCGTCCTCCGACCCGCGCCGCTGGCAGCGCATCGAGGTCACTCCTGAACACCTCAGGGGCGGCCCGGTGCCGGTGCCTGAGGGGTACGCGGCCCAGCTCGGCATGCGCCCCGGCACGCTGCTGTCGGTGACGGGCCCCGGCGACAACGCCATCGTGCTGGTGTGGCAGGGCCACCAGCCGGTCTTCGACTCCCTGCAGCCGGTGCTCATGCGCCTGAACGCCCGGCCCGGTGACCAGGTGTACGTCACCGTGGACGGCTACCGGCTCGAGGCCCAGCTGACCGGCTGACCACACCCCTGCCCGCCACCCGCGAACGCCCGTCACCCCTCGCCGACCGGTCAAGCGCCGTCGCCGCACCCGTGGCATCCACCCAACACCACTGCGGACCCGCCGCCAGGGGAAACTCCTTCGACCCACCCGCGACGACCCGCGAAACGCCTTCTTCGACCGTCGGCGCATGCTCGCAGGGCCGGGCGGTGGCCTGGAGACGCCGGCCGGCCGGTGCGTCCGCTCACTTGCCCGGCGTGGCGTGGCCGGTGACGCGGAGCCGTGCGAGCCGGCGACGAGCCGTGGCGGGCTGGAGCATCCGGCCCGGCCGGACGGGACGACTCACGTCGGAATGTCGAAGAGGCGGAGGCGGTGGGCCGTGGCCGCGGCCTCGCCCCGCGTGGCGACGCCGAGCTTGGCCAGGATGTTGGAGACGTGCACGCTCACCGTCTTGACCGAGATGAACAGCGCCTGCGCGATCTCCCTGTTGCTGCGGCCGTTGGTCACCTCCTGGAGCACCTCCAGCTCGCGAGCCGTCAGCCCCATCGGGTTTCCCTCGCCCGCCGCGTCCGGCCCCGCGAGCCTGGATCTGCGGCCGAAGGCGTCGACCTGCTCCATCAGCGGCCCGGCGCCGAGCCGCTCGGCCAGCTCCCGCGACCGTGCCAGCCGCGCCGCGGCCTCCTGCCGGTCGCCGCACGCGAGCGCGGCCTGGGCCGCGCTCATCAGACACCAGGCCTCGGCGTACGGCTGCCGCAGCCCGGCCCACGCCCGCACCGCCGCGTCCCATGCCTTGAGCTGCCAGGCGGCCGGGTGTTCCCCGGCGAGCACCGCCGCAGCGGCGGGGAAGTGAGGGCCGGTCAGCGCGGCGAACGTGAGCCGGTGCGCCTGCTGGAGCGCCCCGTCGACCTCGAGCTCCTGCGCCAGCGCACGAAGCCGCGGCAGGAAGGGCGCCCCGGGCCGCGCCGGCCCGCCGGAACCTCCGGCGGGAACGGGCGCCGCGACGGAGGCGAAGAGCCGGGCGAAGGCCACCAGCACCGGCCACGAATATCGCGGGCTGGCCAGCAGGTCGCGCTCCTCCAGCGCTCGCCCCGCCGTCTCCACCGCCTCCTCGATCCGCCCGCGCGCCTCGAGCAGCCCTATCTCCCTGCGCAGATGAGGAAGCAGCACCTGGTCCCGGTGGACCCCGCGGGCCAGCACCCTCCGCACCGAGCCCAGCAGCGTCTCGGCCCGGTCGTGCTCGCCCCGCGCCAGCGCGATGTCGGCGGCGAAGCCCTGCAGGCTGGCGCGGTAGGGGGCGGGCGGCGAGAGATCGAGCGCGTGCTCGATCACTTGCAGCGCTTCGTCCCACTGCCCGAGCGACACCAGCGGCTCGGCCAGGTTGATCGACAGGAACGTGCCGGACGTGCGGGCCAGGCCGTAGTGGCCGGCTTCGGCCACGCCCTCGCGGGCGACCCGCGCGGCCCGCTCGTGCCGGCCCGCGCCCTCCAGAGCGTCGGACTCGGAGATCGCGCAGCGCATCAGCGCGTTGTACGCCCCTCCGCCCGACGCGATGGCGCGGGCCTCCCCGAAGGCCCCGAGCTGGTCCTCGATCTCGGAGTAGCCCCAGCGGCCCCAGGCGTAGTCGATCAGGGCGTGGGCCTCGACGTTGGCGTCGCCGACCTCGCGGCTGATCTGCCTGGCGAGCTGGGCGGTGGCCAGACGTTCCGGCAGGTCCTGGGGCCGGTGGAGCATGCGCGAAAGGCTCTCCAGGACCTGGGCGCGCACCTTGCTGGGCTCGTGCGAGGGGACCAGCGCGGCCGCCTGGCGAAGATCGTCGATGTAGCCGGGGCGGCCCAGGTCGTAGCGGGTCAGGCCGCGCTGGCGCAGCGCGTGCGCCGAGTCGATCGGGTCGGTGTCGTGGTCGAGCTCGGCCAGGGCGGCGCCGGCCAGGGCGATGCTGCGCTCGTATTCGCCGGCCAGGTGGGCGACCGTGGCCGTCTGCCGCAGCACGCGGACGCGGACGGCGCCGATGCGCTCGGCCGCGTCGGGCACCTGGTCCCACAGCTCGAGCACTCTGGACAACATCCTGAGCTGCTCGTCGTAGGCGGCGGACTTGCGGGCCGCGGCGGCCGCGTGCCAGGCGCTGACCAGCGCCCACGTGGAGTCGTGGGCGGAGTGCCAGTGGTGGGCCAGCTCGATCGCGCCGCGCGGTGCGGGCAGGATCGACAGGTCGCGCTCCAGCGCCTCGGCGTAGCGGGTGTGCAGGCGGGTGTGCTCGCCGGGGAGGAGGTCGTCGTGGAGCGCCTCGCGGATGAGGGCGTGCCGGAAGGAGTAGCCCTCGCCGTCGACGACCAGGACGTTGCCCGCCACCGCCGGCCGCAGCGCTCCGGAGAGCGCACTCTCGTCAAGCCCCGCGACGGCGCTCAGCAGGTCGTGCTCGATGCGCTGCCCGCCGGCGCTGGCCACCCGCAGCAGCTCCTGCGTCTCGTCGGGCAGCCGCTCGACGCCGGCCAGCAGCAGGTCGCGCAGCGACTCGGGCAGCGCGTGGCCGCCGCTCTCGTCGCTCAGCAGCGCCTCGACGAACAGCGGGTTTCCCTCGCTGCGCGCGTAGATCACGTCCATGTCGGCGGCGGACGGCGCGCGGTCGAGGATGCCGGCCGCCTGCTCGACGGCCTCCTTGCGGGTGAGCCTGCGCAGCTCGATCCGGCTGACCCACTCGACCCTGCTCAGCTCGGCGATGAGCGGGCGCAGCGGGTGGGTGCGGTGCAGCTCGTCGGCGCGGTAGGAGACGACGACGAGCAGCCGGGCCGCGGTGCGCTGGTAGCGGACGAGGAATGACAGCAGGTCGCGGGTGGAGCGGTCGGCCCAGTGCGCGTCCTCCACGACCAGCAGCACGGGACGCTCTTCCGCCAGCCGTTCGAGCAGGCCGAGCACCTGCTCGAACAGGCGCGCCCTGGCCTCCGGCCCGTCCCTGTCCGGCTCGCCGAACTCCGGCAGCAGCCGCGCCAGCCCGCGCGTGGTGCCGCCGGGGACGAGCGCCGCGACTCCGTCACGCCCCAGCTCGCGCACGAGCCCGCGCAGCACGGCGGTGAACGGCGCGAACGGCAGGCCCTCCGTGCCCAGCTCCAGGCACCCGCCGACGAGCACCATGGCGTCGCCGGCCCGGCCGGTGAACTCGTTGATCAGCCGCGTCTTGCCGACGCCGGCCTCGCCGCCGACGAGCACCGTGGCCGACGCCCCGGCCCGCGCCCTGACCAGCGCGTCGCCGAGAACGGCGAGCTCACGGGCACGCCCGACGAACAAGGGGCTCACGGCATGGATGCTCACGTCCCAAGGATGCCATCCGGCGCCGACAGAACGCGCCCGCGGGTGGCGTGATCCCAGGCTCGGCGCGGGGACCTCGCGGACGCGGCTCAGGACCTCGCGGAAGCCCGGGCCCAGCGCGGGACCGGGCTCAGCGCAGGACCTTGCGGAAGAAGGTGGCCGATGCCTCGTAGCCGAGCGCGTGGTAGAACTCCGGCGCCCGCCGGGTCGCCATGGCCACGTAGCCCGCCTCGCGGGAGCGGGCCCACTTCTCGAACTCCTCCAGCAGCGCCCGCCCGATGCCCTGCCGGCGCGAACCGGACCCGACCATGGCCTCCTCGACCCAGGCCACGGGCCCGTTGGCGAACAGCGTGAGGTGCACGAACCCCAGCAGGTAGCCCTGGACCCGCCCGTTCACGACGGCCGCGAGCAGCAGGGCGTCCTTGTTCGCCAGCAGCTCGGGCAGCGCGGAGTCGAAGGCCTCGCGCTCGGGCCTGAAGGTCAGGCCGAACTCACGCGCCAGCGCGAACACCGCGTCCGCGTCGGCCTTCTCCGCCCTCCTGATCAGAAGATCGTCAGCCGTCATGACTGACGACACTAGATCGTCGCACGTTCCTGATGCAAACCTCAGAGATCGCCCAGTCCCAGCCGGCGGGCGATCAGCATGCGCTGCACCTCGCTGGTGCCCTCCCCGATCTCCAGGATCTTGGCGTCGCGGTAGAAGCGCCCGACGGGGAACTCGTTCATGAACCCGTACCCGCCGAAGATCTGCGTCGCGTCGCGCGCGTTGTCCATGGCCGCGTTGGACGAGACCAGCTTGGCGATCGCGGCCTCCTTCTTGAACGGCTCACCGGCCAGCATCTTCTCGGCGGCGTGGTGGTAGGCCAGGCGGGCGGTGTGCGCGCGGACCTCCATGTCGGCGATCTTGAACTGGATGGCCTGGTAGTGGCCGATCGGGTGGCCGAACGCCTTCCTGTCCCTGACGTACTTCAGGCACTCGTCGACGCACCCCTGCGCCAGCCCGACGCTGAGCGCGGCGATCGCGATGCGGCCCTCGTCGAGCGTCTGCAGGAACTGGGCGTAGCCACGGCCGCGCTCGCCGAGCAGGTTGGCGGCGGGCACGCGGCAGTCGGTGAACGACAACTCGCGCGTGTCGGAGGCGTTCCAGCCGACCTTGGAGTACTTCTTCGACACCGTGAACCCGGGCGTGCCGCTCGGCACCAGGATCGTGGAGATCTCCCGCTCGCCGGTGAGCGCGGCCACGCCGACGACGCCGGTGATGTCGGTGCCGGCGTTGGTGATGAACGCCTTCGTCCCGTTGATCACCCACGTGTCGCCGTCGAGCACGGCCGTGGTGCGCATGCCGCCGGGCACGTCGGTGCCGCCGCCGGGCTCGGTCAGGCCGAACGCTCCCAGCATCTCGCCGGCGGCCAGCCTGGGCAGCCAGGTCTCGCGCTGTTCCTCGGTGCCGAACCTGAAGATCGGCATGGCGCCCAGCGACACCGCGGCCTCCAGGGTGATGGCCACGCTGGAGTCGACGCGGGCCAGCTCCTCCAGCGCCACGCAGAGCGCGAAGTAGTCGCCGCCCATGCCGGCGTACTCCTCCGGGAACGGCAGTCCGAACAGCCCCATGGCGCCCATCTGCCGCACGATGTCGTACGGGAACTCCTCGCGCTCGTAGTAGTCGCCGATCACCGGCGCGACCACGTCGCGCGCGAACGCCTCGACGGTTTTGCGGAGCTCTTCGTACTCGTCCTTGAGCATGGTCACCCTTTCGAAAGCGCCTGTACGACGCGGGATGGGCTGGGCCGGCCGAGCAGCTCCGCCAGCCAGACGCTGGTGGACACGAGCTTGCCCAGGTCGAGCCCGGTCTCGATGCCGAGTCCCTGCAACATCCACACGAGGTCTTCGGTGGCGAGGTTGCCGGTGGCGGACTCGGCGTAGGGGCAGCCGCCGATGCCTCCGGTCGAGGCGTCGACGGTGGTCACGCCGGCTTCGAGCGCGGCGAGGGTGTTGCTGAGCGCCTGCCCGTACGTGTCGTGGAAGTGCACGGCGAGCCGCTCGGGCGTGCGGAAGGCGTTGATCAGGGCGGTGACGTGGCCGGGCGTGCCGACGCCGATGGTGTCGCCGAGCGACAGCTCGTGGCAGCCGAGCCCGAGCAGCCGCTCCCCGACCGCGACCACCTGCTTGACCGGCGTCGGCCCCTCCCAGGGGTCGCCGAAGCACATCGACACGTAGGCGCGCACCTTCAGCCCGTTGTCGAGCGCCCGGGCCACGACCGGCTCGAACATGTCGAACTGGCTCTCCAGGCTGCGGTTGAGGTTCTTCGCGGCGAACGTCTCGGTGGCGCTGGCGAAGACGGCGATCTCGTCGGCCTGGAGTTCGAGCGCCCGGTCGAGGCCGCGCATGTTGGGGACCAGCACGGGATAGCGCACTCCTGGCTTCCTGTGCAGCCTGCCGAGCAGCTCACCGGCGTCGGCCAGCTGCGGCACCCAGTCCGGGTGCACGAAGCTGGTCGCCTCGATCACCTTGTGCCCCGCGTCGGCGAGGCGGTGGATGAACTCGGCCTTGACCTCGACGGGCACGATGGCGGACTCGTTCTGCAACCCGTCGCGCGGGCCCACCTCGTAGATCGTGACCTGGTGCGGAAGACCTTCCATCGCGTACGGCATCACGCCTCCCTGTCCCCTCCGGACGACGGCGCTCCCTCACGGTCCATGGCCTCACTCCGTTCGGCGGGTTCGCGGCGGACCACGGCCAGGACGGCGTCCATGTCGACCGGCTGGCCCGCCTGCACGGCCAGCTCGGACACTGTGCCGTCGTGCGGGGCGGTGACCGTGTGCTCCATCTTCATGGCCTCCACGATGAGCAGCGGCTGGCCCTCGCTGACCCGCTCGCCGGGCTGGGCCTTGACCACCAGCACGGTGCCGGGCATGGGGCTGCGCACCGCGCCGTCGCCGGCGGCCGTGGCGCCCGGCCGGTCTCCCGGGTCGCCGATGAGGTGCCGGGTGAGCGCCCACGAGGCTCCGTCCCTGCCGAGCCAGAGCGTGTCGGCGTCGCGCGCGCAGAGATAACGCTCGGTACGGCCGCCGACGGTGACGTGCAGCAGCGCGCCGCCGCGAAGCCCGGAGAGCGCGCCGGCCGGCGTCTCGTCGGTCCGGATGCGCGCCGGCACCGCGTCGCCGTCGATCCGGACCTCGGCCGATTCGCGGGGCAGCCCGCGGACCTGGACCTCGTGCACGCCGTCCCGCGACTCCAGCCGCCAGGTGGTCCAGGCCGGTTCGCCGGTCCGCCATCCGTCCGTGATGTCCCACGGGTCGTCGCCCTGGGGCATGGCGTGGAAGACGAGACCGGCCGCGGCGAGCACCTCGTCGGGCACCTGCGTGGCGGGGACGAGGTCGGGGAGCACGCGCTCGACCAGGCCGGTGTCCAGTTCGCCGGCCGTGACGGCCGGGTGGGCGGCGAGCGCGCGCAGGAACGGGATGTTGGTGACCACGCCGAGCACGGCCGTCCTGGCGAGCGCCCGGTCGAGGACGGCCAGCGCCGTCGCGCGGTCGGGGGCCCAGGCGATGACCTTGGACAACATCGGGTCGAAAGAGGTGCCCACGGCCGCTCCTTCGACCAGCCCCGAGTCGACCCGCACGACCGCCCCGCCGCGCGGCGACGCCGTCGCGGTCTCGCCGGGGGCCGGGTCGCCGGGTTCGCGGAGCGCCAGGACACGGCCGCCGCTGGGCAGGAAGCCGCGGGCCGGGTCCTCGGCGTAGACGCGCGCCTCGACGGCGTGGCCGGTCAGCCGTACGTCGTCCTGCCCGAACGGCATGAGCTCGCCGGCCGCCACCCGCAGCTGCAACTCGACCAGGTCCAGCCCGGTGACCAGCTCGGTCACCGGGTGCTCGACCTGGAGACGGGTGTTCATCTCCATGAAGTGGTAGGCCCCGGTGGTGCCGTCCACGATGAACTCGACCGTGCCCGCCCCGACGTAGCCGACCGCGCGCGCGGCCTCCGCCGCGGCCGCTCCCATGCGGGCACGGGTCTCGGGGCTGACGAAGGGCGAGGGCGCCTCTTCGATGATCTTCTGGTGCCTGCGCTGGAGGCTGCACTCGCGCTCGCCCAGGTGCACGACGTTTCCGTGGGTGTCGGCCATGATCTGGATCTCGATGTGCCGCGGGTTCTCGACGTAGCGCTCGATCAGCAGCGTGCCGTCGCCGAAGGCCGCCAGTGCCGTGCGCCGGGCCGACGCGATCGCCTCGGGCAGCTCGGACGCCGACCGTACGAGGACCATGCCCTTGCCGCCGCCGCCCGCGGACGGCTTGATCAGGGCGGGGAAGTCGCTCCAGTCCTCCACGGAGGCGGGCTCGGCCCGGCCGGGCACCACGGGCACGCCCGCGGCCGCCACCGTGGCCTTGGCCCGGATCTTGTCGCCCATCGCGTCGACGGCGTCGGCGGGCGGCCCGACGAACACGAGCCCGGCCTCGGCGCAGCGCCGCGCGAACGCGGCGTTCTCCGCAAGAAATCCATAACCGGGATGTACGGCTTGCGCCCCCGAGTCGCGAGCCGCCGCCACAATGGCCTCAATATCAAGATATGTCGGCACCTCAAGGGCGATGTCTGCTTCGAGGGTGTGCTTGGCCCCCGCGTCGGACGGCGCGTACACGGCCACCGACGTGATGCCGAGCCCGCGCAGCGTGCGGGCGATCCGCACGGCGATCTCGCCCCTGTTGGCGATCAGCACGCTCGTGAAGCCCTCCTGCGGGCGCTTCGCCCCCCGCACGCACCCCGGCGGCTCGGTGCTTCGCACGCCTTCTCCGCGCGGGGAACTCGCCTGCCGCCCGGTGCTTCGCACGGTTTCCTTCACCTCGCTCACATCCTGAAGACGCCGTAACCGGCGGGCTCGAGCGGCGCGTTGGCCGCCGCGGACAGCGCCAGGCCCAGGACCGTGCGCGTGTCGACCGGGTCGATCACGCCGTCGTCCCAGAGCCTGGCCGTGGAGTAGTACGGGTTGCCCTGGTGCTCGTACTGGGCCCTGATCGCGTCGGGGTCGGCGTCGCCCACGGTGGTGAGGACGTTCGCGGCCTGCTCGCCGCCCATGACCGAGATGCGGGCGTTAGGCCACATCCACAGGAACCTGGGTGAGTACGCCCGCCCGGCCATGGCGTAGTTGCCCGCCCCGAACGACCCGCCGATCACCACGGTGAACTTGGGCACCCGGGCGCACGAGACGGCCGTGACCATCTTGGCCCCGTGCTTGGCGATGCCGCCCGCTTCGTACGCCTTGCCGACCATGAAGCCGCTGATGTTCTGGAGGAAGACCAGGGGGATCCGCCGCTGGTCGCACAGCTCGATGAAGTGGGCGCCCTTCATGGCGGACTCGCCGAACAGGATGCCGTTGTTGGCCACGATGCCCACCGGATGCCCGTGGAGGTGGGCGAACCCGGTGACGAGGGTCGAGCCGTACTCGGCCTTGAACTCCAGGAAACGCGACCCGTCGACGATCCTGGCGATCACCTCGCGCACGTCGTAGGGCTGGCGGGTGTCGGCGGGCACGATGCCGTACAGGTCGCGCGGGTCGTACCGGGGTGGCTCCGGCTTCGTCGTCGTCCACGGCCGCTCGGCGCGTGGCGCCAGCGTGGAGACGATGTCGCGGACAATGGCCAGCGCGTGCGCGTCGTCCTCTGCGAGGTGGTCGGTGACGCCGCTGACGCGGGCGTGCAGGTCGCCTCCGCCGAGCTCCTCGGCCGTGACCTCCTCGCCGGTGGCGGCCTTCACCAGTGGCGGGCCGCCCAGGAAGATCGTGCCCTGGCCGCGGACGATCACCGCCTCGTCGCTCATCGCGGGCACGTAGGCGCCGCCGGCCGTGCACGAGCCGAGCACGGCGGCGATCTGCGGGATGCCGCGGGCGGACATCGTGGCCTGGTTGTAGAAGATGCGCCCGAAATGCTCGCGGTCGGGGAACACCTCGTCCTGCCGGGGCAGGAACGCCCCGCCTGAGTCGACCAGGTAGGCGCAGGGCAGGCGGTTGTGCAGCGCCACCTCCTGCGCGCGCAGGTGCTTCTTGACGGTGACCGGGTAGTAGGTGCCGCCCTTGACGGTGGCGTCGTTGGCGACGATCACGCACTCGCGCCCGGAGACCCTGCCGACGCCGGTGATGATGCCCGCCGCCGGCGCCTGGTCGTCGTAGAGGCCGTTCGCGGCCAGGGGCGACAGCTCCAGGAAGCGGGAGCCGGGGTCGAGCAGGCCGTCGACGCGGTCACGCGGCAGCAGCTTGCCCCGCTCGACGTGGCGCCGCCGCGACCGCTCGGGACCGCCGAGGGCCGCCGCCGCGAGCCGTTCGAGCAGCTCGGCGGCGAGCCGCTCGTTGTGCTCGGCATGTCGTTTGTACGCCTCCGCGCCGGGCTCAGCCGCCGACTTCAGCACCGGCCACTCGTTCATGAGTCCCCTCCCATGGCTGGGATGTTAGTCATCATTAACCTAATCGTCTAGCATGTGAGACGTGAGCACCGTCTCTCCACCTACCCGCAATCGCGGCAACCGGCGCGCGGAGATCCTGGAGGCGGCGGCCCGGCTGTTCGCCGCTCGCGGCTTCCACGGGGTCTCGATCGAGGACATCGGGGGCGCGGTCGGCATCTCGGGGCCCGCTCTCTACCGGCACTTCAGCGGCAAGGACGCGCTGCTGTCGGAGATGCTGCTCGACGTCAGCTCGCGGCTGCGCGAGTCGGCCGTCGCGGTCGCCACCTCCTCCCCAGGCCCTGCGGAGACGCTGGACGCGCTGCTCAACGTGCAGATCACGTTCGCGATCGAGCAGCCGGCCCTGATCACCGTGCACGACAGGGAGCTGGGCAACGTGCCCGAGCCGGCGCGCCGGCAGATCAGGCGGCTGCAGCGCCTCTACGTCGAGGAGTGGGTGACCGTGCTGGCCGAGCTGCACCCCGCCTGCCCGGCCGCGCGCCTGCGCGCCGCGACGCACGCGGTCTTCGGCCTGCTCAACTCGACGCCGCACAGCGCCGGCGAGCTGCCCGCGCAGGAGATGCGGCCGCTGCTGCACGCGATGGCGAGGTCCGCGATCGAAGCCTCAGTTAGCGCTCGCTAACTTTCTCCGACTTACTGGACATACCCTTGCTCATGCCAACTATCTAGATATATCGTCACGCTATCTCGATAGGTTGGAGGCAGCATGCGCGAGAACGACTTCTGGAATGCGCCGCCGCCCGTCCCCCCGCCAGGGGCGCCCGGGCCCGGAGCCTTCCCACCCGGCCCACCGCCACCATCCCCGCCACCGCCACCACCACCGCCACCGTTCGGCGCGGGGCCTGGGTGGGACACGCCCCCGCCGAGGGTGCGCAGGGGTGACGTCAGGGCGGCCCTGCTCGCCCTCCTCCACGAAGGGCCGCAGAACGGCTACCAGCTGATCCAG
This sequence comes from Nonomuraea sp. B10E15, assembly GCF_039871615.1. Lineage (NCBI taxonomy): Bacteria > Bacillati > Actinomycetota > Actinomycetes > Streptosporangiales > Streptosporangiaceae > Nonomuraea > Nonomuraea sp. B10E15. The sequence continues at coordinate 379,909 of NZ_JBDPMB010000003.1, forward strand.
GACATCGAGGAGCGCAGCGGCGGCGTGTGGCGGCCCAGCCCTGGATCGGTCTACCCGGCGCTCCAGCAGCTCGAGGACGAAGGGCTGGTGGTGGCGGACGAAGCGGGCGGGAGCCGTACGTACCGGGTGAGCGAGCAGGGGCGCGCGCAGGCGGCCCGGCACGCCGGCGAGGCGCCGTGGGAGGAGGTCGCCCGCACCGTGCCGACCGGCCACCACGAGCTGCGCCTGCTCTGGGCCCAGCTCAGCGAGGCCTTCTCCCACCTGGCCAGGACGGGCAGCGACCGGCAGGTGGCGGAGGCCAAGAAGCTGATCAAGCAGACCCGCAGGTCCGTCTTCCAGATCCTCGCGGAGGGCTGAATGAACGAGAACGCGGCGGTGGCCGTGCAAGGGCTGCGCAAGTCGTACGGCAAGGTCGACGCCGTCAAAGGCGTGGACTTCGAGGTGCGTCCCGGCGAGGTGTTCGGCTTCCTCGGCCCCAACGGCGCCGGCAAGACCACCACCATCAGCATGCTCTGCACCCTGGTGAACCCGACCGGCGGCGCCGCCACCGTCGCGGGGCACGACGTGGTGCGGGAACGTGACGAGGTGCGCAGGAACATCGGCCTGGTCTTCCAGGACCCCACCCTCGACGGCTACCTGAGCGCCGAGCAGAACCTGCGGTTCCACGCCGAACTGTACGGCGTGCCGAAGAGCCTGGTCGGCGACCGGATCCGGCAGGTGATGGAGATGGTCGCGCTGTGGGACCGCAAGGACGCCAAGGTGATGACGTTCTCCGGCGGCATGAAGCGGCGGCTGGAGATCGCCAGGGGCCTGCTGCACTCGCCGCGGGTCCTGTTCCTCGACGAGCCGACCGTCGGCCTCGACCCGCAGACCCGCTCGGCCATCTGGGGCTACATCAACCAGTTACGGCTCATGGAGGACATCACCATCTTCATGACCACGCACTACATGGACGAGGCCGAATACTGCGACAGGATCGCGATCATCGACCATGGCGAGATCGTCGTCATCGACTCGCCCGAGGCGCTCAAGGCCAGCGTCGGCAAGGACCGCGTGCAGATCCAGACCGCCGACGACACCGCGGCGATCGAGGCGCTGCGGGAGCGGTTCGGGCTGGAGGCGGCCGTGCGCGAGGGCGCGGTGACGTTCGCCGTGCCGTCGGGTGAGGAGTTCGTGCCCCGGCTGTTCGCCGAGCTCGGCATGCCGATCCGCTCGGTCAGCGTCTCCCGGCCGTCGCTCGACGACGTGTTCATGTCCTACACCGGCTCCACGATCCGCGACGCCGAGGCCGGCGGCGACACCATGGCGTGGATGCGTGCGATGGCGAGGCGGTAGTCATGGCGGCAGAGACCATCAGTGTCCGGGTGCCGGCCCGCAGCGCCGGTCACGATCTCCGGGCCATCAAGATCGTGCTCCATCGGGAGATGTTGCGCTTCGTCAACGACCGCACCCGCATGTTGTCGATGCTCATGCAGCCCGTGTTGTGGCTGTTCGTCATGGGCACGGGCCTGGGCTCGCTGGTGCAGGGTTCGATCCCCGGGATCGACTACCGCACGTTCATGTTCCCCGGCATGATCTCCATGACCGTGATCATGACGGGCATGTTCTCCGCCGGGTCCATCGTGTGGGACCGCGAGTTCGGGTTCCTCAGGGAGATGCTCGTCGCGCCCGTGTCGCGCGGCGCGATCGTGGTCGGCAAGTGCCTCGGCGGCGCCATCGTGGCCACCGGGCAAGGCGTCGTGATCCTCGCCATGGCGGGGCTGGTGGGCGTGCCCTACTCCCCCTCGCTGTTCCTCACGCTGCTGGCGGAGATGTTCCTGGCGGCGTTCACGATCACGGCCTTCGGGGTGATGCTGGCCGCCCGGATGAAGAACATGCAGTCCTTCTTCGGGCTGATGCAGATGGCGATCATGCCGATGATGTTCCTGTCGGGGGCGATGTTCCCGCTGGCCAACCTGCCTTCGTGGCTGCACGTGCTGACCGTGGTCAACCCTATGACGTACGCGGTGGATCCGATGCGGCAGGCGGTCTTCTCCCATCTGGACGTGCCGGCCCAGGTGAACGCGGTGCTGAACCCGGGGGTGACGTGGTTCGGCCAGCAGGTGCCGGTGCTGCTGGAGCTGGGCGTCGTGGCCGCGCTCGGAGCGGCGCTGCTCGGCGTGGGCATCGCCCAGTTCAGGCGGGCCGAATAGGACTGATTTTCGTATCCGACTGCGGCCGATCGCTCTGAGGCCGCGCGGATGGAGCTGCAGATCGACAAGATCTACCAGCGGCTCGACTCGCACGAGGCCCGGTTCGACCGTCTCGAGGCGTTCATGGGCAAGCAGGCCCGTGAGATCGACGACCGGTTCAAGGCGGTGGACGAGCAGTTCAGGGCCATGGACGAGCGCTTCACAGCCGTGGACGACCGGTTCAAGGCGGTGGACGACCGGTTCGAGGCCGTGGACCGGCGATTCGACGCCGTCGACAGTGACATCGCGGACATCAAGTCCCTTCTTGTCCGCATCGACGCCAAGCTGCCCGGCCAGCAGCCCAACTAGGCCGAGACCGGTGCGGCCCCGGGGCGGTGTGCCCCGGGGCCGCTCCCCAGCTCAGGCGGTCACCGTCGCACCCGGACGTAGTCCGAGGCCGCTGGTGTCGCCGTGGGCGTCGTCGTCACCGCGGAAGACGAACCTCCAGTGACCCGACCGCCGGGCTTTGGCCTTGGTGTAGAGGCGGCCGCTGTCGCTGGACCAGGTCGTCTTCACGTACTGCCACGAGCGCGAGCCCAGCGGCTTGAAGTACAGCGACACCCGGCCCTGGTACCCAGGAGCCCTCGTCGGCGATCTGCAGCAGACCCCTGATCACCGTGCACGACATGGACGACAGCTAATGTCTGAAATCGTGGGCGTCTTGTCCTTGTGTCTGCGCAGACCGCCATTAGAGGGTTCTGAGGGGATGCAATCGCTGGCTGGTGTCGCCCCTAACCCTGCGGAACGCCATATCTGGGTGACGCGGCTCTGAGGTCGCCCGCCCTTCTTCCTCGCGGCGGCGATGGAGGGGGAAGATCACGGTAATATTCGGACCGCTTTCACCAGCAAGAGCCAGCGCATGACAGGTGATGGCTCCTGCGATCCCATTACCAGTCTCATTGAGGCGCTGCAGCTCGATGTTGTTCGTGTGACAACGCAGAAGTCCCCGACCTTCGAGCTGGAGGGCCGACCTTGCCGGAACTCACAGGAGGATTCAACCATGGCAGAGAAATCCTACTCAGAATGGAGAGAGTGGTCCGGAGAGATCCAGCTTGCTCGCACCAGCGATTGGCCTTGGCCCTCGCGTGGCATCAATGTCAACCACTCCGAGCTCGCCGGACTGGCGGCCGACATGCAAAGGTCATCAGATTATTTTGACACCTCCGAGCCGACACCATGGAGCTACCAGACCAGCGTAATCCTCTGGAAAAGCGGCGCTACCCCCGGACCGGACTTCGGACACAGCAGCACGTTTCAGTTTCAACTAGAGAACCTTGACTCCTCCCCCTTGGCCAAACAAGCTTATCAGGACTCTCTCCTGCCCGGTTCTTGGCGAACCATTTCAAGAATGCAGCTCGATCTGGCGAAGGTGATCGACGTACTAGCCGATGCGGGACGGGAATTCCACTGGCAATACAGCAATATCGGCGGCATGCTTGCCACCACTTCAGCCAACTACACTGCCGCCGAAGAAGCATTTATGGAGAATAAAGATCTACTGCTGAACACGACCAGCGGGGGCGGCACCTATACATGCGAGGAAGTTCTGGTCGACCACATGGAAGAAAACGAGGACGTTTCGCCCAACGACTACTCGGTCATCAAGAAGTTTTTTGATCGGAGCGCTCCGGAAGACTTGATCTTCAACGCGGATGTGCTCCGTAAAGTCGCCAACCAGTTCGAGAAAAAGGTGGATCAGCTCGAGGGTTTCGCTCTCCGCGCGTCCAAGGCGTTGCCGGAGGAGATGGGTGAGCTCATCGGGGAATCCATGCGCAAGTTCCACGGATCCGCGCAAGCGCTGGCTTACGTCGCCGGTCAGACCAGCGACGTGTGCGATTCGTTCGGCATCAGTTTCAAGAACCACAAGCAGAGCTTCGAAAACGTCACGGAGAGCTATGACGTACGTTTCCGGCCGGACGAGCTGTGGGCCGACCTGACGGGCGATGCCCACGACAAGGCCAGAGATCACCTACGCGAGTTCAACCGGATGGTGGTCTACGAACACGGACAACTGCCGGGCAAGCTGCACATCATCCTGCCACGGCTTCCGGGGATCTACGGAGATACGACGATCGATGCGCTCCGAGAAGGCAGGCTTGATTCGGGGAGGGACCCGATCGAACATTCCTATGAGGTGCTCCGAGATCATGATAGGCGTCCACCGTTCGCGGAGGGGCCTTATTACGAGAGCCCCTACATGTATTGGTCCGACGACGCGGAATGAGATCACCTGGGAGTGCTCGGCCGTTGTCGGCCCCTCCGGAAGCCCACCTCGACGCGTCACGAGCCTGTCGGCTTTTGTGGAGTCCACGGTCCTGGGCGGGCCGTCGCGTGTCGCCGCGGGGACGCCGGTTCCACCGGCCCGGAGCCGGGCTCGTTCCTGGTGTCGTTCGAGGTGAGGGGTCCGGCACTCGGGCGAGGCAGCCGGTCGGCGCGGGCGGGTGGTAGGACCGGCCGCCTCGGTGGCGAACCTGGTCCCGACCGCGGCTTTGGAGACGCCGATCAGGAGGCTGGAGGCGATGCTCACCCTGGCGATGACGGGGCTTGAGGCGCCGTCGATGTGCCGGCCGCCGAAACCGGTCCACGACATGTCGCCGGCGTCCAGCAGACGGCGGCGCCGAACAAAGACATAATCGAGTTGTGGCGCGCGACACAGTTGAGACTCATTTCACCCAGGCCGTGGCGATGCTTGAGGCGGGCCCCGCCCGAGATCCCGCACAGCCGGTCCGCGACGGCGTCGCCCTGACCGGCGAGCGGTGCCGCACCCTGTTCCACCGCCAGCTCGACAGCCGGCTGCTCGACGTCGCGGCCCGCTGGCTGCGCGCGCAGGACGAGGGCTACTACACGATCGGCTCCGCCGGTCACGAGGGCAACGCCGCCGTCGCCGCCGCCCTGCGGCCCGGCGACCCCGCCCTGCTCCACTACCGCTCCGGCGCCTTCTACCTCACCCGGTCGGAGCAGGCCGGGCGGCTGCCCGAGCAGGGCATCCGCGACGTGCTGATGGGCCTGACCGCAGCGGCCGACGAGCCGATCGCGGGCGGCCGGCACAAGGTGTTCGGCCATCCCGACCTGGCCGTCATCCCGCAGACCTCCACGATCGCCAGCCACCTGCCCAGAGCCGTCGGCGTGGCGTTCGCGATCGAGCGGGCGCGGGCCCTCGGCGTCAGGTCCGCATGGCCGGAGGACGCGGTCGCCGTCTGCAGCTTCGGCGACGCCTCGATCAACCACGCCAGCGCCCTGTCCGGCTTCAACACCGCCTCCTACGCGACCTACCAGGGGCAGGCGCTGCCCCTGCTGTTCGTGTGCGAGGACAACGGCATCGGCATCAGCGTCCGCACCCCCAAGGGATGGGTGGAGACGGCCGCGCGGCGCCCGGGCATCGCCTACTTCGCCGCCGACGGATGCGACCTGGCAGAGGCCTACGACGTGGCCGTCCGCGCCGCCGAGCACGTACGCGAGCACCGCTCCCCCGCGTTCCTGCACCTGTCGGCCGTGCGGCTCATGGGGCACGCCGGCTCCGACGTCGAGTCGGCCTACCGTACGCAGCGCGAGATCAAGGCCGACCTCGCGCGCGACCCGCTGCTGCGGACGGCGGCGCTGCTCGTCGAGGCCGGGCTGGAGACCCCTGAAGGGCTGCTCACCACGTACGAGTCCGCCCGCGAGCACGTGCTGCGGATGGCGATGGAGACGACGCGCAGCCCGCGCCTCGGCTCGGCCCGCGAGGTCATGGAGCCGATCGCGCCGCGCGACGCCGAACTGATCGCCAGGATCAGCCCGGTGGCGGCCACCGGCGAGGCCAGGGAGAAGGCGTTCGCCGGTTCGCTGCCGGAGAACGAGCAGCCGCTGACGCTCTGCCAGTCCATCAACCGCACGCTCGCCGACGCGCTGACCGTCTACCCGGAGATGACGGTGCTCGGCGAGGACGTCGCCAAGAAGGGCGGCGTCTACGGCGTGACCAGGGGGTTGCAGAAACGTTTCGGGGCAGGGCGGGTGTTCGACACGCTGCTCGACGAGCAGGCCATCCTGGGGCTGGCGCTCGGCTCCGGCGTGTCGGGGCTGCTGCCGGTGCCCGAGATCCAATACCTCGCCTACCTGCACAACGCGCTCGACCAGATCCGTGGGGAGGCGGCCACGCTGTCGTTCTTCTCGCGCGGCAACTACACCAACCCGATGGTGGTGCGGGTGGCCGGTTACGCCTACCAGAAGGGGTTCGGCGGCCACTTCCACAACGACAACGCGGTGGCCGCGCTGCGCGACATCCCAGGGCTGGTCATCGCCTCACCGTCGCGCCCCGACGACGCCTCGGCCATGCTGCGCACCTGCCTGGCGGCGGCCCGCACGTCCGGGTCGGTCTGCGTCTACCTCGAGCCCATCGCGCTCTACCACACGCGTGACCTGTTCGAGGCGGGCGACGGCGGTTGGCTGGCACCTTACGCGCCGCCCGGTCGCTGGGCCGAGACGCACGTCCCCGTCGGGAGTGCCCGCTCCTACGGCGACGGGCGCGACCTGACGATCGTGACGTTCGGCAACGGGGTGCGCATGAGCCTGCGCGCCGCGGTCCGGCTCACCCAGGAGGGCTACGGCTGCCGCGTGCTCGACCTGCGCTGGCTGGCGCCGCTGCCGATGGACGACCTGCTGCGGGCCGCGGAGCTGACCGGCAACGTGCTGATCGCCGACGAGACCCGCCACTCGGGAGGCGTGTCGGAGGGCGTCGTGGCCGAGCTGCTCGACGCCGGGTTCACCGGGTCGATCGCCCGGGTCACCTCATCCGACAGCTTCATCCCGCTGGGCGGGGCGGCCGACCACGTGCTGCTGTCGGAGGAGGAGATCGAGCAGGCAGCGCGCAAGCTACTCGGTTGAGCGCGCCACCGCGCCCCGCACGCACACGGGCTTCGACCAGGCAGCACGACACTCCCTGCCATGAGGCTCGCAAGGGAGTTCAGTGGGGATATGCCAGCCTAAAGGGGATTCATGAGGTAGGCGGCGAACGCCACGGACGCGAGTGACACCAGCAGGAAGAAGAACACGTAGAACCCGCCCGGCAGGATCGTCAGCCGGGCGAGCTGGTCGGCGTCGGAGTCACGGGCCTGGCGCCGGTGCCGCTTGCGCTGCAGCTCGATGATCGGGCGGATCCCGCCGAACAGCAGGAACCAGACCGCCACCAGGGCCACGACCTGCTGCACCTCGGCCGGCGCGTACATGATCAGGGCGAACACCGCGCCGCCGGTGGCCAGCAGGATCAGGGCGCCGTACAGGTTGCGGATGAGCAGCAGCATGCAGACCAGGAACAGCAGCACGACCCAGATCAGCAGCGTGATGCGGCCCTGCTCGGTCAGCCACGCCGCGGCCAGGCCCAGCAGCGAGGGCGCGAGATAGCCGGCCAGCGCGGTCAGCACCATGCCGGGACCGGTGGGCCTGCCCCTGGTCAGGGTGACGCCCGAGGTGTCGGAGTGCAGACGGATGCCTTCGAGCTTGCGGCGGGTGGCCAGCGCCATCAGCGCGTGGCCGCCCTCGTGGGCGATCGTGATCAGGCCTCTGGACAGCTGCCAGGGCAGCCGGAAACCGACGAGCACGAGCGCGGCGAGAGCCGAGACCGCCACGACCCAGGGGTCGGGGTCGGGCTGAACCTCGATCAGGTGGGCCCAGAACTTGTCCATCGAGGGAAAACCCTATCCAGGTAAAGTCCTTTCCGTGGCCACGGAACGACATTCTGACGCGGAGGTGCCGGACTGGTGGCGGGGCCTCGGTTTGCCCGGCCTGATCGACCTGCACGTCCACTTCCTGCCCGACCGCATGCAGCGGCGGGTCTGGCACCACTTCCGCCACGGCGGCCCGCTGGTGGGCGACGGCTGGAAGATCGAGTACGAGTGGCCGGCGGAGGAGCGGCTGGCGCGGCTGAGGGAGATGGGTGTGCGCACGTTCCCCGCCCTGGCCTACGCCCACAAACCGGACATGGCCGCCGATCTCAACAGCTGGACCCTCGACTTCGCCCGCCGTACACCGGAATGTCTCCCGTCGGCGACCTTCTACCCCGAGCCTGGAGTCGGGGACTACGTGCGCCGCGCGCTCACGGACGGCGCCCGGATCTTCAAGGTGCACCTGCAGGTCGGCGGGTTCGACCCGCGGAGCGAGGACCTGGACGAGGTGTGGGGGCTGCTGGCGGAGGCCGGAGTGCCGGTGGTGACGCACGCCAGCTCGGTGCCCGTCCCCGGAGGTCACGTCGGCGCCGAGCCGATCGGTCAGGTGCTGCGCCGCCATCCCGGGCTCCGGCTGGTGATCGCGCACCTGGGGATGCCGGAGTACGACCCGTTCTTCGAGCTGGCCGGACGTTACGAACGGGTCGCGCTGGACACCACGATGGCGTTCACCGACTTCGCCGAGCGCGGCATGCCGTTCCCCGCCCGGCTGCGGCCCGCCCTGCTTGATCTCGGGCTCGCGGGGAAGGTGGTGCTCGGCAGCGACTTCCCGACCATCCCGTACTCCTACGCGCACCAGCTCGACGCGCTCGCCCGGCTCGACCTCGGCGACGCCTGGCTCAGGGCCGTGTGCTGGGACAACGGCGCGGACATGATCTGATGGGAAAGTGAACGATCGGCACGTGGCGCTCATCAGCGCCTTCTACGACGCTCTGGGGCGGGCGGACTTCGCGTCCATGGAGAGCTGCTACCACCCCGAGGTCAGTTTCGGCGACCCCATCTTCCAGGAGGTGGAGGGGCGCGAAAGGGTCATGCGGATGTGGCGGCTGCAGCTCGGCGTCCGCGACGGGCTGAAGTCCGCCTATCGTGACGTGACGGCGGACGACCACAGCGGCGCCGCGCACTGGACGGCCCGCTACACGTTCTCGCGCACGGGACGCGAGGTCGTCAACGAGATCGACGCGCTGTTCAGGTTCGAGGACGGCCTGATCGTCCGCCACCACGACGAGTTCGACTTCAGGCGCTGGTCGAAGATGGCGCTGGGCAGGCCGCACGGGCTGCTGTTCGGCTGGACGCCCATGTGGCGCAAGTCCATCAGGGACCGGGCGGTGCAGCAGCTCGACGAGTTCAGGCCCGCGTAACCGTCGGGAAGGCCGTTGGGAGGGGCATGGCCAGGGTCAGAGGCTTCAGGCGTGGCACGGACGCGCGCGAGGAGGCGCCCGAGCTCTCCATGGACCCGCGCGCTTCGGAGGAGCCGCCCGACCGGCCGACCGTCATCGACAACGCGATCTACCGCGACGGCGAGCGCGTCGGCAACCCGGGCTCGCTCGCCGACGCCTTCGAACGCCTCAAGCAGGAGCCGGGCAGCATGGCCTGGATCGGCCTCTACCGGCCGAAGGAATGGGAGCTGGTCAAGCTCGGCGAGGAGTTCGAGCTGCACGAGCTGGCGCTGGAGGACGCCATCGTCGGCTCCCAGCGGCCCAAGGCCGACCGATACGGCGACACGCTGTTCGTGGTGCTGCGGGCCGCACGCTACCTCGACGACGTGGAGGAGGTCGCGTTCGGGGAGCTGCACTTCTTCGTCGGCCCCAACTTCGTGATCACCGTACGCCACGCGGAGGCCCCCGACCTGCACGGTGTGCGCCGGCGTATGGAGTCCGACCCCGACCTGCTGCGGCAGGGCCCGCAGGCCGTGCTCTACGCCATCCTCGACACCATCGTCGACGGCTACGCGCCGGTGGTGGCCGGGCTGCAGAAGGACATCGAGGAGATCGAGGTCCAGGTCTTCGGCGGCGACCCCTCGGTCTCCCGCCGCGTCTACGAGCTGTCAGGCGAGGTGATCGAGTTCCAGCGGGCCACGGCGCCGCTGGTCGGGATGATCCACGGGTTCATCGCGGGAGCGGCGAAATACGGCGTGACCAGCGAGCTCGAGAGCTATCTGCGTGACGTGGCCGACCACGCGATCACGGTGGCGGAGCGCATCTCGTCCTTCCGGCAGACGTTGCAGAACATCCTCATCGTCAACTCGACGCTCGTCACGCAGGCGCAGAACGAGGAGATGGCGAGGATGACGGAGGCGAGCATCAGGCAGGGCGAGGAGGTCAAGAAGATCTCCGCCTGGGCCGCCATCCTCTTCGCGCCCACCCTGGTCGGCACCATTTACGGGATGAACTTCGACGTCATGCCCGAAACCCACTGGGCGTTCGGCTACCCGTTCGCCATCCTGCTCATGGCGGCGGTCTGCCTGGTGCTCTACACCGTCTTCAAACGCCGCGACTGGCTCTGACCGGCAACTCGATCCCGTTCAGGCCGGGCAACTCCGGACGAGCCTGCGGGAGCGCAGGGTCTCGTCCAGCTGACGGACATGGGTGGTATCCGCCCACGGATTCGGCCGGGCTCGTGCTTGCCGGATCTCGTCGGTGAGCCGGACCGAAATGTGCTGCCCGGTGATGCCTACGGCTTCCGTGAGCTCGGCCACCGCCCCGGGGACCTCCTTCGCCTGGGCCAAGGCGGAGACATATCGAACGAGCACGAGCCCATGGCGTCTCTCGTACTTCGGGTCGATGCCCGCCAGAAGCTGCTCGGCCAAGATCAGCGCACTTCCGCTTCCAGGCCCGGGCGCTGGGACCGGACGGCATCCCGGCCATCACCGACCCCAGCAAGCCGCCGGCCACCTGGACCTGGCTGCCATGTCCGTGTGCCGACAGCCCGCAGCCTCGACATCTCAGAGGACACCCGCGTCCGGATCCGCTCCTGCACCGACCTGGCCCAGCTCGAAACCTGGCTCACTCGGGCGGCCACCGCCCAAACCCTTCAGGACCTGTTCACCTGAGCACGCCCCGCTTCTCATCTGCTCTGAGTGGAGGCCATCGGCATCCCGGCAGAGTTGTGAGAGTCGCCACCGGATCCCGGAGGGCGGCTCACCATGTTGCCGCGATCACGATGCCGACCACGACCACGGAGACGATGGCGACGCGCAGCGCGGCGAGCGTACGCTTCCGGCCGGTGGTGATCATTTGTGGTCCTCAGGCGTCCGTGCCGAGGCGCTCTTCCAGTCGTTCGAGGCGCTGGACGAACGGCTGGAGCTCCTGACGGATCGCAGCCGCCAGTCTCGCCTGCACGGCGGACTCGCCCGCCGCCTGCCCGGCCGGGGGCGCGGGGGCGTCCTGCTGGGCCTGGGCGCGCAGGTGGACGTATCCCGCGAGGGCAGCCACCACCGCGCGCCGGGTGAGCCGGGGCTCGGCGCCCAGCCCGCGCAGGACCTGGCCGGCGATCCCGTCGGGCTCGGTGACGAGGCCGAGCAGAAGATGCTCACAGCCGACGTAGTTGTGGCCGAGGGAGGTGGCCTCAGTGACGGTGAACTCCAGGGCGTTGGCGGCCTCCGTGCTCAGCGCCAGCGGCGCGGCGCCGTCCGTGGCCGTGGCGGCGCTCTCAGGCCGCCGGGCCGGTCGGTGGCGGGACAGGTCGCGCCCGACCTGCTCTGGGTCGATTTCCATGGCGCGAAGCACATGCAGCGCCAGGTTGGCGCCGTCGGCCAGCATGCCGGCGAGCAGGTGCTCGGTGCCGACGCTGGTGGCCCCGTCGGCTCTGGCCGCCTCCTGGGCCAGCTTGACCGCCACGACACGAGTCCTGGGAGTGAGGTGGGCCAGCGCTCCGGTCGGCTCGTCGAGGTCCTGGGGGACCAGGGCCATCTCCCTGATGGCGGTCACCCGGCGCACCGCCTGCTCCAGGGCGCGCTGGCAGATCGCCGACACCGGGACGCCGGCCTGCTTGACGGCCTCGGCGAGATCGTCAGGGAGGTACACATTGATCTTAGGCATACCCCCACTCTAACCCCAATGGGGTGCCATACGCCAACAGCATAGTCGCGCCCGATATCCGACACCTCATGGAGGAGGTCATGACGTCCACCGACTGGCCCGTCTACAGCCCCTTCGCCCGCGAGCACTCCGGCCGCGGCCTCGCAGAAGGTCGCATCAAAGGCAGGGCGGAAGGCAGGGCGGAGCAAGCCGCCACGTCAGTGTTGCTCGTACTGGAAGCCCGTGGTTTCGACGTACCGGAAGACGCCCGCGCCCGGATCATCTCCTGCACCGACCTGGCCCAGCTCGAGGCCTGGCTCGAACGCGCGGCCACCACGCAGACCCTTCAGGATCTGTTCACCTGAGCCCTTGTCCTTGAGGCGAAGACCAGTCGTCAGCAGTCCGGCGAACCGGCGTAGGCCGCCGCTCCTACCTGGGGCGGCGGCTTGTCACGTTTGCGATCACACGAGCGATGACGGCCCGCGTACTTCAGAGCGCGGTGCTGCCGTACGTCGGCCGAGGGCGCAGCGGCCGCACCACCAGGTGGAGGAAACCGTGACGCCGGTGGATCGAGGCGCGTCAGGCGCGGGAGATGTGGCGCATGCCGAAGCCGGTCTGGAAGGCTCGGGCCAGTTCCCTGGCGGACACCGTGTGGCGTCCCTTGGCCAGGGTGGCCTGGCCGGCCTGATGCGCCACGCTCGGCACACCCAGCCAGCCGGTCATGCCTGCCGCGGTCATGGCGACCACGGCGGTGCCTTGTCTGATCCCTTTTCTCACCTGTGCCCCCAACATGCACGCCGCGCGAACTGGTGAGGAATCTGGAGGCGGCCGTCCTTGATCCGTCCTGAGCTCGTCCTTCTCCCGACTACGGTGCCGGAGAAGGGCTTGAGGTCCAGGCCCGGTCGCGCGGCATGTGGAGGAGGAGCGCAGCTCGGCTGGTCGAGGATCAGCCACACTGGCTGTACGGCGGCTGGAGGGTGACGGGGCCGCCGGGCGTGCGCACGGTCAGCGAGCCGTCGGAGCGCGACAGCGAGGGCTCGGCGACGCCGGGCACGATCACGGTCAGCACGCGGGCGGTCTCGGGAGACAGCACGGTGACGACCTCCGACGTGCGCAGGTAACCGGGCGAGATCAGGCCCGGGCGCACCGCCTGGCCGGCGCCGGGGAACTGCAGCAGCGTCACGTGGAAGTCCCCGTCACCGAGCACGATCGTCCCCTCGCGCCGGGACACGAGTCTGAGGGAGGGGTCGAAGTGCCACAGACTGCGCAGGGCGCCCGAAGGCACGGAGTCGTGCACGGCCATCAGATCCGGGTTGTGGCAGACGAGGACACGCCGGGTCCTGGGCACCCCGTAGGCGTCGTCGGCCAGCTCGAAGGACTGGCGCGACGGCCCGATCGCGGAGCTCACCAGGCGCGTGGCGGTGCCGGGGCGGAAGGTCCCGGAGACGACCGGCACGTTGTGCGCCTCCGGCGAGCGGGTCCACTGCGCGTACCCGGTGTGCTCGTAGGAGTGGAAGCCGGCCTCCACCAGGATCCGCCTGCCGTGGGCGTTGTAGGTGACCCCCAGATGGTCCTCGTGCCCGTGCAGCCGCCGCCCGGGACCGAACCTGATCGAGTAGTGGGCGGAGGCGGCGTCGTCCCACGCGGTCCTGCCGAAGACGTAACCGCCGTCGAACACCCGCACCACCGGCCCTTCGCAGGGGAAGCCGACCGCGCGCACGTCGGCGGGCCCGTCGCCGATCGGGACGAGGCGGCCGTCGGGCTGGGTGGCGTGCGCGACGTACGCCTCCAGCGCCGCCCGCCTGGCGACCAGCCGCGCGGGCGGTTCCGCGCCGCTCTCGCGGATCGCCCGCAGGGCCACGCCGAGCCTGCGGTGCACGTACAGGCCGTAGCGGGGGGCCTGCTCGTGCAGCACGCCCTGCGCGTCGATGGCCAGCTCGGCCGAGGCGGTCATCCTGCGCACGGCGAGGTCCCGCCACCGGGTCCGCCCGAGCCGGCAGCCGACGGCCAGCAGCGCGATGTCCTGGTCCAGGCCGTGGTTGTGGCCCTCGCGGTAGAGCGCCGGGTCGGCCAGGAGTTCACCGTGCGCGGCCAGGGAGTCCCACAACCAGCGGGCGCGCACGTGCTCGCTGAGGCACACGAGCACGGGCGCGCGCAGCGCGACCGCGTGCTCGGCCCACGCCCACGGGCTGACGCCCTGGCCGCCGCGCGGGTTCGCGCCGGCCCAGTGGCCGACCAGGGTGCGGGCGCGGTCGAGGTAGGCGGGCTCCCCCGTCCGCTCGTACTCGGCGACCAGGCGGCCCAGCCAGCGCAGCGTGTGCAGGTTCAGCGCCCACGAGCGGTTGCCGTGCGGGTTCGCGGCCCAGTCGACGTCCGTGCCGAGCTCGACGGCCGGCTGCCCGGCGAACCTGACCAGCCCGCGCATCACCTCCTCCACCTTGATCACGGGAAACTGGTCGCTCAGGCAGATGGCCCTGCCTGACGTGGTGCGGGCACGCCGGAACACGTCGTGGCTCCTGTGAGAGGGCGCGCGAGACCCGCGCGCCGCGCCGATGGATGCGGGCGGGGAAGGCTAGGGGAGGTCCGGTCCGCGGTCGGTCCAGCCCGCGCCGAGCACGATCTCGGAGCGCCCGCCGTGGCCGCCGTCCTCGCAGGACAGCACCTGCGAGGTGACCGGGTCGATGATCAGGGTCCGCTCGACGCCGGAGGGCAGGTCGAACGAGAACGCCTCGCCGGCGCGCCCCCGCGCGTCCTGCCGTGCGCCCAGGTAGCGGACCTCGGGCAGGTCGGCGAGCGCCCGGTAGGCGGCCGCGCGCACCCCCGGCGTGGACGGCTTGGTCCACAGCAGGCCGCTGAGCGCGTCGGCCAGCAGCCCCTCCGAACCGGCGGGCAGGATCGCGGCGACGCGCGCGCGCAGCGCCGCGGCGTCGGACGGCAGGGCCTGGATCTGCTGGTACGTCAGGTCGCGCCCGGCCATGCTGAACGGCGACCGGCCGGTGACGCGGGTGATCTCGCCCTGCTCGGCGATCCACGCCCGGCCCTGCCTGGTCACCCAGAGCTCGGTCACCCTGGTGCCGCCGTGCAGCTTGCTGACGTGCCAGTAGGTGCCTTCCGACCCGGTGGCCGCCGCCGTGGTGGCCGCCGACAACAGGACCGAGCGGCCGTCGATGTGGCGTTCCGGAAGCCCAGGTATGACGAAGGCGAGCGCGAGGGCCGTCGCGACGGCGGGGACCGCCAGCCATGGCAGCCGGCTGCGCCGCCGCCCCGCCTGCACCCGCCGCCACACCCTGGCCTGGTCGTGCGGCCCCGGGCGCGGCTCACCGTACAGGTCGCGCACGCGTGCCAGCTCATCCATGGACGCGCACCTCCCCGAGCAGCGCCCGCAGCTTCTTCCTCGCCCGGTTCAGGCGGGAGCCGACGGTGCCGTACGGAATGCCGAGCGCGGAGGCGATCTCGTCGTGGCTCAGCCCGGCGAGCGCGACCAGCAGCAGCACGTCACGGTCGCGCCGGTCGAGCTCGGCCAGGGCGGCGGCGAGCTCAGGCCGCAGGCTCTGGGCACTGACCCGGACGGCCACCGAGTCCTCGTGCCCGGGCGTGTCCATGTCGGGGCCGCAGCGGCCGAGGGCGCGCAGGGTGCGGGCCTCGAGGCGGCGGTGCTTGCCGATGAGGTTGGTGGCGATGCCGTACAGCCAGGCGCGCACGCCCGCTCTCGACGGATCGTAACGATCGCGTTTGCGGAACGCGGTGAGGAACGTCTCGGCGACGATGTCGTCCGCGTGGTCGGCGCCGAGCCGCTGCGCGACGTAGGTGTGGATCTCCGCGAAGTGGGCGTCGAACACCGCCGCGAACGCCTCGGTGCCGTCCAGCACGCCTGGTGGATGTGCGGCCGCCCAGGGCACCGGCTTCACGATCGTCTCCCCCGTCATGTGCACCCTTCCGGTGTGTCAGTCGTCACCTGATATCACCCGACACGCCGTTCTGCTTTCACGGTGGCGCTGTACCGGGGGTCAGGAGGGGGTCAGCGCAGGAGGGGGCGGTCGCGCAGGCGGGTGGTGAGCGGGGTGCCGGCGCGGACGGCTCCGCGGATGGCGTCGCTGCGCTGCCAGGCCGCGGTGGCGGCGTCGATGACGTCGCCGGGTGCGTACCGAACGCAGGCGGCCCGGCGGCGCGGGAGGCGCGGGCGGGGCCCTACGCCGCCTGCGGCACCGGCATCCCGGCGAGGATCTCGCCGAGCGCCGCCGCGGCGGTGACCTCGCGCAGCTCCGCCTCGGGCGTGAGGATCAGGCGGTGCGCGAGCACCGGTACGGCCAGCGCTTTGACGTCCTCGGGGACGACGTAGTGGCGTCCGGCGGCGGCGGCCTTGACCCTGGCCGCGCGCAGCAGCGCGAGGCTGCCCCGAGGGCTGGCGCCGAGCCGCAGGTGCGGGCTGGTCCGGGTGGCGGCGCACACCGCCACGATGTAGTCGTAGACGGGGTCGGCCACGTGGATGTGCGAGGCGAAGTCGATCATCCCGGACACGTCCGACGCCCGCGCCACCACGGGCAGCCGCTCGACCTGCGGCCCGGTCGGCATGCCCTTGAGCACCTCGACCTCGGAGACGTGGTCGGGGTAGCCGACGGAGATCTTCATCAGGAACCGGTCGAGCTGGGCCTCGGGCAGCGGGTACGTGCCGTCCATGTCGACGGGGTTCTGCGTGGCCACCACCAGGAACGGACGGGGCACCGGATGCGGTTCGGCGTCCACCGTGACCCTGCGCTCCTCCATGACCTCCAGCAGCGCGGCCTGGGTCTTCGGCGAGGCCCGGTTGATCTCGTCGGCGAGCACGATGTTCGCGAAGACGGGCCCGTGGTGGAACTCGAACTTCTGGTGCGCCTGGTTGTAGATCGACACACCGGTGATGTCGCTCGGCAGCAGGTCGGGGGTGAACTGGATGCGCCGCCACTCGGCGTCCACGCTGGCGGCGACGCACCGGGCGAGCGTGGTCTTGCCGGTGCCCGGCACGTCCTCGACGAGCAGGTGCCCCTCGGAGAACAGGCAGATCAGGGCCAGCTCGATGGCCTCGTGCTTGCCGCGGATGATGCGCTCGATGTTGGCGGCGAGCAGTTGGAAGCGCTGGGCGAACTGGCCGGCCAGCTGGGCCGGTTGCTGCGGCGGCTGCTGGTACGGCTGCACCGTCTGCTCGAACTGGTCCTGGTGGTTGTACTGGGTCAACTGAGTCCCCTTCTCAGCCGGTGCACTCGTAGAGCTGCGCGGCCGGGAACCCGCCGCGCGGTGTGGCCATCAGAGTCTCCCGAGGGGACCGTCGCCTTCGGGCGCCGCGACCGGGCACGCGGCCACCACGGAGGCGATCACCGCCGTGCCCCGATCACCTCGGAGCATGCGCGTCCGCACCGCTAACTCCCCGTATGCACAGTTACAGAGCTTTTGCCCCCGCCTTACCGGGCATCACCTTAGCGCTCAGCCGTCGCTTGCGCGTATGTACTCGCTGGTAGGGGCATGGGTTCGCCAGGAGACGGCGGAGAGTGTCGGTGCGAAGCCGTACCTTAGTCCCCGTGCCAGAACAGCCTCTGACCCTCGACGCCGTCCTCACCGACGAGGCGGTCCTGTCGACCTACCGCCGCATGTTCGCCGCGCTGGCCCGCGACAGCGGGGCGGTGGTCGACGATCCGGCCCTGGTCGACATCGCCGAGACGTTGTTCGCCGCGTTCGCCGAGGCGGGCGAGGAGTGGCTGACGCACGAGCAAATGCGCTTCGCCTGCCGGGCCCACCCCACCGACCAGTTCGACAACCGGCTGCGGGTGCTCAAGGGGCTCGGGGCGATCCGCGAGGTGTTCCCCAAGCCCAACCAGCTGCGTTACCGCGCGTCGTTCACCAGCGTGGTCGGGCTGATGTTCATCCGGCGGATGATGGACGACGGCGGCCAGTCGGAGATGCACCGGCTGCTCGCGCTCGAAGACCTCAACGTCGCCGACCCGCGCACCACGATGGAGGAGGCGGAGCAGAGCGCGGTCAACCTGACGCGGGCGTTCCGGCTGTGGGCGCTGGAGCTGATCACTCTCACCATGGGCACCATCGAGGAGCTGCGCGAGCAGGCGCCCAAGCTGTGGGGCACCGAGGAGATCGCGCGGCGCGCGCAGGGGCTGCACGGCACGATCCTGACCCGCTGGCCGCAGCTCGACCGGGTCTGCACCGACCTGCGCGCGGCGATCTACGCCTACAGCGACGCCTCGCGCCGGGCCGCCGGGCGGCTGGCCGACTCCGCGGGCACCACGCGCAACCTGACGCTGCTGCCGACCGAGACGTGGCGCACGTTCGCGCAGACCGCCTCCAGGGAGCAGCTGGCGGCGGTGCTCGACGGGGTCGTCTTCGACGCGCCCGCGCCCTGGCACGATCCCGCCGCCATCGCCCGCGCCGTCGACGAGGCGCCGCGGCCCGCGCCCGCCCAGCCCACTCCCCCGCGTTCCAACCTGCCCGATCCGGGGCCCGGCGACGCGCTCGACACCTCGCCCGACGCGGCCACGGAGCGGCTGACGCAGGTCGCCGAGTCGCTGCTGGGCGACGCCTCCCGGGTGGCGCTGGCCGACGTGCTCGGCTCCGACTGGCCGTCGGCGCGCCGCGTGCTCGCCGACCTGACGACGCTCGACCTGCGGCCCGAGCTGCCCTACCGGCTGACGTGGGCCGACGGGCTCACGATCGCCCCGGAGCGCGAGCCCGCCTGGTTGTCCCACGGCTATCTGGAGCGCGCCCGATGACCGAAGACGCGGCGATGGCGCACGTGCGGGCACGATCCACCGGGCCGCTGCGGCTGAGGGCAGGGGCCGTCCCGCCACCGGGGATGGCGCGGCTGACGCGCCCCGACTCCACCGGGCAGGCGCTGCCGGTGTGGCCCGACGGGGTGACGCCCTCCCTGCTGGACGAGCACCAGGTCGCTCCCCTGCCAGTGGAGCGCTCCGGCGAGACCCGGCGGGTGCTCGCCGCCGTGCTCAAATGTTGCTGGACCGACCTGTCCGCCGACCCGTGGCCGGGCCGTCCCGCGCCGGTGGAGCTGGTGCTCGACACCTACCGCGCGCTGATCGGCCGCACCGACGACCTGATGCGCAACTGGGCGGTCGGCGCGCTGCGCCGCCTGCACGACTCGGCCTGGATCGTCATGGACGACGGCGTCGTCTGCCCGGGCCCGCGCTGCGCTCTCTGGCCGGTCGAGTCCCATGCCCAGCTGCAGGAGCTGGTCCGGCGGCTGCCCGAGCCCGAGCGCCCCGAGCTGACCGTGGTGGGCGATGCCGACATCGTGGCCGCCGCCTCGGAAAGCGCGCCGGAGCCAGCGGCGGAGCCAGGGGGCCGGGTCGAGGCAGGCGCGGCGGAGTTCGACGACCTGCTGAGCGGCTACGACGAGCGGCGTCGGGCGGAGCTGGTGGCGGCGTTCATGGTGGTGGAGCACGCGGCAGAGCCGGTGCAGGAGGCTCGCTTCGCCGCCCTGCGCGACCCGGCGCTGCGGCACACGCTGGGCGAGATGCTGGCCCGGCGCGGCCGTACACTCGTCCAGCACCGCGAACGCTGGATCTCCGGCTACGACGACGCCTGCGCCGCCGCCCTCACCGTGTCCACCGTGTCCACCGTGCCCACCCCGGGCATCGAAATCGGCGTCGGTGGTGCCGGAGCCGTCGAGGTGCCCGCCCAGGCCGAGCCGGCGGACCATGGCGAGGGCGCGCACGCCCGGGGAGACGCGCACCTCGCCGAGGCGGGGGCGCGGCTCGGGGTGAGCGAGCGGGCCGTGCTGACGCTCGTCCTGGTGCACTCCGTGGCGATCCCGAGGGCCGAGGGGCTGCTGCCCGAGGACAGCTGGCTGTCACCGCACCCCACGCCGGCCGACGAACTGCGCCGCCACACCCAGCTGCCGATCGGCGAGCTGGAGGCGGCGTTGCGGGCGCTGCGGCAGGCAGGGCTGCTGGGCCAGGTGAAGGCCGGTGAGGAGGCGGGCGGCTACGTGCCGGGGCCGCAGTTCCACCGGCTCACCCCGGCTGCTCGGCGCCGCCTGCAGGAGGAGCTGATCCTGGCCGCGGGGCCGAGCACCCCGCTCGCGGCGGCCGTACGCGCGCGCAGGTCAGCGCGGTGAAGATGACGGATGCAAGGGTAACGGGGGTACGAGTGTCGCAGGTGGAGAACGTCGTCGGAGACCGCGTGCTGATCGCCGTGCAAGCGGTCAACATCTCGCGGCTCTCGACCCATCCGGTGCCCACCGTGCCCGGCACGCTCATCGTCGTGGCCGGCGCCGGGCCCAAAGACTCCAACGGCGCCGGCAAGTCATCGTTCATCGCCTCGATCACGGCGCTGCTCGGTGATGAGCAGTGGCGATTCGCGTCGGGCGCGAAGGCGGTGTCCGAGTTGCTGTTCAACGCCGAGCTGGCCAGCGGCGCCGGGTCCCGCCAGTGGGCGAGCGCCGACCACGGCTACATCGTGGGCGTGTTCGGGCCGCCCGGCATGGACGGCTTCGCACCGGCGGACCACGGCGCCGCTCCGACGGCCCACGCCCCGGAGACCGGGGCGGCGTCCGGCGCTCCGGACGACGCCGCATCCGGCGGCCCGGTCCCCCGCCGTGCCGCATCAGAAGGCCCGGTGTCCGACCTCTCCGTGACCGCGGACGCCGGGTCCGGCAGCTCCGCCTCCGGAGGGGAGGCGGCGTTCGTTCTCGGGGATCCCGGAGCGGGCGCGGAGTTGTTCGAGGTGCCCGACACCTCGGGCGGGGCGCTCACCGTGTGGCTCAAGGTCAACCAGGAGGCGCCCCACCTGGAGATCAGGTGGCGGGAGGGTGTGCACCTGGCGGCGTCCCCGTCGGAGGCCGAGCGGGTGGCTCGCGCCGACGAGATCTGGGCGTCGCTGCCGAAGTCGGCCGGGCGGCGCGACGTCGTGGCCCGCGACCTGACCAAGGTGCTCTACGGCGACCGGGTCAGGTGCGTGTCGTTCCTGTCCACGTCCGTGCGCAGCAAGGTCGCCACCAACCTGCTCTCCCAGCCGCTCAACGAGATCTCCCCCGAGCGTGTCTTCGAAGCCATCGCCGCGCTCACCGGCCTGGACGCCGAGCTGGAGCAGGAGCGGGAGGCCCGGCGCGACGAGCACGCCAGGCGGGTGCGCGCGGCGCGGGCCGCCGATCGGCTGGCCGAGTTCGAGTCGGAGTCGAAGGCGTTGCTGACCACGTTCGACCGGCGCGACCAGGCCAGGGTGCGGCTGGCGGGCGCGTTGCGGTGCTGGCGGGGCAGGCTGGCGCGCAAGCTGGCCGACGCCGCGGGCAAGGACGACGTCCTGGCCGCCGGCCTCCAGCGGCACGTCGCGGCGGAGGAGGCCGCGGCCGGGTCGATCGCCATGGTCAAGGCGGAGATCACGACCCTGCGGGAGGACACCCTCGACCGGCAGGTCTCCCAGGCGCGCAAGGAGCTGGCGGCGATGCAGGCGCGGGCCGCGAAGCTGGACGCCGACCGCGCGGTGGCGGAGAACTCCGCCGACGAGCTGCGCGGGCTGATCCCGGCGCTGGAGGAGAGCCGCAGGTTCGCGGACGGGCGTGACGTGCCCGCGGCCGAGCGGGAGCTGCGGGAGGCGCGGCTGCGGCTGAACGAGGCGCTCAAGGCGCTCGGGGTGGCCGACCAGGAGGTGTCGTCCGCTCAGGCGGCGCTCGACGATGCCGAGGGCGGACCGGCTGCGGCCCAGCTCGACGCGCTGACGGCGGCGGGGATCGGCGCGACGGGCCTCCTCGACGCCCTCGACGTGGCCGAACAGGCCCGCGACTCCGCGAGCCCCGCCCAGGAGCCCGCCCAGAAGCCCGCCCAGAAGCCCGCCCAGGAGCCCGCCCAGGAGTCCGCACGGCAGAAGGCGCCGGACGACGCCGGAGACCTGGGCGCCGCGCTCAAGGCGCGTTATGGCAAGGCCGGCGGGCAGCAGGACGGGCGGCCGGGGGCGGTCCCGCTGGGCGAGCTGCGGGGGTGGCCGAACGAGCATGCGGTGATCGTGGACGCGGCGCAGCTCGACGCCGCCGCCGCGGCCCTGGCGGAGCTGCCGGGTTCGGTGCTGGTGAGTGCCGCGGGGGTGAGCGTCGTCGGCGCGTTCGACGGGGTGGCGACGGGGCGTGAGGCCCGCATCAAGGCCGCCGAGCAGCGGCTCAACCGGGCGAAGGACGTCCAGGAGACGGCCGCGCAGGCCGTGCGCGACGGGGAGGAGTCCGTCGCCGAGGCGCAACGCCGTCTGGAGGGGGCCAGGGCGGGCGTGCGCCTGGACGAGCTGGAGGCGAAGCTGGCCGAGCGCCGGGCCGGGCTCGGCGAGCTCAATTCCGCCATCGAGGAGCTCGCGCCGAAGGTCGCCGAGGCCGAACGCCAGGCGGGGGCGCTGGACTTCCGCGCCCGCACCCGGGACATGGAGATCGAACGCCTCGAGGGGCGGCGGCAGCGGCACGAGGCCGAGCGGGCGCAGGCCCGTGACCAGGCGGCGAAGGTCACCGCCGAACGCGAGTCGCTCAAGCTCGACGCGCTGGCCGCCGACTGGGGCGGCACGGTCGAGACGGCCCGCGAATGGCTGGCGGCGCTGCCGGAGGAGGAGCGGCCCCGTACGACCGAGGAGTGGTGGCGGATCGCCGAACGCCACCTCGACCAGGCGTTGCGCGACACCTTCCCCGAGGACGACGCGGAGGTCCCCGAAGAGCTGCGGTTCCTGCTGGAGGAGCGGGGCGGGAGCACGGCGCGGGAGCAGGCGACGTTCGCGGCGGTGTGCGGGTCGCTGGCCTCCTACCTTCGAGGTCAGGAGGAGTACGAACGCCACCAGCGCCGGCAGATCGAGGCCCAGCTGGTCTCCAGGCAGCGCGACCTGGCGGCGGCGGCCAGGGGGGCCGAGGAGGCGGCGCAGTCCACGGCCGTGCACCGGGCCGCGCTGACGGCCGCGATCAGGGCGCGGCTGACGCGGGTGGCCGAGGAGTTCGAGAAGCTCGACACCTCGTACGGCGGCTACGGCGCGACGCTCGAGTTCCCGGTGCCGCCCGCGCCCGCCGATCCCGAGCAACGCTGGCAGTGGCGAGTCACGCCGAAGTGGCGGCGCGGCGAGGGGCAGGGGTTCGTGCCCTACAACCGGCGGGCCAACACCGCGCTCATGGACGAGAAGGCGGTCAAGCTGGTGTGCGCGGCGGCCATCGCCTCGTCCGGAGGCGGGCATCTGTGCCTGGTGCTCGACGAGCTGGGGCGCAACCTGGGCAAGGAGCACCGCAGGGAGGCGGTGGCGCTGTTCAGGAGGATCGGGGAGACGTACGGCATCACGGTGATCGGGGCGCTGCAGGACGACATGGAGCCGTACGCGATCGACGCCTGCGGCCAGTACATCAAGTTGCGGCGCTCGTCCGACGCGATGCCGTACAACGAGCCGCCGGTGATCGTCGGGCACGACCAGCACGGCGAGCGCGTGCGGGCGCTCGCCGCGTACGTGGACCGCGGTGTCCCGCCGAGGTGAGCGCTGTGCCGGCCGGACTGTCAGCCAAGTCGGGAGAACCGGCGCTTCAAGTCGCTCACCTCGCGGCGCAGATTCTGCAGGTCGGACGCGTCCAGCCCGTTCGCCCTGGCGATATCGTCCACCCGGCGGCCGGCGTCGTCCAGATGTCTGCCGCCCAGCCCGAGCTCTGATTCGATTTGTTGCCGCGACGCAGCCTGCTGCCGGAGGCGCTGCTTCATCCATTCGTCAAGATACGGATGGTCCGCCAGCGGTTGCCCAGCCAGTTGCCTTCTCCTGTCTTCGCTGATCTCTCCGCGCCCTTGCGCGCCCCTCAGCCTGACATCGAGGGTCATCTTGGCGTCCTGCTCGTGCTTTTGTGCCTGTGCCAATCCTTTTTCGGCGCGGACGATGATGGACCTGGCTTGTCGGATGGACTCCCCGGCACGGGCCTGTGCCTGCATGGCCCTGGACTGCGCCGCCGTGACGGGATGTTGTCCCGTCCCCCGCTGCGTGGCGGACGCGGTCCGGGCGGCCGCCGGCTGCCCGGTGGCCGGCGGCTTGGCGGGCGTGCCCCTGAGCCGCTCGGCGAGCTTGGTGTAGATCCGTCCGATGAACCGGGTGGCGGTGAGCAGCCACTGCTGCATGCGCTGGGCGACCGGCCGCAGCAGCGGCCTGATCAGCGCCCGTCCCGACGGCGTGAGAGCGGCCGCGCCTGCCAACACGGCCAGCTTGACGAGCATCCCGCCGGCCCATTTGACCGCGTTCCACGCCACCTGCGCGGCACCCGCTCCGAGCGAGGCGAGCTGCGCCTGGGCAGTGCTGCGCCGCAGCACACCGTCCTGACCCGTCACGTGCTCGGCCAGCGCGTCCGAAGCGGCGCCCGTGTTCGCACCGCCGAGCCGGAACGCGCGCGCGCCGTCGCCGGCGACCGACGCCTGCGCGCGGCCCAGGGACTCCAGAACGCCCGCCTGGCGTTCCAGCTCGGTGGTGTCCGGCGGGCGCGGAACACCCAGCAGGCCGAAACCGGCCTCCTCAAGCCCGGTGGCCATGGTCGGCGCTCACCTCTCCCATCGCCGCCGCCTCCGCCTCCGCGTTCGTCGCCGCCATCAGCGCCTGGCCCTGTCCCGTCCCGCCGAGCCCGGCGATCACCTCCGCGGAGCCGCCGAACAGCGCGAGATCGTCGGCCGCCCGCGCCGGCCGATCCTGCTGCGCGGCGCGCACGGCGGCGACGATGTGGCCCACCAGCTCGTGCGACCCGAAACGCATCGCCCGCAGGTCCAGCCTCAGCCTGGCCGGCAAACCGCCCTCGCCACGATCGCCCCACCAGAGCGTCAGCGGTCTCCCCGGCACCGCTAGGCGCGTCGTCCTCAGGCGCCGCAGGTACATCATTACTCCAGTTCGAAACCATCTGTCTACATCAGAGTCAACAGCATTAAACCCGTCCCAGCGTGCGCATGACTACTCGTCAGCAGGAACATCACCAGCCCTCACACGGTGGCAACCGGTCGCGTGGCCGGCCCCCGCGGTGTGCCCGTCACGGCCCGCTTGGTCACACGATCCGGTACATGTCCTGGATCTCGAAGGGACCGTTGATGTCCATGCGGGCGGACCACGCGCGGTCGGCCATTTCAGCGCGCTGGAAGGTCAAGTCGCTCACCTGCTGCCGCACGCCGTTCAGGTCGGAGGCGTCCAGCCCGTTGGCCCTGGCGATCCCGAGCCCTTCGTCCACGTGCCGCCGGGCGTCGTCCAGGTGTTCGGCGCTGTGCCTGCTGAGCTGCCTCTCGATCTGTTGCAGCCGGCGTCCCTGCCCCTGCAGTTTCCGTTTGGTCATGTCATCGAGATACGGGTGGTTCGCGAGCCCTTGTGCGTCGAGCCGGGCAATGGTGGCGGCGTCGGTCCTGTTGTGGGCGTACGCGGCCCTGAGCGTGTCTCTGGCGCTGCGCACGTGCGTTTCGACCTCGCTCAGCCGTTTGCCGGCCCAGTTCATGCTCATGGTGGCCTCGTTCGTCGAGTTGCCGGCACGCATGGCCGCAGTGCGCGCCGCCTTGGCGGGTGTCCCCCTGAGCCGCTCGGCGAGCCGGGTGTAGATCCGTCCGATGAACCGGGTGGCGGTGAGCAGCCACTGCTGCATGCGCTGGGCGACCGGCCGCAGCAGCGGCCTGATCAGCGCCCGTCCCTGCGGCGTGAGAGCGGCCAGGCCCGCAATCCCGGCCAGCCCGACGAGGATCCTGCCGGCCCATTTGACCGCGTTCCACGCGACCTGCGCGGCGCCCGCTCCGAGCGAGGCGAGCTGCGCCTGGGCGGTGCTGCGCCGCAGCACACCGTCCTGACCCGACACGTGCTCGGCCAGCGCGTCCGAAGCGGCGCCCGTGTTCGCACCGCCGAGCCGGAACGCGCGCGCGCCGTCGCCGGCGACCGACGCCTGCGCGCGGCCCAGCGACTCCAGAACGCCCGCCTGGCGTTCCAACTCGGTGGTGTCCGGCGGGCGCGGAACACCCAGCAGGCCGAAACCGGCCTCCTCAAGCCCGGTGGCCATGATCGGCGCTCACCTCTCCCATCGCCGCCGCCTCCGCCTCCGCGTTCGTCGCCGCCATCAGCGCCTGGCCCTGTCCCGTCCCGCCGAGCCCGGCGATCACCTCCGCGGAGCCGCCGAACAGCGCGACCAGGTAGTCCTGGTAGGGGCCGGCGAAGTCGGGGTAGGGCAACGGGCCCGTGCTGCCCGCCACCTGCCCCCGGAAGCCCTCGTGGACCTGCTGCTGCTCGTCCGTCAGCGTACGGAAGTGCCGGGCGGACGCTTCGCGGCCGGCGACGTCCCAGGTGATCTCTTCATCTGTCATCACGGTGCATCTTTCCTGAGGGCGGATCGTCCAGGCGGCGCAACATTTCTTCCAGACTGGACGTCAACCGGGCGAAATCGCTGGCTGCCTGGGCTTCCATGTCGTTGACGCGGCGGATGAACTCCTCCGTGTCCGGGCCGTCCTCCGCGGGCGTGGCGGGCTCGGCGACCCGCGCCAGCCGATCCTGCTGCGCCGCCCGCACGGCGGCGACGATGTGGCCGGCCAGTTCGTGCGACCCGAGGCGCATCGCCCGCGGGTCCAGCTTCAGCCTGGCCAGCAGGCCGTCCTCACCGACGGCCGCCCTGACCTGACCACCGGCAGCCTCCCCCGCTCCGGTGGGCGGATCGTCCTCAGGGGCCGCTCGCACGTCATCACTCCAGTCTCGTTGCTCACCTTTGGCACATCTGGTTCATAGGCATTAAACCCGTCCTGATCGCTGCATGACCACCCGGCCGACGTCAGGTGATCGGCGGGCCGGTGTAGGAGGCGCGCAGGCGGAGGAGGGTGCCGCGCTCGTACTCCTCCATGGCGTGCGCGAGCCAGCCCGCCGCCCTGGCGACCGCGAAGATCGCCTCGCCCGCGCCGCTCACCATGCCGCTGACGGCGGCCAGGATGGCGAGGGAGAAGTCGATGTTGCGCTCGGGCAGCCGCCTGCGGCGCATCTCGGCCAGCACGGCCTGTCCCGCGGCGATCCGCTCGTGCTCCGGCGCGGCCTCCTTGACCAGGTCCAGCAGGGCGCCGCCGCGGCCGTCGCCGTTGGTGTAGACGCTGTGGCCGAAGCCGGGGACACGTTCGCCGCGGCGCAGGCGATCGGTGATCGCGCGCGCGGCCTGGCGTGGCTCGGCGACCTCGGCGAGCAGGCGCTCCGCGCCGTACGAAGCACCGCCGTGCAACGGGCCGCCCAGCACGCCGAGGCCCGTCAGGACCACGGCGTACGGGTCCGCCCGCGCGGAGGCGGCGACCCTGGCGGCCAGCGTGGAGGCGGCCAGTTCGTGGTCGGCGAGCAGCACCAGCGCCGCCTGGAGGGCGTGGAGCAGGCCGGGAGCGGGCGGCGCCGGGCACAGGCGGGACCACAGGCGCTGGGCGATCGACTCGCCCTGCGGCTCGCTGAGCTGCGGCATGGCGTCGACCAGGCCGGCGATCAGGCGGCGGCCCGTGTCGCTCACGGAGGCGGGATCGAGCTGGTGGCGGAGGGGGTCGGAGGCGCCCAGCACGGTGGCGATCACCTGGAGGCGATCGAGCGGCAGCAGGTCCTCCGGCAGCCCTTGCTGGGCGGCGACGGCGGCCCGCAGCGCCTGCGGCTCGCACCGCCACACCGCGCCGCCGGAGGGCGCCGCAGACTCCTCGCCGTGACCGCCGCTTCCCGCAGGGGAGCCGGCGGGTGCGGGCCGCTGGTGCGGGAGGGCGGGGCCGGCGGTCCAGAGCCATGCGGCGACCGTCTCGAAGCCGCTGGTCGCGGCGAGCTCCAGCACGTCGCGCCCCCGGTAGTAGGGCCGGTCGACGCCGAGGGCGGTGACGGCCGACTCGATCACGAGCTCGGGCGGCCGGTTGCGGGGGCGGCCGCGGCGGGCGAGGCGTTCGACCTCCTCGGCGGAGAAGAGGCTGCGCCGCCCGTCGTCGCCGTGCCGCCGGCGCAGCACTCCCCTGCTCACGTACGCGTACAGCGTGGCGGGTTTGACGCCTAGCCGTTCGGCGGCCGTGGCCGCGTCGATCCACTCCATCGCGGGGAAGCCCTCCGGCATGTTGATGAAAATCAATATTGATACACGTTGAGCAACCATGTCAACGTGAGGGCATGCCCAACGTTCATTTCCTTGATGTCACCAACCGGGACGGCGTGCAGACCGCACGCACCGGCCTGTCGAAGTTCGGCAAGACCATGGTCAACTTCTATCTGGCCAGGCTCGGCGTGGCTCAGTCCGAGATCGGTTTCCCGTTCCTCTTCCACGAGGTCCCGTACGTCAGGGCGCAGGTGGCGCTGGCCGAGGCCGGGGCGTTCGGTGCGCTGCGGCTGTCCGGCTGGTGCCGGGGCGTGCCGCAGGACGTGGAGAAGGCGGCGCCGCTCGGGCTGAAGCACTACAACCTGTCCATCTCGACGTCCGACTACATGATCCAGAACAAGTTCCGCGGCCGCCTGGACAGGGAGGCGATCCTCAGGGAGATGGCGGCCGCGGTCCGCGCGGCCAAGGCCGGGGGCGCGCTGACCGTGGGGGTGAACGCCGAGGACGGCTCGCGTACGGACGGCGCCTTCCTGCTGGAGTTCGCCCTGGCGGCCAAGGAGGCGGGCGCCGACCGCGTGCGCTACTGCGACACGATCGGCGGTGACACGCCCGGCCGGATCCGCGAGCGCTTCGCCGAGCTGGCCGCGGCGACCGCGATGCCGGTCGAGACCCACTGCCACAACGACCTCGGCATGGCCGTGGCCAACTCGGTCTCGGGCGCTCTGGGCGATCTCGACGCGGGGCAGGACGCGTGGATCAACACGTGCGTGAACGGCGTCGGCGAGCGCTCGGGGAACGCCGACCTGCTCTCCACCATCCTGGCCTTCGAGCACGGCTTCGGGCTCGACGCCGAGATCGGCGACGCGCTCGACCTGTCGTGGGCCCGCAGGTTCGGGTTGTGGGCGAGCTACGCGCTGGGGCAGCCGCTGCCGTACAACCAGGTGGGGGTGGGGCGCAACGCGTTCGCGCACGAGTCGGGCATCCACGCCGACGGCGCGCTGAAGGACCACGGCAACTACGAGCTGTACGACGAGGCGACGCTGGGACCGTTCCCCGAGGACTGGCACGCGAGGAGCGGGCGGGTGGTGCTGACCGGCGAGTACGGCGGCAAGGCCGGGTTCGGGCACGTCATGGACGGGCTGGGGATCGAGACGCCCGACGAGGAGCTGGCCTTCCGGCTGGTGCAGCTCTGCAACGCGATGACGGGCAGGCCGCTCACGGACGACGAGCTGCGCCTGATCGGGACGTACCCGCGGGAGCTGGCTCTGCTCTTCCCGGGTTACGAGAGCGGTTGAGGCGTTCCGGCCGCGCTGACTTCACGGGCCGGCTTGAAGGAGTCAGCCCGTGAAGTCAGCCCGTGAAGTCAGCGCGGCCGTGGGCGCCACGGCTCTGTTCGACCGCCGTGTTGATGACCCTCATGTTACCGAGCCCGCCGCCGCGATTTGTTGGTTTCATAGGGATTCGTCGCCCGTCTCGGGCAGGGCGAGCAAGCAGAGCAGGCTCAGCAGCGCCATCGCCGACACGTAGCCGCCGACCGCCAGCGCTCCCATGCCGCCGGCCTGCATGCCGGTGGCGACCAGCGGCGGCACCGCGCCGCCGAGCACACCGCCGAGGCTGTAGGCGACGGACGCGCCGCTGTAGCGGTATTCGGTCCTGAACAGCTCGGGCAGGTACGCCCCCATCGGCCCGAAGATCAATCCCATCAGCGCCAGCGCCCCGGCCAGCGCAAGGCCGGTGAGGAAGACGGACCTGGTCTCCATCAGCGGGAACATCACCAGTCCCCACACGACGGCCACGCCGGTGCCCGCGATCAGGGTGCGGCGCCGGCCCAGCCGGTCGGAGACCATCGCCGAGACCACGGTGCCCGCCGCCATGAACACCACGCCGATCATGGTGAGCGCGAGCATCGTGGTCTTCGGGATCTCCAGCTCGCCGGTCCCGTACGCCAGGCAGTAGGTGGTGGCGGTGTAGAAGAGCGTGTACGCGATGGTCATGGCGCCGGCGCCGAGCAGCACCCGCCGCCACTGGTGCCGCATGAGCCCGGCGAACGGCACCTTGGCGATGCGCCGCTGGTCCATGGCCTTCTGGAAGACGGGCGTCTCGGAGATCTTGAGCCGTACGTAGAGACCGACGATCACGAGCAGCAGGCTCGCCACGAACGGCAGCCGCCACCCCCAGCTCCCGAACGCGTCGTCGCTGAGCGTCTCGCCGAGCACGAGGAACAGCCCGTTGGCCACGATGAAGCCGACCGACGGGCCGAGCTGCGGGAACATCGCGTAGAGCCCGCGCTTGCCGGGCGGCGCGTGCTCGGTGGCCAGCAGCGCCGCACCACCCCACTCGCCGCCGAGGCCGATGCCCTGCGTGAACCGCAACAACACCAGCAGCACGGGCGCCATGACGCCGATCGCCGCGTATCCGGGCAGCAGCCCGATCGCCACCGTTGACAGGCCCATCACCAGCAGCGACACGACGAGCATGGACTTGCGGCCGATCCGGTCGCCCCAGTGCCCGAACACCGCCGAGCCGAGCGGGCGCGAGATGAAGGCGACGGCGAACGTCGAGAACGACGCCAGGGTGCCCGCCACCGGGTCGAGGTCGGGGAAGAAGGCGGCGTTCAGCACGAGGGCCGCGGCGGTGCCGTAGATGTAGAAGTCGTAGAACTCGATCGCGGTGCCGATGAGGCTGGCTGCCGCGACCCTTGACCTGCTGGGGGCCACGGTCTGGGGGGATGTCGTCATACGGGTCTCACTATGCGGACGGGCGTCTTGTGAAGCGATACGCGAACGCTATCACCTGGCGCTATGTCACATCAGATAGGTTCGTAGCCGGACCTCCCCGGGAAAGGAGCAGGCTTGGCCATCGACCTGGTCATCTTCGACTGCGACGGCGTGCTCGTGGACAGCGAGCCCATCGCCACGCGCGTGGGCACCGCCGCGCTGCGGCGTCTGGGCTGGACGATCGACGAGGCGGAGTACGCCGAGCGTTTCGTGGGCTGCACCAACGAATACTGGGCCGAGCAGGTCGGCGAGACGCCACCGGGCTGGCGCGAGCAGCTCAACGCCGAGCACAAGGCCGCGATGATGGCGGAGCTGCGGGCCATCGAGGGCATCGAGGCGGCGATCGACCAGCTCACGGTGCCGGCCTGCGTGGCCTCCAACGGCCGGCACACCACGATCCGCCGCAGCCTGGAGCTCACAGGGCTGGCCAAATGGTTCGACGGGCGGGTGTTCAGCGCCGAGGACGTGGCCAGGGGCAAGCCGGCGCCCGACCTGTTCCTGCACGCGGCGGACACGATGGGGGTGCCGCCGGAGCGGTGCGTGGTGGTGGAGGACAGCCCGTTCGGGGTGACGGCGGCGATGAGCGCGGGCATGCGCTGCCTGGCCTACGCCGGCGGCTTCACCCCCGCCGGCCGCCTCGCGGGCCTGGGCGCCACGCTCTTCCACGACCCGGCGACCCTGCCGCGGCTGATCACGTCGCTCGGCTGAGCAGACGTCACAGGCGCGCCGCCGTCAGGCGCGGAGCTTGACCACGTACCGGTAGCGGTCACCGCGGGCGGCCGACCGGGTGTATTCGACGGGCCTGCCCGCGCGGTCATAGGTCCACCGCCTGATGACGATGATCGGGCTGCCGACCGGGACGTCGAGGACACGGGCCTCGCGCTCGTCGGCGGCCTCGGCGTGGATGCTCTCCGTGGCCTCGGCGACCCTGATGTCGAGGTCTTCCGCGAGTGAGGCGTACAGGGACTGGCGGCGGGTCAGGGCCTCCGGGTCGATCCGCGAGCCGATGCGGTCGGGAAGCCACGAGTCGAGCAGGGCGAAGGGCGAGCCCGAGCCCGTCCGCACCCTGCGGACCAGCCAGGCGACCTCGGAGGGGAGGAACCCGAGGATCTCCAGGGGAGGGCTGGGGTCGAGGCGCACCTCGACCTCGGTGATGCCCGGCTGCAGGCCCAGGTCGCGCAGGAGCACGGTGAAGCTGCGCAGGTTGCCGAGGGAGTGGCTGATGCCGAGGTCGGCGTTGACGTAGCTGCCGGATCCGCGGCGCCGGGTGATCAGGTTGGCCGCGGCGAGGTGGTTCAGCGCCACCCGCACGGTGTTGCGGCTGACGCCGTACTCGTCGGTGAGCGCCTCCTCCGACGGCAGGCGCTGCCCCGGTTTGTAGCGGCCTTCGAGGATGTGCGTGCGCAGCGAATCAGCCACGATCTCGTGCGCATGGCGCTTGGTCATGCGGGCCCATCTCCCCTCGCTCGCGAACCCGGCGCAGACCGAAGTACCAGTCAACTAGCTCCATGCACAACATATACCAACAACATCCAGATTTGTACCTACAACTCTTGACACTCGTTGGTACTAATTCTTACGGTGGCCGCGTCGGGCGAATAAGGGGGCGCGCCTACAGACCTGTCCGTTCGTCTCCTCGGGATGCGATATGCGAAACATCAGTGCCGGGCTCGTGGCCATCTGCACGGCCGTCGCCCTGGCGGCCTGTTCGACCGTGGGAGGGCCGGCCGGCCAGAGCGCCGCTCCCAGCACCGGTGACGGCGAGGGGCCCAAGGTGGCCTTCGTCTCCCAGGTGGAGGGCGTACCCTACTTCTCCGCCTTCAAGGAGGGCGCGGAGAAGACGGCGAAGTCGCTCGGCATGTCGTACACCCAGGCGGGGCCCTCCACCGCGGACGCGACCGAGCAGCTGCGCATCTTCAACAGCCTCGTCCAGCAGGGCTACGACGCGATCGCGGTGTCCCCGCTCGACCCCCGGTCGATGAACCCGGCGATCGCGGCCGCGCGGAAGAAGGGCATCGTCGTGGTCACCTCCGACGCCGACGCGCCCGACAGCGAACGCCAGGTGTTCGTGCAGCAGGCCTCGGACGCCGCGCTCGGCGCGACCGTGATGGACGAGATCGCCAAGGCCATGGGCGGCACGGGCAAGTACGGCATCGTGTCGGGGGCGGCCGACACGCAGACGTTCAACAGCTGGGTGGCCGAGGCGCGCAAGCGGCAGGAGTCCACCTACTCCGCCATGGAACTGGTGGGCGGCGTGCGCTACACCACCGACACCGCGCAGGCGCTCAAAGAGGCGCAGGACCTGATGACCGCCTACCCCGATCTCAAGGCGATCATCGCGGTGCCGTCGACCGCGGTCCCCGGGGTGGCGCAGGCCGTCCAGAACGCCGGCAAGACGGGAAAGGTGGCGGTCTCCGGTTTCGGTTCGCCGCGGACGGCGCGCCCGTACGTCGAGTCCGGGGTGATGAGCTCCACCGTGCTCTGGGACGTGCCGAACCTGGGCGTGCTGACCGTCTGGGCGATGAAGCAGCTCATGGACGGCAAGGAGTTCGCCCCGAAGAACACCGTGCCGGGGCTGAAGGACCCCGTCGAGTATTCCGCGGCGACCACGACGCTCGTCATGGGCCCGCCGATGGTCTTCACCAAGGCGAACATCGCCCAGTATGACTACTAGGAGCGACGTGCGGCCCATCCTCTCGGCGTCCGGCCTGTCCAAGAGCTTCGGAGCCACCACCGCACTCGACGACGTCGGCTTTACGCTGGGGGCGGGCGAGCGGCTCGCGGTGCTCGGCGAGAACGGCGCCGGCAAGTCCACCCTCATCAAGATCATCGCTGGCGTGTATCCGCCCGACGGCGGCGAGATGGTCCTCGACGGCGCACCGCACCGGCCGGCCTCCCCGGGGGCCGCGCTGGCCGGCGGCGTCAGCGTCGTCTACCAGGAGCCGTCGTTCTTCCCCCGGCTGTCGGTGCTGGAGAACCTCTACGTCGGCCGCGAGCCCCGCGACCGCGCGGGCCAGGTCGACTGGCGCCGGATGCGTGGGAGGGGCGAGGAGCTGTTCCGGCGGCTCGACGTCCCCGTGGAACTGCTGACCCGGCGCATGGACGCGCTCAGCCTGGCCGAACAGCAGCTGGCGCTGATCGCCCGGGCGGTCGACGTCGAAGCCAAGGTGCTGATCCTGGACGAGCCCACCTCGATCCTGACCGACGCCGAGGTCCGCAGGTTGTTCCTCATCGTGCAGCGGCTCTCCGAGGCCGGGGTGGGCGTGTTGTACATCACCCACCGCTTCGAGGAGCTCGAGCACGTCGCGGACCGGTTCATCGTCCTGAAGGACGGCAGGCTCGCCGGCGACCTGCCCGCCTCGGAGGCCGACCACGACAGGATCCTGGAGATGATGTCCGGCCGACCGGTCAACTCCGCCATCAGCCGCTCACCCGCCCGGCCCGGGCCGGTCATGCTGGAGACCTCGGGGCTCACCGTGCCGGGAGCCGTGTCGGACGTCGACCTGACCGTGCGCGGCGGCGAGGTGGTCGGCCTGTACGGACTCGTCGGAGCCGGGCGTACCGAGCTGGCGCTGACCGTCTTCGGCGTGCTGCGCCCCAGCGCGGGAACCATGCGGGTGGACGGCGAGCCGCACACGCCGCGCGGCCCGCGCGACGCCATGGCCCGCGGCATCGCCTACCTGCCGGAGGACCGCAAGACGCTCGGCATCTTCCCCGGCATGGACACCCTCAGCAACATCACGGCCGTCAAGCTGCCGGACCTGCTGGGCCGGCTCGGCGTCATCCGCCGCGCCGAGGAGCGCGAGCTCGCGACCTCGTGGATCGACCGGCTGCGCATCAAGGCCCCGTCACCCGCCTTCCCCGTCACCGGCCTGTCCGGCGGCCACCAGCAGAAGACGCTGTTCGCCCGGCAGCTCGCCACAGAACCCAAGATCCTCATCCTGGACGAGCCGACCCGGGGCATCGACGTGGCCACCAAGACCGACATCCAGCAGCGCCTCGTCGAGGTGGCCCGCGACGGCACCGCGGTGCTGGTCGTCTCCAGCGACCTGCCGGAGCTCCTCGCCGTCTCCGACCGCGTCTACGTCATGCGGGAGGGCCGCATGGCCGCCGAGCTGAGCGGCGACGACCTGACCGAGGACGCGGTGCTGCGCGCCACGATGGGGGTGAACCGGTGACCACGACCACCGTCCCCTCCGCGTTCGCGCCCTCCGCGCGGATGCTGGTCCTCCTGCGCAACGCGCTGCTGCCGATCCTCCTGATCGCGGAAGTGATCTTCTTCACCGTGGCCGCCCCCGGCTTCCTGTCCGCGGCCAACCTCGCCAACGTAGTGATCAACTCGGCCGACCTGGCGCTGCTGGCCGCCGGCGTGACGCTGGTCGTCCTGCTGGCCGGGATCGACGTGTCCGTCGGGCCGATGCTCGGCGTGGTCGCGTGGGTCGGCGCCACGCTCGTCGTCGCCGGCATGCCGCCCCCGTTCGTCGTCGTGATCTCCGTGCTGCTCGGCGGCGCGCTCGGCGCGATCAACGGCGGCCTGGTCGTCGGCGGGCGGATCTCCCCCATCATCACCACGCTGGGCACCGCCGCCGTCTTCAAGACCGTGCTGTTCGTCCTCTGGAACAGCACCGACGTCTTCGCCGGCCCCGTCGTGCCCGCGCTCGGCCCGGCCCGCGCCGGCGGAATCCCCCTGGTGGGCCTGGTCGTGCTGGCCGTGTTCGGCGTGCTGGCGTACGTGCTGCGGCACCGGGTGTTTGGCCGGCGGCTGTTCGCCATCGGCAACGACGCGGAGGGCGCGCGGCTGCTCGGCGTACCCGTCGGCCGGACGGCGTTCGCGGCGTACGTGCTCGTGGGCGTCCTCGTCGGCGTCGCGGCGCTCATCTACGTGGGCAGGGTGGGCGTCGTCCAGGCCACGGCCGGCAACGAGCTCACCCTCCCCGCGATCGCCGCCGTGGTCGTCGGCGGCACCAGCATCCTCGGCGGTGAGGGCGGCGTGCTGCGCACCCTCGGCGGCCTGGCCTTCATCGCGCTGCTGCAGAACGGCGTCGTCCTGATGGGAGTGCCGCCCTTGTGGAACGGCGTGCTGGTCGGGGCGGCCGTCGCCCTCGCGGTGGCCTTCGACGTGCTGACCCGGCGCACCCTCGACAAGCGGATCGGAGCGAAGAAATGACAACGGGAGCCCTGCCCCGGCGGTCGATGCGGGACCGCGTGAGCGATCGCAGGGTGTTCCTCGCCGTGCTCATCGTCGCCCTCGGCGCGCTGATGAGCCTGCTGTCGCCGTACTTCCTCGAGGTGGGCAACCTGCTGGCGATGACGCAGTACGGCGCGGTCATCGGCCTGCTGGCCCTCGGCGTGTCGCTGGTCATCCTCGGCGGCCGGGGCGGCATCGACCTGTCCGTCGGGTCCGCGCTGAGCCTGTCGGGCATCGTCATGGGCCTGCTCGCCCAGAACCTCGGGCTCAGCCCGTGGCTGGCCGCGCTGGTGACCGTCGCCTTCGGCGCGCTGCTCGGCTCCGTCAACGGCTTCATGGTCGCCCGGCTGGGCCTGCCCCCGCTGATCGTCACGCTGAGCACGCTCTTCCTGTACGGCGCGCTCGCCCAGGTGCTGACCCACGGAGGCCAGCTCGGCGGGTTCAACCGGGAGGGCTTCGCCGCCCTCGGGCAGACCGCGATCCTCGGCGTGCCCGCGCAGGTGCTCCTGGTGCTGGCGCCCGCGTTCGCCGTGGCCATCTGGGCGCAGAACCGCACCGCCTTCGGCCGGCGGCTGCACCAGATCGGCACCAGCGACCGGGCCGCGGCCCTGGCCGGGGTCGACGTGGACAAGCTCAGGTTTCGGCTGTACTGCCTGTCCGGCGCGCTGGCCGCGCTCGGCGCCGTGGTGACCAACGCGTGGCTGCTCACGGCCCGGCCCAGCGCCGGCCTCGGGATGGAGCTGCAGGCGATCACCATCGCGGTGCTGGGCGGCATCCACATCTTCGGCGGCCGCGGGCACCTCAGCGGCGTCCTGCTGGCGCTCGTCGTCGTGGTGGTGCTGTCCTGGGGGCTGCAGCTGGCCCAGGTCGGCAACTCCGTGCAGACCGGCATCCTCGGCCTGGTCCTGGTCGGCGCCGCCCTGCTGAACAACCTCCTCAGCCGGAGGGCTCCCGGATGACCGCCACGAACCCGCGGCCGCTGGACGTGCTGGCGGTCGGAGACGCCAGCGTCGACTACTTCGTCCGGGTGCCGCACATCGCCACCGCCGACGGCAAGGCGATCGGGCGGCTGCTGAGCATCCAGGGCGGGGGCATGAGCGCCAACCTGGCCGCCGCCGCGCGGTTCGCCGGAGCCCGCAGCGGCCTGGTCACCGCCGTGGGCTCCGACGAGCCCGGCCGCCAGGCGCTGGACCGGCTGGCCGCCCACGGCGTGGACGTCTCCGCGAGCGTCACCGTCGCCGGCGGGCACACCTGGTTCTGCGTGGTCCAGCTCGACGACACCGGCGAGAAGTCCCTCGTCGGAGCGGTGACCGAGGTCAAGATCCCGGCCACGGGACAGGTTTCCGACGACCTGCTCCGTACGGCGCGGGTCGTCGCCCCGCTGGCCGACGACCTGGACTGGGCGCTCGACCTCGCCACCCGGGCCCGAGCGAACGGCGCGGCCGTGGCCGTCGACCTCGAACCCGACGCCGTCACCGGGCGCCTGGACAGGACGCTCGACCTCGCCCACGCCAGCGACCTCGTCTTCTGCAACCAGGGCGCGGTCGAGGTGCTGGCCGGCGGCGACCCCGGGCGCTGCGCCGAGCTGCTCATCTCCGCCGGCGCGTCCGTCGTCGTGGTGACCGGCGGGCGCGACGGCGCGGCCTGCCACAGCCGGGACGAAAGCTGGCACGCGCGCGGGCCGGAGGCCGAGGTCGTCGACACGACCGGCGCCGGAGACGCCCTGGCCGGGGCGTTCACCGGGTCCTGGATCCTCGGGCGCTCCCTCGCCGGCAGCCTGCGCGCCGGCGTCGCCACCGCCTCCCTCTGCGTGGGCCGCCTCGGCTCGCGCGCCTACCTCGACGCCGGCACCGGCCTCGAGACGTCCCTGCGGAACGTCACCCTCGACGCCGCACCCCGTCCACAAGGAATCCGATGACCACACTTCTCGACCGCATCCACGGCAGCCTGGCCGCCGCCTGCATCGCCGACGCCCTCGGCGCGCCCACCGAGGAACGCTCCATCCCGGAGATCCGGGAACTGTTCGGCCGCAGGGTCGAGAGCTTCCACGCGCCGCTGCCCGACGCGCCGTACGCGGTCGGGCGCGGACCGGCCCAGATCACCGACGACTCCAGCCAGATGTTGCTGCTCGCCGAGGCGTTCGCCGAGCACGACGGGGAGGTCACCCCCGAGGTCATGGCGCGCCTGCTCATCGGCTGGTCAGGCAACCCCTCCTACTATCCCCACTTCGCCGGCCCGACCACGCGCAAGGCCATCGAACGCCTCAAGGCCGGGGACGACCCCTGGGAGGTGGGCAAGGCGGGACGCGTCATGAGCGAGGGCGCCAGCAACGGCGGCGCCATGAGGGTCGCCCCCGCCGGCCTGGTGCACCCCGGTGACGTCGAGGGCGCCGTCCGCGCGGCACACCTGACGTGCGTGCCGAGTCACCACACGAACATCGGCGTCGCCGGAGCCGCGGCCATCGCCGCCGCGACCGCCGCCGCCTGCGTGGACGGCGCCGACCTGTTCCAGGTCGTACGGGCGGCGCGGCGCGGCGCCGAACTCGGCGAGGCCCTCGGCGGCGAGCAGGGCCGGCACGTCCCCGGCCCCTCCGTCGCCCAGCGCATCGACCTCGCCGTCACGCTCGCCGTGCAGTCCCGCGACCTGGACGACGCCATCGAGCGGATAGCCTCCGTCATCGGCACCGGCCTGCCCGCGGCCGAGGCCTGCCCGGCGGCCATCGGCCTGCTGGTGGCGGCCGGCGGCGACCCGTTCCGGACCGCGGTCGCCGCTGCCACCGCGGGCGGCGACTCCGACACGGTCGGCTGCATGGCCGCCGCGGTCGCGGGCGCGCTCAACGGCATCGCCGCGGTGCCCGCCGCGGCGGTCGCCCGGGTGGAGGAGGCCAACGGGCTCGACCTGTCCCGCGTGGCCGCCCGGCTGGCCGCCGTCGCCCGCCCGGTCCCCGTGGGCAGCGGGACATGAGCCCAGCCCGGCGCCGCCCGGCGCCGGGCTGGGGGACGGTCTCAGCCGGCGCGCACCGGGGCCAGGGTGGATCCGGTGCGGGTCTTGGTGACCTTGAGCTGGGCGGGGATCCGGGACCTGAGCTCGGCGACGTGGCTGACGATGCCCACCGCCCGCCCTCCGTCGCGCAGCCCGTCGAGGATGTCGAGGACGCTGTCGAGGGTGTCCTCGTCGAGGGTGCCGAAGCCCTCGTCCACGAAGAGCATGCCGAGCTCCGCGCCACCGGCCTCCGCCGTGACGACGTCGGCCAGGCCCAGCGCCAGGGCGAGCGAGGTGATGAAGCTCTCGCCCCCGGACAGCGTCGCCGGATCGCGGTCGACGCCGGTCCAGCCGTCGGCCACCCGCAGCCCCAGCCCGCCGCCGGAGCGCGCCCGGGACCCCGCCGTCTTCCGCAGGTCGTGGCGTAGCAGGTAGCGCCCGCCCGACATGTGGTCGAGGCGTTCGTTCGCGGCGTCCACGACCTGCCGCAGCCGCTCGCCCAGCACGAACGACGACAGGCTCATGCTCCACCGGTTGTCGCCGGACGTGCCGCCGGCCAGCGCCGCCAGCCGCTCCGCCAGGCGGTGCCGGTCGGCGGCCGGGCGCCAGCGTTCGAGCCGGCCGGCCAGCTCGCCGTACAGATCCTCCAGCCGTGCCACCCTCGCCACGGCCCTGTCGCGAACGCTCGACAGCCGCGTGTGCGCCTCCTCCAGGGCGTCGCGTTCCGCCTCGATCGCGGCCAGGTCGGGCGCGGGTTGGGCCGCGGCGGCGACCAGCTCGGGGTCGGCCAGGGTGCTCATGACGGCGGCGTGCTCGTCGTCGAGGCGGCGCAGCAGCTCCGCCTTGCGCTCCCGCTCGTCCGGGCTCCTGGCCGCCGCCTCCGCTTCCGCGACGTCCGCGAACCCGGCCTCGGCCGCCGCCTCTTCCGCCGCCTGCCGGGCTCTGTTCAGCTCGTCATGGGCCGCTGCCGCCGCCTGCGTGGCCTCGCGGGCCTCCCGCAGCAGCTCGGCCTCGTCGCCGAGCCTGGCCAGGCGGGCGGTCAGGGTCGGGTCGCCGCCCCGCGCCGCGTCCAGGCGCGCCCCGAGCCTTCCGGCGTCACCGCTCAGCTCCTCGTGTCTCGTACGGCAGGCCGCCAGCCTCGCGCCGACCCTGCGGCGCTCCTCCTCCTGGTCCTGCCGTTCACGATGGAGCCGCGCCGCCTCCCTGGCCAGCTCGTCCTCCCGCCCGGCCGACTCCCGCAACCTCCGCAGCTCCTTCTCGGCCTCGGCCAGCACGACCGCGCCATCGACCTCCTGCGCGCCGTGGGAACCCCCGTCGCCCGCCATCTCGCTCGAAGCGGTGTCCTGACCGATAGGGCGTGGCCCCGCGCCACGGTCGCCTCCCTCGGCACCCGGACGCGCGAGACCACCGGCCGCCGCCGGCGCGGCGGGGCCGTTGTCCGCGGCGCCTGGACGCGGAAGGGCGCCGGCTTGCCCTGGCGGTCCGGCGGCGCCGGTCGTGGCGAGGCCGGTCGTGGCGAGGCCGGTCGTGGCGAGGCCGGTCGTGGCGAGGCCGGTCGTGGCGAGGCCGGTCCGGAGGCGGGCGCGTTCGGACCGGAGCTGGGTGAGGTGAGCGCGGTGCGCGGCGAGGGTCTCCGCGATCTCCATGGCCCGGTCCCCGACCTGCTCGCGTTCGGTCTCGACGCGGTCGAGCGCGTCCGCCAGGGCAGGCTCGCGGGCCGCCACCGCCTCCAGACGGGCGACCTCCTCCTCCGCCCGCAGCACCTGCTCCCCGGCCTCCGCCACATCAAGGCCTCCCGTGGCCTCGACCGCGTCGGCGTGCCTGGACTCCAGCGAGGCGAGCGCGCGTTCCGCCGCCTCGCGTTCGGCGAGTGCGGCCTCGTGCTCGGTCTCGGCCGCGTGCTCGTCGTCGGCCGAAGGGGCGCTCGGGGCGGGAGCGGCAGGATCGGGATGGTGGTCGGAGCCGCACACCGCGCACGGCTGCCCGTCGGCCAGGTCGCGGGCCAGCTCCGCCGCCATGCCGTCGATGCGGGCCTGGCGCAGGTCGAGCCACCGTTCGCGCAGCGACTGGGCCTGGTCGACCAGCACCTGATGGGCGGCGACGGCCGCGTCCAGCTCGGCGGCGAGGCTCTCCCGGCGGTGCGCGGCCTCCAGCGCGAGCCTGGCGGCGTCGAGGCTCGCGGCCGCCGCGGGGATGGCCGCCGCCTGCGCGCGTACGTCGGCCAGGGCCGCGTTCGCGTCGGCTATCCGGCCTGGGAGCTCGGCCTGGGCGGCGAACACCTCGGCCTCGCGCTCCGACAGCTCGACCAGCTCGGCCGCCAGCCTGGCCAGCTCGTCGTCGATCTCGATCAGGTGGGCGGCGGCGTCGCGCATGGCCTGCGCCGCCGGGATCCTGGCGGCGTCCGTACGCGCCTCGGCGAGCACGCGCTCGGCCCGCTCGACGAGGCCGGGCAGGACGGCCAGCCGCTCCGCGACGGCCTCGTCGGCCTCGACAAGAGCGGCCAGTTCCCCCTCCACGCGCAGAAGGTCACGCCTGACCACCGACAGCCTGGCCTCTTCCGTGAGCAGCTCCGACAGCCGCGCGATCTCGGCCTGCCGCTCGCGTTCGAGCACCGCCAGCTCGGCGGCCGAAGGGACCGTCGATCCCCCGTGACGCCCCGGGCCCGGGCGAGCGTCCCCACGCCCGTCGGGGGTCGCGACACCCTCGTGCGCCCCGGCCGACGGATCGCTCTCATGCCCTCCGGAAGGTGCGGCGCCGTCGCCCTGGTGCACCGGACGGCTTCCCCGCCCTCCGGAGACCGCGGCGCCGTCCCCTTGGAGTATGGGATCGGGCGGGTGGTTCGCGGGCCGCCCGGAGGAGTGAGCGCCGAGGGCCGGCCGTTCCGTGCCGGGGGCGGGTGGGGTGGTGGTCAGGAGGGGGCGTGCCCGGGCGAGGGCGTCGGCGGCCAGGGTGCGGGCCTTGGTGGCGGCCTCCGCGCGTTGCCTGGCGGCGGTGACGAGCGGGATGACGCGGTCGGCCCTGGCGGCGTCGTCGAGCATGGCCTGCAGGTCGGCTCTCTCGTCGGCGCGCTCGTCGAGGGTGCGGCGGAGGGTGAGCGCCTCGGCGTGGCGGCGCCGGCGGTCGGCCAGGGAGGCGGCCCGTTCGTGCCGGAGGCGGGCGGAGCGCAGCGCCTGGCCGGCTGCGGCCCGCTCCTCGGTGGCGCCGTGCACGACCGCCCGCGCGGCGTCGAGCAGAGCCCCGGCCCAGCGCAACGGGTCGGCCTCCGGCGTGAGCCGCTCCGCGTCCCCGGCTTGGTCGGCGGCGTCGCCGGCGGCCTCCTCGACGCGTTTGATCGCGAAGTCGACCTGCTGCCTCAGCTGCTGGGCCGCGCGCCAGGCCTGTTTGCGGTGCTCGGCCAGCCACGCCTCCGCCTGGGTGAAGATCTTGACGGTGAACAGCCGTTCGAGCAGCTTGGCGCGCTCGTCGCCGCCGGCCCGCAGGAACTTGGCGAACTCCCCCTGCGGCAACATCGCCACTTGGCAGAACTGGTCGGCGTTCATGCCGAGCAGCTCGCCCACCAGGTGCCCCGCCTCGTCGAGCCGGGTGGTCAGCCCCTGCCAGGACGACCCCCGCCGCTCGGAGACGACGACCTTGGCCTTCTCTTCCGTGAACCCGGTGCCGCGCAGCTTGGGCCGCTGCCAGGTGGGTGAGCGCTGGATGCGGAGTAAGCGGCCGCGGATCGTCACCTCGAGCGTGACCTCAGGCCCTGTCGTGCGCGGGGCGTGGTCGCAGCGCAGGCTGCGGGCGCTGTTGCGCTGGCCGGGGACCTGGCCGTAGAGGGCGAAGCAGAGCGCGTCGAGGATCGTGGTCTTGCCCGCCCCCGTGGGCCCGTGGACGAGGAAGAGGCCGGCCTCCGCAAGGGCGTCGAAGTCGACGGTCT
Source organism: Nonomuraea sp. B10E15 (assembly GCF_039871615.1). Lineage (NCBI taxonomy): Bacteria > Bacillati > Actinomycetota > Actinomycetes > Streptosporangiales > Streptosporangiaceae > Nonomuraea > Nonomuraea sp. B10E15. Next base: position 422,736 of record NZ_JBDPMB010000003.1, read on the forward strand.
CGGTGCCGGGAAAAGACCCGAAGGCCGTGAACGTGAGCCGGTGCGGCCGCATCTATGCCATCGTCTCCTTCACCCTCGATGCCTCGATGGCCTGTCTTAGCAGGGATTCCTCATCAGGCGCCGCAGGCTCGCCGCGCACCTCGCGGACGAAGTCGAGGGCGACCTCTGCCTCGGGCCGCCCGCTCAGGCGCGCGGGCCGGACGGCGGGGAGGGCGCCGTCGGGCTCGAAGGCCAGGGCGAGGGTGTGGGGGAACCGGGCGCGCAGCCGCTCCATCGCGGATTTGGGCCGGACGGCGTCGGTCAGGGTGACGTGGAGCCAGTGGTCCTCGAGACGGGCGTGCAGCGGAGAGGCGAGAATCTCGTCGAGGCGGCCCTTCAGGGTGCCGACGGGACGGGGCACGGGGGCGGCCACGAACTCCGTCTCCCCGCCCAGCGTGACCAGCCAGGAGCCCTTGACGTGGCCGGCCTCCGAGAAGGAGTAGGCCAGCGGCGAGCCCGAATAGCGCACGGTCTCGGACATGCGCTGTCGCCCGTGCAGGTGGCCGAGCGCGACGTAGTCGACCCCGTCGAAGACCGGCAGGGGCACGTGGGCCACCCCGCCCACGCTGATGTCGCGCTCGCTGTCGCTGGCCTGCCCGCCGGTGACGAAGCAGTGCGACAGGACCACGGAGGCGCGGTGGCGGGCGGCGTCGGCCCTGACGCGGGTCATCGCGTGGGTGAGCGCCGCGGTGTGGCTGCGGTCGGGCAACTCCCAGCCGGCCCGGACCAGCTCGGGCTCCAGGTAGGGGATGCCGTAGAAGGCGACGTCGCCGACCAGCACCGGCTCCCACGCCTGGTCGGGGCGCGTGCGCACGTGCACCCCCGCCGTCTCGAACAGCGCCGAGCCGAACCTGAGCCGCAGCGCCGAGTCGTGGTTGCCGCTGATCAGCACCACCCGCGCCCCTGCGGCGCGCAGCCGGGCGAGCGCGTCGTCGAGCAGCGCGACCGCGTCGACCGGCGGCAGCGCCCGGTCGTAGACGTCTCCGGCGATCGCCACGACGTCGACCCGCTCGGCCCGCACCGTCTCCACCAGGTGGTCGGCGAACGCCGCCTGCGCCGCGAGCAGGCTCTCGCGGTGGAGCGAACGCCCGAGATGCCAGTCGGACGTGTGCAGGATGCGCATGTCGCAGGAAGCTAACAGGTCTCACCGACAAATGCGGGCTCACCCGTCTCAGGAGCCGGGAGTACGCTGGACGATCGGCGGGCAAACCAACGCACATGGGGAGGCCGATGCGCACGGGCCGTGGCACCTTGAGCGTGGCCGCCGGTCTGGTGCTGGTGGCTCTCGCGACGGTCGGATACGTCCTGCCACCCGCATTCGACCCGCCGCCGCTCAAAGCCGATCCAGCTTTCCAGTCGATCCCGGCCCAGCCGGTGGCCGAACTGGAACCTGTGGCGGCGACCGCCTCCGTCCGCAGGGAGCAGATCTCGGTCGCCGGCGAGGGGCAGCGCCTGGAGGGGACGCTCCGGGTGCCGCTGACGCCTGGGCGGCATCCGGCGATGGTGTTCGTCTCCGGCTCGGGGAACGGGTCGCGGACCGAGTTCACGCCGCAGGCCGAGTTCCTGGCCATGGCGGGCGTGGTGACGATCGCGTTCGACAAGCGCACGATCGGCTACAACTTCCGCGACCGCGACTTCGGGCTGCTCGCCGACGACGCGCTGCGCATGGTGGAGTATCTGCGCACCCTTCCCGAGGTGGATCCTTCGCGCATCGGGCTGTGGGGGGTCAGCGAGGGCGGCTGGGTGGTGCCCGTCGCGGCGGCGAAGAGCAGCGCGGTGAAGTTCCTGGTGATGGTGTCCTCGCCGAACGTCTCCCCGCTGCGCCAGGTCGCGTGGGCGCTGAACGAGCAGCTGCTCAGGCTGCACGCCCCGATCGGCGTACGCGACCTGCTGACCAGGGCGATGGGCGGGGTGGGCTTCGACTTCCTGCGCTACGACGCGATGCCGGCTTTAAGCCAGGTCAAGCAGCCGGTTCTGGCGTTCTACGGCACCACCGACCCCTCGATCCCCTTCGTCGAGTCCACCCAGGCGCTGATCACGGCGATGAAGAAGGCGGGCAACGACGACTACACGATCCGCTTCATGGCGCGCGGCGACCACGCCATGCGGGTCCACGGCGGTGACTTCACCCAGGGCTATCTGGAGACCCTCGCCAACTGGATCATCGGCCTGCCGGGCACCGCGGAGCCGTCGGTGCACATGGCGGGCGCCACCCCGGTCCAGCGGTTCGAGGCCAGCGACGTGCCCGCCGCCCCCTGGTACGCGGGCGGCACGATGCTGGGGCTGACGATCTGCCTGGCCGCCGTCGGCTACGTGGCGGGGCCGGTCGCCGCCATGGTCGTCCGCCTGCGCGGCCGCGCGGGCGTCACCGCCGAGGCCAACGCCCGCCTCTGGCCGCCGCTGCGGCGCAGGCTGAGCAGGATCGCGTGGACGAGCCTCGGCCTGCTGATGTCGGTCGTGGCGTTCATCACGCTGCTGGTGCTGTTCTCGGTGAACCAGGCGGGCGCCTGGCCCGCCGTGCTGGCCGGCTGGCTGGTCGTGCGGGTGCTGGCGGTGTGGATGCTGGTCCAGGAGGTCACGGCGGTGGCGGCGCTCGTGTCGGCGCTGCGCGAGGGCATGCGGCCGAGCCGCTGGCAGCACGTGGCGATCGCGGGCGTGCTGGGCGGCACCGGCCTGCTGATGGTGGCGGCGGCCTACTACGGGCTCTTCTCGTTCCCGTGGTAGACGAAGGCGTTCATCCAGCGGTCGAGCTCGCCGAACACCTGCTTGCGCACCGGTTCGGCCGACAGCACCAGGTCGTGCAGGCCGTCCGCGATGCGTACGCACGTGACGTGCGGCCCGACCGAGGTGGACCAGCGGGCCATGTGCCGGGGGTCGAGCACGATGTCGGCCGCCCGTGCCTCGGGAACGAAGTCGCGTACGCGCAGGCCCGTCGCCGAGGTGAGGACGAGCACCGGCACGTCCACCGACAGGCCGGCGTGCAGCCGCCGCTGGGCCCTGCGGATGGCGGCCAGCCACATGGCGTGCACCGAAAAGCCGCCCAGGGGCTTGAGCTCCAGGTCGTAGTCCCATTCGCCCTGCAGGCTGCGGTGCAGCGTCTGCCCGTAGACGGTGCTGGATCCCAGCGGGATGACCCGGCGGGTGTAGGACAGCGGCGTCTTGAGCAGGTCGGCGGCCAGGCGCAGCGGCGTGGGCACGTTGAGGTCGAAGAACGGGCTGTTGAGCACCAGCCCCTGCACCAGGCCGCGGCCTCGCACCCGGTCGGCCCACAGGGGCACGATCAGGCCTCCGGTGGAGTGGGCGTTGATCGTCAGCTCGTCGTGGTCCTGCCTGATGATGCGGACGGCCTCGTCGATCTCGGGGAAGTAGTCGGTGACGCTCCTGATCAGGCCCCTGGTCTGGTGGGGCAGCAGTGAGCGGCCGTACTTGCGCAGGTCGAGGGCGTAGAAGTCGATGCCGCGGCTCACGTAGTGCTCGGCCAGGTGGTCCTGGAAGAAGTAGTCGGTGAACCCGTGCAGGTAGAGCACGGCCCTGCGGGTGGGGGTGGTGGCTCTCCTGGCGACCAGCGTCGCGACGACCGCGCCCTCGAAGTCGTCGGGCAGGGGCAGCACGGTGATCTCGTACACGCTAGACACCATAGGGATCGTCGGGCCACGACGGCACGCCTGGCGGGAGATCCTGGCTGACCGTCATCGGGAATTCGGCGGGCCGTTTCTCCAGGAAGGCGGTCACCCCTTCGACCGCGTCGGGCGCGCCGCCGAGCTCGGTCATGAGCCGAGAGTCCGCCGCGTGCGCCTCCCACGGGGAGGCCGCCGACAGGCCGGACCACATCAGCCTGCGGACGGCGGCCACGGAGACGGCGGAGGTGTTCGCGGCGATCTCCCGAGCCAGCGCGTACGCCGCGGGCAGCAGCTCGTCCGCCGGGTACACCCGCGAGACCAGCCGCCCTTCGAGCGCCTCGGACGCGGGGAAGATCCGGCCGGTGGCCGCCCACTCCATGGCCTGGGCGATGCCGACGATCCTGGGCAGGAACCAGCTGGACGCGGCCTCGGTGACGATGCCGCGCCGCGCGAACACGAACCCGAACCTGGCCGTGTCCGCGGCGAGACGGACGTCCATGGGCAGCGTCATCGTGACCCCGACGCCCACGGCCGGGCCGTTGATCGCGCCGATGACGGGCTTGAGCGACCTGGCGATCCTGAGCGCGACCGTGCCGCCGCCGTCGCGGGGCGCGCCGTTCACGCGTTCCCGCTCGCCGGGCTCGCCGCGGCGTCCGAACGTGTCGCCGCCGCCGCTCAGGTCGGCTCCCGCACAGAACGCGCGGCCCTCCCCGGTCACCACCACGGCGCGTACGTCGTCGTCCGCGTCGGCCCTGTCGAACGCCTCGATCAGCTCCGCGCGCATGGTGAGGGTGAAGGCGTTGAGGCGTTCCGGGCGGCGCAGCGTCACGGTGGCGACACGATCGGCCACCTGGTATCCGATCTCGGTGAAGACCATGAGTAGAATCATATTCGGTTGCTGATGTTCATCCTCCGATAAGGACACATTTCGCATTCGCTGCGTAGGCTGCCGCCTCGATCAGACCTGAGACGGGCCACGTCAGCGGCCTGCCTCGGGCAGCGAGCTCCGCGTCTTCGGCGAGCCACACCGCCGGGTCCACCACAAGACGCGGCGATCGCGCCTATGGTGGACATCGCGGGGAAACGGGGAAGGCGTGCGGCAGGCGAAGGAACCGATGAGCGCCGGAGCGGTCCTGGGCTGGCTGGTGCTGGGTGCGCTCGCACCCGGCGCCGCTCATCTGCGCGCCGGATGGCGCAAGACCGGCCTCGTGCTGCTCTCCTGCTACGCCGCGCTGCTGCTGGGCCTGCTCGCCCTGGGCCTGCTGACCGACAACCTGCTCGGCTCGCTGACCGAGAACTCCTGGCTGACGGCGATCCTCGTCGGCGCGTCCGCGCTGGGCGTGGGGTGGTTCGCCCTCATCGTGCACTCGTTCGTCGTGCTGCGGCCGGGGCGGCTGCCGCAGGCGGGGCAGATCGTCACCGGCACGCTCGCGGGGCTGCTCGCCGTCGTCGTCGTGGTGCCGTTCGGCGTGGTCGCGCAGTTCGTCTGGACCTCGCAGCAGACACTCGACGGCATCTTCCAGCAGCCCCCCGCCGACGACGGGGCCCCGGAAGCGGCCGAGCCGGAGCCGGAGAACCCGTGGGCGGGCCGGCGCCGGGTCAACATCCTGCTCCTCGGCGGCGACGCCGACGACGACCGGGTCGGCGTGCGCACCGACAGCATGAACCTGGCCAGCGTCGACGTGGAGACCGGCAACACCGTGCTGTTCAGCCTGCCGCGCAACCTGGAGGACGTACGCTTCCGTCCAGGCACGCCGATGGCCGAGCGTTTCCCCGGCGGCTTCCGCCTGCCCGCCGACCCGGGCGGCGGCCGGAGCGACCTGCTCAACAGCGTCTGGGAGTACGCCGACTCGCACCCGGAGATCTTCGGCGGCAAGGAGCACCAGGGCGCCCAGGTGCTGATGGACACGATCGGCTACACCCTGGGTGTCAAGGTCGACTGGTACGCCCTGGTCAACATGTGGGGGTTCGCCCGGCTCATCGACGCCATCGGCGGGGTCACGATCACCGTCGAGAAGGACGTCGTGTTCGGCAGGTACAACGAGGGCCTGGTCAAGGCCGGCACGCGCAAGCTCAAGGGCGCCGACGCGATGTGGTACGCCCGCTCGCGCACGTACAGCGACGACTACACGCGGATGCGCCGGCAGCGCTGCGTGCTCGGCGCCATCCTCGACCAGGCCGACCCGGCGACGGTGCTGACCAGGTTCAACAAGATCGCGCTGGCCACCAAAGAGCTGATCAGGACCGACATCCCCCGGCCGATGCTCAAACACCTGGTCCCGCTCGCGCTGAAGGTCAAGAACGCGAAGGTGTCGAGCGTGCAGTTCGTGCCGCCGCTCATCAACACCGGCTACCCCGACTGGGACAAGATCCGCGACGTCGCCGACAAGGCCATCCGCGACTCGAAGAACACCAAGCCCGCCGTCGCCGCCTCGGCCACCCCGTCGCCGGAGCGGCCCGCAAAAACGGGGAAGGCGGACAAGCCGTCGAAGGAGACCACCGAGCCGCCGGCGAAGAAGACCGGCGACGACCCGGGCGACCCGGGCGACCCGGCCAAGGGCCTCACGGACGGCTGCGGCTCCTCACTGGCGAACAGCTGACCAGGCGCTCCCCCGGGGGGCGCGGTCAGGACAGCCTGGTGACGATCCGGCCCACCGGCACGCCGCCGCCCAGCACGTCCACCCGCGCGAACGCGGCCGCCCCGCCGACGTCGCAGCCCATCAGGCGCAGCACCTCTATCGCGATGGCGGTCGTGGCGCGCGGGCTGCCGTCGACGACCTTCACCGCCACCGAGTGCCCCGACTCCAGCGCCACGACCAGCACGCCCTCCGCGCCGCCCTTGGCCAGGGCGCCGGGCAGCGCCCGCATCAGGCCGGTGTTCTGGTGGCCGGTGCCGCCGACGTACTCGGGGTGCTCGCGCATCGCGTCGGCGACCTGGCGCGGCCCGCTGCCCGGCGCGGCGGTCACCAGCCCCCGCACCGCCCGCGCGAGGCCGGTCAGCGTGAGCCCGTACAGCGGCGCCCCGCACCCGTCGATCGCGACGTGCGCGGCCTTCTCCCCCGCCAGTTCCTCGGTGACGGCGCGCACGTGCAGCTGCAGGGGATGCTCGGGAGCCAGGTAGCCGGGCACGTCCCAGCCGGCCGCCACGCAGGCGGCGAGCATGGCGGCGTGCTTGCCCGAGCAGTTCATGCGCTCGCGGGAGACGTCCTGGCCCTGCCTGACCAGCTCGCGCATGGTGGGCTGGTCCTCGGGCCACGACGGAGGGCAGGCCAGCGCCTCGGCGCCGAGGCCGTAGTCGTCGAGCAGCTCGCGGACGAGGCGTACGTGGAAGTCCTCGCCCGTGTGGCTGCCCGCCGCGATGGCGAGCCTCGGCCCCGCCAGGGCGGCGCCCGCCGTCAGGCAGGCCAGCGCCTGGAACGGCTTGGCCGAGGAGCGGGGCAGCACCGGCGCGTCGACCGGGCCGAACGCCACCTCCGTGCGCCCGGAAGGGCCGAGGCCGACGGCGCTGCCGTAGTGCACGCTCTCCACGAACCCCGACCGGATCACTTCGGCGAGCAGGGCGAGTTCAGGCACGTGCGGGTCTCCTTCTGAGCGGGGTGGGCCGGCGGGCCTCCAGCGTGCGGGCCAGCTTGGACAGCGAGGCGTTGACCACCAGGTAGATGAGCGCGACCACGAGGTACGTCTGGATGACCAGGTGGTTGTAGGCGGCCAGGACCTTGCCGCTGTAGAGCAGTTCGCCGTAGCTGACGATGAAGCCCAGCGAGGTGTCCTTGAGCAGGCCGACGGACTGGCTGACGATGGACGGCAGCACCCGCCGGGCGGCCTGGGGCAGCACGATCAGCCGCATCGTCTGGAAGCGGGTGAGCCCGACGGCCAGGCCCGCCTCGGTCTGGCCGCGCTCGATCGCGTTGATGCCGGCGCGGAAGATCTCGGCGAAGGCGGCCGCGTTCGAGACCGTCAGCGGCACGACCAGCTTCCAGAACAGCGGCAGGTCCATGCCGTAGCGCGGCAGGGCGAACAGCACGACGTACACCAGCAGCAGGGCCGGGATCGTCCTGACCACCTCGACGTATCCGGCGGCCGGGAGCCGCACCCACCGGCGCGGCGAGAGCCGGCCCAGCGCCAGCAGCAGGCCGAGCGCCATGGACAGCGCCGCCGAGACGACGGCCGCGAGGAAGGTGGACCACAGGCCGTCCAGGAGGTAACGCCACATGGGCCAGGTCGCGTACGGCTGCCAGCGCGCGGCGTCGAGCTGCCCGTTCGCGGCGAACTGCCGCACGGCCAGGGCGACGAGCGCGACGGCGGCGAGCGTGCCGAGCACGGTCGCGATCCGGATGCGCCTTCTGGCCCTGGGCCCCGGCTCGTCGAAGAGCGCGGTGCTCGTCATCGGAGTGCCCGCCTCGGGAGTGGGTGGAAAGTCATCGGAGGATCACCAGCCTCCGTTCGAGGCGCCCGGTGACGAACCCGGCCACGGCGGCGATCAGGGCGTAGGCCACGCCCGCGCCCACGAAGATGGGGATCGGCTGCGCCTCGACGAGATTGACCCGGTTGGCCGCCGCCGTCAGGTCGACGACGCCGACGGCCGCGGCGAGCGCGGTGTTCATGGTCGTCATGATGAAGATGTTGCCGAGCGGCTGGACGACCGTGCGCAGCGCCTGCGGCAGGATGACGTGCCGCAGCGACTGGCCGAACGTCAGGCCGATCGCCCTGGCCGCCTCGCCCTGGCCCTTCGACACCGAGTTCACCCCCGAGCGCAGGGCCTCGGCGACGTAGGCGCCCTCGTACACCGCGATGACCACGATGGCCGTCTCCAGCAGACCGGCCTGGATGCCGATCTCCGGCAGGCCGAAGAACGCGAGGACGAGCAGCACGAGCAGCGGCAGGTTCTGGAACGCCTCGACGTAGGCCGTGCCGAGGGCGCGCAGCACCCCGACCGGGCTGACGCGCAGGGCGCAGACCAGCACGCCCAGCACCGCCGCGCCCGCGAAGGACCCGGCGGTGAGCTGGAACGTCACGACCAGTCCCTGCCACAGCTCGGGCAGATGATCCAGCAGGACGGACATCAGGACCCCGGCACGGAGCCGATCCGCGGCGGCTGCGGAGCCTCGCCGGTCACGACGGTGCCGATGGACTTCTTCCAGATCTGCTGCCAGACCCCGGTGTCCTGCGTCTTCTTCAGCCAGTCGTTGAGGAACTTCTTGAACGTGTCGTCACCGTGCTTGAGCCCGATGCCGTAGGGGTCCTCGGTGAACGGCTTCGTGACGATCTCGATCGCCGGGTCGGCCTTGGCGTCGGCGATGAGGATCGTCTCGTCCTGCACGTACGCGACGCCGCGGTCCTGCTTGAGCGCCTGGACGCACTCGGGGTCGCTGCCGAACGTGATGATCTCCGCCTGCGGCGCCAGCTTCTTGATCGCGGGAATCGCCGGGGTGTTCGCGCCCGCCAGGACCTTCTTGCCGTTCAGGTCCTCCGGCTTGGCGATGCCCGTCGTGCCCTTCTTCACCGCGATCGTCAGACCGGAGGCGTAGTACGGGCCCGCGAACGAGACCTGCTTCGCGCGTTCCTCGGTGATCGTGTACGTCTGGAAGACGACGTCCACGGTGCCGTTGGCGAGCAGCGCCTCACGGGTCTCCGACGCCGAGTTGACGATCTTCACCTTGGGCTCGCCGAGGATGTAGGTGGCCAGCGCCTTGCCCATCTCCGCGTCGAACCCCTCGACCTCGCCGGTGACGGGGTTCTGCTGGGAGAGCAGGGGCGCGTCCAGCGAGCCGCCCACGAGGAGCTCGCCGCGCTTCTTGATCTTCTCCATGGTCGAGCCGGGCAGGATCTCGGCCGCCGTCGCGACGGGCGCCTTGGCCAGCACGTCGGGGCCGCTGCTCGGGGACTCGCCCGGCACGGCTGGGCTGCTCGACTCACCGCAGGCCGCCAGGGTTAACACCGCGAGGACGGCGGCGGCGACAAACCTCTTCATGAACAGCTCACTTCCTTCGATATCGAAGATAAGCCGGACCGTAGTGGGATATTTCGCACTAAGTCAATACGTTGTCGTCTGAAGTCAACGCATGGTAGGTATTTTCACATGAACCAGCGGCTGCCCGTGCAGGGGGCACAGGGTGACCTGCTGCGACTCGTCGCCACCGGCAAAGCCGAGTCACGCGCGGACCTGGCGCGTTTATCCGGCCTGGCCGCGTCCAGCGTGTCGCTGCGCGTCGAAGAGCTCCTCGACGCCGGCCTGCTGGCCGAGGAGGGCTCCGGCACGTCGCGCGGCGGGCGGCGGCCCCGGCTGCTGCGCCTGTCGGACACGGCCGGCGTGCTCGCGGTCGCCGATCTGGGCGCCCACCACGTGCGCCTCGGCCTGCTCGACCTCAGCGGCGCCCCGATCGTGATCGAGGAACGGCCCTGCGAGATCGCCGACGGTCCCCGCGCCACGCTCGACCGCATCGCCGACGCGTTCGACGCGCTGCTGGCCGAGCACGTGCCCGCGGCGGTGCCGCTGCGCGGGATCGGCACCGGCATCCCCGGCCCCGTGGACCCGCTCACCCTGCGGGTCGTGACGCCCTCGCGCATGCCCGGCTGGAACGACTTCCCCGTGGCCGAGCACCTGGCCACCCGCTACGACCTGCCGATCCTGGTCGAGAACGACGCCAACCTGATGGCCGCGGGCGAGACACGATGCTGGCCGGACCGCCGTAACCTCATGGTCGTCAAGGCAGGCACGGGCATCGGCTGCGGCGTCGTCGTGAACGGCCGCCTGCACAGGGGCCGGGGCGCCGCCGGCGACATCAGCCACGTCCGCGTCCGCTCGGACTCGTCCGTCATCTGCGCCTGCGGCCATCCCGACTGCCTGGAGGCCTACGCCAGCGGCGCCGCCCTGATGGCCGCCCTGTCGGAGGCCGGGATCCCGGTGACCCGCACCGGCGACATCGTGGGCCTGGTCAACGACGCGATCCCCGAGGCGACCAGCCTGGTGCGCAACGCCGGCCGGCGGATCGGCGAGGTCCTCACCGTGCTGGTGAACTTCTTCAACCCGGACGTGGTGGCGGTGGGCGGCAGCCTGTCGGCGGCCGAGCCGCTGATCACCTCGATCCGGGCCGCCGTCTGGGAACGCTGTCTCCCCCTGGCCACCAGGGACCTGGAGGTGGTGCCGGCGCGGGCCGGCCGCGACGCCGCGCTCCTGGGCGCCGGCGCCCTGCTCCTGGAGGCCGCGCTGACCTGACGTGCCACCTGGGCTTCAGCCCGCGACGGCGTAGGTCACGGCGCGGTCCTGGCCGAGCCGCGCCCCCTGGCGGAAGGCCGTCGCGAACGCCCTCCCGCCCAGCGCCCGGCGCGCCCGCTCCCTGCACTGCTCGTGCCATGCCGCGTGATACCACAGCCGTTCTGGCGAGGCTCCCATCGCCTGCCACAGCGCGTGGGCCGCGCCCATCAGCCCGGCGGCCCGCCCGTGCTCCTCGCGGGCGCCCGCGATCCACGCCAGCACCTCCAGGCACTGGGTGAGACACCAGCGGTCGTTGACCTCCCCGGCGAACAGGGCCGCCGACGTCACCAGCGCCTCGGCCCGGCGGCAGTCGCCCAGGTTCCAGCGGGCGACGCCGAGCGCCAGCTGGGCGTACGCGCGGGAGACCCGCGCATGGTGCTTCTCGCAGAGCGTGAGCAGTTCCTCGCCGAACTCGGCGGCGCGCTCGGGGTGGCCGACGGAGCCGTACGCGGAGGCGTAGTAGAGGTTGAGCATGACGCCGTCGAGGTTCTCGCCCGCGCGGTGCAGGGCCAGCGACTCCTGCAGCAGCGAGAGCCCGCGCTCGTGGTCTCCGCTGGAGAACGCCGCGACTCCGGCGGTCCTGATGGCGTACGGCAGGACGGCCTCGTTGCCGGGGCGACGGGCCAGGTCGAGGCACTCCCCCAGCCTGGGCAGCGCCATCACGAGGTCGCCCTGGCGCAGGGCGAGCATGCTGTCCACCCAGAGCGCCGTCGCGCGGATCCTGCCGGGCTCCCGCACCAGGTGCAGGCCGCGTTCGAGCCAGTATCTCCCCTCGATGAGCGATCCGGCCAGCAGCCAGTAGCACCACAACGCCGAGGCGGTGTCCAGCCCCACGCGCGTCAGCTCCGGCGTGCTCAGGCACGCTTCGAGGGCGACCCGCACGTTGGGCAGCTCGACCTGCAGCCGCCGGTAGCGTTCGAGCTGGTCGGGCACCATCCGGTCGATCTGGCTGTCCTCCACCAGCCGCCGGTGGTGATCGACGTAGCGCTCGCGCAGCCGGTCCTTCTCGGACGGCGTCAGCCGCTCGCAGCCGTACGCGCGCAGGCTCTCCAGCATGCGGTATCTGAGCCCGCTCTCCCTGCGCTCGCAGCACAGCACCGACTTGTCCACCAGCCCGGCCAGCAGGTCGAGCACGTCGCCGGCGTCGATCCCGTCGCCGGAGCACACCGACTCGGCGGTGTCCAGATCGGCCCCGGCGGGGAACATCGACAGCCGGGCCCACAGCCGCTGCTCGGCCGCCGAGCACAGCCCGAAGCTCCATTCCGTGGTCGCGCGCACCGAGTGGTGGCGCGGCAGCGTGGCGCAGGTGTCGGCCTCCAGCACGTCGATCGGCTTGTCCAGTTCGCGTATCAGCTGGTCGAGCGGCATCGTGCGGAGCCTGGCCACGGCCAGCTCGATCGCCAGCGGCACCCCCTCCAGGCGCTGGGCCAGCCGGGCCACGCGACACGCGTTGTCCGCGGCGAGGGAGAAGCCGGGCAGGACGTCCGCCATGCGGTCCTCGAGCAGGCGGACGGAGTCGTGGCGGGCGATCTCCCCGAGGGGCCGGCCCGGGTCGGGCACGGCCAGCGGCCGCACGGTCAGCACCTGCTCGCCGTAGACGCCCAGCGTCTGCCTGCTGGTCACGAGGATGCGCAGCCGGGGGGCGACCCGCAGCAGCCGGTCCACGAAGCGGGCGCAGATCGCCCTCAGATGCTCGCAGTTGTCCAGGACGAGCAACATCCGCTTGCCGGACATGCGGTCCACCAGCACGTTCATCGGGTCGGGGCCCGTGTCGCGCAACCCCAGCGCCGAGGCGACGGCCGGCTCCAGCAGCTCGCCGGTCTCCAGCGTGCCCAGCTCGACCACCCCGACGCCGTCGCGGTACGCCCCCTTGACGTGCTCGACGATCTGGAGGGCCAGGCGGGTCTTGCCGACGCCGCCCGCCCCCGTCAACGTGAGCAGCCGTCCGTGGATCAGCGCCTTCCTGGCCATGGCCAGCTCGCGTCTCCGGCCGACGAAGGAGGCTCCGCCGGTCAGCAGGCCGCCGTTGGACTTCATGAGGAACTCCCGGGGTCGCGGTGGTCCTGCTCGCCGACCCAGGCGGCGATCTGGGCCCGTGAGGTGAACCCGAGCTTGTTCAGGATGTGCTCGACATGTCCTTCCGCGGTCCGCTGGGCGATCACCAGCGAGGCGGCGATCGCCTTGTTGCTCATTCCCTGGGCGACGAGCCGGGCGATCTCCGTCTCTCTTCGGGTGAGCGGCGACGAATCGGCCGCCTGCCTGCCCGGCCGCGGGTCCTCATCCATGGCGTACGCGACCCCGGCGGTGGAGCCGAACTCGGTGCCCTTGCGGAAGGCGGTGTCGAAGCGCCGTGCGCCGAGGCGTTCCCGCGTGGACGCCTCGCAGGCGTCGTGGTAGTCGGACAGGTTGCCGAACAGCGGTCCGCCGAACGAGCGCCAGTTCTCCCGCGCGGCCCCGAGCAGGACGGCGGCGCGCTCGGGTTCGTCCTCGGCCGCCATCCACGCCAGGGCCTCGATGCACAGGGCGATGCCCAGGCGGTCGTCGAAGGGCTGCTTGAGCCGGATGGCCAGGCGCTCCATCCCGACCGCCTCCGCGGTGTCCCCCTGCCGCCACTTCTCGATCCCGAACACCCACAGCGTGTACGACCTGAACCAGTGCTCCTGGCGGGCCTCGCACATCTCCAGGCACTCCTTGAAGTGCGTGACGGCCTGTTCGGAATGGTCGAGGAGCGAGTGCGCGGTGGCGAGGTAGATCAGCGCGTTCACCACGCCCGTCTGGTCGTCCTCGTCGCGGCTGCGCTCCACCGCCTCGCCGAGCATCCTCAGGGCGCCGTCGAGGTCACGCTGGAGCAGGGCCGAGAAGCCGGCGACATAGGCGGACCTGGCCAGGATCGACTCCTCGCCGAGCCGCACGACCAGGCTGTGGCATTCGTCCAGCATGGCCGCCGCCACCGCGAAGTCGCTCTGCAGGACGGCCAGCCTGGCGTCGACGACGAGGGCACGGGCACGGGCCGCGCTCGGCTCGTGGTCCGCGGCGAGCAGGCGGTCGAGCCAGCTGCGCCCTTCGCGGAACGAGCCCGACGCGATCCAGTAGAAGCGCAGCGCCATGGCGATGTCCAGGCCGGGTTCCGTCTCGCCCGGCGTCGTGAGGCAGAAGTCCAGGGCCGCGCGGATGTTGCCGTGCTCGGCGCGCAGGCGGGCGAACCAGGTCAGCTGGTCGGGGCCGTACCAGCCCCGCTGCGCCCGGTCGACCAGTTCCCGGCACCAGTCGCGGTGCCGCAGCTTCAGTTCCTGCTCGCCGCCCGATTCCCGCAGCCGGTCGCGGCCGTACTGGCGGATGGTCTCCAGCAGCCGGTACCGCACCGACGAGCCGTGGTCCTCGCGGGCCAGCACCGACTTGCCGACGAGGCCGCTCACCAGGTCGACCATCTCGTCCGGCTCGATGCCGTCGCCGGAGCACACCTGCTCGGCCGCCTCCAGGTCGACGCCTCCCGAGAAGACGGAGAGCCGGGCCCAGAGCAGTTGTTCCTGCTCGGTGCAGAGCCCGTAGCTCCAGTCGATCAGCGCCCGCAGCGTGCGCTGGCGGGGCATGGCGGTCCGCGCGCCCTTGGTGAGCAGCCGGAAGCGGTCGTCCAGCCGGGCCAGCAACTGGTCGACGGAGATCGCCCTCAGCGACACGGCGGCCAGCTCGATCGCGAGCGGGATGCCGTCCAGCCGCCGGCAGATCCGCGCCACGCTGTCGCCGTTGGCGTCGGTGAGCTCGAAGCCGGGGAGCACGGCGTGGGCGCGGTCGACGAACAGCCGCACCGCGTCCGACTGCCGCAGCGACGCGGTGGACGGGCGATCGCTGTCCAGGCCCGGGACCACCAGCGGCGGCACCGGCATCGTCACCTCGCCCATGACACCGAGCGCCTGCCTGCTCGTCGCGAGGATGCTCAGGCGGGGCGCCGCGCGGATCAGCGTGGCCGCCAGGACCGCGCAGTCGTCCAGCAGGTGCTCGCAGTTGTCGAGGACCACGAGCAGGTGTCTGTCCCGCAGGTGGCCGGTGAGCACGTCGATCGGGGAGCGTACGGACCGGTCCTGGATGCCCAGGGCCTCGCTGACCGTCTGGGCGAGCAGCTCGGGGCTCTCCAGCGCGGCCAGCTCGACCAGCCACACACCGTCGGGGAAGGCACGCCGCACGTCGCACGCCACCCGCAGGGCCAGCCGGGACTTGCCGACTCCTCCCACGCCGACGAGCGTCACCAGCCTGGACTCGGACAGGAGCCGTTTCACCTCGGCCGCCTCATGCCGGCGGCCCACGAAGCTGTTCAGCTCCGCCGGCAGCCGGCAGTCGTTCGCGATGTTCGACTCAGCCATGGCCTTGATCACTCCAGCGGCCCAGCACGCGCTGAGCCGTCAGTGTCGGACCTCCCCTAACCCAGGTTAAGCCCTGGCCGTTACACGTGAGCGCGCCGGGCGGACGGGAAACCCCTGCTCAGGGTCGCCGAACGGCGTGCCCGCCGGGGTTCGCGCCGCGTCGCGGTCACGCGTGGAAGGAGTCCTTCGCCAGTTTGCGCAGGCGTGTCTCGTCGATGTCGTGACCGAGACCCGACTGGGTGTACGGCACGGCGATCACGCCGGCGTTCGCGCCCACGATCGGGGTGACGATCTGGTTCTGCCGCGGCGGCTGCGTCACGTCGCACGGCAGCGTGCACCCGGGCAGGCTCGCCACCGCCACCGTCGCCGCCCTGGCCAGCCCCGCGCCCTGACCGCCCGCGCACTGGATGTCCCAGCCCGCCGCGGCGGCCCGGTCGTGCGCCCGCCTGGCCTCCGACAACGACGGGAACGCGGCGGGCCGCAGCAGCAGGACCCGCGCCGCGCGCAGCGTCAGGTAGTCGTCGAGACCCGCGATCGAGCCGACCTCGACGGCGACCGAGGCGGCCACCTGGTCCTGCAGCAGGGCGTGCGACTGGACGTCGCCGGCGTCGAAGGGCCGCTCGATGACCTCAAGGCCGTAGGAGTCGAGCGCGACGAGCTGGTCCAGGTCGGAGTAGGCGTTGCCGCAGTCGACGGCCAGGGTCAGCGCAGGGTACGCCTGCCGCACCGCGCGTACGGGCTCGACGTCCCATCCGGGCCTGATGTCCAGCGTGACGTGCCCGTAGCCGGCGCAGACCTGCTGGTTGACCCGGGACACGAGGCTCTCGACGGACAGGTCGGGGGCGATGCGCACGGTCGCCATGAGCGAGGTGCGGGTGCCGCCGATCGCCTCGGCGAGCGGCACGCCCCGCATCTTGGTCCACAGGTCCCAGCAGGCCATGTCGACCGCGGAGTCGCCGCTCGGCACGGTGTCGGGATGCTCCCAGTCCACGCCGATGAGCAGGGCCGCCAGCGACTCCTCCAGCCTCGACCAGGTCTTCGGCTGGGGTGAGGTCACCTCGCCCCAGCCGCTCATGCCGCCGTGGTCGGTGAGCTTCACGAGCAGGCTCTCCGACCTCTTGCCGAACGGCAGTGCCAGTCGGAAGACCTCAAGCTCCCGCACTCGCGGCATGTATCCCCCTCACCGGCGAGAGCCCCGCCCCTCCGGCCGCCGCCCCACGGTCGTGCCCGGTCAGCAGCGGGCGGCGGAAGGGGAGATTTCTCGTCGTTCTATGACGCGCTTCCCTCCATAGTGCCTGGTACCGCGGGCTTGGCAAAACGCGGGGCCAGCAGGAAGGCCAGCACCGCCAGCACGATGGTGAAGGTCAGACCGGCGAGATAGTTCTCGGCGGCGGCCGTGAACAGGGCGCCGCTGACCGCGACGGCCACCACGGTGAACACCGACTCGCCGACGCCGACGGCCGCGCTGTTCTGGCCCTCCTCTCCCTCCTCGGACATCTCCAGCACCAGGACGGACACCGTGGGGTGCAGGGCGCCGATGCCGAGGCCGGCGGTGGCCATGGCCACGTAGGCGACCGCGATCGGCACCGAGTCGATCAGCACGAGCGACACCAGGGAGATGCCCAGGGCGATCATGGCGGCGCCGCCGCGGATGGCGGTCATGTCGCTGATCGCGCCGCGGCCCTTGATCCACGAGCCGGCGGACCAGCCGAGCGCGCCGATGGTGAGCACGATGCCGGCCCCGGTCGGGGTCAGGCCGCGCTCGCTGATCAGCATGAGCGGGACGAGCACCTCGGCCGCGGTCAGCGCGCCGAAGGCCAGGCCGCGCAGCACGGGCGCGGTCGGCAGGCCGCGGGCGGCCTTGAGCGATCCGGGAAGCAGCAGCCTGGGCAGCGCCACGACCAGCAGCACGATCCCGATGAGCAGCAGGGGCAGGCCGGCGAGCTTGAGCGCGCTGCCGTACTGGATGAGGGCGGCGGAGACGGCGGTCAGCATGGCCCAGACGAGCTTGCGTCCCAGGCCGGGTGCGGGCCCGGCAACGCCGTCCCGCACCTGACGTCCCGCGGTGCCGCGCCAGAGCAGCAACGCCGCCGGGATGACGATCAGGGAGACGCCGAGGAAGATCCACCGCCAGTCGATGTTCTCGACCACGAACCCGGCGATCGCCGGGCCGACCATCGAGGGCACCACCCAGGCGGCGGAGAACAGGGCGAACACCTTGGGATGCATCGCGCTCGGATAGACCCTGGCAACCAGCACGTAAAGCGCGACTTGGATCAAACCCGCCCCAAGGCCCTGCACGAACCGGCCCGCGACGAACACCTCCATGGTCGGCGCGAACCCGGCCAGCAGCAGCCCGGCCACGAAACTCGTCACGCCGACGGCGATCGGCGGCAACGGCCCGCGCACGTCGCTCCACCGCCCGCCCAGCACCGTCGCGATCACGCTGGCCGCCAGCGTGGCGCTGAAGGCCAGGTTGTACAGGTGCATGCCGCCGAGGTCGCGGGCCACGACAGGCATCGCCGTGGCCACCGCCATCGCCTCGAAGGCCGTCAACATGATCAGCGCGACCAGGCCCACGCTGAGCGCTCGATAGGGCGGGGACACCACGCTCACCGGAGCGGCGGCCGCGGGCCCGTCAACAGTTGTCGTCATGGTGGCAAGCTATGGCGAACCCACAGGTCAGCACATCGGGCGCGGGCCCTAGGCCCTTGGACCTAAGGCACCGTCACGGCATGCGCCCCTCCATCCCGTCGAGCAGGAGATCGAGCCGGTGGCGCCCAAGGGCCGAGGCGCCTAGCCCCTGACCGCGGCGTGGCGCTCCGCCCACCGGGCGATGTCGCGCCGCTCGATCGCCGCCGCCATCAGGTCGGGGAACGCGTCAGGCGTGCACGCGAACGCGGGCACGCCCATCGCGGCCAGCGCGGCGGCGTTCTCGTGGTCGTAGAACGGCGCGCCCTCGTCCGACAGCGCGAGCAGCACGATCACCTGCACCCCGGCCTGCGTCATCGCCGCCACCCTGCGCAGCAGCTCCTGCCTGACGCCTCCCTCGTACAGGTCGCTGATCAGGATGACGATCGAGTCGGCCGGCCTGGTGATGAGGCCCTGGCAGTAGGCGACGGCCCTGTTGATGTCGGTGCCGCCGCCGAGCTGCGTGCCGAACAGCAGCTCCACCGGGTCGTGCAGCTGGTCGGTGAGATCCACCACCGCCGTGTCGAACACCACCAGCGACGTCCTCAACGACCGCATCGACGCCAGCACCGCCCCGAACACGCTCGAATAGACGACCGAGGCCGCCATCGAACCGCTCTGGTCGATGCACAACACCACCTCGCGCTGCACCGACCGCTGCCTGCGGGCATAACCCACCAGGCGTGACGGGACGACGGTGTTCCGCTCGGGCAGATAGTTCCTGAGGTTCGCCCTGATCGTACGGTTCCAGTCGATGTCGGCCACCCGCTTCGGGCGGTGGGTCCTGGCCGAACGGTCGAGGGCGCCCGTCACCGCGGCCCTGGTCTTCTGCGCGAGCCGGCGTTCGAGCTCCGCCACCACCCGGCGGACCAGCGCCCTGGCCGACTCGCGGGCCTGGTCGGGCATGACCTTGTTGAGCGCGAGCAGGGTGCCGACCAGGTGAACGTCGGGCTCCACCGCCTCGAGCATCTCGGGTTCGAGGAGCAGCCGGGTGAGGTCGTGCTTCTCGATCGCGTCCTTCTGCATGACCTGAACGACTGTCGAGGGGAAATAGGTGCGGATGTCGCCCAGCCAGCGGGCCACTCTCGGGGCCGACGCCCCCAGCCCGCCCGCGCGACCGCCCCTCTCGTGAACGGGCTCGTAGACGGCGGCCAGCGCCGCGTCCATCCCCGCGTCGGCGCCCTCCAGTGCGCACCCGGTCCCGTCGGCGTCGCCGCCGCCCAGCACCAGCCGCCACCGGCGCATCCGCTCGTCCGCCGCGCTCATCGCTCCGCCTTCCCACGCCATCGTCCCCAGGGTGCCCGGTCCGCCTGCCCAGGGGCGCTCACCGGCCCGCTGTGCCGGGGATGGGGAGCGCCGAGGATGGAGAGCACGGTCGCGACGGCGGGCGCGGCGCGGCGTTCGTCGACGGCCTGAGCACTCTCTCCCGCCTCACGACCGGCCGAGCGCAGCCGCTCGCCGACCGCCCGCCGCTCCGGCGCGGCGAACGTGCCGAATGTACGGCGCAGCAGCGGCAGCACGTCGGTGAACTGGTCGGGGGACAGTCCGGTGAGCCAGCCGTCCACCAGGCCGAGCAGCCGCGGATCGTGCACCAGCAGCAGCCCTCCCCCGGCCAGGAACCCCTCGACCCACGCCGCCGCCCGCGCCGGCGGCTGGCCCCGCGACATGGCCCTGGACATACGGTCGCCGGCGTCGTCGAGGCCTCCGCAGTCGAGCAGGATCCGGGTGAGCCGGCCCTCGATCAGCCCGTGCAGATCCTGCCTGTCGCTGATGCCCCGCAGTGTGCCCAGCCACTGCCCCCTCGGCATCACCTCCTCCTCGCCCCCATCGGTCACCGGCGCGGCGGGCGTGGCCGGGGTGGGACCGGCCGGCTCGTTGAGGAGGGCGACGGCCGAGTGAACGCCGTCCACGTGCTTGAGCAGCCCCGCCGCCGCCTCGTCGTCCAGCCCCGTGACCGCCACCGGCAACCCCACGCAGATCCGGTCCAGCATCGACCGTACGATCGCCGCCAGCCCCTCCGCCGGGGTGCCGCGCACGTCGCCGTACCGGTGGGCCCTGACCATCGCCGGCAGCGCCGCCATGAGATGCGTGACCTCGGTGTCCAGGGCCGCCTTGGCCGACAGCGCCGCCAGCACCTCGGGCAGCGCCTCCGGGAGTTCGGCCAGCAGGCACAGCTCGACCAGCGACGTCAGATCCGCCAGCGCCACCGGCTCCGCCGCCGCCAGGCCCCTGGCCCGCTGGGTGGCGGCGGTCTCGACGGTGGTGCCGAGGGCGGCGTGTTCGATGAGCGCCAGGTCGTGCTCCGGCCGCCACCGCAGCGTCCAGGTCTCCCTGAACGTGCCCTTCCCCCGCGCCTGCCCAGGCGTCCCCCAGCCGACGCCGAGGACGCGCAGGCGGTGCAGCAGGTGGCTGCGGTCGAGGTCGAGCGGCTTGCGCAGGTCGAGGTCGATCTCCCGGTCGAGCGCCTCGGGTTTGAGCCTGAGCCGCCGCTGCTGCTCGCGCAGGTCGCGCTGGATCGGCACCATCGGCGTGCCGTCGCTGACGTGGCCGAGCCGGTCGCCGACGACCATGCGCCGCTGGATCAGCGCCACGGCCAGGTCGTCGCCCTCGCACAGCACGGCCCTGGCCGCCTCGGTGACCTCGCCGAGCCCGGCCAGCGGCCTGCCGCGCAGGGCCGCGAGACCGTGCGCGAGGCGTACGGACTCGATGACGTGCGCGGACGACACCGGCAGGCCCTCGTCGCGCAGCACCCCCGCCGCCCCGGCCAGCCACCGCTCCACGGGCCGGTCGGGCGCGTCGAACAGGTGGTGGTACCAGCCGGGCGACGAGATGCCCGCGCCGTAGCCGCTCCACGAGGCCAGCCGCCCGTACGTCCACGGCACCCACGCCAGCTCCGCCTTCACCTTCGGCAGGCCGCGCAGCAGCGCGTTGTCCGCGCCCGCCGGGGGCAGGGGCTCTGCCAGCGCGGGCACGTGCCAGGCGCCGCAGATCACCGCGATGCGCCCGTAGCCCTTCTTGATCGCCGCGCGGAGGGTTTTGCGCATGTACGCCTCGCGCCGGGCCTCCCGCTCGTCCGGCTGGTGGCCCTCGCGCACCGCGGCCATGGCCTCGGCGATCACGGCGAAGGGCGTGTCACCGCGGTGCTCGACGACGTCCTCCCACCAGCGTTCCGGGTCGTCGTGTCCGGCGGCCGCGGCCAGCGCCCCGATGGGATCGGCCCGCAGGCCGGCCACCCGCTCGTCGCCGTCGCCTGCCAGCGAGTGGGCGGCGGGCAGATCGCAGAAGCGCACCGGGACGCCGGCGGACGTGCCGTACACGATGGCCTGCCATTCCGGGGAGAACACCGCGAACGGCCAGAACGCCGCACGGGACGGTTGTCCCGGCACGTGGGCGAGCAGCGCGACGGGCGGCTCCATGCCGGGGGCGAGCGAGACGATCGGGTCGGCCTCCGGCGGGCCCTCGATGAGGATCGCGTCGGGCCGCAGCCGCTCAAGCTCGTCGCGCACGGCCCGCGCCGACCCGGGCCCGTGGTGGCGTACGCCCAGCACGAAGACGTCCGCCCGCCCGGCCCTCGGCACACCCGCCGCGGCGGAGGGTGGGCGGGAGGTCACGAGACCTCGCGGCAGGCGCGGTAGAAGTCGCGCCAGTCCGGCCGCTCGCGTACGACGGTCTCCAGGTATTCGCGCCACACCACCCGGTCCGACACCGGCTCCTGGACCACCGCGCCCACGATCCCGGCCGCCACGTCGGACGGGCGCAGCACGCCGTCGCCGAAGTGCGCCGCCAGCGCGATGCCGCTGGTGAGGACGGAGATCGCCTCAGCCGTGGACAGGGTGCCGCTGGGCGACTTGACCTTGGTGCGGCCGTCTTCGGTGACGCCCGCGCGCAGCTCCCTGAACACCGTCACCACCCGGCGGATCTCCGCCAGTCCGGTCGTCGTCTCCGGCAGCTCCAGTGAGGCGCCGAGCTGGGTGACGCGGCGGGCGACGATGTCCACCTCCTCCTCGGCGGTGGAGGGCACGGGCAGCACCACCGTGTTGAAGCGGCGGCGCAGCGCGCTGGACAGCTCGTTGACGCCCCGGTCACGGTCGTTGGCGGTGGCGATGACGGTGAAGCCACGTTCGGCCTGGACCTCGCGGTTGAGCTCGGGGATCGGCAGCGTCTTCTCCGACAGCACGGTGATGAGGGCGTCCTGTACGTCGGTCGGCATGCGGGTGAGCTCCTCGACGCGGGCCACGCGGCCCTCGGCCATCGCGCGCATCACCGGCGACGGGGTCAGCGCCTCGATCGACGGCCCCTCGGCCAGCAGCCTCGCGTAGTTCCAGCCGTACCTGATGGCCTCTTCCGCGGTGCCCGCGGTGCCCTGCACGAGCAGCGTCGAGTCGCCGCTGATGGCCGCGGCGAGGTGCTCCGACAACCACGTCTTCGCGGTGCCGGGCACCCCGAGCAGCAGCAGCGCGCGGTCGGTCGCCAGCGTGGCGACGGCCACCTCGACGATGCGCCGCGCGCCGACGTATTTCGGGGTGACGCGCTCGCCGTCGCCCAGGATGTAGGTGGTGACGGCCCACGGGGACAACTTCCAGCCGGGCGGCCTCGGCCGGTCGTCGTCCTTGGCGAGCAGGGCCAGCTCCTCGGAGTACTGGTCTTCCGCGTGCGGGCGCAGAACGGTCATGAGCCCTCCCTCATCGTTGTCTCACTCACGGAAAGCTCCTTGTACATGTCGGCACGGAAACGCAGCAGGGCGGCGACCTGCTGGATGGGCTCCACGGGCGAGTAGCTCTCGGCCAGCGGGAACAGGGCCGGGTCGATGTGCTCTCCCGCCAGCTTGACCAGCTCGCCGAGGTTCCACGGTTGCGTGGTGGCCACCTTCACGATCTTGCGGAGCACGGCCGTGGCCAGTTCGTCGCGCCAGTGGGACGAGACACCGCCCAGCACCATGATCAACTGGCTGTCCAGGTCATGCTTTTTCACGAAACCAGCGGCGAGCTCCTGCTGCTCGTCCGGCGGGAGGCATTCGAGAAGGTCCGCGATCGGGTCCCAGCCGAACATCGCCCGCGCCCAATCCGGCTCCTTCTGCAGCACGGCGGCGCGCACCCAGGCCGTCTTCACCTCGGCGTCCCAGTCGGGGATCGTCATCCGGAGCAGCCGGGCGGGCGGGTGGCCCCAGATCGCCAGCGGGGCGCGGGCGATGACCTGCTGCAGCCACCAGGCCCGCTCCCCGATGCCCCTGGGCGGCTTGGCCCTGACGCCGTCGCGCTCCATCGCCTTGTCGCAGGATCCGGGGGCCTCGACGGTGATGACGTCGCCGGCGATCGTCACGCACGCTCGCGCCCGCTCGGCCATGCGCTGCGACAGGCGCGACCCGGGCAACCGGGTGAGCAGGTTGGCGGCGGCCTGGCGCACCTCCCTGCGGCGGTCGTCGAGCGCCTGCTCGAGGAACGGCTCGTCGTCCATGCTCAGCCCGTCGGCCAGCACCTCCGCGAACTCGGCCCGGTCGTCCGGCGTCTCGCTCTCCCACGTGCTCTCGAGCAGCCGCCGGGCCCGCGCGGGATCGGCCGACCTGACGCGGCGCAGGTGAGCCCGCCGATCGGCGGCGGAGCCCAGCTCCCAGGTCTCGCCGGTGGGCTCCTCCAGGAGGTAGGCCCAGGCGGGATTGAGCCCGGCCAGCCAGCGGCCGCGCTGCCCGGCGAGAACGCCCAGGTGCACCCTGATCGAACGGTCGCGCCGGCCGCGTTCGAGCAGGTCGGGCAGCGCGTACGGGGGCACCCTGCGGCCGGTCGCGGCGGCCGCGGCCAGCCACTCCGCCAGCAGCCGCTCCTGCTCGCCGCCCAGAATCCTCATCAGCCGCCCGGCCGCGCGCCCGCCGACGGCCGGCCGCTCCTCGTCGGGGGCCTGCCCCATGCTCTCAGCGCCCTCCGCGAGCGGCCGGCCCGCCCGCCGCCGCGCCACCTCCACGGCGGCGCTCGCGAGCAGATCTCCCGCGTACGGTCGGCGGTCGGTGCCCACCAGCGCCGCCGACGCCAGCTCCTCCCAGCCCGTCACAGGATCACCGCCCGTCCCTCGCCGTCCCACGTGGTCAGGGGCCGCAGGCCCTGGGGTGTCCACTCGACGGCCACCGTGACGGGGCGCCCGCCGGAAACGGCGATGAGCCGCCAGGGATCGCGGGCCCTGACGTGCAGCGGCAGGCCGCCCAGCCGGGTGCGCCCGGGCACCACGCCGCAGAGGACGAGCGGCCACGACTCCGTCCAGGGATCCCCCGCCAGCACCCTGGCCACCTCGTCCAGCGCCTCTTCCTGCGACACCCCCGGCGGACCGGACAGACCACAGCACCCGGACAACCCAGAAGTGTCGGACGAACCTGGCGGATCGGAGGACTCGGGCAGGGGCGGCGGTCCCGGCACGGCCGCGGAGCGGTCCGAGGGTCCGGGCGCTGGGACGCTGCCGTGGCGGGCGGCGACGAGGGCCCGAAGCGGGGCGGCACCCGGGTAGTAGGCGAGGTCGGCGTCGATCGTGGTGCCCGTGACCAGGGAGGCGTCGAGCGACTGGCCCTGCGGAGCGAACGAGAGGACCAGCGCGGGCCGCCCCGTGCGCCTGCCGCGCAACCAGACCTTGCGTGCCGTCAGCCGATCCTGCACCTCGTCACGCCGGCCGAGAACGTCCCAGTGATCCCGCACGGCGGGTCTCGCCAGCACCTCTTCCCTCGTGACGGGGAACCCGGTGCGGATCAGCACGGTCCGCCCCAGCGCCGGGGGCAGCTCGGCCCGCCGCCGGTAGGCGACGGCCAGCAGGTTGAGCAGCGCGTACTCCTCCAGCAGCCGCCCCGGCCAGCCCTCCTCGGAACGGACCCGGGCCAGCTTGGAGACCATGCCCGCCACTCCGGGCGCCTGGGCGTCGACGAGCCGCTTGGCCAGACCCTCCCAGTCGTGCTCCGCGGCTCCCGCCAGCCCCTGCCGCACCTGGTCGGCCAGCCACCGCTCCAGCTCCGCCAGCCCGGACGCGACCCGCCCATGGCGTACGGACTCCCCGCCCGGACCACGCCCACGCCCGGACGTTTCCTCCCCGGCGGGCCGCTCGGCGCGTGCCTTCGCCCACTCGCTCACCCACCGCGGCGCCGCCTCCTGGGCGGGGACATCGTCGGCGGACCACAGGAGCAGCAGCCCGAGCGTGTGCTTGCACGGGAACTTACGGCTCGGGCAGCTGCATCGGTAGGCGGGCTCGGTGAGATCGACACAGGCCAGGTAGGGCTCGGCCCCGCTGCCCTTGCACTCGCCGTACAGCATCGTGCCCGTCGTGCCGCGCGACGCCCATCTCCCGGGCGTCGCCAGCCCCTGGGCCGCCTTCCGGGAGGAGGCGTCGGGGGCGAGAGCTAGCACCTGGTCACGGCTCCACCGTTCGATCACCTGCCGCAGACTAGCCAGCCCGACCGACATTTCGCCCCCCGTCCGGGAGATCACCGAAAGCGCCGGCCGGCCGGCGCAGGACAGCCCCGGGCCCGCCCCGGCCAACGTTCGACTGCCCATAAACTTGGCCGGGTGGAGCTACGGATCTACCCCAGCGGCCCGTCCGTCCAGGTGGCTGACGAGGCCGCGGCGCTGGCCAGCCGGCTCGACGGGCAGCTCGTCCTCGGCGGCAACCGCTTCCTGCGCAGGGATGTGACCGGCGCCCCGGTGGCGTTCGTCGAGCGGCCGCCCATCGCCGAGGCCCTCGACCTGCTCCCCCACCCCGAAGGCGGCTGGTTCAGGGAGACGTGGCGGTCGGCGGCGACGTTCCGGCCGGACGGCTACCCGGGGCAGCGGGCCAGCGCCACCGGCATCTACTTCCTGCTCCAGCCGGGCGAGCAGTCGGTCCCGCACGCGGTGAGGTCGGACGAGGTCTGGTTGTGGCATCGTGGCGGGCCGCTGGCCCTGACCGTGGGGGACGACACGATCATGCTCGGGCCCGACGTCGAACGCGGCCAGGTGCCGCAGGCCGTCGTGCCCGGCGGGGTGTGGCAGTCGGCCAGGCCGGCGGGCGACGAACCGGTGCTGGTGAGCTGCGTCGTCTCGCCGGGCTTCGACTTCGCCGACTTCACCGTCTGACCGCGCCCGGCCCGGGCGTTGACGGGCGACGCCGGAGAACGCTGACATGAGCACGGTCCGAACGAGAAGGGTGCCCATGGACAGGATGCACGACGAGGAGCTCGACATCGACGCCGGGCTCGTCCGCCGGTTGGTGGCCGGCCGGTTCCCGCAGTGGGCGGGCCTGCCGATCGAGCCGTTCCCCTCGGGCGGCACGGTCAACGCGATCTTCCGGCTCGGTGACGACCTGGCCGTACGCCTGCCGCGCGTCCCGTGGGGCGCCGGCGACGTGGCGAAGGAGCACCACTGGCTGCCGCGGCTCGCCCCGCTGCTGCCCGCCGCCGTCCCCACGGTGCTCGGCCTGGGCGAGCCCGCCGAGGGCTTCCCCTGGCCGTGGTACGTCTACCGCTGGCTCGACGGCGCCGGCCCCGACCCGGCCCACCTCGCCGACGCCGAGTCGCTGGCCAAGGATCTGGCGCGGTTCGTCGCCGCGTTCCAGCGCGTCGATCTGCCGGGCGGGCCGGTCGCCTACCGGGCGGGGCCGCTGTCGACGGTGGACGCCGGGACGCGGACCGCGATCGGCGAGCTGGAAGGGCTGATCGACACCGCCGCGGCGACTGCTGCGTGGGAGGAGGCGCTGCGGGCCCCCGAGTGGGCGGGCCCTCCCGTGTGGACGCACTCCGACCTGATGCCGGCCAACCTGCTGGTCGAGGACGGCCGGCTCGCCGCCGTGCTCGACTTCGCGACCGCGGGCGTGGGTGATCCCGCCTGCGACCTGATCCCGGCCTGGAACCTGCTGCCGCCGGACGCCCGGCGGACCTTCCGCGACGCGCTCGGCGCCGACGACGCGGCCTGGGCCCGCGGGCGCGGCTGGGCGCTGTCCATGGCCCTGATCCAGCTCCCCTACTACCGTCACACCAGTCCCTCGATCGCCGCCGGCGCGCGGCATGTGATCGACGCCGTGCTGACCGGCTGACGACGCGGTTTTCTTGGGTTTTTTCCGGCGAGATGATTGTCTGTCCGGAGGAACTATGAGGAGGGCACCGGTGAGCCGTCAGATCGTTTCCGTGGTGGGTGGCAAGGAAGCCGCCGTCGCCGGCACGTACACATCGCTGAACCCCGCCCGCACGGGCGAGGTCGTGGCCCGGGTCGGGCTGGCCGACGCGGGCACGTTCGCCGCCGCCTGCCGTACCGCCAAGGAGGCCCAGCGCGAGTGGGCCAGGGTGCCGGCCCCCGTACGCGGCCGGGTGATCGCCTCCATCGGGCGGCTGGTGGAGGCCAACGCCGAGCGGCTGGCCCGGCTGGTGACGGAGGAGATCGGCAAGCCGTACGCCGAGGCGCTGGGCGAGGTCCGGGAGATCGTCGACACCTGCGACTTCTTCCTCGGTGAAGGGCGCAGGCTGTACGGCCAGACGGTCCCGTCGGAGATGCCGGACAAGAACCTGTTCACGTTCCGCAACCCGATCGGCGTGGCGGCGGTCGTCACCGCGGGCAACTTCCCGGTCGCCGTGCCCTCGTGGTATCTGGTGCCGGCCCTGCTCTGCGGCAACGCCGTCGTCTGGAAGCCCGCCGAGTACGCCGCCGCCTCCGCGGAGGCCATGTTCCGGCTGTTCACGGCCTCCGGGCTGCCCGACGGGGTGCTCAACCTCGTGTTCGCCGGCGGCGCCGACACCTTCGACGGCCTAGAGCTGGCCCTCGGCGAGGGCACCGTGCAGAAGGTCGGCTTCACCGGCTCCAGCGAGGTGGGCAGGAAGGTCGGCGAGCTGGCGGGGCGTCACCTGCAGTCGGCCTGCCTGGAGCTGGGCGGCAAGAACCCGATGGTGATCATGCCGGACGCGGACCTGGACCTGGCCGTGGAGGGGGCGCTGTTCTCCGGCTTCGGCACGGCGGGGCAGCGCTGCACCAGCCTCGGCACGGTCATCGTGCACGAGAGCGTGCACGACGAGTTCGTCGAGCGGTTCGCGCGGGCGCTGCACGCGGCCGACATCGGCGACCCGGCGGGCGACGTGCTGGCGGGCCCGCTGCTCGACCAGAAGTTCGCCGACCGGTACGAAGAGTTCCTGACCTGGCTCCAGCCGCACCACGAGGTCGTGTCAGGAAAGGTCGGGCGGATCACGGAGGGCAACCCGCGCGGCGACTTCGACGGCGGCGAGGGCCTCTACTACCACCCGGTCATCGTCGACGGCGTCCAGCCGGGCGACCGGCTGTTCCTGGAGGAGACGTTCGGCCCGATCGTGGGCGTGACGTCGTTCGCCACCCTCGACGAGGCCATCGAGCTGGCCAACCTGCCCGGCTACGGCCTGTCGAGCTCGATCTACACCACGAACGCCAGGCACGCCTTCCGCTTCCGCGAGGGCATCTCGGCCGGCATGGTCAGCGTCAACAACTCGACGTCCGGCGCCGAGGCGCACCTGCCGTTCGGCGGCAACGGCAAGTCCGGCAACGGCAGCCGCCAGTCGGGCATGTGGGTGCTCGACCAGTTCACCCGCTGGCAGTCCATGAACTGGGATCATTCGGGCCGGCTGCAGAAGGCGCAGATGGACGTCGCGGAGATCGAGCCGGATCTGGACTTCCGCCTGCCGTGACAGCCGGCGGGGGCTCCTCGGCGAGGAGCCCCCGGGAGACGCGGCGCCGTCGTCAGACCTGGCCGGCCTTCTCCAGCGCGGCGCAGCAGGTGCCCACCAGCAGGCGGGTGACCACGTACGGGTCGATGTTGGCGTTGGGGCGGCGGTCCTCGATGTAGCCCTTCTTGTCCACCTCGACCTGCCACGGGATGCGGACGGAGGCGCCGCGGTCGGAGACGCCGTAGGTGTACTTGTTCCACGGGGCCGTCTCGTGGTGGCCGGTCAGGCGCAACTCGATGTCGGCGCCGTACTGGGAGACGTGCTCCATCGGCTTGTCGCCCTCGCCGAGCGACTCGCAGGCGGTGATGATGGCGTCGTAGCCCTCGCGCATGGCGCGGGTGGAGAAGTTGGTGTGCGCGCCGGCGCCGTTCCAGTCGCCGCGGGCGGGCTTGGCGTCGAGCGTGGCCTCCACCCCGAACTCCTCGGCCGTCCGGTACAGCAGGTAGCGGGCGACCCACAGGTGGTCGGCGACCTCGACAGGACCGGCCGGGCCGACCTGGAACTCCCACTGGCCCGGCATGACCTCGGCGTTGATGCCGGAGATCTTCAGGCCGGCGGCGAGGCAGCGGTCGAGGTGGAGCTCGACGATCTCGCGGCCGAACACGGCCTCGGCGCCGACACCGCAGTAGTAGTGCCCCTGCGGCGCGGGGAAGCCGCCCTCGGGGAAGCCGAGCGGCCGGCTGCCCTTGAAGAACGTGTACTCCTGCTCGATGCCGAACCAGGAGTCCTGCTCGGCGTACTGCTCGGCGATCGGGCGGAGCAGGGCGCGGGTGTTGCTCGGGTGGGGCTCGCCGTCGGTCTCCTCGACCTCGCACAACACGAGGACGTTGTCGCCGCCGCGCATCGGGTCGGGGCAGGTGAACACCGGGCGGAGCACGCGGTCGGACGCGTGGCCCACGGCCTGGTTCGTGCTGGAGCCGTCGAAGCCCCAGATCGGAGGCTCGACCCCGTCGGACACGATCTTCGTCTTCGAGCGCAGCAGAGCCGTGGGCTCGGTGCCGTCGATCCAGATGTACTCAGCCTTGTAGCTCACGGCGGTCCTTTCGGGTTCTTTCAGCCACGCCGAGTCTTATGGACGACCGTTTCCCGTTTTTTGCCCGTATGTGAACGCCGTGTTAATCCGCACAGGTCATGATGCAGGTCACCACGGCGGCTCAGCTCTCCCGCACGGTGCCGTCGGCCTCGACGGTGAGCACGACGTTCGGGCCGCCCTCCCCGCAGCCGGGCCCGTTGGGGAAGCGCCCCTTCGGGGTGACCGTGACGGCGTGCTCGGCCACCGGCTCGGAGCCCGCTCCCTTGAGCGTCAGCCGCACCTCCACCGGCCGTTTCGGCAACCCCTCGACGGTGCCGAAACCGCTCTTGTCCGCCGTCGGGACCGCGGTGACCGAGCAGGTGTCACCGTCGCAGGTCTCCTCTCCTGCCCGCCGGACCGTACGCAGCTCGGCCACGGCCCGCCGGCAGGCGCCGTCCCAGCACACCTCCATCTCGGCGGTGTCCGCCTGGGCGGCGACCGGCGCCCTCACCATCACCGACACGCCGACAGGGGTGCCGATCAGCGTGCACGGCGTCCCCTCCGAGCATCCGGCCGGCAACGCGGCGAACAGGGCGACGATGAGGGCGAGTCGATGCACACCCCTAAGACGTCGCCCGGCCCCCGCGGGTTCGACGCCCGCCCAGGACAGCCTCGCGGCGGGTCCGGCGCCGAGGCTTACCGCCGCCGTGATCGGGTAGCTCATGCCGAGTCGCGAGCCCTACCCCGAGTCGCCCCTCGCGACGGCCGGCAGGGAGGGAGCCCGGAGTGGACGTGCCCGCCGTGGTGTGGTGGCTGACGATCGCGGGGATCGCCGGCCTGCTGCTCTTCGACTTCGTCTTCCACGTACGCAAGGCGCACATCCCCACCCTGCGCGAGGCGTCCTTCTGGTCGGCTCTGTACGTCGGCATCGCCCTGGTGTTCGGCGTGGCCGTGTGGATCTTCGGCGGTTCGGACCCGGGAGCGGAGTATTTCGCCGGATACGTCACGGAAAAGGCGCTGTCGGTCGACAACCTGTTCGTCTTCCTCGTCATCCTGGGCGGCTTCAAGGTGCCGCGGGCGGGCCAGCAGAAGGTGCTGCTGTTCGGCATCGTGTTCTCACTGATCGCGAGGAGCGGGTTCATCTGGCTCGGGGCGACGCTGATCGACCGGTTCGCCTGGGTGTTCTACGTGTTCGGCCTCATCCTGCTGCTGACGGCGGGCAACCTGCTCAAGCCCGAGGGCGGGGACAGCCACACCCCGGACAACTTCATGGTCCGCACCGCCCGCAGGCTGCTGCCGGCGTCCGACACGTACGACGGCGACAAGCTGTTCACCGTCGAGAACGGCCGGCGGGTGATGACGCCCATGCTGCTCGTCATGGTCGCCCTCGGCGGCACCGACATCCTGTTCGCCCTCGACTCCATCCCGGCGATCTTCGGCCTGACCCAGGACGTCTACCTCGTCTTCACCGCCACCGCGTTCTCCCTGATGGGGCTCCGGCAGCTCTACTTCCTGCTCGACGGCCTGCTCGACCGGCTGATCTATCTGTCGTACGGGCTGGCCGTCATCCTCGGCTTCATCGGCGTGAAGCTGATCCTGCACGCCCTGCACGAGAACAACGTGCCGTTCATCAACGACGGCGAGCCGGTGCCGGTGATCGAGATCACCACCGGGCTGTCCCTGCTGGTGATCCTCGGCGTGCTGCTGGTCACCGTGGTGGCCTCGCTGGTCAGCGGCCGGGGGCGGGCGCAGAACGCGGTCTCCGCCGTGCGCCGGCACGCGCAGGAGTATCTGGAGGTGGAGCGCGACCCGGACGTGCGCGAGCAGGTGTACCAGCGGCTGCTCGCCGAGGAGGAGCAGCTCAGGCGCCTGCCGGAGAAGCACAGGCGGTGGATCAGGGAGGAGGAGAGTCTCATGACGCTCCTGCGCCGCGCCCACGAGGAGCACGACCGGGCCTGACCGCCCGCGCACGCGCGACGTACGGCTGTCAACCTCTCGGAGGCGACACTCCGTGACGGAACGGGCGTGCAACGTTCATGCAACCCCCATTGGCTCAACTCAAGAGGTAGCGAAAGATGTGAGGATCCCTTGCGACCATCGGGAGCGTACGATGACAGACCCCGCCATGGAGACCGTCGACTCCTTCGGCATGACGGCCGAGCGCCAGTTCGCCGAGGTGTGGTCGAGGACGGCCCTGTCGGACAGGGATCGTCGCCTGCTCCTTCTCGGGCTCCTCGTCGGGCAGGGCTTCGACGAGATGACGGACGTCCAGCTCGACGCGGCCCTGCGCACCGGCGACCTCACCGAGCCCGAGCTGCGCGAGGTGGTCATCTTCGTCACCCACTACGCGGGGTGGATCCGGGGGGCCAGGCTGAACGGCCAGGTCGAGGAGCTGATCGAGCGGGTCAGGCGGGCTCGATCCGGTAGAGCGGGCCCTGGAGGCTGAGCGCGTAGAGCTCGCCGTCGTGCCCCTCGCCGAACGACGACAGCTGCTCGACCTCGCCGACCTCCGCCGCCTCGTCGGGCGCGTCGGCGGGTGCGGCCCTGATCCAGCCGGCGCAGAAGTCGCCGTACACGAAATGCCCCCGCAGCCAGGGGATCTTCGTACCGCGGTAGACGGGCCCGGCGATCACCGAGCAGTTGCCGTCCTCGCCCAGCGGATAGACGATCACCGGGTCGGTCAGGTCGCCGCCCTTGCCGCCGTGGAAGCGCTCCTTGCCCTCGCGCAGGCTCCAGCCGTAGTTCTCGCCGCCCTTCGAGCCCGCCGGCTGGTGGTCGACCTCCTCCCACTCGTTCTGGCCGACGTCGCCGATCCACAGGTCGCCGGACTCGCGGTCGAAGGAGAACCGCCAGGGGTTGCGCAGCCCGTACGCCCAGATCTCGCCCTTGGCGCCCTTCTTGCCGGCGAACGGGTTGTCCTCGGGGATCGTGTACGGGTCTCCGCGCGGGTCGATGCGCAGGATCTTGCCGAGCAGCGTGCCGAGGTCCTGGCCGTTGCCCTGCGGGTCGCCGGCCCCGCCGCCGTCGCCCAGCGCGATGTAGAGGTGGCCGTCGGGCCCGAAGGCCAGCTGGCCGCCGTTGTGGTTGGCGAACGGCTGCTCCTGGGTGAGCACGTCGCGCCTGGCCGTCGCCGTGGAGCCGTCGTAGGCCCATTCGGTGACGTGGGTGTCGCCCTGGGCGTCGGTCCAGTCGAGGTAGACCCACCGCCCGCTGGGATGGAACGCCACGCCGAGCAGCCCCTGCTCGTTGCCGCCGCTCACCTCGCGGGACAGGTCGATCACCGTGTCGCCGGCGGAGGTGCGCAGCCTGCCGGTCTGCTCGGCGACGTAGAGGCGGTCGTCACCCTCGCGCACGGCGAACGCGACGGGCTTGTCGAACTCGCCGATCTTCGCGAACCGCAGCCGGCCCCGCTCGGCCGGCGTGGCGGCCGGGGACGTCGGCGGGGCGGCGGTCGCGGTGGCCGCAGGGCCGGTCGACCCGGCGGAGGGGCCGGGCGAGGGAGCCTGACCCGAGCAGGCGGTGACGGCCAGGAGGAGGAGCACGGCCAGGACGGGGCGCACGGCGTCATCCTGCCATGAACGTTAAGGTTCAGCCATGCCTACCGCACTGATCACGGGCGCGACCGCCGGCATCGGCGCCGCCTTCGCCCGGCGCCTGGCCGCCGACGCGTTCTCACTCGTCCTGGTCGCGCGCGACGAGCAGCGGCTCGTCCGGAACGCCGAGCAGCTCAGGCTCCGCTACGGCGTCGACGTCGAGGTGCTGCCCGCCGACCTGGCGAGCGACGAGGGGATCGCCAGGGTCGAGTCCAGGCTCCGCGAGGGGGTCGACCTGCTGGTCAACAACGCCGGCTTCGGCAACGCCGGCAGCTTCCCCGATGCGCCCGTCGAGGACGAGTTGCGCATGCTGCGGGTGCACTGCGAGGCGGTGCTGCGGCTGACGCTGGCCGCGCTGCCCGCGATGAAGAAGCGCGGCAGGGGCGCGATCGTCAACGTGGCGTCCGCGGCGGCGTTCTTCACCCGCGGCACCTACGGAGCGTCCAAGGCGTGGGTGGTCAGCTTCAGCGAGGCGGCCGCGCACCAGGCGGGCCACCCGCGCATCCGGGTCATGGCGCTGTGTCCCGGTTTCGTGCGGACGGAGTTCCACCAGCGCGCCGGGATGGACACCTCGGGCATCCCCGGGCCGCTGTGGCTCAAGGCCGACGACGTGGTCCGCGGCGCGATGCGCGACCTGGCGCTGGGCAGGAGCGTGTCGGTCCCGAGCCTGCGCTACAAGGTCATCGTCGGGGTCGGCCGGTTCGTGCCGCGGAGCCTGCAGGCCATGGTGTCGGCCAGGATCGGCCGCTGACCTTCCGCTCGGCAAGGGCCGGGAAGGGGCGATGAGGGGCGGGAGAGGAAAAGGACGGGCCCCCGCCGCGGGAGGGGGTCGCGGTGGGGGCCCGAGCGGCCGTGAGCGTGCTCACGGCCGGGAACCGGGAGACAGCGGGGGACTCAGCGGTTGGCCTCGTGGCCGATGGCCAGGCCGGAGGCCTGGTCGAAGAAGTGCAGGTTGTGCGTGTCGACGACCAGGTCGAGGTTCTGGCCGGAACGCGCGTGGCTGCGGGCGTTGACGCGCGCCGTCCACAGGGACTTGTCGCCCACGAGCGGCAGCGACGCCTCCTCGTCCTCTCCGGAGTCGGCGGCCGCCACCGTGTCCTTGTGCTCGACCGGCGGGGCGTCGATCAGGAACAGCACGTTGATCTCGGAGCCCAGCTCCTCGGTGACCTCCACCTTGACCGGCAGGGTGGCCCAGCCGTTGGCGTGGTTGCCGGCCGACGTGGCGTCCTCGAAGTCGGACGGGCGGATGCCGAGGATGATCTTCTTGCCGACGTACTGGTCGAGGCCCGGCTTGTCGGTGAAGGTCGACTCGGGGATCGACAGCTTGATGTCGGCGAAGGCGACCGCGGCGCCGTCGTCGCCGCGGACGAGCTCGGCGGTGACGAAGTTCATCGCGGGCGAGCCCATGAACCCGGCCACGAACAGGTTGACCGGCTTGTCGAACAGGTTCTGCGGGGTGTCGACCTGCTGGAGGATGCCGTCGCGCAGCACGCAGACCCGGTCGCCGAGGGTCATGGCCTCGACCTGGTCGTGGGTGACGTACACCGTGGTGACGCCGAGGCGCTCGTGCAGCGTGTTGAGCGAGGCGCGCATCGAGACGCGGAGCTTGGCGTCGAGGTTGGACAGCGGCTCGTCCATGAGGAAGGCCTGCGGTTCACGCACGATGGCGCGGCCCATCGCGACACGCTGGCGCTGACCACCGGACAGGGCGGCGGGCTTGCGCTTGAGGTAGCTCTCGAGGCCGAGCATCTTGGCCGCCTCGCCGACGCGCTTCTGGATCTCCGGCTTCGGCATCTTGCGGAGCTTGAGGCCGAAGGCGAGGTTCTCCTCGACCGTCATGTGCGGATAGAGCGCGTAGTTCTGGAAGACCATCGCGATGTCGCGGTCCTTGGGCGGCAGGTGGTTGACCACCTTCTCGCCGATCGAGATCTCGCCGCCGCTGATGTCCTCCAGGCCCGCGATCATCCGGAGCGCGGTCGACTTACCGCAACCGGACGGACCGACCAGCACCATGAACTCGCCATCCTTGATCTCAAGGTTGAGCCCGTTCACGGCCTTCACGCCACCGGCGTAGATCTTGTCGACGTTCGTCAGAACGATGGATGCCATGACATTCCTTCGCGCTCCAGGGCTGTGGCCCGGACGTTGGTTCCGTGTGCCCACTCGCGTGGATACGTTTTCAAGCATCTCACCCGAAACGGACATCGGTGTCAAGGGTTGCAGCGTGACCAGCCGTTGCCGAAACGGCACACTTCCCGATTTCCGGAAACCATGATGGAATCGTTTCCATGGAGAAGCGGGCGACGATCAAGGATGTGGCTGAGGCGGCCGGCGTGGGCGTCGCCACCGTCTCCCGGGTGCTGTCGGGCGGCTCGGCCAGCGCCGGCGCCAGAGAGCGCGTCCTGGCCGCCGCCGCCCAGCTCGACTACCGCCCCAGCGCCCTCGGCCGCAACCTGCGCCAGCGCCGCACGGGCGGCATGGGCCTGCTCGTCCCCGACCTGACCGACACCTTCTACGGGCAGCTGGCGGAAGGCGTGCTGGCCTGCGCCCGCTCGGCGGGCGAGCCCGTCGTCCTGGGCTCGACGGGCGGCGACCCCGAGCAGGAGGCCGACCTGATCGGCATGCTCATCGAACAGAGCGTAGACCGCCTGATAGCCGTCCCGTCAGGAGACGCGGAAACCTGGACCCCGGCGACACGCGCGGGCATGACCGTGATCTTCGCCGACCGGCTTCCCTCCCAGGCGTCCGCCGGCGACGACGGGCCGTCCGCCGTGGGCGACCTCATGGCCCTCGACGGCCTGCCGCCCGCTCCTCCGTCCCGGCCGCTGGACGTCCCCGCCGTGGTGGCCGACGACCGGGCGGGCATCCGTACGGCGGTCCGCTACCTTCGCGGCCTCGGCCACAAGCGCATCGCCTTCCTCGGCGGCCCCGGCCACGAGGGCCGCGCGCACGCCTTCAGGGGGGCCGTAGGCGCTCCGGTGGACGAGGAGCTGATCGTGTTCGGCACCGGCAGCCGCGACTCCGCGTACGCCGCCGCCTCCGGCCTCTACCAGAGCCGCCCCGACCTGTCGGCCGTGGTGGCCGGCGGCAACGTGCTCGGGGAGGCGGCCGTGCTGGCGGCCAGGGAGCTCGACCTGAGAGTGCCGAAAGACGTCTCGCTCGTCATGTACGACGACGTGCCCTGGGCCGAGCTGTGCTCGCCGCCGCTGACGGTGATCGCCCAGCCGGGGCGCGACATGGGCTACCGCGCGGCGGAGCTCGTCCTGCGCGCGGGCACCAGGAGGGCCAGGAGCGTGATCCTGCCCACGGAGCTCATCGTCAGGGGCAGCTGCGGCCCCCGCCGCTGACCGGGGTCTCCCGCCCTCGGTCAGCGGCGGGGGCGAGACTACTTTCCGGGCAGGCCCGTGTAGCGGCGGGGCAGGATCATGACCGGGTTGTCGTCGAGGACCACCTCGGGGGGGCCGAACCGCGCGGCCACCTCCTGGATCTCCGGCTCGTCGAGCAGCAGCAGCCGCCCCTGCTCGATGAAGAGCTCGCCGTCCACCGTGACGGTGGGCCGGTCCATCTGGCAGTCGCAGTGCGCGAAACCCGGGCCCGTCGTGACGGGCTCGCCACCGGTCAGCCCGTCGATGCCGCAGTAGAAGGCCCCGGCGTGCTTCTCCCGCTCGAACTGGGTCCCCCCGGCGATCCGCACCTTCGGATTCAGCCCGATCAGGCCGTGGCGCATGTAGAAGCCCTCGGGGGCGTAGCGTCGCAGGCTCTCCGCCTCCGCCCCGCCCTCGATCTTGCGGACCAGGTTGCCTTCGAGGGTGAGGCGCACGGGCTCGCCGGGCACGCCGGTGACCGTGCTGTCCTCGATCATGATCACGCCTTCGGTGTCGGTGGGCCAGAAGTTCGCGCCGCCGTACGGGAAGGGCCGCCAGTCGCCGGGCCGCAGCGCGCCCGGGTCGGGGTCGAAGGTCAGGCCGGAGAACGTCACGTCGGTGCCCCGCCCGGACGTCACCCGGATGGACCCGGCCCCCGACAACTGCCGCAGCGCCCGGCTCAGCAGCGCGTAGAACACCTCGGCGGGCAGCCGACCGCCGGTGAGCAGCGCGCCGGCCGTGGCGGTCATGTGCAGCGACAGGAAGCGGGAGGAGCGGGCCTTGATCTGGTCGAAGAACAGCGGCGCGGTGTGCACCTCGCCCCACCAGGTGCCGCTGATCACGACGTCGGCCTCGTGGAACGCGGCCGTCTCGATCTGCAGCGGCGCCCCCCTGTCCCAGCCGCCGGCGCTGAACGGCGGCACCGACAGGATGCGGACGTCGGCCCCGCGGAAGGCCGCGCCGGCGGCGATGGCCTGCACGACGACGGGGTCGACGGTGTGCTCCATGAGCAGCAGCACCCTTTCGCCGGCGGCCAGCCGGACGTACTCGCACAGGTTGCGGACGCCCGGCATCAGCTCGACGATCGAGTACGGGCCCGCGGCGGGTTCGGAGACGTAGCTGGAGGGCGACCCTGCGTACGGATTGATCGTCATCGCGAACTCCCTGCGGAACATCAGGTCGGTGTGCGGAGCCGGTGAAGGAACCAGCCACAGCTCACCCAATTACTTACCGCAGCAATATGCTCACTACACGTGCAAACGGACTTTCCATCTCGAAGGGCACGTGCGCCGACCTTTTACGGGGTCGAACCCGATCCCGCACCTTCGCCGGGCCGCCACCGGCGGCTACACCACCTTCTCGAGTGCCGCGACGAGGGCGGGGTCCTCCGGGTCCGTGCGCGGGCGGAAGCGGCCGACGACCTCGCCCTCCCGGTCCACCAGGAACTTCTCGAAGTTCCACTGGACGTCACCGGCCTCGCCGTCGGCGTCGGGCGTCCGGGTGAGTTCGGCGTAGAGAGGGTGCCGGCCGGGGCCGTTGACGTCGGCCTTGGCCAGCAGCGGGAAGTCGACGCCGTAGGTCGCCGCGCAGAAGTGCCGGATCTCCTCCGCCGTTCCCGGCTCCTGGCCGGCGAACTGGTTGCAGGGCATGCCGATCACCGTGAAGCCGCGCGGTCCGTACTCCTGCTGGAGCTTGACCAGGCCGGCGTACTGCGGGGTGAGGCCGCACCGGGAGGCCACGTTGACGATCAGGGCGGCTTTGCCGGCCGCAAGGTCACCGAGCGTAGTGGGAGCGTCGTCGAGGGTGCGGAGCGGAATGTCGCTGAGACTCATGGCCCTGACCCTACAGAACGCCGCGGGCCGGGACTTTTCGCACCGCCTGCCCCCGTCCCGGGCCCAGCGGGCAGAGGTCCGGCACGCCGTGTTACCGCCTGGAGACAGCGCCCCATCCCACTCTTGCCCCTGAGCCAAACCTCAGGCTTGGCCGCTTTTTCCGGCAAGCCCGCCCCATATGCGCGGCGGGGCGGGCAATCCCGGCCCAGCGAGCGGGCCTTATATCCGCAACGGTGCAACAAACACCTGTCCACGCCGTGTCGCGATGCGCGACCCGCGATTACGGAGCGTAATAGGAATCGTGCTAGAGGACACGTCGCGGCGCCCTCCGGGCCGCCCAGCACGATCGGGCGGCGCACCGGAATCCCGGAGGGCCACGCGGACTCTCCGCGTCCGAGCCACGGACGCGGACCGGCACGAGGCGCAGGAAGAAGCGCGCCTGTCCGCACGCGACCCGACAGCAAGGATCGATTTGGACAGCAAACGCGCGCTCAGCACCACTCTCATCTCCGTCACCGCGCTCACCGCGTTCGGTGGCGCGCCGGCCCGGGCGGAGACAGCGCCTCCCGCCAAGACCCGGGCCTGGACCACGCCGGCGCTACCCAGAACCGGGATCTGGACCGCGCCGGCGCAGCCCGAGACCCGGCTCTGGACCACGCCGGCGCGGCCGAAGACCCGGGTGTGGACCACGACAGCGCAACCGAAGATCACGGCAGAGAAGCCGGCCAGCAGGAACAAGCGGATCGCCCTGGGGCAGGTCGTCCAGCGATCGTGGGACCTCAAGCAGTTCCGCTGCCTGGACAACCTGTGGACCAGGGAGAGCAACTGGAACCACCGGGCCCGCAACCGTTCGTCCGGAGCGTACGGCATCCCGCAGGCGCTGCCCGCGGGCAAGATGCGGGGTGCGGGCCACGACTGGCGGTCCAACCCCGAGACGCAGATCCGGTGGGGCCTGGCATACATCAAGGGGAGGTACGGCCGGCCTTGCGGCGCCTGGGGTCATTTCAGATCGCACAACTGGTACTAGAAGCGGGACGGGCACCCGGGCTTCACCGGGTGCCCTGCCTGCGCCCCGGATGCACCTCCATGGCCCGCAGGAGCAGCTCGACCCCGAACTCGAACTCGGCCTCGTGATCGCACTGGCCGAGCAGCCCCGCCAGCGAGCTCACCTCGGGGGACAGCGCGGCATCGACCCCGCCGGCCGTGGCCGGCCCGCCCTGGACGGGTGCGAAAGCGGGGGTCACCCCGACCTCCCGCAGCAGCGAGCCGACGACGAACGCGATGAACACGCGCACCATCCGGACCGCGTCCGCGCCGTCGAACCCGGCGCTGCGCAGCGTAACCAGCGCTCGCTCGACGGGCAGCAGGCCGGCGGTGGTGTGGAGTTGCCGGCTGACCACGAGCATGGTGGAGCGCGGATGGCCGTGCGCGATCTGCCGGAAGGCCCGCGCCTGCGCGCGCACCCTGTCGGTCCAGTGCGCCCCGGGGTCGTCGGCGCCCTCGCGCTCGATCAGGTCGATGGCCGCGGCGACGATGCGGCCCCGCGTCAGGGGCCCTTCAGCCGGGGGCGCCCCGGGCTCGGTGGGCATAGTGCATTCTGGGGACGGGGAGGCCGTGGGCCGTGCCGGCAAGGGCGTTCAGGACCTGGCGTGGCAGCGGCGGTGCAGCTCGCGGACCTCGTCGGCGAGCTCGGGCACCGGCCCCTCCACCGTCACCTCCGGCGCGACCTCGTTGACGGGGAGCGTGCGCACGGGCGGCGGGGGCACGTTCAGCTCGCTCAGCCAGCCGGCCAGCTGCTGCGACGACGCGACGTACACGATCCGGCCCAGCCCCACCCAGGCGTGGGCGGCGGCGCACATCGGGCAGTGCTCTCCGGAGGTGTAGACGGTGGCGGCGGCGCGTTCCCGCGGCGTCATGTTCGCCGCCGACCAGCGCGCCAGCTCGAACTCCGGATGGCGGGTGCGGTCGCCCGAGGCCACCCGGTTGTGGTCCTCGGCGAGGACGGCGCCGTCGCCGGAGACGAGGACCGAGCCGAACGGCTCGTCGCCCTCCTCCAGCGCCTGCCTGGCCAGTTCGACGCAGCGGCGCAGGTGAGGCAGTTCCGTACTGTCGATCATGATTCCTCGCAGGGTCGAGCAGCCTCGAGGAACATTCCCCAACAGACCACAACAAAAGTGATGGTCAGCCGGAGCGTGCATGGTCTTTCACGTTTTCCCACGTCAGAAACGTGAACCCCACCTCCAGGCCACAGAAAATCTGTTGATCCCACGTATTAGCCTAGATGGGATGCCTCCCGATACGCACAAACCTCGCCGTCCCCTGCTGTCCACCAACTCCCTGTGGCGGATGAAGTCCTACCTCCGCCCGTACGCCGCCAGACTGGTCTTCATCTGGCTGGCCGCGATCGTCGGCATCGGCGCCGGCCTCGCACTCCCGCTCATCAGCGAGCAGGTCATCGACGGCCCCGTGGCCCACGGTGACTCCGCGGGGCTGCTCCCCCTCGGCCTGCTCGCGGTCGGCGTCGGCGTGGTCGAAGCCCTGCTGATCTTCTTCAGGCGATGGGCCCAGGTCAAACCGGTGCTCGGCCTGGAGACCCGCATCCGCGACGACCTCTACGAGCACCTGCAGCGCCTGCCCATGGGCTTCCACGGCGACTGGCAGTCGGGTCAGCTGTTATCCCGGGCGACCACCGACCTGTCGACGATCCGCCGGTTCCTCGGCTTCGGCATGCTCTTCCTGGTCATGAACATCCTGCAGCTGATCACGGTGACCGTGCTGCTGCTCAACAAGTACTGGCCGCTCGGGCTGCTGGTGCTGGCCTCGGCCGTGCCGATCATCTGGACGTCGCTGCGCTTCGAGAAGCGCTACATCAAGATCTCCCGCCAGGTGCAGGACGAGCAGGGCGACCTCGCCACGCTCGTCGAGGAGTCCGCGCTCGGCATCCGCACGATCAAGGCGTTCGGCCGCCGCCACCACGTCTACGACCGCTACGACGACGCCGCGCTCAAGGTGTACGGCAGCTCGATGGCCAAGGTGCGGCTGTCAGCCCGGTTCTTCTCCTTCCTGGAGATCATCCCCAACATCACGCTGGCCCTCGTCCTGCTGCTCGGGGCGCTGGCCGTCGGCTCGGGGGAGCTGACGCTGGGCGCGCTGGTGGCGTTCACCACGCTGATGTTGCAGCTCGTGTGGCCGATCGCCAGCCTCGGCTACATCCTCGCCATGGCCCAGGAGGCCATGACCTCCGCCGACCGCCTCATGGAGGTCATGGACACCGTCCCGGCCATCGAGGGCGGCACCCAGACCATCGAGCGCCCGCGCGGCCATCTCCGCTTCGAAGGGGTCGGGTTCCGCTTCCCCGACGCCGACGAGCCGGTGCTGCGCGACGTGTGGCTGGAGGTCAAGCCCGGTGAGACGGTCGCCGTCGTGGGCGCGACCGGCGCGGGCAAGACCACGCTGACCGCCCTGGTGCCCCGCCTGCTCGACCCCACCTCGGGCCGCGTCACGATCGACGGGCAGGACGTACGCGACCTCAAGCTGACGACGCTGCGCCAGGTGGTGGCCACCGCGTTCGAGGAGCCGACGCTGTTCTCGATGAGCGTGCGCGAGAACCTCATGCTCGGCCGGCGCGACGCCACCGAGGAAGAGCTCGCCGCGGCCATCCAGACCGCGCAGGCCATGTTCGTCTACGACCTGCCGTGGGGGCTCGACACCCGCATCGGCGAGCAGGGCCTGTCGTTGTCCGGCGGCCAGCGGCAGCGGCTCGCCCTGGCCAGGGCGGTGCTGAGCAGGCCGCGGATCCTGGTCCTCGACGACACCCTGTCCGCGCTCGACGTCGAGACCGAGGCCCTCGTGGAGGAGGCGCTGCGGCACGTGCTGCGCGAGGCGACCGGCATCGTCGTCGCCCACCGCGCCTCCACCGTGCTGCTGGCCGACAAGGTGGCGCTGCTGCGTGACGGCACGATCACGCACGTCGGGCAGCACCAGGAACTGCTGGCCGAGGTGCCCGAATACCGCGAGCTGCTCGCCCAGGACGCCGACTTCGACGGCGCGTCGGAAGGGGCTCTGCGATGACCACGACCACCACACCGCCCCCGCCGAACGCGTCCGGCACGGCGTCCTGGCGCGGCGTCGCCTCCGAGGACCAGGACGAGCTGCCGGAGAAGGTCTCCGTCCTGCTGCGGGCGCGCTCCCGGCGGCTGCTGGGCAACCTGCTGCGCCCCTACCGGAAGAAGATCGCGCTGCTGGTCGGGATCATCCTGGTCTCGAACGCGGCCGGCCTGTCGATCCCCTTCCTGGTCTCGATCGGGATCGACTCCGGCATCCCGCCCATCCGTCAGGGGTCCGGCCCCTCCGTGCTGCTGACCGTGGTCGGGGTGATCCTGGCCGCGGCCGTCACGCAGGCGGTCACGCGGCAGGCGTTCCTGCGGCTGTCGGGCCGGATCGGCCAGAGCATCCTTCTGGAGCTGCGCAGGAGGGTGTTCGACCACTTCCAGCGCCTGTCGCTGAGCTTCCACGAGCAGTACACCTCCGGGCGGGTCATCTCGCGGCTGACCTCCGACATCGAGGCCATCGCCGAGCTGCTCCAGTCGGGGTTCGACGCGCTCGTCAAGGCCGTGCTGACCATGGTGGGCACGGCGGTGCTGCTGCTGGTGCTCGACGTGCACCTCGGCCTGGTGGCGCTGGTCCCGCTGCCGCTCCTGCTGCTGTTCACCAAGTGGTTCCGCCGGCAGTCGGCGATCGTCTACCGCCGCACGCGCGAGACGGTCGCGCTGGTGATCGTGCACTTCGTGGAGTCGATGACCGGCATCCGCGCCGTGCAGGCCTTCCGCAGGGAGCCCCGCAACCAGGAGATCTTCCAGCAGCTCAACGACGACTACCGCGGCGCCAACGCCCGCAGCATGCAGCTCGGCGCGACGTTCATGACCGGCATCAAGCTCATCGGCAACATGACGATCGGCGGGGTGCTGCTCTACGGCGGCTGGCTGGCGCTCCACGGCGAGGTCAAGGTCGGCGTGCTGGCGGCGTTCCTGCTGTACCTGCGCCAGTTCTACGAGCCGATGCAGGAGGTCAGCCAGTTCTACAACACGCTGCAGTCGGCGGGCGCGGCGCTGGAGAAGTTGTCCGGCGTGCTGGAGGAGGAGCCGTCCGTGCCCGAGCCGCGCGAGCCCGCGGCGCTGCCGCCGGGCGGGGCGCGCGGCAAGGTGCGTTTCGAGGGCGTGAGGTTCGCCTACGTCGAGGAGATGCCGATCCTGCCCCGCCTCGACCTGACGATCCCGGCCGGGCAGAGCGTGGCCCTGGTCGGCGCGACGGGCGCGGGCAAGACGACGCTGGCCAAGCTGATCTCCCGCTTCTACGACCCCACCGAGGGCCGCGTGCTGCTCGACGGCGTCGATCTGCGCACGCTGGACGAGCCCACGCTGCGCCAGGCCGTTGTCATGGTCACGCAGGAGAACTTCCTGTTCAGCGGCACGGTCGCCGACAACATCAGGTTCGGCAGCCCTGACGCGACCGACCGGCAGGTGCGCGAGGCCGCCAAGGCGATCGGCGCGCACGAGTTCATCGCCGGCCTGCCCGACGGCTACGACACCGAGGTGGGCAAGCGGGGCGGCCGCATGTCGGCCGGCCAGCGGCAGCTCGTCGCGTTCGCCAGGGCGTTCCTCGCCGATCCCGCGGTGCTCATCCTCGACGAGGCCACCTCCAGCCTCGACGTGCCGAGCGAACGGCTCGTCCAGCGCGCGCTGCGCACGATCCTCGCGGACAGGACCGCGCTGATCATCGCGCACCGGTTGTCGACGGTGGAGATCGCCGACCGGGTGCTGGTGATGGAGCGGGGGGAGGTCGTCGAGGACGGCCCGCCGGCCAGGCTCATCGCCGCCTCAGGGCGGTTCGCGGGCCTGCACCAGGCCTGGCTCGACAGCCTGAGCTAGCCGTGCGGGCGGGCCGCCGCCGCGAAACCGATGTACAGCTCGTACGCGAGGAACGCGACCAGCGGCACGCCCAGCGCGATCAGCAGC
The DNA here is from genome assembly GCF_039871615.1 of Nonomuraea sp. B10E15. Lineage (NCBI taxonomy): Bacteria > Bacillati > Actinomycetota > Actinomycetes > Streptosporangiales > Streptosporangiaceae > Nonomuraea > Nonomuraea sp. B10E15. Next base: position 467,196 of record NZ_JBDPMB010000003.1, read on the forward strand.
CGGCCGGGGAGGCGGGCCCTGTCAGCGGGCGTCTCTCCTGGCCGCGCCGCGGGCACGAACACCGGCTGCGGCGGTTCCTCCGGCACGGCCACCAGCTCGAGATGGCGGGCCAGGTAGCCGGAGGGGAACGACGTCACGTCGTACGCGCCGCAGCCGGGGCAGCACGCCCCCGACCAGGGCGGCGGCACGCGGACTCCGGCACTGAACCAGATCTCGGCCGCGTTGCCGTGGGAGTCGGCGAGGCGTCTGACGACGAACTGCTCCTCCCAGACGTGCAGGCACCGCAGGCATGCGAAAGGCCACGTCTCGCGGGTGTCGAAACCATCGGGCACCAGGACCACCCCCGGCTGCGGATCGGTGTCGGACCCGAGTGTCCGTCCGGTCCCGTACGCCCGACAAGGCCAGCCTTTGTAACACTAAGCGCTATGGAATGCTCACCAAGAGTCAGGTCAGGCCCCGGCGGCGCCGCTGCACCGGGCTGAGCAGCGGTGTCGCGTCGGGCACGCCGGGCTCAGCCGGCGGGACGAGCTCCGGATGACGCGACAGATAGCCGTCCGGGAACCTGGTGGACTGCTGGCACCCGCAGTGCGGGCAGATCACGCCCGGCCCTGGCGGCAGCACGGGCAGGCCGTCGCGCAGCCACACCTCGGTCTCGTTGCCGTGGCGGTCGTCGATGCGCCTGACCAGATACTGCTCTTCCCAGACATGCCAGCAGCGGCGGCATTCGAAGGGCACGGTCCTGAGTTCTTCGGTCAACGAGGTCACCCCCTCGCTTTCGAGTGTCCGCCCGTCTGGGGGAACATCGCAACCTGGCCCGCGTGCCGGCTACCTGACCGTGAGCACGAAGGCCATGGCGCCCGCGACCAGGCTCAAGGTGCCGAGCCACGCGAAGACGGCGTCCAGCCGGGAGTCCAGGGGCCGGCCGCCGTGCAGGGCGGCCTGCACCCGGCGGAACCGTGCCCTGGTCCTGATCAGCAGCACGGCGCCGCAGAGCGCGGCCAGGGCGAACCCCGTGACGGCGAGGAGGGGCAGGCCGTGCCTGGCGGACAGGCCGGCCGCGCCCAGCCCGCCGGTCGCCAGGGCCACCGCCGTGCGCACCCAGGCCAGCCGGGTGCGTTCGCTCTGCAGCCCTTGGTCCCAGATCTCCTCGTCGGGCGCCTTCGCCTCCTCCCCCACCCGCGGCCTCAGATCGACAGGACGATGAGGACGAGGGCGATCACGGCGACGGCCGCGACGCCGTAGCCGAAGACGGCCGCGAGCGCGGGCGGAGGCAGCGGCGCCTGCCGGCGCAGGGCGCGCTGGATGTTGCGCCAGCGCGGGTAGGCCAAGCCCGCGGCCAGGGCGGAGAGCGTGACGAGCATGATGGCCAGGGTGGTACGGATCCAGGGCACGAACATGTCGGCCGGAACCGCCGCCATGGCCACCCCGCCCGCGCTGAGCGCCAGCGCCGTGCTCAGCCAGGTGAGAAAGGTGCGTTCGTTGGCCAAGGTGAAACGCGGGTCGGGTTCCATGACAAAAACGGTAATTCGTCTACTTTTCCCCTAGAGAAGTCGGGATTGCCCTTTCTGCGGGAGGTCAGCCGGTGCAGGCCTTGGCGACCTTCTCCAGGTAGGCGGCCGAGTCGGTGCCGACCTTCTGCGCCGCGTCGACGGCGTCGTTGACGCTGGTGACGGAGATGCCGCTCAGGGTCGCGGCCAGGTCGTCGGTGGCCTCCTTGAGCGTGGTGTTGGCGGCCTTGTCGGCCACGTCGTTGAGCTTGGTCGCGGCGTCGTCGAGCGCCTTGTCCATGGCTTGCGGGTCGTCGGTCAGCTTGGCGATCTGCGCGCCCAGATCAGTGACGATCTTCGGCGCCTCCAGGCACGCCTGGGCCTTGTCGATGGTGTCGTTGACCTCGCCGCACCCGGCGGCGAAAAGGCACACGGCGAAAGCGGCAAGGGGCAGGAACCGGCTCTTGAGGTGGCGCATGTTTCGACCCTACCCAACGAACGGCCACGCGACGTGACCGCTGTTTTTCGGACAGTAGACGCGACCGAAACCTGCGATCGCCCGCACACGGTTCGTCCGGGTGGGGGCTCTCGAGCCGGCCGGCTCCGGTTTCCGGGCCCGCACGCGGAAAGACGGCGGTTCACCTGGTGGGCGGGGTGTGGAGCCGGAGCCAGCCGGTGAGGAGGCGGTTGACCTCGCCGGGGCGCTCCTGCTGGAGCCAGTGGCCGCAGCCGTCGAGGATGTGGGAGGCGGTCAGGCCGGGCATCGTCTCGGGGAGCGCCTTGATGGCGCCGGCCATCCAGGTGGTGGTGGGGTCGAGCTCGCCTCCGGCGAACAACGCGGGCTGGGTGATCGGGGCGCCGTCCCACGCGGCGAGGTCCTCCCAGTCGCGGTCGACGTTGCGGTAGCGGTTGAGGGCGCCGGTCAGCCCGGTCCGCTCGAACTCGCCGGCGTAGACGTCGAGGTCGGCCTCGGTGAGCCAGGACGGCAGCCCGCCCTTGGGGAAACGGTCGGAGAGCCGGCCGCCTTCGGGAACGGATGAGACGCCCGTCGCGGGCATCGTGCCGGCCGAGAGCGCGGCGTAGATTCCCGCCAGCCAGCCGCGGACGTCGGGTTCGATCTCCGCCTCCGCCCGCCCGGGCCGCTGGAAGTAGCTGACGTAGAACTCCTCCTCCCCGCCGAGGCGGGCGAAGGCGTCGGTGGGCCGGAAGGGGCCGCGCGGGGAATAGGGCACGCTGAACAGGGCCACCGCGGTGAACACGTCCGGCCTGAGCAGGGCGCTGTTGGCGGCGATCGGCGACCCCCAGTCGTGGCCCGCGACCACCGCGGACCGCTCGCCGAGCGCGCGCACGACGGCGACGTTGTCGGCGACGTGGTCGAGCATCCGGTACGCGTGCGTCTGCGCGGGCTTGGACGAGCGGCCGTAGCCGCGCACATCGATGGCCGCCGCGCGGAAGCCCGCCGCGGCGAGGGCGGGAAGCTGGTGCCGCCAGGAATACCACGACTCGGGGAAGCCGTGGACCAGCAGGACCAGAGGGCCCGTGCCCTGTTCCGCCACGTGGATGCGGCCGCCGGGCGTCTCCACCAGCCGGTGCCGCACCTCGGCGGGCGAGAAAGACGGGTGATCGGTCATGCGTCCTCCCAAGGGGTTGCTCTTCGCATCATGCGGGCCCGGGGGCGGCGCGCACACATCGCCTTGCCGTTCCGGCAACGGATTCCCGATGCGGGCGCCTGATGCCAAGGATTTCCTTGACATCCCCATCCCCTCGGCTCGAAGATTCCAAGCATGTCTTTGGAATCCTCGCGGCGGCGGCTCGACGACCCGTCCGCCATGCGGGCCTTCGCCCATCCCGTCCGGCTGGCGCTGCACGAGCTGCTGCTGCGGTCGGGCCCCACGACCGCAGCCGACGCCGGGCGCGAGACCGGCGTCAGCCAGGCACTGGCCTCCTACCACCTGCGGCAGCTCGCCAAATACGGCTTCGTGGAGCAGGCCGAGGCCCGCGACGAGCGCGAACGGCCGTGGAAGGTGACCGAGCGCGTCCAGGAGTGGGACGACAGCGCGCCCGGGCTCGAGCACTCGGCCGCCAGGAGCCTGCTGGAGCAGGTCATCGCCGAGCGGGCGCTGGCGCGGCTGGCGGACTGGGGGGAGCGGCGGCAGGAGGAGCCGGAGCCGTGGCGTTCGATCGGCGGGATCGGCAACTTCCACCTCCACGCCACGCCCGACGAGGTAGCCGAGATCGGCGCGGCCATCACGGAGCTGCTGGAGCCGCTGATGGCGCGCGTCGGCGACCCGGCGGCGCAGCCCGACGGCGCCCGGCCCGTGCTCCTGACGCAGGTCGTCGTCCCGCTGCCACCGGCCGGCTCCGATGGCTGAGGCGCCCGCCGGGACACCGCCCGGGACACCGGATGGGACACCGCCCGGGAAGCCGCCCGGGGCGCCGGACACCGCGGCGTCCGGAGCGGCGCCCGGGGCGGTGTCCGGGGCGCCGGGACCGCTGCGCGGCAACCGCGACTACCGGCGGCTGCTCGCCGCCGGCCTGGTCTCGCAGACCGGCGACTGGGCGATCAGCACCGGCCTGGCCTTCCACGTCTACCAGCTCACCGGCTCGACGCTGTCCACCGCCGTCATGCTGGTGGTCACGCGGCTGCCCGACGTGCTGCTCGGATCGGTGGCCGGGATGCTGGCCGACCGCTGGGACCGCCGGCGGCTGCTGGTCGTCACCGAGCTGCTGCTCGCCATCGGGCTGCTGCCGCTGCTGGCGGTGCACGACCCGGCACAAATGTGGATCGTGTACGCGGTCGCGCTCTGGACGGGCGTCCTCAGCACGGTGCTCGTCCCCGCGCAGAAGGCGCTGCTCCCGCAGGTCGTGGCGGAGTCCCAGCTCGTCCGTGCCAACGCCCTGCACGGGCAGAGCGGGCAGCTGGCCCGCCTGCTGGGGGCGATGCTGGGCGGCGTCGCCGTCAGCGCGGGCGGACTTCCCGCCGTCGTGCTCGTCGACGTCACCAGCTTCGTCGTCTCCGCGGCCCTGCAGGCGGCGGTACGGGCGCCGGGACGGCCCGCACGGTCGATGTCGGCGGGCGGGCAGTGGATCTCGGGGCTCCGCCTGGCCATGGGGAACGCGGGCGTGCGCGTGCTGGTGGCGTACATGGTGATCACAGGGCTGGGCGAGGGGATCTTCGCCACGCTGGCCGCGCCCTTCGTCGCGGACGTCCTCGGCGGCGGCGGTGACGCGTACGGGCTGTTCCTGTCGGTGCAGGCGGTCGGCGGGCTGCTCGGCGGGCTCGTCGTCGCGGCCCGCCCGGGCAGGGCGGCCCCGCGGGCGTTACTGGGCTGGGGGACGATCGTGTTCGGGGCGGTCGATCTGGCGCTGTTCGCCTACCCCCTCGTCCTGCCGGCATCCGGGCCGGCATCCGGGCCCGCGCTCTGGCCCGCGCTCGTGCTGATCGTGCTGGCCGGCGTCCCCGCGGCGGCCGCGATGGCGGGCTTCACCACCCTTGCCCAGACCGTCACCACCGACGATCGCCGCGGCGGCGTCATCGGCCTGCTGGGCAGCGCCCAGGCGGCCACGTCGCTGGCCGGCATGGCGGCCGCGGGGGTGCTCGGCGGTGTGCTCGGCATCGTCCCGACCTTGTGCCTGCACGCGCTCGGGCTGGCCATCGCCGGCGCCATGGTGCTGCTGACCTGGCGTCATGCGTGATCCGATATCGATCCCTTCACGATATCGCTATTAGACATCCGCTGATCGCATCTGCTTTGCTCCTGCCCTCTGACGGACGACGGCAAAGGATTCGACATGCGACACCTCCGGGCGGCGACGGCGACCACTCTGACGATCACCCTCCTCGGGTGCGGTCTCGTCACCGGCACGGCCTCGGCCACGACGGTCACGTCCGGCCAGGCCAGGGCCGCGAAGGAGTTGCGAGCCCTGGAGAGCTCGTTCAAGGGCCGCATCGGCGCGTACGCGATCGACACCGCCACCGGCAGGACGATCGCGTACCGGTCGGGCGAGCGGTTCCCGCTGCTGTCCACGTTCAAGGCGATGGCGTGCGCGGCGGTGCTGCACAAGGCCCGCACCTCCCGGCCGGGGCTGATGAACAAGCGTGTCCGGTGGACGGCCCGCGAGCTGGTGGACTACTCCCCCGTCACGGAGAAGCACGTCAAGGACGGCATGACCGTGGCCGCCCTCTGCGACGCCGCCATCACCATGAGCGACAACACCGCGGGCAACATGGTGCTGAAGCAGATCGGCGGACCGGCCGGGCTGACCAGATACTTCCGGTCGCTGAAGGACCGCGTCTCACGCCTCGACCGCTGGGAGACCGAGCTCAACGACTGGACGCCCAAGAGCCGGCGCGACACCACCACCCCGTCGGCCATCGCCCGCGACCTGCGCGCCGTCACGTACGGCAAGGCGCTCAACGCCAAGGACCGCGCCCGGCTCAACGCCTGGCTGATCGCCAACAAGACCGGAGACGCCCGCATCCGCGCCGGCCTGCCCAAGACCTGGACGATCGGCGACAAGACCGGCACCAACTCCGACGGGTTCGGCGGCGGTAACGACATCGCCGTCATCTGGCCGGACAAGAAGGCCGCTCCCATCATCATGGCCATCTACACCAACCGCACGCCTGGCCTGGCCGCCGACGACAAGACCATCGCGAAGACCGCCACCATCCTCGCCCGCGGGCTCGGCAGACTCTGATGGCACGCCGGGGGACGCAGATCGTACGCCTCGCCGCCGTGGGAGTGGCGGCGGGCGTGCTGGTCGCGGGGATCGCGCTGCCCGCCGTGGGCGGCGCGGGGTTCGGGTTCGTGGCGGCGGCCGACGGGGTGAACCTCGAGCCCGCCGACCTCGTCGAGCCGCCGCCGGCGGAGGTCACGATCGTGCAGGACGCCAGGGGCAAGGAGATCGCCCGCTTCTACGAGGAATACCGCGAGGTCGTCGGCTTCGACGAGATCGCCGGCGTGATGAAGACGGCGATCGTCTCGATCGAGGACTACCGCTTCTACGAGCACGGCGCGATCGACGTCGAGGGCACGCTCCGGGCGCTGGCCGCGAACCTGCGGGCGGGCCGGGTCAGCCAGGGCGGGTCGAGCATCACCCAGCAGTACGTCAAGCAGGTGCTGCTCAACTCGGCCGGCAGTGACGAGGAGCGCAACGCGGCGGTGGAGGCCAGCTACGCGCGCAAGCTCAGCGAACTGCGCTATGCCATGGGGGTCGAGGAGAAGTACACCAAGGACCAGATCCTCGAGAAATATCTGAACATCGCGTATTTCGGCGCCGGCGCCTACGGCGTGGAGGCGGCGGCGAAACGTTTCTTCGGCGTCAGGGCCTCCGATCTGACCCTGGCCCAGGCGGCGACGCTGGCCGGGGCCGTGCAGGATCCCAACGCCACCGACCCCAACCTGGGCAGGGCGCAGCGCGAGCGGCTGCGGGCGCGGCGTGACGTCGTGCTGGGCCGGATGGCCGAACTCGGCAAGATCACCCCGGCTGAGGCGGCTGAGGCTGAGGCCACCGGGCTGGGGTACAGGGGCACGAAGCTCCCGGGCGGCTGCGAATCCAGCAAATATCCGTACTTCTGCCTTTATGTCAGGCATGAGATTCTCAGCGACCCCGGCTTCGGCCCGACCGCCCGGGACCGCCTGGCCAGGCTCAACCGCGGCGGCCTCACCATCAGGACCACGATCGACCCGGCCATGCAGGCCGCCGCCGACCGGGCGATCAAGACGTGGGTCAGGCCCTCCGACCGCGCCGTGGCGGCCGAGGCCCTGGTCCAGCCGGGCACCGGCGCGATCAGGGCGATGGCCGCCAGCAGGCGCTACGGCCGCAGCGCGGACCGGAACGAGATCTCGTACAACGTGGTCGCGGACGCCGCGCACGGGGGCGGGGCGGGGTTCCAGGCGGGCTCCACGTTCAAGACGTTCACCCTGCTCGCCGCGTTGAAGCAGGGCATGAAGGTGGACGACGGCCTCAAGGCGGGCGCCGGTTACCGCGCGCCGGATCACGCGGCGTTCCGGAACTGCGCGGGCGAGAACGTCGGCGACCCCGCGCACACGGTCACCAACGACGAGGGCTCGCCCGGGTGGAAGACGCTGCGGACCGGCACGTGGGACTCCGTCAACACGTTCTTCATGGAGCTGGAGCAGCGGGTCGGGCTGTGCGCGACGGTCACGATGGCCGAGTCGCTGGGGATCCGCCGCGCGGACGGGAAGAAGCTGCAGGAGTACGAGACGTTCACGCTCGGCATCAACGAGATGGACCCGGTGACGGTGGCGAACGCGTACGCGGCGATCGGGGCGCGCGGCCGCCACTGCGCGCCGATGGCGATCACCCGCATCACCGACCGGGACGGCTCGACCACCCGCTACCGGCCGAAATGCCGCCAGGTCCTCGACCCCGCCGTCGCGGACGCGGCCTCGTCCGTGTTGTCGGGCGTGTTCACCAAGGGCACGATGAGCGGCGTCGGCGGCATCGGCCGTGACGCGGCAGGCAAGACCGGCACCACCGACGACTACGCGGCGGCGTGGTTCGCCGGGTTCACCCCCGACCTGGCGGGCGCGGTGAGCGTCGGCGACCCGCGCGGCTCCCAGCGCCACAAGCTCGTCGGGGTGACGCTGGGCGGCCGCTACCACGGTGCGGTGCAGGGCGCGAGCGTGCCCGGCCCCATCTGGCGGGACACGATGGCGGCGGCGCTGAAGCGCGTGGCGCCGACGCCGTTCACCGCGATGGACACGGCCCGGTTCGGCGGCTGCGACGAGCTCTGCCGCCCCGGGCGGCGTGATGCGGAGAACCCGGAGAGCCCGGGAACACGACTCCCTTGATGGACATGTACGAACCGATACCGGAGAGGATCCGATCGCTCTTCGACCAGGACTTCACGAAAATGGCCGTGGTCACCGAGGACCCGCCGCCGCCCTGATGGTCGCCGACCGCCCTCCACGAGCCGAGCCGCACGGCGGGTCATAGGATGGGTGCATGGCCACGTGCGAACACCTTTCCCAGGCCGACGACCCTGCGGCAAGGACCCCGGAGGGTTGCGAGGAGTGCCTGGCCGACGGAGGGCGCTGGGTGCACCTGCGGCGCTGCCTGGAGTGCGGCCACATCGGCTGCTGCGACTCCTCGCCGGCCAAGCACGCCACCGCGCACTTCCACGCCACCAGCCACCCCGTGATGCAGTCCTACGAACCCGGCGAGGCATGGCGCTGGTGCTTCGTGGACAGCCGGATGGGCTAACGCTCCAGCATCGCCTCTTCGAGGTCGAGCTGCCCCATCAGCTCGCGCAGCACCTCGTCCTCGATGCGGCGCTCGTCGCGCAGGCGCACGAACACCCGGCGCTCGGCCTGGAGCATCTCGCGGCGCAGGCGCCGATAGAGAGCGCTGGGAGTCTCCGCGCCGTCCTGGCCGGTGCCGCCGCCCAGCCGCTCCCACGCCGACAACGACCGGCGCCACGACTTCTCCCTGAGCTGGTCGATGACCTGCTTCTGGATCTCGTCCGGCTCGCCCAGCTCGGCGAGCAGCCGATCCAGCTCCGCCAGCCCCTCCTCCAGCGCCGCCTGCTGGGCAGCCGCCCCGGCCAGGCGGTCCTCGTAGTCCTCCTGGTCGCTCGACACGCGCAACCGCCTGATCAGCGCGGGGAACGTGGTGCCCTGGATGAGGAGTGTGCCGATCACGGTGGTGAACGTCAGGAACAGCAGCATCGCGCGGTCGCGCTCGGGCACCTCGGGCGGGATGGCGAACGCCGCCGCCAGCGACACCACGCCCCGCATGCCCGCCCACCCCAGCAGCGTCACCTGCCGCCGGGAGGGCGGCCGCTCTTCCCTGTGCAGCAGGTTGACCAGCGACGACACCGCGAACAACCACACGAACCTGCTGGCGATCGTCACCACCAGCACCGCTGCGGCATATCCGGCGACCTGCCACGGGCTGACGCCGGTGAGGCCCTCCACCACGGTCTCCAGCTGCAGCCCGATCAGCGCGAACACGATCGACTCGAGCAGGAAGGCGGTGACCTTCCACACGGCGCCGGACACCAGACGCGTCCCGAACCCGCGCAGGTGCATGCGGTGCCCCAGGTGAAGACCGACGATCACGACCGCGATCACGCCGGAGGCGTCCACTGACTCCGCCGCGAGATAGGCGGCGAACGGGATCAGCAACATCAGCGCGTTCTCGACCATCGAGTCGCGCGTGCGCTCGAACAACCACGAGAGCGCGTACGCCAGCGCCATCCCGATCGCCACGCCGCCCGCCGCGGCGAGCACGAACAGGCCCGCGCCCTCGGCCAGGTCGACCGAAGCGCCCACGGCCGCCCCGATGGCCACCCGGTAGAGCGTCAGCGCGGTGGCGTCGTTGAACAGGCTCTCGCCGACGAGGATCGTCAGCGTCTGGCGCGGCAGGCCCAGCCGCCGGCCGACCGCGACGGCCGCCACCGCGTCGGGCGGGGCGACGATCGCGCCGAAAGCGAACGCCAGCGCCAGCGGCAGGCCCGGCAGCAGGAGGTGGACGACCAGCCCCACCACGACCGCGGTGAACACCACCAGCCCGACCGACAGCAGCCCCACAGGCCGCCTGGCCTCGCGCAGCCGCAGGTAGGAACTGTCGAGTGCGGCGGAGTAGAGCAGCGGCGGCAGGAACACGAACAGCGCCAGCTCCGGGTCCAGCGGCACCGGAGGGACCAGGGGCGACACCAGCAGCCCCGCGGCGACCAGCAGCAGCGGCGCCGGCCAGCCCATACGCCGCGCCACGGCCGCTACTGCGACGGCGCCCCCGGCCACCACCAGCAGTTGCAGGCCCATGGTGGGATTCACCGGCGCCCCCTCCCCTCGACCCCATCACCCCGCGGTGAGCGTACCCGCGGGAGGGGAGTGGCCTGGCGCACGCCGGCGCGGGGACGGATCCCGCACGAACGAGTCACGCACGAACGGATCGCGCGGGAACGGTTTGCGCGGGGGCACGGACGTGCGGCGGCGGACGCGTCGCGGCGAGGGACCTGCGGGTACCCGTCACCACTCCCTGCGGTCGCTTCTTTCGTGGTAGTCCGGCTGCTCGGGGCGCAGCCGCTCGCCCGTGGAGAACATCGGGTCCCCGACGTACGGGCGGGTCATCTCGGGATCACCCTGTTCCTGGCGGCCGAGGGTCAGCAGCGGGTCCACGGGGTTCTGGTGGGGCGGCACCTGACGCTGCTGCGGGGCCGGGCGGGGCCGGCCGGCCCCCGGGATGCCGTGCATGGGGGTGCCCAGACCGGCCGTGCTCGGCTGGGTCTGCTGAGGCTGCGGTTGTTGCGGCTGGGGCTGCCCGTAGGAGGTGTCGGAGCGGCGTCCGTAAGGGTCGGACGGGTACGGGTCCGACGGATACGGGTCGGGCCGGTGCTGCTGGACAGGCTGGTAGGGGTCGGCGGCCTGCGAGGGGAAGCCCGGCGGGTCGGTGCTGGCCGGCGCCTGACGGCGCTGGTCGCCGGGCATCTGGTAGACCGGTTCGTTCTCGACGTACTGAGGGCCGGTGAAGGGCTCGGCCTGGCCCTGCTGGATGTAGTGCGGGCCGCTCACCGGGTCGGCGGTGTACTGAGGGCCGCTGAAAGGGTCACCGGTGTAGGCCTGCTGCGGGGCGGTCTGGTCGACGTATTGAGGGCCGGTGAAGGGGGTCCGCTCACCGTAGGCGGGGGTGTGCCGCTCTCTGGGGGCCGCGGTCTCGCCATAGGCGGGCGCGTGCTGCTCCCTCGGCGCCGCGCTCTCGCCGTACGAGGCCACCAGTTTGTCCTGGGGTGCCGGCGGCGCGCCCCTGGCCACGAGGACGTCGTTGGGCGACAGGGCCGCCGTGGGCCGGTCGTCGGGCTGCGGCTGCTGCGGTGGTTGCTGAGCGTGCTGGGGCGGCCGGTGGTATTGGCCGGTGCCGGGGATGACCTCGGTGCCCGGCTCCTGCGCGGGCACGGCCGGCTGCTCGCCCGTGGCCTCGGCGTAGCCGTCGTCGAGGGTGTCGAGCAGCCGCCCGACGTCCTCCATGGGCATGCGGAAGCTCGCCGTGCACATCTCGCCGCGCCAGAGGCTGAGGACCAGTGTGCCCTCGTGCCAGGTGACGCGGAGACACCGTTCCTGACCTCGCGCATCGAAGAAGACTTCGCCGAACGACGGCAAGGGGACAACTTCCGACATGGAGGACATATTGCTTTAACCAGCCTTTATTCGTCCACTCAACCCCGGAAAACCCTAAGGGACCGGTCTTCCCACCTACACCGGGATTCCTTCTGGTCACGCTCGGTGGAGACTTTCTGGCACCAGCTGGAGTCCCGATCGACCAGTGTGCCATGCGTGCCGTCGCGCCGATTCAGGAATGCCGGGATGCGTCTGGCCGATCACGCCCCGTTCGGCGCGGCGGCCCTGGAATGCAGGTAGCGTTTAGTGCCGTGCCGGACTCCCATCTCCCGTCAGTGGACGAACTGCTCAGCATCGCGGTCAACGCTCTCGGAGGGAGCGAACGGCAGGGCCAGATCACCATGGTCCAGGCCGTGCGGCAGGCTCTCGACGACAAGACGCACCTGGCGGTCCAGGCGGGCACGGGCACCGGCAAGTCAGTGGCCTACCTCGTGCCCTCGATCCGCCACGCGATGGACAGCGAGAAGCCGGTCGTGATCTCCACGGCCACGATCGCGCTGCAGCGCCAGCTTGTCGACCGCGACCTGCCGAGGCTCTCCGAGGCGCTGGGCAAGGAGCTGCCGCACGAGCCGACGTTCGCCATCCTCAAGGGCCGGCGTAACTATCTGTGCCGCTACAAGGCGACGGCGGGCTGGCCCGAGGAGGACGAGCAGGACCAGCTCTTCGACCCGCGCGAGGTGAGCGCCACCGGCCGCATGGTGCAGCGCATCCAGGAGTGGGCCGAGGAGACCGAGACCGGCGACCGCGACGAGCTGGTGCCCGGCGTGAGCGAGCAGGCGTGGCGGCAGTTCTCGGTGAGCGCGCAGGAGTGCCTGGGAGCCACCCGCTGCCCGAGCGGCGCCGAGTGTTTCGCCGAGCTGGCCAGGGCGCGGGCGGGCGAGGTCGACGTGGTCGTGACCAACCACGCGCTGCTCGCCATCGACGCCATGGGCGACCTGCCGGTGCTGCCCGAGCACGAGGTCGTCGTCGTCGACGAGGCCCACGAGCTCGTCGACCGGGTGACGTCGGTGGTCACCGGCGAGCTGTCCGACACCTCGGTGATGCTGGCGGTCCGCCGGGTCGGCCGGCTGATCGAGCAGCCGATCGCCGACCAGCTCATGGAGGCCGGCGAAGACCTCAAGGCGCTGCTGGCCGCCGCACCGCCCGGGCGCATCGACGAGCTCCCCCAGGTGCTCGGGCTGACGCTGGCGCTCGTACGCGACACGGCCTGGCGATGCATCACCGCGCTCGGCCCGCGCAACGCCGACAAGGACGACCCCGACAAGGCGGGTCAGCGCAAGGCCGCGTTCACGGCACTCGACGAGGTGCACGACACCGCGGTGCGCATGCTGGAGGCCTACGGACACGCGGCGGAGGCCGACCGGGCGGAGGTGGTCTGGCTCGACGCCGGCACCGACCGCCGGCCACCGATGTTGCGGGTCGCGCCGCTGAGCGTCAGCGGCATGCTGCGCGACAAGCTGTTCGGGGAGCGCACGGTGGTGCTCACGTCGGCCACGCTCGCGCTCGGCGGCACGTTCGACCCGCTGGCCGCGCAGTGGGGGCTGGGCGAGGGCAGAAGCTGGCAGGGCATCGACGTCGGCTCGCCGTTCGACCATCCGCGCGCGGGCATCCTCTACGTCGCCAAACACCTGCCCCAACCGGGGCGCGACGGGCTGCCGCAAGCCTACCTCGACGAGATCGCCGAGTTGATCGAGGCGGCCGGGGGCCGCACGCTGGGGTTGTTCTCGTCGATGCGGGCGGCCAAGGCGGCCACCGAGGCGCTGCGCGAGCGGCTGGACGTGCCGCTGCTGTGCCAGGGCGACGACTCGACGATGCTGCTGGTCAAGCAGTTCGCCGAGGACGAGCCGACGTGCCTGTTCGGGACGCTGTCGCTGTGGCAGGGCGTCGACGTGCCCGGCCCGTCGCTACGGCTCGTGATCATCGACCGGGTGCCTTTCCCGCGCCCCGACGACCCGCTGACCTCGGCGCGGCAGCGACACGTGGCGGCCAAGGGCGGCAACGGGTTCATGGCGGTGGCGGCCAACCACGCCGCCCTGCTGCTGGCCCAGGGCGCCGGCCGCCTCCTGCGCGCCCAGGACGACAAGGGTGTGATCGCGGTCCTCGACCCGCGCCTGGCCACGGCCCGCTACAGCGGCTTCCTCCTGGGTTCCCTTCCGCCGTTCTGGCGCACGAACGACCCGGCCATCCCCCGAGCCGCACTCAAACGCCTCGCGGAAACGGCCTCTGAGGCGCGCGACGGTTAACACATGACCGTTTTCGCGTAACGGCCAACGCCGGACCGGCCGCGTGGCGGTCGACACCCGACCGGCCGCGTGGGCGGCTGACAGTTGCCGGTCGCGTGGGCGGCGGGGTCGGCTGCGCATGCCTGCGGGCCCGGCCATCGACGAAACGGCGTGCCAGAAGCCTTTCGGATGCGCGCCTCCGGTGCCCGACCGCTGCCGGCCGTGCGCACCCTCGGTCACGGGCTTGACCACGGCGAGGGTCAGGAGCGCGCTCCGTAACGGCGGTCCGCCGGTGAAGGGTCAGCGGGCGTTCCCCTGGAAGGCCGTCAGCCACCTGCGGCGGGCGGCAGAGCACCGCGAAGCCGTAACCACCCGAAACCTGCCACGGATCAGCGGACGTTCCCCTGGAAAGCCGTCAGCCATCCCCGGCTGAGCCGTGACGCTAGAAAGGAGAGAGATCCGGACGCTTGGGAGAGACCCCGTCGCCGGAGGAGACGCCGCGGAGGCGGCGGGAGACCCAGGGGACGAGGTGTTCGCGCATCCACTGCGCGTCTTCGCGCCGGCGCGCCCGGGGGTCCACCGCCCGCTCCGGCCAGCCCTTGCGCCAGTCGTCGAACGGCACCCCCAGCACGTCGAGCACGCGCGCGGCGACCAGCCGGTGGCCGTCTTCGTTCATGTGCAGGCGGTCGGCGCTCCATGCCCGCCAGTCACGCAGCCCCTGCATCGACCACTGGTCGACGAGCCGGCACCCGTAGAGGTCGGCGATGGAGCGCAGGTGCAGGTAGAAGATGGCGAAGCGGCCGCGCAGGCGCCGCATCACCGGCGTGTCGCGCGGGTCGACCCCGGTGAACAGCAGCACGTCGGCGCCCCCGGCCCGCAGGTCGCGTACGGCTCGCGCGACCTGCTTGGCCATCACGTCGGGGTCGCTGCCGGGCCTGAGCAGGTCGTTGCCGCCGGCGCAGAAGCTGACCAGGTCGGGCGCCATCTCGACGGCCAGCGGCACCTGCTCGGCGACGATCTGTCCGATCAGCTTGCCGCGCACGGCCAGGTTGGCGTAGCGGAAGCCGGGGTTGTCGGTGGCGAGCCGTTCGGCCACCCGGTCGGCCCAGCCACGGTAGTGGCCGTCCGGCCCGGGGTCGTTCAGCCCTTCGGTGAAGCTGTCGCCGAGAGCGACGAAGGACTTGTAATGCCTCATGAGGTCGTCTTCATCTCCGCGATAGCGTGCAGCGCAAGGATGTATGACTGTAGCCCGAAGCCCGCGATCGTGCCCGTCGCCACCCCGGCCACGACGGAGGTATGGCGAAACTCTTCCCTGGCCGCGGGATTGGAGATGTGCACCTCGACGAGCGGCGCGGTGCGCTGGGCGATGGCGTCGCGCAGGGCGTAGGAGTAGTGGGTGAAGGCGGCCGGGTTGAGCACGACGGGGATGCGGCCGTCGCAGGCTTCGTGGATCCAGCCGATCAGCTCGGCCTCGTCGTCGGTCTGGCGCACCTCGACGTGCTCGCCGAGCTTGCGCCCGGTGTCGCGGCAGAGGGTGGCGAGGTCCTCGAACGTCTCGGCGCCGTAGACGTCGGGCTCGCGGACGCCGAGCCGGCCCAGGTTGGGGCCGTTGAGCACGAGGATCATGCGGAGATCTCCTTGTAGGCGGCTTCGAGCAGCTCTTCTGCGGGATCTTCGAGGCGACCGGGTCGCGCCAGGTCGTCGAGCACGACGAAGCGCTGCTTGGCTCCGCGGTTCTTCTTGTCCAGGCGCATGTGGTCGCGCAGCCGGGGCCAGGCGCCGGCGCGGTAGGAGACGGGCAGGCCGACGCTCGTGAGGATCGACCTGGTGCGCTCGACCAGGTCGGCGCGTCCGGACAGGCGCGACAGCTCGGCGGCGTAGGCCATCCCGATGGCGACGGCCTCGCCGTGGCGGATGGTGTAGTGCTCTTCGCGTTCGATGGCGTGGGCGAGCGTGTGGCCGTAGTTGAGGACTTCGCGCAGGCCGGACTCGCGCAGGTCGGCGCCGACGACGTCGGCCTTGACCTGGATCTTGCGCTCGATCAGCTCGCGGGTGTGCGGGCCGCCGGGTGTGGTGGCGGCCTCGGGGTCGGCCTCGACGAGCGTGAGGATGTCCGGGTCGGCGATGAAGCCGCCCTTGATGATCTCGGCGAGGCCGGCGACGTAGTCGGCTCTGGGCATGCTGTCGAGCGTCGACAGCTCGCACAACACCCCGGCCGGCGGAAGGAACGTGCCGACGAGGTTTTTGCCCTCGGGCGTGTCGATGCCGTTCTTGCCGCCGACGGCCGCGTCGACCATGGCCAGCAGCGTCGTGGGCACGAGCACGACCTGCACGCCGCGCAGCCACGTGCCCGCCACGAACCCGGCCAGGTCGGTGGTCGCTCCCCCGCCCACGCCGATCACGGCGTCGGAGCGGGTCACGCCGTGCCGGCCGAGCGCGGACCACAGGCGCGCGGCCACGTCGACGGACTTGGCCTGCTCGCCGTCGGGCACGGGCAGGTCGGCCACCTCGTAGCCGCGCTCCGACAGGGTCGCGGTGACCGGCCCGGCGAGATCGGGCAGGCTCTCGGGGCGGATGACCGCGACCGTGCGCACGCCCGGTTTGAGCAGCGTCGCCAGCTCGGCCTGCACGCCGGTGCCGACCACGACGTCGTAGGGGCTGTCGCCGCGTACGTGGATGCGCGTCGCGCTCATGCGGGCAGCCCCTTCACGATCTCGTCGGCCAGCTCGGCCGGCTCGCGTTTGTCGGTGACCACGGTCGTCACGGCCAGCCGCTCGTAGACCGGACGCCGCTCGTCCATCAGCTTCTTCAGCTGGCTGCGCGGGTTGAGCACGAGCAGCGGCCTGGCCGAGCCGAGCCCGACCCGCTGCACGGCGTCGGAGAGCCCCACCTGCAGGTAGACCACGTGGTGGCCGTCGAGCATGGCCTGGGTCTCCTCGTTGAGCACGGCGCCGCCGCCGAGGGACAGGATGCCGTCGTGCTCGGCCAGCGCCCTGCGCACGGCCTGGTGCTCGAGCTCGCGGAAGCGGGCCTCGCCGTCTTCGACGAAGATGTCGGAGACGGGCTTGCCCGCCACGGCCTCGACGTCGGCGTCGGTGTCGCGGAACCCGACACCGAGCCGCTCGGCCAGCAGCCGCCCGATCGTGGTCTTGCCTGACCCGGGAGGGCCGATCAGCACGACGATGCTCGCCGATGGCTGTGCACTCATTTGATCACCATGGAAGAGAGGTAGCCGGACAGGTTGCGCGCGACCTCCTCGACGGAGTCGCCGCCGAACTTCTCGAGCGCCGTGTCGGCCAGCACCAGCGCGACCATCGCCTCGGCGACGATGCCCGCGGCCGGCACGGCGCACACGTCGGAGCGCTCGTGGTGGGCCTTGGCCGCCTCACCGGTCTTGACGTCGATGGTGGCCAGGGCCCTCGGCACCGTGGAGATCGGCTTCATCGCGGCGCTGACGCGCAGGACCTCGCCGTTGGTCATGCCACCCTCGACGCCCCCCGCGCGGTTGGTGATGCGCCTGACGCCGTCGTCGGCGGTGTATTCGATCTCGTCGTGGGCGCGGGAGCCGGGCCGCATGGCGGTCTCGAAGCCGTCGCCGACCGCGACGCCCTTGATGGCCTGGATGCCCATGAGCGCCGCGGCCAGCCGCGAGTCGAGCCTGCGGTCCCAGTGGGTGTAGCTGCCGAGGCCCGGCGGCAGGCCGTAGGCCAGCACCTCGACGACGCCGCCGAGCGTGTCGCCGTCTTTGTGCGCCTTGTCGATGACGGCGATCATCGCGGCGCTGCCCTCAGGGTCGGCGCACCTGACCGGGTCGTCGTCGATGCGGGCCTGGTCCGCGGGGCCGGGCAGCGTCTCGGCCGGAGTCCTGGCGCCGCCGATGGAGGTGACGTGGCTGACGATGTCGACGCCGAGCGCCTGCTTGAGGAAGCGCCTGGCGACCTCGCCGAGCGCGACGCGGGCCGCGGTCTCGCGGGCGCTGGCCCGGTCGAGCACCTGCCGGGCGTCGTCGAACCCGTATTTCTGCATGCCCGCCAGGTCGGCGTGCCCGGGGCGGGGGCGCGACCTCGGAGCATTGCGGGCCAGGCCCTCCAGCTCGGCCGGGTCGACCGGGTCGGCCGCCATGACCTTCTCCCACTTGGGCCACTCGGTGTTGCCGATGCGGATGGCGACGGGGCTGCCCATCGTGCGCCCGTGGCGCACTCCGCCCACGATCGTCACCTGGTCCTGCTCGAACTTCATCCGGGCGCCGCGGCCATAGCCGAGCCTGCGGCGGCGCAGGGCCTCGTCGATGGCGGCCGTGGTCACCTCGACGCCGGCAGGCAGGCCTTCGAGGACGGCGACGAGTTCGGGCCCGTGGGATTCTCCGGCGGTCAACCAGCGCAACATGACTCCAAGTCTTCCATGTGCGGCCCAGTGGCCGGACCGGCGTTCATCAACCGAGACAGAGCACGCTGAACGCCCCTAGCAGCATGAACGGCCCGAAAGGGAACTCGGTGTGCCGGGTCCCACGCTTCGTCACCAGGAGGGCGACGGCGTACAGCGCGCCCAGCAACTGTCCGGCGAAGGCGGCGACGACCAGCGCCTGCCAGCCCAGCGCCGCGCTCGTCATGCCGATGAGCCCGGCCAGCTTCACGTCCCCCAGACCCATCGCGTACGGCCTGGCGAACCAGAGCAGCGCGTACACGACCGCCAGCGCCGCCCCGCCGGCCAGCGCCGCGGGCAGTTCCCCCGTCGGCACGAGCGCCAGCGCCATGACGGGGTACGCCGGGAGCGTGATCGCGTCGGGCAGCAGGCTCGTACGCCAGTCGACCACGGCCAGAGCCACCCCGATCACGGCGAAGCACGCGTACGGCAGCCCCACCCGCCACGCGACGAGCGCGGTGACGGCGGCGCACACCACCTCGATGGCCGGCGGCCACGGGGGGACGGGGGTGACACCGTCGTCATAGGCATCGGCCAGCGCCCGGATGGCGCGTCCGCACAGGAGTCCGAGCAGCGCCATGAGTGCGACCACGCCCAGACCCTAAACCGCCCGGCCCGCCCCCGCGGGCCGATCGCCCCCAAGCCCCCGCCACGGGAGCCGCGCCGTCTCGCCGCCCCAAGCCCTGGCGCCCAGCCGGTCCGTCGTCGCGCCCCCGCCGGGCGGGGGCGCCCGGCAGGGGCGTTCGAAGGCACGATCCGCCATCGGGGATGGGGCTTCGGCTATTGCGGTCGACGAGCCGATCACGGACACTTCCCGCGTGGACAGGGATCGGTTCGTCAGATTCGCGGTCGTCATCGCGACTTTCGTGCTCGCCCCTGTCCTGCTCGAAATGCTGGCCTGGTACATCGAGGGCGAGGAGTACAACGTCTCCCGCGCCATCACCGTCGTCTCCGTGGTGACAGGGCTGGCCCTGATCGCCCTGATCGCGGGCCGGCTGCGCGGGCGGCTGCCGGCCATGCTGGTCACGGCCATGACCGTGACGGCGGCCGGGGGAATCGTGCTGGGGTTCGCGGCCGGGTTCGGGCCGGTTCTGTGGAACGGGCACATGTCCGGCGAGCTGCTCGGCCTGTCGATGATCGGGATCGCCGCGTTCACCCTGCTGACCGGGACGTACCTGCTGGTCCTCTTCCGGCGCGGCCTGTACGTGCCGCACCTGGAGGCGACGGCGAGCCCGTCGCCGACCACGACCAAGCGCAAGGTGATCGGCGAGTCGGAGATCCTGATCCGCACGCAGCCGGACATCAGCGCGGCGATGGAGAAGGCGCTCGGGAGCTGCGTCTCCATGATCGACCAGGAGGATCTGCACTTCGTGGCGTTCTTCGGCCCCGGCGGCTGCGCCTTCTACACCGACGTGCTCGACGACGCCGACCTGCAGCACTTCTTCCACGAGTCGACACCCGAGGAACGCAGGATCTCCTATCTGAAGCTGAGCCGCCAGATCGACTGGATCGGGCAGCGGCTCGACACGCACCTCAGGCTGCTGGAGAGCGGCACGGTGATCAGGACCGTGCTGGACGTCGAGCGCGGCGCGCTGTTCCACTACTGGGTCGACCACGGCCGCTACGTCGTGGGCGTCACGCTCGACCAGCGCAAGGTCGGCGAGGCCGACGACAAGATGGCCAAGCTCGTCGACATGATCCGCGAGCATTTCACGTTGCCGCCGATCAACCAGCGCAGCCGGCCGGAGCCGGGCGGGAACGTGCGCTCGATCAGGAGGGACCAGGCGTGGCCGGAGTCGGGCTCCTGACCGCCGTCGTGACCGCGCGACCGGTACGCCGTCCCGCATGACACAGTCCGGGTGACGTGCCCTGAGCCGCGTCCGCGTGCAGGACGATGCGTGAAGGAAGAGCGGCCGTCGCCTCCGGCGACGGCCGGGTGGGTCATCGGGTGGCCCTGCGACCCCACGGGAAGCGGCGGCGCCTGCGGGCGGGCTCCACGCGGGCGACGGTGACGCCGCTGAGCTCGCCCACGGTGCCGGACTCGACCGCCGCGAGCGCCGCCAGCACCTCCCCCTCGATCACGAACTGCACAGGACCGGCGACATCCACCACGACCGCCGCCGCCCGCTCCTGCACGGCGGCCTGGCAGACCTGGAGCGCGGTGGCCTGGATGGGCCGGGCGTCCGCACGCCATCTGGCCAGCGCGTCGGCACCGGTGAACGCCAGCACCGCGTGCCTGCCGTCCTGCCCGACGAGCTTGGGCAGGGCCATCTCGCTCTCCTTCTCCTGCCGGAGCCCGTGCGCGCCGACCTCACTTTCGGTCAGCAGGGCGACCACGGGCACGAGCAGCCTGGCGCCGCTCAGCGCGGCCAGCACCTCGGCGTCGCCGGCCGTGCCGGCCTCGAAGGCGGCCAGGGCGGCGGCGACGGCGGGAGCGGCGCGGCCGTCGTCGTCAGGGTTCAGAGGCTGCGGGATGCTCGGCACAACCCCCGAGACTACCCGCGCCCGGACCCGGCCCGAAGGCTGGCCCGCAGCGCGCGCACCCCGGCGTTCACGACCCACCTCCGGCTGTGCCCGGCTGGGGCAACCAGCCGGGCGCCGGCTGTCTGCGTGCGCGGTATGCCCTGGCGACGGCGTCGCGTGCCTGCTCGGCGCCGTCAGCGGTGATCCGGTAGTAGCGGCGGCGCGGGCGTGCCTGCGCCACGTGCGTCTCTGGATCCTCCCACCGGACTCTACATAGTCACCAGATCCGGACCGCCGACATGCGGGTGACATCATGGTGGCGATGCGGATCGCGCGCCTTCCCCTCGACGAGCAACTCGCCGCCATGCCCCGCGTCCTGGGCACCAACCCGGTGCTGACCGCCGTGCTGCATCAGGCGAGGACACTCGACCTGCCCGGCTGGTGGGTCGCGGCGGGCGCGATCGTGCAGACCGTCTGGAACCACGTGACCGGGCGCGACCCGGGCTACGGCATCAAGGACTACGACCTGATCTATTACGACCCGTCCGACCTGTCGTGGGAGGCCGAGAACGAGGTGATCAGGATCGGGCGGCGGGTGTTCGGCGGCGTGCCGGTGGAGATCCGCAACGAGGCCAGGGTGCACATGTGGTACGAAGAACGCTTCGGCGTCCCGTGCCCGCCGTACGACAGCACCGAGGACGCGATCGACTCCTTCCCGGCCACGACGTGCGCGCTGGGCGCGCGGATCACGGCGGCGGGCGAGTGGCGGGTGTACGCGCCCTACGGCGTGTCCGACGCCTTCGGCCTGCGACTGCGTCCCAACCCCAGGCTGGCTCCCAAGCACGTGTACGAAGCCAAGGTGACCCGATGGACCAGGGACTGGCCCGAGCTCACCGCCCTCCCCTGGCCCTGACACCGCCCGCCCGCCCGCACCGGCCCGGCATCGGCCGCCCACGCCCCGTCGACCGCCGCACGATCGGCGCCCCTGCCGCAACCCCGCGCGCACGGGTGCCCGTGTCACGTCGCGCGATCGGTCACGGGTTTCACCACGGTGAGGGTCAAGAGTGCGCTCCGTGACGGCGGTCCGCCGGTGAAGGGTCAGCGGGCGTTTCCCTGGAAGGCGATCAGCCACCCGCGGCGGGCGGCTGAGCCCGGCGAAGCCGTAAGGACTCCTAGAAGATCACCCATGGTCGGCGATGGCGGCGACCGGGCCGCCGCCGGACGGGCCCTGGTGGACGGCGGCGACTGAGACGAACACGGCGGGGTCGCCCGTGACCGAGGCCGCCACCCCGCCCACCGTCGCCTTGATCTGCCGGTGCCAGTGCACGTCGGAGTCGTCCAGCATGATGTTGCGGCGTCCCCGCACCCGCCCTGACGGGTCGGCCTCGCACTTCATGAACACGTTCACCAGCCGCCCGCCGAGGTCGGACGGATGCGGGCGCTCCGGCAGCGCCAGCCCGGAGTCCCTGACGGCCTCCCAGATGCCGTCGGCGTCGAGGGCGTCCTTCATGACGCTGTGGCCGATGCGGTAGCGGCCGCCGATCCCGCGTACGTTCCCGACGAGGACGATCTGCGCCCGGTCCAGTTCCACGCCCGACGAGCACGAGGCCACCGACGAGTAGAGCGACAGGTCCTTGTGGATCTGGTCGGCGCGCGGCATGTCGATCTCGCCGAGGGCGACGGCGATGCCGAGGGCGGTGGTGGAGTTGGACAGGTCCATGGAGGGGCCGGTCTCCTCGATGGCGGTGTCCTGGCCGCGGCTCTTGGCGTCGGTGATGGTGGCGAGGGTGAGCAGCGGCGTCTTGGTCTGTACGTAGTGCACGTCGCGCGGGTCGTCGATGCCGGCGATCTTCATGGCCTCGCGCACGCCCGCGGCGACCTTCTCGACCATGGCGGGCCTGCCGATGTCCTCGGGGAGGATCACCTCGCTCATGGCCACGCCCACCGACAGCCGCGGCTCCTCGGACGGGGTCGCGTCGGCCGTGGTGGCGAAGATGGTGGCGTGCGGGCTGAGCACGCCGTCGGTGCCGCCCGACCAGACCAGCGGCACGCTGTCCGGCGCCGGATGCCCGTGCTCGGCGAGCACCTCGCGGAAGGCGCGGTCGGCGAGGATGCGCGTGTAGTCGTTGACGCCGCCGTTGCCCTCGGTCTTGCCGACGACGGCCAGCACCCGGCTCGCCTCGATCACTCCGTCGGCGATGAGCCGTGACAACCCTGAGGCGTCGGTGACGCTCTCGATGGGCACCTTGCGCACTTCTATCGGGTCCGGCATGCGAAGCCCCTTCTTCCAGTACTTTCCCCTGTTCTGGCCCCCTGTCCTGGCGACGCTAGCCGAGCCGGTCAGCGGGGTTCATGGTCAATGTCTGCCCAGGAACGCCGCGGACGATGTCAACGTGCGCTGAGCGGCGGCGGTAGGGTCGCGCCTGTGATTCGCGACGCGCACGTCAACGGGATCAGGCTCGTCTACCGGGAGGAAGGCGATCCTTCCGCGCCCGCGCTCCTGCTGCTCCACGGGCGCACCGCCGACCACAACGACTGGAACGGCATCACCCAGCACTTCGCCGCCCGCCGTCACGTTCTGGCGCTCGATCTGCGCGGGCACGGGGCCAGCGACCGTCCGGGCGAATATCCGCTGCCCGCCATGGCCGAGGACGTCGCCGGGCTGCTCGACCACCTGGGCATCGAACGCGCCACGGTGGTGGGGCACTCGCTCGGCGGCGTGGTGGCCTGTCTTCTGGCCATGAGCCGTCCCGAGCGGGTCGAGCGGCTCGTGCTGGAGGATCCGCCGCAGCCCTACCCGCTGGAGAACCGCGCGCCGCTCGTGGAGGACGGGTCGACGGGGTTCGACTGGCGGATGATGCACGACACCGAGCGGCAACTCGTCGACCCCGATCCGGCCTGGCGGGAGGGGCTGGCGCGGATCACGGCGCCGACGCTGGTGCTGTCGGGCGGGGCGGCGAGCCCGCTGCGCGCGCAGGACGTCGCGGCGCTGATCCCCGGGGCCGAGCTGGTCACGATCGAGGCCGGCCACCTCGTCCACGTCAACGCGCGCCGCGCGTTCCTGCGGGTGGTGGACGACTTCCTGGACGGGTCGCCGGCGGCTGCCGGATCGCCGAACGCCTGAACGGGTCGGCGGCGCCCTCCTGATCGTCGAACCAGCTCCCGACTAAACACACCTGGCCGGGGCAAACGTGACATTGTGCCGGAGATCCGCCAAGGTGGAGAGGTGCGAACGAGGCTCAGCGATCATGTGAAGGAACGGCTGGGCACGTTCGGCCTGATGGCGCCGTCCATCGCACAGTGCGCGGTCGGCGCCGCGCTCGCCTGGCTCGCCGCCATCGAGCTGCTCGGCCACCCGCGGCCGATCTTCGCACCGATCTCCGTGCTCATCTGCGTCGGCGTGGGGCTGGGGCAGCGTCTGCGCCGGGTGATCGAACTGGTCGTCGGGGTCAGCCTCGGCGTCGGCGTGGGCGACCTGCTGGTGGCCTGGATCGGCTCGGGCGCCTGGCAGCTCGCGCTCGTGGTGGGGCTGGCGATGGCCGTGGCGGTGCTGCTCAACAGCGGAGCGCTCTTCGTCGCGCAGGCCGGCTCGTCGGCCGTGCTGGTGGCCACCCTGGTGCCTGGCGAGGACGTGGGCGGCCTGGACCGGATGGCCGACGCGCTCACCGGCGGCATCATCGGGATCGCGGCGGTCGCGCTGCTGCCCGCCAGCCCGTTCATGATCGCCGCGAAACACCTGTCCGGGGTGCTGGACGCGCTGTCGACGGTGCTGGAGCAGGCCGCTGCGGCGATCGAGAAGCGGGACGTGGAGCTGGCCGCCGAGGCGCTGGAGGAGGCCCGCAACACGCAGGGAGCGGTCGAGGAGTTCGAGGCGGCGCTGGAGACGAGCAAGGAGATCGCCATGATCTCGCCGGTGCACTGGCATCGGCGGGCCCGGCTGGCCCGCTACGAGACCGCGGCCATGCCGGTGGACCTCGCGCTGCGGAACGCACGCGTGCTGATCAGGCGCACGCTGGCCTCGCTCGGAGAGGTCAGCCCTCCCCCGGCCGCGCTGGCCGAGGCCATGCGGGAGGTGTCGGAGGCGGCGCTGCTGCTGCAGTTGGAGCTGGGGGCGGGCCGCGAGCCGACGCTGGCGCGGCAGGCCCTGCTCGCCGTCGCGGCCCGGGAACGGCCCCCGCAGCTGGGGTTCTCGGCGCACGTCATCATCGCGCAGCTGCGCTCGGTGGTGGTCGACCTGCTCCAGGCGACCGGGATGGAGAACGAGGAGGCGACGGCCGCGCTGACCCCGCTGGACGAGCCGAGCGGCGGCAACGCCCACCGCAGGTGACCGCCCGCCACGACGGGACGGTGCGGCTGCGCGGCAGGACGCTCTCCGTGCCGACGGGACCGCGCCCGCCGGCACGGGTCAGGCCGACAGGCGCTTGAGCCGGGTCACCGCCTCGTCGATGACCTCGTCCTTCTTGCAGAAGGCGAACCGTACGAAGTGCCGCCCGCGTTCGGGATGGTCGTAGAAGACCTGGGTCGGGATCGCCACCACCCCGGCCAGGCCGGGCAGCCGGCGGGTCAGCTCCAGGCCGTCCTCGAAGCCCAGCGGCCGGATGTCGGTCTGCACGAAGTAGGTGCCGGCGGGCTTGAGCACGGAGAAGCCCGCGGCCGTCAGCCCCTCCATGAGCCGGTCGCGCTTGTCCTGGAGACCGGCCCGGAGCGCGGCCACCCACTCCAGCTCGTGCCGCAGCGCGTACGCCACCGCCAGCTGCCACGGGGCGCTCGCCGTGAACGTGAGGAACTGCTTGACCGTCTGCACCGCCGTGACCAGGGCGGGCGGCGCGCACACCCAGCCGGTCTTCCAGCCGGTGACCGAGAACGTCTTACCCGCCGACGAGATCATCACCGTGCGCTCCCGCATGCCGGGCAGCGTGGCGAGGGGGATGTGCTCGACCCCGTCGAAGGAGAGGTGCTCGTAGACCTCGTCCGTGACGGCGATCAGCCCGCGCTCCTGGCACAGCTCCGCGATGACGGTCAGCTCTTCCCTGGTGAACACCGTGCCGGTGGGGTTGTGCGGCGAGTTGACCAGGATGGCCCTGGTGCGCGGCGTGACGGCGGCGCGCAGCTCGCCGGGGTCGAACGTGAAGCGGCCGGCCTCCGGCCGCATGGTCACGGCCACCAGCCGGGCCTGGGCCAGCGCGATCGAGGCGGCGTAGGAGTCGTAGTAGGGCTCGAACGCGATCACTTCGTCGCCCGGCTCGCACAGCGCCAGCACGCTCGCCGCGACCGCCTCGGTGGCGCCCACCGTGACGAGGATTTCGCCCGCCGGGTCGTAGGAGAGGTCGTAGTGGGCCGAGCGGTGCTCGGAGATCGCCTGCCGCAGGTCGAGCACGCCGGGTCCCGGCGGGTACTGGTTGGCGCCCGAGCCGATCGCCTCGACCGCGCGGCCGAGCATCGCGGCGGGCCCGTCGGTGTCGGGGAAGCCCTGGCCGAGGTTGATCGACCCGGTCTGCACGGCCAGCGCGCTCATCTCCGCGAAAATCGTCGTGCCGAAGGCACGCATCCTGGAAACAAGTGGTTCGGTCACGTGCCCACACTATTAGTCTCGTGCCGTGATCTCTCGGGTCGTGCTCGCCCTCGCCCTCACGGCGCCCCCCGCCATGAACACCGCCATGAACACCGCCACTCCCGCCATGAGCCCCACCGTGAGCCCCACCGTGAGCCCCGCCGTGAGCCCCGCCGGCGACCCCGGCGCGCATTCCGGCACGGCCGCGCGGCATCCGTGCCCGGTGGCCATGCCGCCGGGCACGACCTGCGGTTTCCTGGAGGTCCCCGAGCGGAGGGACACGAACGGGCGGACGGTCAAGGTGGCGTACGCCGTGCGCGTGGCGGGCTCCGGTGACCGCGAAGCGGATCCGGTGGTCTTCATGGGCGGCGGGCCGGGGCCGGCCTCGATGGACGCGATGTCCGTGCTGAGCGCGATGTTCCCCGATCGCGACGTGGTGACGGTCGAACAGCGCGGCGGCCGGCACTCCGAGCCGTCGCTGGGCTGCCCGGAGACCGCGCAGGCGCTGCTCGGGCAGCTGCGGCGGCCCGTTGCCGACAGGACCGCTGACAGGAGCGCCGACCTGCCCGCCGACGTGCCCGCCGACAAGGCTGCTGACAGGGCCGCCGACGTGGCCGCCGACCTGCCCGCCGATATCGTCGCGGCGGCCGTACGGTGCCGCGACCGGCTCCGGGAGGAGGGCGTCGACCTGCGGGGGTACCGCACGCGGGAGATCGTGGCCGACGTGGTCGCCCTGCGCGAGGAGCTGGGGTACGACGCGTGGCACCTGTTCGGGGTCGGCTCTTCGACCAGGGTCATGCTCGGCGTGGCCGCGGCCGACCCGGGCGGCGTGCGGTCGGTGGTGCTGGACTCGTTCCTTCCTCCGGGCGCCCGCCGCTACGACGGCGCCGATCGCGACCTCGGCGGCGCGCTCGCCGCGCTGGGGGCCGGGGAGCGGTTCGCGGCCGTGCGGGCCAGACTGAACGCCTCGCCGGCGCGGGTGCCCACGACGGATCCGGTGCTCGGCGGGGCGTTCACGGCCCACGTGACCGGTGACGACCTGGCCGCGATCATGGCAGGGGCGCTGCGCGAGGCGGACCTGGCCGCGGTGGCGCCCGCGCTGGTCGGCGGGCTCGCCGAGGGGCGTGACGAGCTGCTGCGGCCGCTGGTGGACGCCGCGGGCGAGCGGCTGGCGGCGCGCGTGTGGGGGCTGTATCACGCGGTGCAGTGCCAGGACGAGGTCCCGTTCAACACCTTCACCCCAGAATCACGACTTTTCACCATAAATGCAGACAAAGCGGTATGCGATGCTTGGCAGGTGCCCAGGTCAGAGCCCGTGAACGCCACCCCCTCGGCTCCCGTCTACGTCCTGGGCGGCCGGTACGACCCCGCCGCCCCCGCGGCGACCGCCAGGTCCGCCGCGCAGGCCCTGCCGGACGCCCGCTTCGAGGAGTTCGCCGGCGCCTCCCACGCCGTCTTCCTCACCAGCGCCTGCGCCCGAGGGAAGATCGCCGCGTTCGTCGCCGGCCCGGCCACGGCGCCGGCCGCTCCCTGCGCGGCCCCCACCACCGCCACCCGGCCGGGCGACCTGCACGTCACCGCGGCCCCTTACCTGATCTCCCGCTCCCCCTGGCTGGCCGCGCCCTTCGCGGCGTTCGCACTCGCCTCGCTGGTCCAGCTCGTCTCCGGGGCGCTGCGAGGCCGGGCGCCCGCGGCCTTCGCCGGCCTGGCCGGCGTGGCCTTCACCGGGCTCATGGCCCAGTCCGCGCACACCCTGGCCGGCACGTACGGCTTCGCCCTGGCCGTCGGCGTCCCCGGCACCACCGGCCCGTACACGTCGATCGCGGTGGCGTCGGCCGTGCTGACGGCCGCGGCGCTGCTGCGCGACCGCAGGTGGCCCCAGATCGCCGCGACCGCCATCGGCGCCGGATTCCTCATATGGTGGTTCACCTGGTTCCTGTGACGCGCATCCGTGAGCTCGACGCTCTCCGTGGCTTCGCGGTGGGCGGGATCATGCTGGTCAACACCTGGCAGCACACCACGAAGCAGCAGACCGGCGTCGACTGGACCGTCGAGGCGCTGTTCCAGAGCCGGTTCTACCCCATCTTCTCGTTGTTGTTCGGCATCAGCTTCCTGCTGTTCCTGCGCGGCAACAGCCGCTGGGCGCTGCTGAGCAGGCTGTTCTGGCTGTTCTGCTTCGGGCTCGTGCAGCACACCTTCTACGAGGGCGAGGTGCTGACCGACTACGCCTTCTACGGCGCGGTGGTGCTGCTGCCCGCCTCGTTCCTGGCGCCCGGCCTGCCGGTGCTGGTGCTCGGGCTGGCGGTCGTCGGATGGGGGGTGGCCGTCGGCGGCGGGCCGCTGCTGATCCCCGGCCTGTTCCTGGTCGGCATGGCGCTGTGGCAGTTGCGTCCGCCCAGGTGGCTGCTGCTGCCGTCGTTCGCGGTCGCCGTGGCGGCCACCGCGCTGCTGACGGCCGCGTGGTCGTCCACGAACGCCTGGAGCATCTACAGCGTGGCCGCGCTGGCGGGCGCGGCGGCGTACTCGCTGGGGCTGCTGCTCGCGCTGCGGCCGTGGTCGGGTGCTTTGCTGGAGCCGCTGGGCCGGATGGCGCTGACCAACTACGTCTCGGGCACCGCGATCGTCATGCTGGCGGGCCCGCTGGTCGACGCCGACAGGACCCGCTGGTCGGTGGTGGCTCTGACGGTGGTGACCGTGGCCGCGCAGGTGCTGCTGAGCAGGTGGTGGCTGGCGAGGTTCAGGTACGGCCCGCTCGAATGGATCTGGCGCTGCCTCACGTGGTTTCGGCGGGTCCCCAACCGGCTAGAGTCTGGCCGTGACCAGAATCGCCCTCTGCCAGATCCCGGTCTCTCCTGACCCGCCGGCCAACCTCGAGAGAGCGCGGCAGGCGCTCGCCCGAGCCGAGGGCGCCGACCTCGCGATCTTCCCCGAGGCCACCCTCACCCGCTACGGCAGGCGCATCACGAGCCTGGCCGAGCCCCTCGACGGGCCGTTCGTGTCCGGCCTGGCCGAGGCCGCCAAGGAGCACGGTCTCGCGGTGATCGCCGGCGTGTTCGAGCCGGGCGACCAGCGCGTGCACAACACGGCCGTGGCCATCGACGCCCAGGGCACGGTGCGGGCGGCGTACCGGAAGATCCATCTGTTCGACTCGTTCGGGGCGAAGGAGTCCGACCTGGTCGAACCGGGCGCCGAGCCGGTGGTCGTCGAGCTGGCCGGGGTGCGGGTCGGGCTGATCACCTGCTACGACGTCCGCTTCCCCGAGCTGGCCAGGGCGCTGGTCGACCAGGGCGCCGAGCTGTTCGCGGTGATCGCGGCCTGGGGCTCGGGGCCGCTCAAGGAGGACCACTGGGTGACCCTGGTGAGAGCTCGGGCGCTGGAGAACACCATGTGGACCGCGGCCATCGGCCAGGCGCCCAACCCGGCCGAGGCGTCCGACGGCTACGGTGTGGGCCGCAGCATGCTGGTCGACCCGCTGGGCGTGGTGCGCGCCGACCTCGGCACCGCACCGGGTGTGCAGGTCGTGGAGGTCGACCACGAGCAGACCGCGGCCGCCCGCGCCACCTTGCCGTGCCTGGAACATCGGATGCTCCGGGTTCAACAGATCGTAAAGTAGAAGCGTGAGCGGAACGCAGATGCAGAAGGTTGTCCCGCCGCGTCTGCTCGTGCCATATCTGTCGGGCAAGCGCACGGTCATCTCCGGCTACGTCTACCGGGTGCAGGATTGCGTCAGGTTGGCCACGCCGGAGGCGCTCTACCACGGGCTCGACCTGTCGTTCGATGGATCGGAGCTGTTCGCCGAAGTGCCCGAGATCTATGTCATGCGCTGGTTCGCCCGCGACATCGACACCTACGCGGTGCCGTACGGGCCGCACATGGGCGGCGACTGGAGCGACGCCCCGCCGTTCGCCGGCAACGGGTTCACGACCTCGTCGGAGCACGTGGTGCCGCAGTTCCACACCGTTCCGATGCCGATCCCGGCCGGGGCGGAGATCATCCGCGTCACCGCTGAGGGCGAGCGGACCTTCGCCCACTACGACGGGCTGACCTGGCGGCCCTCCGCATGAGCGACGAGATCGTGCCGATCGCCTCCGGGTTCGTGGCCCGTTTCGGCGAGCGCACCCTGCCCGCCGCCCTCGGCCCCGACAGCGACCAGGTGGTGTTGTTCAGCGAGACGGAGCTGGAAGGGTTCGAGCCGGCCTCCGGCTACTGGCGGCGGGTCGTGCCCAGGGCGCAGCTGGAGTGGCTGGTGCTGATCCGCACGGTGGGAGCGTTCGGCGGCGAGCCGTGCATCGTGCTCGACGAGGACGACGACGGCCTGCACATCGCCTACACCGGGCACAGCGGGATGAAGGCGGAGGCACTGGGCTACTGGATGGTCGATCACGGCGCCTACGAGGTCGTGGTGCCCCGCGAGGAGGTCTTCTCGATCCGCGTCGAGCGCGTCCCGGTGCCGTAAGGGGGCCCTGACCGGACGGGGCCCCGGCGGGGTCACGCCTCCGGGCCACCCGGCGCCTTGACCGGTCCCCAGCCGGCGGGGTTGCCGAGGTTGCGGTAGCGGGCCTGGCGGGCGGCGAGCCGGTCGGCGGGGGCCGCCCGCAGCAGCAGCGCGATCTCGTGCTCAAGCGCCCGCCCCACCCGTTCGCAGAAGTTGCGCGGCTCGTACGCGGCGTCGGGCACCTCGGGGATGACCCGGTCGACGATGCCGTCGCGCCGCAGGTCGGTGGCGCGGATGTGCTGGGCCTGGGCGATCTCGGGGGCGAAGTCGACCGAGCGGTAGAGGATGGCGGAGGCCCCCTCGGGCGGCAGCGGCGACAGCCAGGCGTGCTGCGCGCAGAGCACCCGGTCGGCGGGCAGCAGCGCCAGCGCCGCCCCGCCCGCGCCCTCGCCGAGCAGCAGGCACACGGTGGGCGCGTCGAGCATGACCAGCTCGGCCAGGCAGCGGGCGATCTCGGCCGCCAGGCCGCCCTCCTCGGCCGACTTCGACAGGTCGGCGCCCGCGGTGTCGACGACGGTCACCAGGGGCAGGTCCAGCTCGGCCGCCAGCCGCATGCCGCGCCTGGCCGCGCGGAGCCCGGCCGGGCCCAGCGGCGAGTTGGCGCGCTGGAAGCGCCGGTCCTGGCCGAGCACCACCGCCGGCGCGGTGCCGAACTTGGCCAGCGCCAGCAGCAGCCCCGGTTCGTTCTCGCCCTCGCCGGTGCCGCTGAGCGGGGTCACGTCGGTGGCGGCCAGCTTGAGCAGCGTGCGCACGCCGGGCCGGTCGTCGCGGCGCGAGCGGGTGATCGCCTCCCACGCCTCCACGGGCCGCAGATCCTCCTCGGGGGGATCGCCGGCCACGACGGCGGACCTGTCGGCGGCGAGCACGGCGAGCGCCTTGATCGCGACATCGCGCGCTTCCCCGGCCGACACCACCGCGTCGAGCAGCCCCTTGCGGTGCAGGTTCTCCGACACCTGCACGCCCTCGGGAAAGGGGTAGCCGTGCAGCGACTCGAACACCCTCGGCCCCATGAACCCGATCAGCGCCTCCGGCTCGGCCGCCGCGACGTGCCCCAGCGACGCCCAGGACGCGAAGACCCCGCCGGTCGTCGGATGCCGCAGGTAGACCAGGTAGGGCAGGCCGGCGGCGCGGTGTGCCTGGATCGCGGCGGTGATCTTCACCATCTGCACGAACGCGAGCGCGCCCTCCTGCATCCGCGTGCCGCCCGAGGCCGGCGCGGACAGCAGCGGCAGCCCCTCGCGCGTGGCCCGCTCGACTGCGCTCACGAACCGCTCGGCCGCCGCCACCCCGATCGAGCCCGCCATGAACGAGAACTCGCAGGCCGCGATGGCGACCCTGCGCCCGTCGAGCCGCCCTTCGCCGGTGATCATCGCCTCGTCGTAGCCGGACTTGGCGCGGGCCGCGGCCAGCTCGTCGGCGTAGGAGGAGCCGGGCGGCGCCGGGTCGGCTGGCGGCGCGTCCCACGATGTCCACGAGTCCTTGTCGAGGACCGTGTCGATCAGTGTGCGCGCGTCCGGACGGCTCACTATCACTCCCTAGAAGTCGGACATCCTTGCAATGGTGACGCATGAGAGCGCCGTCCGGTGCCGCGGGTGGCGGATCATTGTTCGCGCGCCTCCAGCCAGGCGAGCACGGCGTCGTTGTCCTGGCCGAGCGCGGGCGGCGCGCTGTGCTCGGCCCCGGTGAGCCCGTCGAAGCGCAGCGGCGGCCCCGGCAGCTCGATCTTCCCGAGCACCGGGTGCTCCACCTCGACGACCAGGCCCTGCGAGCGGGTCTGCTCCCAGGCGTAGACCTCGTCGATCGACCTGATCGCGCCCGCGGGCACACCGGCCTCGGCCAGCCTGGCCAGCCAGTGGGCGCGGTCGTCGGCGGACAGGGCTCGCTCCATGTCGGCGATCAGCTCGTCGCGGTGGGCGAACCGCTCCCTGTTGGTGGCGTAGCGCGGATCGGCGGGGTCGATGCCGAGCAGGGCGGCGACCTTCCTCCACTGGCCGTCGTTGGCCGCGGCGATCTGCAACATGCCGTCGGCGCAGCGGAAGGCGCCGTAGGGGGCGATGGAGGCGTGGTGGTTGCCGCCGGCGCCGGGCACCTTGCCGCCGACCGTCCAGGCGGTGCCGTGGTAGGCGTGCACGCCGGTGACGGCGGCCAGCAGCGACGTGCGCACGACCCGGCCCATGCCGGTGCGCTCGCGCTCGTAGAGTGCGCCGGCCACGCCGTAGGCGCCGTGGATGCCGGCCAGCAGGTCGGCGATCGACGCGCCGACGCGGTAGGGCTCGTCGGGTGAGGGGCCGGTCAGCGACATCAGGCCGGCCTCACCCTGGGCGATCTGGTCGTAGCCGGGGCGGCCGCCTTCAGGGCCGTCGTGGCCGAACCCGGTGATGGACAGGATGACGAGGCGCGGGTTGAGCTGGTGGAGGCGCTCGACGGAGAAGCCGAGGCGGTCGAGCACGCCGGTGCGGAAGTTCTCCACGAGGACGTCGCTCTGGCGGACGAGGCGCTCGATGAGCTCCTTGCCCTCCGCGGACTTCATGTCGACGGTGATGGACTGCTTGTTGCGGTTGGCCGCCAGGAAGTAGGTCGAAACGTCGTGATCCGGCCCGGCGAACGGCGGTCCCCAGCCCCGGGACTCGTCACCGCCGTCCGGATGCTCGACCTTGATCACCCTGGCGCCCAGGTCACCCAGCATCTGCGCGGCGTGCGGCCCGGCCAGGGCCCTGGAAAGATCCAGTACGACGATGCCGCCGAGGGGTCCGAGCAAGATCAACCTCCTACGTGCGATCCAGGGGCGAAGGAACATTCTCTCAGGCGAGGGCCCCTTCTCCTCTACCCTGGTCCGATGAATCCGCCGGCCGCTGCCATCGGAAGGCTGCCCCCGTCGTGCGGCCCTGTCCGCCTGGTGGCCGTCGACGGGCCCGCGGGGGCGGGCAAGACGACGTTCGCGCGGCGGCTCTCCGCGGATCTCGGGTGCCAGGTGATCCACAGCGACGACTTCCCCGTGCCGTGGGACGACGGGCCCGGCGGCTGGTTCCACGCGCTGGAGTCGCAGGTGATCGATCCGTTGCGGCACGGCCGTCCGGGGCGTTTTCGCAGGTATGACTGGGTGCGCGGCGAATACGCCGAACAGGTGACCGTGCCTGTCGCGCCGGCGCTCATCATCGAGGGGGTCGGCACGGCCAGGGCCTCGGTGGCGGAGCTGCTGGCGTACACCGTCTGGGTGGAGGCGCCCGAGGCGGTGCGCCTGGCACGCGTCCTGGAGCGGGACGGCCCCGAGCTGGAGCCGCGGTGGCGGACGTGGTTCGTGGCCGAGCGCGCGTGGTTCGCCGAGGACCGGACGCGGCAACGCGCCGACCTGATCGTCCGGACGGGGTGAGGCCACGGGCCGGGACGGGCGGGCCCGTCGCGGCGGGCGAGCCCCGGGAGGTCAGGGGCCGAGGTGGCCGACGTCGTTGAAGCGGACGAGCTCGAAGCGGCCGCCGCCGGTGCGCCAGACCGACACGGAGGCGTTGAGCACCGGCGCGAACTCCAGCACGGCCGCGAGCTCCGCGTCGGGTCCGCCGGCGATGACGTGGCGCAGCCCCAGCACCACGGAGTCGTGGGCGACGATCAGCACCGGCCGGCCGTCGGCCCGCCGCGGCAGGCCGGCGAGGAGGTCACGCAGCCGGGCCACGACGTCGGCCAGCGACTCGCCCCCGGGCGGGCGGTAGGCCCAGGCGCCCTCCGCCTCCCGCCGCTCCGGCTCGCCGGGGAACCGCTGCCTGACCGCGGCGGGGTTGTAGCGGGCGAACTCGCCCATCTCCTGGTCTCTGAGCCGTTCGTCCACGGTGACGGGGAGTGGGTGGATCCCCCAGGTCGCCCGCGCGATCCGCCACGTGTCGAGGGCGCGCAGATAGGGCGAGCACCACACCAGCTCGGGCGCCTCGCCCGCGGGCAGTGCGGCCAGCAGCCGCCCGAGGGCGGCGGCCTGCGCCCTGCCCTGCTCCGTCAGCGTCACCTCGTCGTCGCCCCGCTCGTAGACCAGCGGCGTGTCGCCGGCCCGCCGGTAGGCGAGGTTGGCCTCGCTCTCCCCGTGCCGGACAGCGATGATCACTGAAGGGCCCACGCCCGCCATCTTGCCACGGAGCCATCGGCCAAATTACGGTCGAGACCGTTATTACACCCCAGGGAGGTCGTACGTGCGTACCATCGTGGCACTGCTTCTTGTCGCCTTATCCCTCTCGTCTCCGGCCCAGGCCGATACCGCGGCAGCACCTCCGACGGAGTGCGGCTTCCACACCCTCGACCCGCTTCCCCTGACCGGCGCCACCACCGCCGGCACCGCGCTCGACGCCGATCACCCCCAGGGCCCGCGCGTCTACTCCGTCACCTCCAGCGCCTCCGGCCCCGCGCTGCTCGGCATCAGGGACGCCCGCGACGGCCGCCTGATCGGCGAGCGGCCGCTGCCGCTGGCGCTCGGCTCCTGGGCCGTCACCGTGGCCCCCGACCACTCGGTCTACGTCGGCAGCTACAACGCCACCGCCGGCGCGATGGGCCGGCTCTTCCGCTACGAGCCGGATTCCGACCGGGTGAGCGAGCTCGGCATCCCCGTCGCGACCGAGACGTTCGTCTGGACCGTCGCCGCCAGCCCCGACGGGTCCGCCGTCTACGGCGGCACCTCGCCCACGGGCAGGCTCTTCCGCCACGACACCGCGAACGGCACCACCACCGACCTGGGCAGCCCCGTCCCCGGCGAGCAGTTCGTCAGAGACCTCGCCGTCGGCCCCGACGGCACCGTGTACGCCGGCGTCGGCGCGGAGAGCATGAAGGTCGCGGTGGTCGGCTCCGGCGGGACGGTCGAGCGCGTCATCGAGCCGCCCGTCGAGGGCGCGGGCTACGCCTACGACGTGGCCGTGACCGGCCGCCACCTGCTGGTGCGCTTCGTCACCTCCGCCGGCGCCGCCCCCATGGGCGTGTACGACCTGCGCGAGAACGTGTGGAAGGACGTGGTGGAGGACGTCGGCAGCCTCACCGTCGGCGGCGGCCGGCTCGGCCACGACCTGTACCTGTTCCAGGGCGGCGAACTCGTCAGGTACGACCTCAAGACCGAGAAGATCACCAAACTCGGTTTCACCGACCACGGCGGGGGCGCCGCCCGCACGCTCGGCTGGCTCGGGCACACCCTCGTCGGCACCAGCTCCACCGGCCGCATCTGGCACTTCGACCGCAGGACCGGCCAGGGCAGGCTGCTCGACGGCACCCTGACCGGCCAGCCCGTCAGCATCCGCTCCCTCGGCGCGGGCCCCGACGGCCACGTCTACGCGGGCGGCTTCTTCACCGGCGGCCTGGCCGCCTACGACCCCGCCACCGGCGAGACGCGCAACTGGCCCGACGTCGGCCAGAGCGAGGGCATCGTCTCCCACAAGGGCAAGCTCTACCTGGGCGTCTACCCGGGCGCCCGGATCTACGAGTTCGACGGGAGCGCGCCCAGGCTCCTGCTCGACCTCGGCGCCCAGGAGCAGGACCGTCCCTTCGCGATGATCTCCGCGGGCGACTGGCTGGCGTTCGGCACCGTGCCCAAGTCGGGCACGCTCGGCGGCGCGCTCGGCCTGCTCGACCCCGCCACCGGCCGTACGGTGATCAAGAGGAACATCATCCCCGGTCACAGCGTCATCGGCCTGGCCTACCGGGACGGCGTCGTCTACGGCGCCACCTCGGGCTTCGGCGGCACCAGCACTCCTCAGGGCGAGGGGGTGGCGTTCGCGTACGACATCGCCACCGACTCGCTCAAGTGGCGACGCGTCCCGGTGCCCGGTGACCTGGCTCTCGGCTCGATCACCTTCGACGACGCCGGCCGGTTGTGGGGGCTGACGCCGGACGCGCTGTTCGAGCTGGACCCGGCCACCGGGCGGACCGTCAGGACCGTCAAGCACCAGACCTACCCGTGGGACACCGTCACGCAGGTCTGGCTCGACACCAACCTCGTGTTCCACAAGGGCTTCCTCTGGGGCAAGGTACAGGGGAAGGCGTACCGGATCGATCCGGGGACGATGGCTTTCACGCTCATCGCCCGCCCGATCTCGAACCTCCTCCTCGGCCCTGACGGGCACCTCTACCTGTCGCGCTTCGAGAACTTCTCCACCTACCGCGTCTGCTGACCCGTGAGCCGGAACAGGCGCGGGCCCTCGGCGAAGTAGACGTCGCCCGACCCGTGCACCGCGAGCTGGTGCACGGGTCCCTGCTTCAGCTGGGTGTGCCGGCCGGTACGCGGGTCGAGCGAGAAGACGTACTGGCCGGCGTGGGCGCCGTACAGCGTGCGGTCACGCCGGTTGAAGGAGAGCTGCCCGCTCGCGCTCTCGCTGCCCGACAGCGTGACCCGCTGGACCACCTTGCGGGCGGCCGTGTTGACGGCGAACACCTCGCCGCCGGCGATCCCCCACAGCCTGCCCCGATCGTCGAACGCCAGCGCGGGGACGGCCGGCTTGCCCGGCGCGGGGACGATCTCCCACAGCAGCCGGTCGTCCTTCACCGACCAGGCGAAGAGCTTGGCCTCCGGCTGGGTCGGCGGCGTGGCCGACTGGCCGCTGTAGATGGAGGTGCCGCCGTAGAGCACGCCGTCGCGGTAGGCGAGGGAGACGATGCTCTGATCCTTGATCACGTCGCGCTGGGAGTGCTTGAGCTTGCCGGTCTCCGGGTCCCAGACGGCCAGCACGCCGCCCAGGTGGCCGAGGTCGGGCATGGTGCCCGCGGCGAGGTAGCGGCCGGCCGACGCCAGCGCCCGCGGCCTGATCTGCTTGTCCGCGGACAGGTCGAACAGGCGTGCCGGGTTGTCCGCCGGGCCGGGCACGGGGCTCGGCGAGTACTCGGGGCTGTTCCACGGCAGCTTCGGATCGTAGGCGTAGACCCTGGCGTCGGGGTAGGCGCCGACGTAGAGCTTCCCGTCGTGCGTGGCCATGTCCTCGCTCTGCGAGAACGTGTGGAACTCGGCGCGCTCGCCCGTCTTCGGGTCCAGGGCGGCGAAACCGCCGTTGAGGAAGCCGCCGGCGTACATGCGGCCGTCGGGGCCTTCCGAGAGCGCGGTCACGTCGATCGGTTCGCCCTTGACCTGCGTCTCCACGAACGACGTCGCGCCGGTCTGCGGGTTGTAGCGGAACATCAGCCCGCGCCAGAGCAGGCCCACGACGCTCTTGCCCGGGTAGTCCGGCAGGCCCAGCTCGGCCCAGCCGATGCCCCGGGTGTTGGCGACGCGGCCCGTGAACGGCATGCCCGTGCCGGTCGTCTCCTTCGTCTTCGGGTCGTAGCGGACGAGTTCGGCGTCCTTGACGAGGTAGACCGCGCCGTCGGCGTCGGGCGGCGAGACGTCCAGGCCGTGGGCGGGGTCGAGGGTGTCGGTCCAGCGGCCGGCGGCGATGTCCCACACGTGCAGCGGGCCGGGGAAGGCGCTGCCGAAGCGGACGTAGAGGTGGCCGGCGGCGACGTCCACGTCGTAGGCCCACTTGCCCGCCGGGTCGAGGCCGTCGGGAAGGGGGAGTTGCCTGGACGTGCCGGAGGCGGCGTCGATCTCGAAGAGCGCGGCCGGGTCCTCGGTGCCGGCGTAGATCTTCCCGCCGGCGTAGGAGACGCTGCGGACGTAGTCGTGGTCGGGCGAGAGCCTGCCGTAGTCGCGTACGCCGGTCTCGGGGTCGTAGGCGAACAGGCGGCCACCGGGGTAGGTGCCGCCGTAGACGGTGGCGCCCTCGCCGGCCGCCACGGCCCAGATGAAGTTCTCCGAGGGCAGGGGCCGGCCGAGGTCCTGCACACCGCCCTGGTCCGTCCAGCGGTAGAGCCGCCCGTCACCGTACGTGCCGGCGTAGACGCTGCCGTCGCCCGTGGCGGTCACGGCCCATGCGCCTTCGGCGCCCGGCAGGTCGTACCTGGCCACCTCGGCCCCGGTGGCCGGGTCGACGGCGTTGAGGTGGGCGGGGCTGCCGGAGGAGGCGCCCCAGAGCACGGTCTCGCCGCCCGGGCCCGGCGCCGCGACGCCGCCGAGCAGCAGCACGTCCTCCAAGGGCACGCCCAGGTCCTCCACCCGGCGCTCCGCCGCGCCCGCGGGGGCGGCCGCGGCCAGTGGCACGAGGACGGCCGCCAGCGCGGCGGTCAGCATTCGTCTAATTAAGGTCATGACCGAAACCTAGAGAGACGCTGTTATGTCGTCAATACCTGGATTACGGTGAAGGAACTAATTCACGGTGGCGCTTTCGTGGCCCAGCACCTTCGCGAGGGCCTCGGCGATGTCGGCCGCGGCGGCCGGCGCCTCCATGAGCATCGACTGGCGCACCCACACCACGGTGTCCGACGCCTCGGCGGCGGCGGGGCACGGCTCGGCGCGGGCGCCCTCGCCGGTGAGCGCGGACATGGTGCCGAGCGGCGGGTAGCCGGCGTCCAGCGGCACGCCTTCGGCCGCCATGGCCCCCAGCAGGAACGCGCGGTCCACGCCGGGGTCGAGGCGCACCATGAGGAGGTGGCGCGAGTCGCGGGTGGTGCCCTCCGTCGCGGGCACCACGTCGGCCCCGGGGACGCCGGCCAGCTCGCGCCCGAGAGCGGCGCAGAAGGTGTTCCTGCGGTCGATCTCCTCGTCGAGCCGGTCCAGCCAGGGCAGCAGCAGCGCCGCCTGGAGTTCGGTCAGGCGCAGGTTCCAGCCGACGGACGGGTGACCGTACCACTGCCCGCTCAGCGCGCGCCCGAGATTGCAGACCGACCAGACGCGCTCGTGCACGGCCTCGTCGCGGCAGACGATCAGGCCGCCCTCACCCGCGGTCATCGCCTTGCTCGCCTGGAAGCTGTAGACGCCGGCGTCACCCAGGCCGCCGACCGGACGGTCCTTGTACGTGGCGCCGTGCGCCTGGGCGGCGTCCTCGACGACCGCGAGGCCGTGGCGGGCGGCCAGGTCGTTCAGCGCGTCCATGTCGGCGGGGCTGCCCGCGAGGTGGACGGGCATGATCGCGGCCGTCCTGCCGGTCAGCGCGTCGCGCACCGCGCCCGGGGACAGGTGCAGGTCCACGGGGTCGACGTCGGCGATCACGGGGGTGGCTCCGGCCAGCAGCACCGCGGTGGCCGAGGCCACGAACGTGTACGCCGGCACGATCACCTCGTCCCCCCTGCCGACGCCCAGGCCGCGCAGCGCCGCGAACAGGCCCAGCGTGGCGTTGGCGACGGCGACGCCGTGCCGGACGCCGGAGCGGCGGGCGAACGCGGCGGTCAGGTCCGCGACGACGGAGCCGCCCTGCGTGGCGCCCCAGAGGCCGCTCTCCAGCACCTTCGTGACCAGCTCGCGCTGGGCGGGGTCGACGGGCGGCGGCCAGGCCGGCCAGGGGGCCGTCCGGACGGGGGCGCCTCCGTGGATGGCGAGCGTCACGCTGGATGTCCCTTCTCAGGCGAACCGGGTGACCCGGGCGAGCCGGGCAGGTCAGGCAGGGGGAGGCCGAGGAGGCGGGCCAGGTTGCCGCCCTGGACGAGAGCGCGGTCGGCGTCGGCGAGCGGGGCCAGCGCGACGCGGCCGTAGCCCGTACGCAGGTCGAGGAAGCACGCGTCCGAGCCGAACAGCACCCGCTCCGGCCCCGCGAGCGCCGCCAGCCTGGCGATCCAGCGACCGGTCATCTTCGAGCCGCACGTCTCCAGGAACACGTTGGGACGGTCGGCCACGAGCCGGGCCGCGCGGCCGAACCCGTACGGCCAGAGCCCCGTGTGCCCCATGAGCAGCGGCACGTGCGGATGGCGTGCGGCGACGGTGGCGAACTGGGCGGGGTCGCTCCATGGCGAGTCGGTCTGGCCGTGCGCGAGAACCGGCAGGCCGCGACGCCAGACCGGCTCGTACAGGGGGTCGTCGAGGCGGCACTGGTGCACGTCGGGGTGGAGCTTGACGCCCCACACGCCCCGCGCTCCCTCGCCGGGGAGCGGCGTGCGGTGGTGCGGGTTGTAGACCTGCCAGACCCCGAACCTGCCGGGGAAGCGCTCGGCGATCTCCAGGGCGGCGGCGTTGCCGCGCACCGCGTCGGGACCGACGGCGAGCAGGTGGCTGATGCCCATCGCGGTCACGCCGATCCGGTCCATCGCGGCCACGAGGTGCTCGGCGGCGGGATGCGGGATGAGGAAGTCCGGCCAGGTCCCCACGTGGCCGTGGGCGTCGAGGATCACAGCAGCGCCTCCAGCGAACCCGACGCGATCCGTTCGACGTCCTCGGGGGGCAGGTCGAGGTGGTCGAGCAGGAAGCGCGGCCCGCAGTCGTCGGCGACGGGCGCTCCAGTGCCGAACACCAGCCGCTCCGCCCCGAACCGCGCGGCCAGCCATTCGACGCCGCCCTGGGTGTTGACGGTGCCGATCTCGGCCCACACGTTCGGCGCCTCGTCCATCAGCTCGCCCAGCGCGCGCAGCCTGCGGTAGCCGGGGTTGAGCACGAGGAGGCGCTGGCCGGGCAGGCGCTCGGCGAGGTGGCGGAGCTGGGCGGGCGAGGTCTCGTCGAGGTCGATCGCGGCGGTCAGCCCGAGGGCGGGCAGGCAGCGCAGCGTGGCCGGGCCCGTGAGATCGAACCGGTGGCGTTCCGGGCAGAGCCTGACCATCCGCACGCCGGGGGGCGGCTCCTCCGTCTCCCCTGGCACCACGACGGGCACGGGGACGAGCCGGGGATCGCCGAGCGCGAGCAGGGCCTCGTTGCCCGCTCCCGGGTCGGAGTAGAGGCTGAGCGTGTGGGTGACGAGGGCCCGGTCGATGCCCAGCCGGTCCATCTCGCCCCGGGGATCCGACGGCAGGTCGTCGAACGGCACGGGACCGACGAGCCGGTGCGCATCGATCACATATTTCGGCACAGACCGAAACTATCCGGGCGATGGAGCGGCGGTCAAGGCCGGGCGGTACGTGCCCGGCGCGATCGACGACGCTCGCGGAGGCGGAGCAGGCCCTAATTAAGGTCATGACCGTATCTTCAGCAACGCTCCTCGTCAATGACATAATGACCGGCATGTCGATTGAGGACAGGCCCGAAAACGCTGGGTCCGCCACGCCCTTCGACGCGTGGCGGCTGGTCGGCGAGCTGGAGGTGACGCTCGACGTGGACGTGCTGTTCGGCGCGTACCCGGACCGCGACGGGCCGCCCGGCACGCCCGGCGCCGTGCTGGAGACGCTGGCCGCGCACCGCGTCCGGGCGGCGGCCGTGGCCGGCCTGCGGGCGGCCCTGTTCGACGTGCGCACGGGCAACGACGAGCTGCTGGCCATGGCCGCGCGCCCGGAGATCGTTCCCGTCGGGGCCGTGGACCTGCGCGACCCGATCGGCGCGGCCCGCGAGCTGGAGCGGCTGGCGTCGGCGGGGGTCAGGGCCGTCCGCCTCTTCCCGGACGAGCAGGGGGTCGAAGCGGGCTTCCCGTCCGTCCGGCACGTCGCCCGCCGGGCGGCGCGGCTCGGCCTGGTGGTGCTCACCGGCGGCGACGTGCGCAGGTTCTGGCAGCCCTTCTCGGGGCTCGGGGCCGACGTGGTCTTCCTCGACACGCACTTCTACCACCTGGGCGACTTCCTGGTGGCCGCCTCGGACGAGCCCGGCTTCCACACCTCCACCCGGCTGCTCAACTCCCCCGACGCCCTGGAGACGGTCGCCGCGGAGATCGGGGCCGACCGCCTGCTGTACGGCTCGCGCACCCCCCACTACGAACCCCTCGTCCCCCTCCTCCGCCTGGCCACCAGCGGCCTGGGGCCGGCGGAGACCGCCGCGGTGGCGGGCGGCAACGCGACGAGGCTGCTCGCCGGAACGCCGAGGAGGCCCGCGCTGTGATCATCGACGTGCACGCCCACTGGGGCCCGTGGTTCTTCACCATGGACGTGGCCGGATCCACCCTGGCGACCATGGACCGCTACGGCATCGACCGGGCGATCGTCTCCGCCACCGAGGCCGTGATCTACGACGCCCCGGCGGGCAACCGCGCCCTGGCCGCGTACCTGGAGACCCAGGACCGCCTGCTCGGTTACGTCACGGTCAACCCGCGCCGGCTGCGCGAGGCGGAGGCGGATCTGCGCGCGTACCTCCCGGGCGGCAGGTTCGTCGGCGTCAAGATCCACACCGACTACACGGGCTCGCCGGCCGGCTCGGCGCGGCTGCGCGAGGCGCTGACGCTGGTCGCCGGGACGGGCCGCCCTGCGCTCGTGCACACGTGGGGCACCTCGGTGCTCGACCTGGCCGAGGTCTGCCTAGACATCCCGGATCTGCGCGTGATCGCCGGGCACATGGGTGCGGACGGGTTCCGGCACGCCATCGAGGCGGCGGGCGCCTGCGACCGCCTCTATCTGGAGCCCTGCTGGTCGCACGCCCCGGCGGGCCGCATCGCGGAGGTGGTGGCGGGCGTGGACCCGGCCCAGCTTCTGTTCGGCACGGACGCGACCCTGATCGACCCGTCGTCGGCCTTCGGGGCGGTCGCCGCGGCCGGCCTGTCAGGGCAGACGGCCGAGCGGATCGCCTGGCGCAACGCCGCCGCCCTCTTCCGGCTCTGACACCGTACGGGCTCGGCGGCGCCCTCGCTCAGGCGATCGTCCCGGCCCGTTCCCGCGCCGGGGGCGGGCCGAAGTCCTGGGCCTGCAGTTCCAGGCGTTCGCGCTCCGTCAGGCCGGGG
Organism: Nonomuraea sp. B10E15; assembly: GCF_039871615.1. Classification (NCBI taxonomy): domain Bacteria; kingdom Bacillati; phylum Actinomycetota; class Actinomycetes; order Streptosporangiales; family Streptosporangiaceae; genus Nonomuraea; species Nonomuraea sp. B10E15. The sequence goes on from NZ_JBDPMB010000003.1 coordinate 510,586, forward strand.
CCGTGAGGGTCGTGGGCGTGGGTGCCGGGGATGCGGCCCTCGGCGGCGGCCAGCCAGAGCATGCGCTGGACGTACCCCTCCATGGGGTCGGTGAAGGTGGCGGCCGCCAGCCGGTCGAGGCGTGCCGATGCCTGCTCGAACGCGCGCAGGCCGGGCTCGCGGAAGGCGCGCATCACCTCGGCCGTCACCTCGACGGCGGCGGCCGCGACGCCCACCAGCGCCGCCTCGGCCCCCCACAGCAGCGAGGGCCCGAACATGCGGTCCTCCCCGGTGATCGCCAGCCGGCCGGACTCGCGGGCGAGCATGATCGCCCGCTGGCAGCCGATGGCGTCGGACAGCAGCGCGGTCTTGAGCCCCGCCACGCCGGGGTGCCGCAGGATCTCCCGCAGGACGCCCGGCGGGCACGGCCGCGTGTAGAGGTCGAAGGCGACCATCGGCAGGCGGGCGGCCTGCCACACCTCCTCGTGCAGCGCCGCCCTGTCGCCCTCCGACGGGAACACGAGCACGCCGTCCGCGCCCAGGCCGGCGGCCACCCGCGCCTGCTCGGCCGGGTCGGAGGTCTCGGGACCGCCGCCCACGCCGACCAGCACCGGGACGTTCAGGGCGGCGGCGCGCTCGATGACGGAGGCGCGGACGCCTGGGGCGAGGAAGGGCCCGCGGCCGGTGTGGGCGAGCACGGCCAGGCCGGTGGCGCCACCGGTGACCAGGCCGGCGAAATAGCGCGAGACCACGTCGAGGTCGACCTCGCCCGACCCGGTCATGGGGGTCGCGGCGGCGGCGATCAGGGTGCCGCGCAGCCGGTCGCGCAGCGCGGCCGCACGGGGGTCGATAGGGGCCATTCGCACAGCTTAGACCCTCTCTCCGGGAGCGCTAGGCGGTCCAGCGCAGCTGTTCGCGGGTGATCTCGTGCTGGAGCGGATCGCCGGCGAGGAACCTGGCGATCTCGCCGACCGTCAGCGTTCCCATCCGGTGCCTGGCCTCCTCGGTGCCCGCCGCCTGGTGGGGTGTGAGCAGCACGTTCGGCAGGCCGCGCAGCGGGCTGTCCGCCGGGAGGGGCTCCTCGTCGAAGACGTCGAGTGCCGCGTCGATCCTGCCGCCGCGCAGCTCGTCGAGGAGCGCGGCGGGGTCGACCAGCCACGATCGGGCGGTGTTCACCAGCGCCGCGCCGTCGGGCATGAGCGCCAGCTCCCTGCGGCCGATCAGGTGCCGGGTCGCCGGGATGGCGGGGGCGTGCAGGGCCACGACGTCGCTGCGCGTCAGCAGGTCGTCGAGCTCCACCAGCGTGGCGCCCAGCCCGGCCGCCTCACCGGCGGAGACGGTCGGGTCGGCGAGCAGCAGCTCCGCGCCCAGCGCCCGGACCAGGCCCGCGTACGCCCTGCCGGTGCGGGAGGCGCCCACGACGCCGACCACGCTGCCGCGCAGCTCGCGCCGGGGCCTGGCGGCCTGCCTGGTCTCCGCCCAGCCCGACCCGGACCGCAGGCCGTGGTCGAAGCGGTGCACCTGGTGGAGCAGGCACAACGTGAACGTGAGCGCCACCTCGCCCACCGCGGGCGCCATCGCCGCTCCGGTCTGGGTCACCCGGATGCCGCGTTCCCAGAGCGCGTCGGAGACCAGGAACCCCACCGCCGCGCCCGTGTGCGCCACGAGCCGCAGCTCCGGCGCGCGGGCCAGCGTCTCCGCGTCCACGCGCGGGGTGTCCCACCCGGTGACCAGCACCCGCGCCCGCTCCAGCGGGCCGATCGGGGCCAGCCGCCGGAGCTGCGCGAAGACGGGCGGCGGGAGGAACATCTCGCGCAGCTCGGGAGCCAGGCTGAGGGCGATCATTTCAGTCCCGTCATCGCGATGCTGTTGACCAGGTAGCGCTGCAGCAGGAAGAACACCAGCAGGCACGGCACCACGGACACCGCGGCCGACGCCATGAGCAGCGACAGCTGCATCTCCTCGGTCCGCAGCGTGGTCAGGCCCACGGTGAGCGTGCGCGTGGCGTCGCTCTGCCCGACGACCAGCGGCCACAGGAAGTCGTTCCAGTGCCACAGGAACACGAACACGCCCAGCGTGGCCAGGATCGGCTTGGTCAGCGGGAGCACGATCGTCCAGTACACCCGCCACTCGGAGGCGCCGTCCACCTTCGCGGCGTCGAACAGCTCGTCCGGCAGGCCCAGGATGAACTGCCGCATCAGGAAGACGGCCTGCGAGTTGGCCAGCGTCGGCACGATCAGCCCCCAGAACGTGTCCACCCCGTCCAGGCTGTTGACCAGCACGAACGTCGGGATGAGCGTGGCCTGGAACGGCACCATCATGGTCGCGAGGAACGTCCAGAACATCGCCTCGCGGCCGGGGAAGCGCTTCTTGGCGAAGGCGTAGCCCGCCATCGACGAGGTGAGCAGAATGATCACCACGGAGACCACGGCGTAGATCAGCGAGTTGATCGTCCAGGTGACGAAGCCGGACGACGACAACACCATCGTGATGTTGTCCAGCGTGAGCGATTCCGGCCACCGCGCGGGCACGGTCGGCCGGCCCGCCGGCGACAGCGCCACGATGAACATCGCCACGAACGGGCTGACGGTCAGCACCGACAGCAGCGCGAGCAGGGCGGCCAGCGGCCACCTGCCCCGCCACCACCGCCTGCGCGCCGCGCCGGGGGTCTCGGCCCGTACGGAGGGACGGGAGGTCGTGGTGGTCGTCATGTGTTCCCCCGGTCCAGGAAGCGGCGCTGGACCAGCGACACGACCAGCACGATCGCGAACAGCACCATGCCCCAGGTGGCGGCGTAGCCGAAGTCGAACGACCGGAAGCCGTGGTCGTAGATGCCGTAGATGAGGGTGTAGGTCGCCCTGGCCGGGCCGCCGCCGGTCATCACGTACACCGTGTCGAACGTCTGGAACGCGCTGATCGTCTCGATCACCATGACGAAGAAGATCGCGGGCCTGAGCAGCGGCAGCGTGATCCTGCGGAAGCGCTGCCACGCGCTCGCCCCGTCGATGCTGGCCGCCTCCAGGTAGGAGGACGGGATCGCCTTGAGCCCGGCCAGCAGGATCAGCATCGAGTAGCCGAAGCCCTTCCACACCGCCACGACCGCCAGGGCGGGCAGGACCACCCCCGACTCCTCGAGGAAGGCGACCGGGCCGAGGTCGGCCTTGGCGAGCAGGCCGTTGATCAGGCCGTTGAACTCGTAGATCCAGCGCCAGATGATGCCCGCGAGCACGAAGCTGGTCACGTACGGCAGGAAGAGCATGCCGCGGAACAGGCCGCGCATGAAGACCACCTGGTTGAGCAGCAACGCCGTGCCGAGCGCCACGAGCATGGTGAGCGGCACGTAGACGGCGGAGTACACGAGGGTGACCCGCAGGCTCAGCCAGAAGTTCACGTCGTCGAGCAGCCGGATGTAGTTGTCCGCGCCGATGATGTCCCACTCGCCGCCGATGTTCCAGTTCGTCAGGCTCATTCCCGCCGCGCCCAGCGACGGGAAGATCCGGAAGATCAGGAAGAGCACGAGTACGGGCAGCACGAACAGCAGGCCGGTGACCGGGTCACGCAAGCGTTGACGCACCAGGTGGTTCCTTCCCTCTCAGCCGCCGCTGCCGAGCAGCTGGTTCGCCTCTTCGGCGGCCGCGTCGAGCGCGGTCTTCGCGTCCTCCTTGCCGAGCAGCGCCGCCTGGATGTGCGGGGCGAGCACGCCCATCACCTGCCGGGCCTTCGGGTGGGTGTCGCCGGGGAAGGCGTACTGCAGGGACTTGGCGAACTCCTTGGACGCCTCCGACTGGCCGGGCACGGTCACGTCCGTGCGCGCGGGGAAGAAGCCCGACTCCTTGGCCAGCGCGGCGGAGACCTCCGGCGAGGCCAGGTAGGCGGCGAACTTCTTGGCCGCCTCCTTGTTCTCGGAGTGCTTGGCCACCATCAGGCCTCCGGGGATGCCGAACGCCACCCGCTTCGTGCCTTCGAGGGGCAGGCCGATGCCGACGTTCTCCTCGCCGATGGCGGTGGCGAGCTGGTCGACCTGGCCCGCGGTGGCCGCGTGGTACATGGCGGTCTTGCCGGCGGCCAGCAGGCCGCCCTCGATGTCGTTGCCCTTGCTGGCGGTGTTCGGCGGCAGGCCGCCCGCGGCCTTCAGGTCGAGCAGGAGCTGCAGGCTCGCCACACCCTCAGGGCCGTTGAACGCGACGCTCTTGCCGTCGGCGGCGAAGACGGTGCCGCCGTTGGCCCACAGGATCGGGTAGAAGCTCTGGTTGAGCGTCACCTCGGGCTTGCCCGGGTAGTCGAGGATGGCGACCTTCTTGGCGGCCAGCTTGGGCGCGGCCTCCTTCAGCTCGTCGAGCGTCTCCGGCACCTTGTCCACGCCCGCCTCGGAGAACAACTTCTTGTTGTAGATGGGCGCGGTGATCGTCTGGTAGATGGGGACGCCGTAGAGCTTCCCGTCGACGGTGAGGGCGGTCAGCGAGTTGGGCAGGTAGGAGGCCTTGGCCGGGGCGACGATGTCGTCGACCGGCTCGATCGTGCCCTGCTGGGCGTACTGCGGGATCTGGTCGGGGCCGAGCACGACCAGGTCGAAGCCCTTCTTCGAGACGAGCGCCGTGGTGACCTTCTCCTGACGGCCCTCCCAGGGCTGCAGGTCGATCTTGATGTCGGTCGTGGGGTTGGCGGCCTCGAAGTCCTTCTCGACCTTGCCCCAGAACGCCTGGCTCTTCGCCTGGTCCCCGATGACGGGGTACATCCACAGGGTCACGGAGCTCTTGTCCGAGCCGCCGCTTGATCCGCACCCGGCGGCCGCCAGGCTCAGGGCGGCCGCGAGGCCGACTGCCGCTGCCTTCTTCATCGGCGGCTTCCTTTCGCTTAATACCGGTCCTGACCGAAACCTAGTGAGCGGGACTTGGCCTGGTCAATGCCTGAGATATGAACGTGACTAGCCCCGAGCCCGAAATTTCGTTATTTCCTGGGCGATCAGCTCGACGTGCTCCGACGTGTAGTTCTCGTTCCAGTCGATGACGAGCAGCGTACGGTCCACCATGCGCTCGGCCTGCGGGCAGGGGTTCGGGGAGTAGCCGTCGAGCGGGAAGCGGGCGGTCCCGTAGACGGCCGCCCGCCACACCGGCGCCCTGTTCAGCGGCTCCGCGAGGTACCCGGCGCGCGCCGGGATCCCGGCCGCCGCCAGGTGCGCCGCCAGCTCGGGAGCGTCGCCGTCCGGGCACACGATCGGGAAGAGCCACCACGCGTGGCCCTGCGGGCGCGGCAGCCGTACCCCTGGCAGGTCCTTGAGTGCCTCGATCAGCCGCAGGGCCGTACGGCGGCGCGCGGCGACCACGCCGGGAAGCTTGGCGAGCTGGGCGCGGGCCACCGCGGCCTGGAGCTCGGTCATGCGGTAGTTGAGCCCGAAGGAGGCGTGCGAGCGCCCGGCCGCGCGGTCCCAGCCCTTGTCGGAGAAGAGCCGCATCCGCCTGGCCAGCTCGTCGTCGCCGGTGATCGCCAGCCCGCCGTCGCCGCACGTGATGTGCTTCCACTGCTGCAGGCTGAGGCACGCCACGTGACCCGTCGTCCCCGCGAGCCCGCCGCCGGGCAGCTCGGCCAGCCAGGCCTGCGCGCAGTCCTCGATCAGCACCAGGCCGTGCTCGTCGGCGAGCGCGCGCAACTCGTGGATCCTGGCCGGCGCCCCGAACAGGTGCACCGCCATGATCGCCTTCGTCCGCGGGCCGATGAGCCTGGCCACCGCGCCGGGATCGAGATTTCCGTCGGACGGATCCACGTCGGCGAAGACAGGAACGGCGTTCTGCGCCAGGATGGGGGCCACGGTTCCGAAGTCCGTGATCGGTGTCGTGATGATCTCGTCCCCTGGGTCCGGCGCGGCCGCCACGACCGACAGATGGAGGGCCGCGGTGCCGGAACTGCACGCGATCGCATGGCGGGAGCCGTACGCCTGCGCGATCTCGCCTTCCAGCGCCCGCGCCTCGGTCCCCCAGACGGAGCTGAGCATGCCCGAACGGATCACCCGCTCGACGGCGGCCACCTCCTCGTCGCCGAGGGTGCGGCCGTCTGCTTCTGCCATGGACGGGAACTTCACCTGGCACCTCACCAGTTATGATTGCGGTCTTGACCGAAATGAGCGAGAGGGAGGCGTGCGTGGGAATCGTCATCGGAGTCGTCGGCCCGCACGATCTGGTCGACGACGTCGCGGCCGTCTGCGAGGAGCAGCCGGGCGTGAGCACCCTGCGCCTCGACTACGACCATGAGTCGCAGGCCCCCGCGATCGTCGAGGCCCACGCCACCTCCGTCGAGGGCTGGCTGTTCACCGGCATCGTCCCCTACATGCTCTCCCGCGACGCCGAGGCCCTCACCCGTCCCGCCGCGTTCGTCGACTACTCCGGCGCGACGCTGCTCAACGCCCTCGTACGCCTCCAGCACCAGGGCGAGGACGTCACCATGTTGTCGATCGACACGTTGTCGGCCGCCGACGTCGACGCCACGTTCACCGAGGCCGGACTGCCGACCGGCGAGCTGCGCACGCACTCCTACCGGCCCGGGATGACCTCCCAGAAGGCGATCGCCTTCCACCGCAGGAGTCCCGCGCACACGGTGATCACCTGCCTGAGCTCCGTGTACGAAGCGCTGCGCGACGAGCGCCACGTGCTGCGCCTGGTGCCGTCCGTGCACTCCGTACGGGTGGCGCTGCGCCAGCTCGTGCTGACCGCCGAGGGGCAGGTGCAGGAGGACGCCCAGATCGCGCTCGGGCTCATCGAGGTGGCCAACGAGGAGGGGCTGCTGCGCGAGGCCACGGCCCTGGGCGGCACGCTGGCGGCCTTCCGCGGCGGCACGCACCTGCTGGTCACGACCCGCGGCCCGCTGCACGACGCCACGGGCGGCTTCACCGGGCTGCCCATGCTGGCCCGGCTGGCCGGCCAGAACGACGCGGTCCGCGTCGGCTTCGGCCTGGGACGCAGCGCCGCGGAGGCGGAGAGCCTGGCGCGCCGCGCGCTGGCCAAGGCCCGCAGGATCGGCCCGGTCGCCGCGGTGCTGTCGTTGCGAGCGGACGCCGACATCGTCCTGGAGTCGGTGACCACCACGCCCGCGGGCCGGCAGAGCCTGTCGGTCATCGCCCGCCGGGTCGGGCTGTCGGTGCCCACGCTGGAGAAACTCCTGGAGGCGCGGGCCGCCGCGGGCGACGAACCCCTGACGACGCGGGAGATCGCCGACCGGCTGGCCGTCCAGCAGCGCACGGCCCGGCGCATGCTGCACCGCCTGGAGCTGGCCGGGCTCGCCGAGCGCACCGGCAACCTCACCAGCGGATCCAGCGGCCGCCCGCTGACCCTCTACCGCCTGACGCTCTAGCGCCCCGCGGCCGGCTGCCGCCCGGCGCTCCGGCGCCCTGCCCCCGTTCACCGCCGGACGCGCCGGCACCCCGCCCCCGCCCATCGCTCAGGCGAGCCAGCGAGAGAGGTTCTCCGCGACGAACTCGTCGTCGCGCAGCTCCGGATAGGCGGCCAGCACCCGGTCGATCTCGGCGAGCTGGCCGGGCGACAGGTCCTCCGCCGGGTCCAGGCACCAGCGGCCCTCCAGCAGGCCCTGCCTGCGCAGCACCTCGTGGATGCCGGGGATGCAGCCGTGGAAGGCGTTCGCGGAGTCGAAGATGGCGGCGTTCGCGTCGGTCAGGTGCCCGTCGAGGGTGAGCAGCCGGCGCACGGCCGCGTCGTCGCCTGAACGCGCCGCCCTGGCCTGTTCCAGCAGCTCCACGGCCCGCCGTACCCACACCGCCCACTGGCCGAGCAGCCCGCCGACGAACTCGACGTCCACCTCCCGCCCGTCCACGACCACGCGGTGCGAGGTGATCAGGTCGGTCAGGATGTGGTCGTCGTTGCCGGTGTAGAGGGCGACCTCGCCGGCCCGGCCCGCGCGCACCACGCCGTGCAGCACGTCGAGGGTGCGGTAGCGGTCGAACGGCGCCGCCTTGATGCCGGCCACGGCCTCGATCTGCGCCAGCCTCGTCCAGAACTCCCTGGACAGGTGGCGGCCGCCGACCGCGGGCTGCAGGTAGAAGCCGATCACCGGCAGCACCTCGCCCACCGCCCGCGCCCGCTCGATCAGGCCGTCCTCGTCCAGCTCCCGGTACGGGCTGAGCAGCACCATGTGGTAGCCCAGCGACCTGGCCAGCTCGGCCTCCGCCACCGCCTGCGCGGTCGGCCCGGTGGCGCCGGCCACGAGCACCACCTCGTGCGCGTACTCGCCCGCCACCGTGGCGGCCAGTTCGAGCACCGGAGCCAGCAGCCCGGTGCCGTGGATGGCGAACTGCGTGGTGTGCACGCCCACCGCCAGTCCGCCCGCGCCCGCCTCGACGTAATAGCGGGTGAGCGCCCGCTGGCGGCGCTCGTCCAGCTTCCTGTCCGAGGTCAGCGCGAGCGGGTGCGCCGGGATCACCAGGCCGCGCCTGAACAGGTCGCGCACGGACGCGTGCGCCTCTGGAGCCGTGCCGAGCACGTGAGTCCCCCCAAGTGATAGGTGCGGTGATGTGAGCTGTGGATCAGAAACGCCCGTCACGGCGCTCGAACTTGGTGGGCTTGCCGAGCAGCGGCCCGCCGTCCGCGACCCAGCGCGCCGTGTGCTCGATGAGCTCGGCGGGGGTCAGCTCCGGGTAGCCGAACAGCCGGTGGCAGCGGCCCGCGTTCGACAGCAGCGCCGTGGGGGCCTCCTCGCCGGTGAGGACCGGCTCCTTGCCGAGCGCCTCGCCCAGCGCCAGCGCGGCCTGCCGCACCGAGATCAGCTCGGGACCGGTCACGTTGAGCACGTACGGCGGCGCGTCGGCCAGCAGCAGCGACCGCAGCGTCACCTCGTTGGCGTAGCCCTGCCAGACCACGTTCACCTGGCCGGTCGTGAGATCGACGGGCTCGCCCGCCAGGATCTTCTGCGCCAGGTCGACCAGGACGCCGTAGCGCAGCTCGACGGCGTAGTTGAGCCGGAGCAGCGCCACGCGGGTGCCGTAGGTCTCGGAGAAGTGCGTCAGCACCCGCTCCCTGCCCAGGCAGCTCATCGCGTAGTCGCCGACGGGCCCGGCCGGCGAGTCCTCGGTGCTGCCGCCGCCGGCCACGGGGACGAGCGGGTAGACGTTGCCGGTGGACAGGGCGGCGATCCTGCTCTCCCTGAACCGGTCGGCGACCCGGCCGGGCAGGTAGGTGTTGGTGAACCAGGCGGCGTGGGCACGCCCCTGCGTGCCGAACTTGGCGCCGACCAGGAAGACCACGTTGGGCGCTTCCGGCAGGTCGCGCAGCGCCCGCTCGTCGGACACGTCGGCGCTCACCACCGTCGCGCCGTCCGCCCTGAGGGCGTCCGCCAGGCCCGGCTCGCCGAACCGGGACACCGCGATGATCCGCCGGTCGCCGCGGGTGGCGTTGAGGGCCAGCCGCACCAGGCTCGGGCCCAGCTTGCCGCCCGCGCCCAGGATCATGATGTCGCCGGGCAGCCTGCCCAGGTCGTCGACGAGCCCGGCGCCGGGCCGCGCCAGCCGCTCCTCGAGTTCCGCCGTCGTCCGCACGAACGTCCTCCATCCGCTATTTACGGTCCAGACCGTAACTGCGCGAGAGTCGTGCTGTCAACGCCGGGACGGCTCCCTACGCGCTCTCCCTCGCCGAGACGAGCACGTCGAGGACGGCCCTGGTCTGCTCCCACGGCACCGGGCTGGGCGCGCCTCCCACCATGGCGAGGAACGCGTCGATGGTGCCTTCGTAGCCGAGGCCCCTCATCGGGTCGTCGCCGCCCTCGATGAGCACGGTCTCGGTGGAGTCGCGTCCGTGCAGCGTGACCGCGTAGGACTCCGTCTCGGAGACGCCGAGCACCTCGACCGTGCCGAGCACGCCGCCGCCCCACCGCAGGGCCATCACCCCGGTGTCCTCCGAACGCAGCGCACCGTAATGCCGCGTGGACCGGGCGGCCCCGGCCAGCCGCACGTCCGGGCCCAGCAGGGCCACCAGCAGCTCCACCCCGTGAATCCCCATGGTCACCATCGTGCCGCCGCCCTCGCCCGGCGTGTCCTGCCAGGCGTTGTAGCCGGACGCCCAGAGGCCCACGTCATGGCGCACGGTGGCACGCACGGCGAGCAGCTCGTCCGGGACGGCCCGCAGCCCCGCGAAGGCGGGCGCGAACCGCAGCACCGACGTCGACATCACCCGCTCGTGGATCGGCAGCCGGTCGAGCGCGTCGAGCTGGCCCCTGGTCGCGGCGGCCGGCTTGTTCACGAAACACGCCGCGCCCGTCTCCAGCACCCGGGCCAGCGCCGCGGGCACCTGCGGGTTGGGCACGGTCAGCACCACGCCGTCGGGCTCGTGTCCCAGCGCCCCGGCCAGGCTCTCCGCCACCTTCGCGGCCGGATGCTCGTCGGTGAAACGCCGCAACCGCTCGGGATCGGGCTCCCACACCACCAGCTCGGCATGCCGGGTCAGGGTGCGGGCGTCGGTGTACGGGTGGCTGGTGGCGAGCCCGGCGAGAGCAATACGCACGATCGTCCCCTTTTCCACGGATTACTGATGGAAATGGAGACCATCATGGCAGCTGCGGCACGGGGACCAGGACGGCGCCGGAGAGGGCGCCCAGCCTGCCGGCGGCGGTCGCTCCGCATCTGGCGGGAAAAAGACCGGGCGTGTAGGCGTACAGCGACGACCACATGCCAAAGAAGCAGAACTGCGTCGCCGGGCCGGTGATGATCCGTTCGATGCCGCCGGCCGCCTGGCCGTAGAAGAACGCGGTGAGCGCGGAGGGCACGGAGGAGCCCGACAGCGGTGCCCCGGCCGGGCGTTGGTTCTGATCAGCCAGGATGCGGCGGGCGGTGTCAAGCTGCCGGTCTTTGGCTGCCTGTAGCGCGCGGAACTGTGCAGGGTGCGCGCGAATGGCGGCATCCTGAAGGCGCTTCTCCGCGGCGGACCAGACGGAGATCATGTCGCTCTTCGCCTTGCATCGCACGTCCGTCTGTGCCGCGCGACGCTCTTCCTGGGTCGGCTCGCCATGGTCCCACCGCTGGTCGCCGGCGGCGGCCAGCGGATCGGGGTAATGCAGGCCATCGTCCCGCATGCAGGCGCTCCACACCTGGAAGGCCCGGACGACCTGGGAGTCGCGCTTGGACTGCGCGAAGGTATCGAAAATCAGCTTGTTGAACAACTTCGCGTCGACGGGCGGAACTCCTTGCTGGATACGGTCGCGGGCATGTTTGAGACAGCCGTCCGCCTTACCGTACGCGGCCTGCCGTTCCGTGGCTGAGAGGTGTTCCATGCGGAGCTTATGCACCGCGCTGCGCCGCGCCATCGAAGGGAGTGCCGGGGCGGGGTGATAGCCGAACAGGCGGGCTACCTCGGGTTCGATAACGCCGTAACGGCGGCGGTTGGCCGGTCCTATCTCATCCTCCACAGCTGGAGGTAGCACCTGCCACTTCATGCCACGGGCCCGCATACAGTCATGGATGAAAAGGTCCTCGGCGCTTTTGAGCAGCGACATGTCCTTCGGGGAGAAGTCATAGCGGTCGAATGGCACTGACAGCCTGCGAGCCTCCAGCCCGATCGGAACCGGTGCAGAGAGGGCCTTTGGCTCTGCCGGCGACGAGCAAGCCGTCATACCGGACAGCAGGACCGCACCCACAATCCGCAAACGCACACCCACGCTGTTTCTCCGGTGACCCATGATATTGGCCGTCGATGCCATCCGGCATCTGACGGAAGGAGGTATTGCCAGGCAACTTCACAATCGAGCGGTGCGGCGCGGCAGTCCTCAGCACGGTGGCCAGGAGCTCGACGGCCGACACGAGTTGCCGGCCGTCGAACTATTAGCGAGTATTAAACAGAGATCGCTGATCCGAACCTCGCAAAATTGATCGCAGGTCGCAGGCTTGCGGAGATCCAGATCGCGGGTTTCTAAAGATCAGGTAGGCTTATTGAGGTCCCCCTATCGAGGTGACCCTGTCGTTCCAGCCGTTGTTACTCAGGGTAGAGTCTTCCGAACCGCTTAGCGCCACATAGCCCTTAGTTCCGGTGCAATTTCTACCGTCGAAGAACCATACGTTTTCTATGGATGCGTTCTTCATTGAGCTTACTTCGTTGTTGATTGCTCCCAGATTGCGACACCAAGAATAAACGTCTTCTTGATTGGCTTGCATGTCTACACGATACCCTTCGAAGTTTGTGTGCTCGAAAAGGCAGATATCACCGGGTTTACAGTAGATGATGGCGGCCTGGGCAGTGGCGCTGCTTCCCAGTAGGCCGGCCGCGGCGAGCGCGACGCTGGCCGCGCACCTTGCGATTCGCTTCATGGAGTCCCCTTCTTTGGCTCGGCTCCGACCGGGAGCGCGAGTGATGAACACGAGACCGTATAGTCCGGTCGGGCCAACCCGCGGTACTCCGCGCACGAGGCGGGATGAGGAAGACCACCGGAACCTGATCTTGCGTTGGCCCCAGCAGGCTGGCATGCGCCGCATCACGGCGAATCAGTCATTTGACCGGTGTGCCAGCAAGAAGGCTCGGGATAGGCGTACCGAAGCGGGACTCGCTCACGTTGCCGCCGGCGGACAGGCCTGCCCGCTGCGCTTCCACTGCATCGGCTGCGGCCTCCCGCATCGACGTGTCCTACGTGCCCGACCTGGGATCGAGTTGAAGATGTCGCGCAGGTCGGTGAGATGGGTACTCCGGTGGGGCGGCGGTCGAGCCGGGCCTGCCTCCACGCGGTGAGTCGGGTTCGATTCGTCACACGAAACAGACATGAGGCGAGCTCGCCCGGCTCCGCATAAGCGCAGATACTCACACGAAGCGTGCAAATTACCCAACGATTGGCGGCGTCGGGCCGCTGGCTGTGCAGCCGGCCCGGCTCTTCGGTGCGGGGCGGGTCATCGCCACCGTGTCAACCGCCGGCAAGCGGGCCCTCGCGCCGGCCACGGCTCGGCGTCGACCCCGGCCCGATCCGCCGAGTGATCACCGGTGGCCCGATGGACGGCCCCTGCTTCCAGGCGAGATCGGCGTCGATCCCGGAGGGCGACTTCACGACCGGCTTCGCCGTCAGCAACGCGGCGAAGGACACCCGGCTGATCACGCAGACGGGAGAGGAGAGGAAGCCGGCGTACGGCTCGACGTGGCGGCGGCGGGCGAGCGGCTGCGCCGCGCCGAGGCCCAGGGGCACGGTGACGAGGCATGTCGGCCACCTACGTCGCCAGCTTCGACACGCCCTGACCGAACCAGCGCTGACCGAACCAGCGCTGACCGAACCCGTGGCTCGCCACTCGTCCCGGGTCGGGGGGGACCTGTCAGGGCTCTCCGACCGGGCCTTCGCCGGGCGAGCCGCCGTCGGCCGGGCCATCGCCGGGGGCGCCCCTGTCGGGCGGGCCGCCGGGCGGGCCGCCGGGCGGGCCGCCGGGCGGGCCGCCGGGCGGGCCGTCATGGGACCGGCCGCTCTCAGGCGGGCCGCCGTGCGACGGGCCGCTGTCAGGCGCGCCGTCATGGGGCGGGCCGCTGTCGGGAGGGCCGCTGTCGGGAGGGCCGCTGTCGGGAGGGCCGCTGTCGGGAGGGCCGCTGTCGGGAGGGCCGCTGTCGGGAGGGCCGCTGTCGAGAGGGCTGCTGAGCTCGTCGACGTCCGCGAAGGGCCGGCCGGCGAGTTTCGCATACCCCGGCCCGCGGTCGAAGAACCGTCCGGCCGGAGGCCGCAGCCGGGCCCTCAGCTCGGCGGTGCCCTGCTCGTCGATACGATCGCCGTCGAGCACCACGCCGTAGTCGCCCAGCGCGCCGGCGATCGACACCTTCCCGTCGCGCACGTCCGCGGCCACCGCCCGGGGGTCGCGATCGTAGGGTGAGCCCCATCCGCCGCCCCCGGTGGTGCGGATCCTGATCAGCTCTCCCGCCTGCACCGGGTGGTCGTCGACCAGTCCCTCCATCTCCTTGCCCGCGATCTCCACGCGGAACGGCCGCCCGGCCAGGCCGCCGTTGACGCCCCAGCAGGACAGGATCGAGCGGTCGGCGATGGACATGTACGACGCGTCCCTGAGCATCCTGATGTGCTTGTCGTAGCCGAGACCGCCCCTGAACATGCCCGGCCCGCCCGAGTCGCAGGCCAGCGCCAGGCGCTCCACCCGGAACGGCCAGCGGGCCTCGGCGAACTCCACGGGGATGTTGCGCGAGTCGGGCACCACGTGGATGGTGTCCTCGCCGTCGGCGTACCAGCGCCCGCCGGAGCCGCCGCCCAGCACCTCCCGCATCAGGTACGGCTCGCCGTCGGCGCCGGTGCCGTGGACGCCGGTGTAGCGGATGGTCTCCTGGTCGGCCGGCATGCGCCCGCCCGTGGCCTTGGCGAGCACGCCCGCCAGCACGCCGAGCAGCCGCAGGATGACGAACGTGCGGGCGTTGGTGGGAGCGGGGAAGACCGGGGTGAGCAGGCTGCCCTTCTCCGGGAAGATCATGTTGATGAGGGGGACGACGCCCTCGTTGACGTCGAGCTCGGCCATGCGCTCCGGCGTGTCGGCCAGGTTGCGCAGCACCGGGGCCAGCCACTTCTTCATGAACACGCCGTCGGCGTAGTCGCCCGCGTGGTTGATCGGCCCCTTGGCCTGCGGCGACGTGCCGGTGAAGTCGATGGTCAGCGGCGCCTGGCCGCCCGCGTGTCCGAGGGCGGAGTGGTCGACGGTGAGGGTGATGCGCTGGGCGTGCAGGCGCGGCTCGTCCACGCCGTCGTGCTCGGCGTAGTCCTCCCACACGTACGTGCCCTCGGGGATCTTGGCGAGCAGTTCCCTGCGGAACGTCTCGGTGGTCTTGCCGATGATCGCGTCGAAGCTCTCCTCGACGGCCTGCCTGCCGTACCGGTCGAACAGCTCCGCCAGCCGCCGCGCCCCCATGAGGCAGGCCGAGCACTCGGCGTCGAGGTCGCCGGCGAGGGAGTCGGGCATGCGGGAGTTGCGGGTCATGATGCGCAGCGCGGCCTCGTTGGGCACGCCCTCGTCCCACAGCTTGATGGGCGGCACCATCAGGCCCTCTTCGTAGACCGACCGGGCGTGCGAGGGCATGGACCCGGGCACGGATCCGCCGATGTCGTCGTGGTGGCCGAACGCCTGCACGAACGCCACCACCTCCCCCTCGTGGAACACCGGCACGGTGACGCACAGGTCAGGCAGGTGGCCGATGCCGCCTTCCGAGAGGTAGACGTCGTTGTGGAAGTAGACGTCGCCGGGCTTCATCGTCTCGACGGGGAAGTCGCGCACGACCGGCTGCACCAGCGCGCTGTAGGAGCGGCCGGTCAGCTTGCGCATGCGCACGTCGTGGATGCCGGCGCGGAAGTCGTGGGCGTCGCGGATCATCGGCGAGCGGGCCGTGCGCGCGATGGCCGTCTCGACCTCCTTCTCGACGGACGCGAGGGTCCCCTCGACGATCTCCACCAGAATGGGGTCAGCCGTGTTCATCGGTCGTTCACCGTTCCTCGTCCACTGCGGATATCTCCACGTTGCCGAAGTCGTCCACCGTCGCGGTGAAGCCCGGGTGGATGGGGATCGTGGAGCCGTACTCCTCGATCACCGCCGGGCCCGTGACCGTGGCGCCGGGGCCGAGCGCGGAGCGCTGGTGGATGGGGGTGTCGCGGGTCTCGTCGAAGTGCACGGGACGCACCGAGGTGGCGCCCTCGCCCGCCTTGTCCAGGCGGGGGATGACCGGACGGCTGATGGGGCCGATGCCGGACACGCGCAGGTTGACCCATTCGACGCCGTGGCGGGGGTCGTCGCGGTAGGCGTAGCCGTACAGCTTCTCGTGGGCGGCGTGGAAACGGTCGACGACCTCGGCCTGCCAGGCCTCGTCGATCTCGCCCGCGGGAGCGGCCACCCGCACCTCGTACGCCTGCCCGTAGTAGCGCAGGTCAGCGCTGCGCACGTAGACCGGGTCGTCGAAGCCCTCGCGGTCCAGCGCCTCGCCCGCCTGATGTTCCAGGTCGTGGAAGATCTCGACCGCCTTGCCGAGTTCGAGGTCGCGGGTGACGTACGTACGGACGTAGTCGTTCTTGACGTCGACCGTGAGCAGCCCGAACGCCGACACGTTGCCGGGGTCGCGCGGGACGACCACGGACGGCAGGCCGAGGATGTCGATCAGCCGGCAGGCCAGCAGCGGCCCTGACCCGCCGAACGTCACCAGCGGGAAGTCCCGGACGTCCAGCCCGCGCTTGACGGTGAGCTGCCGGATCGCGTTGCTCTGGTTGAACGCGCTGATCTCCAGGATGCCCGTCGCCGTGCGCTCGGGGGTCAGGCCGAGCTTGCCGGCCAGCGCCTGGATGCCCGCGCGGGCGGCGCCGGCGTCCAGCGGGATCTCCCCGCCCAGCAGGTGCGGCGGGATGCGTCCGAGGAACACGTGCGCGTCGGTGACCGTCACCTCCGTGCCGCCCTTGCCGTAGCAGAGCGGGCCCGGGTCGGCGCCGGCGGACTTCGGCCCGACCTTGAGCGTGCCCTCGGGCGAGATCCACGCGATCGAGCCGCCGCCCGCCCCGACGGTGACGATGTCGATCATCGGGATCTTGCACGGGTAGCGGCCGACGGACCCCTCCGTGGTGATGGACGGCTCACCGTCGACCACCACGGCCACGTCGGTGGAGGTGCCGCCGCCGTCCAGCGTGATCACCGACCGGCGGCCCGCCGTGGACGCGATGAGCGCCGCGCCGAGCGCGCCCGCCGCGGGCCCCGACAGCACCGTGGTGATCGGCTGGTTGACGACCTCGCGGGCCGACAGGATGCCGCCGTTCGACTTCATCACGGAGAACGGCGTGCCGAGCCGGTTGGACAGGCCGGCGATGTAGCCGCGCATCGCCGGTTTGACGGCGGCGTCCACGAGGGTGGTCACCGAGCGCTCGTACTCGCGGTATTCGCGCAGCACGTCGCTCGACAAGGAGATCACCGCCTCCGGGTGCTCGCGCCACAACACCTCGCGCATGCGCCGCTCGTGCTCGGGGTTGGCGTACGCGTGCAGGAAGCACACCCCGATCGCGGTGATGCCCCTGGCCTTGAACCAGCGGGCCACCTCGACGGCCTGCTCCTCGGAGAACGGCCACACCTCCTCGCCCAGGTGGTCGAGCCGCCCGCCGACGGTCCTGACCTGGTGCACGGGCACGATCCTCGGCGGCTTGACCCAGAAGTAGGAGTTGCCGTAGCCGTCGGGCACGCTCTGCCTGGCGATCTCCAGGATGAACTCGAAGCCCTCGGTCGTGATGAACCCGAGGTCGGCGATGCGGTCTTCGAGCAGCTGGTTCGTCGCCACCGTGGTGCCGTGCACGATCGAGCCGATGTCGAGCTCACCCAGCTTCTCAATGCCCGAGACGAACCCGTCCGCCGGGTTCGCGGGGGTCGAGGGGGTCTTGGTGGTGAGGATCTCACCGGTCTGCTCGTCCACCGCCACGACGTCGGTGAAGGTGCCTCCGGTGTCCACTCCGATACGGACGCTACGCATGGCTCCTCTAGCTTCGGCGACGGCCGAGAACTTCGTCGATGACCCGGGGCGCGTTGTCTGTGCCGACGTACGCGGCCAGCCTCACCACCATCTCCTGGGAGCGGGAGAGCTCTGCCTCCACCCTGGCCTTGCCGGACTGACCGGCCTGCACCCCAAAATACGCTCCGATGATGGTGCCGATCACACCGGCCACGCCCGCGAACAGCACGGCGAACTCCCGGGTGGCGAACACGGCGGCGCCGAAGGCGACCAGGACGGCGACGATCCCGGTGACGACGACGAGGAATCCGTAGCGCCATCGGGTCGCCTCGGCCTGGGCGGCCGTGATGTCGTCCTGAGACATCATCGCGTCGAGTGCCGGAGGGCTGGACGGCCCGCTGGACGGCCCTCCGGAAGGCCCCCCGGACGGCCCTCCGGACGGCGGGGTCGAGGGCGGGTTGGACGGCGAATTATCGGTGACCACACTTCCTCCTGTAACTCCAGGGGAGAAATGTCCCATGAGGTCATGTAACAAGCCAAGCCACTAAGCTGGCGGCCTGTGACTGAAGTGTCTGCCTTGTCTGCGGTGCCGTCTGGTGTCAGGGATGCCGTGCTGAAGTTCTACTTCGGCCCCATGGACTGCGGGAAGTCCACGCTCGCCCTCCAGATGAACTACAACCACGGCCGGCAAGGGCGGCGCGGCCTGGTGCTGACCAAGCACGACCGCTCCGGCGGCCCCAAGGTCACCAGCCGGATAGGGCTCGGTCTCGAGGCGATCGAGGTGGAGGACGATCTCGACCTCGTCCGGCTGGTGACCGCGCACGACAGGATCGACTACCTGATCTGCGACGAGGCCTGCTTCTACACGGTCGGGCAGATCGAGCAGCTCGCCGACCTGGTGGACGAGCACGGCGTCGACGTGTACGCGTTCGGGCTGGCCTCCGACTTCCGTTCGGTGATGTTCCCTGCCGCCCAGCGGCTGTTCGAGCTGGCCGACGAGGTGTGCCGGCTGCAGGTCGAGGTGCTGTGCTGGTGCGGCCGGCCCGGGCAGCTGAACGCCAGGGTCGTGGGCGGGGCGATGGCGCGTACGGGCGAGCAGGTCGTGATCGGCGACACCGACGCCGCACGCGTGCGCTACCAGGTGCTCTGCCGCAGGCACCACCGCTCCGGCCGGCTCGGCGAGGGCTCGGCGGACGCCGGTCACGAGCCCGCGCACGAGCCCGTTCAGACGGCGCAGTAGCCGTCGTCGTCGCAACCGTCGGCGGGGGCGGCGAGCTGGGTGATCGACGCCTGCCCCGTGCGCTCGGCCACCTCGTCGATCGCGGCCGCGAAGGTCTCCTCCGGCTGCGCGCCCGACACCGCGAACTTGCCTTCGAACAGGAACAGCGGCACCCCCGTGATCCCGAGCTCGCGTGCCCTGGCGAGCTGCCCGCGCACCTCCTCGGCGCCCTTCCCGTCGTCGTGCACCCCGGCCTCGGCCGCCAGCTCGCCGAGAACGCCGGCGTCGCCGACGTTCCTGCCCTCGGTGAAGTACGCGCGGAACAGCCGCTCGGCCATCTCCGTGCCGAACCCCTGCCGCGTGGCCACCTCGATCAGCCGGTGCGCCTCGAACGTGTTGGTGGCGACGGCCTTGTCGTAGTCGAGCCGCAGGCCGTCGCCGGCGGCGGTGGTGACGACGCGCTCGGTCATCTGGCGGGCGTTCGCCCCGAACTTCCGCTCGAGCGCGGGCAGGGCGGGCTCGCCCTGCGCGGAGGCGCCGGGGTCGAGCTGGAACGGGCGCATCGTCACCTCGAGGGTGCCGCCCCTGGCCCGGAACCGCTCAGCCGCCCGAGCGAACCTGACATGCCCGATGTAACACCAGGGGCACACGACATCGGAGAAAATCTCGACCTTCATGTACCGATGCAACCTTCCGCCCCGCGCGCTGATTCCTCCCGCGCCGCCCCCGCCCGGGGCGGATCAGCCCGCGGCGAGCTCCTCCAGCCGGTACGGCAGGTAGGCCGAGTCGTCCACCAGCGCCGACGCGCCGCGCCACCACCCGAACCACTCGCCGCTGCGCCACATCCAGTCGACCCGCTCGATGGCGGCCACGACGTCCCCCACGGTCTCCCACCGCTCGCCCAGCTGCTCGCGGGTGGCTCCGTGGCGCACGGCCCAGTCGCGGAGCACGCCCGAGGCCGCCGCGGGGACCTCGCGCGCGTAGGGGTCGGGGCGTTCCCCCGGCAGCCGGTGCGGCCCGAGCCCGGCCGCCACGCCCCAGCTCCACTGCGCCTCGGCGGGCCGCGAGTAACGCAGCGACTGGAAGTCCAGATTGGATCCGAGGTCGTCGTCGGTCCGGCGCGTGACGACCGCGTCGAGCCGCCCGCCGGCGTCGAAGTGGACCACGAGCCGCTGCCCCGGCCTGACCCCCGGCGGCAGGCGGAAACGGTCTTCCGCCTGCCAGGAGTTGAGATCGACCTGGGCGACCGGCCGGCCCCACAGCTGGTCGGCGGCGTCGTCGGCGATCCAGGCCGCCAGCATCTCCAGCGCGGTCAGATCGGTCCACGGCTCGATCGCGACGGCCGTGCGCACCACCTCGTCGGGAGGGGGCAGCTTGCCGCCCCTGGGCCGCGTCCACCACTCCGCGCCCAGCTCGCGGGTGCCGACCAGCAGTGCGGCGATGGCGGCCAGCTCGGCGGAGCGTCTCGTGAGCGAGGCCCCGAGCGCCAGCTCCAGCGTGCGATCGGTCCGCTCGTCGCCGAGCACGGGGCGTACGCCGTCGATGAGGGCCGGGGCCGTCGGGCGCTCCTCGCCGAGCAGGTTGCGTACGACTCGTCTGGCCTCGGTCCTCGCGTCTTCAGCGTGTGCCTGCCGCATACAGCCACGCTACGCCGGGAGATCCTTTTCCGCGAGAGCCCCGGCCACGCCGCCACGCCCCTCACCACCTGTTTCCGCCCGCCGTCAGGGGTCTCGGCGCCGGGAGCCGCGGCCGAGCAGCCAGCCCACCACGACACCTCCGACCGCCACGCCCGCGCCCATGCCGAACGACGCCAGCATCACCCATGGCCGCGTCTCCGCGCGCGCCTTGGCGGGCCGCTGGTGAACGGCCCCGGCCGACCGGGCGCCACCCACGGCCGCGGCGGCTCCGGACGCGGTGACGCCCTGCCCACCCGGACCGCCGGAAGCCGGGCCGGCGGGAGCCTCCGCGGCCAGGCCGCCGGGGGCCGGGCCCGAGAGAGCCAGGTCTCCGGAGGCCGGAGCCGCCGCACCTGAGATGGTGGCGGGCGTTTCCGCCGGTGCGAGCAGGTGCTCCTCGACGGCCGAGAAGAACTCGCCCGCCGTCCGCCTGGCCACCGAGCCGAGCATGCGCTGCCCGACTCCGCCGATCATCCCGCCGATCACGGCGTCGGCGTCGTAGTCGACGCGGGTGCCGCCGTCGATCTCGGTCAGCCGTACCACGACGGTGGCGTCGACCGTCCCCGGCGCGCCCTGCCCGCGGGCCCTGAGCGTGAAGCACTCGGGCGCGAGCGGGTCGGTCAGCGCCACCTCCCCCTGGTAGACCCCCTTGATGGAGGCGACACCCGCGTTGACCGTCATCCGGTACGTGTCGTGTCCCGACTCCTCCAGGCGTTCGCACCCCGGGATGGTGCGCACCAGCACCGCCGGATCCTGGAGCGCCGTCCACACCTGATCTCTCTGAACGCCGATCACGGCGCTGCCACCCACCTTCATGGAGCAACTTTAGGCGGCCGCGTGCTGGCGGATAAGGGCAACACCTGCCAGACGGGGAGAGGGACTGTGACCAAGGTCGCACCCCATTGCTCTACAGCTTGTAGTACTACTGCAAGTAGATGTACTACAGCTTGTAGAGCTCACGGGAGTCGACGCAGACGATGGACGCACTTGACCTCGCACGGTGGCAATTCGGGGTGACCACCGTGTACCACTTCCTGTTCGTGCCGCTGACCATCGGTCTGGGCGTCTTCGTGGCGGGCCTGCAGACGGCCTGGCACCGCACGGGCAAGGAGCACTACCTGCGGCTCACGAAGTTCTTCGGCAAGCTCTTCCTCATCAACTTCGCCATGGGCGTGGTCACCGGCATCGTGCAGGAGTTCCAGTTCGGGATGAACTGGAGTGAATACTCCACGTTCGTCGGCGACGTCTTCGGGGCGCCCCTGGCGATGGAGGCGCTGCTGGCCTTCTTCATGGAGTCGACGTTCCTGGGATTGTGGATCTTCGGCTGGGACCGGCTGCCGAAGAGGGCGCACCTGGCGTGCATCTGGGCGGCCGCCATCGGCTCCAACCTGTCGGCCTACTTCATCCTGGCCGCCAACGCCTGGATGAAGCACCCCGTCGGCTACGAGGTCGTCGGCGGCAAGGCCAGGATGACCGACCTGTGGGCGGTGCTGACCAACCCCACGGCGCTGGCCCAGGTGCCCCACGTGATCGGGGCGGCGTTCGTCGTGGCGGGCGGCTTCGTGCTGGCCGTGAGCGGATACTGGCTGCTGAGGACGCGCGCCGGCATGTGGCGCGGCGCCGCCAGGGGCGCGCTCATCATGACGGCGATCGCGGGCGCCGTCGTCGCGGGCACGGGCGACACGTCCGCCAGGCTGATGCACGAGCAGCAGCCCATGAAGCTGGCCTCCGCCGAAGGGCTGGAGCGCGACACCGCCGGCGCGGCGTTCAGCGTCGCCCCGGGCATCGAGATCCCCGCCGTCCTGAGCTTCCTGGCCACCCACGACGCGGGCGCCACCGTCCAGGGCACCGAGGACCTGCAGCGGCGCTTCGAGCAGGAGTTCGGCCCCGGGGATTACCGGCCGGACCAGGCGGTCGTGTTCTGGTCGTTCCGGGTGATGATCGTGTTCGGGATGGCCACGGTGGGCCTGTCGGTGCTCGGCCTCTGGCTGACCCGCGGAAGGCGTGACATGCCGAGATGGCTGGCGCGGGCGTTCCTGCTGGCCCTGCCGCTGCCGCTGGCCGCGGTCACCGCCGGATGGCTGCTCAGCGAGATCGGCCGCCAGCCGTGGACGGTCGCGGGCGAGCTGCTGACGGCCGCCAGCGTGTCGCCCGGCGTGAGCCTGGCCGAGGTGGCCACCTCGCTGACCGTCTTCACGCTGCTGTACGGCGCGCTCGCCGTCGCCGAGGTCGTGCTCCTCGTCCGGCACGTCCGCGGGGGCGCCGAGGAGGAGCGGCGGCCCGCGGCCGCGACCGAGCAGCTCGAACCATCGCTGATGTACTGAGGGAGCGGACAGTGATCGATCTGTGGTTCGTCATCATCGCCTTCCTGTGGACCGGCTACTTCGTGCTGGAGGGCTTCGACTTCGGCGTCGGGATGCTGGCGCCGCTCGTGAGCGGGAACGCCGAGGAGCGGCGCCAGAGCCTGCGGACCATCGGCCCGGTGTGGGACGGCAACGAGGTGTGGCTGATCACCGCGGTCGGCGCCATGTTCGCCGCGTTCCCCGCCTGGTACGCGGGCATGTTCAGCTCCTTCTACCTGCCGGTCGCGCTCGTCCTGGTCGGGCTGATCGTGCGCGGGGTCGGCCTGGAGTGGCGCGGCAAGGTCGCCTCCCCGCGCTGGTGCGACGCGGGCATCGTGGCGGGCAGCGCGCTCCCGGCGTTCCTCTGGGGCGCGATCTTCGCCGGCCTGCTGTTCGGCCGCCCGCTCGCCGCGCTGCTCGGCGGCGCGTTCACGCTGGCGGTGTGCGTCCTGCACGGCGCCGTCTTCCTGGCGCTGAAGACCACCGGCCCGGTACGCCGCCGCGCCCGGGTCGCGGCGATGGCCGCCAGCGCCGTGGCCGTCCCCGTGGCCGTGTTCGCCCTGTCGGGCCTGGGCACGCCGCCCGCGCTGGCCGCCATGGCGGCGCTGGCCGCGGCCACGGCGCTGATCTGGCGCCGCAGGGAGGGCTGGGCGTTCGCGGCCACGGCGGGCGCCATCATGCTGACCACGCTGGCCGTCTTCGTGGAGCTGCACGCGCGGCCGCTGCCCGGGCTGACGCTGGCCGAGGCCGCCTCCGGCCCCTACACGCTGACGATGCTGAGCTGGATCGGGCTGCTCACGCTGCCGTTCGTGCTGGTCTACCAGGGGTGGACGTACTGGGTGTTCAGGAAGCGGGTCCGGGTGGGCGCGGCGTAGCCGCGTCCCCGGCCGTGTGGTCAGACGGCGCTCCGCCGAGGTAGAGGCGGCCGAGCCGCGGGTCGGCCGCCAGCTCGCGCGCCGGGCCGGAGATGTGCACCTGGCCGAGGTCGAGCACGCAGCCGACGTCGGCCGTCTCCAGCGCCCTGCGCGCGTTCTGCTCCACCAGCAGCACCGCCACACCGGCCCCGCGCATGAGGTCGATCTGGTCGAACACGACCTGCGTGTTGCGCGGGTCGAGCCCCATCGACGGCTCGTCGAGCAGCACCACGGCCGGCTCCAGCATGAGGGCGCGGGCGAACTCGACCTGTTTCTGCTGGCCGCCCGACAGCAGCCCGGCCACGCTCCCCCACCGCTCGGCCACGACGGGGAACAACTCCTTGACCGCCTCGATCCTCGCGTTCAGCACGGCCTGGTCGCGGACGGTGTAGCCGCCGAGCCGCACGTTCTCCGCCACCGTCATCTCCCGGAACACGCTGTGCCCCTGCGGCACGTGGGCCAGCCCGCGGCCGAGCAGCCGCTGCGGCGACAGGCCCGCCACGTCCTCCCCCGCCAGCAGCACCCGGCCCGACCTGGGTGCGAGCAGGCCGCTGGCGACCTTGAGCACGGTGGACTTGCCCGCGCCGTTGGGGCCGACGAGGCAGACGACCTCGCCGGAGCGCACGGTGACGGACAGGCCGCGCAGCACCGGCGCCGCCCTGCCGTACCCGGCCACGACGTTCTCCAGCGACAGCAGGACCTCAGACACCGAGATACGCCTCCAGCACGCGAGGGTCGTCCCTGATCGCCGAGGGAGGCCCGGCGGCGATGGGCGCGCCGCGGTCGAAGACGATCACGTGGTCGCACATGCCCATCACCATGTCCATGTTGTGCTCCACGACGAGGAAGGTGCGCCCCTCGGCGTTCAGCTCGCGTACGAGGGTGACGATGCGGTCGATCAGCGCCGGATTGACGCCGCCGGCGGGCTCGTCGAGCAGCACCAGGTCCGGCTCGGCCATGAGCACGGCGGCGAGTTCGAGCAGCTTCTGCTGGCCGTAGGACAGGTCACGGGCCTCGGCGTGCTCCAGGTGCTCGATGCCCATGCGGTGCAGCCAGCGGCGTGCGCGCTCGGCCTCGCCCTTGTCGTGCAGGCCGGCCAGCAGCTCCCGCAGGCGGGTACGGCGGACGGCGACCAGCATGTTCTCCAGCACGGTCAGGCGCGGGAAGACCCGGCAGAGCTGGAAGGTGCGGCCGATGCCCGCGTGCGCGATCCGGTGCGGCGCGTGGCGGGTGATGTCGCGCTCGCGATAGAGCACCCGCCCCGAGTCGGGCCTGATCATGCCGGTGATCAGGTTGAAGAACGTGGTCTTGCCCGAGCCGTTGGGCCCGATGAGGCCGTTGACCTGCCCTTCGCGCAGCTCGACGGTGGCGCCGTGCACCGCGGGCACGCCGCCGAACGCCTTCGTGAGGCCTTCCGTGCGCAGCGAGGTCATCGGGCCGCCCCCTCCAGCCGCTGCCCGGCGCTCTCCTCCGGGATGGACGGCCCCGGGCCTGTCCTGGTGAGCCTCGACAGGATGCCCTCCGGCATGAACAGCACGACCAGGACGAGCAGCACACCCGTCGCGGCCAGGTGGACCTGCGTCTCGCCGAGCGCGATCAGGAAGTACTCGCCGGCGGGCGCCACGATGAGCGCGCCGAGCAGCGGGCCGAACACGTGCCGGACCCCGCCGAGCAGGCTCATGAGCACCATGTACGAGCCGATCAGGATGGAGAACATGAAGATCGGGTCGAGGCTGCCGAACCACAGCGCGTACAGGCCGCCGGCCAGCGCCACGAACAGGGCCGACAGGGCGAAGGCCGCCACCTTGTACGCCGCCGTCGGCACGCCGAGCGACTCGGCCTTGTCCTCGTCCTCCCTGATCGCCCGCAGGCCGGCGCCGAAGCGGGAGCGGGAGACGTACCACCAGGACAGCAGCGCGAGCCCGAGCAGCACGAGGAACAGGTAGAAGAAGACCATGTGCGTCTGTCCCCGGTGCAGGCCGGGGAACGGCGAGGGCACCTGCAGGCCGGTGGAGCCGCCGGTCAGCGAGCGCCAGCCCTGCACGACGAGGTTCATCATCGACACGAGCGCGATCGACACGATCACGAACGACGCGCCCCGCACCCGTACGGCCGCGACGCCGACGCCCACGGCGAACACGGTGACCAGCAGCGCCGAGACCGGCAGGGCCAGCGCCCACGGCACGTCCAGCCGGGTCACGAGCAGCCCGGTGCCGTACGCGCCGAGCCCGAAGAAGGCCGAGTGGCCGAGCGAGACGTAGCCGGTGAAACCGCCCAGGAGGTTCCAGGAGGTGGCCATGGCGGCGTACATGACGGTCAGCGCGCCCGCGTACACGAGGTAGTAGTTGGGCACCAGCCAGGGGTAGGCGATCGCCAGGGCGGCGACCAGCAGCGGGAGGCCTCTAGAAGCGGTGCGCAAGGCGGCCTCCGAAGAACCCCTGCGGGCGGGCGAGCAGGGTCAGGAAGAGGAAGACGTAGAACATCATCGTCGCCCAGGTGGCGTCCACGGTGACGAGCACGATGCCCTCGACGACGCCGAGCAGGACGGCCGCCAGCGCCGCGCCGGCCACGCTGCCGAGCCCGCCGACCACGATGATCGCCATCAGCTTGCCGATCCACACCCAGTGGGAGGCGGGGAAGAACGGCGTGATCAGGGCCAGCACGGTGCCGCCGACGGCCGCCGTGGCCAGGCCGAGGCCGAAGCCGTAGCCGGCGACCCGCTCGGTCGGGATCCCGACCAGCCTGGCCGCCTCCCGGTGCTGGATGGTGGCCCGCAGCGCCTGCCCGAACCTGCTCCTGACCAGCACGGCGAAGAGCACGCCGAGGGTGAGCGCGGCGACCGCGAAGGCGATGATCTTGTCGTACGGGAGGTGCACGCCGCCGATGGTCAGCGACCTGGTCGCGTACTCCATGCTGACCGACTTGTAGGAGCCCGTGTAGAACGTCCCGAGCAGCCCCTCGATCGTCAGCGCGAGCCCGAACGTCAGCAGCACCGACATCATCGCCACGTTCTCCGGCGCCAGCCGCGCGACGAGCAGCCGCTGCACCGCCACGCCCAGCAGGAAGAAGACCGGCACGGTGACCGGCAACGCCAGGAACGGGTCCGCCCCGAGCGCCGTGTGCACCGTGTACGTCAGGTAGGCGGCCAGGAACAGGAACGCCGGGTGGGCCACCATGACCACCCGCATCACGCCGAAGTACAGCGACAGGCCGGAGGCGAGCAGCGCGTAGAGCCCGCCCGTCAGCACGCCCAGGGCCAGCCCCTGCAGGAGCAGGCTCACCATTCCTGCTTCGGGTAGACGAGGTCGGCGGTCTTCGCCTGCTCGGGAAGCACGATCTCGATCTTGCCGTTCACGTACTGCTGGATCATGTGCGCCTGCTCGGGCCGGCCCTTGTCGTCGAAGGACAGCGGGCCCACGACGGTGTCGAACGTGCCCTGCCTGATGTGCTCGGTCAGCTTGTCCTGGCACTCCTTGCTCGGGTCGGCGCACCGGGCCGCGTTCACGGCGGCCTCGATGATCTGGCCGACCGTGTAGCCGTTGGCCGCGTCCTCGTTGGCCGCGCCGCCGAACATCTCCTTGTACCGCCTGACCATCTCCTCGTTGCCGGTGAACGTCGAGGCGGCCGACCACCCGACGGGCGAGACGATGTGCTCGGCCGCCCCCTTCACCGCGGCGGGGAACTCGGCCAGCGTCGGCCCCGTCGAGAACGCCGCCAGCTTGGGCTGCACCTTCAGCTCCTGCAGCGCGCGCACCAGGCCCACGGAGTCCTCGAACTGCGTGCCCCCGACGACCAGATCCGGCTTCGCCGCGGCGATCTTGGCGGCGATGGGCGAGAAGTCGGTGGTCTCCGGCGGGTAGACCTCGTCCACGACCGTCCTGATCCCGGCCGCGGCCAGCCTGTCGCGCAGCCCGTACGCGGTGCCCTGGGCGAACGGGTCGTCCAGGCTCGCGTACGCCGCCGTCCTGGGCCGCTGGTCGGCCGGCAGCTTGATGAGGTAGTCGGCCAGGTAGTCGTAGTGGTCGTCGGCGATCGCGGGGGCCGCGTAGAAGAGCCGCTCGGAGCCCTGCTCGAAGACCTCCTTCGCGGCCCCGGCCGGCTCCACGAACACCATGCCGTACGACTCGGCGACCTTCGCCGCGGGGATCACCAGCCGCGAGGAGAACGGCCCGAACACCAGGTCCACCTTGTCCTGCGTGATGAGGGACTCGTAGTCGGAGCTGACCCTGTTGGGGTCGGAGGCGTCGTCGCGGAAGATCAGCTCGACCTTCCTGCCCAGCAGGCCGCCCTTGGCGTTCACCCGGTCCGCCCAGACCTGGTAACCCTCCTGGATGCCCTTGCCCGGCTCGGAGAAGTCGCCGGTGAGCGGGAGCGAGATGCCGATCTTGACCGGCCCCTGCCGTTGACCGGGTGACGGGGCGGCGCCGGGTTCGTCGGTCTTCGCACAGGCGGTCAGCGCCAGACCGCACATCGAGATGATCACTAGGCCGCTGGAAAGTCTTGCCATCGAGGAGACTCCCGTCAGGAGAGGCGCCGCGAAAGCGCTTTCGTAAGCGCTTTCGGTCACGATCACACGGGATCCAGCTCCGGACAAGGGGGTCGTCCGCATGCCAGAGCGACCTTACGCGCGTCGACGTGGCCAGGGCCGCGGGGGTGTCGCCGGCGACGGCCTCCCACGCCACGACGGGCAGCTCTGGAGTGAGCGCCAAGCCCGCCCGCCCACGTCCAGGCGGTCACCTCGCGGATCGGCTACCAGAAGCGTCGGCAGTGCTCCGGCTTTTAGACCGGAGGTGAAGCCGGCCAGTCCGCGCAGCTGGGCAAGAACAGCCGGTTCTGCTGCTCGATGTAATGGCGCAGGACGCTGATCGGAGCACCGCCCACCGATCCGGCGAAGGAGGAGCCGGACCAGAGCTTGTTCGCCTGGTAATAGTGGGCGGCGAGTTCGGGGAATTCCTGGCGCATCCGCCCGGAGGAGACCCCTTTGAGGGAGTTGACCAGTTTCGAGAGGGCGATCTTGGGTGGGAATTTCACGAGCAGGTGGACGTGGTTGTTCTCGCCGTTGAACTCGGCCAGATCAGTGTCGAAGTCGGTGCAGACCGATCTCATGATCTCGTCCAGGGGAATCAGATGAGCGCCGGTGAACACCCGATGCCGGAATTTCGTCACGAAAAGCAAATGAGCGTGCAGGGCGCAAACACAGTGGAGGCCCGTTCTGATATCGCTGTGCTCGGCCATAAACCAACTGTATTTTGGGCGGGTGCAGTTGCGGTACTCCTTCCGGATCGACCCGACGCCGGGCCAGCGGGTCGCGCTGGCCAAGGCGTTCGGGTGCGCAAGGGTGGTCTTCAACGACGCGCTCGCGCTGCGTCGCCAGGCCTACCGGGAAGGCTTGCCGTTCGTCGCCGACGCCGAACTGTCCCGCAAAATGATCACTGAGGCGAAGAAACGCCCAGAACGAGTCTGGCTGGGTGAGGTGTCCGCAGTGGTCCTGCAGCAGGCACTGGCCGACTGCACCACCGCGTTCCGGAACTTCTTCGCCTCGGTCACGGGGAAACGTAAGGGCCCGAAGATCGCGCCGCCCCGGTTCCGGTCCCGCAAGGACAACCGGCAGGCGATCCGGTTCACCAAGAACGCCCGCTTCTCCATCACCGGGCAGGGCATGCTGCGCCTGCCGAAGATCGGCCAGGTGGCGGTGCGCTGGTCACGGGAACTGCCCGCCGAGCCGTCATCGGTCACGATCGTCAAGGATGCAGCCGGACGATACTTCGCCTCGTTCGTGGTCGAGGTGCGCGAGCAGTCGCTCCCGGCCACCGACGCCGAGACCGGGATTGATCTCGGGCTCGGTCATTTCGCGATCTTGGCCGACGGCCGGAAGATCGACGCGCCGAAGTTCCTGCGCCGGGCGGAGAGGAAGCACGCCAAGGTCAGCGACGCGCGCCGCGAGTTCCACCACCAGCTCTCCACAAAGATCATCCGCGAAAACCAAGCGGTGTACGTGGAGAACCTGGCGGTCAACGGACTGGCGCGCACGAGGCTGGCCACAAGCATTCACGACGCGGGCTGGTCAGCCTTCATCGCCATGCTGGAATACAAGGCGAAACTGTACGGCAGGACCTTCGCCAGGGTCAGCCGCTGGTTTCCCTCTTCCAAGCGCTGCTCGGCCTGCGGGCAGGTCCGGGCCCAGAGCTTGCCGCTTTCGGCCCGGGAGTGGACCTGCCCGTGCGGCGCGCACCACGACCGGGACGTCAACGCCGCGAACAACATTCTCGCCGCCGGACGGGCGGAGAGGCTAAACGCCTGTGGAGGGCCGGTAAGACCAGGCGCAAGTCCGGCACAGCCCGACGAAGCAGGAAGCCCGGGAAGTGCCGCCGCGTGAACGGCGGCACAGGCCAGAATCTCCGGTCTTCAGGCCGGGGGAGCACGTCAAGTCCCCAACAGCCACGCGGAAAGGAAGGGCCGGGGCGCGGGCCTTGACCGGCGGCAGGCGTCCACGAGGTCGGCGACCCCTGTTCCGGAGAGATCGCCAGGGCCTCCTGCACGAGACGAAGCGCCGCGGCTACCTGGCGCTGATCAGCCAGGATCAGCGCGACCCGCGGGCCGAGCTGGCCAGGATCCGCGCGTTGCGCGCACACCGCGTGACCCTGCTCGTCCTGGCCGGCCCCGGGTAGGGAACTGCCTGTGAGCGGGACTATTCGACGACCCGCATCGCGCCGCTCCCGGGGTCCGTCATGTGCAGCTCGCCGCCGAGCCGCTCGCCCAGCAGGTCGAGCACCTTGCGGCTGGACGTGACGGTCCACAGGTCGCCCGCGAGGTGCGGCGTGCCCGCGGGGGCGGCGCCCATCCAGGCGTCCTTGCCCGCCCGCGTGGTGAACGTCGTCACGACGAACTCGCCGTCAGGGGTGGTGCAGTGTCCTGAGCGGACGCCGGCGCCGCCGGCCCGCAGGCGCGGCTCGCACCCGACCCTGGCGGACAGTTGCTCGACGGTGAGGGGGGCGGCCCCGGCCCGCGCGCCGGCCGCGAGGTAGTCGCCGCTCCCCTCGCCCGCGGAGCAGGCCGCGACCAGCCCTGCCAGCAGCGCGAGCGCGGCGAGGCTCCGAGGAGCCGTCATGTGCAGAGGTACGCGTTCCACGGGTTCAGCTCCACGGGTCAGCTCGACGGGTCAGCACGACAGGGCCGGCGAGGTCAGGTGGCCGGCGTGGGCGTCTGCGAGACCCGGTGGTCGGTCAGGTGCAGGTCTCCGTCGAGCCGCTCCTGGATCGACTCCAGCACCTCGAGCGGGCCAAGGACGGTCCAGCGAGGGCCGACGAGGTGGGGGTTGTACTCGGGCGCCTGATCCATCCACGCGTCCTTGAGCGCCTCGGTCCTGAACGTGTTGACGAAGAACCTGCCGTCGGAGGTCTTGCAGAACCCGGTGCGCAGGTCGTCTCCTTCGACCTGCATCTTCGGCTTGCAGCCGACCTTCTCGGAGAGTTGCTCGACGGTCAGCGGGGCCGCGGGCTGCCCGCTCGCGCCTGCTGCGACGTAGTCGCTCCAGCCCTCTGAGGAGCATCCGGCGACCAGCCCGGCCAGCAGCGCGAAAGCGGCCAAGCGTGGAAAAGTCGTCATGTGCGGAGGTACGCAGGACCCGGCGCCTCGGTTCAGCGCAGAATCACGCACCCGCGCGCGGCGAGCCGGCGCAGCACCTCCGGCTCGCCGTCGAGCTTGTTCCACCGCAGGTCGAGCTTGTCCAGCGGGGGCAGCCGGTCCGGCAGCTCGCGCAGCCGGTTGTTGCGCAGGTCGAGATGCCTGAGACCGGACGGCAACGCGTCGGGCAACGCGCCGAGCAGGTTGTCGCGCAGGTCGAGCACGCGCAACTCCTCCAGCTCGGCGATGGCGGCGGGCAACCGGGTCAGCCGGTTGCCCTGGAGGTGCAGCTCACGCAGCCGGGTCAGCCCGCCGACCGTCTCGGGCAGCGACTCCAGGCGATTGTCGTAGAGCCGCAGCTCCACCAGCGCGGCCATCCGTCCCAGCGCCTCCGGCAGGCGGGTGAGCCGGTTGGCGGTCAGGTTGAGGTAGGCGAGACGGTCGAGCCGCCCGAGCGCCGCGGGCACCTCGGTGAACAGGTTGTCGCTCAGGTAGAGGTAGTCGGTGAGCGCCAGGTCGCCGAGCTCTGGCGGGACGGAGGTGAGCCGGTTGTGCCCGAGGTCGAGCATGCGCAGCCGGGCCAGCCCGCCGACGGCCGCGGGAACTTCGGTCAGCTCGTTCTCGGCCAGGTTGAGCGACTCCAGCCGGGTCAGCTCCCACAACGAGGCCGGCACCTCGGTCAACGCGTTCCTGCCCGCCGCCAGGTGCCGCAGCCGCCTGCCGAGCCGCTCGGGCAGCGCGCGGACGCGGTTGCCGTACAGGGAGAGCGACTCGAGGCCCGGCGGGCAGGCCGGGACGGCCGTCAGCGCGTTGCCGTCCAGGTGCAGCGCGCGCAGCGCGGCCAGCCCCGACAGGTCGGGCAGGGCGCGCAGGCGGTTGCCGTCGAGCCTGAGCTCCTCCAGCGAGCCGAGCCCGGCCACCCACCCGGGCACCTCGGTGATCGCGTTCCAGGCCAGGTCGATCAGGCGGACGCCGTCGGGAACGTCAGGGAAGGAGGTCAGGCCCGCTCCGGGGGCACGCAGATCCGGCACGAGACCGGATCATCCCACGGCGGAGCGGAGCTCGAAGAGCTCGGACGGGGAGATGGGCATACGGTCGACGTCGATGCCCTCGGCGTCCTCCACCGCCGAGGCGATGACCGCGGAGACGGGGATCACGCCGGCCTCGCCCGCGCCCTTGATGCCGAGGGGGTTCAGCGGCGAGGGCGTCTCCAGGTGGGCGGTCTCCACGCGCGGGATCTCGGTGGCGTACGGCATGAGGAAGTCCATGAAGGAGGCGTTCACCAGCTGGCCGTGCGAGTCGTACACCATGCGCTCGTAGAGCGCCCCGCCGATGCCCTGCGCCACCCCGCCGTGGATCTGCCCTTCGACGATCATGGGGTTGATCAGCCGCCCGCAGTCGTGCACGACGGCGTAGCGCACCACCTTGATCTCGGCGGTGTCGGGGTCGGTCTCGACGATGGCGGCGTGCATGCCCGACGCGAACGTGGATCTGATCGGCGAGTAGTAGTCGCGCCCCTCCAGACCGGGCTCCTCCCCCTCCGCGACCGGCGGCCGGTCAGGGGAGGCCGCACCGGAGAACTGGGTCGCCTTGGCCGCCTCGTCGTCGAAGGCGTACCTCAGCGGGTTGGCCAGCACGGCCACCGTGGACAGCGGGATCGACGCCGACGGGGATCCCGCCACATGCACCATGCCGTCGTCGATCGCCAGGTCCGCCGGGTCGGCCTCCAGCGCGTCGGCCGCGATGCGCAGCGCCTTCTCGCGTACTTTCCTGCAGGCCAGCGCGATGGCGTTGCCGCTCATGACGGCCGCGCGCGAGGCGAACGTGCCGACCGCGTAGCCGAACCTTCTGGTGTCGCCGGTGACCACGCTGACCCGCTCGATCGGCACGCCCAGCTCGGTGGCGGCGATCTGGGCGAACACCGTCTCGTGCCCCTGGCCCTGCGAGGTGAGCCCGGTGGAGACGTGCACACGGCCGTCGGAGGTGACCTGCACGTGCCCGCCCTCGTAGGGGCCGACGCCGGTGCCCTCGACGTAGCAGCCGATGCCGATGCCGCGCCCGGGACGCCTCTCGTGCTCGTCCCAGCCGATCAGCTCCTTGATCATGCGGAGCATCTCCGGGTAGTTCCCGCTGTCGTAGATCAGCGGGCGGCCGTCCTGGAAGGTCATGCCCTGGTCGTACGGGAACTCCTCCGGCCCGATGAAGTTGACCGCCCGCACCTCCGTGCGGTCCTTGCCCAGATGGCGGGCGATCTTGTCCATGGTCCGCTCCATGCAGAACACGGCCTGCGGCCTGCCCGCCCCCCGGTAGGGGGTGACCTGCACGGTGTTGGTGTAGACGGAGGCGAACTCGACGCGGTAGGCCCCGATCTTGTACGGCCCCGGCAACTGGGTGGACGTCACGATCGGCACGATGATCCCGTAGGGCGTGTAGGCGCCGTGGTCGTGCCGGATCGTCACGTCCAGCCCCAGGACGCGGCCGTCGCCGTCGAAGCCGACCCGCACGTGCTGGATCTGCGCGCGCTCGTGGGCGGAGGAGATGAAGTGTTCCCTGCGGTCCTCGGCCCACTTGACCTCGCGCCCGAGCGTCATGGCGGCCCACGGCACGAGGATCTCCTCGGGCCACGGGTGCACGATCTTCACGCCGAAGCCGCCGCCGACGTCCGGCGCGATCACCTCGACGTGCGGCAGCGGCAGGCCGAGCGTGGCGGCGACGGCCATGCGGACGCTGGTGGAGGTCTGGGTGCTGGAGTAGACGCGCAGGTCCCTGCCGTCCCAGCGGGCGTAGACGCCGCGTCCCTCCAGGGGCATGCTGGCGCTGCGCTCGATGTCGAGCCGGAAGGAGAGCGTGTGCGGCGCGGCCTCGATCACCTCACCGGCGCCGCGGCCGTCGGCCGCCGCGACCTCCTGCACGAGGTGGGCGCCGACGTTGCCGGGCACGTCCTCGTGCACGAGCGCGGCCCCCTGCACGGCCTCCTCCAGGCCGACGACCGCCTTGAGCGGCTCGTAGTCCACCTCGATGAGCGCGCAGGCGTCCTCGGCGGCATACCTGTCGCTCGCCACGACCATGACGACCGGCTCGCCGACGTGCCTGACCACGTCCCGGGCCAGCGGGTAGGCGGTGCGGCCGTGGGTGAGTGCGGGATGCGGGATCAGCAGCGGGAGCGCCCTGCCCACCCGCTCGGGCAGGTCCTCCCAGGTGTGGATCGCGACGAGCCCCGGCACGTCGAGTGCGCCCGTCACGTCGATGTCGCGGATGCGGGCGTGGGCGTGCGGCGAGCGGACAAAGGCGGCGGCGAGCGCGTCGGGGCCGAGGTCGTCGAGGTAGCGCCCCTGCCCGGTGAGCAGCCTGGGGTCCTCGCGCCGCTGCACGGGCTCCCCGAACAACCTCGTCGTCATGTCTCCTCCGCCAGCAGTTCGGCGGCCCGGTGTACGGCCTTGACGATGTTCTGGTAGCCGGTGCACCGGCACAGGTTGCCCGAGACGCCCTCGACGATCTCGTCGTCCGACGGCGCCGGATTGTCCCTGAGGAACGCGGTGACCGTACACAGGAATCCCGGCGTGCAGAACCCGCACTGCAGGCCGTGGCACTCGGCGAACGCCCGCTGCACCGGCGACAGCGCTGTGTTCACTGCCTCCACTTCGTGGAGGCGGCTCGGTCGCTCAAATCCGCCGCCTTCCCTCGTCGCTCCGGTCGCTGCGCTCCCTGCGCTCCTCAGTCCAGGCGACGGCGCTCCCTCGCGTGCCAGGCCTTCTACGGTGGTGATCTCCTGCCCGTCGACCGTGACCGCGAACGTGAGGCACGAGCGCACCGGCCGGCCGTCGAGCAGCACCGTGCAGCAGCCGCAGACGCCGTGCTCGCAGCCCACGTGGGTGCCGGTCAGGCCGAGGTCGTGGCGCAGGCAGTCGGACAACAACCGGCGGGCGGGCACCTTCACCCGCCTGGTCGCGCCGTTCACCACGAGCGTGATCTCATGCTCCACGGGCTGCCGCCCCTTCCCCGGCCGCGCTCCGCAGCGCCCGCTCGGCGAGCACGCCCACCAGGTGCCGCCGGTAGGCGGCCGAGGCGTGCACGTCGCTCTCCGGCTCGGTCTCCTCCTGCACGGCCCGCGCCGCCTCCGCCCAGCCGCCGGCCGCGCCCCCGGACGCTCCCGTCATGTCCACTTCCCCGAACGCCCCGGTCACATCCGCTCCCCCGCATGCCCCGGTCACGTCCACGACGACGGGCACGGGCCCGACGCCGACGCAGGCGACCCTGGCGGCGGTGACGCGCGCGTCGCCGTCCACCGTGACCACGGCGCAGACCCCGGCCAGCGCGTAGTCGCCGTGCCTGCGGGCCACCTCCTCGAAGGCGGTGCCGGTGCCCGGGCCCAGCGCGGGGAAGTACGCCGACACGGCCAGCTCGCCCGGCCGGACCGCCGACTCCAGAGGTCCGACGAAGAACTCCCGCGCCGGCACCTCCCGCTCCACGGCCCGGCCCTCCCAGCGGGCCAGCCGGATCGTGCCGTCCAGCACCGCCAGCACGGCCGGCAGCTCGGCGGCCGGGTCGGCGTGCACGAGGCTGCCCACCACCGTGCCCCGGTTGCGGATCGCCGGGTGGGCGACCAGCTTCAGCGCCCGCGTGAGCAGCGGGTGCGCGCCCGCGTGCTCGGCATCGGAGTGCCTGACCAGCGCGCCCACCCTGACGCCCGCCGGGGTCGCGTCGATCGTGGACAGGGAGCCGATCCGGTTGATGTCGACGAGGTGCTCGGGTGCGGCCAGCCGCATGTTCATCAGGGGGATCAGGCTCTGCCCGCCGGCCAGCACCTTGCCGGGCACCTGCGCGAGCGTGCGCAGCGCCGCGCCGACGTCACGGGGCGCGTGGTACGCGAACGGCGGCGGCTTCACGCGGGCTCGCCCCCGGCCGGCCCGGGGCCGCGCCCGGCGATGGCCCTGAGCAAGTGGTAGCCGCCCAGCACCACGATGGTGCCGAGCGCGATGCCCTCCAAGGTGAAGTCGCCCCCGATGAAGTGCTGCACAGGTCCGATGGCCAGGATGATGCCCGCCCCGGTCGGAACCATGTTCACGGGATCGGCGAAATCCACCCGGTTCTCGATCCAGATCTTCGCGCCGAGCAGCCCGATCATGCCGTAGAGAATCACGGTGACGCCGCCGAGCACGCCTCCGGGGGTGGCCGCGACCAGCGCGCCGAACTTGGGGCACAGGCCGAACAGGATCGCGATGACCCCGGCGATGTAGTAGGCGGCCGTGGAGTAGACCTTGGTGGCCGCCATGACGCCGATGTTCTCGGCGTACGTCGTGGTGGGCGAGCCGCCGACCGAGCTGGCGAGCGCGGTGGTGAGGCCGTCGGCCGCCACGGCGCGGCCCACGTACGGGTCGACGTCGGTGCCCGTCATCTCGCCGACCGCCTTGACGTGGCCGATGTTCTCGGCGATGAGCGCGATGAGCGCGGGCAGCACGAGCAGCACGGCGGAGGTCTTGAAGTCGGGCCCGTGGAACTCCGGCAACCCGATCCATTCCGCCTGCGCCACCGGCTCGAAGTCCACCCGGTCGTGCGGGAACGCCGTCGCCACGCAGTACGGGCCCTCGGGCTGGCAGGCGGCCCCGGAGGCGTCCCGCAGGTTCGCGCCGGGCAGCACCGACGTGACCGGCCCGGCCACCCTGTCCAGCACCCAGGACAGGACGAACCCGGCGACGAGCCCGACGAGCACGCCGATCCGCCCGATGAACCCCTTGAACGCCACGATCACCACGAACGTGATCAGCATCGTGACGAGGGCGACCCAGTGGTCCTGCGGCCAGTACGTGTCCGCCACCACGAACGCCAGCCCGAACCCGATCAGCATCACCACCGCGCCCGTGACCACGGGCGGGAAGACCCGGTGGATGATCTGCACGCCGAGGAAGTGGATGGCCAGCCCGGCCAGCGCCAGCACGAGGCCGGCGACCAGGATGGCGCCGGTCACGATCGCGTCCGCTCCCGCGGTGTCGCCTCCCGCCGCCGCCCTGATGGCGAACACGCCGCCGACGAAGGAGGCGCTGGTGCCGAGATAGCTCGGCACCTTGCCCTTTACGATCAGCAGGAACAGGATCGTCGAGACCCCCGACATCATCACGGCGATGTTCGGGTCGAGCCCCATCACCAGGGGGAAGACGAACGTCGCACCGAACATGGCGATCACGTGCTGCGCCCCGAACCCCACCATCCGGGGCCAGCTCAGCCGCTCGTCGGGCCTGACCACCTCTCCCGGGGCCAGATGCTTGCCGTCACCGTGCTTGGTCCATCCCAAAACCATGAGAGCCCCTCTTGTACCGGGCGTTGCGCTGGGCCGGCGACACGCTTTTCCGTTGCGGGCACATTAGGCCCGCCGGATCACTCCTACACGGGCATGATCTGCCAAATCTACGCCGGGAACCAGAGAAAAGCTCTCGCTCTCCGCAGTTGGGCGCCTTCCATCAGTTCCAGCACGGAGGACGGCGGTGGTACCGGTGATCCAGCGGTGAGTTCAGGTGAACCTTCGGGCTATTCGACCCGGATCGAGAACCCCTCACCGCTGACCACCTGGCCTGACCGGATCTTGGCCCGCTTCCGCAGCTCGACCTCGCCGTCCACGAGCACCATGCCCTCGGCGACGAGTTGCTTGGCCATGCCGCCCGTCTCCGTGATGCCGCAGTATTTCAGCAGGTCGCACAGCGGGATGAAGTCGGAGCGCAGTTCGAAGTCCACAGGCCCCAAGCCTAGATGCCGCGCATGCGCAGCACGTGCAGGGCGAGGGTGAGGTTGAGCCGCAGGTGCGGGTCGTCGGTGAAGCCGCCGAGCAGCCGCTCCAGTTTCCCGATCCGGTAGCGCAGCGTGTTGTAGTGGAAGTGCAGCCGCCTGGCCGTCTCCGCCACGTTCAGGTTGGTCTCCAGAAGGGCCTGGAGGGTGCGCCGCAGGTCGGCGTTCTCGGCGTCGTCGTCGGTGGCCAGCGGCCCGAGCGTCTCGCGGACGAACGCGTGCAGCTCGTCGGTGTCGTTCACCAGCGACAGCAGCCGGTAGACGCCGAGCTGGTCGAAGTGGGCCACCGCGCCGGGCCCGTGCAGCTGCCGCCCGACCCTGGCGGCCTTCAGCGCCTGCGCGTAGGCCTCGGGCAGCGTCTCCGCCCCCGGGCTCGGCCGGGACGTGCCGGTCGAGAACGTCGCGGGCGGCGCGTCGGGGAAGGCGCAGGCGGCGTCCTTGGCCATCCTGGCGACGTCGGCGGAGGCGTCGACCACGGCCACCACCTCGTGCGAGAACCCCGCCACCGCCCCCTGCGGGTCGTGCCGCCTGACCGCGGCCGTCCAGCAGGCCATCAGCCGGTCCTGGGCGCTGCGCTCGTCGCCGTCGGGGTCGAGCTCGGCCACCAGCACGGTGACGGGCCGCGACAGGTCCCATCCGAACGCCCTGGCCCTGGCCGTGACCCGCTCGACCGTGCCGGCCCGTCCGGTGAGCACGTCGCGCAGGAAGTCGGCCCGGTATTTGCTCTCGACGGCGTTGACCGCCTCCTGGCGGGTGACGACGAGCGCGGCGACGGTGGCGGCGCGTTCGAGGATGCCGATGTCGCTGTCCCTGATGCCCGCGGACGGGCTGTAGGCGACGATCCTGCCGTGGTGGTGCCCTCCCGCCAGCACCGGCACCGAGGCGAACGACCGCTTGCGTACCCCGTCGGCCCCGGCCGCCGGAGGCCCCTCGCGGGTGACCGACTCGCACAGGACGGTCACGTGTCCCGCGGGTCCCGCGGCGGCCAGCACGCGGCCCGAACCGTCGACCGCGGCCACCGACACGTCGAGCAGGTGCGCCACCTCGGCGGTGACCTCGTTGAGCCCGCCTCCGGCCAGCACCACCTGCACCAGCGCCCGGTGCGCCTCCTCGGCGCGGGCGAGCACGGCTGCCTGGCGGTTGAGGATGTCGGTGAGCACCTGGTTGAGGATGTCGTCGAAGCCGACGTCGTTCGGCAGCTGGATGAGCGGGAAGCCGAGCCGGTCGGCCTGCTCGGCCATCTCGGCGGGCAGCTCGTCGACGTAGCGGCCCAGCTTGATCGCCAGGGCGGACAGCCCGCGCTCGTCCAGGTCGGCCACCAGCCTGCCGAGCGACTGCGGCGTGTTGCGCAGCGGGTAGCCGGTGGTGAGCAGCAGCTCGTGCGGCTTGACCCAGGCCAGGATGTCGGGCACCTCCATGACGTTGAGCCGCTGCACGATGCGGCCCAGCCCGCTCTCCCCCGCGATCAGCCTGGCGTCGGCGAGGGTGGACACGCCGAGCACCTCTCCGACGGACACGCCATGGGTGATCGTTCCGGTGCTCGCCGGACGGACGGAGGGCTCCATAGAGGTGATTGTGACCCCGGGAACCGTCTGTCAGGAAGAGCCAACCTTCCCGCTCACTGTTGGCAAATTTACCCGTACGGAGGGTTCCCGGCCCGTTCTACGGTCAGGACCAGGGTCGGTTGGGAGGTCTGGTGACGGTCAGCACTCACGCGAGACGTACCCGCGTCCACGTCACGGGAGCGGCCAGCACGGCGGTACGTCCCGTCCTGGAGTCGTCCCGCCGCCCGGCGCGCGTGCTCGCCGCGTTTCCCAGCGGGATCTACCTGGAGGTCAGGACCGATCTTGAGCCTTCGGTGATCGCGGTCATCACCGGCGAGGCGATCCGCCTGCCCAACTCCGTGTTGCTGTCCGGCCCGCTCCCGAAGGTCACGGTGGGTGACGACGCTTCGGTGGGCGACCGTTCGATCGAGCTGGGCCCGCTCAACCTGACCGTCCGGCGCTGGTGGGATCCCTCGCCGCCGCTGGGCACGGTCGACCGGGCGAGCCTCGTGCGCGCCGCCGCCCGCCTGACCGACCCGCCCGAGCCGGGCCTGGCCGGCAACGCCGCGGTCGACATGCTGGCGGGCGGATGCGCCAAGGGCTGGCTGCTGGGGGCGGTGACGGCGGCCGAGCAGCTGGTGGGGCTGGGGCCGGGGCTCACGCCGAGCGGCGACGACGTTCTGGCCGGGCTGCTGGTGACTCTGCGGCACGTGGGCGCGGCGGCCGGCGTGGATCGGGCGGTCTGGCTGGCCGGCTGGCTCGGCGCGACGGTCACCTTCGACGCCCGTACGCGGACGACGCCCATCTCGGCCACGCTGCTGCACTGCGCGGCCAGGGGCGCGGCCAGCCCCGAGGTGATCGGGGTGCTGCGCGGCATCGCCGGCACGCAGGCGCTCGATCCCGCGCTGCGCCGGCTGCACCGGCTCGGCCACACCTCGGGGGCCGATCTGGCGCAGGGCGTCGCCATCGGGGTGAACGCGGTCCTCGCCCTGGCCGACCAGGAACCGGAGCAGTGAGTGAGCCAGTGAGCAAGCCAGTGAGCAAGCCCGTGAGTGACGCTGTGAGCGAGATGGTGCTGGTACGGCGGGGGACTTATCACGACTCGGTGACGCTCATGCGGGTCAGCCGGGCACTGTCCGACATGCCGGGTGTCAGGGCCGCCATGGTCGCCATGGCCACCGATCTCAACGTCTCCATCCTGCGCGAGCTGGGGTTCACGGTCCCGGAGACCGATCCGGGCGACCTGCTGATCGCCGTACGCGCGAGCGACACCGAGGCCGCCGTCGAGGAGGCCGACCGGCAGCTGACCACCTTCCAGCGAACGGATCCGGCGCCGGAGCACCAGCCGCCGCTGACCACCCGCTCGGCCGCGCGGAACCCGGCTGACCTGGTTCTCGTCTCCACGCCCGGGGAGCACGCCTTCGCCGAGGCACTGGACGCCGTCGAGGCGGGCCTGCCCGTCATGATCTTCAGCGACGGCGTGCCCGTGTGGCAGGAACGCCTGCTGAAGGAGCGGGCGGAGACCAGGGACGTCCTCGTGATGGGCCCCGACTGCGGCACGGCGGTGATCGGCGGCGTCGGCCTGGGCTTCGCGAACGTCCTGCGCCCCGGCCCCGTGGGCGTGGTGGCGGCCTCGGGCACCGGCGCGCAGCAGGTGACGTCCCTGCTCGACTGGGCGGGCACGGGCGTCAGCCACGTGCTCGGCGTGGGCGGCAGGGACCTGTCGGCCGAGGTGGGCGGCCTGTCGGCGCTGCGGGCCCTGCGCATGCTGGACGACGACCCGGCCACCGAGCTGATCGTGCTCATCTCCAAGCCGCCGTCGCCGGAGGTGGCCCGGGCCGTGGAGGAGTCGGTGGGCCGGCTGCGCACGCCGGTCGTACGCGCGATGCTCCAGGAGGGCGCGCCCGACCTCACGGAGGCGACGGAGCAGGTGCTGCGCGCGCTCGGCAGGCCCGTACCCGAGTGGCCGTCCTGGCCGTCGTGGCCGGGCGGCCGCCCGGCCGGCAAGGCGATCAAGGGCGTCTACGCCGGCGGCACGCTCAGCGCGGAGGCCGCGATGGTCGCCGGCTCCGGCGACATCGTCGACTACGGCGACGACGCCTACACCAGGGGACGCGCCCACCCCATGATCGACCCGGCGCTCCGCGTCGAGGCGCTCGCCTGCACCGAGGACACCGACGTGGTGCTCATGGACGTCGTGCTCGGCCACGGCGCCGACCCCGATCCGGCCGCCTCGCTCGCGCACGCCGTCGCCCGCGCCCCCGCCACCGTCGTCATCGCCCTCATCGGCACGGAGGGCGACCCCCAGGACCTGCACCGCCAGGCCACCGCCTTCCGCGAGGCGGGCGCGGCCGTGTTCACCTCCAACGCCCAGGCCGCCCGGCACGCCAGGAGCCTGCTGTGACCCCGTTCACCTCCGACGCCCAGGCCCCCCAGCACGCCAGGAGCCTGCTGTGACCCTGCTCTCCGCACCGCCCCGCGTCGTCACCGTCGGCGCCGGCCTGCTCGACGACGCGCTCAGGGCCCAGGCCGTGCCGACGGTCCCCGTGGCGTGGCGGCCGCCGCTGCCCGGCACGG
Organism: Nonomuraea sp. B10E15; assembly: GCF_039871615.1. Classification (NCBI taxonomy): domain Bacteria; kingdom Bacillati; phylum Actinomycetota; class Actinomycetes; order Streptosporangiales; family Streptosporangiaceae; genus Nonomuraea; species Nonomuraea sp. B10E15. The sequence goes on from NZ_JBDPMB010000003.1 coordinate 552,651, forward strand.
CCGAGGCGCTGGCCAGAGTCCTCGCCGACCCGCGCAGGCAGGCCGCCAACGAGCTGGCCGTCAGCCGGCTGACCTCCGCCCGCCCGCACCTGGTGGGCGTGCGGCGCGCCTCGGAGCTGCTGGCGGAGGGGACGTTCCTGCACGCGGGCCCGCCCATCACGTGGGAGCGCGCGTCCGGCCCGATGCGCGGCGCCCTCATCGGCGCGATGCTGCTGGAGGGCCTGGCGGGCGACGAGCACGAGGCCGGGCGCACGCTCGCCGAGGGCGGCGTCACGCTGCGCCCGTGCCACGAGCACGCCACCGTGGGCCCGATGGCGGGCGTGGTGAGCCCGTCCATGTGGGTGTTCGAGGTGCGCGACGAGGAGCACGGCGGCACCGCCTACTGCTCGCTCAACGAGGGCCTGGGCAAGGTGCTCCGCTACGGCGCGTACGGGCCGGAGGTGCTGGAGCGGCTGCGCTGGATGGACGGGGTGCTCGGCCCCGCCCTGGCCGCGGCGCTGGAGCGCACCGGGCCGATCGACCTGCGTTCGCTGATCGCGCAGGCGCTGCAGATGGGCGACGAGCTGCACAACCGCAACCGCGCCGCCACCTCGCTGCTGCTGCGCGAGCTGGCGCCCGCCGTGGTCGAGGCCGCCCCCGGGGCCGCCGCGCAGGTGCTGCGCTTCATCAACGGCAACGACCACTTCTTCCTCAACGCCGGCATGGCCGCGGCCAAGGTCAGCACGGACGCGGCCCGCGACGTGCCGGGTTCGTCGCTGGTGGTCGCGATGGCGCGCAACGGCACCGACTTCGGCGTGCAGGTCTCGGGGCTGGGCGGACGCTGGTTCACCGGCCCGGCCGGCGTGCCCGACGGGCTCTATCTCGGCGCGTACGGCCCTGGCGACGCCAACCCGGACATCGGCGACTCCACCATCACGGAGACCTCCGGCCTGGGCGGCTTCGCGATGGCGGCCTCCCCCGCCATCGTGCGTTTCGTCGGCGGCGAGGTCTCCGACGCCGTCAGGGCCACCCGTTCGATGTACGAGATCACGCTGGCCGAGCATCCCGCCTACCAGATCCCGGGCCTCGGTTTCCGCGGCACTCCCGCCGGCATCGACGTCGCCCTGGTGGCCAGGACGGGGTTGCTGCCCGTCGTCAACACCGGCATCGCGGGACGCGTGGCCGGCACGGGGCAGGTCGGCGCGGGCCTGGTCAGGCCGCCCGCCGAGGCGTTCGCCGGCGCGTTGCTGGCGTTGGCACGCTCGGCAAGTGACCCATTTGAAAAGTGAAATAGCCGCACGTCAGCACTATTGTCAAGCAATGTCAGCTTCCCTTGCGGTTATAGCGCCGATATCGTAACGAACCTCAGGCCAGCAAGAAAACCGCCGCGGCCCTGTCGCCGCACCTGGTCAAAGCCCATTGCGGCAGCCGTCAGGCGGATTTCTCAGTGGCAATCTGCAAGTAGCGTGAGAACGCACGTGACGGATGAGGCGAGATGGGGGCGGGAACATGGCAGCCGACCGCTTGCTCAGCGGCCCCGGCGCGGAGGGAGGCCCCCCGAGCGGCACCCCGCAGAGCCAGGGCCGCCTGATCGGCCGGCGCTACCGGCTGATGTCGCCGGTCGGCAGGGGCGGCATGGGCATGGTGTGGCAGGCCCACGACGTCCTGCTCGACCGGGACGTCGCGGTCAAGGAGCTGATCCTGCCGTACGGCCTCGACCACGCGGGCAAGCAGGTGGCGCACCGGCGCATGCTGCGCGAGGCCAGGTCGGCCGCGCGGCTGACGCACCCCGGCATCGTGACCGTGCACGACGTCGTCGAGGAGGACGGCCGCCCCTGGATCGTGATGGAACTGGTCCGCGCGTGGTCCCTGGAGCAGGCCGTACGCCAGAGCGGGCCGCTGCCGGTGATCCAGGCGGCCGAGATCGGCATCAGGGTGCTCGACGCGATCCGGCACGCCCACGCCGCCGGCATCATGCACCGCGACATCAAGCCCGGCAACGTCCTGCTGACCTCGGACCGGGTGGTGCTGACCGACTTCGGCATCGCGGCCATCGAGGGCGACGTGACGATCACGCAGACCGGGCTGCTCATGGGGTCGCCCGCGTACATCCCGCCGGAGCGCCTGTCCGGCCAGCCGATCACGCACGCGGCCGACCTGTGGTCGTTCGGGGCCACGCTGTACGCCGCCGTCGAGGGGCGGCCGCCGTACGAAGGGCCCGACCCGATCGCCGTGCTCGGCGCGGTCCTCACCCAGGACCCGATCAGGCCGCAGCGGGCCGGGGCGCTGATGCCGGTGATCGAGGGCCTGCTGCGCAAGAGCCCGGCGGAACGGCTGACCTCCGCCCAGGTCATCGAGATGCTGGAGACGGTGCTGGGCGCGCACGGCTCCGCCAGGCCGCGCCCGCAGGAGACCCCGCCTGGGACGCTGCCGGGGACCCCGCCTGGAACGCTGCCCAGCCAGGCCGACCCGACGCCGGCCGTGCTGCTGCCGCCGCTGGAACACCCCTCGGGGCCGATGCCGTCGCGGATCGTGGAGACGCCCTCGGGGCCGGTGCGCGTGCCGTACGACCCGATGAGCAGCCCGTCGGGCGGCTACTCGATGCCCTATGACGGGATGACGAGCCCGTCGGGCAGCCACAACACCGACCGGTTACCGCCGGCGCAGGGGTTCGAGGCGTTCGGCGGCCCGTCGGGGGCACAGCGGCCGGGCAGCGGCCCGCCCTCACCCGGCGGCCCGCTTTCACCTGACGGCGGCCCTTCCCTGGGCGGCCCTTCGTCCTCGGGCGGCTTCCCCGTGGCCGGCGCCCCGCCCTCGCTCGACCCTTCTTCCCCGCTGGGCGGGCCCTCGTCCTCAGGCGGCTTCCCCGTGATCGGCGCCCCGCCCTCGCTCGACGGCTCGCACGCGCCCGGCGGCCCTTCCTCGCTCGGTGGCCCGCCTGCACAGAGTGGCGCGTCCTCGCCCGGCGGACCGGACCCCTTCGGGACGTACCCGTCCGTGGACGACTCCGCCGACGGCATGGACGCGTCCTCAGGACCGCGGCCCCGGCCGATCCTGCCGCTGACGTCCGACAGCCGTACGTCCGGCGCCACCCCGTGGCCGCTGGCCTCCCCCGCCGACCTGCACGAGCAGTCACGCGGCCTGTCGCACGACATCGGCCGCAGCCGCCTGGCCACGCTGCCCGGCCCCTCCCCGCGCACCGGCACGAGCAGGCGCAGGAGCGAGGACGACGGCGGCGGCGCGTGGATACGCGACGGCCGGCCGACGCCGCTCACGTTCATCAGCGCGATCGTGGCGGTGGCCGTCGTCGCGGGCGCCGTGATGATCGTCCTGTCCGGCGGATCATCGCAGGAGCCGGCCGCGGTCACCGCCGCGACCGCGTCCCCCACCGCCACGACGAGCGCTCCGGCCGCGGGGGGCGAGCCGTCCCCGGTGCCGGAGGGCTACGAGGAGCACACCGCCGCCGGGTTCGCGGCCGGCGTGCCGGAGGGCTGGAAGCCGGCGAAGGCCGACGGCAGGACCACGTTCGACGGGCCGGAGGACTCCGGCATGCGGATCGTGGTGGAGCGGGTGACGCCGCAGGCCGACGGCGGGTTGTCCCGGCTGAGCAGGGAGGAGTCCGAGGGCGGCAGGGAGAGCTACATCCAGGTGCAGTTGCGTGCCGTGTCCTACCGGGGATGGAAGGCCACCGACTGGGAGTACACCTACACCACCGCCAACGGGGTCCCCATGCACGCGCTGACCCGATACGTCACGATCGACGACACGACCGGGTTCATGATCACGTTCGACCTGCCCGAGCTGAAGTGGGACGACCAGGCCGGCACGCGCAAGGTGTTCCTCGACACGTTCCGGCGAAGCACCTGACCTCGGCGCGACGGCGGGTCTCACCGTGAACCCCCGGATATTGCACTGGCCGTTCCAAAACTGGTAGCGTGCCGGGCATGGCGCGACCGAGGACGTTCGAGGAGGACCGTGCGGTCGAGGCGGCCATGCGCGCGTTCTGGGGCGCGGGCTACGAGAACACCTCGACGCAGGCCCTGTGCGCGGCCACCGGTCTCGGGCGCAGCAGCATCTACAACACCTTCGCGAGCAAACGCGATCTGTTCCAGAAGGCGCTGCGCCACTACATGGACGGGCGCAACGCCAGGCTCGCCGAGCTGATGGAGTCCGACCTGCCCGCCAGGGAGAAGGTCGGCACCGTGCTGGGGTGGGCGGTCGAGCCCGATCCCGAGGAGCCGGCCGGCTGCCTGGTGGTCAACTCGCAGGTCGAGATGGCCCGTCACGACCCGGCGGTCGCCGAGTTGCTGCGGCTGGACTACGACAAGCGGGTGCGGATGATCCGCGGGGCGATCGAGGCCGGCATCTCCCGGGGCGAGATCGACGCGGGCAAGGACGCGCTCGCCCTGGCACACTTCGTCGTCGCCACGGTCAGCGGCCTGCGCGTGGCCGCCTGCGGGGGCGCCGGCCGCGAGACCCTCGCGTCCGTCGCACGAACCGCGCTGGACGCGTTCTGACTTTTTCGCGCCCTAATTTTGTACTGATCATTCTAAATTGGAGGAATCGCCATGCCCCTGGCGGTCTACATACTGGGCCTGTCGATATTCGCGCAGGGCACGTCGGAGCTCATGCTGGCCGGGCTGCTCCCGGAGATGGCCCGCGACCTGCACGTGTCCGTCCCCGAGGCGGGGCTGCTGATCTCGGCGTTCGCCATCGGGATGCTGGTCGGCGCTCCCGTGCTGGCCATCGCCACGCTGCGCTGGCCACCCCGTACGGCGCTGCTGACGTTCATGCTGGTCTTCGCCCTCACGCACGTCGTTGGCGCGATGACGGCCGACTACGCCGTCGTGTTCGCCACCCGCGTGGCCGGCGCCTTCGTGTACGCCGGTTTCTGGGCCGTGGCGGCGAGCACCGCGATCGGCCTCGTGCCCGCGAACGCCCGCGGCAGGGCGATGAGCATCCTGGCGGGCGGGCTGACGGTCGCCACCATCATCGGCTTGTCCTCGGGCACCGTCATCGGCCAGCATCTCGGCTGGCGGGCCGCGTTCTGGGCGGTGGCCGGGCTGTCGGCGCTCGCCGCGGTGGGCGTGTTCGCCACCATCCCCGGCGGCCGTCCCGAGGCCGGGGCTCGGCCCCGCGTGCAGGATGAGCTGCGCGCCATGCTGAACCCGCCGCTCTGGCTCGCCTACGGCACGATCGCGCTGACCACGGCGGCCCTGCTGGCCTCCTTCAGCTACCTGAGCGTCCTGCTGACGGGCACCACGGGCCTGGCGCCCGCCTGGATTCCCGCCGTCCTGGCCCTGTACGGGGTCGGCGCGCTGATCGGCATCACGATCGGCGGCAGGACCGCCGACGCGCGGCCGTTCCTCGTCCTGTTCACCGGGGTCACGGGCCTCATCGCGACCTCCGCCGCGCTGGCCGCGTCCGCGGCCGTGCCCGTCCTCGCCATCGTGCTGGTCTTCCTGCTCGGCGCGTTCGGATTCGGCACCAACCCGGCGCTGAACGCCCGCCCCTTCGCCCTCGCCAAGGCCGCTCCCACGCTGACCGCCGCGATGAACGTCTCCTCCTTCAACGTCGGCATCACCGTGGGCCCCTGGCTGGGCGGGCTGTCCATCGGCGCGGGATTCGGCTACCCGTCCGTCGCCTGGATCGGCGCCGCCATCGGGGTGGCCGCGCTCGGCGCGGTCGCGCTGGCCGCGTACCAGCACCGCAGGAGCGCGTCCCCGCAGGCCGCGCCGATCAGTGAGATACGGTCTGCCGTATGAAGCTGGGGAACATCCGCTTTTATCCCATCAAATCGACCACCGGTCATGACGTCGATGAGGCTGAGGTGCAGCCGTATGGTCTGGCAGGCGACCGGCGCTATCTCGTCACCGACCGCAACGGCGACCTCCTCACCGCGCGCGAGGAGCCGGCGCTGCTGGCCTGCGTGGCCGAGCTCGACGGCGACACCCTCACGCTGACCGGCCCGCACGCCGCCCCGCTGCCGGTCGTCCCGGCCACCACGATGTCCACGGTGAAGGTGGGACGCACCCCGGTGGAGCTCACCGACTGCGGCGACGACGCGGCGCGGTGGTTGTCGGAGCTCGCCGGGCAGCCCGTCCGGCTCAAGTGGCTCGACGACCCGACCCGCCGCCCGGTCAATCCGGCGTACGGGCGCCCGGAGGACCGCGTGAGCCTGGCCGACGGCTATCCCCTGCTGCTCACCACCAGCGCCTCGCTCGCCCAGCTCAACGACTGGATCGCGGAGACGGCGCTCGAACACGGCGAGGAGCCGCCCGCGCCGCTGCCCATGCGCCGGTTCCGGCCGAACGTGGTGATCGACGGGGTCGACACCCCCTTCGCCGAGGACGGGTGGAAGCGGCTGCGCATCGGGAACGTCGGCTTCCGGGTCACCAAGGGCTGCGACCGCTGCGTGCTGACCACGATCGACACCGCCACGTACACCAAGGGCAAGGAGCCCCTCAGGACGCTGGCCAGGCACCGCAAGTGGGACGGCAAGGTCTGGTTCGGGATCAATCTGATCCCTGACGGGCCCGGACGCATCGTTGTGGGCGATGCCGTCACGATCCTCTGAATATCGCGGAAATAAGAATTCTGTCGTCTTTGTGGCGGTGTTGGGGGGTTATGTCAGACTTCACTGGTGACCAGTGCCCCCATCCAGCCCGCGACGCTGCCCTCTGACCGGATCCCGAGCATTCAGCGTCGCACCCTGGCCGTTCTCTCCGCGACGCAGATCGTGGGCGGCGTGGGCGTGGCGGTCGGGCTGGCGCTCAGCTCGGTGGTCGTGGACGAGCTGTCGGGATCCACGGTGATCAGCGGCTTCGCCGGCACGGCCACCGTGGCCGGCGCGGCACTGCTGGCCCTGCCCACGGCCAGGGCATCGGGCAGCGGCGGGCGGCGTGCCGGCCTGTCGCTCGCCTATCTGGCGGCCCTGGCCGGCTGCGCGATCTCCGTGGCCGCCATCACCCTGGGCTCGTGGCCGCTGCTGCTGGTGGGGCTGGTGCTGGTGGGCGGCGGCAGCGCCGGCAGCCTGGCGGCGCGCTACTCCGCCACCGACCTTTCCCCGAAGGGCCGCTCCGCCCGGCACCTGTCGCTGGTCGTCTGGGCCTCCACCATCGGCTCCGTGGCCGGTCCGAACCTGGCCGAGCCCGCCGACGAGATCGGCATGCGGCTGGGGATGGCGGCGAAGGCGGGGCCGTTCGCGTTCGCCGCGCTGGCGTTCGCCCTGGCCCTGCTCATCATCCTCGGGTTGCTCCGGCCCGACCCGCTCAAGCTGGCGCGCGGCCTGCTGGACGACACGCAGGACAAGCCCGCGCCCGGCCGCAACCGGACCATCAGGACAGCCTGGGAGACGCTGCGTACGACCCCGATGGCCCGCACGGCGCTGATCATGATCGCGATCAGCCACACCGCGATGGTGTCGGTCATGTCGATGACCCCGGTCAAGCTCCACCACGACGGCTCCAACCTGGACGTCATCGGCCTCGTCATCAGCCTGCACATCGCCGGCATGTACGTGCTGTCGCCGGTCGTCGGCTGGCTGGCCGACAGGGCGGGCAAGCTGCCGGTGCTGGTGCTCGGCATGGCCCTGCTGCTGTGCGCGGCCACGCTGGCGGGCACGGCTGGGCACCGGGTGTGGCAGGTGACGGCGGCGCTGGTGCTGCTCGGACTGGGCTGGTCGTGCGGCCTGGTGTCGGGCTCCGCCCTGGTCACGGAGTCCGTCCCGCTCCCCCGCCGCCCCGCCGTGCAGGGCCTGTCGGACCTGCTCATGAACGTCTGCGGCGCCACGGGCACGATCGTCGCCGGGGCGATCGTGGGGATGCTCGGCTACGGCATGCTCGGCCTGGTCGTCGGCGTCATGGTCGCCCTGGCCGGCTGCTGGCTCGTCACCGTCTGGCGCCGCACCCCCACGGGCTAGCGCCGCAAAGGCGGCACCCGCCCGCGGTCGACACCACTCGCGACGCGCTGCGCCTCGCCCGGGACGCGATGGGAGCAGCCCGCGCCCGACCTGCGGCTCCCGCCTGGTACGCACCGGCGCGCGGGTTGCTGTTCGCCGCCGCATTCGGGCTGCTGCTCGGCCCGTGGACCGATCAGGTTCCGTTCCTGGCCGCCGGCCTGCTCGCCATGCTGGCGTTCCTGGGCGTGCACGCGGCGGTGGTCAGTCGTGGAGGGGTCATCACCATGCCCGGCGGCACGATCGGACAGCGGGTGCTGCGCCAGCTGATCCCGGCCGCCGCGTTCGGCTTCGGCTGGCTGTCGGCCATCCCGTTCGGACAGGCCGGAGGCGCTCTTGCCTCCGCCGTACTGGGCGGTGCGGCGCTCTGGGCGGTCACCGTCCGGGAAGAAGGCGAGGCCCGGCCATGAGAGCCGAACACGATCCGCCGCCGGCGCTGGACGAGTCGATCCAGCACCCCACGCGGCTGGCTGTCATGGCCTTCCTGTCGGGGTGCCTGGAGGCCGAGTTCGCTGCGGTCCGTGACTACGCCCGGATCTCCGACGCCAGTGTCAGCCGGATCGTCTCCGCCCTCCAGGACGCCGGCTATGTCAAGGTGCGCAAGGGCTATGTCGGCAAGCGTCCCCGCACCTGGCTCTCCCTCTCCCCCGAAGGTCGCCAGGCTCTCGCCGGCCACCTGGACGCGCTCCAGAGCATCGCCGAAACGGCGAGGCGGACCGCCGCCGGCCCGACGCCGGATTGACGATCCCGTAGGCCGGGCCGGCAGTGCGGGGACAGCCGCCCCGCGCGGGAGATCGGCGGTGCCGTGCGGTTGTCTATTTGGCGTCGGCGTAGGAGGTGACCGCCACGGCCTCCATGGGGAAGCGCACCGGCGTCTGCCCGAACAGCAGCCTGCTCGCCTCGGCCGCCGCCGCGGACACCGCCGCCATCACCTCGTCGGCCTGCTCCAGCGGGCAGTGCACCATCACCTCGTCGTGCTGGAAGAACACCAGCCGGGCCGGCTCGGGCAGCAGCCCTCGCAGCACCGCCATCAGCGCCAGCGCCCACTCGGCGGCCGTGCCCTGCACCACGAAGTTACGCGTGAACCGCCCTCGGTCCCTGGCCGCCCGCCCGCCCTCGGGCCCCGACACCAGCTCCTTCCACCGCGCCGACGGGGGCGGGCAGGTGCGCCCGAGCCAGGAGCGCACGAGCCGCCCCTCCTCGCCCGCCTTCGCCGCGTCCTCGACGAACTGGTAGGCCTTGGGGAAGCGCTGCCGCATCACCGTCAGCAGCTTGGACGCGTCGCCGCTGGTGCCGCCGTACATGGCCGACAGCATCGCGATCTTGGCGTTGGCCCGCTCGCCACCGAACGACTGCGCCAGCGCCGCGTAGAGGTCGATCTCCCCCGCCGCCCTGGCCAGCCCTCCGTCACCGGCCATCGCCGCCAGCACCCGCGGCTCCAGCTGGGCCGCATCGGCGACGATCAGGCTCCACCCCTCGTCGGCCACCACCACCCGCCGCATCACCTTGGGGATCTGCAGCGCCCCACCGCCGCTGGTGGCCCACCGCCCGGAGACCACCCCGCCCACCACGTATTCCGGGCGGAAGCGGCCGTCGCGCACCCACTGGTCGGCCCACGCCCACCCGTGGGCGCTGAACAGCCTGGCCAGCTCCTTGTAGGCCAGCAGCGGCGCCACGGCGGGGTGGTCGACGCGTTTCAGCTCCCACGACCTGGTCGTCTTGAGCGTCACCCCGGCGCCCTTGAACGCCCTGACCAGTTGCTGCACCGAGTCGGGGTTGACCGGATGGCCGAACGCCGCCGCCACCTCAGAGGCCAGTGCCTGCAGCTTGGCCGGCCGCATGCCGTGCACGGGCCGCGGGCCGAGCAGCTCGGTCAGCAGCTCGTCGTGCACGTCCGCGCGCCAGGGCATGCCGTCGTGCGCCATCTCGGCCGCGATGAGCGCCCCCGCGGACTCCGCGGCGACCAGCAGCCGGAACCTTCCTGGCTCGGGCAGCGCCGCGACGCGCCCGAGCTGGCCGGCCAGCACCTCCGCCACCGCCTCCGCTCCGAGCGGCTCGGGCGCGAAGAGCGTGCCGGGCGCGCTCGGCTCGTCATCGGGCACCGCCAGCCCGTGGAGCCTGGCGTGCGCGGCCCTGGCGGATCGGGCCTCGCCGTGGCGGCCCTCGTGCGCCAGCAGCAGCCCTTCGGTGAGCGCGATGTCATGGCAGCGCGCGACCCGCACACCGGCCGCCACCAGGGGCGTGTAGTCCTCCCTGGCGTCGGCCCAGACCCAGCGCGGGCGCTCGGCCGCCTCGAGCTCGGCGACGGCCCGCGCCAGATCGGCGGGACGGCGAGGGGAGCCACCGACCGGGAGCAGCGTCTCTCCCGCGACCACGACATGCACGTGGTCAAGAGTGCCAAACGCCTCCGACAAAGCCGGGAACGGGCCGGGAACGGCTCACGCGAGGCTGATGCGCACCTCGTCCTCCAGCGGCGGATCCAGCTCCTGCCCCAGGCACCCGGTGGCGGCGAAGCAGCGCAGGGTCAGCTCGCCGGGCGTGACCGTGACGTGCATCAGCTGCTTGAAGAAGGGCGGGGTGTCCCAGTCGGACAGCTCGGACAGGTAGCGGTGGAACACCTTGTCGACGGGCAGCCTGAACGGCCACGGCCAGGCCCCGAGCAGCCGCGCCGCCCACCGCATCCTGCGGGTGATCGCGACGGTGCCCTCCGGTGTCCTGACCGGCCGGTTCTTGACGTGCTCCGACATGACGCACGCGGCCTCCGCGGGCGTGAGGTAGAGCCACTTCATCCGCAGCCTGGTGGCGTAGAGCTGGCTGTAGAACGACAGCGAGTCGCCGCGCAGCGGGTAGCACCTGAAGTCGTCCTCGTGCACGCCGGCCACGTCGACCCGCTCGATGGTGTGCGTCGCGTGCATGAACGCGCCGCCGCCCCCTGACACGACGTACTGGATCACCCGGTCCCCCACCTTGACCGGATAGCGCTGGTAGTTGTGCACGTCGCCGCCGATGACCGCGACGTACCGGTGTGCGGGGTCGCGCACGATGTCGTCGATCGTGCCGCCTTCCTCCAGCGGTGACGGCTTGTAGGCGTTGGCGGTGTAGATGGGCTTGCCCGTCACGAGGATCTTGGGCCGGGGGTCTGCCGAGACCCGCCGCAACCACGCCGTCTGCCCCTTGTCGATGTTGTTCCTGATGCCGGTGTCGACGCCGACGATGAGCAGGTGGTCGCTCTCGATCGCCCAGTACGGCCCCGGCTGCGTCGCCTGCTGGGCCGGCCTGCCCCTGAGCTGCCGCGCCTCGGCCAGCCGTTCCTCGTCGATCGGCTCCGGCTTGCGCCACAGCAGTCCGCGGATCCCGCGGTCGGGTTTCGGCTTGAGCTCGGCGTCGCAGAAGACCCGCATGAACCCGCCGAGTCCGTCGTACCAGTCGTGGTTGCCGGGGATGGCGTAAATAGGGGCGTCATAGTCCTTGTACGGACGGAAGAACTTGTCGTCGTACTCGTTGCCCGATCCTGTCGGATAGACCACATCGCTCGCGATGACCGCGAACGACGTGCCCTGCCCGAGTTTTAACATCCCCGGAACAACGGCGTACTGAGAAGCATCTCCCTCCCCCGTATCACCGAGCAGCAGAAAACTGAAATTCCCCGCTACAGGTGCCTTGATACGAAATTCCGGATCAATCCCGCGCGCTTCCTGACCCGCCACCCACCGCGCCCGCACCTGCCCGGACGGATCGCCGAACAGCCCCGCGAGCACCTCGTTACGCGAGCGCCACAACGTCCGCGGATTGAGCCAGCTGAAACCCCGCCTGTCCGGTCTGAGCTGCGAGAACGTCCCCACCTGCGGGCACGCCCATCCGGCGCCCGCCTCCGACACCCGCGAGGAAAGTTGCTTTGCGCGTTCGGCCGCGACATCCACCATGACCACATTTCTACCGCGATCTACCGATCACGCATCCTGAACGCTCCGTGCAGACAGGGACGCGGAGGGTGCACCATGGTGTACCCTCACCCCCCAAGCAAGCGGTTGGGACCGCCGAGGGGAGGCTCCCATGACCCGTAACGGCCCTGATGACGCGACCCGCAGAGGCACATCCGAAGTGGACGCCATTGAGGGTTTACTGGCTTATGCCCAGACTCACCCCCGGTGGGGTCGGTCGGCGTTCAAGAGCATGAGCGAAGCCATCGCCAGGAGCCGGGTTCTGTTCGGGGAGTCGCCGGAGGAATATTCGGGCCTGCTGGCCCGCTGCCTGGTCGCGGGAGCGAGGCTGCTGCTCCGGCGCGGGCGGCCCGCGGAGGCGCTGCCGCTGGCCGAGGAGGCGGTGGCGCTCACCCGTTCGGCGGGCGGCGCCCCGCTGGTGGCTTCGCTGTACCGGCTCGCCGCCGTGCTGGAGGCCCTCCACCGCTACAGCGAGGCCGCGGCGCTCGTGGCCGAGGCCGACCGGCTCCTCCGGCCCGACTGACGCCACCGCCGGTGCCCGCCCCGGCGTGCGCGGCCGGGACCGGCGCCGCGGCCCGAAGGGCACGTCACGCCGGTTCGACCGGCGGGACGAGCACGCCGGGGTTGAGGATGCCCGCGGGATCCAGCCGGCTCTTGACCGCGTCCAGGACGCTCACACCGACCGGACCCAGCTCGGCCGCGTACGCGTCGCGATGGTCGCGGCCGACCCCGTGGTGGTGCGTGATGGTGCCGCCCGCCTCGACGATGGCCGCGTTCACCTCCGTCTTGGCCCGCTCCCACTGGGCGACCGGGTCGTCGTCCTGCGGGGTCACGACGGTGAAGTACAGCGAGGCGCCGGTCTCGTACGCGTGGGAGACGTGACACATGACGAGCGGCGAGCCGAGCGCCCCGAGCAGCGCGAGCCGCACCGCGTCGTAGAGGCGCGGCAGGTTCGCCCAGAACCCGGCCGTCTCCAGCGTCTCGACGGTGGCGCCGGCCGCGAGCAGCGAGTCGCGCAGATACGGCGCCGAGAACCGGCCGCGCTCCCACGCCTCGCCGGGACCCGCGCCGAGCGGTTCGCCGCCCAGCCGCGCCAGCACGGCGGAGACGGCCTGCCGCCGCCCGGACTCCGCGGCGCCCTCGTGACCCGCGATCAGCAGGCAGCCGGAGCCGCCCGAGCCGATGGCGTCCGGCTCGGCCAGGCCGACCATGGTCTCGGTCTCGTCGGACAGCCGCAGCACGGCCGGCATGAGCCCCTCCTGCGCCAGCGCCCGCACGGCGGCGGAGCCGGCCGCGAACGACGCGAACCGCCACCCCTCGTAGCGGCGCTCGGCGGGCGCGCGGCGCACCCGCAGGCGCAGCGACGTGATGACGCCGAAAGCGCCTTCCGAGCCGAGGACGAGTTGCCGCAGGTCGGGCCCTGCCGCCGATCTGGGGGCGCGGCCGACGTCCAGGGTGCCCGCCGGGGTGGCGAGGGTGAGGCCCATCACCATGTCGTCGAAGCGCCCGTATCCGGCGGAGGCCTGGCCGCTGGATCGGGCGGCCGCGAAGCCGCCGAGCGTGGCGTACTCGAAGGACTGGGGGAAGTGCCCGAGCGTCAGCCCGCGCTCGGCGAGCAGCCGCTCGGCCTCGGCGGCCCGCACGCCCGGCTCGAACTCGGCCACCATCGACTCCGTGTCGACCGACCGCAGCCGGTCGAGCCTGGCCAGGTCGAGCGCGACGACTCCGGCGAATCCGGCGCGGGCGGCCGCGAGCCCGCCCACGACCGAGGTGCCGCCGCCGAAGGGCACGACCGCGATCCGCTCGGCCGAGCACAGCCGCAGCAGCTCGGCCACCTCCTCGTGCGAGCCGGGCAGCACCACGGCGTCGGGCGCGTCGGAGCCGTCGCCCGCGCGCATCCGCAACAGGTCGGGGGTGGACTTTCCGCGCGTGTGCCGCACGCGGGCCTCGTGCGTGGTCAGGACGTGCTCGGCGCCGGCCACCCCGGCCAGCGCCTCGACCAGCGGCCCCGGCAGGGCGACCGGCGGGACCCGCACCGCCTCCAGCGCGGCGGCGGGGACGGCGGGCGCGCGCACGCCGAGCAGGTCGTGCAGGAGCGTGCGGATCTGCTCGGGCAGCTCCCGGGCGCGGGCGGGATCGCCCCATCCCGACCACGACATGGGTTCTCCAGGCATGGGTACACTGTGACACATGACGTCGATTCGTCACAACGACGGGGTGCTGGACGCCGCCCGCGACTGCGTGCTGGCCTACGGGGTGCGCAGGACGACCCTCACGGACGTGGCGCGCAGGGCCGGGGTGTCACGGATGACGCTCTACCGCCGCTGGCCCGACGTGCGCACGCTGGTCGCCGACGTGATGACCAGGGAGTGGGTGCGGGTGATCGCGGAGCTGGACATGTCCGATCCGGTCCGCGCGGTCGTCGCCGGTGTCAGAGGGCTGCGCGCGCACCCCTTGTGGCGCAAGATCGTGGAGGCGGACCCCGAGCTGCTCCTCCCCTACCTGCTCGACCGGCGTGGGGCGACCCACGAGGCCGTGCTGGAGGTGCTGGAGCGGGGCTTCGGCGATCCGCGCAGGGCCAGAGCCGTGCTGCTGGTGGCCCAGTCGTTCCTGCTGTCCGCTCCGACCATGCTCGGCCCCGTGACCGCGGACGACCTCGACGACGAACTCACCGCGTTGCTGGAGGGATACCTTGACCGCCGAGAGAGCCGAGAGAGCAGCTGACCGCGCCGCCGCCGCGGCCCTCACCCCGCGCGCGCGAAGGAGGGCGGGCTGATGGGCACGCCCGCCCCGGGGAGTTCGCTGAACGCCCGCAGACGGGCCCGCGAGCTGCGCCGGACGGCCGAGGAACGGGTGGACGTGCTGGTGGTGGGGCTCGGCGCGACCGGCGCGGGCGCCGCGCTCGACGCCGCGTCCCGAGGGCTGAGCGTGGCCGCGATCGACGCCCACGACCTGGCGTTCGGCACGTCCAGGTGGAGCTCGAAGCTCGTCCACGGCGGGCTGCGCTACCTCGCCAGGGGACAGGTCGACGTGGCTTACGAGAGCGCGGCCGAGCGCGGCATCCTGCTCCGCACCACGGCTCCGCACCTGGTCAAGGCGCACCCGTACGTGCTGCCGCTGACGCCCGCGGTCTCGCGGCGGCAGGCGGCCATGGTGGCGGCCGGCTACCGGATGGGCGACGCGCTGCGGGGCGCCGCCCGCACGCCGCGCCGCCTGCTGCCAGGTCCCACGCGGCTCACGGCTGCCCGCACCCGCACCCTGGCGCCCGTGCTCAGCGGCGACGGCCTGCGCGGCGCGCTGCTGTCGTGGGACGGGCGGCTGCTCGACGACGCGCGGCTGGTGGTGGCGATCGCCAGGACCGCCGCCGCCCGCGGGGCCCGCGTGCTGACCCGCTGCCGCGCCCTGCGGCTCTCGGAAGCGGGCGCGGACGTACGCGACGAGCTGACGGGCGAGGAGTTCACCATCCGGGCCGGAGCGGTGATCAACGCGACGGGAGCGTGGGCCGGATCGCTGGATCCGCAGGTGAGGCTGCGCCCGTCACGCGGCACCCACCTCGTTCTCTCCCCCGGCACGCTGCCCGGGCTGATCGCGGGCCTGCACGTGCCCGTCCCGGGAGAGAGCAACCGGTTCGCGCTCGTGCTCCCCCAGCACGACGGGCGCGTGTACGTCGGGCTCACGGACGAGCCGGTGGACGGGCCGGTGCCGGACGTCCCCGAGGCGCCGGAGGAGGACGTCAGAACGCTCCTGGAGGTGCTGAACGGCGTTCTTGAGGCCCCGGTGACCAGAGAGGCGGTTGCGGGCGCGTACGCGGGCCTCAGGCCTCTCCTGGCGGCCGACGGGCGGACGGCCGACCTGTCCCGGAGGCACGCCGTCCTGTCGGGCGGGGGCGTCGTCACGGTCGTCGGGGGCAAGCTGACGACATATCGCCGCATGGCCGAGGACGCGGTGGATCGGGCGGTCTCGGACAGGAGGCTGCCGGGCGGCCGGAGCCGTACGAAGAAGATCCCGCTCGTGGGGGCGGGCCCGCAGCCGTCCGGGGTGCCGATGCGGCTGGCCGAGCGGTACGGCGCCGAGGCGCAGGCCGTGCACGAGCTCGTCAAGGCGCACCCCGAGGAGGTCGGGCTCGGCATCACCAGGGGCGAGCTGCTGTGGTCGGTCCTGCACGAGGGCGCGCTCGACGAGGGCGACCTGCTGGACCGGCGGACCAGGATCGGCCTGGTCGAGCGGGACAGGGAGCGCGCGCTGCCCGCGACACGGGACGTACTGCGCGGAACACCCCCCGCCTGATGGCACCAACCCGTTAGATTAGGCTTACCTAATCTGGTCGGGGAAGGGGTACGGGCGTTGGCGACGGGCTGCGAGCATCCCATCGGGTGCCACACGGGCGAGGTGCCCACACTGGCGAGCGCGACCGTGGGAGCCAGGCTCTGGCTGCTCATCGAATACACCGGCGCCTGGCCCTCGCGCCTGGAAAACTTCGAACTTCCTCAAGAAATCTCCGAACTCGTCCGCCGGGCGCTCGAACGCGGTATCAGGCCCCAGCTGATCCGCCGTCCCGGAAAGCGGACCCGCCAGCGGGAGCAGGGAATCCGTGTGCTACTGGGTCACGCGGCCGGCGATCGCCCATGGCTCGCCGGGGGCGTCGTCGCAGGTCCCGACGATCTTGACCTGGACGCTTTCGTGGCCGGAGCAGTCCCGGAGTCCTGCATACTTGAAGACGAGCCGGTATTTCTGGTCTGCACGCACGCCAAGCGCAATGTGTGCTGCGCCCGCATTGGATTGCCCCTCGCTCGGTCACTGGCCGAATCTTTGCCGGACAGAGTGTGGGAAACGTCACACGTTGGCGGCGATCGCTACGCCGCCAACCTCGTGTGCTTGCCACACGGAATTTTCTACGGCAGCATGTCTCAGGCTGCTGCACTGGCAGCGGCTAACGCGTACCGGTCGGGCGAGATCATTCTCGACCGCTACCGGGGACGCGCAGGCATCCCTGAGCCATTGCAAGCCGTGGAACACTTCGCCCGAGCCCATACGGGAGAGCGTTCCGTCGGCGCGGTGGCCGTGGAATCCTCCAGGTCGGACGGCGACGTCACCAAAGCCATCGTGCGCTGCGGCGACGTCCGGTTCCAGGTTGTGATCGAGCCATCGGCGTTCACCGCGCCGTGTGGTACGGCTTGCGCCGAGACGATCACCACCTACCGGCTGGTTTCGCTGGACAGGCTCACGCCTGTGCGGTACGCCACGCCCGCTCTCGCCTGACCAGGGAACATCACGGCCCGACCTTGCGTTGGAACAGTGACGCCATAAGCGTCCAATGCGGCTCAATTCCGAAATACCTCTCACGAAGGTGGTTTTCTCATGTCTCAGGTACGTCGGCAGCTCGCCCGCCCGCGCCCCAGCTGGGGTTGGCAGGATGATGCCGCGTGCCGGGGTGAGGACCTCGTGCTCTTCTTCGGCCCCGACGGGGAGCGGCAGCCCGAGCGTGACGTACGTGAGCGGAAGGCGAAGGCGATCTGCGCCCAGTGCCCCGTCCGCACCGAGTGCCTTGACTACGCGCTGTCCCGGCCCGAGAAGTACGGCACGTGGGGCGGTCTCAACGAGGACGAGCGCGCCAGCGAGCGTCGCCGTCGTATGCGCCGCGCGGCCAGCGCCGGCATCTCCGCCGCCTGACACACACCCGGCTGCGTCACCAGCCCGCGTGATCATGCAGTTGTCCCGATGAACCAGGGCCTGGCCCTCCACGTCCAGGCCCTGGCGAACCCGGTCGGGACAACTGCCTGATCAGGCACCCTCACCTGGCACCATCCACGGTTTCACCCAGCGGTCCGGCCGGGCGACATCCCGGCCGGGACCCGCGGCGATCACGCCCGCACCGGCGGCTTCGCCGGGCCCCAGGGCGGTCCGCTTCTCCGCACCGGCGATGTTTTCCCGCCGGTCTCACACGCCGGCGACGTTCCACCCGCGCGGCTGCACACGCCCGCGCCGGTCCGCACGGCGATCCGGCGGTCCCGCACCCGCCTCCCCCGGCCCACCGGCCTACGGCCTCTCCCAGCCGGCGATCGGGACCGGCCCGCTTGCGCGGCCCTCTCGAAGGGGCGCCTCTGGCGCGCCCACGGTCGAGTGACCGAAATGCATCGCCGGGCAGACCGTAACCCGGCCTGCCCGGCGACGAACACCCGCCTCAGACGATCAGGTCGTCGAATTCCCCGTCCTTCGCTCCGAGCACGAACGCGGTGATCTCAGCCTGCGTGTAGACGAGCGCGGGGCCGTCGGGAAAACGTGAGTTGCGCATCGCTATCTCCCCCGTGGGCAGGCCGGCGACCTCGACGCAGTTGCCGTTGGGGTTGCTCTGCTTGCTCTTGCGCCAGGCGACGGGAAGGCGGCCGGCGGGCGTTCCGTTGCGGAACTCGTGCATGGAGGCGGCTCCTCGCGATCTTACGGATGCACGTGCATCCGCGCTTGCGAGTTGACAATACGACAGCACGCCGCGGCCCATATACCGGACGACCAAAAATCCTGGTATGCCGTGGATCACAGGGATATCAGCAGCTCAGCTGGAAATAAGCCGCTCCAGGAAGCGCCGGGTCGCCTTGGGCTCCTCGGCCTGGATGCTGAGCCGATCCATGACCTCCATGTAGTGGTCGGAATCAGCGGGCTTGTCCAGGTAGAGGGCGCTGGTGAGCTGCTCCATGTACACCACGTCGGGCAACTCGCGCTCGGGGAAGCGCAGGATGCTGAAGGGACCGCCGGCCGCCGCGTGCCCGCCGCGGTCGAACGGCATGATCTGCACGGTGACGTTGCGTTCGGCCGTGATGTCGAGGAGGAAGGCGATCTGCTCCCGCATCGTCTCGGGCCCGCCCAGCGTGCGCCGCACGACGGCCTCGTCGATCACCGCCCAGAGCGTCAGGCCGCTGTCCAGCCGCCTCTGCCTGGCCATGCGCAGCGCCACCCGGCGGTCGAGCTCCGACCGCGCGGCCTTCTCGTGGGCCAGTTCGATGACCGCTCTGGCGTAGGCGGAGGTCTGGAGCAGCCCGGGGACGAACTGGTTCTCGTAGGTACGGATGCTGGAGGCGGCGCCCTCCAGGCCGATATAGACCTCGAACCACGACGGCAGCAGGTCGCCGTACTTGTGCCACCAGCCGGGGGCGTTGGCCTGCTTGGCCAGGGCGAGCAGCGGCTCGCGCTCGGAGGGGTCGGTGACGCCGTAGAGGGTGAGCAGATCGGCCACGTCGCGCTGCTTGAAGCTGACCTGGCCGAGCTCCAGCCGGCTGATCTTGGCGTGAGATGCGCGAATCGAGTACCCCGCGTCCTCGCGCGAGATACCCTTCTCCGTGCGGAGCCTGCGGAGTTGGGTGCCGAGCAGGATTCGCAGCACCGTCGGGCTTCCGGGGGCATGGCTGAGCAGCCTTCCCTCCGCGCTCTGTGCGCTCACGCACCGCTCCTAGATCATCTGCACGTGCAGATGCGATTCGCATCTGTAAACTACGAAAAGTCTTGCATCGGTAAGCACTCCCCGTAAAGATGGGCATTGGATCACCAGACCGCGCTTCGGGGGCCTGAATGACGACTTTCGACGCTCGGCCGCAAGCCGCCATCGGTTCCCGGCCTCCCGGATGGCTCTCGTCCGTCCTCGTTGACGGTCATGCCGGTGAGTGCGACGCCGTCTTCCCCTTCCACCAGCGCCTCGAGCCTTCGTGCGTGGCGACCGCCCGGCGGTTCGTCGACCAGACGCTCACCGCGTGGGACGTGACGGAGGTGGCCTTCGACGCGCAGCTCGTGGTCTCGGAGCTGGTGACCAACGCCATGCGGCACGGCGGCGGGGTGGCTCAGCTGCGCCTGCTGTCTCACGGCGCGGAGCTCGCCTGCGTGGTGGCCGACCACAGCCACACCGTGCCGGTGGCCGCCGCGCCCGACGTGTTCTCGGAGTTCGGGCGAGGGCTGCGGCTGGTGGACGCCCTCTGCTCCACCTGGGGCTGGCTCTCCCCCAGTGGCTCGCGCAAGCTCGTCTGGGCCGTCCTCGCCGGCTGACCCGGCCGCGTGCGGGCTCGATGTCCTCGCCGACCGGCCGCGCCGCTCATCGGCGTACGTCATTCACCGCGATCCCGCCTCCCGGAGCAGCTCGAGCACGTCGTCGTCACTGAGCTGGTCGAAGCGCTCGTACCACTGGCCGACCGCCCTGAAGTCGACCGGCGTCAGCAGCACGACCACCTCGTCGGCCTCCTCCCGCAGGGACGTGACGGTGTCGCGCGCCCCGACCGGCACGGCCAGCGTCACCTTGTCGGGCTTGGCCGTGCTGACCGCCCTGAGCGCGGCCCGCGCGGTGCCGCCGGTGGCCAGGCCGTCGTCCACCACGATCACCTCGCGTCCCTCCAGCGAGGGCAGGGGGCGGTCACCCCGGTAGACGCTCACCCGGCGGGCCAGCTCGCGCCGCTCCTGCTCGACCACGTCCGCGACGGACTCGGGGGTCAGGCCGAGCCGGTGCAGCAGCGCCAGGTCGAACACCGGCTCGCCACCCTCGGCCACCGCGCCGACGCCCAGCTCGGGCTGCCCCGGATAGCCGATCTTCCTGGTCACGAGCACGTCGAGCCTGGCGCCGAGCCGGCGTGCGATGGGCTCGGCCACCGCCACCCCGCCGCGCGGCAGCGCGAGCACCACGGGGTCGTGGGCGTCCCGCAGCCCTTCGGCGAGCAGCGCACCGGCCTCTGCCCGGTCTGCGAAAAGCATCATGACTTCTGCCTACCCGCCGACGCCGTCTCCTCGCCTCCGCACGCCCGCCCCGGAGCGACGAACGGCCGCCCCGGCAGGGACCGGCGGCACGAGGGCGCGCGAGCCGGCCTGGCGAGGCCGCACGGGCCCCGCGAGGCCGGCCGGGTGGCGGCGCCGGCGGAGGGTCAGGGACGGTTGCGCCCCGAGCGGCGCATCTCCTTCGTGATGACCTTCCACTTGTTCTGCTGCTCCTTACGGAGCCGCGCGTCGGTCCTGGCCGCCATCCACGCCGCCTCCCGCTGCAGCTTGCGCCAGCTCTCCAGGCGCCGCTCCGGCAGCTCTCCGCTGTCCAGGGCGGCCAGCACCGCGCACCCGGGCTCTCCGGCATGGCCGCAGTCGCTGAACCTGCACCGCTCCGCGAGCGCCTCGATGTCGGCGAAGACGAGGTCGACGCCCTCGCCGATGTCGTAGAGGCCGATCCTGCGGATGCCCGGCGTGTCGATGATCAGCCCGCCGCCGGGCAGCGGGATCAGCTCTCTGTGCACCGTGGTGTGCCGGCCGCGCCCGTCGGCGGCGCGCACCTGCTGGGTCTCCATGACGGGCTCCCCCGCCAGGGCGTTGACCAGGGTGGACTTGCCGGCGCCCGACGGGCCGAGGATGACGGCCGTACGGGAGCCCTCGAGGTAGTCACCGGCCAGCCGCACCCCGTCGCCGCTCAACGAGGAGACGGCGTGCACGTCGACGCCGGGCGCGGCCACCCGCACGTCGGCGAGCAGCTGGTCGAGACCGTGCTCGAACAGGTCGGACTTGGTGATGAGCACCACCGGCGTGCCTCCTGACTCCCAGGCCAGGGCGGCGAGCCGCTCGATGCGGCCCAGGTCGGCGAAGTCGGTGGAGTGCATGGACGGCTCGGCGACGAAGACGACGTCGACGTTGGCCGCGAGCACCTGGCCCTGGCCGTCGCCTGACAGGCCGCCGACCGAGGTGCGGCTGACGCCTCCCCGGATGAACGCGGTCGTCCTCGGCAGGACCTCGTCGAGCTCGTAGCGGCCCTCGTCGAGCCAGGACAGCGCGACCCAGTCGCCGACGCACGGCAGCGCCACCGGGTCGGCGGCGGCCGCCCTGCGCACGTGAGCGGCGTATCTGGCGTGATGCTGGCCGTCGGCCGCGATCACCTCGGCGGCGCCGCGATCGACGCGGGCGACGCGGGCGGGAACGGTGCCGGCGGGCAGCTCGGCGGCGCGCTGATCGCTCCAGCCGAGCAGGGAAAGATCGTATGACAACGCAGTGAACCTTTGATGCGAGAAGGAGCCGGGCAGCTCAGACGAGGGCCCGGAGGTGGACGGACGGCATGTCGACCAGAACGACCCGCATAGTCCTCACCTCCCCGATCGGTTGCCTGTGCGACTTTACGCACACAGCACCGACGTGCGCAATCACATTAAGTATCGCGATCTGTTGAACCGTGCCTGGGCGACCGGCCGTACCACCTGCCGACGGACGCGTGAAAGGGGAATGATGCGGATCAGCACGTATCCCCCGCCCTCGGCCGAGGGAGCCCTCCCGATGGGCAGGCCGCGCTTACGACACTGGCTCCGGCGGGTACGACCGGATGACGCGGTGCGCGACGGCGGGGTGCCGGACGACGAGGTGCCGGACGACGAGGTGGTCGTGTCCGCGCTCTACCGGGAGTATCACCGGCCGCTGCTGGCCTTCGTGATCAGGCTCACGGCCGGCGATCGGCAGTGGGCGGAAGACGTGGTGCAGGAGACCATGATCCGTGCCTGGCGCAGTGCGGAGCGGCTCGACCCTGACGCGGTCTCGCTCATGCCCTGGCTGGCCACGGTCGCCAGACGTATCGTGATCGACGACCGGCGGCGCAGGGACGCCCGCCCGCAGGAGTCTGGCGACGGTCAGCTGGAGAGCATGTCCGTGCCCGACGGGATGGAGGGACTGCTGCACCAGGTGGTCGTGACAGAGGCGCTGAAGGCGCTGTCGCCGGCACATCGCGAGATCCTCAACGAGACGATCCTGCGGGATCGCTCGGTCAACGACGCCGCGCGGTCGCTCGGCATCCCCGTGGGCACCGTGAAGTCCCGCGTCTACTACGCCGTCCGCGCGCTGCGGATCGCGCTGGAGGAGCGGGGGGTGACGGCATGACCTCCCGCGTCGAGCACACCGACGTCGGCGCCTACGCCCTCGGCCTCCTGGAGGAGGACGACCGCTTCGCCTTCGAGGCCCACCTGCTCGGCTGCCCCGCCTGCCGGTCCGAGCTGGCCGACCTGGCCGGCGTGGCGAGCGTGCTGCACGGCATCGGCCCTCTTCCCGAGGACCCCCGCCCGCCGTCCACCGGCGACCTCACCGGGCAGGGCGACGTGGTCGGCCGCCTCCGGCGCAGGAAGGCGGCTCACCGGCGGCAGCGCAGGGGGACGTTCGCGGTCGGGATGGCGGCGGCCGTCACGCTGGTCGCCGGCGGGCTGACCATCGGCACGCAGCTCAGCGCGGGCGAGCCACCGGTCGCGCAGGGTGAGGCGGAGAGCATGGGCCCGGCCGAGCAGTTCTTCGCCGGCGGCACCCCCATCGAGGGCGAAGGCGTCGACGGGGTGACCGGCGGGCTGGTCGTGGAGTCCAAGGCCTGGGGCACCCACGCCGCGCTCAAGCTGGCCGGGGTCAGAGGACCGCTGGAGTGCGAGCTGGTCTCGGTCGGCAAGAAGGGAGAGCGGCGGGTGATGACCGGATGGTCCGTACCTCCAGCCGGGTACGGAGTTCCAGGTTCGCCCGACCCCCTCTACATGCACGGCGGCAGTGCCACGCCGCTGAAGGACGTCGACCGCTTCGAGGTGGTCACCTCGACCGGCAGGAAACTGCTCACCATCGAGGCCTGACCGCCGCCGTAGCGGGCGGGGCACTCCGGCCCGCCCCGCCCGCCCGGCGCCCCGCCGCACCCCGAGCCCGTGCGGCGGGGCGCCGCGTCACGTCAGGGCGGCCACGTCCGACACCGGGAACAGGCAGGCCGCGGTGTGACCGGGGCTCTCCTGGGGTGCCAGCGGCGGGCGGGTGGCCGAGCATTCCGCGCGGGCGGCCGGGCAGCGGGTGTGGAAGCTGCAGCCGGACGGCGGATCGGCGGGCGACGGCGGGTCGCCCTTGAGCACGATGCGCCGCCGCGTCCGCTCCACCTTCGGGTCGGCCACGGGCGCGGCCGACAGCAGGCTGTGCGTGTACGGGTGGCGCGGCGCCGTGAACAGCGTCTCCGTGCCGGCCAGCTCGACGATCCTGCCGAGGTTCATGACGGCGACGCGGGTGGCGATCTGCCGCATGATCGACAGGTCGTGGGAGACGAACAGGTACGTCAAACCGCGCTCGGCCTGCAGCCGCTTCATCAGGTTGACGATCTGGGCCTGGATGGAGACGTCGAGCGCGCTGACCGGCTCGTCGCAGATGACCAGCTTCGGCTCCAGCGCCAGGGCTCGGGCGATGCCGATCCGCTGCCGCTGGCCGCCGGAGAACTCGTGCGGGAAACGGTCCTGGCTGCCCGCCTCCAGCCCGACGGCGTCGAGCAGCTCGGCGACGCGCTGCCGGGCGGCGGCCGAGCGGCGGCGCACCCGGCCGTGGGTGACCAGCGGCTCGGCGACGATCTCGCCGACGCGCATGCGGGGGTTGAGGCTGGCGTACGGGTCCTGCAGCACGACCTGCATGTCCTCGCGCACCGCCAGCAGCTCCTTCTGCCGCAGGCCGAGGAGTTCCCTGCCGTCGAACCAGATCTCGCCGCCACTGGCCTCGACCAGCCGCAGGATGAGCCGGGTCAGCGTGGTCTTGCCGCAGCCGGACTCGCCCACCAGGCCAAGTGTCTCGCCCGGGTGCACGTCGAAGGACACGTCGTCCACGGCGACCACCTTCGAGCTGAACTCCTTGCGCACGCCGCGCAGCGACAACAGCGGATCGGCCATCTACGGGCTCCCTTCGAGCAGGCAGGCGGCGCTGTGCCCCGGCGCGCGCTCCAGCAGCGGCGGCACCTGGGTGGCGCACTCGGGCACGGCCAGCGCGCAGCGGGGGTGGAAGGCGCATCCCCCGGGCGGCGCGAACAGGTTGGGCGGGCTGCCCGGGATCGGGTCGAGCGCCGCGCCGCCCGGCACGTCCGAGCGGGGCATGGAGCGCAACAACGCCTTCGTGTACGGCATGCGCGGCGTGTCGAAGACGTCGTCCACGGCGGCCAGCTCGACCGGGCGGCCGCCGTACATGACCAGGACCTGGTCCGCGGAGCGGGCCACCACGCCGAGGTCGTGCGTGATGAGCACGATGGCCATGCCGAACCGTTCCTGCAGCGCCGCGAGCAGCTCCATGATCTGGGCCTGGACGGTCACGTCGAGCGCGGTCGTCGGCTCGTCGGCGATGAGGATCCTGGGACGGCAGGCGAGCGCGATCGCGATCATGACGCGCTGGCGCATGCCGCCGGAGAACTGGTGCGGATATTCCCCGGCCCGCTGCTCGGGGTGGGGGATGCCGACCTCGCGCAGCGCCGCCACCGCCTGGGCCCGAGCCTCGGACCTGGACAGGCCCTGGTGCAGGCGGAGCGACTCGGCGATCTGCGCGCCCACGGTCTTGAGCGGGTTGAGACTGGTCATGGGGTCCTGGAACACCATGGCGATCTCGTTGCCGCGGATCCTGCGCATCTCCCGCTCGGGCAGCTTGAGCAGGTCACGGCCGCCCGCGAGGATCTCCCCGCCGGTGTAGTGGCAGGGAGGCGTGGGGTGCAGGCGCAGGATCGACAGGGCGGTCGCGGTCTTGCCGCTGCCCGACTCGCCGACCACGGCCAGCGTCTGCCCGGCCTCGACCGACAACGACACCCCGTTGACCGGTTTGACCGTGCCCGCGTCCAGGCGGAACTCGACGTGCAGGTCGTTGATCTCCAGCAGGCTCACTCGACGCCTCCCCGGAAGATCCGCAGCAGCTCTGCGGGGTCGGCCTGCACCGTCCCCTGAGGCGGGCGCGCGGCCTGGGCCAGGGCGCTGGGCTGCTTGAGCGCGCCCCCGGTGACGACGCTGACCACGGTGTCGCTCTCGGACACCCAGCCCTGGGCGCGGGCGCGCAGCAGCGCGGCGGTGGAGGCCGCCGCGGACGGCTCGGCCGAGATGCCCTCCTCGCCGAGCAGCCGCATCGCCTCGAACAGGTCGTTGTCGTCGACGGCGACGACCCGGCCGCCGGAGTCGTAGACGGCGCGCAGCACCCGCGAGCCGCCCTGGATGGGGGCGTCGCCGGCGATGCTCTGGGCCACGGTCTTGTTCGCGTCGCCGTGGCGGCCCGCCACCGTCCTGCCCTCGGCGAAGGCGCGGACGAGCGGCGCGGAGGCGGCCGGCTGCACGCCCACCATCTTCGGCAGCCGGTCGATGAGCCCGAGCCGCTTCAGCTCCCGGAAGCCCTTCCAGGCGCCGTAGAGCCCGCCGCCGGTGCCGACCGGGTGCACCATGACGTCGGGCGCGCGCCAGCCGAGCGCCTCGCAGATCTCGTACGCGTACGTCTTCATGCCCTCGTGCCGCACGGGGTTGATGAAGTTGACGAAGCAGTAGAACCCGGCCTCCGACAGGGCACTCACCCCGGCGAAGATCTCCAGGCTGGAGCGGTAGCGCAGGCGCAGCACGCGGGCCCCGCTGAGGCTGATGGCCGCGATCTTGGATTCGTTGGCGACGTCCTCGACCAGGACCGTGGCCTCGATGCCGGCCCTGGCCGCGTAGGCGGCGAACGAGGCGCCGGCGTTGCCCGAGCTGTAGGTGAACGCCTGCGTCACGCCCAGCGCCCTGGCGAAGCCGGTGGCGACGGAGAACCCGCGGTCCTTGAAGCTGCCGGTGGGCATGAGCGTGTCGTTCTTGACCAGCAGGCCGGGCAGGCCGATATGGCGGCCCAGCCTCCTGGTGCGCATCAGCGGGGTGTCGCCCTCGCCGAGGTGGAGGGGTTCGGCGTGCTCGGGCAGCGGGAGCAGATCCGACCAGCGCCACAACCCCAGGTGGCGGCGGCTCGCCGCGCTGTCCAGGATGTCCTGCGGCTCGGCGGGGCCGAGGTCGTACTCGATCTCGAGCAGGCCGCCGCACGCCTCGCAGAGCAGGGCGGGGGTCTTCAGCGGGAAGGTGGCGTGGCAGTCGTCGCACCTGTAGTGCGTGGCGAGGTTCATCGGGTGTAGGCCTTCGGGTCGGCGACGTCGCGGAGGAGGTCGCCGGTGACGTTGATCGCGAGTGTTGTCATCATGATGGCAGCGCCGCTGAAGACTGCGATCCACCAGGCGCTGCGCAGATAGAGCTGGCCGTCGGCGAGCAGGCTGCCCCACGTGGGCACGCTGGGGGGCACGCCGAGCCCCAGATAGCTGAGCGACGCCTCCGCGACGATCATCGCCGCCACCTGAAGGGTGCCGATGGTGGCCAGCGGGGCGACGATGTTGGGGACGAGGTGGCGGACCATGATCTGCGGCCCGGTGTCGCCGATGGCCCTGGCGGCGGTGACGAACTCGCGTTCGCGCAGGGAGAGCACTTCGGCGCGGACCACGCGGGCGTACGACACCCAGCCGGTCAGGCCGAGCACGAGGATCATGAAGAACAGGCTCGGGCCGAGCACCGCGATGATGGCCAGCGCCAGGAGGATCGACGGGAACGCGAGCTGCACGTCGGCCAGGCGCATGAACACCTGCTCGCGCCAGCCCCTGTAGTAGCCGCTGATCACCCCGATCACGGCGCCGACCAGGCCGGACAGCACGGTGGCCGCAAGGCCGACGAGGAGCGAGACGCGGGTGCCGTACATGATGCGGCTGAGCACGTCGCGGCCCAGCTTGTCGGTGCCCAGCAGATAGCCGGGCTCGCTGCCGCTCATCCAGAACGGCGGGCGCAGCTTCAGCTCGAGGTTCTGCAGGTTCGGGTCGTGCGGGGAGATCAGCGGCGCGAACAGGCCGACGAACACGACGAGGACGATGACGCCCACGGCGACCTTGGCGGCGTGGTTGCGGCGCAGCGCGCGCAGGACTGCGGTCGGCATCAGCTCAACCTCACCCGGGGATCCAGCAGGGCGTACGACAGGTCCACGATCAGGTTCACGACGACGAACACGGCCGCCAGGAACAGCACCGTGGCCTGCATCAGCGGATAGTCGCGGTACGTGATCGCCTCCACGGTCAGCCGCCCGATCCCCGGCCAGGAGAACACCTGCTCGGTGAGGATCGCGCCGCCGAGCAGGCTGCCGACCTCCAGGCCGACGACGGTGACGACCGGCAGCGACGCGTTGCGCAGGCCGTGCGAGGTGACGGTCATGAACCCGGACAGGCCCTTGGCCCTGGCGGTGCGGATGTAGTCCTCGCCGAGCACGTCGATCAGCGAGGAACGCAGCAGCCTGGCGATCATGGCGGCGGAATAGAGGCCGAGGGTGATCGCGGGCAGCACCAGGTGGGCGGGCGAGCCGGTGCCCGAGGCGGGCAGCCACTGGAGGTTGACCGCGAAGATGAGGATGAGCAGGATGCCCACCCAGAACGCGGGAGTGGACTGGCCGACCAGCACCGAGGCCATGACGGAGGTGTCGGTCGCGCTGCCCCGCCTGACGGCCGCGACGATCCCGGCCGGGATCGACACGACCAGGGTGAACGCCAGGGCAGCCAGGGCCAGGTCGACCGTGAGCGGCAGCCGTTCCATGATGACCTCGAACGCGGGGCGGTGGAAGAACACCGACTGGCCGAAGTCGAGGCTGAGCAGGCCCGTCATGTAGGAGGCGTACTGCTCGGGCAGCGGCCGGTCGAGGCCGAGGCTCGCCCGCAGCGTGGCCTCCTGCTCGGCGGTGGCCTCCGGGGGCAACATCTGCTGCACGGGGTCGCCGGCCAGCCGGACGATGAAGAACGAGACGGTGGCCACGCAGAACAGCACGAGCAGGGTGTGGCCGATCCGCCGCAGGACGAATCCGGTCATGAGGTCGCGAGCTTGGCGTTCGCCATCGCGAGGGTGCCGTTGGCGTTGCTCTCCCACTGCACCTTGTCGCTGACCGCGTACAGGATGCTCGCCTGGTAGAGGTAGAGGAACGGCGACTCCTCGATCAGCATCTTCTGCAGCTCGGTGAAGGCCTCCTGGCGCACCTCCGGGTCGACCGACTGCTCTTCCTTGTCGACGAGCGCGTCGGCCTTCGGGTTGTTCCAGCGGCTCTGGCGCCGGTCGTGCCGGACGAACGACTGCAGGTTGCTGGAGGCGTCCATGGTCCAGCCGGAGTTGCCGACGAAGTACATCTCGCCGAGCGCCTTGCGATTGTCCGACACCAGGCGGCCCTTGAACGTGGCCGGGTCGAGCAGCGACACCTCGGCCTTGACGCCGACCTCGGCCAGCTGCCCCGAGATGGCCTGGGCGATGTCCTTGTCGGCCGTGGAGGACGAGAGCTTGAGCGCGAACCCGTCCGGGTGCCCGGCCGCGGCGAGCAGGCTCTTGGCCTTGGCCACGTCGTGCTGGTACGGCTGGATCGCGGGGTCGAAGCCGAACGCCTGCTTGGGGATGAACGTCGGGGTGCGTTCCGCTGCGCCGTTGAGCACCGACGTGATGAGGGTGTCCACGTCGAGCGCGTGGTTGAGCGCCTGGCGCACCCGCTTGTCCTTCAGCGGGCCCTCTTCGGTGTCGAGCGAGACGAAGAACGTGCGCACGCCCGGCCTGGTGACGACCTTGAAGCCGGGGGCGTCGCCGAGCTGCTGCGCGGCGTCGGGGGTCAGGCCGGTCACGATGTCCACCTCGCCCGACTGGAGCGCGGCCAGCGACGACGACGGGTCCGGCATGATCTTGAAGACGAGCTGCTCGACGGCGGGCTTGCCGTTCCAGTGGTCCGGGTTGGCCTTGAGCGTGATCTGGCTGTCGCGCTGCCACCGCTCGAACGTGAACGGGCCGGTGCCGATCGGGTGCTCGGCGAAGGCCTTCTCCCCCTTCTCCTTGATGTGCTTCGGCGGCACGATCACGCCGCCGAACAACGACAGCTTGGCCGGCAGGATCGGGTCCGGCTCCTTGGTGACCAGGTCGACCGTGTGCGGGTCGATCACCTCCGCGCCGGTGACCAGGCGCAGCTCGACGATGGGCGACTGGGTGTCCGGGTTGATGAGGCGTTCGATGCTGTACGCGACGGCGGCGGCGTCGCAGGGCTCGCCGTTGTGGAAGGTGACGTTCCTGCGCAGGTGGAAGCGCCAGGTCTTGTCGTCCTTGGACTCCCAGCGTTCGGCCAGGCCGCCGACGAGCTTGTCGTCGGTGTCCCGGACGGTGAGCGTGTCGAAGACGTTGATCAGCACGTTCATGGAGGGCAGGTCGCCCTGCTTCTGCGGGTCGAGGGTGGTGGCGTCGGAGGCGAGCGAGACCCGCAGGGCGGTCCCGGCGCTTCCCTGTCCGCCGCCGGAGGGCTTCGTGCTGGCGCAGGCCCCGAGGGAAACCGTCGCCGCGGCCAGGCCGCCGATCTTGAACAGGTCCCGGCGGGCCAGCAACGCACGGTCGAACATAAGCCCCCGCCTCCCTTTCTTGCGTTTCACATGGTGAAATGGCGTATCACGTGGTTGAATATGACCCGTTTCGGTTATGTCCGTCAACCCTTTTGGGACAGTCACCATGAACTCGGTGGAGAAGACGCTCGTCGTCTTAGGAGCCCTGGCCAGCCACGATCAACCCCGCCGCCTGGCGGACATCGCCCAGCGGACCGGCATCAACAAGACGACCGTGCACCGGATCCTGCAGATCTTCATCGCCCAGGGGTACGCCGTCTCGCACGGCGACGGCACGTACGCGTCGGGGCCCGCCATCCTCGCGCTGGCCCGGGCGGCGCTCACCGACAGGGACATGACGACCCTCGTCCGGCCGATCCTGGAGAACCTGCAGCGCAACACCTCGCACACCGTGCACTTCGCGATCCGCAGCGGCTCGTCGGCCGTCTACCTCGCCAAGGTCGAGTCGCAGCAGCCGTACCGGATGGCCTCGCGGGTCGGGACGCAGATCCCGCTGCACTGCACCGCGATCGGCAAGGCGATCCTCGCCCACCTGCCGGAGGAGGAGGTGCGCGCGGTGCTGGCGGCGACCGCGCCGCTGATCAGCAACACGCCCGCCACCATCACGGACCCGGATCTGCTCGTGGCCGAGCTGGAGGCGGTGCGGCAGCGCGGGTACGCGGTCGACGACGAGGAGAACGAGCCGAACGTGCGATGCGTCGGAGCGGTGGTGCACGACGCGGCGGGGACGGCGGTGGGCGCGGTCAGCGTGGCGGGGCTGACGCTCAATCTGGACGAGGACGACGTGCCGCTGCTCGGCCCGCTGGTGGTGGCCGCCGCCGCCCGGGTCTCCGCGGCGCTGGGGAGGAACGTATGACAGCCGGCCGCATTCTGGCCAGGGCCCGCGACAAGGGAGAGTTCTCGGGCGCGGCCTGGGCCTACGGCACGTCCGCCGGGCCGGTCGGGCGAGACACGCTCGGCACGCTGCGCTGGGACGGCGTCCCGGTGGGCGACGACACGCTGTGGGACCTCCCCTCGCTCACCAAGCCGATCGTCGGGCTCGCGGTGATGGCGCTGGTGGAGTCGGGCGAGCTCACCCTGGACGACACCGTCGAGTCCCACCTGCCCCGTTACGCCGGCACCGACAAGGCCGGCGTCACCGTGTTCGAGCTGCTCACCCACACCTCGCGCATCCCCGGCCAGCAGCCGCTCTACCGCCGCTGCCCCACCCGGGAGGACCTGCTCGACGCGCTCGCCGGCCTGCCGCTGCGGGAGCGGCAGGGCGTCGAGTACAGCTCCCAGGGCTTCATGATCCTCGCACTGGTCGCGGAGAGCGCCGCCGGGGTCCCGCTCGACCAGCTCGTACGCGAACGCGTCACCGCTCCCCTGAGCATGGACGACACCCGCTTCCTGCTTCCCGAGCACGATCGGGCCCGGGCGGCGGCCACCGAGGACTGCCCGTGGCGGGGCCGCGTCGTGCAGGGCACCGTGCACGACGAGAACGCCGAGGTGCTCGGAGGCGTCGCCGGCCACGCGGGCATGTTCGGCACCCTGGACGACCTGGCCAGGCTGGGCCAGGCGCTGTGCGGGGGCGGCGCCGGCGTCATCGCGCCGCGCACGCTGGCCGTCATGACCGGCACCAGGACCGGCGGCCGGGCACTGGCCTGGCAGGGCCACGAACCCCGTCTGGGCAGCGGCGGCGACCTGCTCACCGCGTCGGCGTACGGGCACGACGGGTTCACGGGGACGAGCCTGTGGGTGGATCCCGAGCTGGACTTCTACGCCGTGCTGCTGACCAACCGCGTGCACCCGAGCCGGGCGTCGGACGGGATCGCCCGCATCCGCCGCACCTTCCACAACGCCGCCGTCACGAGGGCGCTGCCATGAGCGGCGACGTACGCCTTCCCGCCGCCCTCGACACGCCGCTGCGCGTGCTCGGGCCGCCGCCCTCCGCCGGCGGGACCGGCCGCCTGCCTTCGGTGGACGGCCGCGCCCGCCTGACGCTCGCGGACGGGCGGGCCCGCCTGACCCGGCCGGAGCACGAGGAGGGGGCGGCCGCGCCCCCGGGCGGCGGGACGGCAACCGCTGCGGGCCCCGAGCTCGAGGGCGAACTCTGCATCGGCCCCGGCTGGGTGGACCTGCACGCCCACGTCTACGACGCGATGACGCAGATCAGCGTGCCGCCCGACCGGGCCGGCCTGGACGCGGGCGTGCACGTGCTCGCCGACGCGGGCAGCGCGGGACAGGCCACCATCGACGGGCTCGTCCGCTACGTCATCCCGGCGGCCAGGACGCAGGTGCGCGCCTGGCTCAACATCGGCTCCCACGGCCTGGTCCACCTGCGCGAGACCGCCGACCCGGCGTTCATCGACGTGGACGCCACGCTCGCCGCCATCGACCGGCACCGCGACGTCGTGTGCGGGGTGAAGGTGCGCTCCAGCGGCGCGATCGTCGGCGCGATGGGCCTGCAGCCGCTCCAGCTCGGCCGCCTGGTGGCCAGGGAGGCGGGCCTGCCGCTGCTGGTGCACGTGGGCGAGGCCCCGCCGCTGATCGGCGACGTGCTCGACCTCCTGGACGCCGGAGACGTCGTCACCCACTGCTACCACGGCAAGACCGGCGCCCCGTGGCTCCCCGGCGGCGCCCCGGCCCCGGCCCTGGACCGCGCCCTCGATCGCGGCGTGCTGCTGGACGTGGGGCACGGCGCGGCCAGCTTCAGCTTCGACGTGGCCACCCGCGCGCTGGCGGCCGGCTTCCCGCCGCACACGATCAGCACCGACCTCCACGTACGCAACATCGCCGGCCCGGTGCACGACCTGGCCACCACGCTCACCAAGCTGCTGCACTGCGGCATGGGGCTGGAGCCGGCGATCGAGGCGGTCACGGCCACGCCACGCCGGATCCTGCGCATGGACCAGCCCTGGCTCGGCGACGACGGCACGATCCGCCACGCCACGATCTTCCGCCTGGCCGCGGCCGCTCCCCCGGGCCGCGCCTACGTGGACGCGCGCGGCGGCACCGCGCGCCCGGACCGCCACGTGATCCCGGTCGCCACCGTCAGGGAGGGCGTCCTGGCCGAGCTGTGACGACACCGGCGTCCCCGCCGGGACGGGTCCCGGCGGGGAGCTGAGACGGTGAGCGCGTTCCCGAAGCGTCATGGGGAGGGGCTCGATGGATGCTCAGATGTCGGAACGCATGCCGACGAGCGTGGTGCTCGCGCTCGTGGGGGTCTGGTTCCAGGTCGTCGCCGGGGTGTTCGGCGCCTTCGTGACGTTGTCGCTGCTCGGCGACCGGCTCGACCACGGCCAGGACGTGCGGAACGCGGGCCTGGTGCGCGGCCTCGTCATCTTCTCCCTCGTCGTGACGGCCGTGCTCGCCGTCGCGGGGGTTCTCGCGCCCAAGCGGTTCCGCTGGACCCGCATCGTCATCCTGGCCGCGGAGGCCGTGGCCGTGCTGGACTCCCTGATCGGGCTGGTCGGCGGAGGCGGGATGCTCATGCTCGTCAAGCTCGTGCTCGCCCTCACGATCGGCGCGGTGCTGCTGACCGACAAGGGGCTCGACTGGTTCGTGCGGTGAACCGGCGCCCCCTGACCACGGTCATGGTCAGGAGAGCGCCGTCGCGGCGGCCCGCCACGTGCGGGATGCTCCTATTGATGTCAAGCACTGGGTTCATGATCAGTTCTGGTGATGACCCGATAGAGCTCGCGGGCGATGTAGCGCTTGAGGCAGCGGATGACCTCTTTCTTGGACAGGCCGTCTTGGGTGCGTCGTTCCATGTAGGCGCGGGTGCGTGGGTCCCAGCGCAGGCGGACCAGGGCGATGCGGTAGAGGGCGGCGTTGGCTTGGCGGTCGCCGCCGCGGTTG